>CADAIJ010000001.1 GCA_902787955.1 uncultured Erysipelotrichaceae bacterium
CTTTCATATATCCAAAGTAAAGTTATTGATGTATAATAAGTAAAAATAAACGTAATATATAAATATGGGAAATCCAGATAAAACTAAAAAAGAATTTGAGAAATCATTATTCAAACTATTATCGAAAAAGAACTATCATGATATCACTGTTAATGAGATATGTTCTTTAGTTAATAAAACAAAGATGACTTTTTATCATTATTATAAGGATAAAGATAATTTATTAGCGTTAGCTTCCATCAATTTAATTAATGAAGAATATGATGATGCATATAAAAAGATATTAAAAAAAGAAACTGATCAGGAAGAAATCGAATACCAATCGATACTAGCTACCTATGATTGGGTTGCAAAGCATTATAAGCAAATCCAAAACCTCATCTATGAAGGCGATACTTTTCCAATGGAGATATTTAAAAACGCTTTATCCAATAACTATGGTAAATTTTTAACTGAGACGATTAAATCTGTTGGTTATGATGTTCCTAGTGATTATTTATCGATATTCTTCTTTGAAGGATTATATGGTTTATTTATCGATATTCTTCTTTGAAGGATTATATGGTTCGTGCCTATATTACGCTGAGCAACTAAAAAATAAAAAAGATAAGGAAAAAGTTAAAGAAGATATTAAAAAACTTAGCCGTTTTTGGGCTAAGTTTGTCGTATCAGTTTCTAAGTAAAACTAAAGAAAAAATAAAACAGTACTGACATTATATCAATACTGTTGTTTGCACTTGTCTTAGTGTAATGACGTTAATAGTAAATTGCTACGAGTGAAATGACATTACACTATGTGTAGAGTTAGATCGATTATAAACTACTCTTTAAATAACTTAGAATATATCAAGCGTAGAAGTTGATGAAAAAAATTTATAAAGAAAACCACTCCTATTACTAAGAGTGGTAATCAAGTTAATTAGTGTTTTTTAAACTAGGCAATCTTAATTGAAATGGCAGGGCGCACACCGTTGAACTCATAGTAGGCGTCGCTGCAATTGAGTTGGCCGTCGATGTCGACATACCACGCGCGAACGTCGTCGTCGTTGGTAGGAGAACTGCCGGAGCTGTAAGGAGAACGAGTCCAATAAAAGCCATTATATTGATAAGATGAATCTGTGTCGCAATCGCAATAAGCGCCTCTTGCTCTAGCCCAGTCTGTTGTTTTGCATTCTCTAGTTTTCGTATAATCCTCTGAATCGAGGAAGCCATAATTAGAATTGATATAATCTTGGTAGCTTGGTAAAAACACTTTATCTTCAGTGTCGTTGCAAACATATGGATTCTCGCTTGGACTTGTTGTTGAAGCACTGTTATAGACAGTTGTTGTTTGAATATGACTATTGGATAAAGCGAATGCTGAATTATAGAACTCGTCATTAAGCCATGAACGAATATCACTATGTTCATAATTATTCGAATAGATGATTTTGCCGCCAATTACTCTATTGTTTGTGTCGCTATAATAACAATGGGTATCTAATAAAACACTAGAGAGGATGTAGTATTCTCCGTTATTGTTCGAAAGGACATTCCAGGTAATTGGTTCGCATTTGAACCAATAATTGGTTCCGTTTTCGATGACAGTGCCATTATCGAATGTAAAATCTAGGTATGGTAGTGGTGTAGCACTTAATTTTGTGTAATATGCATTTTCATAGAAATAATAACCATTAGTTTCTGGCGTTGTTAATGCATTAAGAGCGGTCAATAATTCTTCATCGTTGACGTTTGTTTGTGGATATAAACCATAAGTCAAAGTTTTGCCATCCTCGCTTAATAGAGGTACTTCACCATAATAAGGAATCTTATCTGATGTTTTTTGTTTATAAGTTTGAGTAGAAAAAGCTGCACTAGTGAATGTTGCGGTGTAAGTTATTGAACCCTCAACAAAATAAGATGCTTGTGTTTCTATAGAGGTTGAATCTACTGTTTCACTTTCTTTGTGATTTGGATTATTTCCGCATACTCTAGTTGCAGTACACGAAGAATAATCATTGCTCCATGTATAAGTTGGAATTCCCCAGTTATGTCCAGTTGCAGGTAAAGTAATTTCATGAGTTTGAGCTTCAAAAGCTGTGTTTTTAAATGTAGCGGTATATTTACCCTTTCCATCCTCTTCGCATTTTGCTTCTTCAACCACTTTGTAGGTAGAATTGACAGTTTCTGTATCGACGTGAGTGGCATCATGTGCACACACTCTACTTGCAGTACATGAAGAATAATCATCGCTCCAGGTATAAGTGATTGTACCCCATTCATGGCCGATAGCAGGCAAAGTCACTTCATGCGATTGAACTTCAAAAGCTTCGTTTTCAAAAGCAACATCATAAACAGCACTACCATTTGTATCACATGTAGCAGGTATAATCTCCGTATAAGCAGAGTCGGCTGTTTCAGTTTCTACATGAGTTGGATCGTTTTCGCAAACTCTAGTTGCGGTACACGAAGAATAATCATTGCTCCATGTATAAGTTGGAATTCCCCAGTTATGTCCAGTTGCAGGCAAAGTCACTTCATGCGATTGAACTTCAAAAGCTTCGTTTTCAAAAGCAACATCATAAACTGCGCTACCATCTGTATCACATGTAGCAGGTATAATCTCGGTATAAGCGGAGTCAGCTGTTTCGCTTTCTTTGTGATTTGGATCGTTTTTACACACTCTAGTTGCAGTACATGAAGAATAATCATCGCTCCAGACATATGTTGGGGTGCCCCATAAATGACCTTTAGCTTCAATTGTTTCTTCTTTAACTTGAACTTCAAAAGCGGTGTTTGTAAATGTCGCGGTATATTTACCTTTTCCATCAACTTCGCATGTTGCAGATGTAATTACACTATAAACACTCTTGACTGTTTCTTCTTCTTTATGATTTTCATCACCTTTACAAACTCTTGTCGCGGTGCAGCTTGTATAGTCTGTGGACCATTCATAAACTACTTTACCCCAGTTATGAACGTGTTCATGTCCGCAACCCGCTAAAAGAGAAATAGCCATAAGAGCAGACGTCATTAAGACTAATTTTCTTTTCATTTAAATTTCCTTTCCTTTAATAATGTGAATTTAATTCACAAATATAATTAATCATTTTGACGAAATGCAATCAAGATAAAAAAGGCTTTACTATACTTTCGAATATTCAAAGTAAAGTTACTAATAAATAATAAGTAAAAAAAGAGATGATTTGTTACTATCATCTCAGTTAGTTTTAAATGGTTGCGGTGGCCAGAAATGATGCAATGGGCCATTTGCTAAAAATGTGGGCCACCCAAAGTTAATGTCTTTTTTTAAACAATATTAATTCTGGATTTGCGCCTTGAGCACCATATGTGCAAATCAATATTATTTCAGCATTTGCCACTATTCCAAAACATCTATTATTATCTACTTCAAGTTGATTTCCTAAATAAGTCACATTATCATCTAAAAATTTGGCTTTCATACCTGAAGGTAAGTGATATTCGAGATTAACATATGCTCCAACAAGTGCACTTAGACTTTCTAATTTTGGCATGCCTTCGATGTTTAAATCATTTATTTCTTCGATTAATTCTTTCTTAAAGGCATCGAATTTTCCGTGATCGCTTAGTTCTTTATGATTTTTCCAATAGTCAAGATTTGGAAGCATATTTTTCATATAGCTACGTGCTTGTTCATCATTAAATCCTTCTTTTACCATATGAGGAATACAAACATTAATTAAATCATCCATATCGTTATATGTATAAGTGCCATCTGCATAACACCACTTGCAATACTCTTCATTCATTGAACCATCTTTATTTCTTCCGATGATTTCATCTTCAAGTGGCATTCCACAGCATTGGCAAATAAGTTTATTAGGCGAACCCAAAAGTGTATTTATTGACACGTTATATAGTTTTGAAAGCAGTTTTAAAGTTTCTGTATTTGGCATTGTTTCACCCGCTTCCCAGCGTGACACTGCTTGTCTAGTAACAAAAACCTTTTCCGCTAATTCCTTTTGTGAATAACCATTTTTAATTCTAAGTTCCCGTAGCACTAATTTTGTTTCCATAAATAATTACCTCAATACACTAAAATAATATCATTTGCTTCAGAGAGTGCTAAGCAACACGTTGTTGCGCTAAATAAATTCATAGAAAAGTTAAAAAAACAGTCCTGAATGCATCAGAACTGTAATTGACTTTGGTTGCGGAGAGAGGACTTGAACCTCCAACCTCCAGGTTATGGGCCTGACAAGCTACCAATTGCTTTACTCCGCGATTGCTCTAACTATTATATAGATATAAAAATTATTTGCAAGCGAGAGTTAATATAATGTTTACCACTTATAGTAGGATTTTAAGGCGTAGCCAACTATTTCATTAAACTCAATTGTTTGTTCATTAATCGTTACAAAGCCTTTAAATTCACCATAGGTAATATTCTCTTTTAGATTCGTTAATAACTTTTTAAATCTAGTCTCGTTATGGGAGAATGGTATAAATGTAATGCTGATACTCCCATCACTAGAAGCAATATTCCATTCTTTTAAATAATCGTATTTACCATTCTTATTAATAGGAATAGTGAATCTAACATCAGTTAATTTATAAGCTTCATCATCATAAAATAAGACGTTTTCATTATCCGCTTCAGAAGTGATTCCATAACCTAAAGATAACGCAAAGTTATGGCCTTTAATCACACCATTCATCGAAGCTTGATAATGGGTGAAAAAATGAGGAAGAGCCCCTCTAGAAGAACGGAATGAGCAATAAGAAGTAGGGGTGAATTCATAATATTTATTCCCTAGTTTTAAATATCCATTAGCCTTGATTAAGTTGATCTTTTCTTCATAAAGGAAGAGTTTTTTTCTTTTAGAAAAAGGATAGATATTAGTCATTGTGTTAGGATGAATTCTATTAAAATAAATATCCGCACGTAGAGTCTTTTCCATAAAGTCACTGACATTAAGTTTTAAGGTCGCTTTAGTGTTAGTGGTTTCTACGTTTAAACTAATTCCTTTAGCTTTATAATTTATCACTCCAATAAGGCTTGAAGCAGGCAATATAAATTGTTCATTCTTATTAATTCGAATAATCTTTTCTAGTTTTTCATTAGAAAGAAAATCATTGAAGTTAATAATAATTAATTTATGGTTTGTTAAGTTAATTAGTTTGATTTTGAAGACGAATTTATCGTTCATAATCGTGTAAACGTCTTCTTCTTTAATCCTAATTTCTTTCGCTTTTATATCGTTTCTAACATATTCTTTTGAACGAGAAAAATCGTAACCTATATCGTTTAATAGGCCGTCTTTATTTAAAAGTGGTCCTCGTTCAAATCGATTATTTTGCATACATTTACCTAGATTCTATTTATTTAATTAAGGCACCTGTATAAGGAGTAAGGATACCTTTTTCTTTAGAAGTAGAAATAATTACCTCACCATCAAGATTAACGTTATGATCGCTTAAATTGATAACAAGTCTCTTATTTCCTCTTTTAATTGTGATTAAGCGGTTATATTCAGTTAAATCATAATCATCTGATAATAAATCTTCATCGTTCTTACGAATATTAATTAATTCCTTAATAAAGTAATAGATGGAGTTCCTATCACTTTGCATTGCTTTAACGTTATTCTTATTAGCTTTATTAACTGGAAGATATAATTCACCTTTAGTTTTGGAAAATCCAGCGTTAACACTTTCATCCCATTGCATTGGGGTGCGGCTTCCAGTTCTCGCAAAGCCTCCATCTTTTGATGGAATATCCGCGGTTTCCATCATAATTTCATCGCCATAAAGCACAAATGGAACACCTGGAAGAGTAAACATGATTAAGTAGAATAAACGAGTTCTAGACTCATCTAAGAAGTTTTTAACGCGAGGAGTGTCATGATTACCGGAAATAATGCCAAGTAAACCTTGAGATTCTTTCGCTACATAGACTCTTTCATTTAAGTCACGGATAAAGTGGGAGAGATCTCCTCCGTTTAAAACACTTACCCCTCTAGTTTCTTTCGTGCTTCTTGCTAAACGATGATAGAAATTATCCCAATGATCTAAAACAAAGTCACAGTCAAATCCTGCCGCAAAAGCGCGATGAGGATGAGACCATTCTGCAACAAAGAAGGCATCTGGATATTCTTTACGAATAATATTAAACATATAACGCCAAACATCGATTGTTGCAGATTTATCAGGGTCATTTTTAACTAAAGAATCCGCCATATCAACTCTAAAGCCATCCGCTCCCATCCTTATATAAAAGCGCATGACATCGAGCATATAGTTACGAGCAGCGAATGTTCTTTCATCTTTATAATAGATTTGCCAGGAATGGTACTCAATATTATTGAAACCATAATTAAAAGCAGGTTGATGAGCAAAGAAGTTAACCATAAAGGCACCGTTTCTTTGATGTCTTCCCGCGATTAAACGATATCCAGCTTCGTTTTCCCAAACTGAATTATTCCAGATGAATAAGTCATATTTATCATTACGAACAGGTTTAGCACTTTCTAAGAAATCTTTATTATCTTCACTAGCATGGCCCGCCACTAAATCGAGAATAATTTTAATTCCCATTTCGTGAGCGGAATCTAATAGATTCTCTAGATCTTTAAGTGTTCCAAACTTAGGATCAATATCAAAGAAATCTTCAATATCATATCCGCCATCCTTAAATGGAGACTTAAAACATGGGTTTAACCAAATCGCGTTAAATCCAAGGTCTTTGATATATGGAAGTTTTTGTCTAATACCTTCTAAATCACCAATTCCATCATTATTGGAATCATAAAAAGAAGTAGGGTAGATTTCGTAAAAGATTAAGTTTTTATTTTTTTCTCTGTTCATAAGATAATTTCCTATTAATAACCACGTTATATTCTAGCAATAAAACGCTAAACTTATATAGAAAATTTACTAAATTTCATATAAGAACTCGCCTATTTGGGAAAATTTATCCTTTGAAGCGCTTTAAGAATATGAATTTGGCTTTGTTTATCAAAATCTAATGAGCGATAATAACAATATGTTAGATAATATTGAACGCTTTGACATGAATAAGCCTCCCAAGAGGCAGAAAATTCGTTTCATCGGATACTTAACTGAACTTCCATCCTTAATACTTCATAAAGGAAAAATAACTAAAATCGATATGAAGGGAGTTAAACCCCCATATATTTTACTTGCTAATCATAATGCCTATATGGATATCAATATTTTAGGTTTAGCAGCTTTCCCTCATCGTCTCAACTATGTTGTCGCTATCGATGGCTTTATTGGTAGAGAAGCATTATTAAGAAATGTCGGTGGTATTTGTAAAAGAAAATTCACTAACGATATTAACTTAATTAAACAGATGCACCGCGTCATTAAAAACGGCGATATTATGTCTATCTTCCCAGAAGCTAGATATTCATTATGTGGAACAACTGCGATCCTTCCTGAATCACTTGGAAAACTCGCTAAGTTATTTAAGGTACCAGTTGTTACTTTAATCATGCATGGTCATCATATTAATTCGCCATTTTGGAATCTACATGACCGCCACGTCAAAGGCATAAGAGCAGAAATGAAGTGCATCGTTAAACCTGATGAAGTCGGCACTTTATCCGCGGAAGAAATTAATAAACGAATTCTTAAGGAATTCCAATATGATGAATATAAATGGCAAAAAGAAAATAATATCCGTGTTAAATATAAAGGGAGAGCGGAAGGACTTCATAAAGTTTTATATCAATGTCCACATTGCTTAACTGAATATGAAATGGAAACTAAAGGTACAACTCTTAGATGTGCTCACTGTGGTCACACCTGGGAATATAGTGAACTTGGTGAACTAAAAGCGGTGGAAGGTGAAACATATTTCTCTCATATTCCAGACTGGTATGAATGGGAAAGAGAAAATGTCCGCAAAGAAGTTGAAGCAGGTAAATACTATTTTGAAAGTGAAGTCCATGTTGATGCTTTGCCAAACGCGAAAGCCTTCATTCATCTAGGTAAAGGTAAATTAATCCATGATCAAAATGGCTTCCATTTAACTGGTTACTATAAAGAAAATGATGAACATTATAACCTAGATATTCCTGTTATCGACACTTACAGTGTCCATATTGAATATGAATACCTCGGTCAGTTTGGTGATTGTGTTGATCTTAACACCTTAAACGACACCTTATATGTTTATCCAGAAAAAGAAAAATTCTCCGTTACTAAGATTTCTTTAGCGACTGAAGAACTATATAAATACGAATTATCTAAGAAAGCTAAATAAAAACCCTTAACACTTACGTATCAAGGGATTCTTACTAAATGGTGGGCCAGGCCGGGGATGATCCGGCGACACACGGATTTTCAGTCCGTTGCTCTACCAGCTGAGCTACCGGCCCAAAAGTGGCGGACCGTAGGGGATTCGAACCCCTGATCTCCTCCGTGACAGGGAGGCATGCAAGGCCACTACACCAACGGTCCAAGTAGCGCTATATATTATGTTAAAGATTTCAAAAAAATGCAAGAACAAATATTAGCGCATTAGCGTTAAGCTAACTAATTTATTAATAAATTAATAGTTTTTCTCTCTGAGTTCGAAGTATGCTTTTGGATGAGAGCAAACTGGGCAAATTTCAGGAGCGTATTTACCAACGTGGATATGTCCACAGTTACGGCACTTCCAAACAACGACATCTTCAGCGATAAAGACTTTGCCACCTTTAACGTTTTCTAAAAGTTTAAGATATCTTTCTTCGTGTTCTTTTTCAATTTTACCAACCATCTCAAATTGAGCAGCGATTTTGGTAAAACCTTCTTCGCGAGCAACACGGGCAAATTCTTTATACATATCTGTCCATTCAAAGTTTTCACCTTGAGCGGCTGCTAATAAGTTTTCTTCAGTAGATTTAATATCGCCACCTTCAAGATGTTTGAACCACATTTTAGCGTGTTCTTTTTCATTTTCAGCGGTTTCTAAGAAGATAGCAGCGATTTGTTCGTAGCCTTCTTTTTTAGCTTTAGAAGCAAAATAAGTATATTTGTTTCTAGCTTGGGATTCGCCAGCAAAAGCAGCTTGCAAATTCTTTTCAGTTTGTGAACCTTTTAATTCCATAAAATTGTTCCTCCGTTTTTATTCATTATATTAAAAATATTAAAAGTTACTAGTTAATTATTGTTTTCTTTTGAATCACTTGTAAATCTAACTTCCATTAAAGCCAGTTGACCAGCGTTAAATGAGTCTTTTCTTAAATCTCCACCAATAAAGATGAAGTGATCTAAAGATGACCAAATAAGCATCCAAGACATAATAAGTAAGAGCTCGATAAAGACTGTATTTAAATTTCGATTATTAAAAATAATAGCTAAAACGATATAAAGGATTAAGATTGATACACCTAAGATAAGAGCGAATAAACCAATCTTATTATTTCTATCATAATCCATACGCTTATCTTCATATTCAAGAGCGTAGTGACGAATAACTGCATCTCTAATCTTTTGTTTAAGTTCAGGAGAGTATCTTCCTCCATCATCAAAAGTAACGATTAAAGGAACATCTGCTCTTAAGAAGAAAGCTTCTTGGTCGATATAGTTATAAATTTCTGGATCGATTCTTCTTTCATAAGAATAAATAGAGAATGGACCCTCTTCAACTTTTGTTAAATCGACGTGAATATTTGCTTTTCCATCTTCTTGAATGTGATCTTTATTAAAGCGGTGTGAATAGCGGTATTCACTTCTAAAAAGATCGTTCATTTTGCGAATGAAAACTTTGCGTGATTCACGTATTCTATCTTTCTCTAATTCTTTAGCACTTTTCGTTTTCATACGGTGCATATTCTACTAAAAAATAGCCTAATTTTCAAATTTGAAGCTTAAGTTTGGGACTAATTTTCCCAAATATAGGATTTCTTATTACTTATTTTCTTTATTTAATATATTATTATTAGCGAGGTTAACCATGCTTTTATTCGAAGACACAACATCTATCACATCAGAAGCCACCAGTGAAGCCGCTAGCGAAACTGCCGGTTTTGACTGGGCTGCCTTTTGGAAATCTATTGGTGATTTCTTCGTAAGAGATGATGGTACTGGTACAGGTACCGGTTATTTAATTCGTGTCGCATTCGCAATTGTTATCATCATTTTATCCTACTTTGTCATCAAACTTCTTATGGCAATCATTAAGAAAGCAATGGGATTAAGAAAAAGAGGACCAGAAATTGATGTTAGCGCTAAATGGTTTATTGCTAATGTAATTAAAGCCGTCATGTGGATAGGCGTTGCCTTCCTAGTCGTAGGTATTTTAAATATTAACATTACTGGATTTGCAGGTGTTGCATCTGCGATTACTGTTGCCTTAGGTCTTGCTTTGCAAGATGTTATCGGTTGTTGGGCATCTGGAATCATTATTTTAAATCAAAAACATATTCGCACCGGAGACTATATTCATATTAAAAATGGTTTAGGAGAATGCGAAGGTACTGTTGTTAAGATTACTTTCTTAATGACATATTTAAAAACTCCTAATGGACAAGAAGTCACAGTTCCAAATAATAACGTTCAAAAAGCAATTGTAACTAACTTCACTAAACTCGGTAAACGCCGTGTCAATTATGATGTAGGTGTTGCCTATAATACTGATATCGAATTAGCGAAGAAAGTTCTACTTTCTGTCGTTAAAGGTGATAAGAGAGTATTAAAAGATGAAGAATGCGTTGTTTATGTATATGAACTTGGTGCTTATTCAGTTGGATTAAGACTTAGATTATGGACTAAAGTTGAAGACTATTGGTCTTTATATAATGAATTAAGTGAGAAGGTTTTACTTGCCTTTAATAAGAATAATATTTATATCCCATCATCCACTGATAGAGCGGTTTCTCAAAGATAATAAATAACTCTTAGCTATGATTGATGGAATTATCTTAATCGATAAAAAAGAAGGACTTACTTCAAGAGACGAAATTAATAACGTCTCTTTTAAATTGCATGAAAAGAAAGTAGGGCATATTGGAACCTTAGATCCATTTGCTACTGGTTTACTGGTGGGATTAGTCGGACAAGGAACGAAATTATCTCAGTTTCTTGAGTGCTTAGACAAAGTCTATGTTGCCACTTTAAAGTTAGGAAAAAGAACTAACACCCAGGATTTAACAGGGGAAGTAATAGAAGAAAAAGAAGTTCCAGAATTAAATAAAAAGTTAATTGAAGAAGTATTTAAATCATTCGAAGGAGAAATAGAACAAACTCCTCCTATGTTTAGTGCGATTAAATATAAAGGAAAACCATTATATAAATACGCTCGAAAAGGAGAAGAGATTGAAAGAAAATCTCGCAAAGTGCATATCTATTCATTGAATCTTCTTTCCTTTAATAACGATGAAATAATGTTCTCTGCTCATGTATCTAAAGGAACATATATTCGTACACTAGGAGAAGATATCGCTTTAAGACTGAATACAGTAGGGCATCTTACTAGTTTAAGAAGAGTAAAAGTAGGGGAATATTCCGTTACTGACGCAGTTACTAGTGATAATGCTTCATTAGAAAATATAATCCCAATTGAAAAAGCTTTAGATTTCATGGATAAGCTTTATGTATGTGGGGAAGAAAAGAAAAAATTCCTTAATGGAATGCATATCGAAATCAAAAACAAAAGCGATACATTATATGTTTATGATGAAGATGGTATAATTGCCATATACGAAAGAGATCATAAGGATATTTATCGTTCAGTAAGAGGCTTTAGATGATAGTTAAACACCTATATATAGATAGCATCGAAGAAATCAAAGAACCGATTGCAATATGCCTCGGTTATTTTGATGGACTCCATCTAGGCCATAAAAAGATTATTAGTAATGCAATCCAAAATAGTGGACTTCCTATAGGAATTTTAACATTCGATGTCCCTGTTTCCTCTTTAATTAATAATGGTAAAAGTAATGAAGTTTTAACTTCTCTAGATGATAGATTCCGCATCCTTTCTCATGATGATATTAAGTATTATTTCGTCTTCCATTTATCCAAAGAATTTTTAGCGTTATCTCCTCTCGAATTCATCGAAAAAGTCCTCTTAAAACTCAATGTTAAAGAAGTCTTTGTTGGAGAAGATTACCGCTTTGGAAAAGGTCATGAAGGCAATATTGAATTACTTAAAAAATACTTCAAAGTTAATGTCTCTTCTTTAGTGCATTTAGACAATCAAAAAGTCTCAACTCAAGAGATTGTTAAATTAATTAAAGAAGGGAATATTAAAGAAGCTTCTTCCTATTTAGGAAGACATTATCAAGTTATGGGGGTTATTGTTGAAGGACAACACCTTGGAATGAAGCTTGGTTTTCCTACCGCTAATATTAAGCTTTCCACTAACTATGTAATCCCTAAATATGGTGTCTATAAAACGATTGCTTTTATCTCTGGGATTCCTCATATTTCTTTAACAAATGTGGGAGTTCATCCAACTGTTAACAAACGAGAAGAAGCAATCATCGAAACCCATATCCCAAACTACACTTCAGATGACTATAACAAAACTATTTACCTCGAATTTGTTGAGTTTATTCGTCCTGAAATGAAATTTGAATCACTTAGCGATCTCGTTTTACAAATTGAAAAAGACATGAAAAGTCTATAATAAATCGCCTCTTTGAGACAAATTTTCCCAAATATACGATTTCTTGTTGCGTATTCGAAAATAATTATTTATTATTATTGTCGCGACTAACTCTAAGTTTATCGATTAATCCGACGGTAGACATGGAATTAGTTAAGAAATAAGGAGGATTAAACAATGGCCCTTTCTAAAGAAAAGAAAGCTGAACTCGTTAAGAAGTTTGGTAAAAACGAAAACGATACTGGCTCTATCGAAGTCCAAATCGCTCTTCTCACCGAACAAATTAACGCCTTAACCGCACACCTTAAAGCAAATAAGAAAGATGCTTCTGGTCGTCGTGGCTTATTCGTATTAGTTGGTCAAAGACGTGGTCTTCTCGATTACTTAAATCGTACTGACCGTGATGCTTATATCAAATTAATTACCGAATTAAAAATCCGTAAATAGTTCGAAAAAATGGATAAAATTGCTCCTATTAAAGGAGCTTTTTTATTTTGTTGTATTCATAAATTTATATTTATGCTAAAATTTCAATAGTTTTAAATAAGGAGTAAAAAATTAATGAAAAAAGTATTCGAATTAGATTTCGAAGGCCGCAAGATCGTTGTTGAAGCTGGCGAAATTGCCAAACAAACAGCTGCTGCGGTTTTAGTTCGCTACGGTGAAACAGTTGTTTTGTCTAACTGTGTTATGTCAAATCACACTGTTGACTGGGATTTCTTCCCTCTCTCCGTCGAATATCAAGAAAGAATGTATGCTGCTGGTAAAATCCCAGGTTCATTCTTAAGACGTGAATCACGTCCATCCACCCACGCTATTCTTGCCAGTAGAATTACTGATAGAACTATGCGTCCACTTTTCCCAGAAGGATTCAGAAACGAAGTTCAAGTCGTCTCTCAAGTAATGTCTGTTGACTATGATAATTCTCCAGAACTTACCGCGATGCTTGCCTCTTCCCTTTGTGTTTCCATCTCTGATATCCCATTCAATGGCCCAATCGCTGGTGTCGTTGTTGGTAGAGTTAACGGTAAATTAATCATTAACCCAACAGTCGAAGAAAGAAAATTATCTGATATCGATTTAACAGTCGCTGGTACAGAAGACGCTATTAACATGGTTGAAGCTGGTGCTCGCGAAGTTAGTGAAGAAGATATGCTTGATGCTTTAATGTTTGGTCATGAAGCAGTCAAGAAATTATGCCGTTTCGAAAAAGAAATTATTAAAGAAATCGGACTTCCAAAGAAAGAAGTTCAATTAAAGACCATTCCAGAAGAATTAAGAGCAGAAGTCGTTGCTAAAGTTGATAAAGAATTAAGAGCAGCGGTTTCTACAGTTGATAAACTCGAAAGAGAAGAAAAGATCGCTGCTATTGAAAAAGCGACCGAAGATGAATACGCTGCTATGGAATATGAAACCGAAAAAGATAAAGCGGTTGCTGTTCAAAGAGTTCACGAAATCCAAGAAGATATCGTTCACCAAGAAGTTCGTCGTTTAATCACTGATGAAAAGATTAGACCAGATGGCCGTAAAGTTGATGAAATTCGTCCACTTGATGCCCAAGTTGACTTACTTCCAAGAACTCATGGTTCTGCTATGTTTACCCGTGGACAAACTCAAGTTATCTCCACAACAACATTAGGACCTTTATCAGATGCTCAAATTATCGATGATTTAACCCCAGAAACTGAAAAACGTTTCATGCATCATTATAATTTCCCACAATGGTGCGTTGGTGGTATCGGTAAAATCGGTGTCTTAGCTAGAAGAGAAATCGGACATGGTGCCCTTGCTGAAAGAGCTCTTTATTATGTCCTTCCATCTGAAGAAGAATTCCCATACACCATTAGAACTGTTGCAGAAGTTACTGAATCTAACGGTTCTTCTTCTCAAGCATCAATCTGCGCCGGATGTATGTCACTTATGGCAGCAGGTGTCCCAATTAAACGTATGGTCAGTGGTATCGCTATGGGCTTAATTAGCTCTGGACCACTTGATGATGAACACCCATATACAATCCTCACCGATATCCAAGGTCTTGAAGATCACTTTGGTGATATGGACTTTAAGGTTGCAGGTACCGAAGTTGGTATTACCGCCTTACAAATGGATATTAAGATTGCTGGTGTTACCCGTGATGTTTTACGTGATGCTTTAGCTCAAGCTCATAAAGCACGCGCTCAAATTAGAGAAGTTATGGCTAAAGCCATTGATAAACCAAGACCAGATGTTGGTAAATACGCTCCAAAACTCGATAAGATGCAAATCGATGTCGATAAGATTAGAGATGTTATCGGTACTGGTGGTAAAGTCATCAACGACATTATCGCTCAATGTGATGGTGTTAAGATTGATATCGATGATGACGGCCATGTCGTAATCTATCATATGGATAGAGAAATGATTAACAAAGCCAAAGGCATGATCGAAGATATCGTTCGTGAAGCTAAAATTGGTGAAGTTTATGAAGGTCCAGTCACTAGAGTAGAAGAATATGGAGCCTTTGTTAAACTCTTTGGTAATGTTGAAGGTCTCTGTCACGTCTCTCGTTTAGGTTGGGGCTTCATTGATAAAGCTAATAAGCTCGTCAAAGTCGGCGATACATTAAAAGTTATCGTTACCGAAATTGATGACCATGGTAAAGTCAAAGTTTCTCATAGAGAATTCGTTGAAAAGCCATCTGGTTATGTTGAAAAGCCAATCGGCAAAGTCACATCCAAAAAACATAAATAATTAATCGTTTCAAATTTATATCATCTAAATGAAGGAGGCTCATCATGCTTGATGTAATTCTCATAGGAGCAGGGGTAGTCGGTTCTTTAATTGCCCGTAAACTTGCTTCTTATGAACTCGATGTTTTAGTCATCGACAAAGAAAATGATGTTGGTAACGTTACTTCCATGGCCAATAGTGCAATTGTTCACTCTGGCTATGATCCAAAACCTGGAAGTAAAAAAGCGATCTTTAACGTTAAAGGTAACGCGATGTTCCCAAAGCTTTGCGAAGAACTTGATGTTCACTATGAACAAAACGGTTCTTTAACAGTTGCCATCTATGAAGAACAGCTTGAAATCTTAAAAGAACTCGAATTAAGAGCGAAAGAAAATGGTGTTCCAGTTCAATTACTCTCCAAAGAAGAAGTACTTAAAATGGAACCTAATTTATCTCCTGAAGTTAAAGGGGCCTTACTTGCTCCAACCGCGGGTATTGTTAATCCTTTCACTCTTCCAGTTCATGCAATGGAAAACGCTGTCGATAATGGAGTCAAACTTCATTTAGGTGAAGAAGTGCTAAGTATTAATAAAATTAATGATGGATTTGAAGTCATCACTAATAAAAATAAATACGAAGCAAAAGTTGTTATAAACGCAGCTGGTGTTTATAGCGATAAGATTCATGCCATGATTGAACCAATAGATTATTCTATTGAAGCTAGAAAAGGTGAATATTTTGTTCTTGATCATTATGGAGAACAATTAGTGAATCACACCATATTCCCTCTTCCAAGCGCTAAAGGTAAAGGTATTTTAGTCGCGAAAACTACTTCTAATAACTTTATCGTTGGACCAAGTAGTGAACCTGATCCAGATAAGGAAGATGTAAGTACTGATAAAGCTACTTTAGATAATATTCGTAAACAAGCTACCTTACTTGTTCCAAATATTCCATTTAATCAAGTTATCCGTTCTTTCAGTGGTTTAAGACCAACTCCAAGCACTCATGACTTTATTATTGAACCTTCTAAATCTTACCCAAGCTTTATTAACGCTAGTGGTATTGAATCCCCTGGATATGTTTCTTCTCCTGCAATTGCCGAATATGTCGTTGATGAACTAGTTTCTAAAGTTCTTAAACTTAATAAGAAAGCTAGCTTTAACCCATATGTTCGTAAAAGAGTTCATTTAAATGAATTATCTTTAGAAGAAAGAAATAAACTTATTAAAGAAAACCCAGATTATGGCGTAATTGTTTGTAACTGTGAAAAAGTCTCCTTAGGAGAAATTAAAGATGAGTTATCTCGTAGCGTTCCTCCTCATACGATTAAAGCGATGAAGAAACGCACCAGAGCAGGCTTTGGTAAATGTCAATCTGGCTTCTGCCAACCTCTTGTTCTTAAAGAGATTGCTCATAAATTCAATATTCCTTTAAACGATGTTTTATATGATAAAAACGAATCATTCATCGCTCATTACAATACGAAAAGTGAGGACTAAAAGATGGAACAATTTGATTTAGTTATTATCGGTGGTGGCTCCGCTGGGATGAGCGCTGCTATCGAATCATATAATCTTGGTATTAAAGATATCTTAATTTTAGAAAAGAATAACTACTTAGGTGGTATCTTAAACCAATGCATTCATAACGGCTTTGGTCTACAAGAATTTAAGGAAGAACTTACCGGTCCTGAATTCATGTCTCGTTTCTCTAAAAAAGTAAACGAACTTGGTATTAAATACGAATTAAACACTAATGTCTTAGGTATATCTAAAGATAAAGTAGTCTCTTATTCTAATAAAGATGGCTATAAAGAAGTTAAAGCTAAAGCCATCATCTTAACAACTGGCTGTTATGAAAGAAATGCCGGTGCTATATCTCTAGGTGGAGATCGTCCAAGTGGTGTTTATACCGCTGGTCAAGCTCAACTTTATTTAAATAACTACGGTAAACTAGTCGGTAAAAAAGTCTTCATCCTTGGTAGTGGTGATATCGGCTTAATTATGGCTCGTAGAATGTCACTAGAAGGCGCTAAAGTCCTTGGTGTTGCTGAACTTATGCCTTATAGTGCAGGCTTAAACCGTAACATCGTTCAATGTTTACAAGACTTTAATATCCCACTTTATTTATCGCACACTGTTAAAGAGGTAATCGGTCCAAAAGGTCACTTAGAAAAGATTGTTCTTGCTCAAGTTGATGAAAGATTTAATTTTATCCCAGGTACAGAACAAGAATTTGAATGTGATACCTTACTTCTTTCCGTTGGTTTAGTTCCAAATGTTGATTTACTTTCTAAACTTGGTATCCACTTTGCTAAATCTCGTGGTCCAGTTGTTAATCAATATATGGAAACTGAACTTGAAGGTCTTTTCGCTAGTGGTAACGTCCTTCATGTCCACGATTTAGTAGACTATGTCGTAAGCGAAGCTCGCGAAGCCGCTCAAGGGGTTTATTTATTTTTAAATAACAAGCTTCCAAACACTAACGAAAAATCCTTAGTTAAGCCACTTAAAGGAGTTGGCTATGTCGTTCCAAACTATATCCAAAAGATTGATAACGACGATAAGCTCATCTTCAAGTTTAGAGTGGCAAAACCATACAAAAACATTAATCTAGTCATTAAAGAAGGAGACAAAGTTATTAAGAAAATCTTTAAACTCGCCATCATACCTTCTGAAATGGAAATCGTTAAGATCGATAAGAAATTATTTGAACTTAATGGTGAGGATATAACTGTAGAAGTGGAGGAAAAATAAGATGAAAGAACTAATTTGTATCGTCTGTCCACGCGGTTGTCATTTAACTGTTGATGATAACTTAAATGTCAGTGGAAATAACTGTCCACGTGGGGAAGCTTACGCTAAGGCGGAGCTTACTCATCCAACTCGTACTTTAACTTCTACTGTTAAGATTACTTCTAAATTAGAAGTAAGATGTCCTGTTAAAACTGATAAACCTCTTCCAAAAGAAAAGATTTATGAAGCAATGGACTTAATTAATCATGTTAAGATAAGCGCTCCAGTTAAGATTGGAGATATTATCTTAGAAAACATTTTAGGAACTGATGTAAATATCGTTGCCACAAAAAATATAAACGAATAAGGAGTCTTTTATGAACGATCGAATTAAAATCATCGCTCTTGGCGGTCAAGATGAATACGATAACAAAATGACTTTAGTGGAAGTCAATGATGATATCTTCGTTTTAGGCTGCGGTAAAAAAGATCCCGATAAGACTCGTCCTGGCATTAAATACGTTATCGCTAACTATCAATATTTAGTGGATAACAAAGCTAGAGTTAAAGGCTATATCATTACTCACGCCTTTGATTCTCTGCTTGGAGGCTTAATCTACGTCTATAAAGACGTACCTGCTCCTATTTATTGCTCTGATGTCACTCGTATCTTTATTAGCTCCTTTGCGGAACATAATAGAGTAAAAATTGATTTTAATTTCTTCATCGTTAAACCAACTGATTCAATCACTGTTAGCGGACATAAGATTCGTTTCTTCCAATGCGCTTCAAATATGTCTCATAGTAGTGGAGTAGCAATTAATACTAGCTATGGTAATATCGTCTACGCTGATGCATTTGTTATCGACCATAATAGTGATCCAGACTTCTATTATGATTCTAAAGCTCTTGGTGAACTCGCTAACGAACCAACTTTGGTTTTAATGTGTGAATCAAGGTATAGCGATTATCCAGGTTACACCAATCCTAAATATAAACTCGTACCTTTAGTTGAGCGTTCCTTCCATGATGCTCAAGGTCGTATCTTTATCGCTATGGCGGTGCCAGATGCTTATAACATTATTAAAATCATTGGTTTAGCGATTAGAAATAAAAGAAAAATTGTCACCTATGATGAAGAAACTATGCAGACTATTATGAGAGTTATTGACTCCCATGAAGTTGGCAAAAAAATCAATAAATCTTACTTCCTTCCATTTGGCGAAATTAATCGAATTTCCAGCAAGGACTGCCTTGTTTTGATGCTTGGCTGGGGTGAAAGACTATATCATAAGATTGAACTTTTAGCGGACGCTTCTAAGTTCGATAAACGTATTTCTTTAAATGAAACTGATACCTTTATCATTGGAACTTGCTATTCCTCATCCACTGAAATTGTCGCTAATGAAGCCCTTGATGAACTTTATAAAACTGATGCAAAAATTATCTCCTTTAAGAAAACTGAATTTATTCGAATGCACGCTTCAGTTGAAGATTTAAAGACCATCATTTCCTTCCTTAGACCAAAATATTATGTTCCTATTTATGGAACATATCGCGAGCTTCTTAATAACGCCAAGTTATCTCTTGAGATGGGATTAGAATTAACATACGCTTCAATCTTTATTCTAGATAACGGAAATATTTTAGAAATTAATGAAGGTAAAGCTAAAATCTCTCCAAATAGTGTTATCACTGGTCATCTTTATGTCGATGGTAGTGGAGTGGGAGATATCTCTTCTTCAACCTTAACCGAAAGACAAAAATTCTCCGATGATGGTGTCTTAATCATGGGAGTTATGGTTAATAAAGAAAAGACTGATATCATTTCTACCTTTGATGTTCAAATGAGAGGACTAGTTTATCTAAAAGATAACGATAATCTTGTTAAAGAACTCAATCGTTTATTTGAAGTCTTAGTCCAAAAAGGTTTGGATGAACAAAAACCATTAAATCTTATCGAAGAAGAAGTCAAAGATGCTTCATTTAGAACGATAAGAAGATATACCGGAAAATCACCATTAATTGTCCCTTATATCGCTATCGCTAATAACTAAGACATAAATTAACCTATAAAAGCGTCTATTAGGCGCTTTTTTTCGTGAAAAATACTTTATAAATGCGTGCTTACGTGTATATAATATTGCTATGGCAAAAAAAGAAATGAAGATAAGTAAAACTGCAGTTAAGGTCACTAAAGTCATTGCTATTTTCTTATTCGCAGTTTTAATTATCCTTTCACCAGGAACATTTTTCTCTTTCCTCTCCCAAGGTTTTATCGCTGGGTTTGGTTTTATCGGCTTCTGGGTTTTAATGCCAGCCATCGTTTTATATAGGATTTTCGCTTGTTTTAAAAAGGAAGCTAGAAAGCTTGAATTTGATCTTACTTTCTTAGGAATAATTATCGCATTTGCTTTCGTTTCTATTCTCACTACTAATTACATTATCGAAGGGACTAAGTTTGTTCCATTTTTAGGAAATACAACTTTAACTTCGACTGATTTAATTATCTTAAATGGAAATACTCAAGTAGTTAATCTCTCTGATGGGTCCACTCAAGAAGTAAAAGGCTATTTAGAGATGAGTTCTGCCCTTAATTATTTCTCTCAACTTTTAAATGACGCAAGTAGTGGTATCCAAAGTGCAACCTTCTCTTATAATGTCTTCTTAGCAGGTGGTTTCTTTGGCTTCATCTTTGATGGTATCTTTAATTCCCTCTTTAGAGGAACACTTGGCACAACCATTCTTTCCATTGTCTTTATCGTTATTGGTTTATTACTTATCTTTAATAGACAAATCAAAATGCTTTGGAACAAGATCCGTAATAGAGAAAAACATGAAAAGACTCCTAAGAAAGTTCGAAATCGCGCTTTAGATGACGATTATGAATATGCTTATACAGATGATGAAAATGAAAATGAAATTGAAGACGCTCCAATAATGGACGAATCGATTCACGATGAACCAAAGCCTGTTAGTAATCAATCCGCTCCAATCGACTTCAATAGTTTCAATATGTCGATTAGTTCCTTTAATAGTGGCAACTCCTTAAAACGTCCAACTTTAACTCTTGATGGGGTTAACGTTCAAAAGAATCCACAAGTAAGTGTTGAAGAAAAGCCAGTTGATGAAGCTCCAAAGCAAACCTTCTCTCCATTTGGTAATATTTATGACGTTAAAAATGAAGAAGAGGCACCAATTACTCCTGATTTCTTAAATAACCGTCCAATTAGTGCTTATTCAAACGATAATCCGGTTATTTCTGAAGATGTAGTGGAGCCAGAACCTACATATGTTAACCAAAATCCATATGTCGAAGAAAACCCTATCAGAAATGGCGTGGATGAGACAAATAGTCCAATCGAGGCGACTTCTTCATTAGTTAAGCCAACTTTTAATAAACCTATAATTAATGAACCAAACCCAATCGCAGAACAAAAGGCCCCTGAACCAATTAAGCCTTATGTTCTTCCAAGTGAAGAATTGCTTGATTTGCATGAAAAAGAAGAAGATAAGTTTGCTAATACTCAAGCTTGCGACGCTAGAGTAGAAGAACTTAACCGTGTCTTTGAAGAACTTCATGTTGGCGCTAAAGTAGTGGGCTATACTGTTGGCCCATCCGTTACTAGATATGATTTACTCATGAATTCTGATAGATCGGTATCAACAATCGATAAATTCATCCAAGACTTACAAATCCGTTTAGGTGGCGTTAATATCCGTTTTGAAAAACTCGTCATTGGTAAATCTACCTCTGGTTTAGAAATGGAAAACAAAGTCCGTACTCCAGTTGGCTTAAGAGAATGTTTAAAGAGTTTAGATCCAATTAGTGATTCCACTCGTTACCAGATGATCTTTGGTAAAGGAATCAGCGGTAACATCATCACTGGCGATATCACTAAATTCCCACACATGCTTGTCGCTGGTACAACTGGTTCAGGTAAAACTGTTTTCGTTCACGCTATCTTAATTACCTTATTACTACGTAATACACCTGAAGAACTTAAACTTGTTTTAATTGATCCAAAGCGTGTTGAATTTAATTACTATAAAAATATCCCACATCTTTTATGTCCATCTATTACTGAATCAAGCAAAGCTTTAGTAGCCTTAAAGAAACTTGTTAATGAGATGGAAAGAAGATTTGAATTATTCGCTAATAACATGGTTAACGAAATCAAAAACTTCAATAAGATTGCCGAATCTCGTGGCTTAAAGAAACTTCCAATTATTATTGTGGCAGTAGATGAATATGCTGACTTAAGTGAAGAATGTAAAGAGATTAGAACTCCTATTTCTCGTATCGCTCAAAAAGCTAGAGCAGCTGGTATCCATCTTATCTTAGCAACTCAAAGACCATCTGTTAACGTAATCGACGGTGTTATTAAATCGAATATTTCCACTCGTGTTGCCTTAAGCGTATCTTCATTTGAAGATAGCCGCGTTATTATCGGTGAAGGTGGCGCCGAGAAACTTCTCGGTTATGGTGACTTACTTATCGATTCACCAAACATCCAACCACGCGGCTATAAACACCGTGTCCAAGGCTGTTTACTTGAAACAGAAGAGATTATGAGGGTCTGTGACTTTATCCGTTCTGAAAGAGGTCCAGACTTTGATCCAGAATTCTTAGATCTTGAAGATCATTCCGAAGATTTTGAAGATGAAGGAATTTCATATGATGAAGCTGAACCAACTAAAGTTTCTAAAGAAGTTCAAGAAGAAGAACTTTATGACATCATTAAACAAGACTTAGCAAGCAAAGAATATTGTTCCATATCATATATCCAAAGATCTTATGGCGTTGGTTTCCCAAAAGCCGGCAGATTATTCGCTAGACTTCAAAGAGAAGGAATTGTCGCTAAACAAGGTGACTCTTCTCATGGTTGTAAAGTCCTCGTAAGAGTGGAACAAAACGATACAAATTTAGGATCAATTGAACAATCTACTTTAGTAGAATCAACTGATGATGGTGACTATAACAATGAATATTAAAGCTATTTTACTTACCTGCAATTCTTTTATGGTCACATTAGAAGAAGAGATTAATTTAGATAATCTTTCCTTTTCATTTAAAGAAAATAAAGCTCCAGTTGAAGTATTTCTAAATAAAGTAGAAGGTTTGAATCTTTATTTTACAATCGCAAAAAGAATTGTACTTGGTAATGAATACGTCCTTACTTTAAATGATTTTAAGAGTGTTCACCTTGATATGACTCGTGCGGTGGACTTTAAAGATTTCGATTTAAAATACGCCTATTATCAAAATGATTTAGGCGCGACATACTCTAAAGAATATACCGACTTTGCTTTATGGGCACCTTTATCCTATAAAGTTCAACTTAAATATTATTTAAAGAATAAAGCTCATATCATCTTAATGAAGCGCACCGAAAACGGGGTTTATCGCGCTAGAGTTAATGAAGATTTAAAGCACGCTACATATGTCTATATTAACTGTGTTAATAACAACAAATACGAAGTTATCGATCCATACGCTAAATCATCCACTAGTAACGGTAAAAGAAGCGCCGTTATCGATATGTCAGTTTTAGACTCTATTAAAATTGATAACTCCAATCTACCTCCATTTAAAAATAACGTTGAAGCGATTATTTATGAACTAAGTGTTCGCGATTTCACGATTAATAAAAACACCGATATCGTTAATAAAGGTAAATTCCTTGGTTTAACTGAAGAAGGAAGAAAAACAAGAAAAGGTAATCCAGCGGGTTTAGATTATTTAAAGATGCTTGGCGTTACTCATGTTCAACTTCTTCCAGTTATGGACTTTAAAACGGTTGATGAAGATAATCCAGATAAAAAATATAACTGGGGCTATGACCCTCAACAATATTTTGCGTTAGAAGGTAGTTATTCTACTGATCCAAATAATCCTTACACCCGTATGAAGGAATTTAAGATGCTTGTTAAAGCTCTTCATAACGCGGGGATCAGAGTGAACTTAGACGTAGTCTATAACCATATGTATGATGTGAGAACAACTTCACTTCAACAAATCGTTCCATTCTATTATTTTAGACACACAAGCGATTATCATTTCATTGAACATAGTTATTGTGGGGATGATGTTGCTAGTGAAAGAGCGATGGCGAAAAAACTCATCGTTGATTCTATTTCCTTTATGTTAAACACCTATGATGTTGATGGCTTTAGATTCGACCTCATGGGTTTAATTGATATTGTCACTATGAAAGAAATCGAAAGAATTGGGCGTTCCTTTAAACCTAACTTAATGCTATATGGTGAAGGTTGGGATATGTATGCTGAGACTTCTACAGGAGTTGGGTGCGCTCATATGAATAACGCTCATCTCCTTCCAAATATCGGTTTCTTTAATGATAGATTTAGAAATATCGCTCGTGGTCCAGGTGGAGAAACACCTTTAAATGAACCAGGTTACCTTTTAGGTAATGAAAACTATTATGATGGCTTTAAGTTCGTCTTTTTAGGTTCAACATTAGACGTTACTTTCCCTCATATATTCGTTAATTTAAATCAATCTATTAACTATGTTGAATGTCATGATAACGCCACTCTATTTGATGCAATTGACACTACAAATAGAGATAGCCAAGACGAAATCATCCAAAGAATTAAGATGATTAATAAAACAATCCTCTTTAGTTTTGGGGTGCCATTTATTCATGCGGGACAAGAAATTGGTTTAACTAAATTTGGAAATGGTAACACTTATAATAAAGGCGATAAATATAACCAATTTGATTATGATTTACTCGACAAACGTTATGAAGCAAGTGTCTATTTCTCTAAATGCGTTAAACAAAGAAAATCACTTCCATTCTTTAAAATAAGTGATCCAAAACAATTAGAAAAAATCTATGACTTTAACCGTATTCATGATACGTTATTCATTCGTATTTCTTATAAAGAATTCGATAAAAATTTACCAAACTACTACTTTGTAGTAAATCCATCTAAGAAGACTGTTTATCACACCTTTAAACAAAAAGTTTGTCTCTATTCTTTAGTGGATAATTTAGACGAATCTTTAGAGAGTGATAATTCAATGATCTTCCCACTTTCTTTCAAAGTATTTTTTGAGAAAAAGGAGACTAATTAAATGAAAAAACCTCGTCATAAATTACTTAAATATCTCCATTTAACCTGGGTTGTTCTTCTTTATCTCCCAGTCGCTCTTTTTTATCATATTTTCTTTGTTTATCGATATGGAAAACATCCAGAAAAATATCCAGTTGAAAAACGTTATAAATTAGTTCGCAAAGAAATTAGAGGCTTACTTAAGTTACTTCGTATTGATATTAAAGTAGAAGGACTAGAAGAATATTATTTAAATAACCCAAATAAAGCTATCTTAATTATTTCTCACCAAGCTATCCTTGATCCTCTTATCTTTATTGCAGCATGTCCTCGTCCAACTTCCTTTTTATCGAAAATCGAAGTTAAGAAATATCCATTAGCGAGCTCCGTTATTAAAGCGCTTGATGGTTTATATATCGATAGAGCGAAGCTCATGACTCAAATAGACACCATTAGAGAGATTGTAAAACGCGCTAAAAGCGATAAACATGCTTCAATTGGTATTTATATCGAAGGCCATCGTAATGACCACCCAGAAGGCGATGTTCAAGAATATAAAGCGGGCACAATTAAAACCGCTTATATGACTAAAACTGATTTAATTAATGTCGCTAACTATGGTGAGTTTAGAGTGGTCTCTCCTCGTTATCATTTAAAACGTTATGTCTGTTACCTTCATTTCTTTAAACCAATCCATCCTGAAGAATATAAGAATATTGATAACTTCACTATGGCCTCAAACTTAATGAAAGAGACTAATGAAGAGATTGATAAGATTCGTTTAGAAGATATCGAATATTATGAACATTCTAAAGAGACTAAAAGAGGAAAAAGAGAAGCTCTTCTTGTCTCCCGTAAGACTCCGCTTATCGCTAAAGTTGATAAAAAGAAACAGTCTCAAATATAATTAATTTAACAAAATTTAATGTATGCGAATGCATACATTTTATTTTTCTTTCCCAAATTTTGAACAATTTTTGCTCCCTTTAACCCTACTAAATAATAGAGGCCCATAAAAGGAGGAAATATATATGGTCAAAATTTTTATAGCCGTTTTAGTGGGGACTGTCGCGATGATTGTGATCTTTACCGCAATCGACGCTTCAACTCGCGCCAATGCTGATGAAGTAGCTTATATTGTTAACTCAAATAATACTACTTCTATCTCTGTTTCAATTAGTGGTGAAATCACTCGTCCTGGAACTTATTTAATGGAAGGAAATAGCGATTTAGGAGACTTAATTGCTACCGCTAGCGGAGTTACATCAAACGCAGATGAGCTAGCTTATGATACATCTTATGCTTTAGCGGATGGTTTAAGCTTTTATATCGCTCCAAAATATGATAATAACGATGTCTGCTCTTTAGAGATGATTGAAAAAGTTAACATCAATAAAGATGATAGTGAAACTCTTCAAAGTGTGAATGGCATTGGTTATACCGTTGCTAATGCGATTGTCACTTATAGAGAGAATAATGGTAACTTCTATCGTATTGAAGATCTTAAAAATGTCTCTGGAATTGGTAACGCCACATTTGAGAAAATTAAAAACTATGTTCGCTTAAAAGACTAATGTTTATACTTTTCGCCGTAATTGGATTCATTTTAGGGGCTAATATCTTATTTTATTACCCTTTAATCTTTATCCCATTATCGATAATATTTTTTATAGCTATTTATAAAAGTGCGAAACTTAAAGGACTTATTTATGGTGCCTCTTCCTTTCTACTCGCTCTTTTAGTGTCTTCTATATTTAATAATCTAACCCCTCCTAAAGAACAAACCTCTTTTAGTGGGATCGTTATTGAAGCGAAAGATAATTATTATGTTTTATATTCTTTCCCTTATAAGTTTTATGTTTATGAAAAAGAAAACGATGTTGAAATAGGGGATATTTTAAAGCTAGATTCATCTTCTTATATCTATTCTCAAACAACGTATGAATCGCAGTTTGATTTTTCTTCTTACTTAAAAAGTAAGAATATCCGTTATGAACTTAATTCTTATAAGAAAGAAGTATTATTTCAAAACTTTTTCGCCTTTAAAAAGATAAGAAGAAATTTCTTAAATAACTTTGAAAGTGATACGAGAGATTTATTAGACGCATTACTATTTGGGAATAAGAATTATAACTCGCATGTTATTGAACTAGCTTCTTCACTTAATATCATCTATTTATTTTCTACATCAGGGATTTATTTATCTTTAATTCTTAGAGGAGGGAAATTTATCACCTCTAAGTTCACTAAAAACACCAAAGTGGGGGAGATTATCCCTCTAGCAGTTTTACTTCCTTATTTGCCTTTTATTTTTACTAAAATCGGGATAATAAGAGTAATCCTTACTTATCTACTTCGTTATTTAAACCATAATTTCTTTAAAAAGAAGATCGATAATCTAACTTTAATATCTTTCGTCGGTTTATTTATCTTATTGATAGATTATACCGCTTCATATCAGATGGGATTTTATCTAGGTTTCTTTTTATCGTGCTTAATAAACTGTTCAGGTGATATAACGAGACGATTTAAAAAGAAGAAATACGCTTTTACGATTCTTCCAATAATAATCTATTTCTTTATGCTTCCTATATCATCGTTCCAAAATAATGAATTTCATATCTTTCAGTTATTATTTCAAAATCTAGTTTTACCTCTTAATGGAATATTCTTTATCACTGGTTTACTTTCCCTTTTCAGCGTTCCGTTTACTCATGTTCTTCCATTTATGTCTAATATCCTAATTAGTTCATATAAAGTTATCCATTTAGTGGATTATTCCATCTCTTTAGGAGAGTTTAATGCTTATTTAATCGCCTTATATTACGTTTTATATTTCTACTTCTTAATTAACTTTGAAGCTTTTAAAAGAAGGAAATATATAAGTGCTGCATTTGTTATGACTTTATTAATTTTAATAAAAGGTGTTCCATTTAGACCATATTTATATAACGCGGTTTATTTTATAAATGTTGGTCAAGGAGACTCAATATTAATCCAAAATCATAATAATACCGTCTTAATTGATACAGGTGGAAACATTAACTTTGATATGGCAAAAGAAACCCTAATTCCATTCTTTAAGAAAAAGCAGATTAAGAAGATAGACGCTTTAATAACCACTCATAATGATTATGATCACGCTGGAGCCGCACCTTCTTTAGTCCAAAACTTTAGAGTTAATAAATATCTTACTAAGAAAGAAGATTTCCCATTTAAAGTAGGGGATATCTATTTAGAAAACCTTAATGATATGAAAGGAAAAGATGAAAACGATTCTTCTTTAGTCTTTAACCTTCATTTTATGAATAAGTATTTCCTTTTAACTGGTGACGCTGGAATTGATGTTGAGAAGTATCTGATTAAAAAATACCCAAATCTCGACTGCGACATCTTGAAAGCAGGTCACCATGGAAGCGATACCTCAACCTGCGAAGAATTTGTTAAAAAGGTAACACCGAGTGAAGCAATCATCTCCTGTGGAAGAAAGAATTCTTATAAACATCCGAAGGCCAGTGTGATTAAAACCTTAGAAAAATATAATGTTAAGATTCGTTACACAATGGAAGAAGGAACCATCGTGTATTATTCGTTATTTACCTAAATGCTACAAAGCATATTTTAAACTCAACTAGTTTTATGATTGAAAACGGTTGTTTTATTAAACTCTATAAAAACAACTTTTCGTTAGATTTATATAAAAAAGATAGCAAAACCCTTCGTATATTTAATGACAAAATCATTAAATCGATATTTTTAGATGGCAAATTATATATTGATTCAGTATGCAAAAATTATTTGCAAACTGCTGAAGATGGAAGAAAATTTCATCATTAAGAAAATCCTTGATGAATTATAAAAAAAGCACCCACAGGGTGCTAATCAAGATACTTAATTAATTAAGCTAACTTTTTATCTTTGACGAATTCAGAAGCACAAACAAGTAAACCTGCTAAGATGCTTAAGATACCAGAGATAATTGGGAAAGCAGTTAAGTGGTAAGCACTACCACCAACATTGCCGTTAACGATAGAAGCACATAAGAAGACAAAGACGGCACTAACGATAAAGACTAAAGCAAGACCGAGATTGATGAACTTCTTTTGTGGAACGTCAACAAAGATTAAAGCGCATGTACCTAAAGCGGAAACGCCTGCTAAGATATAGCCAATACCACTTAAAACAGAGCCGTTTTCACTAAATAAGGCTTTATCAAAGGCTGTATAACCTCTTGCACCAAAGGCTTCAACATAAAGTTGATCACCAAACATGAAGAAGAAAGCAACTAAGCCTAAAACGACAGCGCCACATTTAAGAACATTTCTTAAAGTAAGTAAATTTTTCATCTAATTTTTTCCTCCGGCAACTATATTATATTAATAGCGATTAATTGTTAAGAAAAAATAAGAGATTTATAAAATAGATTATGTAATAATAGTTTCTAGATTTACTTATGAAAACTACGATTGAATCAATATTAAAGATCGCAATTAAAGTCGCCATTATTGTTGTGGGTGTCCTTGGGATAGTGCTTTCAGCCAGTTCCGATTCGTTTATGGGAAATGGCTATGTCTTCATGTTTTTCACAGTCCAATCTAATCTCACTATTATGGGGATTTCTTTAGTCTTCTTAGTTAATGATATTAGAATGATGTTTAAGAAAGAATCGTTCCTAAATAATATTCTTTATTTAATTAAGTACACGTTTACGATTGCAATTTTAATTACTTTCTTAGTGTTTTTTATAATGCTCGCTCCAACGTTAGGAGTGGACTATTTACTAAGTTTTAAAAACTTCTCTTTGCACGCAATAGTTCCAGTCTTAGCCCTTATCGATTTCTTTGTTTTTGATAAAGATATTAACCTAACTTATCGTAACTCTTTAGTGGGTACATTAATGCCTATATATTATTTATTATTCTTCTTAATAGGTATCCCATTAAACTTCACATACACTAGTGATGGACTTAAAGCTCCTTACTTCTTTTTAAATTATGAAGAAATAGGCTGGTTTGCTATAACTGATAAAGGTCCAGGTGTATTCATCTATGTCCTCATCCTTTTAGCGCTTATTGTCTTATTAGGTTTCTTATTTACTTTCTTAATGGACTTAAGACAAAAGAAGAGTAAAAGTAAGGATTAAATCGATATTTTAACCCTCCTATGTTTTTTCTTCTTTCTTTAGAAAGAGATAAAGACTACAATAATCATATGACTACATTTAAGAAATTTTTAAGTTTATCTCTTCTTACTCTTTTAGTTGCGGCTTGTAATAATAGCCCAACTCCTTCCAGTAGTGAAGAAATCAAAAGCGAAACAACAAGTGAAACCACATCTGAAACTACATCAGAAACTACAAGTGAAGATTATGGAACATCTACCACTAGTGAAGGTACATCTGATACTTCGACAACTAGTGCAGGAACTTCCACGACAAGTGAAGAAAAAGATCCATCAAAATACTATGATGATATTTTAGATACTTACACTGGTACAACCTTACTTAATGCTTTAAATCAGTTAAATAATAAGAATCGTGTTCGCACAATCGGTTATAAAAATCATAGATTTTACTACAAGTACACTGAAAAACTTCCAGAAACTCCAAAAGGTAAAATGTATGGTTTTTATGATGACGCCTTAGTCTCTGAACAATGGGATGGTCAAGCAACATGGAATCACGAACATGTTTGGCCAAAATCATTAGGCGGAGGCAAAGTTGAAGATGATATGCATATGCCTCGCCCAACCTCTGTTAAAATTAACTCTGACCGTGGCAATAAGCCTTATGGTTCTGGTAGTGGAGCATATGATCCAGGTCAATTTATCGCTGAATATCGTGGTGTCGCTGCGCGTATTATTTTCTACTGCGCTATTGCCAACACATCTTTAGATATCGATTACACAACTGATTCATCTACGATGGGTGTTCTTCCTGACTTATTAAAATGGAACTTAGAATATCTTCCTACAAAGAGCGAAACTGCAGCAACATGCTTAAGAGTAGAGCAAGTTCGTAACGAAGCTATTTATTCTCGTCCAGAACTTCAAGGAAATAGAAATCCATTTATCGATCACCCAGAATATGCTTGCCGTATCTGGGGTACTAGAGATTCTAAAACAAAACAAATCTGCGGCATTAATTAATAATTTATGAACTTTATCCTTTATGGCGAACAATACCCGATGATAAAGGCTCGCCTTAAAAAGATCCTCAAAGAGAGATTAGGCGAGGTCAATGATTTTAATGTCGTTAATTATAACGCTAAAGAGGATTTACTCGAGGATATGGTTGGAGAATTATCTCTCCTTCCTTTAGGAATAGATAGAAAAGCAGTGGTCATTGATTACGCTGATTTTCTTGCGGAAGGTGGAAATAAAGAATACCTTACTAGATTTAACGAAGAAACTCCAACTAACGATGAAACAATCGATATTATTTATATTTTAAGAAGCGATAAAATCTTAAAATCATCTGAACTATATAAAAGAATTGAAAAAGACGGCCAAGTCATTAATTTTGTTAACTTAACAAAAGATGAGTGGCCTGCTTTTATTAAGAAATACTTTAATGATAGGGGAGTTAAGATTGAACCTAAGGCTATCCTAGAGATGTATGATAGGATAGATGAAGACTTAACTCGCTTTATTAATGAGGCTAATAAATTAATCCTTTACACGAATAACATTACTTTAAGTGATGTCACCCTAATGGTGTCTAAACCAATTGAAGATGATGTTTTTCAATTATCTAACGCCCTTTTTAGAAGAGATAATGCAACTGCCTTATCCATTTACCATGATCTTCAATTACTCGGCTCCAAAGCCACGGATTCTTTAATCCCTATGCTAGCGTCTCAATTTAGATTTATTAATGAAGTTAGATATTTATCTAAAAAAGGCTATGAACAAAATGAGATGTGTCAAATCTTAAAGATTAAATCTCCATATCGAATTAAGATTGCGCTTCAAAACGCTTCTAAACTAGGCGCAAGCGCAGTGACACACGCTTTAGATGATCTTTATTTCCTTGATTACCGTATTAAGTCAGGTAAAATAGATAAAAACTATGGTTTCGAACTTTTCCTCACTAATTTTCCAAACTAAAAAGTTCGATAAATTGCTATAATTTATATTAATTATTGAAAGGGGTCAAATATAAATGGCAAAAGAAATCTTACAAGCTAAATGGCTAAACGATTATGTTTTAGTCTATCAACCAGCACTTACTGTTCATTTTAAAGCTAACGTTATTGTTAACCAAGGCGAAACCTTTATTATGGTGCAAGATGAAGAAGTAAAAGCAACCTTAGGTCCAGGACAACATGTTTTAAACGCTGATACATTATCATTCTTAGGGGAATTTGATAAAGGAAGAGCTCTTCCAATCCAAGTTTACTATGTAAAACAATTTGAACTTCCTGGTCATATTAATATCACACCATCCTTATTTAATATTGGTAAGATGAGAGTAAGTGATGAACAAAACGCTCAAGAAATGTTACTTCGTATCCAAACAAATATTAATGTTCATATTAAAGGTCTCACTAATTTCTATCAAAAGGTCATTAGTCTTAAATTAGAAAATGATATCGTTACTGTTGCAGAGTTAATGGAGGCTTTAAATTCTCCTACAAGTGCAGTCTTAAAAGATCTTGTTAGCAAAGCTAGAGGAACCTTTATTAACACTATCCCAGCGATGAATGAATACGCGAGCTCTAATAGTGCAACATATCTATCCATGCTTAAAGAAGCATATGCTAAATATGGTTTAGAAATCTCTAAACTCGAACTAAGTGCTGTTCCAACTGCTCTTGGACTCGAAACTGGTGCAATGGCCAAATTTAAAGAAGAATGTCATCAAGCTAAAGGCGCTAGTGCTGCTCAAGGACAAGCTACAAATAACGCTCCAGCAAGAAGAAATAATAACGCTCCTGCCAATACTGGTAATAAGAAATTAAAACTCCATCGTAAAGGCGGCTATGTTGTTATGCTTGTCTTTGGTATTATTGGAACGCTTATTGGCGTAGTACTAAGAGCCGTATATGGATATAATGAAATAGGACTCAATTTAATTTCAACTTTCATTTACGGAGGACTAATTTTGTTCGCTGCTGGATTAATCTTACTTATCGTAATGTCTGTTAAGAATAAGAAAATCAAAGCGATGAATAAATAAACAAATTATTTATAATTTGGCTCTAGTTAATTCTAGAGCCTTTTATTTTATTTATAGGTTCTAAGCTCTTTGGGAATATTTATCCCAAATAGGGGAGTCCTGCAGTGTTTTAGAATAAAGAAAAAGCAACCATTTCTGATTGCTTTATATCTTTATAATAAGAACTAAACTATTTCTCTAAAGCGTTAACTAACTTGGTTAAAGAAGATTTCTTTCTAGCAGCAGTGTTACGAGTATAAACACCAGAAGTAACGGATTTATCAATGAGCTTGTTAGCGAGCTTTAAGGCTTCTCTAGCTTTTTCTAAATCTTTAGCTTCAACTGCTAAACGAACTTTCTTAGAAGCAGTAGCAATTCTAGAACGAATAGCGACGTTTCTTTGTCTAGCTTTTTCGTTAGTTTTGTTTCTTTTCATTTGTGATTTAATTTGTGCCATATTTACACCTCTTATTTTTGTACCTGCATAAGTTTATCAAACTTAAACATATGTATCAAACATTTTTTATAACTTTTATTTCTTCTTCGCTATAAGTACTTCGTAAGCAAAGTCATTAACATTCTCTAACTTACCATACTTTTCTTCAGGAATACTAATACCAAATTCACTGTTAATGGTGTTGATTAATTCAACATAAGACATGGAGTCTCCACCTAAGTCATTAATCCAGTGAGCGTTATCTTCAATCTTAATGATTGGAAGGATTAAGATCTTCGCGAAGATTTCTCTCATCTTAATAACGACTGGTTCAACTTCTTCTTTAGTGAAGCCATCGAATGATTTAACTTCTTTCTTTTCATCAAATCCAGCGAACATATTTGGGTTATTCTTAAGTTGATCTTTAACTTGGAAACGTTTAACCTTCATTGACGCGGTTAATGGAAGTTTGTCCTTATAAATAAGGACACGAGCAACTTTCTTCTCATTTTGTAAGGAAGCATTAATGTTATCAATGTTCTCTTTAAGTTCTTTAAGTTGCTCTTCTAAACAATCATTGGAGAGTTCAAGAACAAGGGTAATATCTTCGTGAGTGGATTTACCTTTCTTAAAGCCAAAGACGGTTAAATGATTAATGTGTTTTAAACCTTCAAAGTAAGATTCAATTTCATCTGGGTAGATGTTTTCACCATTTTCATTAATGATGACATCTTTAATACGACCTTTAATAAAGTAGAATCCAGTCGCATCAACTTCAGCGATATCACCTGTTCTGAAGTAGCCATCCTCAGTTAAGGTTGCTTTTTGTTCCACGCCGTTAATGATTTCTCTAACATGAGTGATAGGGGACTTAATTAAAAGTTCGCCAAGGTTTGGATGAAGTGGGTTTGTATTTTCAATTTTATATTCCACTCCATGAAGTGGACGACCGATACTTCCTTTAAGTCTATAGACAACTTTTGGAGAGAGTTCAACGGAAGTAACCCCAGCTTCAGTCATACCATATCCATTATATAATGGATAACCGATACCATTAATAACGTTAAGGGTTTCTTCGGAGATATAACCACCTCCAGAAATAAGGAACTTAATCTTATGACCAAGTAATTGATCTTGAACAGTTCTAACCGCAATTGGGTGACCCGCTAAACCAGCTTCTTCAACAGTGATTTTCTTAGTGTTATAAGCAATCATCTTAGCGAGAAGTTCAGCTTTCTTACCACCTTCAAGTTCAGCTTTTCTTAAGACGTTTTGCGCGATCATATCCCAGAAAAGTGGAACACTATAAACATGGGTAACACCACATTTTTGAGACATACCCATAACTTCTTTAGGCGACATATCTTTAATAAAGACAATGTTTTTACCAAAGAAGGTGTACCAAAGGAAGACAGCGACAAAACCAAAGATGTGGTGGAAAGGAAGCATAGCAAGAATATTAATCTCACCCGCATACATAATATCTCCAGTAGTCTCTGGCATTGAATAAGCTGCGGCGATTTGGCTACATAAGTTTTTGCCATTATAAACCATTAATTTAACGTTTCCAGTAGTGCCACTAGAAGAGAAGATAACTTCGTTAGCCCACTTCTCAGCAAAACGGAAATTAATCTTAATTGATTCTAAGGAATCAACTTGAATAGTTTTCTTTGAGTAAGAAACAATGTCAGTGGTGACAATTGCTTGCGCTTTAGATTCTTCAAGTAAATGTTCAGCGTTTTCTTTTGGAAGTTTTGCATCCATTAAAAATGGAACATAACCACACATAAGTAAGCCCCAGAAAATTAAAGGCCACTTATAAGAATTCTTCGCTTTTAAAGCGACAACACTACCTTTTTGAATGCCTTTTAAAGCTTCATCAAGGCGAGAGCCCATTTCAAAGGCTCTAACACGATAATGTTTATATTTAATACTCTGAATTTTTCCTTTGTCATTTTGGAAAGTGAGAGCTTTTTTTCTTTTATATTTTTTAGATGTCGCTGCTAAGAATATATCTTGCATCGTCATTGGGGTTTTAAGTAATTCGTTTATAGATTCGAAATAATTACGAACCGATCTATATTCAGCGTACATAATTTTTATTCCTTTATAATAGAATTTTCTTCTACATCCTCTCTTATAACTACGTTTGGTCCAATCTTCGCGTTTTTACCGATTCTAACTCTACCAATAATCTTCGCTCCAGTACCGATAACTACGTTATCTTCCACAATTGGGTGACGATCTTTTTTCTGTAAAGAAGAGCCACCTAAAGTTACACCATGATATAAAGTAACGTTATCTCCGATTATTGAAGTTTCGCCGATAACTACACCCATTCCATGATCGATAAATAAGTTACGACCAATTTTAGCGTGAGGATGAATCTCAATTCCAGTTTTCTTTCTAGCGATATGAGAAAGAACTTCGCCGATAAATTTAAGATGCATTTTATCATAGAAAAAATGCGCAACTTTATACCATCTTAAAGCGATGACACTTGGATATGTCCAAAAAATCTGCCAATTATTTCTAGCGGCAGGATCTCTACGCTTGATGGACTGATAATATTTTTCTTTAGTGTTATTTGACATATTGTTTATCTATAAAATAGATAGGCTTACTTTTAAAATAAGCACGTTTGATTATATCAAAATCACTATAATTTTATCAAGTGATATAAGAATAGTGGTGAGCCTAGTTACTTTAAGAAATAAAAAATGCACACAAAGTGTGCATCTTTATATGTTTAGTCAAACTTAACTAGATTAATTACCGCTGACTTCAGAAGTTTCTGTTTCTTCTTCGATAATTTCTCCAGTTGGTTCTAATGGAGCATAATCATCAAAGTTTGCTGGGAAAGTAACAATAGGATCATTGAAGTCAACATCAGTGTTAAAGTTAAGCGATAAATCAACTTTTTGATAGTTCTTTTCATCAATTAATTCGTTATAGATAACGCCTACTTTTAAGTTAACATTTGCTAAGTAGAAATCTTTATCAAAGCTAACACCAAAATGGACATCAGCTTTTTCAAATCTCTTAAATGTTTCTTCAATACCTTTAGCGGTTTCTGGTGAAACTACACCTTTATCATCCACGCTATTCATTAAAACGATTTCTTTAATAGCATCTTTATCTAAGTTGATGTTTAAAGTGGTGATGTCGTTTGCATCTTTAATTAAGGTAAAATAATCTTTATAAAGATTAAGATAAGTTAAGACTTCGGTTTTAACACCATCGACTGAAGTATTAAAGCTAGTAACATCTGGGAAATCAATATTTGGTCTATCTTTTTCTTCTAATGGTTGAAGAATTTTCTTTGGATAAGCTTGATCCATTTGCGAAACAAAAGTTAAAACCATATCTTCGGTAACTTGAGATGGATCTATCTTATTCATTGATGCCACGATATATGTGAATAATGGCATGTTAAGACGAGCTAAAGCACTAAAGTCGATATTACTTCTATCAATATAAACGTTAGAAGAATCGAGATATAAGTTTAATAAAGCGTCTTTAACTTCATTAACTTCGACGTGAACTTCACTATGAAGTGGGGTTTCTTTTGGTTGACCAGCTTCATCATAATCATGACTTTCATTAACTGTATCCACTTTAATATTTTTGGCATTTAAAAGAAGTTCTTCACCTAAACGAATATCGTTAAAAGAAGTATGAGTTCCTTTATCACCAATATTCTTATAGGTAGCTTTATTGTTGATAGTGATATTTTCAATATCAACTTTTTGGGAATTGAGTAATCCGTCACTAAAAGTAGAGCTATCAACCTTTCCTTTAAGTTCGAGTTTAGAAGTAAAGTTAACGCCTTTATCAAAGCTAGCTTCGTAAGATTTTTTCACACCATTACTGACATTATTAACTAATGTGACACGGTCATTTTCATCAGTCTTACTTCCTTGTTCAGTTGAGGTTTCACTTGGAATACTTTGACTTGAATTAGATGTATCAGTAGTCGATGTAGGATTATTACCATTACACGCTGCTAGAAGAGTCATGGTAAGTGGTAAAATTAATAATTTTTTGTTCATTTTATTGCCTCCGTCACTATATTATTGTCCTTTAAAAATAGAATTCAACCCTTTTAGGAATATTTTTTCTTATCTACTTATTATATAAATATGGTAAAATTTAGCCATTATGATAGTGCAAAACAAAGTTCAAAGTAAAAAAATCCGTATCCTTTATATGGGCACTCCTGAAATATCCGCGGTAACTTTAAAAATGCTTATTGAAGCAGGATATAATATCGTTGGTTTAATCGCTCAAGTTGATAAAGAAGTCGGGCGTAAACATATCCTTGAAAAGGTCCCAACTAAAGTAGTCGCTGAAGAATTTAATATCCCTGTTTATCAAGTGGAAAATATTAAAAATAATTACGAATTTGTTAAAGAAATTAATCCAGATTTAATTCTTACCTTGGCCTATGGCCAAATCATTCCTCAAGGTCTAATTGATATCCCTAAATATGGATGCTTAAATCTCCATGGTTCAATCTTACCTAAATATCGAGGTGCTGCGCCTATTCAAAGAGCGATTTTAAATGGTGACTTAGAAACCGGAATCTCTTTAATGGAGATGGTGGATAAGATGGACGCTGGAAGAGTATATGCTGTTGAAAAAGTAAAGATTGAAGATAACGATAACTATACTTCTTTACAAGCTAAACTCTCTTTAGCAGCCTTTAATGTCACTGATCATTATTTAGAACTTTATTTAAATGGTTTACTTCCAGGGGTGAAGCAAGATGAATCACTTGTTACTATCGCTAAAAAGATCAAACCAGAAGATGAACTTTTAACTAAAGAATTAAATGTTAAAGAATTCGTTAATAAGGTCCGTGCTTTAGCTATGGTACCAGGCGCTTATATTTTAGTTAATGATAAGAAAATTAAAGTTTTTGAAGCGGAAAAAGTTGATGATATTCCAAATGAAATAGTAGGGGAACTCATCTTTAAAAAAGGAGTCTATTTAACCCTTAAAGATGGACTCGTTCACCTTAAACTTTTACAGCTCGAAGGTAAGAAAATTTTAGACGATAAAAGCTTTGCTAACGGTGGGAGAATTTTCGAACACGCAATCATTAATTAATATATATTAATAATAAAAGTAAAAAATTATGATTAACTATAATAAATTTATCGATAGATGTGGCTATGTTATTAGCATCATTTTAAGCGTGCTTTATGTTCCGTTTTTCCTTTACCGTCTCTTTAACGTAATCCTAACTAAAAACAAAAATAAAGGACATCTATTTTATCTAATCTTAACGGTTATCCCAATTATCTCTACTATCCTATTTGTGTGCGATATCGTGAAAAGTGCTACCCATAAATATCCACCTAAAACACTCGTCGAGCTATTCACTAAAAACTACCGAGATGGTTCAAATAATAGTAACAATCATAATGATAAAGATGTAATCGATGTGGAAGCCGAAGTGGTGGACTAAGTTAAAATAAGCCAATTAAAGAGAGAAAACTAATTAAGGTGAGGAATTACTCATCTTTTTTATTTATTAACTTAAAAGGCCCTAATTCAAACGAACTAGAGCCCTTTTTAAGATTAAGAATTAATTATTTTTTCTTCTTTTCTTCTGGTGGGAAGAGATCCCATTCTGGGAATCCAGAGGCATAATCTTGTAAGTCTTCACTTAAAGTAGCGGATTCTTCCATCTTAGCGACTTCAGCTTGGAGTTGAGCAGCGAACTCGGCATCGAGATCATCGCCCATATCTAAACCTAAATCGCCTAAATCGTCACCTAATTCAGGAGCAGCTTCTGCTGCTGGAGCTTCTTCTACTGGAGCTTCTTCTACTGGAGCTTCTTGAGCAGGGGCTTCTTGAGCTGGAGCGCCGGCTAAATCTGCACCGCAGAATTCACATTTGGTGGCGCCATCTTCGATAGGTGCGCCGCATTGTGGACAGGTTGCCATATTCTATTTTCCTCCTAAATTATAAAACGATTACTTCGTTTTCGGCTTCGTTTGCTAAGAAGTCTTCAACAGTCTTATTAGCGATTGCTCTGGCATCGAGAGCTTTATTAAGTCTATCAATGTTACGATTCTTTTGAGTGTCATAGTAACGGTTGACAGCTTCTCTTAAGTCTTCATTAGCTTTTCTCATCTTCTTAGCTTTACTAAGTTTAGAAAGACCGATGAATAATGGGATTAAAGCAAGGAAGAATAAGCAGCAGAGAATAATACCAGTTTTCTTGGTCTTTTCTGCTTCTTCATCAGTGATAGAATCGAGAGTTTTCTTCTTCGCATCATTATATTGTCTAGATAATTCAGCGATTAATTCTTCTCTATTTTCACCGTTTTCGGTTTGAGCGACAAAGTTGAAGGAAGTACCGACATTACCGGTAACCTTACCTGGTTCAACGATTGTTAAGTCGATGACTTGTGGATATTCACCTTTAGTCGCGGTAACGAATTCATTAAAGGCGTTAGAGATGTAACCACCCATTAACATAAGAGCAGTCTTTTTAGCAGAAATATCTGCTTCTCCACCGGTGATGGATTCTCTTAAACGTTGAGCGAAGTCGACTGGTTGGTCTTTTCTTCTTGAAAGGTAGATAGCGTCCATTTCGATATGGGCTTTATCTTCATCACCTTTATGTTTCTTAACGAGTTCAAGATAAGTTTCTTCATCACGAAGTGGTTCTTCGTCTTCATCGTATCTTTCAACTAATTTCATGAGTTGATCATCGATGTCAGCGATAAGTTTCTTCTTATCAACTTCGGTATTAACGATTTCTTTGAAGTAATGTTTAATACCATCTTCACTTTCCGAAGCGCCGATACGGGAAACATAATTGTTAATTTGTGGGTATTGTGGACAAATTTCTTTTAAAGCGACAAATGATTCATCTTGAGATTCATAACATTTGCTTTGGAAGAAGTTGAGCCAATACGCTCTTTGTTCTTCACCAAAGTGAGCATTTTCGGAAATAAGTTCATCCATCCAGTGGTTGATGTGGTCACGGCAGATGTTATCTTTATCATAACCAAAGACGCCGTTAGCGTAAGCATCAACATAAGCAATGATGGATTTCTTCATCTTTCTTGGATCTTGGAAAGAGAAGTAGAGATTTAACCATTTGAAGGTTGCATCAGTTGGTTCTTTACCACCTTGAGCACGACCGGCGCTAACACGGCGGGTAATTAAAGCGAATAATAAACAAGTTTTTTCTTTATTTCTAGCGAAGGCTTCTTGAACCGCACGATTAGCTAAAGATTTGTTATCACTAATCCAAGCCGCTAAAGCAATAAGAGCAGGAGCTAACCAATATTTTGGTGCGCTGATCATTAATTCTTCAGTACATTTAGAAATAGTGTTTTTGGTAATTAAGCCAAGGTCAGTGGCTTGAAGAATACCAAGCATATAAGCACGAACTTGCTTATGAGTACCGAATTTAGCTTCGAGTTCTTGTCTAACACGAACAATTTCGGTAAGAGCAGCTTGATAAGCCGCGGTGAGTTTGGCTTGTCTTTCCATCTCTTTAAGTTGTTTCTTAATGAGATCGATTTCATTCATTGTTTGTCGTCTAACACGTTCAAGATTTTGGTCGACAACGGCAATGTTACGGTTAACGATATCTACATTTCTATTAACCGTGTCAATTGCACGAAGTACTGGACTAAGATCAACGGTAGCTTGTACATAGTCTGCCATTTTTATCCTCCTTATTATTAAATAGCAAATTAATTTTTTTATTATTTAAGCACTAACTGCTTTTATAACCTTTATTAGCCTTGTTTCATACCCGCTTCATAAGCGGCTTTAACTTTGGCATAACCTCCTACAAACTTCGCTCTTAAGGCGTCATCTTTAATATTTTTAAAGATCTTTTCAAGTGGTAGGATGACATCTTTATAAATACGATCAACTTTGGTCTTTAAGTACCAGTTTTTAGTGAGTAAAGGACTTTCTGGGTTCTTTAAGCACATCGTATATAAAGCGTATGCGGTCTTAGGGGTTGGTCCAAGAGCGACGATTTGTTCATATAATGAGGCGATTTTTGGGGTGAACCATTCAAAATCTTTTCTCATCATGATGTTGACTGGGGAGAATGATTCCGTAAAATCAACAACTTCTTTTGGATCATCATACTCTAAGAATTTAGCGAGTAATTGTTCTTCGAAGGCTCCTGTATGATGGATGGTCTTTGCGCATAATTGTTTGAATAATTCTTCATCTTCCACTTCAAATTCCGCTTCAGGAAGAACTTCATCAAAGACTTGATCAAAGGCTTTAGTGTTTTTAGTTGCGGCTGAGAACGCTTTGTAATAGTTAACAAAGAATAATGCTGTAACGTTATTTTTGGAAACAGCAAGAACTCTTTCGCCACAGTTTTTAGCAGAGTCAAAGTTCCCGTTAAGGAATTGTCTCATGCCTTCATCTAAAGCAGTTTGAACTTCGATACCGCCTGAATTATGTGGCTTTGGAATAAGTCCAGAGTTACCACAATACATACAGTTGTATCTTCTTGTTTTCATGACTTCCCTAGTGGCGTCGATAGGGGCGCCACAGGAAGCACATAATAATAATTGAGTTTCTTGATTAGCCATAAATTGCTCTTTCTAATTCTATCTAGTAGAAAGTAAGATTTGGTTACGTGTAGTTAGAATGTTATTAGCGACTTTAATAGCTTTTAAAACTTCTTCTTTTTCGACGTTAGCGTTAAGCATATCTTGAACGACGTTAATTTGATCTTCAAATTGCTTATCGTATTCTTGAGTATGTTCGTTACCAGCGCTTGAAGAGTTATTAACTCTTTGGCGAAGTTTAATGAGTTCGGCTTTAACTTCTGGATCTTCAGCTTGGTTAGAAACTGCGCTAACTTTAACGAAGACAAGTTTAAGATCTCTCATTTGTTCTTCACGTTTCATATCGTTAGCTTGAACTTTACTGAAACGTTTAATGAAGATAAATGCTAAAGCAACATAAGCTAAGAGAAGTAAAACGTTAAGAACAACTGCAGGAATAACACCACCTTGTTCGGAGGTATTAACGATCATGAAGATAATACCAAGAAGGAGAGTGAATCCCATGTATAGGGCTGTAACACCATATAAACCGTTTAAGGTATGACCAGAAAGACGGTTTTTAATTGGGATAAACATTAAGCCAAGTAAAACGAGGAAAGAGAGCATAATGAATCCATAAGAGATCCATAATGTTGCTCTTGTATTATCAATTTTTACTGCAGCAAGAATGATAACCCAGAAGACAATGTTAAAGGCTAAAGCACCGATACCAACGATAAGTTTACCGGTATTACCTTGTAAAAATTTTCCAAATTTATCCATATATATTATTCCTTATATATTTATATTTATTATCCGAGTTTAGTACCGCATGCACCGCAGAACTTAGCACCTGCTGGAAGTTCAGCGCCGCAGTTTGGGCAGTGAGCAGTTTGTGGAGCGCCAACAGGTTGACCGCAGCCTCCACAGAATTTAGCACCTGGAGCAAGTGGAGCGCCACAATTTGGACAATGAGCAGCTTCTTCTACTTTACTTCCGCATGCGCCACAGAATTTAGCACCGGCTGGAAGAGGTGCGCCACAGTTCTTACAATTTGTGCCACCTTGTTGAGCAGGATTAGCAGCGTTAACACCAGCAGCACCTGGAGCCATTTGACCCATTTGTTGACCTGGCATACCACCGGCTGGGTGAGCTTGACCCATGGTTTGTTGAGCCATACCACCAAAAGCTTGACCCATGCCAGCGCCCATACCAAGACCCATACCTAAGCCCATACCAGCGCCCATGAAACCACCGATTTGGCCTTGGTTTCCAGCAGCTGTTTGCATAGCTTTGTAGGCTTGTTCATCTTGATATGTATATCCTTCACGAGCACGAGCACGAGCCATCGCTGTGGATTCGAACTCTTTGTCGAGGTAGGATTGTAAACGTTCTTGATAACGAGCTAAGTCTTCATCTGGGACGGTAATGTTTTCAATCGCAAATGTATCAAGAGTAATAGCGAATTCTTTGAAATATGGATCCATATCGGCTTTAAGACGTTTGGATAATTCGTCTTTATAAGCAGCGATTTCAAGGAATTGAATTCCTGGGATACCATTAGCTGGGTCGCCCTTTAAAGCTTTCGCGATTCTATCGGAAAGTAAAGAAGCGATATCAGTCTTCATAAGTTCAGCGAATTCTTGTGGAGTAACACAATCTTTACCGTTTGGAACTTTCTTTAAGAATTCCATGCATTGTTCAGCGGTTAAATCATCGTTAGAGATTCTCGCACCGAAACCACCAAAGGCTCTAAAGTGAATGATAGAACCGGTTTGTTGGTCGATAAATTGAGTTGCACCATTAGTACCGAATTTTAAGTTACGGAATGGTTTTAAGTTAATGTAATAGATTTGATAGTGGTAGTGACTACCTTTTGAACCATCAGCGCCTTTAACTGCCGCATTTTCAAAAGTACGTGCAAACTTCCACGCGGAGTTATTGCCTTCTTTAAAGTCCCATTTACCTTCTGGAAGTGGGATAAATTGACCCTCGTTATTTAAAACTGCGAGCCAGCCAGGTGCAACGTGGATTTCAGCTTGGTTAGAGAAATCTTCTGTTGGGTGACGAACGCAAACGAGTTCAGCAAGTTCTGGATCATCTGGATACCAGTTGATATCTTCGATTGTTTTGGCTTGTGAAAGCTTCTTGTCCCAAAAACCTGCAAGTTTTTGTAAAATACCCATTAATTAGGTCCTCCTTAATTATGTTATGCAATAAATGCCTATATCTAAAATATAACCAAATTAGCTTTGCGCGGTCAATATAATAAATGTAAGCGTATGCATATATATGTAATTAGAATAGAAATAGAAGCGCTAAAAAAGTGCTTTAAGCAGTAAAAAATACTAAAATTGCATTATTTATTCGATATAATCGCTATTTTAAATTAGATAATCTTAATTTTGCTTTCATCGTATTTATCTTTGATTTTACCTTTATCGTTTTCACTAGGATAACCAAGATAAATCGCGGAGAATGGAGTTCGACTAAGAGGCATATTTAAAGCCTTTTGAATAGCTTTAATGTGGCTTTTATTTGGATAGATTGCGCACCAAACAGAGCCAAGTCCTAAGTCGGTCGCGGCGAGCAAGATATTTTCAGTAGAGGAAGCTAAATCAAGCGCGGCGAGTTCTTTCGCAAACGGAATAGTTTTAAGTTCGTTGATACAAGGGATAATGATAACAGGGGATTTATATTTCCCAAACTGCATATTATCGATAACTTTTTGTTTAGTTTCTTCATCTTTAATTACGTAATAAAACCAAGGTCTACGGTCCACTGCGGAAGGGGAGGCCATCGCTGCGTGCATAAGTTTATCAATAATTTCATCAGTAATTTCTTTATCAGAGAATGAACGAACTGATCTTCTAACTCTAATTGTTTCAAGTGTTTCCATAATCTATCTCCCTCTTTTTTAACTATATTTTTATATTAATTAGTTCTTAAAATTTGATAAAGAAAAAAGAGGGATGGCCCTCTTAATTCTTCTAATTATTATAATAAATTATAATTCGTATGGTGAAAGATAGATGCTAACAGTCCATTTAGGCATCTTAACTGCGAAGGAAAGTGCCTCACAATATTCTGGAACTTTACTACCTTCAATATCGCCATCATTCTTTTCCGCGAATGAATCCATGCTTCTATTATTGAAGTACCAATATAAACCAAAGCCATCTTTTAGTTTTAAGCTAAATAAAGCTTGATCACCTTGTTTTACACTTGTTGGCATTACTGAATTCTCAACATCTAAAAAGTCGGATAAGTTTGGATAATAAGACCATTCTAAGCTGTATTCGACACTAACTTCTGGTTTATTATCAGTTAATGTCACTTTTAAAGAGATATCTCTAGTCACTTCCTTAAGTGGGTAAGAAACGCACCAATAGCCATATTCAATCTCGTTTTCGTGATAACCATTAGCCTCATAACATTCAAAGACTTGGTTAACTCTTTTCGCACTATCATAGACATAAACATCAAATCTCATATCCGTGCTATAGGTTTCACCAGAAGTTAAACCTAAGATTAGATAGTCATTATTTGCTTCAAATTCGACTTTATAAGATGACTTTTCTTCTCTTCCAGTTGTGAAGTAAGTTAAAGCTAAAACGAAGTCTTTATTAGGCACTTTGAATGTGGTGGTGCCAACCTTAGAGCCTTCTTCTTTCTTAGTGAAAGTATAGAATAAATCATTAACTTGAAGTCTAGTATACTTAATATAAGTATCATTATAGAAAGTAACATCTAAACTAACTTCTTCACCTGGTTTATAAGCTTTAGTTTTATCTAAGTCTAAAAGTTCAGTGGCTTTATAAGAATAAATGACATCGAGTAAATGAACTTCGCTAGGAGTTTCACTTGTTACCGATGTTCCTTCACTAGTGGTCTCACTTGTCACAGAAGTAGTTTCAGTAGAGGTGTCTATAGAACTATCTTCACTTCCTTTTGAAATTGATTCAGGGCTTGGATTACCTCCACAAGACACTAAGCTAAAGACCATGAAGGGAATTAAATATATTTTTTTCATAATTTACTAATTAGTCTCCTTTTCCAAATAAGTATTCTAGCACACTTATTATAAATAAGAATAAAAATAATAAAGGCCCTAACTAAGTAGAGCCATCATATTTAATTAGTTATGCAAGATTAATGTCCTAATTGACGAATGGAAACTGCATCAGTCTCAGTTCTAATTGTTTCCATATATTCGCTTAATTTTTCTTCCGCGCCTTCATAGGAGACTAAGAAGCGAATTTGAACAACTTTGCTTCCTCCATCATCGATGATTTCACTTGATAAATTATGAATGCTATAACCGAATGTTTCAGAAATATTTAAGACGCGTTCAAGGACAGGAGTGCCTGGTTTAACAGTAAGAAGAATAAATGGATTCTTTTTATTAATGTTTGTCTCCACCTTCTTAAAGAAGATAAGAACAAGCATGATAAGAAGTGTACCCACAATCGCGAGAACAAAGTTAAATGAACCACAGGCAATACCAATCGCCATAACAATCCAAATAGTTGCCGCGGTAGTTAAACCTTTAACGCCACTTCTAAGATGCATAATCGCGCCTGCACCTAAAAAGCCAACACCAGTGACGATCTGCGCGGCAAGTCGAGCCACATCACGGTTAGCAAATGCCGCAGGGAATCCATAAATGGATATAATCATAATAATACAAGAACCAACCCCGACTAATAGGTGAGTTCTAAGTCCAGCGTTACGGCCTCGTTTTTCTCTTTCAAGACCAACAAGACCACATAAAAGAACGGAAAGAACTAAGGCGATGACACAGAGGATTAAATTACCGACTGGCCAACCATCAATATTCCATTCGTTTAAGTATTCCGCTATTTTTTGATCTATCGTAATCATAAGAAAACCTCGTTAGTAAAATACTATCTAAATATAACTATACAACTTCAGAGCTTTAAAATGCTATAAATATTATTTATTTTCATTTCTAAATCCTCATTTTCCTTATATATTTATTAATGTATACATATGGCAATCACTCTACGTTTATCCGTCCATAATCTCGTGGATTTCTTATTAAGAAGCGGTGATATTGATGACCGTATTTTTAATCGCTCCACGATGGCGGAAGGAACTAGACTCCATACTTTATATCAAACTAATCAAATTGGTAACTATCTATCTGAATATTATTTAGAAGAAACATTTAAGGTTGATAGATTTGATGTCGTGCTTAACGGTAGGGCGGATGGAATCATTCTTATTGGTAATTCTATCGTCGTCGATGAAATTAAAACCACAATCGTAGACTTAGAAGAATTCTTCAATAATGAAAAAGAATGGCACTTAGGTCAGGCGAAATGTTACGCGCTTATGATCGCTCACGAAAAGCACGCCGAAGAAGTAAAAATTAAACTAACTTATATCCATCAAATCACAAATGAAAAAGTAATCCATGACTTCACTTTTAAAACTAAAGATTTAGAGAAAGAAGTTAATGATTTAATCTATGAATATATCTCTTTCTATAACCTAGTCGAAGACCATCAGTTAAGACGAAATGAAATCTTAAAAGATGCAACTTTTCCTTATAAAGATTACCGTAAAGGTCAAAGAGATTTATCCCGTTATTCCTATGGAATCGCGCTTAATGGAGGCCTTCTTTTCGCTGAAGCTCCTACGGGAATTGGAAAAACAATGTCAACCTTATTCCCGTTTGTAAAATCCTTCAGTTCTACAGATAACGAAAAGATTTTCTATTTAACCGCGAAAAACCCAGGAAAAGAAGCAGCGATAAACGCGGTGGACACGATTAATAAAACGAATGATAACCCGATAAGCGCAATATCAATCACCGCGAGAGATAAAATCTGTCCAAATCCAGATAAAGGTTGTAACCCTGATGAATGTCCATTCGCAAAAGCTTACTATAAGAAAGTTAATGAAGTTCTTAAGAAAGCTTTAAGTAAGAAGAATCAACTATTCACCTCGAAAGAAGTCTTAAAACTAGCGAATAAATACGAAATATGTCCATTTGAATTTGAACTAGATTTATCACTATATCTTGATGTAATTATCTGTGACTATAACTATTTCTTTGATCCACAGGTCTATTTTAAAAGATATTTTGATGAATCATCTTCTAATTATCTCGCATTAATTGATGAAGCGCATAACCTTGTGGAACGTGGTCGAAACATGTATAGTTCATCAATTTCTAGCGAATCCCTTGCTAAAGCAAAAGAATGCATAAAATATTTGGACCACAAAAAGATAAAGTCTACCTCTAGGAAACTAACTAAACTATTTAACGAATTTAAAGACTATCCAGAAGGAGATACATTACTTGAAGATGGCCTCGATGTGAGCTTTTTAAACGCGGTAGAAAACTACTTACTAGCGAGTCTAGACGTCATGAAAAACTTACATGAATTTATCAGTGAGGAATTTAAAGATTTCCATTTCGAACTCAATAAATTTATGAAGCTAATGGACTTTTATGATCATAACTTCGCTATCTATTTATCTAAAGATAAGTATGAAACTAAAATCAATTTATTCTGCTTAAATCCCGCGGATAACTTAAGATCTTCTTTAAATAAAATTAAAGGGGCGGTTATCTTCTCCGCGACTCTTTCTCCAATTAACTATTATATGAATATGATATGTGGAGAAGACACTAAACCATTCCTCTCTTTAAAGTCTCCATTTAAGAAAAATAATCTCCTCTTAATGGTGTCTCCTAATATCTCCACTAGATACAAAAGAAGAAATGAAACTATTTATCAAGTAAAAGACTTAATTGAAGGAGTAATAACCTCTAAGATAGGTAACTATTTTGTTTATGTCCCATCTTATGAATACTTAAATAATCTTGTTCCTCTTTTAGAGGATTTAGATATTGATTTACTTATTCAAGAGAAGAATATGACTAATGAAGAAAAAGAACAATTTATCTCTATCTTCCAATCAAACCCAACTCGTTCAAGAGTGGGTATCGCCGTTATAGGAGGAGCCTTCAGCGAAGGGATAGACTTAATTGAAGATCGTTTAATCGGAGTTATCGTTGTGGGCGTGGGTCTCCCTCAACTATGTTTTGAAAGAGATTTAATTAGAAACTATTTTGACTCAATCGATCCTGAATTTAAAGAAGGCTATAACTATTCTTATCTTTACCCAGGGATGAATAAAGTTTTCCAAGCGGCAGGCCGAGTCATTCGAAGCGAAAACGATAGGGGAGTAGTTTTACTTATTGATGACCGTTATCTAAACTCTAATTACCGAAAACTTTATCCTGAATCCTGGAATCATTATGAAGTAGTGAATAACCGAGATGATGTCGAAACTTTAATGAAAGAATTCTATAAGGAAGAACTAAATTAACTATGTTAAAGAAATACTTAGTCTTTTCTATTGATGATGGAACCATCTACGATAAAGATGTTATTTCTTTATTCAATAAATACGGGATTAGGGGTACTTTTAACATTAACTCTAATCTTGCTAACTTCACTTGGTACTATAATGACAATATTCCTATCACTAGACTAGATTTTATGTCTAATTATGAACTATATAAGAATCATGAAGTAGCAAGTCACACTTTAGATCATATTCATCTCACAAGCGTGGACCGTAAAGAGATAATTAGGCAAGTTAATGGAGACTTAACCTATTTAAGCTGGTTATTTAAAAGAAATGATATATCTAGCTTTGCTATGCCGTTTTCTGATAATAACGAATGGGTTAACTCTATCATTAAAGAACACACAAATGTATCTAATATAAGAGTGTCCGAGATAGATGAATCATTTAACCCTCCTAGTGATAGATACTATATAAAGATAACTAGCTTAGATATTAATAGAGCGATTGAGTTATTCCCTAAGTTTCTAAAATCCAGAAAGAAAATAAGTGTCTTTATCTACGCTGGCCATAGTTATGATTTCTATGTAAATAATACTTTTGATAAGTTAGAAGAGTTTTTAAAACTAATCAATGCCCATAAAGAAATTGAAGTAGTCACTATGAAAGAACTTGTGGACGCCATTTTCAAAAAGTAGGTTTATAATCTTAAGTTATGATTAGAGAAGATATTAAAGAATTTATTCAAACTATCCCAAGTGGAGTAACTGTGGTATGCGCCACAAAATACGGTGATAGTAACGATATCAAAACTCTATATGAAGCAGGGCTTAAAGACTTTGGTGAAAATAGAGTGGACGCCTTTTTAACTAAGTATGAAGAGCTTAAAAATCTAGATAATATCAGATGGCATTTTATTGGCCATCTTCAACGTAATAAAGCTAAACTAATCATTAATAAAATCGACTGTCTTCACTCCTTAGATTCTTTAGATTTAGCTAAGAAAATTAATGAACTAAGAGAAACCCCATTAGACACCTTTATTGAGGTTTCTATTAACTTAGAAGAGAATAAAAACGGTGTCCCATTTTACGGACTAGAAGAGTTTATTAATAAAATTAAATATTATCCAAAAATCCATCTTGTTGGTCTTATGATGATGGCGTATAAAAACAGTTCTAACCCATACGAAGAATTTCTTAAACTTAAGAATCTAAGAGATGAAATAGAGACTAAATTAAATATCTCTTTACCTTATCTAAGTATGGGGATGTCTGATGATTATTTGTCCGCGATAAAAGCAGGATCAACGCATATTAGATTAGGTCGTATTTTATTCAAATAGAGTCCCTAGAAAAATATCCATAACTATCTTCCTAGAGCACCTATCTATCTCTTGAACATGTCAGATTGATATGTTAAATTATAATTGTTTTGTTGCTGGGCTAGCATTATGGTGCTAGTCCATTTTTGATGAAAGACGTTAATCTTTCAAAATCAATAAAGCAATAATTATCATTCCAACAAGAACGATAAGGACAATACTGTCCATAGTTTAATTCTCCTTTTTGACAGAGGTACAAGAAGTAGATAGGCGAAAACAATATGACGGATCATATGCTTTCCTCCTTATTAAGAGTTCCTATAGAAGCACCCAGAAATGCTCCTATAAGACATCAATCCATTCCTTGCACATTCTAATTTGATATCATAAAATGTAATTGTGGTGTTACGGGCTAGCATTCTGGTGCTAGGCCCTTTTTGATGAAAGAGGCTAGTCTTTCAAAAGTAACACGGCAATAAGTATCAAGCCAAGGGCAATGATACCCACCAAAAGGTGCACGCTTTATCTCTCCTTTCTAGAAGAGGTACAAGAAATAGATAGGTGATAGATTTATGACAAAGCATAAGGCTACCCTCCTTAGTAAGAGTTCCTATAGACACTCCCATAAAAGTACCTATAGGACACCTACCTAAACCTTGCACATACCAAGTCGATAAGTTACAATTTAATTGTATTTCTGCTGGGCTAGCATTATGGTGCTAGTCCATTTTTGATGAAAGACGTTAATCTTTCAAAATCAGCAAAGCAATTATTATCATCCCGACTAGGACGATAAGGACAAGATTGTCCAAACTGCAATTCTCCTTTCTGGTAGAGGTACAAAGTATAAGTAGGCGAAAACAATATGAAAAAACATATGTTTTCCTCCTTAGTGAGAGGTCCTATAAGTGCTTCCGTAATAACACCTATAGGACACCTACCTATATCTTGAACATATTAATTTGATATGATATATTCTAATTGAGTTTGAACTGGGGTAGCATTACGGTGCTACTCCCATTTTTGTTAAAGGCTGGCTAGTCCTTTAAAAGTAAAAGCGCAATTATTATCATCGCGATGACGACGATAAGGACAATGCTGTCCAAAATATATTTCTCCTTTCTAATAGAGGTACAAGAGGTAGATAAGTGATAGATTTATGACAACGCATAAATTACACCCTCACTATTAAGTAGGGGTGTTAGGGATAAAAAATGTTCAAAATTTGGGAAAAATTGTCCCAAATGTTTTTATTAAGTTGATTTAAAGGGGATTTTTAAAACACTTTATAATAAAGAAATATAAGTTTACTAAAGTTTAAGGAAAGTTTACTAAATCGTAGATATTTAAATACTAAAAGTATTCATAATATCAGCGTTTTGTTTATTAACTTCTCAATTTGTTTACTTTCTTTTCGTAGATTTTTCTATACATACTAATGATACTAGATTTAACAGCGTGTTTTGGTGCAGGGGTTAGCACCAATAATGACGTTATTGGATTTGCTACAGTTCTTACCGCTGATGGTATCTATATTAAAAACTAGTAGACTCCTTAAAATTCCCCCCTAAAAAGCCTAGGTCACCGCGTTTCCCCTTTCTTTATCATATTAGAGGTGACTTAGGCTTTTCTTTTTGGATCTATCGTTAATATTATTTATTCCTTATTAAATTTATTTATATAATGTAACTAGAACTAAGTAGTAGGGGGTTAAAGATGTATGAATAACAATAACAACAATATGAGAAGCTCTATCGATATCTGGAAAGACTTATTCTCTTCTTACTCTAATACGATTAAGGATATGTCTTTAAGTGTCTCTAAAAGCGTTCCTAATGTTCTTCCTAGCTACACTAGTGGGGCTTCTTCAATTAACCCTAATCACCCTAGCCTAGCTAACTCCATTAACACTAATCAAAACCCATATACTTATCATAAAGAAGAACATAACTATAAGATGAATCCTAATAACTATAACTATGGAGTGATGTCATCTACTTATAAAGATGATAAAGCCTATATGGATACTTCCACGGTGGTTAGCTCTAATAAAGTAGTCTCTTCCTATTATTTCCCAATCGTCTATCTCCCTTTATTCCCTTTAGGTTTATTTATTCGCTCCCCATTTATAAAGAAGTAGAAATATCTAGTTAAATAGACTATTATTATATTGTCCTTTTTGATAGAGGCAATTCGATAAGTTAAAGTAGGGAAAAGCGCTCGTAGGAGTGCTTTTCTCTTTTTTATAGAGAAATAAATAAAAACAATATCTAAGAATCTAATCATCTCTTAGTTAGTAATAATCTAGTTTATAAAATTGACTAAACAAACGGGGAGGGGTATCATTTTAGCAAGTTTAGAATTAACGGAGAAAATCTGATTATGAGGATTTTCGACGAAAAATTCGCCAAAAATTTGTATTTAACTATATGTTAGGTAAGTTATTTACAAACCTCTAGGAAAATCTAGTCCTAGGGTTAGCCATTAAACTTAATATTAATTAGAAAGGAAATTTAAAGTTATAAAGTGTGGCTATTTATAACTAGAAAAACAAATAAGAAATATGAAGAAAAGGAATTTATTTCTCACTCTCGGATTAGCCTTAACTCTTGGCGCAGGTGTCGCTGGTGGCTTAAGTCTTAATAGGGGTGAAGTGAAGGAAGTCGAGGCTGCTAAAACAATAGGAAGAATTTCAGTTGATTTAACCGGTGCTGGCTGGGCTTCGAATAGCAATGGCCAAAATATCTCAGTATATTTCTGGGATGATAATGATCATAATGGATGGGGTTCATATAGGCTTGCTGGCGAAAACCGATTTGTTACTTTCATTGAATATAATTTAGATTTTACACCTACCCATATGAAAGCAGTAAGATATGATAGCTGGTACAGCGAAACCGATTGGGAATCGGATCGATGGGCATCTCAAGAACAACACAAAGGGAGAAAATGGAACGAAAGCGACAACCTCGTTTTTACTCCAAATGGAAACATTGTAATTGCTGACCCTGGATATTGTTTTGTTGGCACTGCATATATGTATGGTACTACCGGTGGTGCTTTGGGCAATACTGGCAATTTACCAGCTGTAAAATCAAACGGATATAATCATGTTGAATATTATGGCGCAAAATCATTTGTTGCCGGAGAAAAATTTGGCGTGAAACTTTGGGAAACTGACTGGGTAACATCTTTTACTCTTTCAAACTTTGTCAAAGGTGAAGATTTAGATGATGCTTCTGATGATGCGTTTTTCTTAAACGGAAGTAATCAAATTGAATGCCGCACACCAGGCTTATACTCTGTTTATTATGACCGTAATGGAGGGTCGCTATTTATTACCGATCCTGCTGCAGCTGCAGCTGATGAATTTGCCCAAGATTTCTTAGAAAAGACAAATGGCTATTGCACAGGTTCTATTTCTGAAGAAATTCAAACTGAATTAAAAGGCGAATATGATGCTTTAGCAGAAATCCCAGGAGCACAAGCAGATTTCTATACTGCTGAAGTCAAACGTGGTAAAAATTTAAGCTATGCTTCTTATTCCTCTAATGCTTTATCTCGTTATGTAAATATGCAAGAAGAAAAAGGATATGGTGATTTCTTAGGATTAAGCACTCACAATCCAGCCGCTTCAGCATACGTTCCAGTATTTGAAAATAATTCTAATAATAATCTCTCATCAGTGATTATCATTGCTTCTAGCATTGCTTTAATCGCTGCAGGTTCATTCTTCGTCATTCGTAGAAGAAAAGAACAAGAATAATTAATTTAGGTTCTTAGATTAATCTTGGTTCTTTATATCAATTCCAATACTAATATCTATATAGAATAGAACTAAAAGAAAGTCTTTGAATAAATTAAGGTCTTCTATTAAACACCTTTCTAGAAAAATCAATCATATAATTCTAGAAATAGAGGTTCAGTTGAAATAGGGAAAAGCGCTCGTATGAGTGCTTTTCTCTTTTTTATAGAGAAATAAATAAAAACAATATATAAGAATCTATTCATCTCTTAGTAAGTAATAATCTAGTTTATAAAATAAAATTGACTAAACAAACGGGGGGGGGGTATCATTTTATTAAGTTTAGAATTAACGGAGAAAATCTGATTATGAGGATTTTCGACGAAAAATTCGTTAAAAATTTGTATCTAACTATACGTCTAGTAAGTTATTTACAAACCTCTAGGAAAATCTAGTCCTAGGGTTAGCCATTAAACTTAATTTTAATAAGAAAGGGTATTTAAAGTTATAAAGTGTGGCTATTTATAACTAGAAAAACAAAATAAGATGAAAAAAAGAAATTTATTTCTCACTCTTGGTTTAGCCTTAACCTTAGGCGCAGGTGTCGCTGGTTTTGCGATGAATCATGTAGAAGCTAGAAAGGTTGACGCTTATGACAAGGACACTGTTTATTATTGCTTAACTGGCGTTTTCGGTGGAGAAGCTCATTGGACGGATTATATTGATGCCCCATCTGATGGAACCAACGCAGGTGTTTTATTGAATCAATCTCTTACCGCTGGCGACACTTTCAAATTTAAAGTTAAAGGTAGCTGGGAAAACGCTTTAACATTTGGTTCGTTCAACTCTGGTGCTGGTGCTTATAACGCATTTTGTTGGAATAAAGGCGATGATAACACTTATTGTGCTGTTACAGGTGCCTATAATTTCTACATCTATAATGATAGTGGAACAATGAAGGTTAGTGCAGAATTCGCTGACTCAAATACTGCTACATATTCCTATGTTTTAACTAGCGATAGCACACTCGGATATACTCACTTATATAACGACACATTGAGTTTAAGAGATTGGGCTAGTGCTCCTGCAGTCAACGGCCAAGCCTATGATATTAAATTCACTTATAGTGCCTTTGATTATTATGGCCTTTATAGAATTGATGATCGTATTTTAGCCGGTTGGGATTCACTCATTATGAAAAATAGTGCTGGTAATAAACAATCAGCTGATATCAGTAGAACTGTTGGTCACAAGCAAGAATTATACATGTGTGGTGCTAGTGTTGTTACAAAAGCTAATACCACTGATGAATACAAAGCTGCTGCATTCTTATACGATTTAGTTTCACATCGAGGCGCAGCAAATTATGATAGCCATGATTTTGCTTATTCAATTTGTGCTACATCACCAGCTGATGCATACGAATTAGTTGGTAGATATGATGGCTTTGCTGCAAGTATTAAAACTGTCTTAGCAGGTGCCACTCTTAAGACCTACAATGTTGAAGGTGAATACGGAGAAGAAGATGCAAATAAAGCATACGCAGCTGTTGCAGATATGGTAAATGCATTAAGACCAATTGCTGCCAAACATAATCCATCTGGTAGCTTGATTCTTCTTAATAACGAATCTCAATCACCGGTTTCTGTTGCTATTATTTTAGCTACTTCCATTTCTTTAATCGCAGTTGCTTCCTTCTTCGTTATTCGTAGAAGAAAAGAAAATAACTAATTAGGTTCTTAGATAAATAACTCGTTCTTTAGATCAATCCCAATAATTTATCTATAAAGAACTGTCACAATTATCTTTGAATAAACGGTCTCCTATTAATTACCTTTCTAAGAGATCACTCATACAAATTTAGAAATAGTATGTATGAATTAAAGGCTCGCTGATATATCAGCGTGCCTTTTCTTTTTCATCATACTTATTTAAGTAAATATAATTTTGACAAAAGAATTTCATAAACTTATGATAAATTTATAGTTTCTATGTATAGATGAAAGATATTGGGATTGATTTTGTCTATATAAAAACCAAATTAATAAATGAATTTTGATTAACTCCTTAGAAGTGATTTATCTTCGTTTATTAATCACACATAGCTATAGGTTTAGATATGTGAATAGCCTAAGGTTACCTAAATAGAAAACTAAATCTAGAAAGGTGGAAGTTATTTGAGGCTATTAATAACGAAATTCTTAAATGAAGAAAAGAAATTTATTTCTAACTCTTGGATTAGCCTTAGGCCTCGGTGTTGGTGTCGCCGCTGGTTTAGGTGCTAGAGGATTAGAAGCTAAGGAAGTTGAGGCTGCTACTACTATTTCATCGGTTACTTTAAAAAGTGACTTCGACTCTTGGGGCGCAGGTGTTGCTTTTACAAAACAAAGCAATGGCGATTGGACTTTATCTTATGCTTTAACTACTGGTGATTTTTTTAAAATTCTAGTACAAGGTGGCGGAGACCAATGGGTAGGCTATAGTTGGGGAATTGATGCCTCCAATATTGAATATGAATTCGTTGGTGATGCTGAAAATAATGGAAACTTTAAAGCTTTAAGTAGCCACACATTAAACTTTACTGTAAAGTCCACATTCTATACTAATTATGGCTCTGATGTCACTATTAAGTTAGGCGAAACTAGAACAGTTCAATTTACAGATGAATCAAATAATGTTTTTGCAGGAACAGATAATTTGGTAGCAGAAAGTAATCAATATACCGGATTAATCACAACAAACGTTGCCAATGCTAAATTCAGAATTAAGGATACAATTGGTGAAACAGTTACATATCATGGTACACTTGAAGCCGGTGTTACTGCAGCTGTAGTTGATGGCGACTTCATCAAAGTTGCAAGTGAAGGCACATATGCTGTCTATTATAAAAAAGCATCTCATGATTGCTGGGTTACAGCTGCTGAAGAAGACCAAGAAGCTTATGCGTATGCAGCGTATTTTTTAAGTAATATTGGTTGCGATGAGGATGGAATTTTAGCTCCTTCTGGCTGGACCACATGTGCAACAAGATATGGCAAATTAAGTAACGACGCTAAAGACTTCATTTATGAGGCAGAAGATCATTGGACACTCAATGATGCTTTATATAATATGATTCAAACCTATAACTGGGCACTTAATCATAATCCAAATAGAGCATCTATGTCTCACTTCATTGTTGACCATAGTGGTAATGCAAGAGATATTCCAGCTGGTACATTAAACTTTGCGCCAACTGTAGAAACAAGTAACATTACTCCAGTTGTTATAATTTTGGTTACTACTATCAGTTTAGTCGCGGTTGGTTCTATCTTCGTTATCCGTAGAAGAAAAGAAAATAACTAATCAAATAGTTAATTAATCTACTTCTTAGCACTCTCGGCACACCTTCCGGGAGTGCTTTTCTTATCCCTTATTTAAAATTTTATAGATACTTTTCCATTTATTTTTATGAAAAATAGTTTTAACATTACGAAATTAGAAAACTATGATATATTCAATTGTTTCTATATATAGATTTCCGAATTGGGATTACTTTAATCTATATAGAAATCCAAATTAACCTACAATATCCAACTCATAAGTAGTGGTGAGTTCGTTAATCCATAGTTAAATATACAACTATGAATAGCCTAAGGATCTTAAGAAACATTTAACTAGAAAGGTGGAAGTTATTTGGGCTATTAATAACGAATATTTTTTATGGAAAAGAAAGTAAAAGGTTTAATTGCCTTATCATGCTTATCAGTATTAGCCATGGGCACCATTGTTGGTGTTGCTGCTGGTAAAGAAGCTGGTTTTGTTCGTAATGAATTACCAAACATCAGGGCGGCTCAAACACCAGTAAATTTTGTTACTCAAGAAATCACAAGAAGAGTATATTTCTACATTGAAGGCATATGGGCCGACTCAGGAACAGCATGGGAAGGATATAATTATAAACTTCATTATTCCTTAGATAGCGGATCTTCTTGGGCTTGGGCAGCTTCTGATGCAACTCCTTTTTATCAAGATTTTTATAGAGGTTTATATTACACAGACATAACTGGCGTTGGTGTTGGTAATGCAGTTAGAATTGAAGTTAAAAGTTCTTGTTCGGATAGTTCTTATTGCTATACAAACCAAGTTGATTTGCCATCCCTTGCCTTAAAGACATGTGATGTTATTCATATTGAATCCGGAAACGATGGCTATGGACACAGAAAAGCTTCTATTAGCGCTGCGGGTGCTGCAGAAATTGAAAAAATTGCAAGCTTCCTCAATTTTATGAGACCTTGTACAAATAGTTTTACTAATGGTTACAATGCTTATCCACAATTTAAAGCTAACTTCTTAGATCCAGATAATGCTAAAGCAGCAATTGCTGCATCTGGTAACACTCAAACAGTTACTGATGAAGATGAAGAACACGTTCACTATACAGTAAATCAAAAGATAGCTGAATTAGAAAAACAATATACCAAGAATGGCTGGTACGTTGCATAATTTGTTAAACAAAAATTATCAAAAAATAAGCACTTCTAGATCATACCCTAGAGGTGCTTTTTTTAACGAAAAATAGCAAAGTTTCGATTCTATCTTGAAATCGCTTTCATATATAAATATCTAATGTTCGTAAAATTAGAAATAGAAATATCTATATATCTATTTATTACAAAGTAATAATATCTAAATTGAATATTCACAATTCTAATTATCATTATATAAAAATCTAATGTTTAAATATTTTTCTTTGATTTATGTATTCTTATTTAATAAATTAAGACTATGGATACATTTAAAAACGCTTCGAATTATAACGATCTTTCATTATACGAATGTGGTAAGGAAGATTGTTTAAAAGAAAAGGTTATTTCCTTAACCAAAAAAACCTATCATCTTTTCCATTTCGTTATAAGTGGAAAAGGTACTTTAGTCTTAAATAACAAAACCTATAGTCTAGCTAAAGGTTCCTTATTCTACATCCCACCTAATACTGACGCTTTATATTATAGCGATAAAGAAGATCCATGGTCTTATGAATGGATTGGTTTTGATGGGCTTTATGTTTATGACTATCTAAGTTCTATCGGTTTAAGTATTGATAATCCAATCATCTATGATAACTCTAAAACCTGCCGCAAATACTTCGACACGATAGTATCTCGCTATATTTTAAAAGGATATTTAGATATATACGCGATAGGTTCAATGTATCAACTATTCTCTGAACTTAATGAAACTCTTTCCATTGATAAAGAAACTAGATTATCTAACTCTAAAGTAACGGTAATGCTAGCGAAAGATTTCATCAATAATAACTATCAATTCGATATAAAGATTTCTGATATCGCTAAAAACGCTAACGTAACTCCTAATTATCTTTCTTCTATCTTCCAAAAAGAAGAAGGAATATCCACTAAAACATATTTAACAAACTTAAGAATGGAGAAAGCCATAGGCTTACTTAAAAACACATCATTTAAGGTTAAAGATGTCTCCTTAATGGTGGGCTATAAAAACCAACTCCATTTCTCTAACGAATTTAAAAAAGTAACTGGTAAATCACCATTAAATTATCTTAAGGAGGAAGATTAAGATTTATGAAGAAAAGATTTTTACCTATTTTAGCTTTATCTCTTCTCTCCCCAATTCTTATTAGCTGTGGGGGAGGAAATAATCCTGACTCAATTACCTCAAACTCACAAGTAGACCCTTCTAAACCATTCTTTACTTATGAAGATATCTCTTTCGTCGATAAGATTGGTGAAAAAAGAAATGAAGAAGTAATTGACTATAACTCGATTAGAGTAAACCCAGTGGAAGAAGATATAAGAGATGATTTCGCCTTTGGAATGGATGTCTCCATGGTTAATCAAGTCGAAAAACTTGGAGGAGTCTATTATAACGAAAAAGGTGAAGAACAAGATATCTATCAAATCTTAAGAAAATCAGGGGTTAACTTCGTTAGATTCCGTCAATGGGTAAGACCTACTGATAAACTTAAACTCCATCCTTTCGGTGGTGGTAATAATGATTTAAGCACAAATATTAAGATGGCTAAAAGAGCAAGAGAAGCCAATATGAACGTAATGGTGGACTTCCATTATAGTGATTTCTGGGCGGATCCTGACACCCAAAATAGACCAATCGAATGGCAAAACTTAGCTCATGATGAAATAGCTTCTAAAATTGAAGAATACACTAGAGATACATTAGAAGAATATAAAAACCAAGGTATCACCGTTAGCGCAGTTCAAATCGGTAATGAAACCAATAACGGGATGTGTGGTTACACTATTGACTGGAATAACCCTTCTTCTTCCTTTGATATGATCGCTAATTACATTAAAGGTGGAATTAAAGGCGCTAAAGAAGTATTTAGTGACGTTAAAACTATTGTTCACCTCGCTAATGGGGGTAACACTGAAGAATTTGAAAACTATTTCCTTAATTTAGATAGTAGAGGCGTTAATTACAATATTATCGGTGCCTCTTATTATCCTCATTTATCAGGTTCACTTGATGAACTTCAAGAAAACTTAGAAAATATCACCCAAAAAACAAATAAACCTGCTATGGTTGTGGAAACTTCCTGGGGCTTCACTGATGATTATGTTGTTAAAACTAATAATGGTAGTGGAGATTATAAAACCCTTAAGTTTAACCAAGCTATGGGCGAAAATGATGTCCAAATCACTGCGAACTCATATTCAAGTGCAGATGAAGATGTTGGAGGTTACTTAACCTCTAGCCAAGCTCAAGCTACTGAACTTAGAGATATCATTAACACTTTAGCGAAAGTTAAAGATCACCGTGGTTTAGGAATCTTCTATTGGGAACCAGCCTGGTTACCAGTCGGCGAACTAAATAAAAAAGGTGAAATGGATTACGCTGGTTGGGCTACAACTTATGGCCAATCTTATAAAGATTACGCAGACTTATCACACTTATCTTTATATAAAGATGGTTTAGCTACTTGGTCTAATCAAGCTTTATTCTCTTATACAGGTAAAGCTCTTCCTTCTTTAAAAACTTATTCACTTGTTAAAGACGGAAAGAACTCTAAAACTGAAACAAGTATCGCTCCTAGAAAGACAAACTTAGAAGTCACTATTAACTTAGCGGCCTCTGAAACCTTACCAAAGACCGCCAAAGTTGTAACGGATTTTGATGCAATTAGAACTAGAGAAGTCGTTTGGGAAGCATCCGCGATTGAACAAGTTAAATCTAAAGGTATCTTCTCTGGCTTAAAAGGAAAACTAGATGGTAAGTTTGATATTACCTGTACCGCAAAATGTATTGAAAACCATATTAAAGATCCTGGTTTTGAAGAACAAGGCGCGGGGGACTCTGTTCGTGATCCATGGAAGATTGAATACTCCACTCCAGAAAACGATAAAGTCGTTAAACTCGACCGTAAAAAAGACATTAGAAGTGGTAAAACTGACCTTAACTGGTTCCATTCATCTAAAGAATTCACCTTTAAAGTTAGTCAAACTATTCCTTCTTTAAAAAAAGGAACATACTCACTCACTACCTACGTTCTCGCTGAAAGTATGTCTAAATATAAACACCTCGAATTCGTTTTATTCTACCAAATTGGAAATAATCCTGAAGTTGAACTTAACTTCTGCGATGATGAACATATTTCCGGTTGGTCAAGTGGCTATAAAACCTTAAACGCGCCTAGTATTGTCTTAGATTCTGATACCTCTTTAAAAGTGGGTATCCGCGGAAGATGCGAAGCTAATGCTTGGGGTCATAATGATGACTGGGAACTCGTCACCGTTGAATAAAAACGATAGAAAGATAAATAATTATGAAAGATAAATTAATTTTAAATCTTATTCACCGTATTGAACTTTCACCTGAATACGCGGAAAAAATCACCGGTAAGAAGGTTGGTAGTCTTAACGATGAATCATTATCAATCTTTAAATTCCAAGAGGATAGTGCGCATGCTTTTGGTTTAAAATGCACGATTCAAATTACCTATGCCTCTTTATTTAATAAAGAAGCGATTGAATGCGCTTTAGAATATAAAGAAAAATATGGGGATGAAATCGGTTTAACTTTACTTGGTTTACCTTGCCCAGAATTTAAAGAAAAATATAAAACTGAAGACTTCTGCTTATGGATGTTCTCTAATGAAACTAAAAAAGAAATCATCGATGATGTCTTCACTAAATTCTATGAAGTATTTCACTTTTATCCAGAATCAACATCTTGTTATTTCTTAGATGCATTCTCCATTAATTATATTAAAGAAAAATATCCATCCGTTAAGTGCGCTGTAGCTACCTGTTGGGAAGAAGGTCCTAAAGCGTATCATACCTGTAATAACTCATGGTATACCTTTATGGATGGTGGTCCGTGGAACCCATGGATTCCTTCAAAAATTAACTCCCATATTCCAGCGTCTTCTAAAGAAGATGATTCAGGAATTGTCGCTATCCCACACTTAAGTAGAGATTTAATCGCTTGCTTTGATGGTAATGGGTCTAACTTTGGCACCCATCCTCAAAACGTCTTAAGAGGAATGATCTACTATAAAGATGGAGATACTATTGAATACCCATACTTATATAACCTTATCGATCAATATCATCATCTAGGTAAATACAATAATGGTTTTGCTTATAACATGATGTATGTTGGTCCAGGTTGGTTAAATAAAAAAGGAAGATGGGAATGTCCATATGAACTTTTAGCTAAATCCTATTTAGATGCGATGAAGTATTATGGAACACTTAAACAAAAAGGACTTCTATTAGATTTAACAATGTCTGAATTCGCTGACTACTACAGGAACACTCATAAAGACTATTTAGATAGTGAAAACGCCTTATGGAAAGATATCCTTTATGGTTCAAATAAAGAATACTTCTGGTATATCGATCCATTTATGCGAACTTGTTTAGATTTTAACCAAGGTGGAGCGATGATCGACTTAAGAAACTTCGCGGCCAAGATGGAACAAGAAATCGGTATTGGAACGAAAAATGTCTATGATGCCTCTTATCCATACTTAATCCAAGCTAATTATCGCGCGGGATACTTCACTCATTACGCCGGAGCAGGAACTGTTAAATCATGTAAAGTCACTTATAAAGATGAAACCACTGATTTATGTTTAACCCGCACCTTAGCGAAGTTTGAAAAGAAAGATAATGGAGACGTAGTTATTACTACAAACCCAGTTACCTTAGTCCTCGCGGACACTGAAATTGAGGTTCAATCAATCTTTACCTTTGTTAAAGGAAAAGGTGACTTAATCGTCGAAAGAAAACTTCTTAATGATGTTAAAGGAGTAATCTTTACGGAATATATTACCGCGGGATTTGGCACTAACGAATATCAAGCGGATATGTCTCACGTCACTTTAATCGCCGATCAAAATACTTATAAATACGAATATAAAGGCCGTAAATTTAAAGGAAATGAAGTCGTTAAGGTAAATGTCCCAGACGTCTCATCTTTACTTGAATTACGCGGGGAAAATGCCTCACTAGAAGTAGAAGAAGGTATTGCCTTTGCCCCAATTTATCATTTAAGAGCCTATAAAGAAGGAGGAATTAAAACATGTCTCAGTCTAAGAAAGGCAAACTAAATTTCCGTTGTCCATCCTGCTTTATGAGAGATATCGATATGGACATGTTTTATGACGAAGAAAAGAAAGAATATTATTGCTTAAGATGTTCTTATCACGCTTCTGAAGAAGAAGTCCTCTCTCATAATGAAATGGCTAAATATCGTTACCGCTTTATGAAAAAAAGAGTGGTCTCATTTAATGAAGATAATGAACCACTTAGTGTTAAAGATCACGTTAAAGGAGAACAATAACATTTATGTTACTTGGTATTGATGTCTCAACTTTACTCGAAGAAAACGCGGCTAATGCGAAGTATTTTAAAGATGGTAAATTATGTGACCCTTTAAAAGAATTTCGTCAAAATAACGTCACTTTAATCCGTCTAAGAGTGTGGAATGATCCATATTCAGTTGACGGAAAACCTTATTTAGGTGGTACTTCTAGTATTGAAAATGTCATTAAAATCATTAATCTCACTAAAGATTATGGTTTTAGCTATATCATCGATTTCCATTATAGTGATTTCTGGGTAGATCCTGGAAAACAGATTCTTCCAAAAGCGTGGAAAGAACTCGGTTATCATGAACTTAAAAAAGTAGCAGGGGAATTCACCCGTGATTCTTTAAATAGAATTAAAAAAGAAACTAACGCGGATATTCCTTATATTCAAATCGGAAATGAAATCACAAACGGCTTCCTTTGGCCTTTTGGCGCTTTAATTGACCAAGGTAAAGGAAAAGTAAGAGGGAACTATTCTAAATTTGCTTCTTTACTTACTCACTTTACTAATATTGCTAAAGAAGTATATCCAAACGCGAAAACCATCATTCATTTAGAAAGAAGTAATGAATACATGGTTTATGATGAGCTCTTTACTGAACTCACCTCTCGTAACGTTCCATTTGATCTTATTGGAATGTCTTATTATCCATATTGGCATGGTACTTTTAAAGAATTATTCTTTAATATCGATTACTGTCATAAGAAATTTAATAAAGACATTATGATCATGGAACTAGGTTATGGTTTCACTTTAGAAGACTATATCTTCACTAATAACGGGGTTAATCAAATGAAGATTAATCCGGATGAAATTAAAAACATCAATATCCCTTATCCTGTTACCCCTAAGGGTCAAGAAACCTTCATCGAAGAATTCTTAAAGGAATGTAAAAGGAGGGATTATATCGAAGGTGTTATTTATTGGGAACCTCTTTGGATTCCAGGTGATAACATCTGCTGGGCCTCAAAAGAAGGGCAAGCTTATATTCATGAAGAAGGTAAGTCCACCCGCAACGAATGGTCCAACCAATGTTTGTTTGATTACCAAGGTAATATGTTACCTGGGTTCAATAAATTTAAACTTTAAAAGGAGGAGACTAAATTTATGAAAAAATCAATTTTACTATTACTCCCGACCTTAGCAGTTAGCCTACTAAGTGGTTGCGGTAATGGTGGTGGAAGTAACGAAGTTACTCTTACTATTTGGGAAGATGAATCCAACAAGACTGTTGTGGAATCTCTTGCTAAAGAATGGGCGGGAGCCTATATGACTCAATACCCACTTGCTCCAAAGATTAATATTAACGTCGTTAAACAAACCGAAAAATCTGCGATTGAAAAGATGGGTACAGTAGCCTCTACTGGACACGGTCCTGATATCGCCGCGGTCACTCATGACACTATTTCCGGTGGTGTTTCTAACCGTTTACTTTCTCCAGTTAAATTCGTTCACGAAATGAAAGAAATTATGACTGAAGATGCCTTAGACGCGGTTAGTGTTAATGATGAACTTTATGGTTATCCAATCACCGCTGAAAGCATGGTCTTAATGTATGATAAGTCTCAAGTTAGTGACGTCACTAAGTTAGCAAGCTTTGAATCAATTAAAGCTAATGATTTAAAAGTGGGCTTACAACTTACTGGTGATGACGCTGGATATTATACTTGGGGTCTTTATACTGATTCCGTATTATTCGGTGAAAAAGGTAAAACCTCAACTGAAGTTAATATCGCTACTACAAAGAGCGTTAATAACGTCACTAAATTCTATAATGAATACGCTAAAGACCACATCTTTGATTACGCGCCAAATGTTAACTTACCACATTTAAAAGCCAAACGTATTCAAGGTATCATCTGCGCTCCTTATATGCTTTCTCAAGCTAAAAACTCTTTAGGAGAAAACTTAGGAATCGCTAAAGTTCCAAGCATTAACGAAGAAAACGAAAGACCATTCAGTGGTTATAAAGCTTATGTTGTTTCTAAATATTCTACAAACGGAGCCTTAGCTCATGATTTAGCGGCCTATTTAGTTAACTATGGTTCTCAAGCTTACCGTTTACAACAACTCGGTTATCTTCCAGCCTCTAAACTCGATGCTGACCAAGATATTAAAGATTTAATCGACGCTAGTGAAGAAGCAGGTATTTTCTCTGAATCTTTAAATGAATCAATGGTTATGCCTTCTATTCCAGCGATGAATGGCTTCTGGAGCTTAATGAATAATGCTTCCTCTAACTTTAAAACTAAAGGGGCAGAATTAACTAAAGCGGAAGTTCAATCTACTTTACAAGAAGTAACTAAATCACTCTTAGGACAAAAATAATGACTAATTCTATAAGCGAAAGTAATTTAAAACTATTCGATCGTTTACTCCTTCCATTTAGAAGATTCAAGGATCTTTTTAAAGCGAGTAAGACTTATGGTAAGGTTGCTTTACTTATTGAAGTAATTTTAATTGGCTTTGGGCCTCTTGCCTTAGGTCAAATCGAACTAGGTTTATTATTACCTCTCCTCATGTATGCTTTATCATTTGGATTAGGTTTTATTATCGCTGGCTATATCGGAGGGACAATATTAATCTCTGTCGTTAGCTTTATTGTTATTTTACTTATCCTTTTAGCAGCAATAATAGCGTTATGGTATTTCACCTTTAATAAAACAACCACATTAGTGATAGAGCTTAATAAAGGAGAAAATGTATTTAATTCCTACATCTATAACGCTTTAAATTTATTAGTAACTAGTATCATTAGCTGGTTTAAGGAATTTAGTGTCCAATATAAAGCCGGGGATAAGAAAGTAAAAACTTTACTCCCATTATCCTTCTTTACCTTTGGTATTCCTTTAATCGCCTTTGGGGAAGTTATTAAAGGTTTAGCGTTACTACTTGCTCAACTTCTCGGTGGTTTATATTTAATCGCTAGAGGTGTTAATGATATTCAAAACTTCATTCATCTTGGGCAAGATCATGACTTTGAAGCTCCTATTGTTTATGGTGTTATCGCCTTTACGGTAGTGGGACTTATGTTATTCTTCTATATCGTAAGTATCAAACAAACCTTAAAAGCGGCGAATAAATATAACACAAAACGCTTAGGGGAAAACTTCAAAAAGCAACTCTATAATCTCGTTGATAAAAATTTCTATATCACATCCCTTTTCGTTCCAGTTCTTGGCGCCTTAATCTTTACAATTATTCCTTTAATCTTTATGATTATGCTCGCCTTTACGAATAGATCTAATCGTGAATTCCCAGGCTATAGCACCACGGCGAGTGTTGGTTTCTTAGAATGGGTTGGGATGGATTCTTTTAAACGTATCTTTGCGGATGGAGCGAACTTACAAGATTTATTAAGCGTCTTTGCTTGGACAATGATCTGGGCTTTACTTGCCACCTTTACTTGTTTCTTTGGTGGTTTACTTCTTGCGATGCTTATCAATAAGAAAGTAATTAAATGTAAAGCTTTATTTAGGTCCTTATTTGTCGTAGCGATGGCAATGCCTCAATTCGTTTCACTTCTCGTCATGAAAGCTTTCTTTTATGATTATGGTCCACTTCAAACATTCTTAACTAATATTGGGGTGATTGATGGAAGTTCGCCGATGGCGCTTTGGGAAACTGAATTCACCGCGCGTATGCTTATTATCTTTATTAATATGTGGGTTGGTATTCCTTATTACATGCTTCTTATGTCTGGATTACTCATCAATATTCCTAAGGGCTATTATGAAGCAGCGAAGATTTCGGGAGCGTCTCGCTTTAAACAATTCACTCGAATCACCTTCCCAAATATTATGTTTATGACCGCGCCTATGCTTATCACTAGCTTTGTTTCTAATATCAATAACTTCAATGTTATCTGGTTCCTTACTGGTGGTGGACCTGCTAATAGTAGTGTCTCTGGTAGTGCCGGTAAAACTGATATTTTAATCACTTGGTTATATAAACTTACGATGCAAAGACAAGACTATAACTTCGGCGCTGCAATCGGTATCATCATGTTTATCGTTACGGCGACCTTATCCTTAGTCGTCTTCCGTAATACATCATCTTATAAGAATGAGGAGGAGTATCGTTAATATGGCTAAAACTAAAAAAGAAGCTAGTATGAAGCGTAACCGTATCATAGATACGATATGGTCTAACGGTCTACTTATAATCCTCGCTTTAGTTTGGATCATCCCAATTGTTTGGGTTATCCTTGCTTCCTTCTCCACTCAAACGGAATTTATGACCGATAGTGTTTTCCCAAAAGAATACACGATTGATAATTATGTCCGTTTATTCACCGAAACTGATTATCCAATTTGGATTGGAAACACCGCGCTTATTGCTGTTACTAATACTGTATTAACTACTTTATTTACTGTTTTAACAGCCTACGCTTTATCTCGTTTCCGTTTCAAAATGAGAAAATTATTCATGAACATCACTCTTATTTTAGGTATGTTCCCTGGCTTTATGTCGATGGTAGCAGTCTATTTTATCTTCAATATGATGGGTTTAATTGATTCTATCTGGGGTTTACTAGTCTATTATGTAGCAGGTGCAGGCTTAGGATTCTTCGTCTGTAAAGGTTACTTTGACACAATCCCTAAAGATATCGATGAAGCAATCCATATGGATGGCGCGCCTCATATTGTGGCTTTTATTAGAGTCTATCTCCCATTAATTATGCCAATCATTATTTATACAGCTTTATTAGCCTTTATGGCTCCATGGGCTGATTACATCTTAGCGGGTATCTTACTTAGCGATACAAATCGTACTGTCGCCGTCGGTTTATATGAATGGATGGATGAATATCATATCAATTCCTACTTCACCTTATTCGCGGCTGGTTCGACTTTAGTCGCTATTCCAATTACCGCGTTATATATTTCCTTACAAAGATTCTTTGTTGAAGGTATTTCCGCCGGTGCGGTCAAAGGATAATTTATGCTTATTAAGAAATTATCAGTATTAATGCTTAATCTCCTTTTATTAACTAGTTGCGCTTCTACACCTTCTACTAGTGATATTTCAACTACCTCTATTAGTAGTGAAGAAACCACAAGTGAAAGTAGCGAAACCACTGAAACAACTAGTGAAGAAACTACTACCAGTGAAGAGCTTGAAGATTTAGAAATTAGATCCATCACTTTACTTGGTGTCTATGAAACTAGTGAGATTGATATCATTAATAAACTTGATAATGAAACATTTAAATATGAAATTCCTAGTGACGCCCTTCGAATTGAAAATAACAAAGTAATCGCTTTAAGAGGAAACACCAAAACGAAAGTAAATGTCACTTCATCTTTAGGAAGAAATGGAGCATTTAATGTCACCATTCGAAATCGCGCTTATAGTTCCACTCACTCTGCTACTGAAGCTAGTGAAAAGTGGTTCAACGAAGTAAGTATCAATAAAATTGATAAATTAACTGCTTCTTTTGCGAACGGAATGGATATCTCTTCCTTTAAACAACTATATGATAACGGTCAAAGATTCTATGATAAAAATGGAAACGAGACCGCGCTTCCATTACTTCTTAAAGATAATGGGGTGAACTTTATTCGTCTTCGTCTTTGGGTTGATCCATATGACACTTGGGAAGAAAATGGTGAAACTAAAACCTACCTTTATGGTGGGGGTAACTGTACCACTGATAACGTTCTTTGGATGGCTAAAGAATGCGTCAGTGTCGGTTTAAAAGTTTTACTTAACTTCCATTATAGTGATTTCTGGACTGACCCATCACATCAAATCATTCCAAAAAGATGGAAAGATATTAAAACTAATACTGAACTCGCAAATGCGGTTTATAACTACACGAAAGAAACATTAACCTTATTTAAGGAAAATAATTGTTTACCATCAATCGTCGCTTTAGGTAATGAAATCTATAACGGGTTATTCGCTCATAACCCAGGTGGAATTACTAAAGAAATGCGTAACGGAGAACTCCCTTATTACTCATATAATAAGACAGAAAGAACAGACTCTACGAACGCAAAATACGATCACACCGATAGTAAAACATCCACACCTAACGCGAACTTAAGAATGTATCTTTCTAGCGCTATCCGTGCGGTAAGAAATGTCGATAAATCAATCGAAACTATGGTTCACTTTGTTCGTGGATTTAGTGATACCGCGAGAACAATTCGTTTCTTTAATGTAATTAATGACTTAGATTTTGATATTTATTCCGTTAGTGCTTATCCATATTCTCATTGGTCAAATAAGACTCAAATGAAAAACGGAATTTCTACTATCGCTAGTGCTTTCCCTAATAAGAAATTTATGGTCGCGGAAGTATCTTATGGATTCACCTATGAAAGCGATGTTAATGCCAAACATATGTTTGCCCCTGAAGGACAACTTCGTCCAATTAGTGATTATCCAGTCAGTATTCAAGGACAAGCTAATTTAATTCATGACATCACTGAAGCAGTAGCAAGCCAAGCTAATGGTTATGGTGTCTTTTATTGGGAGGGAGCCTGGACTCCGACTAAAAATTCAGGCTGGGCTGATGCTTCAAGTAAAGCAAGTTACGCGAACCAAGCATTAGTGTCTTATAACGGTAAAGCCCTCGGTTCTCTCGAGGTTTATAAAAAAATGTTAGGAAATTAAGGAGGATATTTTATAAATATGAAAAAACAATTTCTTTCATTATTACTTCTCTCCGCATCTTTAGGTTTAGTCTCCTGTGGTGGTGCTAGTGAACCTACTACAAACCCATCAGGAGATACATCTACTACAAGTACAACTTCAACTACTTCTACCACAACAAGTGAAGAAGAACAAAAAGTACTTGATTCAATCGCTGTCAGTGGTGATTTCACTAAAGAGTACTATGTAGGTGCAGAAGAATTTGATCCAGTTGGTTTAAAAGTTACTGCTACTTACACAGATAAGACCACTAAAAACGTCACAAAAGACGCGACCATCTCTGGTTTTGATAGCTCAGTTGCAAATCCAGAACTTGTAATGACTGTTTCTTATACTGAAGGCGCAATTACTAAAACTACAACCTTTAATATCGCAATTATTGAAGAACCAGAAGAAGAAAAAGTCACTGTTCATTTAGTCGCTAAAGTTAGTGGTATTGATGCTTATGAAGACTTCCATTCTAAAATCTTCGTTAACTCCACCTTTGGTGCAGAAGGTAGTGAATGGAAAACTCTCGCTTTAACTCAAGATGCTACAGATGCTAACCTTTGGAGTGTTGATATCGCTGATATTACTCCAGATCAATACTATAATTTCAACTTCTATTATGGTGATACAGAACCAAACTGGGATTATGGTAAAAACCAAGAACATTCTGGTAAAGATGATTCCTTTAATGAATTAGTCGATTCAACTAAAGTTGTTGAGGGTGTTTTCACTTTAGAACAAGCTGTTACATTCGTCGTCCCAGATTTATCTAGTGTTACTGTTGATATCGTTGTTACTCCAAGTATTCTTGCTACTAGTGACGCAGAGGAAGCCGCATTAAGTGAAGGCGTCTATGTTTGGGCCTGGGTTAACGCTGATAATGCCACCGTTAAGTTTGAAAAAGGCGAAGACAGTTTATGGCATCATGAAACTACCGTTAGTATCGATAAAGAAAGCGGCAAAGGTGTCTTAAAATGTTCATTTACTTTAGGTACTGAAACTGATCCTGTTTGGACCTGCCATGGTGGTGAATGGGAAAGTGGTTCCTGGGTTGATTGGAACGATGTTGAAAGAGAACTTACTCTCGAATCTACAACTGCTGAATACACCGTCCACTTTAAAGTGGAACCAGAACTTCCAAGTGAAGATGCTTATGAACTCACAATAAACGTTACATTTGCTGAATCTGCAACTTATAGTTATGTTGGTTTACTCGCTCCAGAAGGTGCTATTGAAGGTGAATGCTGGGTTAATAATCCACTTAAATGGGCTGCTAACTTTACTGAAACTGCTGGCGTTTATAGCGTGAAAATTGCTAAAGACTTTGAAGACGATGCAACTGATTTCTATTTCTCCGTCGAAATTTGGACTGATGGATTTAGTGGAAATAGCTATGTTGGTTCAGATACCTCTTGGCACGCTTTCCATATTCAATTAACTGATAAAGCTGCCTCTATGAGTATTTCTGCAGAAAAGATTACTGCTGGTGGTTCTTGTGTTGTAGGCAATATTGCCGCTTCTAGTGGTGTTACAGTTTTATAATTCAATACATTAAGGAGGTTAATTATGGTAGATACTAATAAATTTGTCTCATTAATTAACGTTAATAAATTCTATGATAACGGCATGCACGCTGTTACCGACTTCAATCTCGATATCGCTAAAAACGAATTCATTGTCTTTGTTGGTCCTTCTGGATGTGGTAAATCCACAACCTTAAGAATGATTGCTGGTTTAGAAGACATTAGTGGTGGTGAACTTTATATTGAAGGTAAGCTCGCTAACGACTTAGAACCAGTTGACCGTGATGTCGCGATGGTCTTCCAAAGCTATGCTTTATATCCAAATATGACTATCTACGACAATATGGCGTTCCCTCTTGAAATGAGAAAGGATATGCTTCCTTTACTCGATAAAGATGGTAACCCAGTCTTAGATGAAAAAGGTGAAGCTAAACTAGTATTAAGAAAATACACCAAAGGTGAAATTGATACTAGAGTTAAAGAAGCCGCTAAAATCTTAGAGATCAGTGACCAACTTAATAAGAAACCAAAAGCTCTTTCTGGTGGTCAAAGACAACGTGTTGCCTTAGGTAGAGCGATTGTTCGTAAATCTAAAATCTTACTCATGGATGAACCATTATCTAACTTAGACGCTAAACTTAGAGTCTATATGAGAAGTGAAATCGTTCGTCTTCATGAAGCAACTGATTCTACAACAATCTATGTTACTCATGACCAAACTGAAGCTATGACCATGGCGAGTAGAATCGTTGTTATGTCTAAAGGTTTTGTCCAACAAATCGGCACTCCTGAAGAGATTTATCGTCATCCAGCGAATAAGTTTGTAGCGAGCTTTATTGGTTCTCCTGCGATGAACTTCGTTGATTGCATTATGGATAAGAATGTCTTACGTTTCTCTGATGGCCATGAAGTTACTTTAGAAACTTCAATCATTGACTGGGTTAAGAAATTCTACACTGAACAATTAGCGGATCATAAAGCAAACGAAGCTAAGTTCATTGAAGAAAGAAGAGCCCAACTCGAAAGAGAATTTAAAGCTCAAAAACATCTTCGTAAGAAAGAATTTAAGTTTGATGAAACTACTGATAAAGAAGTCATCAAATATAAAGAAGGAATTGCTAAGATGGAAGAGCTCATTAAGACCCATAACTATCCACTTATCTTTGGCATCCGTCCAGAAGCAATGAAGGAAGATGAAAAAGGTGATGAATACGAAGTCTTATTAAGTGAACTCCTTGGTGATGAATACTATGTCCACTTAATGTTTGGTGGTAAAGAATGCTTAGCCAAAGTTCCAGCGGAAAAGAAGATTACAAAAGGCACAAAGATTAAACTTTCATTTAGTCTTGATAAAGTTCACCTTTTCGATCCAATTACCGAAAAAGCAATATTCTAATCCTTACTTAAATAAAACTGGAGGTCTACGGGCCTCCTTTTTATATCGTTTTACGATATTATCGTGACTTTGGTTTAGCAATACTCTAGAATATGAAATTGGACAATCAATAAATTCAATTGTGCAAAAAGGGGTCTTATTATGGTTGGACAATTCTTTAAATCATTAGGGCTTATGATACCTTTAGCCCTTATTGGCGGTATTTATTATGGTATCGCTATTGCAATGATACAAATCATGCAAGAAAACTGGACCGCAATCCTAATTTTATTTGGTATCTTCTTTGTTTTAACTTACATATTCACTAAAGTGGTGGGGTTAATCTGGAGAGGCATGAACTACATGTATCATTTCTGGATTTTAGCGGTCACAGTCGCGATGTATATTGTTTTCTTAACTCAACAAGAAAAGATGGATAATCCATGGTTATATTACATTGTTTTTGAATTTACGCTTCTATTCTTTATTATTCCTGAATGTACGAGCTATTGGACTCATTACTTGGTAACTGAATATATTGATGATGTTGAAGTGGACCATTATTTCACTAAAGAATATACTTCTGGAACCTTAACTAAGATTGGCTTTATGGTGCTTGGAACCGCGATATTCTCGCTTATCACCTTATTAGGTGGACAAGTCGGCTTTGTTAGAAGTTAAAAATCAGATAATAACACATAGGTTCTAAGCCGGATGGGACAAATTGTCTCAAAGAGGCAAGTTCTTATGTGTTTTTATTTTGTTAATTAGGAGGTCTTCGGATCTCCTTTTTATGTACAATTAAAAAAGCGTACGTTATAATGTACCTAGAAAGGAAAAACCAGATAAGACAGGAAGGAAAATAATTATGATTACTAATGTAACAACTTTAAGAAAAAACCTTTTCGAATATGTTGATGACGTCGTTAATAGCGATAATGTTACTGTAATTACCACTAAAAATGGTAACGCAGTATTAGTAAATGAAGATTATTTTCGCGCTTTAGAAGAAACTTGTTATTTATTATCTATACCTGGTATGGAAGAGGCTATTGTCGAAGGTTTAAATACGCCTACTGATGAATGTGAAACAATAGACTGGAAAGAAATGCTTAAATGACTTATAACATCGTTTTTACCAAAAAAGCGCGTAAAGACTTAGAAAAAATCATTAATAACCCATTTAAAAAACAAGTTTATAATCTTCTTACAACATTAGAGAATAACCCAGATAAACCGTCATTTGAAAAACTAGTTGGAAAACTTGAAGGTGCCTATTCAAGAAGAATTAACGTTCAACATCGACTAGTTTATAAGATAGACGAAAAGAATCACATAGTGGTTATCATTGCAATGTGGAGCCATTATGGAGAATAGATTAGGCTAATCAAATAGGAGGTCTTCGGATCTCCTTTTTTGTTACCTATTGATTTATTGTTACCTTAGTAAATAAAATAAATAATATGAAACACGAAAAATTCTATAAATTTCTTTCTAAAAACGTCAGATGGTTTTCATTAGCGGTCGCAGTGCTTTCTATCTCTTCTTTCGTTTTCGCCTTTTTCCCTTTATTCATCTTTACTCCTGAAAACGATATGTATCCGTACGCGACAAGCTTTAATTTCTTTAATTATGGTTTCGGTGGAATTTTTTATAACGCTGATGGAACTCATTATGTTCGAGTTACACCTTCGTTCGCTGGATGGCTCATTATCTTTTCCATTCTTGTTATCTTTATTATAGGAATTCTTCTTGCAATCTTTTCTTTTAAGAAAAATATTGCTAGAGTTATCTTTTCCTGTGTTATTCAAGATTTCTTTTTAACCGCCTTGGTTTTCATTGCTATAATCCCTTTAGGCATAACAACTGGAGCGTTACCAGATACATATTTAGGAAGCGGGTTTACCTTAGAACTAATTATCTCCATTATTGTTTCAATCATTCTTCTTCCTATTATTCCATTCTTATTCACGACCTATATTTATGATCGAAAAGCCTCTAGAAAGAAACTTCAAGCCATTATTGATGATAATAAAGTGAAGCAAGAGTCGACGATTCAAGCTCCAAAAACTGATGAAAGAACAATTAGTCTTCTTAAACAATATAAAGAACTCTTAGATAACGGTGTTATCACTAAAGAAGAGTTTGAAGAGAAAAAGAAAAAACTTCTAGATTAATATTTATGAACTTTTTTAAATCGCTTATTAAAAATGAATCAATATTAAAATATGGTGGCCTTGTTGGCTTTATTAGAAACTAAAAAACATATAAAACACGTAGGTTCTAAGCCCGATAGGAAAAAGATTCCCAAAGAGTGGACTTCTTGCGTGTTTTTATTTTGAAATAAAAGTCATAAAAGCGCTTTAATAGGTGCTCTCCTTGAATAATAATTCACCCTTTTATAATATAAATGCACTATGAAAAGCGTGAAATTACTTACATTATCAATCGTTACGCTCCTCCTTGGAGGATGTGTTAATGTGCTTCCAAACAGTGAAAGTGATAGTGAAAACGACAATTCATCTATTAACAGTGATTCCGTGACTAAGAAGGTCAATGGTTATTATCAAAAGGACTTAAAATACGTTTCTAAAGAGTTTGATCCTACTTTAGCGCCTAGCCTTGGTGACCAACCAGTTTTATTAGTCCCTGTTCATTTAGCAGGCAAAACCTCATATAAATGGAGCACAACTAACTTTAATAAAGCTAGAAACGCTGCGAAAAGTTTTGAAGATTATTACACTCAAGTTTCTCGTGGGCTTATTCATAATCCAGTAACTGTCGTGGGGGATGAAATCGAGATGTTTAATGCTTCCGAATTATTTACTCAAAACTACTTCAAAGATTATGATGAAAACACTAACTTCGATCACTTATATGCCTTAATTGATGAAGCAACTGAATATTTATATTCACTTGAAGATTTTGATATCACTGATTACGATTCTGACCATGATGGCTATATCGATTCTATCCACTTTGTCGTAGATGGAAGTGATAACAATGTCTGGGGCTCTGCTATATGGCCACATATGAATACCATAGGTAGAGAAAGAGGCACTAAAGAAAAACCAATCGTAAATACCTATTCTTTATCTAACTTAGGTCATTTTACAGACGCTAGAACAATGATTCATGAGCAAGGTCATATTTATGGTCTACAAGATTATTATGATTACGCTTATTCCAACTTAAACCTCGTTGGTAGCCAAGATATGCAGTGCAACAACAAAGGTGACTGGAATTCATTCTCTAAACTTAGCGTTGGTTGGAGCACTCCATACGTAATTGATGGAACTAAAGATGTTACTACTTTAACAATTAAACCATCTATGACTAGCGGGGATTCTATTCTTATCCCATGTGGTGATTCTTATAACGACACTCCATACGATGAATATATCTTATTAGAATTATATTCTAAAATCGGAGTTAATGAGCAAGATTGGTCATCCACATTAGGTAATGGTGGTGTCCGTTTATACCATGTTGACGCTAGATTATGGGGCTATAACGACGAAGATTTTCAAGCGGATTTATCTGGAGAATCTTATGGCGAAATAGTAGGAGGGGATTTCATTGATACTATCTATGATAATCCATACAAAAACTATCAACTCGCTTTCTCTAATTCCCTCAATAACACCTACGCTTCGCCATGGGTAAAAGAGCATGGTAATAACTATCACTTATTACACCTTATCGAAGCTACGAATAAAAATACATTTGGGGATTTAAATAATCGTTATTCTTACCTAAAAGAAGCCGATTTCTTTAAAACTAACGATTCCTTCACCATTGGTGAACATGATGGTTACACTAACTATGGACCAAGTTCATTCTATAATGTTGATAAATGCAATAACGGTGAATCATTTAACTATGGAATTCGTTTCCTTGAAGTTAGCCCAAATGAAGCTAAAATTGAAATTACAAAGTTAAAATAAAGGAGAAAATTTATGAATAAAGACGTTAAATTCGAAGAGATACCTTTAAAGGTTCCTACTTATAAAACGGTGTCTTCTAAAGCTTTAAAGTTAATCGAAGAACTTAAAAACGCTCAAGACGCGAAAGAAACCTTAAAACTCATTCGTAAGATGGAAAAACTCATGGATGATTTTGACACTAAATACACCGTTATTTCCATCCGTTATTCTTTGAATACTACTGATAAAAAGTACGCTAAAGCGCAAGATAAGATGGATGAACTTACTCCAAGACTTGTCGCTATCTTAAATGAATGGAATAAGGTTTTAGTGAAATCTCCATTTAGAAAAGAACTCGAAGCTAAATTATCTCCATATTATTTTATAAAGATTGAAAATTCCTTACTTGCCTTTGATGAAAAGATCGTTCCAGAACTCATTGAAGAAAATAAGTTATCCAGTGAATATGACCGTATCTTAGGAGGCGCTAAAATCGAGTTTAGAGGTAATATCTATAACCTTTCTCAACTCGGTAAATTCGCTACCTCTAAAGATAGAGAAACAAGAAGAGAAGCTTCTTTAAAAATCGATGACTTCTTCTATGAACATGAAAAGGAAATTGGCGAAATCTATTCCAAACTTGTCTCTTTAAGAGACACTATGGCGAAAAAGCTCGGTTATAAGAACTTCGTTGAACTCGGTTATCGTAACTTAGGTAGAACCGATTATAACGCTGATATGGTTAAAGTTTACCGTGATGAAATCGCTAAAAACTTCGTCCCACTTTGTCAAAAACTCTATAAAGAACAAGCTAAACGCATTGGTATTCCATTTAACAAAATGAAAACCTATGACTATAACTTATTTTATGCTGATGGAAATCCTCTTCCAGCCGGTGATAAAGACTATTTAGTGGGTGTCGCTACTAAGATGTATGACGATATGTCTAAAGAAAGTGGTGAATTCTTCCATTTAATGCTTAACCATCACCTTTTAGATTTAGAAGCTAGAGCAGGTAAAGCTCCAGGAGGATATATGACTTATCTTCCAAATTATGAGTTCCCATTCATCTTCTCTAACTTTAATGGCACTAAAGGAGATGTCGATGTTTTAACTCATGAAGTAGGGCATGCTTTCCAAGGCTATCTTTCTAGAAAGATAAAACCAACCGACTTTAGAAGCCCAGGTTTAGAAACATGTGAAATCCACTCCATGTCGATGGAATTCTTCGCTCATAAATATATGGAAGGTTTCTTTAAAGAAGACGCTAATAAATATCGTTACTCCCATTTAGTGGATGCGATGGAATTCTTACCTTATGGAATTACTATCGATGAATTCCAACATTTCGTTTACGAAAATCCTAACGCTACTCATGAAGAAAGATGCGCTAAATTTAAAGAAATTGAATCTAGATACACTCCTCATAAAGTCTATGATGAAGAATCTAAGTGCTTCTCTCATGGCGGCTATTGGTTAAGACAATCCCATGTCTTTGGTACTCCATTCTATTATATTGATTACACCTTAGCCCAAGTCTGCGCTTTCCAATTCTTTATCCTTTTAACTAAGAATTACGAAAAAGCTTGGAATAGATATGTGAAGCTCTGTAAGTGTGGTGGTAAATATCCATTCGTCACTAACTTAAAGAAGAATCATTTACAAAATCCATTTGAAATTGGAACTTTAGAAAAGATTGTTCGTGATCTTAAAAAGATTCTTAAGACAATGACTTATTAATTTCTATCTCATCATTAATTGCTCCGATAAATTCGGAGCTTTTTTTATAACTTTATTATTTAAATAATAAGATTATTAACCTATACTTTATTGTAGAGGAGGATAAAAAAATATGCTCAAAGTTAACATTAACGAATTTAGAAAAAATCTTTCTCATTATCTTGAGCTAGTCCAAAAAGAAGATATCCAAATCACAAAAAAAAAGATGTGGTTGCGATTTTAAAAAGCCCAAATAGAAACTTTTATGAAGCCTTAAGCAGGTTGGCAGGGTGTTTAAAAGAATTTGATACTGGTGAAGACTATAAAGACATGATTGGCGAAGGGATCATGAAAAGAAATTCCTTCTAGTTTGAAAATAGATAAAATAAAAAGTCTCGGAAAAAACCCGAGACTTTTATTCTAAAGAATAATTATTCCTTAACTTCTTCGAATTCAGAAGCTGGTGCGCCACAAAGTGGGCAAACAAAATCTTCTGGAAGTGGTCCTTCGTGTTCGAATTCATATCCACAGATTTTGCAGCGATATTTTCTAATGTCTTTATCCATAGTTCTTCTCCTTAAATTAATCATAATAAATTTTTTGTTATTTTACTAATAAATAAGTTGCAAGTAGGGGACAAAATACTATAATAAATGAGAATCGTTCTCAAATTTGTATTTATGGCTTATAACACAAAGAATCGTCAAATCGTTATCGAAGTCCTTAAAGATAACAAAGATAAGCACCTCACAATTGAGGATATTTTTGAATTAACTTCTAGAGAAGTTCCTTTAGCGTCCCTTTACCGTATTATCGATTCGTTAACTAAAGAAGGAATAATTCGTAAGTACATTATCGATAATAAAACTAGTGCCTGTTATCAATACGCTTTAGATAAGATTGAACATAATCATTTTCACCTTAGATGCTCTAACTGTGGAAAAATTATCCATCTAGAATGCGATGAAGTATCTCACTTATTAAAACATATTGAAGAAGAACATAACTTTGAGATTGATGTTACTAAAGTAATCTTATATGGCTTATGCGATAGCTGTAAGAAAGGAAATAAATCGTTATGACTTGGGAATTAGCACTTGATATCTTACTTGATGCTTTAAAAGATAGTGCGCTTATTTTTGCCTTCGTTTTACTTGTCCATGTCTTACTTTCTTTTATCGATTTAAAGCTCGCAAATTTCTTAGTTAAAAGAAGAAAAACCGCGCCGATATTTGGTTCTTTATTCGGTCTTATCCCACAATGTGGAACATCCGTTTTAGGTGCGGATCTTTACATTAAAAAATACATCACTTTAGGTACTTTAACTGCCATCTTTTTAAGCTGTTCAGATGAAGCTTTTATCACTCTTTTAACCGGCTGGAATGAACGCACAATTTATATTCTTCCTCTTATTGGTTTGAAATTCGCAATCGGTGTTTTAGTGGGTATTATTATCGATTTAATCGATAAAAGAGAACTGAAAGAGGTTGAAAAACCTTTAGAGCACACCGAAGAATGTTCCCATATTCATCACCATGATGAGCACGATGAACATGTTGAATCTAATCTCCATAAACATCTCATTCATCCTCTTCTTCATTCTTTAGAAATCTTTGCCTATGTTTTAATCATTAATTTAGCGCTTGGATTTATTATTGGTTTTGTTGGAGAAGAAAACTTTGCTAACTTCATTCAAACTAATAAATATCTCGCTCCATTATTTAGTTCTATTATTGGGCTTATTCCTAACTGTGCTTCATCCTTACTTTTATCTGAATTATTTATAAATGGTTCCTTATCATTTGGAGCCTTACTCGGTGGTTTACTAGTTAATAGTGGACTTGGTTTAGCCATCTTACTAAAATCCAAAGAGAAAAGAAAAGATGTTCTTCTTATCGTTGGAATCACCTTTACCATCTCCGTTTTAACTGGCTACATCACTTGCTTAGTCAGTGGATTTTAATTAGCTATTTCATTTATAAAATAAATAAAATTTGCGATATATCGTTAAATAGTTATAATTATAAGTGGTAAAAGGCTTTTTAAATGCCTTAGAAAGAGACCCCTTATATTTTATGTTTCAATTTATAAATAATGAGCTCGTTTTTAACGGTTCAAATCCGATGATATGGGTAGATCTTGGCACTTCCCTTCTTATAATCGGAGCTCTCATATATTTAGTTCTTAAAGTCTTCAAAAGACTATTTGTTAAATCAATTATCCTTAGTTCCATTGTGGTCCTCCTTTTATCATGGGCCTTTGGCTTAAATCTTTTACATGGTGTTATCATCATCGTTTTAACTGTTTCCTTAGTGGTCTGCTTCACTGCGAATATCGGTGAAGTTAGAACTTTAATCGTTAATTCACTCTCTTCAAAGAAAAGTGGCAAGATGAGTTTATTTAAATCATCCAAAGAAGAAGATAAATTATTCGACCGTGAAGCTCTTTACGATAAGATTGAAACCACGATCAATAACTTAAGTAAAACTAAAACTGGCGCTTTAATTACATTTGAAAAGAACGTCTCTTTAGCGGATATCGCTAAAAGTGGAACAATCTTACACGCTCCAGTAATTCCTGAATTATTATCAACTATCTTCTATACTGGTACCCGTCTCCATGATGGTGCAGTCATTATTAGAAGAGATGAAATATATGCTGCGGCAGTCTATTACACACCAACCACTAAACCATTAACTGGTAAATTTGGTTCTCGTCATAGAGCTGCTATTGGTATTAGTGAAATCACTGACTCTGTTACTATCGTTGTTAGTGAAGAAACCGGTAGAGTCTCTTTAGCAGTAGCAGGAGACTTAATCCATGTCGGTTTAGATAATTTTAGAAGAGTATTTGAAGATTACATGAATTCTTCAGTTCAAAAGGATGAACTAAAAGATATTGCTTAATATAAAAGTTAGGGGATGTTATTTTTATGTGCGGAATTGTCGGGGTTACTAATTGTAAATTTGTAAGAAAATATTTAATTGAGGGACTAAAAGCTCTCGATTATCGTGGCTATGATAGTGCGGGTATCGCCACTATTAAAAACGATAAAACTTTCGAAGTTCATAAAGTTGTAGGGAAAGTCGAAGATTTAGATGCTTCTTTACCAAAAACAATCGAAGGTTCCACTGGTATTGGTCATACTAGATGGGCCACTCACGGTGCTCCAACATTAGAAAACTGCCACCCACATCATTCTTCTCACAATACTATTATGCTTGTTCATAATGGGGTTATTGAAAATTACCGCGCTTTAAAAGTTAGATTAATGCACTTTGGTTACACTTTTTATAGTGATACTGATACCGAAGTTATCGCTAACTTAATCGAATATAACTTAAAGAAATATCGTGACATTTTAGCTGCGATTCGTATCTCTATGGAAGAACTTCAAGGTTCCTTTGCCTGTGCCTTTATGTGGCAAAAAGATCCAGCTCATATTTATTTTATGAAGCGTTCTTCTCCTCTTCTTGTCGGTTTAGCAGAAGATACTTGTTACATTGCTTCTGATGCGATTCCAATGACAAAATACACTGATAAGTTTATCGACATTTTAGATGATCAATATGGCTTTATCGGTAGTGGAGATATCGAACTTTATAAAGGTTATGATAAGTGCGAATATCAGTTCACTGATAAAAACCCAGAATTATTATCTCGTGACTTAAATGGTTATGAGAATTATATGCTTAAAGAAATCGAAGAAACCCCAGCGGTTTTAACTCGTTTAGTTGATAACTATTTCGATGGTAAAAATTTCTTATTTGATAAAGAACTTGTTAGCGTTATTAGAAAAGCGAAAGAAGTTGTCTTTATCGCTTGTGGTACTTCTTATCACGCTTCCCTTCAAGGGGTTAGATATATGCATTACTTAAATAAACGTAGTGAAGCATATATTGCTTCTGAGTGGGCATATTACCCAGTCTTTGGAAATAAAAACGCTGTCTATGTTTTAATTTCTCAATCAGGAGAAACTGCTGACTTAATTAGATGCCAAAAGATTATCAATAGTAGGGGTTTAGTTAATGTCGCTATCACAAACACTAAAGGAAGTACAATTGACCGTGAAGCTACCTTCTCTTGTTTACTTTATGCTGGCTTAGAAGTTGCAGTTGCTTCTACAAAAGCATTCAGCGCTCAAGTATCTTTACTTGCTTTGCTTGTTGGAGCGATTGAAGGGCATGATAATGTCATCTATCACCTCCAAGTTGTTAAAGAAGCAATGTATGAAATTATTACCCGTAAAAAAGACCTTGAAGATATCGCTTCTGAAGTCGAAAAAGCTAACATGCTCTTCTTTATAGGAAGAGGAAACGACTTAGATGGTGTTAAAGAAGCCGCTTTAAAGATGAAGGAAATCTCCTATATTCATAGTGAAGCTTTCCCAGGTGGTGAACTTAAACATGGTCCAATCGCTATCGTTGATAAAGATACATCCACAATTGCCTTTATTAGTGAAGTTTCAACTGAACTAGCCATTAGAGCTAATGTTAAAGAAATCGAAGCTCGCGGTGCTAAATCATTCGTCTTTGCCGCAAAAGGTTTATATAAAGAAGGCGATGCCTTTGCCGTCCCAATGTGCAAAAACTACTTAGCTATCTTACCAATGGTCTACTGTGGACAATATTTATCATATTATGTTGCCTTACATAAAGGTGTTAACATTGATAAACCTCGTAACTTAGCTAAATCTGTTACCGTTGAATAAAATTCAAAATTAATACGTAAAAAGTCCCGCGTTTGGGACTTTTTGTGTCAAATAGGGGGGTTCTTAACGATTATTTTAAGATTTTATCAAGTGAGACGAATTTGCAGCCCACTTTTTCAAATCTTTTAATTAATGTTTCGCTAAGATTATCTTTACTATCTTGAAGTGATGCCTTACAAATTCCAATCGCATCATGCGCTCCAACGTAGTGATAATCTTTAAAGTTTAAAATATCGAATTTAACCGAATATTTATCGCGGTTAATATAAAATATTACTTCTGTAGTTCCAAGCTTATAATAACCGACTCTTCTTGTGGTTAAAGGATTAAAGAAATGCCATCCTTTTCCATAAGTTCCTAAATAGATTCCCATTCTTTCGATGATAGCCGCTCTATCCTTGCCAACCTTAATAAAACAGTTATAAAGGTATAATAAAGCGCCTAGAGCGATAATCCCCAAGATTACATATAGAAGAGTTAAACCATCGAAAACAGCGTAAAATCTCATACGAATATGATAAAGAAATCGTTACTAAAGCACAATTATAAAATTTTATCGATATAGCACTTAATTTTATTATTAAATAAAGCTATAATTTTTATTTGCATGAAGTATGAAGAATTCTATGATTTTGTAGTGAAAGTCCATTCTATCGCTAAGATTGGTCTAACTTTTTCTAAAGACCCTTATGCCTTAGAAAACTATAAAGAACTGCAAAACATCTCTAAAGAGATGATAGAAAAATTCATGGATGTTAAATTTGATCGTCCAAGCATGTTTACTAGAGATATTTATCCTACTCCAAACATGTCAGTTAGAACGATGATTGTTAACGATAAAGATGAGGTTCTTCTAGTTAAAGAATCTAATTCTAATACCTGGTCTCTTCCAGGAGGGTGGTGTGACTTATTTGATTCACCTAAAGAAGCCGCTTTTAACGAAGTATCACAAGAAGCGGGGGTGGATCCAGAAATCACTCGTTTAATCGGTATCTTAAATCGCACTCCATATAAAAACCAGAAAAACGTTCCTGAATACGTTATCGTTTTTGAAGGAAATATCGACCATAAGAAATTCCATGAACATACTCATGAAACAAATGATGTTAAGTTCTTTCCACTTAAAGATTTACCAGAATTATCTCGTAAAATGACTAGGGAAGAAATACTAAGGCTAATCGATGCCTACTATAATAAAGAGACAATCTTTGATTAATATTTAATAACTAAATTATATTTGCTAAACTTTTAAAGGAGGAAATTTAATTATGGCTACACCACATATCAAAGCAGAAAAAGGTGACTTCGCAAACGTTGTTTTAATGCCTGGAGACCCAAATAGAGCGAAACGTATCGCAGAAAAATATCTTAAAGATATTAAACTTGTTAATGATGTAAGAGGTATGCTCGCATATACCGGTTACACTGAAAACGGTTTTAGATTATCCGTTATGGCAAGTGGTATGGGTCATCCATCTATCGGTATTTATTCTCATGAACTTTATACTGAATTTGATGTCGACACCATTATCCGTGTTGGAACATGTGGTTCTTATCAACCATACATTAATTTAAAAGACATTTTAGTCTGTATGACTTCCTCAACTGATTCAAACTGGACTGCTCAACACGATTTACATGGTACTTATAGTGCCTTTGCCGATTTCCAATTACTTAAAGCCGCTGAACAAGCTTTAATTGATTTAGATCTCCCACATCATGTCGGTGGTATCTTCTCCGCTGACGTCTTCTATGATTGGGATAATACTACCTGGCAAAAATGGGCCAAGATGAATATCATGGGTGTTGAGATGGAATCCTACGCTCTTTATACTAACGCCGCAATCTATCGTAAAAGAGCGTTAACTATGTTAACTGTTACTGATAACTTCAATAACAACGAACACTTAACCGCGGATGAAAGACAAAATGGTCTTGGCTTTATGATTAGAGCCGCTATCCGTACTGCGGAAAAATTTGCTAAAGAAAAACGTTAATCTTTAAAGGAGAAAAGATGCCAACTGATTTCGGAACTTTATTCCCTCTTTTCATAATCGTTTTAAGCCTCTTATTAATAGTGGTGCTTTTCATCATCTTCTATCCTTTAATCAAAAAAAGCTATTTTAAGAAACATTTTGATAACGTTTATGGCCGTCAAATCTATAAATTAAGCAACAAACAAGATTATTATCTAATAAACCGTTTAGCGCTTGAAAGTGATGATAAAATAACTCATGTTGATATCGATCACCTTTTATGCGGGGATAAATATATCTATGTTATTACTGACGCTTATTTTGATGGAGCCTTAAATGCGAAAGCAAATGACCGTAGTTGGATCTATTACGAACGTAAAAACCGTAAAGAATACTATAAAAGGAAAATCGAAAACCAAATCTTTGTTAGTGAAAATAAAACCAAAAGATTAATGGAAATCACTAATTTAGATTCTTCTTTATTAATCTCTATCCTTTTAGTGAATAATAACTGTCAGATAAATGAAGACTTTGTCTTAAATAAAGACAATAGCTTCCTTATTCCAATTGGAAAACTTAATAAACTCATCCACAACTTAGAAAAAAGAAATGTTGGTAATATTAACCAAGTAGAACTTAAAAATGCGGTTAATGATATCGCTCATTTAAATTTAAACCGTAAACATGGAAAATAACGAAAAAGAAATAAAACTCACCCCATCAATCTTATTTTTTCATAATATGAAATATTCTTTTTCATATGCGTCGATTTTTGGGGCAATCTTAATGCTTTCTTTAATCTTGGGTTATTTCTTTACCATTAGTTTTCTAGTTACAATTCCTTTACTTATTATTCCTTCAGCGTTTGCTTTAGCAATCACAACAATATCTTTAAACGCGAATATTCCTTATTCAATTCGTTCCTTTTTTAAATCGATAAAAATGTATTTCTCAAAAGAATTCATGGGAGTGTACCGCGTTATTATCGGTTTACTTAAAGCTTTACTTGTCTTTGCAATTATCTATGTTGGAATCTTTAGTTTTGTTTTAACCATTTTAGTCTATCAAGACCAGACTTTAATCCATATGTTAAACACGAATACCCCTCAGGTAGATATCATGAACTATATCGCTACAAACGGAATATATATTAAAACAAGCTATGTCTTCTTTAGTGGAGCGATTACCGCGGCCACATTAATGTTTATCCATCATTTAGTGGTTAATACCTTAAAAATCTCATTAAACGTCCATTCCATGAAACCAATTGAAATGGCAAAAATTAACATCTTATTCAAATTCGAATTTAAGTATTTTAAAAACACCTTCTATCGTCATTATTTAAAACATATCTGGTATATTTACCTTATTTTTGTTTTAGCTGCGGCAGGGGGCTTTATCTTTAATTATTATTTCATTTCGAAAGAATTAGAGAAGTGCATAACCTTTGGTTATATCGTTGCATTCCTTATCTTCACTTATCTAATTCCTTATGTAGTTAACGTTGTGGAATACATTTATTTAACTAATTATGATGAATTTATGAAAGCTTCTTTAAAAGCCTCAAATGACATCCTAAATAGAGTTAAACAAACTGATTTATATAAGACAAATCAAGAAGATATTGATGAGTTAAAACAATCGATTGATCGAATGTTTGAAGAAACTGATAAAGAAGAGTCAGAAGATAATGATGACGAGGATGATTCTAGCCGCCAATAATTTCTGGCATATGAATTAGAACTTGGAAGATACCCTCAATATAAACAAAGGCAACTAAGGCAATACCCGCGAGAGGAATAATGATATCCATTGTTTTGTTTTCGTGGGTTTTATTGTAGTTAAATAAGAGCAAGATTGGTGAAATAAAGATCATTGGAGCGGTTAAACCAAATCCAAGAGCGGACATACGTTTTAAGTTATAGGCAATTAATGCATCTATTTGCACACCATCTGAATATTCTGCTGCGGTTAAACCAAGGACGCCAAAGAAAGCAATCACAAAGTCAAGAATAGAGAAGATAACAACTAAAAGCATTAAATGCTTAGAGAAATCTAAAGAGTTGAAATGAGTCTTTAAGAAAGCTGTATATTGTTCATGAGTAAGACCTTTTTTAAGGAAGATTCTTTCTCTATTTTTAATATAAAGAACGAGGAATACGAATAGAAGGAACATTAAAGGAGGCTTTGTCGTGAAAAGTGGATAAGTAAAGTGAGGGATATCGATAATATCCGAAGACCCTAAAAACTTAAACACTAATGAAGCTATTTCATAAAGAATTGGAAGAATGGCAAATAATCTAAAGACAATAACGTGTTCTTTAAAGAATTTAACCTTTCTTGGTTTGTAATTTAAAAATACATAGAATAAAACGCATAAGAATAAATCGATAAAGATATTAAACGCAAACGGGTGGCCTGCCGTGAACGCTTCGAGGACTGAATTAGCTAAAACATGAGCTTCTTCAGCAGGAACGGCAACTCTAAGTAAGCCAACGATATAGTGTTCATAAACTAAGAAGTAGGCACCGATTACAAGTAAAGATAGTCCACCATACATGAGTAGTGGTTTTTTAAATGAATTTCTTTCTCTTAAAATGACACTAAACGCGGCAATTAAGAATAATGGCATCATGTAGGTACCAAATACTGAGCAAATATCTCTAAATACTCTAGTATTGGAATCGAAATCTGTGTTCATGGCCGCACCAAAAGTTAAAACGATGCCAACTTGAGCAAAAGCAAATAAAAACCAACCAACTATTCTTAAGTATCTATAAGATAAAGGTCCAGAATATTTAATATCGTTTTCTTTTGTGATGGTTAAAAAGCGCATCTTACGTGCTTTTCTTTTACTCATCTTTTTGGGACTCTTTTTCCCATCGGCTGGAGTATCTACAGGTTTTTCTTCTTTTTCTTTAGATTCTTCAATCTTATCTTCAGTTTTTGGAGCTTCCTCTTTTAAAACTTCCTTAGGTTCTTCTTGAGTCTTAGGTTCTTCTTTTTCTAAAACTTCTTCTTTAACCTTTTGAGGTTTAGTCTCCGCTTTTTCAGGAGCAGGTTTAGTCTTCTTTACACTTTTAGTAGTGGTTTTTTCGGCATTTGAAACTTCCTCTTTTTTAGAAGAAGTGGTTTTATTATCTTTACTATTTGTCTTCATATTGATTAATGTAACATTAAAGTAACAAAAAAGCGACACATAATTTTTCCTTTTTGTGTCGCTTCTTAGTAATTATTAACGGCTTTCATAATTATATTCTCGAAATGATGAATCGATCATGATTTGAGAGAATATATTCAATGTTGTGCTTTTCTTCATCTTCATATTCTTCCATAACGTTAGTGTCGAAGTTTAAATTTTTATTTAAGTATTCGAACGCTGCATTTAAGGCTTCAGTATGAGAAGTAAATACTTGATCAAAGACAACATAGTCCCCGTTAACAACAGCTTTTAAACTGTATTTTTTATTCATCTACTTGCACACTCCTTTCTAAGATTTAACTGCGATTTTTCCTTCGCAGGAGGGATATAATATGCTTATTTTTGAACTAGTCAATAGAAAAAATATATGAAAGCATTTACATTTTTTAGGAAAATTATCAAATTCTTTATTATAATAAACACATGACCTTAGACAAACATACGAAAAAAGAACTCCGTATTCCTTCCTTAGGAATGCTTTCGATGCTTATTGGCATCTCCCTTTTGCTTGTCTTTGTTATTTATGAATTAATTGAAAGCCAATCTTTCCCAGTTTCAGAAGTAGGGAGCTTAGTTTCTTCTTTAATCTTAGTTGCTTGCTTTACTTTAGGACTAGTGGGGATCTTTAAGAAGAAATTAATCTTGCAGCAGATTGCTATTTTGATCTTCTCCGTCTTTATCCTAGTGAATTCAATTTTTAGCATCATTGAATATAGTTCTTTATTTATTGATATCTATCGTCCAACAGTTATTCCTTTACTTCTTCCTTATACTTTACTTCCTTTAGTAGCAGTCTTTGATATTGTTGCCGCTTTATTATATATAATAAAAAAGGACGCGCGTACGTGCGTAATAGCTTCATTTGTTTCTAGACTTATCGTTGTTCCTCTTTTAGCATTTTCAATCTTTGAATTCTTCCTTAACTTAGAAGTATTTGTTAGTGGAAATCTCGTTAAATCTTTATTCCTCATGTTTTTAGCGCTTGGCGAAGTATTTATCGAACTAGGGGAACACTTCTTCTTCGATTATATGGGGGATGTCGCTTGTGAAACAAAAGAAGAATATAAATTAACCAAGAAAGCCTCATTATTATTAGTTATTAATGTTGGAGTAGCTTATTTAGTTTCTTCAGGCTTTGCCTATATTGAATTTACTTATGATTTTGCTGCCTTATTTTATCTTTCTTTAATTGTTGCCTTTACTTACGTCTTTTTACTCATCTTTTCATTCTTTAAACCAAACTTTATTCGTCTCACTTTTATAAGCGCGGTCATTAATTATATTATTCAAATTACTTTAACAATCTTGTTATACACTCATTACGAAGAAACAAATCACTTAATTATCGCCGTATTTGCGACAATCGTGATGCTTGTTTTGCCTCTCGTTTCAGTTGCTATTTATGTTCTCACTAATATACAGCTCGTTAAAGAAGATAGCCTCGAAGAACTAGAGTAATCTTTAAATAAATAACAAATTATGTTATTATACTTAAAAATATGGAAGACCCTTTAAGTAGCCCCAGTTATATAGTCGATAGTTCTAATTACTATTTAGTAATTATACATATTGTTGTTATCGTTCTCTTACTTGTTTTAAGTGCGATTTTTTCTGCGTTTGAAACATCTTTTAGCGCCCTTAACCAATTCAAAGTTAAAGTGGACGCGGATGAAGGAAACCGCAAGGCGAAGAAAGTTTTATCATTACATGAAAAATTTGATAACACCTTAATTATGGTTCTTATTGGACATAACTTATCAAACATTATCTTATCTACAATAGGAACTATCTTAACTCTTATTATTTTTGAAACGGTCTTTAATGAAACAATAATTACTATTATTTCAACTGCCTCAGTTACTTTACTAGCCTATATCTTCGGGGATATGGTACCAAAGATCATCGGAAGAAGTAATCCTACAAAAGTATCTTATAACTTAATCGATATCTGTTATTTCTTTTATTATCTTTTCTATCCTTTAATCATCGTCTTCTCTTTACTTTCTAAACTTGTTAATAAAATCTTTAAAACTCATGAAATTCCTTCCATAACCGAAGAAGATTTTACTAACATTGTTGAACAACTCGAAGAAGATGATGTAATCGAAGAAAACGAATCCGATATTATTACCGCTTCATTTGATTTTAATGATACAGAAGTTTATGAAATCTTAACGAAAAGAAATAAGATGTTTGTCGTCGATATTAAAAAGCTCACTAAAAAAGAGCTTAACGATATCGTTATTAGAACACCTTATTCCAGAATCCCAGTTATCTATGGTTCAATTAATAAAGTAATTGGTATTCTTCACGTTAAATCATACATTAAAGCAGTCTTAAATAACCCAAATGTTTCGATATTATCCACACTTCAAAAGCCATACTTTGTCACTACCAAAGTAAAAGTGGATGATCTTTTAGATGGCTTTAAATCCCATCATACCCATATCGCTATTGTTAAAAAAGGAGATGTAACAATAGGGATGGTCACGATGGAAGATATTTTAGAAGAGCTTGTCGGAAAGATAAGCGAAGAGAATAAGGTGACTAAGTAAAATGAATCCTGAATTAAATATGACATTAGTCATCGTCTATATCATAATCATCATCATCTCCATCATTCTTTCTGGTGTCTTTAGTGCCTCTGATATGGTTTATAGCTGCGTTAATAAACTTAGACTTAAAAAAGATAAATCGAAAAGAGCAAAGCTAGCGCTAAAGTTCGCTAATACTTATGATGAAACAATCACAACGATATTATTCTCCAATAACTTAGTTAACATTTTAGCGACTACAATCGGCACTTTACTTGGTTATGAACTCTTTAGAAAGACTTCTTTAGAAGACTTTTCACCAACTTTAATGTCGATTATCTTACTTCTTTTAGTCTTAATCTTTGGTGAAATATGTCCAAAAGTTATCGGAAGAGCGTATTCTTATCGTTTAGCGAAATTCTTTGCTTATCCTCTTTTACTATTAAAATACATCTTCTTCCCAGTAGTCTTTGTCACTTCTAAATTTGGGGTTTTATGTGCCTATCCATTCACTAAAAACGATCCAAAAGAAGAGGAAGAAAGCTATTCTGATGAAGAACTCCATGAAATGGTGGAGACAATTCAAGAAGAAGGTTTAATCGATGAAGATGACGAAGAACTCGTTAAATCCGCGATTACTTTTAAAGATACCGAAGCTCATGAAATTATGACTCCTCGAATCGATGTTTTCGCGATTGATATCGAAGATAACTTAACTAAAGTCTTCCTTGATGATGAAATCTTTAACCACACTAGAATCCCAGTTTATAAAGATTCTTTAGATAATATTCTCGGTGTTCTTCCAACTAAGAAACTATTAAGAATGATGCTTGCGAAAGAGAAAATAAGCCGAAAACAACTCGAAAATATGCTTATTGAACCAGTTTATGTTCCATTCTCTATGGGTATTTCTGAAATCCTTGAATCAATGAAGAAGAGTAAAAACCATATCGTTATCGTTAAAGATGAATACGGAAGTACCGCGGGCTTACTCACCATGGAAGACATTTTAGAAGAGCTTGTTGGGGAAATCTTTGATGAAATGGAAGAAGTAGAAGAACCATATAAAAAGATTAAGAAAAACCATTATGAGATTAGTGGTGAAATGAATATCGATGACTTCTTTGAACTAGTGGATGTTGAAAAGCCAGAAGAGCTGGATGTTACCACGATTGGTGGCTTTATCGTAGATAAGCTTGAAAGATTCGCTAAAGTAGGGGATAAACTTAAATACGAGAATCTCCGTTTTGAAGTTTTAGAAGTAAGTGAATTTACAGTTGAAAGAATCCTTGTTAAAGTATTTAAGAAGAGGGAAAACGAATAATGTTTGGTTTTAATAACGATAAAGAAATGGTGGAAAGACCAGAGAATGAAAAGAAATTCTCACTTAAAAACAAAACTGACCGCATTATTTTCTTTATTACTTTAGGTTTCCTTCTCGTTTTATTCGCTATTCTTGGCGCATTAATTGCAGTTTATTATTTAGGTAAATGAGATATCAAAAATATATAGATAAATTTCCTTCATTAGAAGGAAAGAATATTTTAATAACCGGCTCAAACACTGGGCTAGGTTTTGAATTTGCGCGCTTAATTCTTTCTAAAAATGCTCATCTTTTTATGGCGGTACGTAACCTAGATAAAGGAAATAAGGCAATAAAGAAGCTTAAAGAAGAATTTAAAGATGCTGAGATTACTTTATTAAAGCTTGATCAAGTTGATAAAGAATCGATTAATGAATTTATTAATAAAGTGAAAGACGTTCATCTTGATTACTTTGTTTTTAATGCGGGAGTTTATATTCCTCGTAACGATATAAAATCAAAAGAAGGCTATAACTACACGCTTGCGACCAATTTTATTGGTCCAGTTCGTATTGTAGAGGACCTATTAGACTATTTTAAAGAGCATCACACTTCCTTAATCTTTGTTAATTCCTGTGCGAGAAGTAAAGTCAAACTAATGCATGAGATTAATAAACGTATCTATTATAAGAAGGAAAACCATAAGATTTATTCAGAGAGCAAACATTACTTAATGGACTATTCTGTGGTTCTTGCAAAAGAGAATAAAGATTTACGAATTATTAATGTCGCTCCTGGAATAAGTGGCACAAATATTCTTAAGAATAATGACTCTAAATTTGGGAATTTCTTCGCTAAAATAGGCACAAAAGTAATGAATATAATTGGAAATAATCCCGAAAAAGCAGGGCTTATTATTTTAGATGCTACCTTAGAAAATAGAGCGAGCTTAGACTATATCGTTCCTCGAGGGTTATTCCATACTGGCGGATATCCAAAGAAAATAAAAACTCCATTTTCAGGAGTTACTCATTTTGAAGGATTGGAAGAACTTATTTAACTTTAGTTAAATATAGATTATAGATTCTATCGATTGTAGCTTGTTTAGATAAATTTCTAGTATCGATTTCAAAATCAACTTCACCGATAACGTTACGGTCGAAGTCTTTTTTATCATTAGTGAGTCTTTCAATGATTTTATCTTCTTTATCACCGCGTTTAATCATTCTTGCTTTTCTTGTGTCATCATCACATAAAAGTAAGAAAGTAACTAAGTTTCCTTTATTAAGTCTTTTAAACGCATGTAAGCCATTAGGATCAGTAACAATGACTTTGTCATCACTAACTTGGTCCACTCCGCAGCCATAATAGTTTTCATTATATAAAGTGTATTCAACTAGCTTATTTTCTTTGATACGCTTTTCAAACTCTTCTTTAGAAACAAAGAAATAATCCACACCATCAACTTCACCTTCACGAGGAAGTCTTGTGGTGGTGGTTATTGCTTTTTTAAAGCCATATTGTTCTAAGCCTTTAGCCGCAACACTTTTACCAGTTGCAGAGGCACCTGTAATAACTATCATGCAAATATCTTAAACTATCTTTAAGAAAAAAGAAAATAGGGGATGCCACTTTTGGGACAATTTGTCTCAAAGAAGAGACTTTTTAGTGAGTTAACCTCATATTTCTTTTTCTTTACTTAAGTAAGCACAAATTTTTCATCTTTTTAGCACTTAGGTGTTGACAGTGCCAAAATCTACTTTATAATAATGTTAGCACTCGAAATGTAGGAGTGCCAGAAAGGAGTGGCTTATGAATAGACGTGACCGTGTCTTAAAGTTAATCGTTGAATACTTTATTAAATACGCGACACCAGTTGGCTCCAAAACTCTTATCGAAGAATATCATCTCGATTACTCTAGTGCGACAATCCGCGCTGAGATGAACGCTCTTGAACTTGAAGGTTATCTTGAAAAACCTCATACCTCATCCGGGCGCGTTCCTTCTAGTAAAGGATATCGATACTATATTGATAATCTTAGAGAGAAATCCGTTGATGAAGAGTTCCGTTATAAAGTTCAAAATGTCCTCAATGAAAAGATTCAATCAGTTGAAGAAGTTATCTCTCAATCATTAGAGATCTTATCCGAAATGACTTCCTTAGCCTCTATCGTCTTAGGACCTAAAGCTAATGAAGAGAAATTAATCTCCGTTCAACTCGTACCATTATCTTCTAATTCTGCGACTTGTGTCTTTGTAACTGACCAAGGTTATGTTGAAAATAAGACATTTGTCTTAAACGATAAAATCTCCCTTGAAGATGTCACTAAGATAGTCAAATTACTTAATGACCGCTTAAACGGAACATCTATTAGTGAACTCGTTCCTAAGATGCAAGCGATTAAGCCATTAATTAGTGATTACATCATTGACCAAGACATGATTTATCAAGCGATGATGGAAGCGTTCATAAGTTTCACTAAAGATCGTCTTAAAACTTATGGTACCGATGAATTATTCGAACAGCCTGAGTTCTCAGAAGACGCTCAAAAGATTAAAAAACTCCTCGAATTATTCGAATCACCAAAAGTATTCCAATCCTTAAGTAACGATGATGAAGATATCTCGATTCATATCGGTGGGGAAGATGAAGCGGATGAAGATGTATCAATTATCTCTGCTAAAATCACTCTCCCTAACAATAACGAATCCAATATCGCAATCGTCGGACCAAAAAGAATGGACTATAACAAAGTTATGTCCAACATGGAATATCTCATAAATGAAATAGAAAAATACTTCGCTTCTAAGCAAGTAAGAAAGGATAAGGATGAAGAAAAATAAAGAAGAAATAAACGAAGAAGTTATCGATAAAAAAGAGAACGAAGAACTCGAAAAAGCCAAAAGCGATTGTGAACATTGGAAAAATGAATACTACCGTGCTTACGCTGATATGCAAAACCTTCGTAAGATCGTTGAAAAAGATCATAAAGAAGCAATTAAATATCGCGCAGAAGGCTTTGTCGGAGATCTCTTACCAATCTTAGATGGCTTCCATATGGCTCTTCAAAACGAAGCCTCAAGTAAGGAGATGGAAAACTTCCTAATCGGATTTAAATACATCTACCAAAACTTAGTTACTGTCTTAGAAAATAACGGAGTAATTGAGTTATCACCTAAGGCGGGGGATACATTTGATCCCGTCACTATGCAAGCGTTAGAGAAAAAAAATGATCCTGACGCGAAAGAAAACACCATACTCGAAGTTAAAGCTAAAGGCTATAAACTTCACGAACATCTTATCCGTCCATCAATTGTCGTGGTCGCGGGTAATGATAACGAAGAAAATAAAGAAGACGTCCCTGATTTAGACGCATAAGGAGGATATAAATTATGGCAAAAGAAATTATCTTAGGTATTGACCTTGGTACTACAAACTCAGTTGTATCTTATTTACAAGCTGATGGTACTGTTAAAGTCATCCCAAACCCAGAAGGCACAATGACTACTCCATCTGTTGTTGCCTTTAAAAATGGTGGAGAAGAAATCGTTGGTAACGCTGCTAAAAGACAAGCTGTCACCAATCCAGATACAGTAAGTTCAATCAAACGTAAAATGGGTTCTAGTGAAAAAGTACACATTAAATGTGTAAATAAAGACTTCACCCCACAAGAAATCTCCGCAAAAGTATTAGCTTATATGAAATCTTATGCGGAAAAATCTCTTGGACAAAAGATTGAAAAAGCCGTTATTACTGTTCCAGCTTACTTTAACGATGCTCAAAGACAAGCTACTAAAGATGCTGGCCAAATCGCTGGCTTAGATGTCGTTAGAATTATTAACGAACCAACTGCCGCAGCCTTAGCCTATGGCTTAGATAAAGAAAAATCTGAAAAGATCTTAGTCTATGACCTTGGTGGTGGTACATTCGATGTCTCTATTCTTGATATTGGTGATGGCACCTTCGAAGTTATTTCTACCGCTGGTGATAATAAGCTCGGTGGTGATGACTGGGATAAAGTTGTCGCTGATTGGATTAAAGCTCAAATTAAGATTGAACATGGAATCGATATTAACGATAAGATGGCGGAACAAAGATTCTTAGACGCTGCTGAAAAAGCTAAGATCGAATTATCTAGCTCCCTTCAAACAACCATCTCTCTTCCATTCATCGCTATGAGTTCTAATGGACCAGTCAACTTCGAAACAACTCTTACTAGAGCTAAATTCCAAGATATGACTAAACATTTACTTGCTCGTACTGAAGAACCAGTTAGAAGAGCCTTATCTGATGCTGGTATCTCTTCTAGCGAACTCAACCAAGTCTTATTAATCGGTGGTTCTATCCGTATGCCAGCGGTCCAAGACTTAGTTAAGAGATTAACTGGTAAGACACCAAACCTCTCTGTTAACCCAGATGAAGCTGTCTCTATCGGTGCCGCTATTCAAGGTGGTGTTGTCTCTGGTGACATCAAAGATGTCGTCTTACTCGACGTTACACCATTAACCTTAGGTATTGAAACCTTAGGTGGTATCATGACACCTCTTATTACTAGAAACACAACAATTCCTACTACTAAGAGTCAAATCTTCTCTACCGCCGCGGATAATCAACCAGCTGTTGATATCATGGTTTATCAAGGTGAAAGAGAAATCGCTAACCAAAATAAACTCTTAGGTCACTTCCAATTAACTGGTATTAAACCTGCTAGAAGAGGTGAACCAAGAATTGAAGTTACATTCAATATCGACGTTAACGGTATCGTTAAAGTATCCGCTAAAGACTTAGATACTCAAAAGGAACAAGAAATTACAATCTCTGGTTCTAATGGTCTTTCTAAAGAAGAAATCGATAGAATGGTCCGTGAAGCGGAAGAAAACGCTGAAGCCGATAAGAAACGTAAAGAAGAAATCGAGCTTAAGAATAAAGCAGAACAATACATCAACTCTATTGATCAAGCTATGCAAGAAAAAGGTGCATCCATGGATGAAACCCAAAAGAAGCAAACTGAAGATCTTAGAAATGAACTTAAGACTGCTTTAGATAATAACGATATCGAAACCTTAAGACAAAAGATTGATCAACTTGAAAAAGCTGCCGAAATGATGGCATCTATGCAAAATAACCCAGGTGAACGCGCTCAAGGCGAAGAACCAAAAGAAGGTAACGAAACTGCTGACGATGTTGTCGATGCAGACTTCACAGATAAAAACTAATTATATATAATTAACAACTTGCTACAAAGGGATGGATTTATTTCATCCCTCTTAGCGTGAAAGGAGGATAACTATGGCTAAAAGAGATTTCTACGAAGTTTTAGGTTTAACTAAAGGTGCATCTAAAGATGAAATTAAATCTGCTTACCGTAAATTAGCCAAAAAGTATCACCCAGATATCAATAAAGAACCAGGAGCGGAAGAGAAGTTCAAAGAAGTTCAAGAAGCTTATGATGTTCTTTATGATGATAAGAAAAGAGAAATGTATGATCAGTTCGGTATGGCCGCGTTTGAACAAGGCGCCTCAACCGGTGGTCAAGGTAATCCATTCAGTGGTTCTGGCTTCTCTGGAGCTGGCTTCGGTGGAGTTAACTTAAATGATATCTTTAACCAATTCTTCGGTGGTGGAGGAATGGGTGGCTTCAGTAGTGGAAGAGGCTCTCACTCTGGACCAAGAAGAGGCGAAGACTCTCTTATGAGAGTCAAAGTTAACTTCATGGACGCTATCCTTGGAAAGAAAGTTAAGATTCCAGTAACTTATGATGAAGAATGTCAATCATGTAAAGGCACTGGGGCGAAAGATGGAACTCATTTAAAGACTTGTACTAAATGTAACGGCAATGGTTACATTAGAACCACTCAACGAACTATGTTCGGAATGATGGAAAATGAGTCAGTCTGTCCTGAATGTCAAGGAAGCGGCAAAGTTATTACTGATATGTGCCGCGACTGTAACGGTAAAGGTTATAACCGCGTTAAAAAGGATATTGAAGTTAATATTCCTGCTGGTATTAATGCTGGTCAACAAATCCGCGTTAAAGGTAAGGGCTCTAGAGGCTATAACGGTGGGGAAAATGGTGACTTATACTTAGAAATCATCATCAATCCACATGAATACTTCAAACGTGATGGCAATGATATCCATATTGATGTCCCACTTAACTTTATCGATGTTACCCTAGGTACTAAGATTGATGTCCCAACTGTTTATGGTGATGTTGAAGTCAATGTCCCAGCCGGAACTCAGCCTACCGCGGTTCTCCTTCTTAAAGGAAGAGGAATTAAAGATCTCCGTAAAGGCACTCCAGGAAATCAATACATTCATATTAAAGTCGAAACTCCTACAAAGCTCTCTAAAGAGCAGAAGGAATTATTAGAAAAATACCGTGAAACATTAAAGAAAGATGATGACGGGATATTCGCTAAATTCAAAAAGAAATTCGCTAAATAATGGTTGTCCAATTAAAGGGCAACCTTTTTTATCGCCTAGAAGTGACGTATTTAGGAAAATATTAATCGCCAAGAACTGATCTCTTTGGGAAAAATTGTCTCAAATAGTGGAGTATTTATGAAAAATTTTTTTATAATGACAAAATAGTCAATGAAAAACCTTATATATTTTTCCTGCTCGGTCAATGAATAATTTTTATGGTTAGAAATTGGCCTTATGATGTCATTTTTTTCTTTACAAAGGTGGGGAAATAATAATAATTATTATCGAACAGTATAGGTAGATAGGTCTCCAATATTCATTTTATTCAGCCTATGCTGTTCTTTTCTTTACTCAAAACAAGATTTCTTTAATAAAATTATCGTATCTTTTTATATTTTATTTATAATATTGTCATGGATTTTGACCAAAAGCATATTCGTAACTTTTCAATCATTGCTCACATCGATCACGGTAAATCAACTTTAGCGGATCGAATTTTAGAGTTAACTGAAACAATCTCTAAAAGAGAAATGAAAGATCAAATCCTCGATTCTATGGATTTAGAAAGAGAAAGAGGAATTACGATTAAACTTAACGCGGTCACAATTAAATATCACTCATTAAACGGTGAAGATTATTTATTTAATTTAATCGACACTCCCGGGCATGTCGACTTCTCATACGAAGTATCTCGTTCATTAGCTGCTTGCGAAGGCTGCCTTTTAGTAGTGGACGCTACTCAAGGTGTTGAAGCTCAAACTTTAGCAAACGTCTATCTCGCTATCGATAATGATTTAGAGATTCTTCCAGTTATCAACAAAGTTGATTTACCAAGTGCAATGCCTGAACTTGTTAAAGAAGAAATCGAAAAACGAATCGGTATATCCTGCGAAAATGCTTGTGAAGTAAGTGCTAAAACTGGGCAAGGCGTAGATAAAGTCCTTGAAATGGTTGTGAATAATATCCCAGCTCCTTCTGGTGATGTAAACGCTCCTCTTCAAGCCTTAATCTTTGATTCTTTCTATGATTCTTACCGTGGAGTTATCGTCTTAATTAGAATTAAAAACGGTTCTGTTAAAGTTGGAGACACTATCCGCTTAATGGCAACTGATAAAGAATATCTAGTTACCGAAGTGGGTATTAGAACACCTAAAGAAATTAAGAAAGATTCCTTAAGCGCTGGTGAGGTTGGCTATCTAGCCGCCCAAATAAAGGACATTAAAGACGTTTTTCCAGGTGAAACGATTACTTTATCGACTAACCCTGCAAAAGAGCCTCTAGCAGGCTATAAGCACATGAATCCAATGGTTTACTGTGGTCTTTACCCAGTTGAATCTAAGAAATATGCGGATTTAAAAGATGCTTTAGAGAAATTATCCCTTAATGATGCTTCTTTAACCTTTGAACCTGAAACATCCCAAGCCTTAGGCTTTGGTTTTAGATGTGGCTTCTTAGGTTTACTCCATATGGAAGTAGTGGAAGAAAGACTTGAAAGAGAATATGGTTTAGATCTCATTTTAACCGCGCCAAGCGTCATATATCGTATTATTCTCACCAAAGGTGAAGTGTTAGAACTTGATAACCCATCTAAACTTCCAGACTTAACAATGGTTAGAGAAATTCAAGAACCATATGTTAAGGCAAGTATCATGACTCCTAAAGAGTTTGTTGGTCCAGTTATGGAACTATGTCAAGAAAGAAGAGGTATCTATATCGATTTAGAATACTTCGATGACACTAGAATGATTATTCATTACGAATTACCTCTTAGCGAAATTATTTATAATTTCTTTGATAAACTAAAATCATACACAAAGGGATATGCTTCCTTAGACTATGAATATAGTGATTATAAGTCTGGTAATCTCGCCAAGATGGATATTCTCCTTAATGGAGAAACAATCGATGCCTTATCCACAATTGTTCATAGATCAACGGCATATGGACGCGCATCTGTGGTCGTACGTAAATTAAAAGAGATTATCCCAAGACAACAATTTGAAGTCCCAATTCAAGCTGCGGTAGGGGGTAAAATCATCGCTAGAGCTGATATTAAAGCAGTCCGAAAAGACGTTTTAGCGAAGTGCTATGGTGGTGATATTTCTCGTAAACGTAAGCTTCTTGAAAAACAAAAAGAAGGTAAGAAACGTATGAAGGCAATCGGCTCAATTGAAGTCCCACAAGAAGCCTTTATGAGCGTACTTTCCATCGATGAAGAGGAGTAAAATCTCTCCGTTAATTATTAAAAATAATAACTAGGTACATGGTTGGTATCTAGTTTTTTATTAGTGAAAAATTAGTAATTATTATATTGATATATAAAAGCCGTTCTTTTAAAATAAAGTTAAATGGGAGGGATTTAATATGGCAAATTCCAATTTAGCCATCAGATTCTCCGAAGAAATATACGCTTCAAGATCTGAGGTGGCTCGTGAACTAAGAACAAACTTAGTCGATGGTATTTGGAACAATATTGTGACCTATCGTTCAAGCTTTGTTTCAAACCTCGATATTTATGATGTGTCTAAAAATGCATACTACATGGTTAACACTTCTTTAATCGTTAGAAAGAACAATGATTTAGCGATTAAATTATCTCGTTTACTATCAAAGACATCCGCTTGGATTAATAACAAGATTGAAAGAATAACTGTTAGTAACGAGATGAAGAAAGCTGAACTTATCGCAGTGGCGAAAAGCTTAAATATCATCATTAATGATGTTGCAGTTGATAATATTATCAATCACCGTCCAGTCGATAGAATGTACGCACCTGTATCCAATTATTATGATGCTTTAGAATACTTGGAAAAGAATTCGATGGACGACATCAATGAAGATACAATCGCCACCTATTATGGAATCCTCAATGGTGAAAACGAGCTTCTTTCTTTCTATAGAGAGGGTGAATATAATTCCACAGCTAGAAGTGCGGCTCGAGCAGTTATTAATAAAGAATATAGTGGAGTGCCATCAATGGCGATTGAATCGCTTATGGATGATTTAATTGATTTTATCAATAACTCCAACGCTTCCTCCCCAGTAAAACTATCCGCCATATTCTATATGATGGATTACATTAAACCATTTGAAAAATATAACGAACTAATGGCGATTATCCTTATTAAACTCATGCTTGCAAAGTTTGATATCGATAGACACGCTTCAATCGTTCCAATTGAACTCCTTTTAGTGGATGAACACGAAAGAGTAAAAGCCATGCTTAGAGAAGTTCAAAAAACTAGAGATATTACTTATATCAATAACTTAACAAATGACCTAGTTTCTAAAGAAATCCAATTAGTTTTAGATGCTATCGCGCGTTCCCAAGTTGATGAAGCTCGCGATGCTTTCTATGGTGTAGATGAAAAAGAAGCTATCGAAGAAGAACTCGGTATTAAGCTTGAAGAAAAGCCATACGAAAAAGAGGAAGAGGAAATTAAGCCTGAACCTGTTCGTGAAATCAAATTCGAAAGAATTGTTCCAAGGGAAGAACCAGTAAAAGTTCAGCCTAAACCACGCGAAGCTAAAGAACTTAAAGTGGATGAAGAAGCACCAAAGATTAACTACGTTAATATCGCTAAACCAAGTGATGAAAAATCCCTCAATAGACTCGAAGAAGATTTACTTGAATCCGATCCACTTCTTCGCCCAGCGCAAGCGCATTTCTACGTGAGACATTGCACCTTAGGTAAGTTCTACACCATTCAGCAATTTAAGAAAGCTGAAGGCTGCGTTTATGAAACCGCGAGAACTTCTATGGATAATTTGGCAAAAAGAGGGTATTATAAACGGGAACAAGTTAAGAATAAGTTCGTTTATACCCCAATTAAAAGAGATTAAGGAAGGAGACTAAACCTATGGGAGACGGTAGTGCACTTTGGATATTATTAGGAGTCTTAGGATTCTTTGGCGTTTTAGTCATCGTTATTATCTTAGTTAAAAAGAAATTTTCTCCTCTTCAAATCAAAAAAGACGATACAATCACTGAAGAAGAGGCGGCTAAACAAGAACTCGATCGTATTTTAGTTCCTGTCGAAGATGAAGAAACTTTAAAAGCGATGGAAGAAAACCGCAAAGAAGAAGAAAAGAAAGACTAACTTTTAATGAATATTAAATCGCTTTATGTTCATATTCCTTTTTGTGAACATATCTGCGGTTACTGTGACTTTACTAAGCTTCTATATAACGAAGAATTTGCTTCGAAATATGTAGAAGCTTTAATTTTGGAAATAAAGTCTTATAACATTCCAAAAATGGAAACAATCTACCTTGGTGGAGGCACGCCAAGCGTTTTAGAATTGGGAAACTTTTCCCAAATAGTGGACTTCCTAGGTAGTTATCTTGAGAAAAATGGCGAATTCACTGTAGAAGCTAATGTTGAAAACCTCACTAAAGAGAAACTTGAAGTTCTTCGAAAAGCAGGGGTGAATCGTTTATCGATTGGGATTCAAACCACGCATGATGAGATACTAAAAACTATTAATAGACACCACACCTTTGAAGATGCTAAAAAAGTGGTGGCTTTAGCGAAAGAATATGGCTTTACTAATATCAATGTCGATTTAATTTATGGACTTCCAGGTCAAGATGAGAAAGCTTTAAAAGAGGACTTGAAAAATATCTTATCTTTAGATACTCCTCATATTTCCATCTACTCTTTAAGCGTTTCTAAGGGTTCAAAATTCTATAACGAAGGGATTAAACCACTCAGCGATGAAAAAGACGCTTATATGTATGATTTAATCGTTAAAACCCTTACTAAAGCGGATTACATTCATTACGAAGTATCCAACTTTGCTAAAGACGGCTATGAAAGTAGACACAATAAAACATATTGGAAAGACGAAGAGTATTACGGCTGTGGCTTAGGAGCGTCAGGCTACATAAATGGAGTTCGTTACACAAACACAAAATCATTAACTAAATATCTAAAAGGTGAATATAAAGACTTTGAAGAAAAGCTCACTCTAAATGAAGAAATAGAAGACTTCTTAATGCTTAATCTTAGATTAAAAGAAGGTTTTAAAGTCTCTACATTTATTAATAGATTCCATTTCGATCCATTAGAAAAATTTAAAGATGTCCTTCAAAAACAAGAAAAGGAAGGCTTAATTAGTATTAATGATTCGATAAAGCCAACTGAAAAAGGTTTAAAGCTCCTTGATTTCTTACTTCGTGAACTATTCGTTTTACTATAAAGTAATAAAATATCTTGACTATTTAATTAAATAATTGCTATCATAATCTCGCTCGAAAGGGCAATAACTTCTAATATTAGGAGTGGCATCTGGCCACTCTTTATATTTGTTAAGGAGGCTTATGGTAAAAGACGAAATTAGTAAATTAATCTTAAAACCTTTAGAGGAAATCGGTTACGAATTAAAGGAAGTTTCTTTTAATAAAGAAAATGGTAACGATACTCTCCACATTGTCGTCGATAAAGATGATGATATATCTCTCGATGATATTGTGAAAGTAAGTGACCTAGTCTCATCCATCTTAGATGAACATGATCCGATTAAATCTGCTTACTTTCTCGATGTTTCTAGTTTAGGCGCTGAAAAACCAATCGATGTTTCTAAACTTAGTAAATACGTTGGAAAGTATGTCAACATTCACGTTACTAACCCAATCAAGGGTGAAAACTATTTAGAAGGTTATATTAAGGACGTTAACGACAATATCCTCCTTCTAGAAATCCAAATTAAAGCTAACAAAAAGAGCTTAGAAATACCTTTAAAAGATATTGATAAAGCTCGCCTTGCCATCAAATTTTAAATATTTATAAGGAGTAAAAATATGCTTGATGCAACACAATTCATGGAGGCCTTAAACGAACTCGAACATCAAAAAGGCATCGCTAAAGAGGACATTATCGCCGCTTTAAAAGAAGCTTTACGTAAGGCCTACACCAAATCTCTTCAAGGTGGAGATGACGCTTTAGTAGAAGTTGAAATCACTGATGAATACATCAATATTAAACGCTTCAAAAACATTGTTGACGAAGTCACTGATGACTATATTGAAATTTCATTAGAAGATGCTGAAGCTGTTATCGCTGCTCAAAAGAAATCCAAAGCCAAAGTAAAACCATTCTCCATTAATAAAGAAAAGACTTTATTTATTGAAGAAGTCCCAGTGGAACAATTAACCCGCTTTATGGCTATGACTGTTAAATCAGTTTTAAGACAAAAACTTGCTGAAGCTGAAAAAGTCGCTTTATACCAAGCTCATAAAGATAAAGTAGGGGAAATGATTTCCGGTTTAGTCGAAAAATGCGATGATTATGGCGCAATGGTTAACATTGGTAGAACCACCATCTTCCTTTCTAGAAAGGAACTCATTGGTGATGAAACCTTTAACCCAGGCGATCCAATCAGAATGTATGTCGCTAACGTTAATTCCTCTAACGAAAAAGGTCCACAAATCAGAGTCACCCGTAGTGATGCTGGTTATTTAAAGAAATTATTCGAAGAGAGTGTTAGAGATATCTATGATGGTACTGTTATCATCAAAAATATCGCTCGTGACGCTGGTACTCGTTCCAAAGTCGCGGTCTATTCTAATGATCCAAACGTTGATCCTTGCTCTGCTTGTATCGGCGTTTCTGGTCAAACAATCCAAAACATTCTCTCTAACTTAGGAAACGCTCGTGAAAAAGAGAAAGTCGATATCATTAGATATAGCACAAACGATGCTATCTATATTATCGATGCTTTAAAACCTGCAACCGTTGAAGCGATTCATATTGATAAAGAAGATAAATCCGCTATCGTTATCGTTCCAGATGGCCAACTCTCTTTAGCGATTGGTCGTAAAGGCGCTAACGCCCGTGTAGCATGTCACTTAACTGGTTATGAAATTACCATTAAAGAAGCTCACGAAAAAGAAGAAATCGAAGACGATCTCGATATCAAGTTCTTAAGCGTTGACGAAGTCAAAGAAGAAGAAAATAAACGTGAACAAGTTGAAAAATACGAACGTTATCTTGCTCAACTTAAAGAAGCTCGCGCTAAAGAACTCGAAGCTACTGAACAAACTGGTGGTATTGAAAAAGGTAAACCAATGAAGATTACCGATGAAGATATCAAAGAAGATGAACCAGTTAAAGAAGAAGCTCCAGTTAGCGAAGAAGTTAAAGAAGAAGTTAAACCAGTCGAACAACCAGTCATTAAAGATGAACCAAAAGTTGTTAAGACTACAACCACTCTTGAATCTTTAGAAAAATCTCTTGAAGAAACTAAGAAGAAAGAAACCTTCAAAGCTACTAAGAAAACTTCTAGACGTCCAAAGACAATCACTGAAGAAGAAGTGGCCCACGAAGATAAAGTTGAAGAAACCAAACAACCTCTTCCACAAATGGATATCTACACTAAAGAAGAACTCGAACAAATTGAAAACGAGGAACTTTATGAAGATTATGAAGAAGAGGAAGATATCGATTACGACGAATACGATTCATATTACGATGATGAACAATAGTTTGTCGTAACAAAGAAAGAACACAATATATGAAGAAGATTACACTTAGAAAATGCTTAGCCACAAATACGATGCTTCCTAAGGAAGATCTTCTTCGTGTTGTTAAATCTAAAGAGGGTAATATCTTCGTGGATTTAACATCAAAAGCAAATGGTAGAGGAGCTTATATCTCAAAGACGATGGATGCTTTAACTCTCGCTAAAAAGAAAAAAGTATTCGAAAGAGCCTTTGAATGTGAAGTTCCCGAAAGCTTATATATTGAAATTGAAGAAATTATTAAGAAAGGAGTTTAACTATTATGGCTAAATTTAATAAAAACGATAATAGAAGAAGTAATATTCCTTCCTCAAATAGTAGTAACAAAAAAGAAGGCCCTAAAGTATCTAATGGTGTCTTTGTCTATAACAAAGAAATGACTTTAGGTGAACTCTCTAAACAATTAAATATTCCCGCAAGTAACATCATCAAATTCCTCTTTATGAATAAGAAGATGGTGACCATTAACCAAACTCTTGATGATGATACAATCGGGGAAATCTGCCTTGAATTCGGTTACGACTTTAAGAAAGAAAAGATTGTTAGCGAAGAAAACTTCGAAGAACTCGACATTGTCGATAAACCAGAAGATTTACTTCCACGTCCTCCAGTTGTCACGATCATGGGTCACGTTGACCATGGTAAAACAACCTTAATTGACGCAATCCGTAATTCCAACCTTGTCGCTAAAGAAGTAGGGGGTATCTCCCAAGCTATCGGTGCTTATCAAAAAGAAATCGATGGTCAAAAGATTACCTTCTTAGACACTCCAGGACACGAAGCATTCACTGCAATGCGTTCTAGAGGTGCTTCTGTTACCGATATTGTTGTCTTAGTTGTCGCCGCGGATGACGGAGTCATGCCTCAAACAATTGAAGCTATTGACCACGCTAAAGCGGCTAATGTCCCAATCATTGTCGCTGTTAATAAGATCGATAAAGAAGGGGCTAATACTGAGAAGATTCGTAACGAACTCATGGCCTATGATATCATCCCAGAAGAATATGGTGGTGACACTATCTTCTGCGATATCTCTGCCAAAAAACAAATTGGTATTAAGCAATTACTCGAAGCAATTCTTGTAACCGCTGAAATCCTTGAACTTAAAGCAAATCCAAATCGTTTTGCGATTGGTACAGTTATTGAAGCTAACCTTGATAAAGGTGAAGGTCCAAAGGCTACCCTTTTAGTCCAAAATGGTACTTTATCATTCCAAGACTACGTTGTCGTGGGTACTGCTTATGGTAAAATTAGACGTATGTCTAACGAACATAGAGCGACCTTAAAAGTAGCAACTCCATCCACTCCAGTAAGTGTTATTGGTTTAAGTGAAGTTCCTAATGCTGGCGATAAATTTATGGCTTTCCCAACTGAAAGACAAGCTAGAGATATTGCCTTCAAACGTGCTTTAGCGAAGAAAGAGGAAACTCAAAACGCGACAAGTGCTCGCTCCCTTGATGACTTATATAACCGTATTCATGAAGGTGAAGTTCAAGATATCAATGTTATCTTAAAATGTGACACTAACGGATCTGCTGAAGCGATTAAGGCTTCATTAGAGAAGTTATCCAACGACCAAGTTCACATTAAAGTTATCCATGCTAGTGCAGGTGCTATCACTGAAAGTGATATTATGCTTGCTAGTGCAGGTAACGCTATTATTTATGGTTTCAATGTCAGACCATCTAGCATGATTAGTCAAAAGGCTGAACAAGAGAAAGTTGAAATTAGACTTTATCAAATCATCTATGACTTATTAAACGAGATGCAAGATGCGATGAAAGGTATGCTTAAGAAAGAAAAAGTCGAACAAGTTACCGGACAAGCTGAAGTTAGAACCACGATTAAGATTTCTAAAGTTGGAACAATCGCTGGCTGCTATATTACAAGTGGCACCATTAAAGCGAATTCCATGATTAGATTACTCCGTAATGGGGTAATTACCTATACTGGTAAGATTGCTTCCTTAAAGAGATTTAAAGACGACGCGAAAGAAGTTAGAGAAGGTTTCGAATGTGGTATTAGCATCGAAAACTTCAATGATATTAAAGAAATGGACATTATTGAAGGTTACGAAATGGTGGAGAAAGCCTAATGGCGGATCGCACCCAAAGAATTCAATCAGTTATCGGTAAAAACATAACTGAAATCATCCAATTCGAAGTCAAAAATCCTCATATTGGATTTGTAACTATTCAAGAAGTCAAAGTATCCACTGATTTCTCTTACGCAAAAGTCTATGTTTCCTTCCTTGGAAGCAAAAATCCTCAAGAAAACTTACAAGCATTAAATAAATGCAAAGGGTTTATTCGTTCCTCCTTAGCGAAAAAACTCGATATTCGTAAAACACCTGAAATTACATTTGTTCTTGATGATTCATATGAAAAAGCTGAACATCTTGAAGAATTAATTAAGAAAGGTTTATAAAACTTAGAAGCTCAGAAATGGGCTTCTTTTTTTCATAAGAAATCGGCTCTTTGGGAATTTTTATCCCATTAGAAGGATTTCTGATAGTTGTTTAATAAAAAAATTGAATTAACTAAAAATGAAAAATATAATGTTTACATCATATAGAAGGAGATATAAGTATATGAAATCAATTAAAACTTTAACTTTACTTATGGCCTCTACACTAGTCTTAGGTAGCTGCCAAGCCAAAGTCGATCCAAATGGTGTTAAAACAAAACTTACAGATTTAAAGTATAGCGTCTCTCTTTACGCTGCTTCTGATGCGCCAAAAGGACTTCCATTAGAAGGTTTCGAACATTATTTAACCGCTACAAAAGTTTCAAATGCCGATGGCGCCATTATGCTTAATGCATATTTCTTTGTTGATATTGAAACTGCAAACAAAATGTGGGATGCTGCTGCATCTAAATTAGTCAGTGAAACATTAAAGACTGGCGTTCATAACAACGTTGTTTTTGTTGGCCATGAACAAGCTGTTAAAGACGCTGGCTTTAGCGCTTTCTAATTATAAATAATTAAAATTTTAAGGGGGGGAATCTTAGTGAACTTAATTAGAACATTTTCATTCGCACTTGCATCTACAATGCTTCTTGCTTCTTGCGGATCAACAAGCGATGTTCTTGAATGCGAGAAAAGATTAACTAAAGAAGGTTATAGCGTTCAATACAAGTCTGATAGAGATTACGGTGGTCCTGCCACAGGTGCTGAAGGCTTCAAATATTATTTAAAAGCTGGGAAGATTTATATTGATGTTTCAGGAGAATCTTCAACCGAATTATTATTTGCTTGGTTCTTTGATAATGAGGAGCACGCTAAGGCGTGGTGGGATGCAAAATCCGCTGACGCCATTAAATCGGTAGCAATTCCTGAAGGAGCAGTTTCTGGACAACACAAACAATTCTGTTATGTTGGAACAGAAAACGCTGTTATCGCTTCTCAGCTATCTACACTTTAATTAATTATCTTTCTTAAACCTTTGGGGTAGTAATTCTTACTTACCCCTTTTTTATTGCTCATATAGCCAATTGTTAAGCCGTTATAAGTAGGGAAGATGTGTTCTAAGTCTGAATTAACTTTAATTGGTTCACCTTTAATAAATTTAAGAGTATCTTCTCTTGAAATATTGAGACAATTTTTCCCAAAGAGTTGAGTTCTTGCGTAATGATGTTCATATTTTAAATCGTTTTTGCCTTCGTAAGCGGTGGACACAAATGTTCCAGGACGGATAGCGTATTTCATTATCTCATCTTTAAATAGGTGATTAACTTTATATGTTTCAATAACGCGTTTTCCACCTTTGGATTTATTCTCTTTCGTAATTATTAGAGGCTCTAATTCTTTATTAACTAAAACACCATCTTTTCTAAACATGGCGATATATTGACCTTCGCCATCATTAATTGAAGGGAAAAGATGAATTGTTTCTTTATAAGAAGGGTCTCGATACCCCTTTATATTATTATTTATATTAATAAGGTGAACATCCTTGTGATTATTTAACGCATATTCTACGATTTCTTCATCTTCTTCGTATGAATATGAGCAGGTTGAATAGATTAATGTTCCGCCTTCCTTAAGCATATAAATAGCCATATCAATTAATTCTTTTTGGATGATGCTATTTTTAATAACTTTCTCATAAGTCCAGTCTTTAATCATCTTTTCATCTTTTCTAAACATTCCACTTCCTGAGCAAGGAGCGTCGAGGATGATTTTAGAAAAATAATTAGGAAGATTCTTATAGATTCTCTTAAAGTCTAAAGAAGTAACTGTAACATTATCTAAGCCCATTCTTTCAACATTACTTAACAAAGTTAAAGCACGCGAAAATGAGAGATCATTTGCTAAAATTTGGCCTTTATTTTGAAGCGCTAAAGAGGCTTGAACAAGCTTTCCTCCAGGAGCGGAACACATATCAAGAATTAAATCGTTTTCATCAATAGGTAGAAGGGAAGAAACAATCATCGCGGACGGATCTTGAATATAAACTCCACCGAGCTCATGGATTAATGATATTCCAAAATTATAATCGTCTTTATCATAAAAATAGCCATGCTCGACATATGGGTGAGGTTTAACAAAAGGGAATTCTTTTAAAAATTCTTCATCTTTGATTTTCAGATAATTCAAAAACAAACCCTTCTGTTCTTTTTTATTAAAAGAATCAATGAGGCTAGTAATAGTCTTCTCATCAAGATATTTTTGAAGATGTTCTTTAAATTTTTCCATATAATTTCGGTTCAATTATAAAATAATTATTCGTCCACTTCTATGCAAATTTCATATAGGAAGTCGGCTCTTTGGGAAAAATTGTCTCAAATATGCAAAATGAGAGTGAAACTTATTTAATAAAATAAGAAAAGTTGTTATAATTTAATATTCTATCTAATGAGGAGGAAGTTCATTTATGCGAATGGTAGATATAATTGTCAAAAAAAGAGAAGGTAAAGAATTAACAGATAAAGAGATTAAGTTTTTTGTTAACGGATACGTTAATGGCTCAATCCCTGATTATCAAATTTCAGCTTTATTTATGGCGATTGTCTTCCAAGGCATGACTAACCGTGAAATCGTTACTCTTACAGAGACAATGAGAGTTTCTGGAGATATCGTTGACTTAAGTGATATTAAAGGTATCAAAGTTGATAAGCATTCCACTGGTGGTGTCGGTGATAAAACTTCCTTAGCAGTCGGCCCTATGGTTGCTGCTTGCGGTGTTAAAGTCGCAAAAATGTCCGGTCGTGGTTTAGGTCATACCGGAGGTACATTAGATAAACTCGAATCCATTCCAGGTTTAAATGTCTTTGAATCAGTTGAACAATTCAAGAAACAGATGAACGATATCGGTTTAGCGATTATCGGCCAAACTGGAACTTTAGTTCCTGCTGATAAAAAGATGTACGCCTTAAGAGACGTTACAGGTACTGTTGAATCCTTACCTCTTATCGCTGCCTCAATTATGTCTAAAAAGCTCGCTAGTGGTAGTGATTGCATCTTACTCGATGTTAAATTCGGTAATGGTGCTTTCATGAAAACATACGATGACGCTTTAAAACTTGCTCATACAATGGTGGATATCGGTAAATCTTTAGGCAAAGATACCCGTGCGGTTTTAACCGATATGAGTCAACCTTTAGGTCTTGCTGTTGGTAACTCCTTAGAAGTTAAAGAAGCGATTGATACCCTTAAGGGTAGAGGTCCAAAAGACTTCGTTGATATCTGTCTCCATTCTGGTGCAATTATGCTTGAACAAGCTAAAGTTGTAAGTTCAGAAGAAGAAGGTATTGAAATGCTTAAGAAAGTTATCGCTGATGGTAGTGCCTTCCAAAAACTTCGTGAACTTGTCATCGCTCAAGGTGGAGATGTTTCTTATATCGACCATCCAGAGAAATTTGAAGTTAGTAAAAATATCATTGAAGTTAAAGCCACTAAACCTGGTTATGTTAAACAAATCGTCGCTCTTGAAATTGGCGAAAGCGCAATGCGCTTAGGTGCAGGTAGAGAAACATTTGACGATATTATCGATATGTCTGCAGGTATTGTTTTAGGTAAGAAAGTAGGGGATAAAGTTAACGTCGATGATACTTTATGCACTATCTACACCAATAAAGACAATATCGAAGAAGTTGTTAGAGATATTGAATCAGCATTCGTTATCGTTGATGAATTTGTTAAAACTCCTCCAACTGTTCACGCTTACGTTAAATAAAAATGAGAATTATCACCCAAAACGCAATTGATGCAAAACTTATAATTGATAATGAACTTAAAGGTGAGATCAAAAAAGGTCTTCTCCTTTTAGTGTCTTTTACAAATGGTGATAATAAAGAAACCGTCGATAAGATGGTAAATAAACTTTTATCCTTAAGGATATTCCCTGATGAAAATGGGAAAACAAACTTATCCTTAAACGATATTAATGGTGAATTAATGTCAATCTCCCAGTTCACTTTATACGCTAATGTGAAAGAGGGGAGAAGGCCTTCCTTCACGGATTGTATGAGACCTGATGAAGCTAAAGAATTATATCTTTATTTCAATACAAAACTTCATGAATCTAATCTACATATTGTAGAAGGTGTCTTCGGTGCAGATATGAAACTAGATTTTACAAATGATGGCCCATTCACTTTGATTTTAGATAGTAGGGAAATTATTAAATGAAAGTATTAGTCGGTCTTTCCGGTGGTGTTGATAGCGCGGTTGCAGCCTATCTTCTTAAAAAAGAAGGATATGAAGTATCCGGCTGTTTTATGCGTAACTGGGATGCTTTCACTAATAACGATATTTTAGGAAATCCTACAATTAAAGATGACCAATGCCCACAAGAAAAGGATTATGAAGATGCTTTAAAAGTGGCTAAAGCTCTTGATATTCCTCTTTTACGTGTTGATTTTATCAAAGAATATTGGGACCATGTCTTCTCTTTCTTTATCTCTGAATATGAATGTGGAAGAACCCCAAACCCAGATATTTTATGTAATAAATATATTAAGTTTGACGCCTTTTTAGAGTTCGCTAAAAAGAATGGCTTTGATAAGATTGCAATGGGGCATTACGCGAAGAAAACTACTTATAACGGCCATGAATTCTTATGCAAATGTAAGGATGATAATAAAGACCAAACTTATTTCTTAAGCCAAATAAATGAAGATCAAATTAAATCTTGTTTATTCCCATTAGCTGACCTCACTAAAGAAGAAGTAAGAGATATCGCTAGTAAACTAGATTTAGCGGTCGCAAATAAAAAAGATTCCACCGGAGTGTGTTTTATCGGTGAAAGAAATTTCCGTGAATTCTTAAAGAATTATATCCCTGCTCAAAAAGGGGATATCGTTGATATCGACACTAATAAAGTTATCGGAAAACATAATGGAGTGTATTATTACACTATCGGGCAACATCGAGGTTTAGGAATAGGCGGCATAAGCGGAGAAAAAGCTACTGGCTGGTTCATCGTTAAAAAAGACGCTAAAAAGAATATCCTTTACGTTACAAGAGGCGAAGTCGAATCCTATTTAATGTCTAATAAATGTATCGTTAATAAAATTAATATCATTGATCCTAATCAAGAATTTCCAATCGAAGTAGGCGCTAAATTTAGATATCGTCAAAAAGATCACCCAGCTAGAATTGATAAAGTAGGGGACAAGATAATCTGTACCTACACTCCATATAAAGCAGTCACAACTGGTCAAGAAGCAGTCTTCTATTCTAAAGATGGAAGGCTCATCGCTAGTGGCACAATCGATGAAGTTTATATGGATGATAAACGCTTAGACAAATAAGAAAAGTTCCTGTCCAAAACGGGAATTTTTTTCATTTAATAATAAGTTTTCAAAAAAATGTAAAAAATTTATTTAGTGATTATGTATCAAAGATACATCTTTTTTAATACTATAATTTTTGAGCACTTTTTCCAAAAAAATCCCTACTTAATGGTGTAGGGGGAAATTAGTATGAAAAAATACTTTATCTACCAAGGCAACGATCACGACTGCGGTTTTGCTGCTTTAAAAATCCTTTTAGCGAACGTGTATAAAAATAAGGGGTACTTATACATTGAAAAGCCAGGCAAACGCAACGAGGATTTTTCATTTCACGAAATTATCGATATCGCACACAGTTATGGGCTGATTCTGAACGGTTTTCGTGACAAAGATTCACACATGGACGAGAAATATCATTTCCCATTGATAGCGCTTCTTGATGATGGGGGCGAGAAGTACTCTCGTCACGCAGTCGTTGTGTTAAGTATCAATAAAGATAAAGTGAGATACTTAGATCCAGCCAGGGGGATAAAAAAGGAGTCTCTTTCAACCTTTAATTCCTTATTTAATGGAGAATATTTGGAGATAGTTTCCATCGGCCAAGCCAGTAAAGTCGAAGCAAAAGAACAGCATTTACTAGCTACTAGCAAGTCTGTCTTTCTTGCTCTTATGCCTTTCCTTTCGGTTGCTCTAATTGCCTTCGGACTTTACTTTGTAAAAGCTGATGAATTCATTTTTCTTCCGATTATTTTCCTCGTACTATTCTCCCTATCCGAACTATTAACCAATTGGTACACGCTTAAGTGTATTGAGTGGTTTGATAGTGAATACCTGAGTGATTTCTTTAAGAATTGCGATAATAAGAGAAAGGATCGTTTCGTCTTATACCATAAAACCAAACGCCTACAATTCGAATTGCCACGTACTTCTCAGGCATCCCTTTTAGTCCTAGGATCAATTCTTTTTGTACTTCTTTTAAACGATGTCTACTCCGCATTTCCTTTAATAATCATCATGGTAATTACTCTTGCTCTTACATTATTCTCTAGAGAGAAAGAGTCAGTTAATGAGATAAGTGAAGCCGAAACAAAAACTCTAAATAACAAAGAACTCGAAGAACCAGAGTTCATATCAGAAATAATTATCTTAAATCAAAAATCCCGTAAATTTGGCTTCAACATCTCCATGCGTAGGACCCTAATGATGTTTGTGAATCTGGCATTAGCGGTCCTACTCATGATTATGAATCATCTTGTCAGTGTGAACTATGTCATCTTCCATTTCTTCTTATTTAACTATTTCTATGAGAACTTAAGCGCCTTATCAAATTACGATAACACTTATAGTGATTTCCAAAAAGCTAAGGCTAGATTCATGGATGTAATTAACCTTAACAAAAAAGAAGATGATATGTTATAATTTCTCCACGAGATAATATGGAATTAGATTTTGTTAATTACGGACCTTCATCATTTGATGAATATGAATCAACTTTCCTTGCTTTAGTGGATAAAGTATTTAAGGAAGTAGGGGTTAAAGACGATTACTATATCGATGTCTCAATCGTGGATAATGATAAAATTCACGAAATCAATAAGACTTATCGAGGTATCGATCGACCAACTGATGTCATTAGTTTCGCCTTTTATGATGATGAAGAAGAAAAGATTAACGAAGACGCGCCTAACTCATTAGGAAGCATCATAATCTCGTATCAAAAAGCGGAAGAACAAGCTAAAGACTACGGTCATTCTCTAAATAGAGAAATGTCCTTCCTCTTCGTTCATGGTTTACTTCATTTACTTGGATATGATCATATGAAGAAAGAGGATGAAGAAGTGATGTTTGCTCTTCAAGATAAGATTTTAGGAGAAAGAAAAGATGGATAAATTTGCCTTACATGAAAAAGCTAAAGAAGCCCGCAAGCTCTCTTATTCCCCATATTCCCATTTTGCTGTTGGGGCTGCTGTTTTAACTAAAAGCGGTGAAGTATTTTTAGGGGCAAATATTGAAAATTCAGCTTATCCACTTTGTATGTGCGCTGAAAGAAACGCCTTATATAACGCTTATATGCATGGATTTAAAAAGGAAGATTTAGTCGCCTTAGCTTTATCCGCTGATACAGATGGACCATGTTCTCCTTGTGGAGCGTGCCGCCAAGTTATCAGTGAATTATTCCCAAAAGATGCCCCAATTTATATGGGCAACCTTAAGGATAACATCCAAGAAACCACTATTAGTGAATTACTTCCATTCGCTTTCTCAGGCGAGGATTTAGAATAATGAAAACTGGTTTTGTCGCAATTGTGGGGCGTCCTAATGTTGGTAAATCAACTTTAACTAACGCTTTGCTCGAAACTAAGTTATCAATCGTTACTGATAAAGCTCAAACAACAAGAGACTCTATAAGAGGAGTCTATGATGACGATGAATATCAAATCGTTTTTGTTGACACTCCTGGGATTCATAAAGCAAACACCAAACTCGGCGAAAACATGAATAAAGAGGCACTAACTTCAGTTAATGGAGTTGATGCAGTGGTCCTTGTTGTCGATGCTTCAAGAAGATTTGATGAAGGAGATCGTTACATCGCAGAAACCCTTCGTAAAGATTGTCCATTCTTCGTAGTTATAAATAAAATTGATTTAGTCCGCATCACTGAAGCGGAGAATATCAAAGCCAAATACGCTCTAGCGTATCCAAACGCTAAAATCATTGAGATGTCTGTTTTAGATAACTTCAATGTTGATACTTTACTTAACGAAATTAAAGCGGTCATGAAAGAAGGACCACGTTATTTTGAAAAAGATCAAGTGAGTGATAAAGATTCTTCTTTCTTTATTAAGGAAGTTATTAGAGAGAAGCTTCTTTTAACTCTCCGTGATGAAGTCCCTCATTATCTCGCTGTAAGAGTGGACTCTGTTAAATCTTCTAAAGGGGCAACTTACATTAAAGCTACGATCATCGTTGATAAAAATTCCCATAAGGGAATAATCATTGGTAAAGAAGGAAAGAGACTTAAAGCTATCGGCATTAAAGCTCGTAAAGATTTAGAAGAATATTATAATCAACCAATCTATCTTGAATTATTCGTTTCGGTCAAAGAAGACTGGTTAAATAATCCTCGCTTATTAAAAGAACTCGGCTACAAAAACTAATTATGTTTGAAATTGAAGCAATCATCCTCCGTGAGTCACCGTTTAAAGATAACGATATGATGGTGACTGCTTTATCTAACGAAAATATTCATTCCTTTTTAGCAAAAGGAGTGATGAAGATTGATTCTAAAAACAAAGTTTTAGTTACTAAATTTAATAAAGTAAGGCTTGAACTAAGTAGGGGAAAAGAAGGCTATAACCTTCGAACAGGCACTTTATTAAATTCATATTTGCACGCGAAAGAAGGCTTAACTTCCTTAGCGATCCTCGATTTTATATCAGAAATCACGAATAAAATTGTCTCAAAAGATGAGGCTTCAGTTATTTATCCAATTTTGGATAAGATCCTTTCATTACTAGATGAGGGCTTTGATGGTTTAACTCTTGCTTTAATCTATTTTGCGAAAGTTTTAACCATAGCTGGATATGGACTCAATGTTGATTCATGCCAAATTTGCCACCAAAAAGAGGCAATTACCGCCCTTTCGACTATGGATGGAGGATTTATTTGTGAAAACTGTTTTGACGCCTCTATTCACCTGAAATTAAATGCAAACGAACTAAAGATCCTTCGTTACATCTTTAAAGTAGACATCGATAACTTTGCTAAAGCGGTGCTTCCAAAAGAAGAATCATTACACGTATTAAATATATTAGAGCAATTCGCACTTGATACGGTGGACTTAAACCTCAAATCCATCGCCTTCATAAGAAGAATAATCAAATAATTTAAAAAATACACTTATAAGTGGTTGACAAGTAACTTTAACGAGTTATAATTTTGCTCAATTGCTTATATAAGAAGGTATAGTAAAATGGATAAAAAATTCGACGAAATCGTTAATCATTTAATTACGAGTGGATTTGTCTATCAAGATAGTGAAATCTATGGTGGACTTTCTAATTCCTGGGACTTTGGTCCTTTAGGAGTTGAACTCAAAAATAACATTAAAAGATTGTGGTGGAGAAAGTTCGTTAATGAATCTCCAACTAATGTTGGACTTGACGCTGCAATCTTAATGAACCCAAAAGTTTGGGAAGCAACAGGACACGTTTCTACTTTCAATGATCCCCTTATTGATTGTAAGGAATGTAAATCCCGTCATCGCGCAGATAATTTAATTGAAGAACAATATCCTGATGTTGATGTTCACGCTATGACAAACGAAGATATGGTTAAATTTATCAAAGATAACCATGTCAAATGTCCTATCTGTGGCAAGTCTAACTTCACTGACATCCGCCAATTCAATATGATGTTTAAAACTCATATCGGTGTCACCGAAGATAGCTCAACTGAAGTCTATTTAAGACCAGAAACCGCTCAAGGAATGTTCGTTAACTTTAAAAATGTTCAAAGAACAACCAGAAGAAAAATCCCATTTGGTATTTGTAATATCGGTAAATCATTCCGTAACGAAATCACTCCAGGGAACTTCATCTTTAGAGTGAGAGAATTCGAACAAATGGAAATGGAATTCTTCTGTAAACCTGGCACTGACTTAGAATGGTTTTCCTATTGGAAAGACTATTCACTTAAGTTCCTTGAATCATTAGGAATTAGTGAAGAAAACCTTCGTTATAGAGACCATGAAGCCGCTGAACTTGCTTTTTATAGTAAAGCAACCTGCGACGTCGAATATAAATTCCCATTCGGTTGGGGAGAAATTTTAGGGGTTGCTGACCGTACTGATTATGATTTAAACCGTCATATCTCTTATAGTAAACAATCTTTAGATTATTTAGACCCAGAAACTAATGAAAGATACGTCCCATATTGTATCGAACCATCAATGGGTGTTGAAAGAATCTTCTTAATGGTCGCTACCGAAGCGTATGATGTTGAACACCTCGAAAAGGAAGATCGTATCGTCATGCACTTTAAACCAATCTTAGCCCCTTATTTAGCAGCAGTTCTCCCATTATCCAAACAACTTGGAGACCAAGCTAAAGAATTAGTTAATAAACTAAATAAACACTTCTCAATCACTTACGATGAGACTGGTTCTATCGGTAAAAGATATCGTCGCCAAGACGCAATTGGAACCCCATATTGTATCACCGTTGACTTCGATACAGCCACCGATAATAGCGTTACAATCCGTAACCGCGACACTATGGAGCAAGTCAGACTTCCAATTAGTGAAGTTAGAAACTATCTATTAGATAAAATTGAAGAATAGTCGTTTATTAGTAGATTTATAGTATAAAGTTAGGAGGAATATTATGGCCTTTGATCCATCTCTTGTAGCCGAAATCAAATCCCGTGCCGATATCGTCGACATTATTTCAAGCTACATCAATGTTATTAAAAAAGGTCGTAACTATTTTGCTGTTTGTCCATTCCACGATGACCATAACCCATCCTTATCCATATCTAAAGATAAGAATATGTTTAAGTGCTTTGTCTGTGGCACTAGTGGCGATGTCTTTAGTTTTGTATCTCGCTATGAGAATATCACTTATAGTGAAGCAATTAAGCGCGTCGCTGAAATGATCGGTTATGATGATCCAAGACTCCATCAAAACGAATTCAAAGTTAAAGTGGATGAATCTAAAGCAACTTTATACAAATGTATAACAGACCTTGCTACCTTCTATCAATATGGTCTTAGTACTGAAGAAGGCCAAGTCGCTCATCAATATTTATCTGAAAGAGGTTTAACTGATGAACAGATCGCTAAATTCTCTTTAGGTTACGCTTTTAAGGATGGTTCTTTATCTATCGATTACTTAAAAAGAAAAGAGTATTCCTATAAAAATATTGAAGATATTGGTATTTCGCTTGTAAAGACCTCAGGAATGAAGGATAGCAATGCCGGTCGAGTTATCTTCCCTATTAAAGATAATAACGGCCAATTCGTCGGTTTTAGCGCCCGTAAGCTCGATAACGCTAATAAAGACGATCCTAAATACGTTAATACCGCTGAAACGAAGATATTTTCTAAAGGAAACATTCTTTATAACTATGATTTAGCCAAAAACACCATGAAACATGATGGCTATTTATATGTTGTGGAAGGTTTCATGGATGTATTCGCGCTTGATTCTATCGGTGTTCATTCAGTCGTTGGTTTAATGGGAACCGCGATGACAAAAACTAATGTTCAAACTTTGAAAAGAGCAAATGTTGAAATTAGACTTTGTCTAGATAACGATAAAGCTGGCCAAATTGCGATGATGAATATTATCTCTATGTTTGACGAAGCTAAAATCAATTATCGTTTAGTGAGTGATCCAAACGAAATCTGTAAAGACTCCGATGAAATCCTTCATAAAGAAGGACCAGAAAGATTAAACGCTTATATCAATACTTTGGTTAATCCGTTTAACTTCGCTTTAGCCTATTATACAAAGACAGCACCTTTAGCCACTCAAGCGGACCGTTACAAAGTAATTAATCACTTTACCCCTTTACTTGTAAGTATTCAAAACGGTCTAGAACTTAATGATTATATCTATAAGCTTGCTCGAGTGACTGGCTTTGAAGTAAACACAATTAAAGACCACGTAGCCTTAGCTAAAAAGGAAAAGCAAAAAGCGGAAAGTAAACAAGAAAACTTTGTTTATAGTGAATTCACCAACACCTCGAAAGAACAAAAGACAAAAATGAGCCGCGATATGAAGTACTTAAAGAATGCGGAAAAACAACTTCTAGGTCAAATGTTAATCAATAAAGAGGCGGTGGAATTCTATGAAAGCAATGTTAAATACTTCTCCGATGAACTTTACCGAAATATCGCTAACTTCATTCTCGATTACGCTAAATCTCATCAAGGGATCGATGCAGCGGACTTAGTTACCACGATATCACTGAGTGATATGGAGAACAAGCAAGAGCTGATTGATGAAATTGTAGCGATCACGATGAAAGACAATCCAGTTGAAACAAAATCAGTATTAGCTGATTACGCAAACGAGATTAAATTAAGGCGCGATAAGATATATCAGAAAGATTTACTTAAACAAGCCTTCGAAGGGAAAAGCGATGAAGAGAAAGCTCGCCTCCTTGATGATTACATCAAAAGAACCAATAAATAATTGAACATACTTAGTTAGAAAGGAAACTAATATATGCCAAAAAAAGAGAAAGACACCAAGAAAAAACCAGCCGCTAAAGAAGCAAAGATTAAAAAACCTGCGCTTTTATTAGATGACGATGAAGATGAAATCGAAACAGCGGATTCCATCAAAAAACGTTTAGTGGCTAAAGCCAAAGAAGAAGGAAATACTTTAGAACAAGCTGAAATTGATGAAGCCTTCACTCAATTTGATCTTACCGATGATGATATCGAAGAGATGATGGACTATTTTAAGAAAAATGGTATCAATGTTGTCTCTGATGACGATGAACTCTCAATCGATAATATCGATTTCACTGGCGAGGAAAGCGAAGATGATTTATTCCTCGACGCCGACGCCGATGATTTCTTTGACGAAGATGAAATCGAATTGAATGAAGATGATGTTCCAACTGAACAAGACCTTTCTGACTTAACTAAATTTGTCAGTGGTGATGTTAAAGTTAACGATTCCGTTAAAATCTATTTAAGAGAAATCGGTAAAGTCCCATTACTCACCCCTGAAGAAGAGCCAATCATCGCTAAAAGAATCGCTGAAGGCGATGAAGAAGCTAAAGAACAACTCATTAATGCTAACCTCCGTTTAGTTATCGCTATTGCCAAAAGATATACTGGACGTGGTATGCCATTCTTAGATTTAGTCCAAGAAGGTAATACTGGCTTAATTAAAGCGGTTGAAAAATTCGACTACACTAAAGGCTTTAAGTTTTCAACTTATGCCACATGGTGGATTCGTCAAGCAATCAACCGTTCAATCGCTGACCAAGCTCGTACCATTCGTATTCCAGTCCATATGGTGGAAACAATTAATAAGATTACCCGCGCTCAAAGACAACTCGTTCAAGAACTTGATAGAGAACCAACCGCGGAAGAAATCAGCGCCAAACTTGATGGATTCCTTTCTCCAGAAAGAATTAGAGAAATCCAAAGACTCAACCAAGAACCAGTTTCTTTTGAAACTCCAATTGGTGAAGAAGAAGATTCTCATTTAGGAGACTTTGTCGAAGACAAAGAAACAATGTCTCCTGATGAATACACAACTAGATCTCTTTTAAGAGACGCTCTTTATGAAGTCATGAAAGACTTAACTGATAGAGAAGAAAGAGTCCTTAGACTCCGTTATGGTTTAGATGATAACCATCCAAGAACTCTTGAAGAAGTCGGTCGTGAATTTGGCGTTACTCGTGAACGTATTAGACAAATTGAAGCGAAAGCTTTAAAGAAACTTTCTCATCAAAATCGTTCCAAACGCTTAAGTGACTATAAATATCTTAAGTAGAAATAAGTTATGAGGTCCCTTCGAATTAGTAAAATCGCATCCTTAGTATCTTATGACACCGTTTTTGATGTCGGCGCAGATCATGGGGAATTAGAAAAGATTTTATCGCAAAGCGATAATATCAAGAAAATCTATGCGGTGGAAAATAAGAAGGGGCCTTTTTTAAATCTTTCTCATAATGTAGAGGGTTTAACTAAAGTTACCTCTTTATTATCGAATGGAATTAAAGATTTAAAAGAAGATGTTAACTCGCTTGTTATTGCTGGGATGGGTGGCATAAATATCGTTGAAATCCTTTTAGAAAACGAAGATAAGCTTCAAAACGTAAAAGAAATTATTCTCGAACCTCATTCTGATTATGAATTAGTCCGTCGTATCCTAGTTATTTTAGATTACAAGATTGATGAAGAAATTAAAGTAACTGAGGCCGGGAAAAACTATTTAATTACCCGATTCATCAAAGGTAAAGCGACTTATTCAAATGATATCTATCGTTATGGACTTCATTACAATGAAGAAAGTAACAATCTAGAAGAACTTAAAGTCATTAATAAACGAGTTAAATCCACATTAATCGAAAAGAAATTAAAGGAGTTAGAGAATCATGAAAACTAATCTACTTTTAAGAAGTCTTGCGAAATATTTCCCAAAAAGAATCAAATCCAGAGGAGACTTTGTGGGTTTAATGACTGGCAATTTAAAAGAAGAAACTAGTCATATTGTATTATGCTTAGATTTAGATGAGATTTCTTTAAATGAAATCTTAAAATTTGATCATAAACCAGATTTAATTCTCACTCACCATCCGTTTATCTATGGAACTAGATACCGCACCTTAAAATATGATGAGATTAAGCGCGAACTAGTTAATAAAGTAGATGAATTAGATATTCCTGTTTATTCAATGCACACTAACTTCGATACAGGTTATCGCGGAATGAATGATGCTTTAGCTCAAAAGATGGGCTTAATTAATATTAAGCCACTTGAATTCTGCTCAATGGCAAGGGGTGGAGAACTAGCTGAAGAAATGGAAATCCATGACTTTGTTAAGAAGTTTAATAAGATTATGGGTTTAGATTATTCTTTACTCGTTCACGCGGGAAAAGAAAGAATTAAAACGGTGGCAATCGTAGGTGGTGGTGGTTCCCGCCGCTATAAAGAAGCACAAAAAGAAGGCTATGACTTATTTATTTCAGGTGACGCTCCTCATCATGTTCGAAGAGAAGTAATTGCGAATCACTATAACTATTTAGAAGTATCACACGAAATTGAAAGAATCTTCATGCCAACAATGAAAGAACTTCTACTTGAAATAGATCCTTCATTAAGAATTGATATCGTAGATCACGAAAAACTACCTGAACTAATCAAATAAAAAGAAGAGCTGACATATGTCAGCTTTTTAATTTTTTTTCTAAGAACTCTTTTACTTCTAGAACCGTTTCTTTCGAAGTGGATGCACCAGAAGTAATAGCGACTTTCTTTACTCCTTTTAGATCTTCTTTATTTATAAAGGAGGCATTTTCAATCATGATTACTTTTGAGTTTGGATGAGACTCTTCCGCAAGTTTCTTTAAAGTTAAGGTATTGTTGGAAATTGTACTACCCAAAACATAAATAATATCGGTATTTTTATCTATTGATAAGATGGCTTTTTGTCTTTCGATTGAGGAATAACAAACAGTATCAGTAATTATTGCCTTAGGGTAAATTTCATATAGGTTCTCAACTATTTGGGAAATTTCAAGCTCTGAAAGAGTAGTTTGATTCACCACGAATGGTGACTCATCTTTAAGATGTAACTTATTATTCTTATTTATATCAAGTAAGTGAACTTTATCTTTATTAAGCGATAACGCAGCGATAGCTTCAGGGTGATTTTCTTTACCAATATAAATAACCTCATGGCCTTCGTTTAAGGCTTTGATAATTCTTTCATGATTCTTTTTCACAAATGGGCAAGTAGTGTCAACATATTCGATACGTCTATCTTTTAAGATAGTTTCTACTTCGATGGCGTGACCATGAGCGGTTAAAATAACGATATCGTCATCTTTTACTTCATCTATTAATTCGAGATATGTTTTCCCTTTTTTATAAATAACATCAACGCCTTCTTTTTTAAGCATTTTAAGCGTGTCATGATTATGAACAAGCATCCCTAAAATAACGACATGTCGATTTGGGTTTTTAAGTTTAACATTTATCGCCATTAAGATTGCGTGCTCAACACCAGCGCAATAACCGAATGGCTTAATAACTTTAACTTCCATAATATGCTTACATATTAGCACATTATTCATTTCTAGTGTATAATTAACAAAGTTATGTCATTTAAAGGTCTAAATTTATCTGCTGATATGCTTAATTCGCTTAATAAGGCGAAATATTTTAATCCATCTCCAATTCAACTTCGAGTCATTCCAAAAGCTCTTAAAGGCGAGACTTTACTCGTTCAATCTGCAACTGGAAGTGGAAAGACCTTATGTTATTTAGTTCCAATTCTAGAAAGTATTGATCCAAATCTTAAAGAAGTTCAGGCTTTAATAATCGCTCCTACAAGAGAATTAGCTAGCCAAATCTTTAGCTTTTCTAATGAGTTATTAGAGAATTATGAAAAGCCAGTTAAAGTGCGCTTAATTAAAGCAGGGGAAGAACTTGCTAATTCAATTTCGGGACTTAAAGATGGCACGCAAATATTAATTGCTACTCCAGGAAGACTTCATGATGTTATCGTTAAAAACGATATTTTATCACTTAGAAGTGTTAAAACTGTCGTCTTTGATGAAGCGGATATGTTACTAAAGGAAGGCTATTTTGAATTAATTGATCCAGTAATAGATGTAATAGATCATAAGGTTCAATATTTAGTGTTCTCTGCCACCTTAGAGAATAACTGCTTAAGCGTTTTATCTAAATATGTGGGAACAAATATTGAAATAACTAATGAAGATATTTTAACTAGCGATAATGTCACTCATTACTTAATTGATATTAAATACATTGATAAAAAAGAAGCAGTTAGACAATTTATCGATATTAAAAATCCATATCTTTTAATGGTGTTTGCGTCTAAAAAAGAAACTGCGAACGAAATATATGCTTATTTAAAAGAAAATAAATATAAAGTTGGTTTATTAACTGGGGATTTAAGCGCTAGAGAAAGAAAGAATATCATGAAGATGCTCATCAATGAGCAAATCTATATATTAGTCTGTAGCGATATGGCTAGTAGGGGACTAGATATTAAAGATGTAAGTGATGTTTTAAGCGTTGATCTTCCAAGCAATATTGAATTCTATTATCACCGCGCGGGTAGAACCGGAAGATTTGATAAACTAGGTAATTCTTATGTTTTCTATAATAGTGATTCAACGAAAAAGCCATTAGAACTTATCTCTCATGGAACTATATTTAAATATTTAGTGTTAAAAGATAATAAACTCCTTGAAGGTAAAGGAATTGAAAAAACTCATCCAACTAAAAAGAAAAAGGATGAAGAACTTGATAATAAAATCAAAAGAACAACTTCAATGCTTAAAGGTAAAAATAAGAAAGTTAAACCTGGTTATAAAAAGAAAATCAGGGAAGAAGTTAAAGATATTAAGCGTAAACACCGTCGCGAACTAATTAAAAAAGAAATCCGTAAACAAAGAGTAGAAAGATATAAAAGGGAGGCTAGAGGAGATGAATAACGAAAAATTATATTTAGGCTCTCATGTCTCAATGAGTGGACCAGATTTTTATCTTGGAAGTGTCAAAGAGGCCATTTCCTATGGTTCTACGACTTTTATGTTTTATACTGGCGCTCCGCAAAACACCTTCCGTTCTCCATTAGATAGATGCAAAATTGAAGAAGGTCGAAAGCTTTTACTTGAACATGGATTTAATGAAGATAAGATTGTCGTACACGCGCCTTATATTATTAATTTAGCCAATATCGGAAATCCTTCCGTTTATGATATCGCTAAAAAAGCTTTACTTAGTGAAGTTCAAAGAACGCACGCTTTTCACGCTAAACTATTAGTGCTTCACCCAGGAAGTCACGTTGGAAATGGAGAACAAGTAGGGCTAAACGCTATTATTGATGGAATCGATGAAGTTTTAGATAAAGATAACTCCGATGTAAAGATTGCTTTAGAAACTATGGCGGGTAAAGGAAGTGAACTTGGAACCACCTTTGAACAACTTGCTTATATTATAAATAACTCCAAGCACAAAGATAGATTAGGGGTTTGTTTAGATACCTGCCATGTCTCAGATAGTGGACTTCCTATAGGAAATTTTGATGAAATCCTTACTTCTTTTGATAAGATTATCGGTCTTGATCGCTTATTAGTTTTACATATAAACGATTCTAAAAACCCAGTCGGCGCGCATAAGGATAGACATGAAAACTTAGGCTATGGCTATATTGGTTTTGATGCCTTAAATTATGTGGTTCATCATCCAAAGCTCACTGATATTCCAAAGATTCTTGAAACACCTTATATAGAGAAAAATCCTCCATATAAAGAGGAAATTTCAATGCTAATGAATAATAAATTTATCGAAGGTTGGAGAGAAGAATTCTTAAAGAAATTATAATTTTAAGATTTCTTTTTTCATCTCTTCAAAGATATCTTCTTCTTTAACAGTTCTTAATACTTTATCTTTTTTAAAGATAGCAAAGACGCCTTTTCCACCTGCACAGCCTAGATCAGCGCGTTTAGCTTCGCCAGGTCCATTGACAATACAACCCATAATTGCGACTGTTTTATTAATATGATTCTCTTCTAAAAAGGCGAGAATCTTTTTAGCAAGAGGAACTAAATCAACTTGGGTTCTTCCACAAGTTGGACAAGAAATTAAAGTAGGGTAATCGTTTCTAATTTCTAAATCTTTAAGTAATCGACGGGCTGCTTTAACTTCTTCGATAGGATCATCCGATAAAGAAATACGAATTGTATCACCGATGCCATCTAATAGAATTGGGGCTAAACCAGCGGTACTACGAATTAAGCCAATATCTTTTGGACCGGCTTCAGTTATTCCTAAATGAAGAGGATAAGAGAATGTTTCGCTAGCGAGTCTATAAGCTTCAATTGTTTCTAAAACGTGACTGCCTTTTAATGAGATTACAATATCAAAAAAGCCTAGGTTCTCCAGTGTTTTAACCATTTTAGCAGCAGATTTAACTAATTCTTCTGCTTTTAGTTTGGAGGTATTGTTATTGATATTTTTATCAATAGAACCTGAATTCACTCCGATTCTAATTGGGACATGTTTCTCTTTAGCCATATCAATGACGGCTTTTACTTTATCATCACTTCCAATATTTCCTGGGTTAATTCTAATCGCGTCTACACCTGATTCCATCGAGATTAAAGCAAGCTTATAATCAAAATGGATATCAGCGATTAATGGGATATTTATTTTTTTCTTGAGTTCTTTAATCGCATAAGCGTCTTCTTCATCTAAGACAGACACTCTCATTAAATCCGCGCCTAAAAAGGCACAATCATTGATTTGTTTAGCGACTTCATCGACTCGAGAAGTCTTTATATTACACATTGATTGGATGAGAACATTAGAGCTTCCTCCAATCGTTATATTTCCGACTTTTATCTTTTTGGTTTCATTTCTTTTCATATTATCCATATTATAAACTAGAAAAAATATCTTGTAGATATGTTTTTAAATATGTTATGATAATCGCGTTACAAAAATTGAGGTGACTAAATTATGGCAAAAGCAAAAGAAGCAAGACACAGCATCTTAATGAAATGCACTGTCTGCGGTGAAGAAAATTATTTAACCGAAAAGAACCGTAAGGAACATCCTGATAGACTCGAATTAAAGAAATATTGCCCACGTTGCAAAAAATCTACAGTCCATAAGGAGAAAAAATAGGCTTGGTAATACCAAACCTTTTTTATTTTTATGAAGTTAGATACTTATATCACAAGGCAAGCATGTAATATCTACACCGTTATTAATGATAATAATGAAGGTATTTTAATTGACCCTGGATATAATGCGAATAACTGCTTAATAGAACACTTAAAGAAGCTAAATGTCGATATTAAATATATCTTAATCACTCATGGTCATTATGATCATATCGGCGCGCTTAATGATGTTTTAAAAGTTTATCCTAACGCGATTACTTATATTCATGAAGAAGATAAGATTTGTTTAACTTCTCCTAAATATAATCTTAGTGATGATTTTAATAATGGGATGAATGTGGTGGTGAAAGTAAAGCATCTTATCACATTAAGTGATAATGATAACTTAAACCTCTTAGGATTTAACATTAAAGTAATGCACACCCCATTTCACAGTAAAGGAAGCGTTATATATATCTTTATTAATGAAGAAATAATCTTTAGTGGGGATACGTTATTTTTTAACACCATTGGACGAACCGACTTAATTACTAGTGAACCAAGAAAAGTTAATGATAGTTTATTAAAAATAAAAGAATTAAACGCGAATTACGTTATTTATCCAGGACATGGAATAAAAACAAGCCTCGAAAGAGAGCTTAAATACAATATGTATTTGCGTATTCTATAGACTTTTAGTTATAATATTTACGTTTTTATGGAGGAATAAAAATGAACGTTACAGAATTAAGACCTGGAAACTATTTCATTGATGAAGGTAACCTTTATCAAGTCTTAGATATCCTTTTAAACAAAACAGCGATGAGAAAGATGGTCGCTAAAGTCAAAGCTAAAAACATGAGAACTGGCGCAATTACCGAACTCGCTCGTAACTCTGGTTACGATGTTGAAAAAGCTATGCTTGAAAAGAAGAAAATGGCTTACTTATATGATTCCGGTGATTTCTTAGTCTTCATGGACAATAACACCTATGAACAAATCGAAATCGAAAAGAAGAAACTCGAATGGGAATTAAATTTCTTAACCGAAAACCTCGAAATCGATATTCTCTTCTACGAAGATGAAATCTTAGGTATTACCTTACCAAGCTCAGTCGCCTTAAAGATCGTTGATTGTGAACCAGCCGTTAGAGGTGACACAGTCAATAAAGCTATGAAGAACGCAACTTTAGAGACTGGCTATCGTTTAAGAGTCCCACTTTTTATCGATAATGGTGAAACCATTTCCGTAAGAACCGATAACGGCGAATACGATGGAAGGGCCTAATCATTATGATGGACACATTACCAATTTGGGGATTTGTCGTAACAATTGTTCTTTGTATCCTTGGTGGAGCAATCGCTGGCTTCTTCTTAGCTAGATGGTATTTCAAAAGAGAATTACAAAAAAACCCACCAATAAATGAGAATATGATTAGAGCAATGTATCGTCAAATGGGCCGTAACCCATCCGAAGCTCAAATCAGACAAATCATGAACCAAATGAAGAAAAATCAATAACGAAATTTCTCATCAAATTGCACTCCAAAAAATGGGGTGCTTTTTTTGTTGGTGGAGTAGGGCAAAATAGAGGAGAAAAATTAAACAAAAACAATAGTCAAAATTAGCAAATAGTCGAAATACGAAAATCGCCAAAATAGGGGCGTAAAGAAGAGCAACAACCTAGGGCTTAATAGTTTTAGGGTAGAGGAGAAATAGGGGCCTTAACGGGCTTCTTTTTAGTAGTGATAAAATTCCGAGTAGTGGTTGTAGGGGAGTGAGTGTGGATAAAAATAAAAACGTCAATCTAAACACTCGAATTTATCGAATTTTTTGACCGACGTTTTCCAGGTGTGATTTATTTATTCACACTCATTATTTCGACTAAAAAACTACTAATTTGCTACTATTTTGCAGCGTTTCCGACCTTATTTTCCTCTCCCTTAACGAGACGCTTAATATTTGGAATATGACGAACAACGAGGATAATTGCGATGATCGTAACGACACTTGCATGTTCCCATCCAGCGAGGAGATAATATCCCCAACCCCACATGCCTAAATGTTGAAGATAAACAGGCTGGTCTTTAAGCACTAAAACAAGGAGGGCCATAACCCAAGATGTGATAGTGATTCCGATCGCTGTTCCGATACTTGCCACCGAGACATATTTGGTTTTGATTTTGAGTCCAAAGAAGCAGATTAAACCGATTAAGAATTCAAACCATGAGCAACCAACTCCAAAACCAGTGAAGACTGAAACTGTCTTGCCGCCTTTAAAGCCAGCATAGATTGGCCAGCAGTGTCCAAATGACGCACCAAGCGCGGCTAAATAGTAATAAAGAATGCCATTATCCCAAAGTAATTGACCGAAATGTTCTTGGAATAAAGGATTAAAAACTAAATTAACTAAAAGATATGCGCCTACAAGAGCTAAAATTGTTTTTGCCATATCAAGTAAGATAGTGATAACACCGATTTTCTTACCAAAGACACGACCCATATTAGTTCCACCAGCGTTTTTAGAACCGTATTCTCTGATGTCTTTATGGTACAGAGACTTAGAAAGAATAATAGAGAAAGGGATAGATCCGATTAAATATCCCATGATTAGCATTCCTAGAGCAATGACTATATTATATATAATAATATCCATACGTTTTTCCTCCAAAACGAGTATCTATTATACAAAATAGATATTACAATTCAATAATATTTTTGTTACAATTCTTAATTGTATTTGGAGAATCCATTTAGAATGAGCGAATTAGAAAATAAGATTCAAGAAGCAAAAGAGAGGAAAGCGGAAGAAAATTATACCGCTAACGACATCGAACTTCTTGAAGGTTTAGCAGGCGTTAGAAAAAGACCTGGTATGTATATTGGTTCTACGAACCAAACTGGTCTCCATCATTTAGTGTGGGAAGTTGTTGATAACGCTGTCGATGAAGCTTTAAGTGGGTTCGGTAACATTATTCTTATTACCATCCATAAGGATGGTTCTTTATCCGTTCTTGATGAAGGAAGAGGAATTCCAGTCGATATTCATAAAGGAACTGGAATGCCTGCAGTTCAACTTATTTTCTCCACACTTCATTCAGGTGGTAAGTTCTCTAATAAAGCTTATACTTCTAGTGCAGGTCTTCATGGTGTCGGTGCTTCCGTTACAAATGCTTTAAGCGTTTACTGCGATGTTACTGTCTTTAGAAATGGTAAAATATCCCATCTACGTTTTGAAAATGGTGGTAAGCTCGCTATTCCTTTAGAAGAGCTTGGACCAACTAGAAAACACGGGACTTTGGTAAGATTTAAGCCAGATCCTAAGATTTTTGCCTCCACAGATTTTAAATTTGATACGATTACAAACCACGTCCAAGAGAGTGCTTTTTTACTTAAAGGCGTTAAGTTTGTCGTAATAGACGAAAGAACAAACCAAAAAGCAGAATATTGTTATGAAGAAGGTATCAAACAATATATCGCTAGCATGAATGCGAATAAAACTCCTATAGGAGAAATCATGTCTTTTGAAGATACTGATGATGAAATCAAGATTGAGATCGCTATGCAATATTGTTCCAAAGATTACACTGAAACAATCTATTCTTACGCGAATAATGTTCGTACTAGAGATGGTGGCACCCATGAATCTGGCTTTAAAACCGCTTTAACAAAAGCGGTCAATGACTACGCGGAAGAAAATAACTTATTAAGAAATAAAGCTAAACTTGAAGGTAGCGATATCCGTGAAGGTTTAACTGCGATTATCTCTTTAAAGATTCCTGAACAATTACTTGAATATGAAGGTCAAACTAAGCAAAAACTCGGCACACCTGCCGCGTATAACATGGTTTCAAACTTTATTTATAACCAATTTACTTATTATTTAAATGAAAATAAGGAATTCGCAATTTCTTTAATTAAAAAGTGTACAGATGCCCAAACCGCTCGTATTGCTGCAAGAAAAGCGAAAGATGAAGCAAGAAACTCTAAAAAAGTTAAAACTGAATACATTCTTAGCGATAAATTAACTCCTTGCCAATCAAAAGATTATGACAAAAACGAATTATTTATCGTTGAAGGTGAATCCGCTGGCGGAACCGCTCGTAGTGGACGTGATAGACTCCATCAAGCCATTCTTCCACTTCGTGGAAAGCCACTTAATACGCAAGTTGTCACTAAAGATAGAATGCTTAAAAATGAGGAATTTGCCACAATTACAAACACCATTGGCGCAGGTATCGCTGATGACTTTAAGCCAGAGAATTCACACTATGGTAAAGTTATCATCATGACCGATGCTGATACTGATGGAGCTCATATCCAAACCTTACTTTTAACTTTCTTCTATCACTATATGAGACCACTTATTACAAAAGGTATGCTTTTTGTCGCGATGCCTCCTTTATATCGCGTTTCTAAAGAAGTTAATCATAAGCTAGTGTATCGTTACGCTTGGGATGATAACGATTTAGAAGTCGCTAAAAAAGAAATAGGAGCAGGCTATCGCATCAATCGTTATAAAGGTTTAGGAGAAATGAACGCTGAACAGCTTTGGGAATCCACTATGTCTCCTAAATCTAGACAATTATTAAAAGTTACAATTGAAGATCCATTACTCGCCGAACAAAGAGTAAATGTTTTAATGGGTAATGACACCCAAATCAGAAGACAATGGGTAGAGGAAAACGTTAACTTCAACGAAGTTGACTCCTTTATTGATGAGGTTAAATAATTATGGCTAAGAAGAACGCTAACCTAATTATTGAAGAAGAGATCCAAGAAAACATCCATAGTGAAACTATGGAAGAAATCATGGGTTCTCGTTACGCTACCTACGCGAAATACGTTATCCAAGATAGAGCGATTCCAGATGCTAGGGATGGCTTAAAGCCAGTCCAAAGAAGAATCGTTTACTATATGTATAAAAACGGGAATATTTTCACCCGTCCAACGAGAAAATCAGCGCACACCGTCGGTGGAGTTATGGGTAAATACCATCCACATGGTGATACATCTATCTACGAAGCTTTAGTTAGAATGAGCCAAGACTGGAAAGTGAACGCTCCATTAATTGATTTCCAAGGAAATAAAGGTTCAATTGATGGCGATCCACCAGCCGCTTATCGTTATACTGAAGCGAGATTATCTTTAATCGCGGAAGAAATGATTCGTGACATCGAAAAAGATACCGTCGATATGGCACTTACTTTTGATGATGATGATTTTGAACCAGTTGTCCTTCCAGCTCGTTTCCCTAACTTGCTTGTAAATGGTAGTGAAGGTATCGCTGTTGCCTTAGCCACAGATATCCCTCCACATAACCTAAAAGAAGTAATTGAGGCGACTATATATAGGATAAATCATGTAAATGTCTCATCTTTAGACCTAATGCAATTCATTCCTGGACCAGATTTCCCAACTGGTGGAATTATTTATAAAACGCCTTCTTTAGTAGATTCTTACACCAAAGGAAGAGGGCGAATTGAAATATCTTCTAAGACCGAAGTTATCGATAACGATAAAGAAAAACGCATCGTTATCACCGAGATTCCTTATGGCACGATCAAGATTGATTTAGTCCATGAACTCGATATGCTTCGTCACGATAAAGTTCTTCCAGGTATTTTAGAAGTAAGAGATGAATCCGACCAAAAAGGTCTCCGTATCGTTATTGATCTTAAAAAAGATGCGAATATGGAAGCTATTTATAACTATTTGAACACCAAGACTGGTCTTAGAGGTTCGTTCTCACCAAATATGGTGGCAATTGTTAATGGTTCACCAAAAACCATGACTTTGCTTGATTTTATTGATGCTTATATTGCTCACCAAGTTGAAGTTATCACTAGAAGAAGTGAATTTGACTTAAAGAAATCAAAAGGTCGTCTCGAAATAGTGGAAGGCTTAATTAAAGCTGTTTCCATCCTTGATGAAGTTGTAAACACAATTAGAGCTTCTAAAGATAAACAGGACGCGAAGAAGAATATATCTGAGAAATTTGGATTTAGTGAACCACAAGCGGAAGCTATCGTTATGCTTCAACTTTATAAACTCACTAATACCGATATGACTACTTTGATTAATGAGAAGAATACATTAATCCAAACTATCGCTGAACTTGAAGGAATCTTATCCGATAGAAAGAAACTCGATCGTTTACTTTGCTCTGATTTACGTAAGATTTCTCAAAAATATGGTAGAGATAGAAGAAGTGTTATCGTAGATAAAGAAGAAAATACCTTCAGCTTTGATAAACGTGACTTAATCGTTAAAGAAGAAACGATGGTGGCGGTCACTAATGATGGTTACATTAAACGTAGTAGTGTTAAATCTTATCGTTCTAGTGGAGATAATCCACTTCCAGGATTAAAAGAAGGCGATGCCTTAATCTATAGTGGTAAGGCTATGACTACCGATTTCTTGATCTGCTTTACTAACCAAGGTAATTATCTTTATATTCCAGTTCATGAAATCAATGAAAACAAATGGAAAGATGAAGGTAAACACATCAATTACCTCGCATCCTTAAATAATAATGAAAAAATTGTACGCGCCTTTGTCGTTGAGACATTTAGAGATGACTTATTCTTTATTCTTGTCTCTAAATTTGGACAAATTAAGCGTCTACCTCTCTCATTATTCCCAATTGTAAGACATTCTAAGTCAGTAATGTGCATGAAGTTACTAGGGGATGATGAAGTTAAAGAAGTTATGTTCTCAAGAGGTAACTCCAATATCCTTTTATTCCTCACAAATGGCTTCTCTTCCTTATTTAATGAGAATGAGATTCCTCAACAAGGACTTAAATCTGGTGGGGTAAAAGCAATTGGAAAACTTAATGGAGCATTTATCGCAACTGGACTTGCTTATGATGTTAATGAAACTAAGGGTAAGATTATAATCTTAACTGATAAAGGTTGCCTTAGAATCTATGAAGCAAGTAATACTGCACTTACTAGAAGACTTGGTCGCTTGACTGAAGTATTTAAGTGCTTCAAGAGCGAAAAACATACCTTAATTTATGCAGGTAAAGTTTTAAATAAAGAAGAACCTACAACTTTATTCTTCAATACTGCACTTAAAGAAACAAAATCTATCGAAGTAAATGATTATCATTTAACTCCAATGGATAAATATGCAAAAGCAGGATCAGTGAAACTTTCGAAAGGTGATTCAATTGAATTTGTCTTCGTTAATGGTGACGATTACATCTCTAACGACATCGTTTCCAATATGATTAAAGATGAATTTGAGGAAGAAAATGAAGAAGATAGTGACACAAACACTCCTTCATTATTCGAAGAAACAGCCGTTGAAGAAAAAGAAGCGGAAGAAAATTCCGAAAACAATCCTGCAGAAGTCGATTCTTTAGGACAAAATGTCCCAAACACCGAAGATGTTAACGAAGAAAGTTTATTTGACGCTAAAGTGAAAGAAATCGAAGAGAGAAGACGTCTCGAAGAAGAAAAAGCTTTAGAAGAAAAGAACTTGAACGAGAAATTAGAAAAGATGAAAGAGGAGGAAGAAAAAGGCTATAAACAAGTATCCATTTTCGATGATACTGATTTTGATTAGCCTAATAGATTGATAATTTTATATCAGTCTATTAATCTAAAAGAGATGAACAAATTATTTATTCCTACATTTCACGCTAAAAGTGTCTACGACATCGATTTAGATAAGTTAGCCTTACTAAATGCTGACACTCTCTTTCTTGATCTCGATAACACATTAGATTCTTATAAGACAAAAACTCCATCAGTAAAAGCAGTGGAGCTTGTCCGTAAGCTTGAATTAGCAGGATATCGTATCATCATCGTTTCTAATAACACTGGTAATAGAGTGAAGCAATACGCTAGCGCTCTAGGAGTGGAATATATCCCATCTATTGGTAAACCATTCAAAAAGAAAATCTTAGCAAACATTGAACGTTTATCTTTAGATAAAAATAAAATTATTATGATTGGTGACCAAACGGTTACCGATATCCAAGCTGCTAATCGTAGCGGCTTAACCTCGATCCTTACAGACAAAATTGTTAAAGAGGATCAACCTACTACGCATTTTAATCGGTTATTCGATCGACCAATTAGAAGAAGCCTTAGACGTAAAAATTTATTAAAGGAGATAAATTCATATGGCGGAAATTAAAGAAATCATTCGCTGTTACAACTGCGGCGCAATTCTTCAAAGTGATAACCCTGAAGAAGTTGGCTATATCAAAAAAGAGGTTTTAGAAAGTGAAAGACAATCTTTCTTCTTTTGCGATGAATGTTTTGAAAAAGAAAGACATCATAAGCCAACAACTGAACCTGTTATTGAAAAAGGCACATCCACAATTTTAAAAGACGCTAAAGAGAAGAATGCTCTCTTCGTTTATGTAATAAACGTTTTCTCCTTTGAATCTTCATTCTCTCCAATTGTTAATAACGTCATTAAAGGTGGAGACATCTTAGTGGTCGCTAATAAGGTTGACCTTCTTCCAAAGAATATCGATTTAAACAAGTTTAAAAAATACATCGTTCATATTTTCTTACTCAATGGTTTAAGAATTAAACAAGATAACATTGTTTTCTCATCTTTATTCGATGAAAAGACCACAAAAGATATGTTAGAAAATATCTATGAAAGAATGAACGGTAGGGATGTTTACCTTTTAGGAGCGAAGCTCTCAGGTAAAAAGACCCTTATTGATTCCATGCTCAAGTTCTATAGCAACACTTCACGTGAATCAATTATGACTAAAAAATATCCAGGAACAGAATTAAGAGTGATGAGAATTCCTCTTTCTAAGAAATCATCCATCTATGATGTTCCTTCAATTGATGATAATAACTCCATCCTTCATGAACTTGATCGCTTAACCTTTAAGAAAGTTTATTTAACTAAACAAGTTAAGCCTAGAAGAATTACATTAAGTAGCAAACACTGCTTATTTATCGGTGGTATTGCCTTTATTGAAGTTCTTAATGACTTAAAGATTACTTTTGATTGCTATGTTTCTCCTAATATCGACTTAGTGAGAGTCTCTAAAGTTAATAGCGATGTCAAATTCATGAAAGCGGTGGAACATAAATCAGTTCATCCAACCTTATCAAGAATTAAAACAATCCGTGATTTAGATGTCTACGAAGTAGATATTAATGAAAACGGCTTAAGAGATATTGGTATCCAAGGTTTAGGTTGGTTGACCTTTAACGCGGATAATCAAGCGTTTAGAGTCTTCCTCCCTCATGGAGTTAGCTTATACACAACAAGTTCGAAAGTATTATTGAAAGACAAGAAATAAAAGTGGGTAATTTAATCATTTTTGGTGGGACATTTGACCCAATTCATAACGGACATCTCCGCTTAATGATGTATGCATCGTTAAAATTAAACGCGGATGTTGTTTTAGTGCCCGCTAAATCGCCACGATGGAAAGCGCCATTAACTAGTAGTGAACACCGTCTTAAAATGGTTAAATTAGCACTTAAAAACGCTCCAAGTGGCACAATTATTTCTGATTTTGAACTCAAATCAAAAGCAGATATCAACTACACGATTGATACCGTTAGATATTTAAAGAAAAAATATAAAAACGATAAACTTTACCTTTTAATAGGGGTGGATCAAGTAAATCGTTTCTCAGAATGGAAAAATGCAGAAGAATTAGCTTCTTTAACTAGAATTATCTATATCGATCGTCCTGGCTACAAAGTAGATAAAAAAGTAGTGGAGACTTATAAGATGACTTCGATGGAGTTTTATAATTCTGGTGAAGTGAGTTCCACAGATGTTAGAGAACTTAAATCACTCGATGTTCCTAATGAAGTTTTAACTTACATTGAAAAACATCGCCTTTACTTCGTGAATAAGATCGCAATGCATATTGATGAAGCGAGATTACGTCACTCCATTGAGGTGGCCCATTTAGCGTATTTAATCGCCAAAAAGAATCAAATAGATAATCCAGAGAGAGCCTATATCGCTGGTATCCTTCATGATGTTGGAAAAAGTAAAGATTATATAGGTGTTAAGGGTATTGAATTCATGAAGAAACATTACCCAAGTTATTTAACTCTTCCACCTTTTAGTTTCCATCAATTTATTGGAGAATACATTGCTCGAACTGAATTCGATATTAAAGATGAATCAATTTTAAATGCGATTAAATTCCATTGTACAGGGAACGCTAATATGGATGAGATTGCCCAGATTGTTTATCTATCAGACAAGATTGAACCGACTAGAGGTTTCGATTCTAGTTGGCTTATTGCCTCAGCCTTAAAAGACTATCATCAAGGTTTCATTGATACCTTAACTGATAACAAGAAATATCTTTTAAAACATAATAAAGACATTACCAACAAGCTCACAGACGCTTGCTTCAATATGTATTTAAAATAGGAGAATTAACTATGCCAAGAAAAGACAAAACCTTATCCGTTGTTGAGAAAGTTTTAGACGAACATAAAGCTCAAGATATTGTAACAATGGACGTTAAAGAAAGAACTCCATTTGCTGATTATTATGTCTTAGCCACAGCGGGAAATGTGAGACAACTTAACGCTTTAAAAGAGGCTGTCGTTGAAGCCTTAGAAAAGAACAAATTAAACATTAAAAACGTTGAAGGAAAAGTCGCCTCAGGTTGGATCTTAATCGATGCGAATCATGTCATAATTAATATCTTTACAAAGGAAGAAAGAGAAAGAATTGACCTTGAAGAGTTCCTTAGTAGAGACAATCGTAAAGCCTAGTAAACAATATATATTATTAAAAGGATACACGCGTATATATGTACGTGTGTTTCTTTTTTTATCTTAAAGTAGAGAAGAATAATAGAAGAAGGCTAATCCGCTGTAAATATATTACTTCGCATAATCTCTATTATGTTAACTAGAGAATATAAAAGCACGATTTTATCGCATTTTGTAGCCAATTTCTTGGAGTGTCAAAATATGGTTATTAATCCACAAAATGGGGTTTTCCACACTCTGAGGGGATTTCAAAAACTACTAATTTTCTACTAATTTTCCTTCCCTTCAACCGATTTTTCTTTACAATTAGACGCCTTTACCTATAATCAAAATCATGATCTCACCGACTTCAATATACGTTGCTCTATTTACATTTTTTCTCTTCATGCCTAAGGTGATTCACTTCATTGCATCTGGTAAAGGAAAGATCTTAGTGAGCCTATTCAAGTTCCCTACTTTTCTCTTCTTCATTTTAGAGATTCTTTCTGGGATTGCCGCTACCGTTCTTGCCCTACTCTATTCTCATGGATTTAGCTATAACGGATGGTTCTTCACTTACACTTTTTTCTGCATCGTTTTTGGTGGAGCTTACTTCATTCTTTACGTCGTCTTCATCTCTCACGGATATGACCCTCGTTACCTTTTTGCCTTCATCAAGATCCCTGCTCCATTTACTATTCTTGCTGGTACAGTTTTAATCTTAGGCGCTGCTCTCACACTTAACTATTACATGCTTATCGCAGCGTGCGTATTTACTGTCTCTTCCTTTCTCGTGGACTTTAAAGGATATAAAGAAACAAGACCGAAAGTTGATCTTAACCAGCCAGTCCCTCCAGACGACTTTGATAAATATTCTTAATTAATCTATCCGCATCACGTGGGTAGATTTTATTTATATGCACGTGGGTTATGCTCTTATAGTTTAGGCATACGCTTGGATATAAATTATTCAAGAATGTGCACTCGTTTATGATACTTATAGCGTATACGTAATTTTTAATTTTTTAGTACGCTCACCCCTACTTGATTTATTAATCTAATGCGCGCCAAATTATTAATTTTTATGCAAGCGTATTCATACTTATATTTCTATTTCTAAATTTAATTTTCAATTATTTCGTGCCTATGAATTTAACTAAATTTTTATTGCCCACGCGATACGTATTTTTAATTTATGTATGTGTATCTAGTTTTTAATATTTTGCACGCATAAAAAGAAATATTTAGATAAATCATAGGAACTCAATCGTTTGGGAAAATTATTCCCAAAGAGCGGACTTCTTATACCTTAAATTTTGACTAATAAAAATGCGCGAATTTTTCGCGCAATTTATTTGAATTTAAATATTTATATTTATTTGCTAACTTTTAGTTTCTTTTTCGCAAAGTATAATCCAACATCACTTAAGCCAATAATTAAGATGGCAATTAGTGAGTAAGCAAGGATCATTTTTACGTCTCCAGTCAAAGATCCGTAATAGATTTCTCGGCCGAGTCCACTGACCGAATCAGAGCCCGCTAAAATCTCAGCCATGATTGAGACCTTCATTCCTAAACCGATGATTTGGATTAAAGCAAGAAGGATGTAGTTTTTGGATAATGGGAGATAGACTCTAAAAATCGATTTGAACTTATTCGCACCATCAACCTTCATCGCATCCACAACATTCTCATCAACGCTTGTAAAACCAGTGACGACTGATTCATAAATAATTGGGAAGGTGATGAGGAAGGTTACGACAACTGGAGTGAAGAGTGGCTTAATCAAAACGATGAGAATAAAGACCACTGCGGCGGTTGGAATGGTTTTGAAGACAGTGACAAAAGGTTTAAAAAACGCCCTAAAACGCTCAAAAACACCGCCTAGAACCCCGAAAGCGGTTCCAACGAGTAAACTTATGGCTAAAGAAATTACAAGCCTTAAAAGCGTTCCTCCTATTTGAGCGTATGTGTCAGCTAGCGTGAACAAGCGAGCGAACTCAGGAATTACAACGATTGGAGATGGGAATAAAGTTGTATTAAGAATAAGTGAGATGAGATACCAAACTAAAAAGACTCCCAAAACCCCAAGAGCGGTATAAATAGTCATTCGATGGTTTTTAAGGAAGTCTTTCAGTTTCATTATTCGATTGTGACAAAGTAGTCGTTACTATAAGCGGTTTGTCCTAAAGAGACTAAGAAAGCATTAACATCTAACTTAGTATCTGGGGAGACAAGTCCGAAGCGATTACCATTTTTTAATAAATTAAAGGCAAGATTTTCATTGAAGCCAAATCTTTTAGCTTGTTCTTTAACATCTTCGTTATATTCATGTAAAGCGGTTTTAACTGCGTCTTGGTTTGTTAAAGCAGTTTTGATTCTCGCTCTTAAATCAACGAAGAATTGTTTCATCTTATTTGGTTTAGAGTTTAATGAAGATTTACGAACAAAAACACCAGCTTGAACAAGGCTTTCTTGGTTAGTCAAAGCTTTCCATTCATTTTGAATGTTATAGGTTTCCACTAAAGTGACGCCTTCGTCTTTACTTTGTTTAGCGTTCGTAAAGACAGGTTCAGCGGTTAAAACGAAGTCAACTTGGTTACTCGCGTGTTTACCAGTTTTTAAGATTGGAAGAGTATCAGCTGCGCCACTAACAAAGTGGACATTTTCGGTTCCGATATTCCATTTTTCTTGGGCTAGCTTTTTAAAAACCATACCAGTTACATCTTGTTCGGCAAAAGCAACGATATAAGATGAACTAGTTGGAAGTTCGCCTGCTTCCTTATTAACTCCAACAAGGAAGAAGTTGCCACCGGTAACTACTTCTGCTAAAGCAAAGTCCGCACTATTGGCTTTAATTGATTTAAGTCCACCGAAAACAGGAGCGACAACTACATCATAATAGTTGGCTTGTAGCTCTGCTAAAACTAAAGAAGGTGTGCTATTAGTAGCGTAATTCTTGTTATTTCCTTGGTCATAGAAGGCTAAGGCTGGAGCGCCTGTTGGGGAAATAAAGGTGATGTCGCTTTCTTCAGTTTGGCTTGAATTACCACCTCCACAGGAGGCGAGGAAAGCGATCGAAAGTAGAGAGATAAGAATTCTCTTAGTCATTTAATAATTCCTCGATACTAGAACCTAGTTTAATGCCTTTAGGTTCAAGGGCAAAGTTTTTAAGGATAGTCATTCCGATGTCAGCAAAAGTTGATCTTTCATCTAAATAACGACCGTGTCTAAAGGATTTGGAATAGCAAAGAAGTGGGACTTTTTCTCTAGTGTGATCAGTTCCAGTCCAAGTTGGATCATTTCCGTGGTCAGCGGTAACCATAAGTAAGTCATCTTCCTTAAGATATTTGATAAGTTCCGCTAACTTTTCGTCAAATTCTTCTAAACATTTTGCATATCCAAGTGGGTTTCTACGATGTCCGTATTCACTATCGAATTCAACGAGGTTAACAAAGCAAAGGCCAGTGAAGTCATTATTCTTTGCTTCTTCGATTGTTTTATTCATCCCATCGATATTTGAGACAGTTTTTTGGGTTTTGGTTACACCAACACCGTTGAAGATATCGTTGATTTTACCGATGCAGTCAACATCGTAACCATGTTCTTTTAAGATATCCATCGCGGTGATATCACTTGGAGAGATGGTTAAATCATGTCTATTAGGGGTGCGCTTAAAGTTATCTTTATTCGTGCCAACATATGGACGAGCGATAATTCTTCCGACGAAGTATTCAGGTCTCATACATAGTTCACGAGCAATCTCACAGCAGCGATATAATTCTTCTAATCCAGTTACTTCTTCATGAGCAGCGATTTGTAAAACAGAATCACTAGAAGTGTAAACGATTAAAGAGTTATCTCTCATTTGTTCTTCGCCGAGTTCTTTTAAGATTTCGGTTCCAGAAGCCGCTTTATTACCGATAACTTTATGGCCAGTTTTTTCTTCAAGCTCTTTAATTAAAGATTCAGGGAAACCAGTATCAGTGAAGGTTTGGAAAGGTTTAGTGGTATTAATACCCATCATTTCCCAGTGACCAGTCATTGTATCTTTACCGTTTGAGGTTTCACGAAGTCTCATCGAGTAAGCTTGAGGGTGCTCTACTTTAGTAGTGCCTTTTACAGGAGCAAGGTCACCAATTCCAAAGCTATTCATAACAGGAATATTAAGACCACCACACTTTTCACTAATGTGAACAAATGTATTTGAGCCTTTATCTCCAAAACGTTCAGCATCTGGCATATAGCCGATACCTGCTGAGTCTGCGACAATTATGAATATTCTTTTAAATTTCATGTTTTTTCTCCTTTACCAACAATAAATTTATTCTATTTGCACTTGTTAAACAAGTTATATGCACTCATAACGCGATTAACCGATATATTAGTGTAAATTTCGGTTGTGGCAATGTTTTCGTGGCCGAGCATTTCTTGGACCGCGCGAAGATCGGCGCCATTTTCAAGCATATGGGTGGCAAAACAGTGCCTTAAGGTGTGTGGGCTAATTGTTTTACTTATGCCCGCTTTTTCTGCGTATTCTCTCACTCTTCTAAAGAAGAATTGACGAGATAATGGTTCTCCATATTTATTTAAAAATATGTATGGGCTTGTTCGATTAACATTTTTCTTTCGCCAGGTTTGGACGTAGAGGTTTAAATATTCTAAAGCGTATTCCCCGATTGGGACTTTTCTTTCTTTATTTCCTTTACCTCTAACGCTTATTATTCCAGATTCGAAGTTGATGTCTTTAAACTTTAAAGAGAGGAGTTCACTGACACGAAGCCCACTAGAATACATTACTTCTAGCATCGCTTTATCTCTAGCGCCATCCTTCGTATTAATATCTGGTGCGTTTAATAGTTCTTCAACTTCCTCAATGGTTAAAACGACAGGGAGATGAGATGGGCTACGTGGGACTTCAAAACGCTTAAGTTCATCATTAACATAGCCTTCCGCTTCTAAAAAGCGATAGAAATTACGAGTAACGGATAATCTTCTTAAGATTGTAGAGACCACTAAAAGGTTTCTTGATTGGATACGAACATAATCTTGGATTGAATATGGGCTTAAGTCTTCAACATTTTTGAGTTTTAAAGCTTTAGCAAATAGTTCGAGATCGCTTTGATAAGAGGCGATGGTTTCGTTACTAGCACCTTTCTCGACACGCATATATTTAATAAAAAGAGCGATTGCTTCATTTATTTCCATACTTATCATCTCTTTTCTTTTCGCGAAGGGTCTTAAAGACATCCTTTTTCATTTTGCGGTTTAGTTCGTGCACTAAAAGCTTGGTGGAGTTTTCTTCTTCTATTTGTTCGAAGTTATCAAATATTGATAATTGGACAAGTTCTTCCCCTTTATCAATGAGGTTATTTAAAGATACTCCAACGAGTCTAATTGGGTTTTCACCTAGGTTATTTTCGAGCAAAGTGTAGGCGGTATTATAAATAATATTGTAGTCGTTAGTGTATTTATCGAGGTGCTTACTTCTAGTTATAGATTTAAAACCAGAGACATATTCTGCGTCCTTAAGGGTTAACTGGACTGAGTTACCGATTTTATCTGCTTCGATAGCGCGGTCACTCACTTCTTTAGCGAGCTTTTTAAGCATAGGAACGATTTCTTCTAAAGAAGCAGTATCTTTTCTAAGTGTTCTAGAGTTTCCAATTGATTTAGGATCCCAAGGTTTAACATCGATTTCATCATTTCCGTAGCCATTAACCCACTCTTTTAAAACATAATAGAATTTACCAAAGAAGCGGCTAGATTCGTCTTCTTTATTGTTAATAAAGTTAGCAAGGTCTCCAATAGTGTTTATTCCCATTTTACGAAGTTCAGGAGAAGTTTTACGGCCTATTCCAAAGAAGGATTCAATTGGAAGAGGATAGATTTTTTCTTTGAAATCTCTTCTTCTTAGAATGACTAAGCCATTGGGCTTTTCCATATCGCTAGCCATTTTAGATAAAAATCTAGTTGGAGACACACCGATAGAAACGGTTAAACCAGTCTCTTTTGTAAGGGTTTCTTGAAATTCTCTTAGATAAGAGACAACATCCTCTACTTTGCTTAATTCTTTAGTAGCATCAATAAAGCATTCATCAATTGAGGCTTTCTCATATAAAGAGAAATATCGTCTAACAAAATTAAAAAACTTGTCCGACATCTCCTCATATAAATCATAATGGCCTGGAATAACAATTAAGTTAGGACATAATTTCTTAGCTTGGAAAGTAGGCATTCCAGAGTGAACGCCATATTTTCTAGCTTCATATGAGCAGGTTGAAACAATTCCTCCTCTTCCTTCATGACCAATGATGGTTGGCTTTCCGATAAGAGCAGGATTTTTGATTTCTTCGCATTTAACGAAGAAGGCGTTTAAATCGATATGAAGAATTATCTTGGCTTTGCTCATGTTTCTATTTTATAGAATACTCGTTTTAATCTCAATATTATGTTAACCAAAGTTCATAAATAAAAAGTGAACCGTAAACGGCTCACAAGTCATGTCTTTGGGAAAAATTGTCTCAAATAGGCGATTTCTTATAGGATTTTTACAATATCGCTAGGTTTTAAGTCTAATTCGTCGATTTGCTCATCAATAGATGCTTGCTTAATAAACGCATTTGGAAGAGTTCTTGTTTCAATCTTTCCTTTATAACCAAGTTTTACAAGTTCCATAGTTAAGTTAGTGGCTAAGCCATATTGGGTGGAATACGGATCATAGATAACCACTCTTTCATAAGAAAGGAGTTCTTTAGCAGCCTCTAAATCAATTGGCGCGATAAATAAGGCATTATATAATGTGGCATCTTTGCCAGATTCATCAATCTCTTTAGCGAGTTCATTAATGAGTGAACCAGTTGAAACAACTGCCACCTTCTTTGAAGAACCTTCAATTTTCTTATACCATTTAGCAAAGCTAACTTCCCCACTATTGCCGTAGAATGGTTTAACGCATCCGCGAGGAATTCTTATAAAGAATGGCCCGTTATAGCTAAGCGATAAGCTAAATAATTGATCAGCCTCTTCAACTGAGGAAGGCATTGTAATCACGCAGTTAGGTGTCGCGCTAAATATGCCCGCGTCAAATGTGCCTTGGTGAGTTTCGCCATCATTTCCTGGAACACCAGAACGATCAACAACGATTGTGGCGCCTACATTCATACGAGCGATATCGTGTGAAATTTCATCATAAGCGCGTTGCATGAAGGTGGAATAAATGTCGACTACTGGATGATAGCCATTCTTTGATAAGCCACCCGCGAGAGTCATCGCATGCTCTTCAGCGATACCTACGTCTAACGCTCTATCTGGGTATCTATTAAAGATTTCTTCGAGGTCACTACCTTTTAAGGTAGCAGGAGAAATAAGAATGAGTTTTTCGTTCTTCTCCATATTCTTTAAAGTGATATTTGCTAAAGCATTGGACCAAGTAGTTGTGTCACATTTCTTTAATGATTCTCCGGTTTCAAGATTGAATGGAGTAACACCGTGCCAGCTTCCACTTGTATCGTTTTCAGCGAATTTGTAGCCTTTACCTTTGGTAGTGACAATATCGATGATAACACTTCTATCGACATTTTTAGCTTTCTTAAAGGCTTTCTCCATGGCTTTGATATTATGGCCATCGATTGGACCAATGAAGGTATAGCCTAATGAATCGAAGAAAGTTGGAGGTACAAGTTTAAACTTGATCCAGTTTTTAATCTTTCTAAAGAAATTAAGAATTGCTCTTGTAACTTTATTTTTGCTAAGAAGTTTAGATAAACCACGTTTAACTTTGTTATAACCTGAGCCAAGAGAAATCTTCGCAAAGGATTTACCTAAGCCTCCTACTGGGCGAGAAATAGACATATCATTGTCGTTTAAGACAATAATGACTTTGTGATTTGAGTGAGAAACATTGTTTAAACCTTCAAACGCAAGACCAGAAGCAATCGAACCATCGCCAATAAAGGCCACTACTTCATAGTTTTCTTTTGCTAAATCACGAGCAATGGCAAAACCATCTGCAACACTAATTGAGGTTGAACTATGTCCAGCATCAAATGGGTCATATTCACTTTCAGTGACTTTTTGGAATCCACTTGTACCATCTTTCTTACGCAGATTTTCTAAACTTCTACCGGTAAGAATCTTATGGGTGTAACATTGATGGCCAACATCAAAGATGAGCTTATCTTTTTTAAAGTCAAACACTCTATGTAAAGCAATTGTGGATTCAACTGCACCGAGGTTTGAAGAAAGGTGTCCCCCGTTTTTTGCGGTGCATCTAAGGATTTCATCTCTAATTTCTTTGCTTAATAAATCGAGCTCTTTGTAGTTAAGATCCTTCAAAAATTCCGGGCTTTTGATTTCCTGGATGGTTGGGATATTAACTTTGTTAACTTTTCTACTAGACATATACTATAAAACTACTAATTATCAACTATTCAATTTATACTAATTACTATGTAATTATTTTTGTAATTTCTCCACTTTTTCTTCAGCTTCCTTAAGAACTGCTCTTAAGTCCTTAATTAAAGCCTTACCTTCTTCGTATAATTTAATGGTCTCATCAAGAGGAAGGGTCTCGTTTTCAATCTTTTTAGTTACTTCTTCTAGTCTTTTTAATTTTTCTTCGAAAGTCATTTCTTTTTCCATGATCTTTACCCTTCTTTCTTATCCATTACTTTCGCGGAGACACTGCCACCGCTAAGCTTAACATTAATCATTTGATTAAGTGAAATATCTTTAACGCTTTTGATTACTTTCCCCTTTTCATCTAAGGCTAAAGAGTAACCTCTAGAGAATACATTATCTGGAGAAATTGAATCAAGATATTTATCGATATAACTTATTTTATCTCTATTTCTATCCAAGATATTCTTCAAAGAAGAATCGAGGTTATGTTCGATATTCTCAAGCTTCTCTAACTTGGTTTCATAAATATCTTTTGCGCTCACATAGATCTTTCTATTAGCGAAGTTATCAATCTTATTCGTTAAGTTATTAAGTAAGTTATTAAGTCTATCATCTAAAGATGATTCAGTCATATCAATCGCTTGATAGATCTCTCTTTTATCGATTGTTGCAAGCTCTGCCGCTCCTGTTGGTGTGGATGCTCTTTTATCGCTAACATAGTCGATGAGAGTGAAATCCACTTCGTGGCCTACTGCGGAGATGACTGGAACTTTGAAATTATAAATAAGACGAACTAAGGTTTCATCGTTAAAGGCGCTTAAATCTTCACTAGCGCCACCACCGCGGCCAATAATAAGCGTGTCGATATCTTCTTTAGAAGCCTCATTTACCGCTCTTATAAGGTCTTTAATCGCACCTTCCCCTTGCACTTGCGCTAAGAACTCTTTGAGTTCCACTAAAGGATAACGACGAAGTAGGTTTGTTTTGATATCACTTAGAGCTGCACTATTAGGAGCACATATAATCCCTATAGCCTTCGGGAAAAGATTAATCTCTCTTTTATGCGATTCATCAAATAAGCCTTCGGCTTGAAGTTTCTTTTTAAGTCTTTCAAGCTCTAGTAAGATATCTCCTTTACCGAATAAATCGATCGCTTGAGCGTAGAATTGATATTCTCCTCTTTGAGGATAGACACTAACATAACCTAAAGCGATAACTTTATCTCCATCTTTGATGGGGTTTGATATATAACGGGTAAAATCGCTAAACATCACCGCTTTTATGATGGATTTATCATCCTTAAGGGAGAAATAGATATGGCCAGAAGGATAAGCTTTATAGTTTGAAATTTCCCCTTCTAGCCTAATTCCTTTAAGCGTAAAATCACTATCAAATTTGGATTTGATATATTGATTTAAACTGCTGACGGTGAAGGAATTATTCATAAAGTATTATCTAAAATTGCGTTAACAAATTTATAGTCATGAGGTTCAGCAAACTTCTTCGTTAAGCGAACCGCTAAATCAATGACGACTTTCTTATCAGTTGGGTTATCTAAATATTTGAACTTAGTATAACTAGTTATAAGAATAGCTTGGATGATGTTATTTAAGCGGGAGAATCTCCAGTTAACCATATTCTTTTCAAATTCTGGGATGATTTCGTTAATATGGGCTAAAGATTTAATGAGCACTTCTTTGGTGTAACTTGGAATCTCTTCGTAAGGTAAATTATAGATACCTTCTAAGATACTTTCTAAAGAAAACTCCTCGTTTAAGGCAATATAAACTAAGGCGTCATACATAGCCACCATAATAAGTTCGTGCTCTTGGTTACGACTAATTTCATTATTTTCCATTGGCGATCGTCTCCCTTTTCTCTTCTTCTTTGAAGTTAACTGCGTTATCCCCTTTGAATTTCTTTTCAATATCAAATACTTGGTAATAAAATACCAAACCCGCAATAGCAAAGCCGATTACAATTACATGTAAGGCGAGCGAGAAAGCGTAATTGGTCCAAACAAATCCAACGCCTCCAAGGTTTAAGTGATAGAAAAAGAACATGAATATGAAGTCGAGGAAATATAAAGCTAGACCGATAATTAAGAATATTCTTCTCCCTCTTGTAGCGAAATAGCCTAAAAAGCCAAATAAGGAGCCAAAAACAAGCGAAAGGATAATTATAAGGAAAGAGGCTAAAACTTGGTCTAAATGGGCTAATAAGAGGCTATCTAAGTAGATTTGAAGCGATAAGCTAAGAGCAAATCCACTGCTCGGCCAATTAAATTCACCTGGTAAGACCTCAACTTGAGTCGTAGCCATCTGCACCACCCCAATAATAGCGGCGAAAAGACCTAACACTCCAGCATAAAGAAGAAAGAGCGAGGCTTTTTGATAATGTTTGACCGCCTTATTATGAGCGTCGATGTAGCTAATTTCCCTTTTTTGTTTCATTATTTATCTTCTAATTCCACGACTTTAACATTAATATTGAATGGTACACTTTCAGTGTAAGCGAGTAAGGAGTTTGATACTTCTTCTTGAATAAGAAGGCAAACTTGTTCCGCTTTCGCACCTTTGATTAAAGAAATATCGATATCAACGTCCACTCGACCGTTTTTTCTAAAAGAAATACGGATTGGACGAGATAAGTGAGCGGACACTCTATTTTTTGGAGCCTTACCTCTTGGTTTAAGTAAAACCCCTGGAACGTTTTTAATCGCATCAGTGGCAATCTTTTCAAAGATTTTACGAGAAATGTAAAGGTCTCCAGATTTTGAATAGTTTTGGACTTGGATGTAATCTGCCATAACTTCTCCCCCTATCCGATTTTTGATCTAATTAACTTAACAAGCGCTGATGATGTGAAGTTTAATTCATTAATTGCATCTTTAGCTGGAGCACTTAAACCGAAGCGGTCTATGCCCATAACTGTATCAGCATATTTATACCAACCAAAGGTTGAAAGCATTTCTACAGCGAAGACTTTGGATTTATCTTTACCTAAAACTTTCTCTTTATAGGCTTCATCTTGTTCATCAAATAATTCCATTGATGGCATTGAAACAACGCGGATATTTTTACCAATAAACGCAAGTTCAATCGCGGCGTCTAAAGCAAGTTTAACTTCACTACCGGTTGCAATAATAATTGCATCTGGTGTACCTTTAGCTTCAGAAATAACATAAGCACCCTTCTTCACTAAGTCATAGTTTGAAGAGAGTAATGGAAGATTCTGACGAGAAAGAATTAAACTAACTGGACGGTTATGTTCTTTAAGGGCAATTTCCCACGCTGCATATGTTTCGCGAGCGTCACAAGGCCTAATAACGACATGATTTGGAATAGAGCGAAGCATTGCTAAATGTTCGATTGGTTGATGGGTTGGACCATCTTCACCTAACGCGATTGAATCGTGCGAGAATAAATATATCGCGCCTAAGTTAGATAAGGCGGACATTCTAACCGCAGACTTCATATAGTCTGAAAATACTAAAAAACTACCAATATACGACTGAACACCACCATGGAGTAACATACCGTTTTGGATGCTAGCCATTAAGAATTCACGGATACCAAAGTTGATGTTACGACCGCTTCTATTACCTGGTTCGAAGTTTGTTGCATCTTTAATTTTGGTCATAACTGAACCAGCAACGTCCGCACTACCACCCATTAAGTTTGGAACAAGATGATAGAGTTCATTTAAGGCTTTACCGGATGAATTACGACTCGCTTCATTATCATGAGTAGAGAAATCAACATTGAGATTTACTTTGTAATCATTACGTAACGCGTGCATAAATTTAGCGAATTCTTCAGGATGGTCGACTTTATAACGTCTAAGTTCACGGTTATATCTTCTTTCTTCCTTAAGTCCGCGTTTAATGAAGGTCTTTTCAAAATGTTCTCTAACTTCTTCTGGAACAGTGAAAGGAGGATAATCAAATCCATAACGCTTTTTAGCGTTAGCGCCATCTTCTTCTCCTAAAGGAGAACCGTGGACTTTGGATGTTCCTTCATTTGCACTACCATAACCGATAACAGTGTTAACGATAATTAAGGTAGGCATTTCTAAAGACTTTTTAGCTTTCTTAATTGCTTTATCGATAGCGTCTACATCGTTACCATCTTTAACTTCAAGGACGTTCCAGTGAGCGGCTTTAAAACGAAGTTTAGTGTCTTCACTATTAGATAATGGAAGCCCACCATCAAGGGTAACGTTATTAGAATCGTAAATTAAAATTAATTTATTGAGTTTTTGATGTCCGGCAAAAGAGATCGCTTCTTGAGAGATACCTTCTTCTAAGCAACCATCCCCGCATAAGCAATATGTGTAATGGGAGCAGAGTCTTTCACCTTCTTCATATTGAGCTCTAACGGCTTCTTCGGCTAAAGCGACACCAACTGCTTGAGCAATACCTTGGCCTAAAGGACCACTAGTGGCATCGATACCTTTGGTATGATGATATTCTGGGTGACCTGGAGTCAAAGAATTAAGTTGTCTAAATGATTTCAAATCATCCATGCTTAATTCATATCCACCTAAATGAAGCATTGTGTAAATTAAGGCGGAAGCGTGGCCACTAGAATAGATTAATCTATCACGGTTAAAATATTCAGGATTCTTTGGTGAAGCATTTAAGTGGCGGGTATAAAGCGTATACATTATAGGTGCGCTACCTAAAGCCATTCCTGGGTGTCCTGATTTAGCTTTATTGATTACATCAATACATAAGCTTCTAATCGTTGCAACACTTAGTAAATCAAGTTCGTGTTTTTCCATCATTTTTCTCCTTATTCTTTAAGCATGATGCCAAGATCATCAAGTTGGGCTTCGTCTACTCTTTGAGGGGCATTTGACATTGGACAGACCGCTCTTAAGTTCTTCGGGAAGGCGATAACATCACGGATATTATCAGTGCCGCAAAGAATCATAGAGAGTCTTTCAAGGCCAAAGGCAATACCACCATGTGGAGGGGTACCATAATCAAGAGCGTTTACAAAGTAACCGAATTTATTTTTAATATCTTCTTCAGTGAATCCGAGGATATTAAAGACTTGTTTTTGTTGATCTTCGTTATAAATACGAAGTGAACCACCACCAGCTTCATAGCCGTTAATAACAATATCGTAAGCTGCGCTTAAGACTTTGCTTGGGTCTGTGAATAAGTATTCTTGAGTTTCTGGAGTTGGACGAGTGAATGGGTGATGTAAGGCTGCATAACTACCATCATCTTTCTTTTCGAAAAGTGGGAAGTTAACAACCCAGAGTAAATCGTAGGTATTTGGTTTAATTAAGCCGAGTTCATTCGCGTATCTATTACGTAATGCACCTAAGGCAAAACAAACTTTATCATGCATACCTGCGCCGATTAAAACAAGGTCATTATCCTTTAGGGATAAAGCGTTAACTAATTCCTTAACAATTTCTTCATTTAAGAATTTAGCGATGCTACCTTCTAAGGTGCCATTTAAGTATTTAAGAACGCCTAAGCCACCTAAGCCATATTTCTTAGCTTCCATGGTTAAGTTATCGATAACTTTACGAGAAGTTTCGCTAGCTTTACCTGGGATAACTAAGGCTTTAATCGTGTTAGCAGATTTATACGCTTCAAAGTCAGCTTTATTTAAGATAGAAGTAACTTCGTTAAGATAAAGTTCAAATCTAGTATCTGGTTTATCAGAACCGTATTTATCGACAGCGATACTATAATCTAAACGACGAAGTGGAGTGACGATATCTTCATTCACTACTTCTTTAAATATCTTTTTAAGATACCCTTCCATGATAGTTAAGATTTGATCTTGATCAAGGAAAGACATTTCTAAATCGATTTGAGTGAATTCTGGTTGTCTATCTTGTCTTAAGTCTTCATCTCTAAAGCAGCGAGCGATTTGATAGTATCTTTCCATACCACCAATCATTAAGAGTTGCTTAAAGAGTTGAGGAGATTGAGGTAAAGCATAGAAGCTACCTTTATTGACACGGGAAGGAACGATATAATCACGTGCACCTTCAGGTGTGGAAAGAATTAAGCAAGGAGTTTCCACTTCAATAAAGCCGTTTTCATCGAAATATTCGTGAGCAGCTTTAACGATTTTAGCTCTCTTTTTAAGATAAGATTGCATAATTGGACGTCTTAAATCTAAATAACGATATTTGAGTCTAACGTCTTCGAGAGCGTCAGTATCATCAGCGATAATTAATGGTGTGGTTTTAGCTTTAGAGAAAACTTCTAAAGAAGACACCACTACTTCGATTTCACCGGTCTTTAAGTTTTTGTTAGCAACTTCTTTAGCTCTAACAGTTCCTTTAACACCGATAACGTATTCGTTACGGACATCAGGAATTTCTAAACCTTCTGGGATAAAAAGTTGGACGATGCCGCTTCTATCACGGAGGTCGATAAATTTAAAAGCCCCTAAATCTCTTTTCTTACTTACCCAGCCCACTAAAGAGACGTTTTGACCAACGTTTTCTTTAGAAAGTTCGGCATTATAACATGTTCTTTCCATATTAATTTATATCTCCACTTTCTTCTTCAACTTCACTATTATCATTGAAGCGTTTTTCGTAATATTCTTTCATTAAGTCATGTAATTTAGCGAATAATTGATCATCATAAGGAACATCATATTGTTCTTCAGTGAGCATATTTTTCACTCTTACAATACCTTTATTCATTTCATCATCACCAGCGATAATAACGAATTTAGAACCAATCTTAGAAGCGTATTTAAAGATTGATTTCATTGATTTTACTTCGTAATTCATGTCACTGATAAAGCCTTCTAATCTTAAAGAGGTGATGAGTTTGAAGTTGTTTTGAATATTTTCATCATTTAAACCAACAACATAGAAGTCGAGTGATTCTTGATATTTTTCAATTTCTTCTTTGAAGATGATTTGACAAAGGCTTGCCACTCTTTCAAGACCAAAAGAGAAACCAGCACCTTCTAAATCAGGACCACCGAGTTCTTTAAGTAAGTGGGCGTAATGTCCACCACCACCTAAGGCGCCGAAGTCTGGAGCTTCTTTATAGTTAGAAGCAATCTCAAAGACAACGCCAGTATAATAATCAAGACCTCTCACTAAGTGAGTATCTAAAACAGTTTCAACACCTAAATCAGATAACATATCACGAACAGTATTGAGCCATTCTTTATCTTCAGGGGTTAAAAAGTCAGTAATAACTGGGGCTTTTTCAATAATTGGGCGATCATTTGGGACTTTGCAGTCTAAAATACGAAGTGGATTTAATTCGTATCTACGTTTGCAGTCCTCACACATATTTTCAATATGGCCACCAAAATATTCTCTTAAAGCGGCACGATAATTCTTTCTTGTTTCTTCATTTCCAAGTGAGTTAATTTTAACGGTAACATTATCAAGACGAATCATGCTTAACATTTGTTTTGCCATTAAAATAACTTCAACATCGTTATAAGGAGTATTGACTCCTAATGTTTCGATACCGAATTGATGGAATTGACGATAACGGCCAGCTTGTGGTCTTTCGTAGCGGAAGCAAGGTCCACTATAGAAGAAACGAACTGGCATTTCTTTTGCAATGTAAAGTTTGTTCGAAACGATCGAACGAAGGACGCCAGCAGTCATTTCTGGGCGTAAGGTGATACTTCTACCTCCTTTATCAAGGAAGGTGTACATTTCTTTATTAACAATATCGCTATCTTCGCCAGCTGAGCGTGCGAAAAGATTAGTGTGTTCAATAATAGGAGTGCGTATCTCGTGATAATTGTAAAGCATGGCAACTTCACTGAAGCACTTTTCAATATCGTGGTAGATATCAGCTTCTTCAAGGTAGATGTCATGTGTTCCTTTTACTGGGTTGATTTCCATAGAAAAACTCCTTCTAATAAGCATAAATATTATAGATATTTTAATCTATAACTTCAATAGAGGGATGCTCCATAAACAAAAATTTGGGACAATTTTTCCCAAATAGTTGAGTTCCTATATATTTTTTGAATTTTTTTGCGTTATTTTAGATTCTCAATTATTGCTTCCGTAGATTTAATAATTTTATCTAAAACGAAGGTGAATCGATCGGTGTACCAAGGGTCTTCGATTGGGGAATTATCTAAGTAATATGTAAGTGGATGGCATTTATCTAAATATTCAGGGAAGTGCCACTTAATAAGGTTAAAGTTACTACCATCCATGTAGAAAATATAATCAAATTCTTTCATCTCTTCTTCGCTTACTTTTTGAGCGAAATGACGTTTAAAAACATAACCATTTGCTCTTAACTCATCCTTCATTGGAGGATAGATATCGTTACCATATTCTTCGTTACTTAAGCCACGTGAAAGAAAGAGAAATTTATCTTCTAAGTGCTTAGTTTTAACATAGTTAAGTGCCACTACTTCCGCAGCAACAGAACGGCAAATATTGCCGTGACAAAGGAATAATATTTTAATCATTTTTAGTGAATAATTCTTTCGATTGTATAGACACTTTGAACGTTCTTCACCGCATCCATAACATCATGCAAAATCTCTGCGTTTTTAACATAAATTGTCGCAGTAATTGTTGACATTAAAGTAGATGGGTGGAACACAGCGTTAATCGCAGTACAAGGTGCTTTCTTTTGGTTAAACATGGAGATAACATCTGCAAGTAAGTTTGGACGGTCATCCGCTTCTATACGAAGATCAACTGGATAAGTTTGAAGGTTATCTTGATCTTTCCAATAAACATCAATCAATCTCTTTTGTCCCTTAATATTTGGGCAATCTTTGCGGTGAACTGTGACACCTTTACCCTTGGTAATATAGCCCACTATTTCATCTCCAGGAATTGGTGTGCAGCAGCTTCCAAGGTTAATCATGATACGACCAGCATTACCAACATAAACTGGAGAATGGTCATCATCTTTTCTAACTTTTTGTAAGTTGATAACTTTCTTAGGTTTAAGTTTTAAGAAATCAACGATTGTCGCTGGGGTTGGATTCTTGTTTGAAACTTTAACATAAAGTTCATCTAAACTTTCTACCCCAAAATTATCAAAGAGTGCTTGATTAGTTAATAATTTATCAACTTCTGCTTCTGGAACATCAAATCCTTTAAGGAATTCAACAGTCGCCATACGACCTTTAGAAATCTTTTCATCTTTAACAAACTCGGCATTCTTTTTAGCGATTGCTTTACGAATATGGCCTAAGGCCATCGCGGTTGTGGCAATCTTGAGCCAGCCTTCATTTGGACCAGGAGAAGTCTTGGATGTTTTAATCTCAACAACATCGCCGGTTTTTAATGGTGTATTAAGTGGGACCATTGTGCCGTTTACAATTGCACCAACAGCTTGTTCCCCTACTCTGGTATGAATTTTATAAGCGAAATCTAATGGAGTAGCGCCACTTGGAAGATCGATAACTTTGCCCATTGGAGTAAAGACATAAACATTAGCTTCAAAGATATCGTGGGAAATAGATTCCATATAATCTTTAGCTTCGCCAGTTGTATCAAAATAGGCTAAATCTTTAAGCCAATGTAATTTGTTTTCAATTTCTTTTTGTTCAGCTTTAGGGTTATAGTTTGTGCCTTCCTTATAAGCCCAGTGAGCGGCGACACCGCCTTCAGCGATTTCATCCATTTCCTTAGTTCTAATCTGCACTTCATAAACGTTTCCATCACCAGCGATAATGGAAGTATGAAGAGATTGATACATATTTGGTTTAGGCATTGCAATATAGTCTTTAAAGCGACCAGGGATTGGTTTATATGTAGCATGGATAATGCCTAAAATCTCATAGCATTGTAATTCGGTTTCAGTAATAATACGAAGCGCTAAAACGTCATAGATTTCATCGAAAGAATAATTCTTGTTATACATTTTGCGGTATAAAGAGTTGATTGATTTGATTCTAGAAGAAATTGTGAATGGGATATTGTGTTCAAATAAAATATCGGCGATTCTTTTTTGTAACGCTTCGAGTGATTTAGCTCTATTTGTGGTGTTTTCGTTTAATAAACGAACAACCTCATTATATTTTTCAGGTTCAAGGTATGATAAAGATATATCTTCAAGTTCAGATTTAATTTTATTAATACCTAGACGGTCAGCGATTGGAACGAAGACTTCTAATGTTTCTTTAGCTAAAGCGTGTTGTCTTTCTTTAGACAAGGAAGAAAGAGTTCTCATGTTATGAAGTCTATCCGCAAGTTTAATAATAATGACACGGATATCACGGGCCATACCTAAGAAGATCTTGCGATGATCTTCCGCGGCGAAATCTTCCTCTTTACGGTGAGAAAGTTTCATTCTTTGAATTTTAGTTAAAGCATCAACAATTTTACGAACATCTTCACCGAAGTTTTCTTCGATTTCATCTAAAGATGTGTTGGTGTCTTCCACTACATCATGGAGTAAACCTGCAACAATAGTTGCTGGGCCAGCATGAAGTTCAGCGAGAATATAAGCAACTTCAATTAAATGATGAATATAAGGTTCACCACTTTTGCGATATTGATTTTTATGTTTTTCGCAAGCGTAATTATACGCTTTTAAAATTTCATCACGAGATTTTTGCTCGTGAATGTAGATATAGTACTTCTCCTTTAATTCATCAAAGGAATGAAGATGATAGTCTTTTGAAGTTTCTATCGGTGCCATAACGCAAATATTGTAACACAAATATATTTATATTTAATAAGAATATATTTTGTTTTTCTTACTTAATTGGCTAAAAAGAAAAGATTTCGATAGATAACCCTATCAGAAATCCCATCTTTTGGAATATTTTTCCAAATAACTTAGAACCTGTTAAATAATTAACGATGCTTAGCGTGGAAGCTAATGCCAATTGTATCTGGACCACAGTGAGCACCAGCGGTTGGATTAACGACATTATATGTAATGAGTAAATCTTCACCGAAATGGGCTTTAACCATCTTGCCTAATTCGTTCGCTAGTTCTTCATTATCAGTGTGAGCAATAACGACTGGATATTTACGAATATCTTCTTCGAGTTCAATGACTTTATCAAGTAATGTTTGAAGAGCATTTTGTCTTCCTTTGGCTCTGCCAATATTAACCATTTTGCCTTCTTCATCCATATAGATAATTGGTTTGACACCAACAAGATTACCCATTAAAGCTTTGAAGCCAGTTACTCTACCACTTCTTTTGAAGAATTTTAAGTTATCTGCAAAGAAATAAACGGCAAAATGTTGAACTTCATCATCAGCAAACTTAAGTAATTCTTCGACTGATTTACCTGCTTTATAAAGTTTCATTACTTCTAAAACAAGTGATCTAGCACCGATAGTAATTCCTTTAGCGTCTATTTCATAGAACTTGCGTTCTGGGAACTCTTCTTTAAGCTCTTCTAAGGCAAGTCTCATTGCATTAAATGTAGCGGACATTATAGTGGAAAAATGAGCGTACAAGATGTCGTTGCCTTTGGCAAATTCTTCTCTAAATTTTTCTTTATAAGCTTCTGGAGAAATAGCGCATGTTGTGGCCATCTTTCCCTCTCTTAATTTTTGATAGAAAGCATGAGAATCGAATTCTTTCCATGTTTCGTATGGGTAAATTTCTTTATCATCTTCGATGTATGGCATTGAAATAAACTTCGCACCATACTCGTTAGCTTCTTCTAAAGTGATATCGCAATCACTATCAATAAATAATTGATACATTTATTAACTCCTTAATAATCTTATTCTAAGTAACGTAAATATTTTTATTCACTTACCGCCTTAAATATTACACAATTATTATTGAGATTGTAAACACTCTAGGAAGTTTAATTATGATTAAAGTTATTGTTGATTGTTTTGGTGGAGACCACTCCCCAACTGAAAATATTTTAGGGGCAATTGAAGCCTTAAATTTACATGAAGATTTATTCATTTTACTTACTGGTGATAAAGACATTATTAATCCTATATTAGAAAAAGAAACATATGATAAATCTAGATTAGAAATCTTAGACGCAAAAGAGGTTATTTCTTGTAATGAAGTCCCAACTTTAGCGACATTTCGTAAGAAAGACTCATCATTGATGAGAGCTATTGAAACTTTAAAAGATGATGAAAGCTATGCTGGAATGGTATCTTTAGCATCCACTGGCGCTTTACTTGTGGGCTCCACTATCAAAATTAAAAAGTTAGATAATGTTATTCGTCCAGCTTGTATTCCTATTATGCCAACAATGAATAACGATATTGTTGCAGTTTGTGATTCGGGAGCGAATGTCGATTGTTCAAAAGAAGAGCTCCTTCAATTTGCTGAGATGGGATCACTATATTTAAAGTGTTGCTTTAATAAAGAAAACCCAAGAGTAGCACTTTTAAATATCGGAACAGAGGAAATTAAAGGTGATAATTTAAGAAAAGAAGCCTATCCACTACTTAAAGAATGTAAGTCCATCAACTTTGTTGGCAATATGGAAAGCCGCGATTTACTTACCGGAGATTATGACTTAGTTGTCTCGGATGGATTTGCGGGTAATGTCTTAATTAAATCAACAGAAGGCACCGCTATTGAACTTCTTAAATTATTAAAAAGAACATTCACTAAATCGTTTAAGAATAAGATGGGTGCGTTAATACTTAAAAAAGATATATATGAAATAAAAGACTTTATGGATCCAAATAACTATGGAGGAGCGTTATTAATCGGTTTAAGAAAACTAGTTGTTAAAGCTCATGGGAACGCTAAAAGAGTTTCAGTCCGTAAATCAGTCGAAATTGTTTACAATTTAGCCAAGAATAATTTCTTAGAGAAGATGAAAGAGGAATTAGCTAAAACATTTGTTGAAGAAAAACAAAGTGTAGAAGAAGGTAAATAATATATTATTAACTCCTTAAGCCTTTTATATTTGAGATTATAAAATCCATAATATAAAATTAGCCTATAGGAGTTTTTAATTTATGAAAGCTAATAAACTTATATTTCTTCCTTTTATAGCGTTATCTTTAGTCTCTTGTGGAGGAGGAAATGAGCCAGTTTCCACGACCACAAGTGAGACTCCATCCACGACTTCAAGCGAGAGCAAAGATATTCAAGAAGTTATAAAAACCATTGCAGAAGTCAATCGAATGGACCATGGAGTCCCAGTTGAACTTAAAGCAAGAGTTATCGCTATTAATAAAACTATGGCAATCATTTATGATGGCACTGGTTCGTTAAATGTTTACGCTGGATTTAACCACACATTTAAAGTTGGTGATAAACATCTTTTTGAAGGAAATACCGTTTTATATAACGGTAGCCATCAATTAGATAAGGAAAATATGAAAGTAAGCTCACTTATTGAAGATGTTCCTGCTTACGATTACACCCCTGCCGAAATTACTTCATTAGATGATTATGATGGCAAAGTCGGAAAGATGGTAACTATTAAAGGTGAAATTTGTTATGCATCTACTTCTGGAGATGCCACTTACTATAATGGCGAATATCTTCCAGGTGACACTGAATTAGCTCTTTCTATCACCGCATATGAAGATGATTATTTAAGTGAATTTAATAATACTGATAAGAATAATAAAGTAGCGTTAGATGTTACTGGAATTTTAGTCGGTATTAAATATTCTTCCGCGACATTTGGTGGGACTTCATACGCTAATATTATTCTTACTGAAAAAGCAGTAGATACTTCTTTAGAAGTAAAAGAACTTGCAGTTAGTGATTCAATGGCAGAATTCTATACGATGGATAACGTCTTTGCTAACGATAATAACTTGGTTGTTGCAGCAAAATTTACTAATAATGCTGAACTTAACTTATTAAAGAGTAAATACACATATAAAATCTTTGATCCTAAGAAAGTTGAAATTAATACTAATGAAAAATTCCCAATTAATGGTGAATACTCTTTAGTGGTTACCTATAAAGGCGTTAATAAAGAAACAACTTTAAATGTTGATGTCGCCGGTATTAAGACAGTTGTTAAAACCCCGCAACAACTTCATGATTTAAATAACTGGGGAACTGGTAACACCTCTAATAAAACTGGTATTATGGATGAATTTGTTTCTTTAAAAGCAGTCGGTTCTGGCACAGGAAAATATAGCGAGCCAAATAACACTTGGTCAATCGTTCAAAAGACCGCAGCGGCAGATAAAGTTGACAATGGTTATCTTGAAATCAAGATAAATGATGACTTACAAAGCTCATATAATCTCTATCGAATCAAGATTACTTATTCTCCAAATGAAGGTGACACAGTAGGCCACTTTGAAGGACTTGATAGTGATGTGCTTAAAGTTGTAAACGCTTCTTCAATTCAATTAACCGTTAAAGGTGAAACAGACGAAATAACTAATGCTGTTGTTAGAATTCGTTCAATCCTTGTTCAATATAAAGCTTTATAATCTAATTCAACTTAAAAGGCGAGCCGAGCGCTCGTCTTTTTTATGGGAATAATTAACAAAAAAATATATAGGAAGTCCCGTATTTTATTCAGATTCCTTATATTTTGTTATTCGATATTCAAGGGTTTTACGGCCTTTATAGATATTTAGATAAAACTTACCATAAATATCGATATATTGATGCTCTTGAACTTCATATGAAGGCATATTAAATCCAAGAAGTTTGGTGTTCATTGATAATGGTTCACTTATATGTTTTCCAAAGGAAATGAATTGAAGCGATCTAGTGGAAATATGTTTCACAACAAATTCAGGTTCTTTAAAACCCATGCCAAACGGAGAGAATGAATTAACAATCTCATAATTTTCCATAGTGATTTCGTTTAAGCTGAGTTCAATCTCGCCTTTTGTTTCATCCACTAATGGATGAGTAGAAGCATATTCATTAAACCTTTGTTTAAATAAAGGGAAATCTTTAATGTTTATTGATACTCCACCTGCGGAGCTATGACCACCACCACTAAGAAGGATATCTTGATTCATATTAATAATATCAATAACGTTAAAACCATTTTTCGAACGCATTGAACCTTTTAAGATTTCTTTATTATCGTTTTCATAAGTGAATAAACATGTTGGTTTATTATGAAGTGAAAGTAAACGGTTAGCAATTAAACCGATTAAGCCTTCTTTCATATCGCTAATAGCGACGATACCAGCTTCAGTTGTGTCTATTTCTTCATCAATCTTTTCACTCGCAGCTTTAGTTAATTCTTTTCTTTCATCATTAAGTTTAATAATCCAAGAAAGAAGCGAAGATCTTTCGAAAGTATTGTCAGTAGTTAAATATTTAACTAAGCGGTTAATAGATGTATCCGTGACAAGTCTTCCCACCGCATTAATTTTAGGAGCGATATCAAGCCCTAAAGTGAGCTCATTAATCTGTTCATTATCCATTAAATTGGTTAAGGCTTCAAAGCGGTATTTCTTTAAATATTCAATCGCTAAACGAGTGACGTCACGGTTATAGTCTTTTAGTTCCATTAAGTCACTTATGACAGATAATCCCGCGATTGTAACTAAATAAGGTTCATAACGATTAAGTAAAGCGCTAGAAAGATATAAAGCCATATGACCTGCGCTTGCCACTACTTCATTAACTTTAGAATGGATTGGATGAAGAATAGCGTATGCATTCACATCTTTTTCAGGAAGTTCATGGTGATCAACCACAATTACATCCATTCCTTTTTCATTAGCTAAATCAATCGCTTCAAAAGCGCTGACGCCATTATCAACTGCGATAATTAAATTAAAGCCTTTAGCGGCGATTTTTTTGGTATTAGTAACATTTAAACCATAACCATCTAGATATCTAGATGGGATGTAATAAGAAACTGGGTAATTAAGTAATTCAAAAGTTTTAACCATTATCGTTGTGGCGCTTATCCCGTCGCAGTCATAATCGCCATAAATAATGATCTTTTCTTTACGCTCAATCGCTTTAAAAATTCTTTCTTTAATTCGAGCCATAACGCCAATTGAATTTGGATCAATTAGCTTAACTTCTTCAATTGGACGAGAAAGATACTCGTATTCTTCGAGGCTTAGATCATAATGATTTAAAAGTTTTTCTAATAAGTTCATATAAATAAAAGGCTGCATTTAAGCAGCCCATAAATTAGTCATTGATACCAATAAAGATTGTCTCTTGAGGTTCGCTACTATTCTTTCTTTGAAGTTTGATCTTCTCACGTTTGTGAGATTTCTTTGTTTTCTTACGTTCTGGAAGTTTAATCTTCGAGAATAATTTTTCAAAGAAGTTAGTAATTGGGGCGATAGTAGTAACAATGAAGAAACCACTAACAGCGACACCGAAGACTAAAGAAGCAAAGATGTGGCTATAGGATAATGGACCAAATCCAAAGAAGGCAATGCCGATAAAGGCAAAGATAATAACGCTAATGAATAATGGCGCAGCAGTACTTGAAATAGCTTCAACGCTTAATTCACGACGTTTTTCTAAGGTTAAGTCTCTTTCATCAAGATAATAATCTTTAGCCTTATTGAGGTAGAAGATAGTGAGTAATAAACTGACTAACATAATTACTGGAATAGATAAGGCGGTTAAAGATAAGGTTTGAATTCTTGTTAAGGTCAATACACCAAAGGTGATTGTAGTAGCACTTAAGGAAATAGCACCAGCAGCAAGAGCCTTACTTGGACGATATCTAAAGGCATAATAGATAACAGAAGCGACTAAGGCAATAATGCTAGCAAGCATAATATAACCTTGATGTGGAGTCTTAACTGTTTCATGAGAGATTTTAGTTCTAGAAACAATATCTTCATCAGAAATTAATTCAATGTTATTAACAAGGGTTTCAATTGCTTCATCAATTGATTCAACTTCAGTCATAACATCTCCGACTTTATAAGAGATTGTTCCAGCAGGTACTTTTCCATCGATATGAGTGATGAAATATGTGTATTTTGTGGTAACAGTTGTTTCGTAGTTATATTCTTCTCTTGTTTCCATTTCAACGGATTGATACGCAAGAGCTTTATCACCAATATAGACATTTTTAAGAACGTCTTCTTTAAACTTATCTTCAGTATCGATATCTGGGTGATCATCTCTAATCGAGAGATAGATTTCAGTGTTATCTTTTGTAGCGTTAGAAACATTAAGAGCACTACCATCGATTGCACTAAAGACGATACCGCCAGCTAAAGAAGCAACGAATAAGACAGCCATAACAATGAAGGAGACTTTCTTTTTCTTAGTAAAGTCACGATCTTTATATGGTCCATCATAGACTTCTTTATCTTCTGGATCAGTTGGTTTAACAACTAATTCTTCATCGATATTAAAGGCGTTATAAGCAGTCATTAAGTTGGTGCTATTAGTTAATAAATAGGTAAGTAGTCTAAAGACTAAGACGGTCATTAATAAGCTGATGACACCACCGAAGAATAAGACGATACCCATTGGTCTAAGAGCGTTACCACCAAGGAAGTAAAGTAAGATACCACTGATTAAGGTTGGGATAGCGATATCTAAAGCGATAAGGCTAGTTTTCTTAATAGCTTCTTGGTTGGCTTTCTTCATTGAGCGGCCTTTATAAACTTCTTCTTTAAACTTAGTTGCATAAACAATTTCAGTAACTAAGGATGTGATTGTTAATAAGACACCGGCAACGAAGGCTGCAACGTTAAATGTAGCAGACATTGCTGTGAATAAAACATAAGTTAAGAAGACTGTTGAAACCGTATTTGCCACCATCGCAACAGCAGTTAAACGATAGAAGAAAGCAAGCATGAAGGAAATAACGATAATAGCAATAATGGCAGAAACTAAGGTTGCCTTCATCGCTAAGTTAACGTCGGTACCATAAACTAAGATTTGTTCAACAGTAGGATTTGTTCTAATTGGGTTATAAGTAACACCACTAGCGGATTGAGCAACGAATAAATCGACGACTTCATAATCATAGCTAGAAGCGTTGAATAAGTTAGTGAGGAAAATAGCTAATTGGTTAGCTTGTTTTAGCTTGGTAGCGTCATAGTTACCTTCACTATCAGCAAAACCACATAAGTATTGAAGTTCGGTTTGTTCTTCTTTACTTTCGGTATACCAAATGTTTTTAGAAACAAATTGAGCAACAATCTTTTGGCCGGTAACAGCTTGGTCGGATTGAGCTTTTTCATAAGTATCACCGTCGACCCAGTTGGCCCATAAGAAGATATCTGGTTCAGATTTTTCTTCCTCTTCGCCTTCAGCTGCTCTAAATGGATTTAATTTGCCTTTAGTTTCACCGCTACTTCCACCAACAGTATCAATTAAGGTTTTAACCTTAGATGGATCGCTGACTGGAATAATAACGTATGGAACTAAGTCGTTTTGACGAACAATATAGGCTTTGGAATCTTTAAAGACATCGTTATGGGAAATACGAGTTTCTTCATTTTTACCAGATAAAGAGAAATCTCCACCAGAGAAGGCGAGATATTTACGAATGTTATTTAATTGAGTTTCATCGTTTTCAGTAATAGAAACACGAATAGTGTCGTTACCTTGAACAACAACGCTATAGTCTTCAACTTGATATGTTTCAAGTCTAGCTCTCATTTCAGTTGCGACTTCTTCAGCAGCATCTTTATCTTCTACTTCTGCATCTTCATCATCTTGAGCATCTTTAACTCTTAACTGATAAACAAATTCATTACCAGAGGTGTATTCACGACCAGCATTGAGTTTAGTAAAAACAGGAGTAGCCATGGCCACTACTGAGATAATCATTGTTGCAGCTAAGATTAGATACGCAATTAATCTTCTTCTTTTTCCCATACGATTTACCTATACTTTCTAATTGATTTTTATATTACTAAATTATTAAATTTAGCCAATAGTCGAATAAAAGCATACTACTTTATAGTAGTTATTTCAATTATCAAAATGAATATTTGGGACTTTTTGTCTCAAATAGCCGAGTTCTTATATGTTTTTTAAATAATTTCTTAAGACAAAATAACAATTCAAACTTAAATTTTTAAGATTGAATGGTCATGGTATTTTGAGAAGTGAGCGTAGGCTTTATCGGTCACCATTCTTCCTCTTGGAGTGCGGTTAATTAAACCAAGTTGAAGAAGGTAAGGTTCATAAACATCTTCTAAATTCATGGTTTCTTCACCAATTGCAGAAGCAACAGTTTCTAAGCCAACTGGCCCACCGTTAAAGCGGTCCATTATCGTTTCAATATATTTAACATCAACATCATCTAAGCCAAGTGGATCTACTCTTAAAGCTTTCAAAGCTTTCTCAGCGTCGTCGGTTTCAATGATATCTTTACCTTCAAAGTTAGCAAAGTCTCTAACACGACGGAAAATACGGTTAGCTACTCTTGGGGTGCCTCTACTTCTAGAAGCAATCATCTTAGCGGCTTCATCAGTAATTTCAGTCTTAAATACGCGAGCGGTACGTTTAACGATTTGTTCAATCTCTTCGTTAGTGTAGAAGTTAATCTTTTCGGTTATACCGAATCTAGCACGAAGTGGCGCGCTTAAATCGCCCGCTCTAGTTGTGGCACCTACTAAAGTAAATGGAGGTAAGTCGAGATTTAAAGTTGTTGCCCCACCTTCACGTGGAATAATAATGGAAAGTTGGAAATCTTCCATCGCACTATAAAGGACTTCTTCAACAACGCGAGGAAGACGATGGATTTCATCGATAAAGAGAATATCCCCTGCTTCAATCGTTGTTAAAATCGATGCTAAATCACCAGGTTTTTCAATAGAAGGTCCATTAATTACATGAATATGTCCATGCATTTCGTTAGCGATAATATAACTTAAAGTAGTTTTACCAAGTCCTGGTGGACCATAAAGTAAAACGTGATCAAGAGTTTCATTTCGATGTAAGGCGGCACCAATAAAGATCTTGAGATTGTTCTTTAATTCATTTTGACCAACATAGTCTTTTAAAACTTGAGGTCTTAAAGAAATCTCAATCTCATCATCTTTACTTCTTTTTGCGTCTACTAGTCTAGCCATATTTATTTTCTAAGTTTCTTTAAAGCCTCTCTAAAGATTTCTTCGTTTGTAGCGTTTGGAATATTGATTTTCGCTAAAACATCATCAATTTCTTTAACTTTAAAACCAAGGCCTTTAAGTCCTTCTCTAACTTCTTTATATTGATTGATGTCTGCTTTAGATTCGTGGGTAAGTTGACCTTTAAGGTCAAGAATGATTTGAGCAGCGGCTTTTGGACCAATACCTGGTAACTTCTTAAGATAGTTAACATTATTAGCTTGAATCGCCATAAATAAATCATTTGGATTAGTCTCACTTAAAGCGGTTAACGCGGTTCTTGGGCCAATTCCTTTAACTGCGATAAGAGCTTCAAAAGCTTTCTTTTCATCTAAAGAAGTAAAGCCTGCTAAATATTGCTCATCTTCGCGTACGACATTATAAAGATATATCGTCATCTCTTCATTTATAACGAAAGATTCGGTTCTTGGTGTATAGATTTGATAACCGATGTTATTAACTTCTAAAACGATGAAGTTAGTGTCGATATGAGCGACTTTACCTTTGAAATAATAATACATACTAGTGATTAATTAAGATGAAAAGAACAAGGCTAATTAAGACAATAAATGAGCCCACTAAAGAGGATATCAAACTAATTTGTTCTTTTTTCATACATTCCTTACGATTTATAAATATAAACTATAAAGTTAATTAAATAAATATAATTAAAAAAGTTTGGGAATTTTAGCGTTTAAATTCCTTCATTTTTGGAATTGGATTACGTTTATGTTCGCTGATTTTATGGAGGTGTTCAATTCTAGCTTTAGCCTTTTCTGATACTTCCTTACCTAAAAGGTAATTATCAAGTTCATCATAAGTTACACCCATTTCGATTTCATCGGTTTGCCCTTCATAAAATCCCGCGGTTGGAGTGCGGTTAGCTAAATAAGATGATAAGCCATAAAGGATAACGCCTTCTCTAACCTCTTTTTTAAGTAGATGAGCAATTGGAAGAAGATCAACTCCCCCATCACCATATTTAGTGAAATAACCAACATATGATTCGTCTAAGTTATCCGTGCCTAAAACTAAAGCGTTATGTTCTTGAGCGAAAGCGTATAATGCTGACATTCTCATTCTTGCTTTTAAGTTACCTTTAGTTAATCTAGAGAAATCTTCACCATTAAGTTCTTTAATATAAGATTTATAAGTATTAGTTAAATCAACGACTTCCATATTTAAATCAAGAGCGTCTTTAACTTTTAAAGCATCTTCGACATCTTTTGGATTAGAATCGATTGGTAAAGCATAACAGAATAGATTTTCTTTTCCGACAGCGTTTTTTGCGATTGCAGCGACAAGAGTGCTATCAACTCCCCCACTTATTCCTAAAACAAAAGCTTTACATGGGGAATTAGCTAAATATTCTTTAAGCCAATTTTCAATTTCTTTTAAATATTCTTTTAAAGTCATAATTTACTCCAAATATTCAAATTCAAAGTCGCATAAGAAGACACTATCTCCACTTTCCGCGCCACACTTTCTAAGTTCATCTTCAGCCCCTATCTTTGATAGATAATTGATTAAACGCATTAAACCTTCATCGGTAGAGATATTAATTAAAGAATAAGTTCTTTCAATTGATTCCCCTACTAAACGGTAAACATGGTCTTTTTCTTTAACGACGGTAAAGATTGGCTTATCTTCTTTAGAAGCATCATACACTCTCATCTTGGTGTTATCTTCTTTATCCATAAGTGGGAATTCTTCAGTAACTGATAATACTTCGAAGCATTTCTTCATGAGTTCATCAATTCCTTCATGAGTTAAAGAAGAGATTGGATATATATCTTTTTTGATTTTCTTTTTAAATTCTTTAAGTCGAGCTTCGCTTCCTTCTTCATCCATCTTAGAGGCAGCGATAATTAATGGGCGTTTATCTAAACCCATTCCATAAGATTTAAGTTCGTTTTGGATTGTTTTAAAGTCATTAATTGGATCACTTCCTTCTTCAAAGGAAACGACGTGAACAATAACTCTACATCTTTCAAGATGTCTTAAGAAAGTTAAACCCAAACCTTTACCGTTATGAGCACCTTCAATAAGTCCTGGAAGATCCGCTAAAACGAAAGAATCATAACGATTAACATTAACCACACCTAAATTAGGTTCAATTGTGGTAAATGGATAATCAGCAATTTCCGGAGTGGCTCTACTAACCACGCTTAATAAAGTTGATTTGCCAGCGTTAGGAAGGCCAATTAAACCAACATCAGCGAGTAATTTAAGTTCTAAGATAAGTCTTTTAGTTTCACCTGGAAGACCATTTTCGGCGATGCGAGGAACTCTATTTTTATCGGATTTAAAAGCAGCGTTTCCTCTTCCCCCGCGGCCACCTTTAGCGACCATAACCATTTGACCATCTTTTGATAAGTCAGCGAGAAATTCATGATCTTTTTCTAAATAGACAACTGTACCTAAAGGTACATCGACAATAACATCTTCTGCCGCAGCGCCATATTTATTCTTAGTTAAGCCTTTGCCACCATCACTAGCGATAAAGACTTTGGAGTGGCGGAAATTAAATAAAGTGTTAATTGATTTATTCGCACGAAAATAGATGGAACCACCACGGCCACCATTACCGCCACTTGGTCCACCTTTTGGCATATATTTTTCGTGGAGGAAGGCAATCATTCCATCGCCGCCTTTACCACTTCTAACTTCAACTACTGCGCGATCAATAAACATAATAAATTCCTAATAAATCGTATATATTTTATACGATAGATTATTAAATTAAAAGCAAGGAAGAAAAAAGACCACCGAAGTGGTCAATTTTAGTTTAATTATCAATTATTCTTCAACTGGGTAAACACTAGCGCGTGTTTTGTTTTTGCCAACTCTTTCGAATTTAACAATACCGGAAACGGTAGCAAAGATTGTATCGTCTCCTCCTTTTTTAGTATTGATACCTGGCCAAATCTTGGTTCCTCTTTGACGGTAGATAATGCTACCAGCGGTACAATATTGTCCATCTGATAATTTAGCACCTAATCTCTTAGATTCACTATCACGGCCGTTCTTTGTAGAACCAACACCTTTTTTGGAAGCGAAGAATTGTAAATTTAATTTAAATAACATAATTCTAATCTAATCCTTTCTCCACGACCTTGATGTTATGTGGATATGATTCTTCAATTGTTTTTAATTGAATGATAACCACATTTAGAACATCTTTATCGTGACTATTTAGATCACCTTCAAGTAAGACATCTCCTTCATTAATCTTGATGTTATAATCCTTTGGATTAGCTAAGGCGTTTAATCCTCCAAATAATATGGAAGAAACGCTAGCGCAGACAAGATCATGATTGAATGGTCCACTTCCTGCGTGACCTTTAACGTGAAGCGAGATAAATTTCTCACCTCTACTTATGGTTACTTTGACCATAGTAATTAAGCAACAATGCTTTCAATAACTAAGCAGGTATATGGTTGTCTATGACCAATTGTGCGACGTGCAGAGTTATGTTTAGCTTTGTATTTATAAATGCGTAATTTCTTACCTAAACCGTTTTTGACGACTTTAGCTTCGACTTTAGCGCCTTTAACATATGGGGTACCAACTTTTAAGGATTTATCGCTGACGAGTAAGACGTTTTCGAAGGTGTATTTGTCTTCGGCTTTAACATCTAATTTTTCAACGAAAATCTTTTGTCCAACTTCAACGCGGACTTGTTTACCACCAGTTTCAATAATAGCGTACATGATAATCCTCCTAATCTCACTAGACTCGCTATGGAGGTCTATTACTTAACAAGTAATAAGTTTAGTATACCTTTTCTATGCGGTTGTGGCTCGTGAGGCAACAACGTGTATTATTATACATAATAAAAAAGATAAGTAAATAAAAAAGTAATTCGATAAACCTAGGTTTAAACTTAAGCGGCTTTATAGAATACAGCGAGTGATCCTGGGCCAATATGCGCCCCACTTATAAGGTCATAATAATAGATCTCGACATCATTGATGCCGTCTTTATTAAGCAAGTCTTTTAGTTCATTCGCATCATCTAAACAGCTACAGTGAGTAATATAAACAATTTGTTTAATTGAACGGTCAATCTTTTCACTAACAGTTTTAAATAATTTACGGATAGAAGCGGCTTTACCTTTAACAATACCAGCGAAAGCAATCTTAGCTTCTTCAGAGTTTTTAAGCATCACTCTAAAATTTAAAGCATTTACGAATTTAACGACGTATTTAGACACTCTTCCGGTCTTGAGTAGATATTTTATATCTCCGACGGTAAAATCGCTCCTTACGAGGTGTTTATAAGCTTCTGATGCTTCTTTAACTTCTTTAAAGGATTTACCTTCTTTAACAAGTTCTTCAGCATGTAAGGCTTGTAGACCTTCTCCAAAGCCTGCGGTAATTGAATCAATGACAGCGACTTTTTCTTCTTTATATTCTTCGTTAATGATGTCTCTAGCTATACAAGCGGATTGATAAGTACCTGATATTCCACTTGCCATGGTAAAACAAATTACTTGGTTTCCTTTTTCAATCTCTTCTTTAAAGATAGCTTCATATTCATTAGGGTTAACAAGGGAGGTTTTAACTTCCTTCCCTTCTTTCATCATTTCGTAATAGGTCTTAGAGAATTCTTCAATATCGATATCATCTTCGTAGCAGTTATATGATTTATCTCCAATAGTTAAATGCATATTAATGACACGGATATCGCTATTCTTCTTTTTTAATATTGGTTTAAATAAGTTAGATACCGCTTCAGCGATAATTTTAATAGCCATATATATTTTCTCCTTTCGGATAGAATTAACTTAAAAATCATTAAGCCATATTATCTTAACCCAATAGGAAAATAATTAAAGAGGTAAGTGCTTAGAAAGATATAAAAAAGACTAGCCAGTCCCTTTCGAGATTGGCTAGTACTAATTCTAAATAATAATTAAATATTAATAGAAGTTATATTTGGTGAGGTAGTAACCTTTCCAAGCTTCTTCGTCTTCAGCGAATTCATCATCAACGCTTGCACGGACAAGTGTAGTAATTGAGATAACCCAGCGTTTAGATTGTGTGTAATACACAGAGTATTGAACAGCGCTTAATTGATCTTCTGCCATAGCGACATAGAGAATTACTTCGCCTTGACCTGCTTGATAATCAGTAAGGAAGTCTTCGCCACCACCAACTGAAGCGTTATCGAGAAGGAAGACATATGATCCATCATTGAAGATATAAACATCATATTCGTGAGTGCCATCATTAAGATAATAATCACCTCTTAAACTATAGAGAGGAATATTTACGTTTCTAGCAGATGTAGCACCAGTCTTAGTAGATGTTTCGCCTGTTGTTTCGTCGGTCACATCATACTTATAAGCTACTCGGCAGTAAACTGCATCGTAGTTATTTGTGATGTAATATAAGCTGGCTTTAATAGTACCAAGCTTGGCATCACATGTGATTAAGCCAAATTCTTGACCTTGTTGAACAACAGATTGCCAAGTACCTTCGGTAACAGTTTCACCGTCAATAACTCTTAATGTGCCATCAGCATGGATAATAAGTTGAGCACCGCCTAAGGCAGCACCTAAAGTAAATGAGCCAACAACATCAGATTCAGAAAGTGAAACTTTAACGCTGTCAGAATAAACTTCTTCACCAACAGTTACATTAATTGTGAGGTTGAATGAACCAAATGCAACTTTAGTAACATCAATTTTTTTGGTTTCTGCATTGAAAGCAACGGTTGCAACTTCTTCATTATCAGAAACGACTTCAACAACGGCTTCTTCAGGAGCTTTGATATCAACTTCAATTGAACCATCGCCAGCAAGGAATGCGTCGTCAGCTGCAAAGTTAACGGAAGGTATGGCAACAATGTGAAGCTTAGTTGTATAAACATCGCCATCAGGTTCGGTTGCGGTAATTGTGATATCACCTTCACCTACATCATCAGCGGTAACTTTGAAGAATTTTTCATCAGTTGGAGCTTCTTCTCCTTCTTCAAGTTCTGGTTTAGTTTCAACAACTGCAATATGTTCATTATCGGAAGAAGCAGCGAATATAGATTCTTCATCTAAAGCAATGACTTCAACGCCAAATTCAGTAGCATCGCCACCAGGAATAACTTGAAGTTCATTAATATAAGCATCATCAACTAAAGGTAACAAACCTTTAACTTGAACATCGGAGGTCCAAGTAGCACCACCAACATCAGCAATTGCCATAGTGTAACCTGGAGCAATAGCAGTTAAGATACCTTCTTCACTAATAGAAGCAACTGTGTCTTCCTCTTCGAAATAAGATTCAAGAGTATTATATTCAGCAACTAAGCGTTTTGGAGCATAGTCAATAGCTGCAGCGAAATCAAATGTCTTTTCGCCTTCTTTAGTAGCATCGAGAGTAATGACTTCTGGTGCATCTTCAGCAAATGTTACTTCTTCAAGACCATTAAGGAACTTGCCAGCTTTGCCAGCCTCTGCAACATTGTTGAAGTTGGAGAATGTTTCATAAACACTACCATAATTCTTGTAATAAACTTCGCCTGTTGTTTGATCGACTAAGTCACAAACAGCTTCGACTTCGATTTCAGAAACTTTACCATCTTCTCCTAATTTGTAGGAAATATAAGTATCGGTAACATTCATGACAGCTTTTTCGCCAGTTTTCAAAGTCCAAGTAAATAAGTTTGCGCCATAGTAGACACCTCTAAAGCATTTAGAAGCTGTAGCTGAAGCAGCTGCGCCTAAATGGAAGGCACCCATAGCTTCATCCGCGCCATTATAAACAGCTGGGAATTCTAATGTTGCTTGTGGACAATACGCATATTCGTACCAGGCGTAGTCGTCATGACCAGTATTTTCAATATAGTTATCTTTGTCTTCGCTACCAATTAAATCGACAGATAATTCATTGTCTTTGGTAACACCATATTGATATAAACCACCGACAATTTCCATGCCTTCTCCGACATTAAGCATACCATTTTGGTAGCCATAGTCTTCTTTCCAATCTTTACCAGTAAATTCAATGTTAAAGGCTTCTTCAGTAGCTTTATAGCTGATACTATATTCACCTTCTAAAAGTTCATATGGATCAGAAACACTAGAGAAATTATTGCTACTAAATGTCCCTAATAAATCCTTGAAAGCAACTGGTGAATGTGGGTAATCTTCAAAACTACCGAGCCAAGCTTCAAGATCTTCATCTTTAACTTCGGCTTTAGCTTCTAAAACAATGTTAACACTTGGTTTAGCTTCGGCTGCAGTTTGATATAAGCCAATAGTAAATTGATTACCTTCAAATGAAAGGTTAGCTTTAGCAAATGTTAAGCCTGATAAATTTAATCCAACAAGTTCAGCAAATGCAGAAACATATGCAGCATTTTTAACTTGATAGAATTTTCCAGATTTACTGTAAGCAAATAAATCAGCAACAGCAGCTGGATCCATTTGAGCAACAACGCTCTTAATAAGTGCACCTAAGCCGCCAGCAGTATTGTTTGCTAAGAATTCTTCTTCAGAATCATAAACAGCACCCCATTGAGCTTCGAATGCCTTTTTATCTTGTTCATCTTTTCCTTCATAGAAAGCAAAGAATTTGACTGGTTCAGCTTCTTCGACTTCAGGTTCAGCTAAAGCTCTTCTAAGAAGACGAGCTGGTTCATCAAATTTAGCTTCATCAAGAGAAACACGGCCTTGTTCGAGACCTTCTTGGCCACCTTGGTCGCCACCTTGTTCGCCGCCTTCTTCGCCACCTTCTTCGCCGCCTTGTTCAGGAGCAACAGGAACGATTTTAGCAACGCCGCCAACGCCAGAAAGATAAGTGAAATTAGCGTTTTGTTTTAAGACTAAAACTTCATTGCCAATTGTAATTTTGCCTTCATAGACATGGCCTAAACTTTCTAATTTATCTAATACATCGTTAAGAGCAACAGGAGTTTCTTCACTTGTTGTAGAGGTGCCAGAATCAGAGCCACCTTCACTAGAGGTCTCAGAAGTTGTTGGTTCTACCGATGAGCCAGATGGATCAACAGACGGAGTTCCACCACAGCTAGAAAGAATAAGAGCTAATAAGGCAGAAATACCTAAAAACTTTTTATTCATATTTATTCTCCTTTCGTAAAAAGTTAACACTTATATTAATATAAAGAGGAAGATTGACAAGAGTTTTTTTGAAATTTTATTAAGTAAAACGCTTACATTGTTTCCATTAACATAGTTAACGGATAGTCGTTATTTTAAGCCTAAAATGAGGCATTTTCATTCATTTTCATAGAGTTTACCCTGTTCTTTGAAGGAATAGTAATCACTTCTATTAGCGATCAAATAGTCACACATTTTTATATTAATTTTATGTGCGTAGTCGTGCACTAATTTACTAAATAAATAATCATCATCTTTAGGGTAAATAGACTCATTAAGTTTACATCTTATGAGCACAAAATAAGGTGCGTTAAACACTAGTAATTCATAGATAATATCATTCACTAGAAAGGATAAATTTTTATAAGGATTCTTATATATTTCCTTCGCTTTAGTTATTCTTTTATCCTTGTTTTGAATTAAAAGAATTAGCTTATCACTATGAGCGAATAAAGACTGATACTTATTATAGATATCGTTTGCACTTAAAAGATTTTCATTCTCCTTCTCTGTTATTCTTCCTTTGTTATTCATTATTTACTCCCAGGTAAACTTCCATCCACCCGGAATGGTTGTGCTACCTTTATTAGATTTAAATAATTGGAACACCACTACCGAAACAATTGCGATTGCTAAGATTGCCATAACCGCGGTTAAAGTGATTGCTTCACCAGTAATTATTTTGTCTAATTCATCATCAGTTAGTTGGATTCTTCTTTGTTCTAATTCATTCATAATAATTTCCCCACTTTCTGGCTATGAAGAGCTTAATGTGAGAAAGGAGAAGAAGCACATTAAGGAGAAATAACCGAAAAAATCTCTTCATCATTAAATAGGGGCAAAAATTTGCTAAAGTGAAAAAGTTTGGGACTATTTGTCTCAAAGAGGGGATTTCCTATATATTTATCTATTAAAAAATTTTTCCTTATTAATATAAAAAAGGCTAAGCAATTGCCTAGCCTAATTATGTTTCTATCAATATATTTGCTTAAAGAATATTAGTTCCATGATGGACTCGCGTAAATAAATGAACCAGCTTGAAGAGCAACATCGCCGCTCTTATTATAAACTCGACCTGCAACATTTTGTGTTTGGTTCCAATCTGGAGTTTCTGTATCTTTGTGGCATCTTGCCATATTGAATCCAGTCGCACCCGCTGGGAGAGTAACTTTTAAAGTATCGTTATCAAGAGTAGCAGCGTACCATTTACCATCGCCAGCTTCGGCTCCGCCCCAAGCCCAGGCAAATACTTTACATCCATCATTTCCAATCCAATTTGGAATACCGGTAATAGTGACTTCGCCACCTTCAAATTCAGTTCCTGGATCAACTGGTCCGAGTTCACTGACCTTTGGTCCACCTGTAACCCAGGCACTATAACCGCCAGAAGCCCAAGTATGGAAATACATTGTAACTGTACCAGCTTTAGCGATATAGAACGAGCCTACTTCGCCACGTAAGTTATTAGCGATATCATTTGTAACATCATCTGGTTCACCACCAATATTACTAGTGATTGCAGTACCATCTTTATAGAATATGACTGCATCGTTTTCTTTAGCAGTAAAGTTAAGAGTGGCTTCTCCTCTAAGAGTTGGACGCAATTGATCACCCTCTGGCATATCAACTACATCTAATTTATATGATGTACCAGCGATAGAAACGGCATAACCTTCACCGGTTGGGGGTTCTTCACTAGTTGTGCTAGTTGAGCCGCCTTCTTTCCACATTGCAGTATAATGGCCGTTAGCACCCATAACTTTAGTTACGTTAGCGCCATTAAGTAGCCAACCATTAAAGGTTTTATTTGAGTCGGTATTAGTGACATCAGTAGAACCTGGAAGGTTATCACCAACTCTACCTTTATACTTAACAACATTAAAGTCGTCGATTAAGTCATCACTACCAGCTTGGCCTTTATAAAGGCCACCTTCGCCAAGGATTAAATAAACTTCTACTTCAATTCCTGGAGTAACAGATGTTCCTCCACCACTTGGAGTGGTTGAAGGAGTTGAATCTCCTCCAGTGGTTGGATCTTCACTAGCTCCACCACAAGATGCTAAGCATAATGTTAAGGCTAAACCAGTGAGTAAATAAGCAATCTTTTTCATAGATATGAAATTCCCTTTCTTTATTAAGCTTTAACTACCATAGCGCTATATGGAACTAAGATGCCATCATGAGCGCCATTAATATAACGAGTTACGCTAGATGTTGAGATATTGACATTGTTTTGATTATCAACGCCAGTATGAATATAGACTCTAAAGGTTCCGTTTGTACCAGAAACTGTAAAGTGAATAACGGATGTGTTAGTGCTGAAGGATTGTCCTTGGTAAGTTTGTGAGCTACCGAATAATCTCTTAGCAGCACATAATTGAGTGTAAACATCAAGCATATCGTTATTTTCGTTAGAGGCTTTTTGTTCAGCGTAAGATGGGAGGAGTTTATTATAATCATCCCATTCGATGACATAGTCACCATCTGTGTAATGAGGAGTAATCTTCTCATCGCCCCATTTATATGGAGAACGATACCAGATATCTTCACAGTTTTCGTTTCCATAAAGTTCAACGTGCTTAGATGTATTAGAGGTCATACCAAGTTCATCGCCATAATAGATCCAGCTTAAACCAGGTTGAAGGAGAGTAATCTCTGCTAAAACTTTGGCTTTATTAACTTCTAATTCATGGGACTTAGAGTCATAAATAACATTTTTGTTATCACCATTAACGTGGTTCATCGCTCTTAAGACGTCATGGTTAGAAGTGAAAGCGCCATTAATGAAGTCTTTACGGTTACCACCTGGAACTACTGGGTGAGAAGAATAAGTATGTTTAGTTGGAACATCATATTCATCGTAAGTGTTATATTCACCCTTGCAATCTAAGGTGTATGGACCACTTTCAGTGAATGGTTTATATGTTTCGGTTTGTTGAGATGTAGCGTACCATTCTGGCTTCATGCCATTAACTCCACCCCAAGTCCATTCATAAGTATGGTAATAGGTTGAGAAGTCAAATTGAGAATCAAGCGCTTGATAATATGGAGCGATTCTTTGTCCATAACCATCGAAGTTTTCACCAACTAAGAAGCAATCTGGGTAGTCTGCTTTAATAGTGTTAGCAAAGAAGTTCCAGAAGTTGAGGTTCTTAGTTAAGTCACTTGAATAGTCGTTAAGTTCAGTAACATATTGCTTTTTTTCTGTATCGTAATAAGACTTATTAGCGATATCTTGGATAATGATATCGTTACCAGCATTTGGCACTTCGTCTTTCATATAGATATGTTTGACTGCGTCAAGACGGAAACCATCAACACCTGTACTTAACCAATATTTAGCTAAATTAGTAACTAATGTTCTTGCGACACTTGAATCATAGTTAAATTCAGGCATGCCAGAACCGAATTTACCGTAATAGTAGTAATTAGATTCACCATCACGGTACCAGTCTTTATGTTGTTCAACTGGGATTTCTTTATAGACTTCGGTTTCACCATCATAGAATAAGACGGTATCGCCTTTATATTTCCAGTGATAGACATCACGGTAATTAACACCATCTTTCACAACAGCTTTTTGAGAATTCTTAAACCATTCGTTATTCTTCGCACTATGGTTAAGAACTAAGTCCATTAAGACGACCATGCCTTTTGCGTGAGCTGCTTTAAGCATAGCTTTATAGTCTTTCATAGTGCCAAAACGAGAGTCGATAGAGAAATAATTGATTGCGTCATAACCATGATAAGATTCACAGGTTTGAATTGGGGTAAGCCATAAGACTTGAACACCTAAATCTTCAAATGTTCCATCGTTAATAGAAGCGGTAATACCATTGATATCACCACGGCCATCATCGTCAGAGTCTCTATAAGAACCAACGAAAACTTGATAGCCTACACCATATTGTTTGAATTTATTTGAGGTTTTATATTGAGGTTGAATAACTGCGGATGAATCAACATCACTATGAGAGCGATATTGTCCAGTTGTATCAGTGACAGTTGGGTTTGGAGTAACTGGAGCGCCACTCTTAAAGGAGAATTGATCAACGCTACCTTTGGTACAGAAAATGTGCATAGCGCCATTTTTTCTCCAGTGAGTGTTGAAATTTTCAACAAACATATTAGCACTGCCATCACTAGTCCAGTGTGTACCACCACCCATAGATGTTTGGTCAACGATTAAGAAGCCAATCTTAGTGGCGTCTAAATATTTATCCCATGGTTTACCAGTTTCTGCACTGTAAACAGTGTCAGATAAATCAACATCAAGAATATGACCATAAGAGTCTTTATTGATGCCCTTGCCACCAATATTGGTCATCCAAGAAGTTGACATTGTCTTTTTAAATTTAGCTTGGACAGAAGCGTAAGATGCACCCCAAATGGAACCTGGGATACCATCAGGTGCTACTTCCCAAAGCCAAATGCAGTATTTAGCGTATTCTTCTTCTGTAGCTTTATGACGATAATAATGGAAATAGACATGGCCTGGTTCTGACCAAGAATCAATCCATTCTTCATAATCATCAACGCCTGGAATAGATACTTCTTCTCTTTCTTCCGAAGTAGTTTGAGTGGTAGATGGATTAACAGAAGTTGGATCAGTAGAAGTTGGTTCACCTCCACCACCACAAGATGAAAGCATTAAAACAAAGGATAATAACGCTCCACCTAAAACGGATAATTTTTTATTCTTCATATAATATCCTCTTAGTCTAGACATCAACTGAGGACTATAAGTTTTATCGACAAATAACTTAAAAAGGCCCCACAAAAATTGATGCAAATATTATTAATATTATTCTGATTTAAACCGCTTTCATTGTCAAGAAATGAAAAATAGAGGAAAATGCAAATATTCTTTAAAAAAGAAACATATAGGAAATCCCCTCTTTGGGAAAAATTGTCCCAAATAAGTTATTTCTGAACAAAAAAAGCTCTTTTTTACAAGAGCCAATTTTGTCGATAAAATCAATTATTTAACAACGTCAATCTTTAAGATTTTAACTTGGTATTCAATTCTAGCTTTAACGGTAACAACATCGTTAACTGTATGCCCCATAATTGCAGTACCAAGTGGAGAAACGTTAGAAACTAAACCTTCAGCAGGATTGGATTCAACTGCACCAACGATACGATATGTAGCTTCAGTGTCGTCGCTTAAATCTAAGACAGTAACAACTGAACCAAAGGAAACAACATGGCTGTTCTTTGGTGTATCAGAGATGATTTTAGCGTTCTTTAAGATTGCATTTAATTCATCAATACGGTTGTTGATTTCTTCGTTTTTCTTTAAAGCAGCGGTATAGTCAGCATTTTCACTTAAGTCACCTAAAGCTCTAGCCGCAGCGAGTTCTTCGATAACTTGAGGACGTTCGACGTTTACTAAATTATCTAATTCTTTTTCAAGAAGGGCTTTGCCTTCTTTAGTTAATTGGTTTTGTAATTGTGCCATTTTTGATATTCCTCCATTAAGGGTCTTTAAGAGTTTAACAATAAGACTTAATTTTGTAAATTATTTAAATTAAATTTTCTTCAACAAAGGCGTTAAACACTTCCTCTGCTTCAGCATATTCTTCATCATCTTCAATTTCTTGAAGGGATAAATCATCTTCGTTATAGATAAAAACTAAGACATCATCTTCGTTTTCTGGATCACAAAGATAAACATAATCGTGATTTCTGGCATCATTTCCATAGGTGAAAAGAACTTTCATGGTTTTTTGTTCGCCGTTTTCGTTAGTGACAATCATTTCATTTTCGGTAATCATAGTTTTCCTTCTTTCTTCTTAGAAATATAAGATTCTAAGATAATAACACTAGAGATCATATCGATTAGCTCTTTTTGTTTCTTTTTATTAACTCCCATCATGTCGAGTCTTTCATAAGCTTCGACCGTGGTTAGTCTTTCATCACAATAAAATATATTTAAGTTTGGAGCCTCTTTCAATAAATCTTCTTTAAATCGTTCAGTGGATAAAGTTCTTTTTGATTTACTTCCATCCATATTAAGAGGATAGCCGAGGACAACATTTGTGATATTTTCTTTCTTACAATACTCAATTATATGAGTTCTAGCTTTTTTAAAATTACCTGGTTCAAAAGTGTAGTTTTCAATTGGATGAACAATATCCACTACACCATCATAATAAGCCATTCCAAGAGTTTGGCTTCCTAAATCTAAACCGAGGATTTTTTCCATTAATATTTATATATCCTTATTATTTAATAAGTTCTTTAGCTTTGTTTTTAGCTTCATCAAGTTTGGATAAATCTTTACCGCGACCATTAGCCATGTTATCACGTCCACCAGCGGAGCCACCTAAAACTTGGGCTACTTGTCTAAGTAAGTTACCAGCATTAATTTTAGAAATAATTTCTCCGCCCATAAAGGAAACAAGTGGGAGGTTATCGTTAGCACCGCCAACTAAAACGATAGCGAAGTTTGGATATAAGACTTTAACTTCATCGCCGAGTTTCATAAGTTGATTGGCGTTATAACCTTCTAAATATTTAAAGAGGAATTTAACACCATTAACTTCTTCAAATTCATTTTTAACATTAGAAGCAGACATTGAAGCAAATTTATCGTTAAGTTTTTGGTTTTCTTTCACTAAATTATCTTTTTCAGAAAGTAAAGCATTAAGTCTACCACTAGCTTCATAGATTGATTTAGCGTTAAGTTTATCTCTTAAAGCAATGAGTAAAGCTTCTTTTTCCTTAATAAAGGAATAAGCACCTAAAGAAGTTTTAGCTTCAATTCTTCTAACACCAGAGGCAATTGATTCTTCTTTTACAATAGTAAATAAACCAATTTCGGAAGTGTTTTTAACGTGAGCACCACCACAGAATTCTTTACTAACATCACCGAAGGAAACAACTCTAACAGTGTCACCATACTTATCCATAAAGAATGATTTAGCGCCTGTACCAAGAGCTTCTTCTTTCTTTAAGTAAACGATATCAGATGGGATAGATGCGGCGATTAAGTTATTCACTTCTCTTTCAATCGCATTTAATTCATTCTCACTAATCTTTTGGTTATAAGAGAAGTCAAAACGAAGATATTCGCTAGAAACGAATGAACCCATTTGTTTAACTGTGGTATTTAATACTTTATTAATCATGGATTGGAGTAAGTGAGTCGCGGAGTGGTTTCTTTCAATTAAGACACGTTTATTAACATCGAGTTTAAGAGTTAAGGTATCACCAACTTTAATGGAACCTTTCGCGATTTTCACAAAGTGAAGGTTCTCTTTATTTGGAGCTTTTTGAACGTTATTAACAAACGCTAAAGTTGTGGAATTAATAAGTTCACCATTATCAGCAACTTCACCACCGCTTTCAGCGTAGAAGTTAGTTCTATCAAAGATGACTTCACCATAATCAGTAATTTCATCAACTTTATCACCATCTTTAAAGACACCGATAACTTTAGAAACTAATTCATCATGCTCATAGATAAATTCACTTGGAAGATTAAATTCGAGGAGATCTTTAGATTGTTTATGCATAGAGTTAATTTCCACTCTCGCATTTCTTGCTCTTTCTTTTTGTTCTTCCATTTCTTTATTAAAGCCTTCTTCATCAACTTTAACGTTATTTTCAGCGCAGATTTCTTTAGTGATATCAAGTGGGAAGCCAAATGTATCATAAAGTAAGAAGGCATCTTTACCGCTTAAAGTAGATTTATTTTTAATAAGTTCACGAAGAATCTTTTCCCCACTAACTAAGGTTTTAAGGAATTTTTCTTCTTCATCTTTAACTTTAGAAGCAATTTCATCTACCTTAGATAAATATTCTGGATAGAATTCTTTATTAATTTCAAAGACGGTTGGAACAAGTTTATATAAGAAACTTCCTTCAATACCGATCTTTCTTCCGTAGCGAAGCGCTCTTCTAACTAAACGACGTAAAATATAGCCTCTTCCTTCATTTGAGAATGATTCCCCATCACCTAAAGCGAAGGAAACTGCTCTGACGTGGTCAGCGATAACTCTATAAGGAGTTAAGTTAGCTTTATTATATGGAACGTTAGCAAGGCTTTCGGTTTGTTTAATTAAAGGTAAGAATAAATCAGTTTCGAAGTTTGAATCAGCTTCTTGGATAATCGAAACAATTCTTTCTAAGCCTGCACCAGTATCGATATTTTTAGATGGAAGTTCTTTATATTCACTTCTCTTCTTTCCTGGTTGAGCGTTAAATTGAGAGAAAACGATACCCCAGATTTCAATATAACGGTCGTTTTCAATTTCTTCTTCAAGGAGTTTAACACCTAAATGTTCTGGATCCCATTTATCTCCTCTATCAAAGAAGACTTCGGTATTAGGGCCACATGGACCTTCACCGATTTCCCAATAGTTACCTTCTAAGGCAATAAGGTGAGATTTATCAACACCTTGTTTTTGCCAGAGTTCAAAAGTATCTAAATCAGAAGGGTTATATGTGAAATAAAGTTTTTCTTTAGGAAGATCAAACCATTTTGGACTTGTTAAAATTTCATAAGCCCATTCAATGATTTCCTTACGGAAATAATCTCCAATTGAGAAGCAACCAAGCATTTCGAAGAATGTGTGGTGTCTAGCGGTATAGCCAACATTATCAATATCGTTTGTACGAATTGATTTTTGGACGTTAGTAATTCTTCTTGAAGGTGGAACTTCACTACCATCCATATATTTCTTTAATGCGGCAACACCAGAATTAATCCAAAGTAAAGTAGGATCATTATATGGAATTAATGAAGCACCTTTTTCAACGTGGTGACCTTTACTTCTAAAGAATTCAAGCCACATGTTTCTAATTTGATTAGCGGTTAATTTTTTCATAATATAAACCTTCTTTCGTATAAAAAAACGTTCACCAAGGAACGAATTATCGCGGTACCATCCTTATTTGTTCACGATTAGATGAACACTCTTAATTTATTATCCTTAACGCAGAATTACGTCGACTTATTTCATCGACTCCAAAGGAGTGGCGTGTTATTTCTAACTTAGTTCCTTTATCGGAGCAAACATATTAAAGCATATTTAATTTAAATTAAAAAGAAGAAATAAACTTTTTGGGAAAATTTGTCTCAAAGACGGGAGTTCTTACTAGTTTTACAAAAAAAGACTTCAACTAGTGAAGTCAATTTATGTTCAAGTTAATCCTAGTAAGATTTACGTCTGGCCATTTCGGATTTAAGTTTTCTCTTAAGGCCTGGTTTTAAATAGAATTCTCTTTTACGGGCTTCTTGTAAGACGCCTGATTTATTAACTTGTCTTTTGAAACGACGAAGGGCTTCGTCTAAAGATTCATTTTCACGAACAACTGTTTTTGGCATTATTTTTCATCTCCTTCCGTGTCTAGATTTGAGATTACTCAGTGACAATTTTAACACCTGAGGATGCGCCGATACGACTTGCACCAGCCTCAATCATTTCAAGTGCTTCTTTCTTATTATGAACACCACCACTAGCTTTGACGCCAAGATCATTACCAACAGTTTCTCTCATGAGTTTAACAGCGTGAACTGTTGCACCACCAGTTGAGAATCCGGTTGATGTTTTAACATAATCAGCGCCTGCTCTTTTAGAGGCTAAGGAGCATTCTTTGATTTCTTCATCAGTAAGCAAACAAGTTTCTAAAATTACTTTTAGTAATGTCTTACCACAAGCTTCTTTAATAGCGTGGATTTCTTCTTCAACAAATAAGAAGTTATGTTCTTTTGCTTTAGCGATATTGATGACCATATCGATTTCATCTGCACCATTATTAATTGCATCTTTAGTTTCAAAAACTTTAGTTGCAGTTGTATTAGCACCAAGAGGGAAACCGATGACGGTACAAACTTTAACATCGCTGCCTTTTAATTCTTTTTTAGCTAAAGCGACATTTGCAGGATTAACGCAAACAGACATAAAGTCATATTGTTTAGCTTCAGCGCAAAGACGAATAATATCTTCGCTAGTTGCTTGAGGTTTTAAGATTGTGTGATCAATGTATTTACTTAGTTTCATAGTGATTTGAATTATAAAATAAATTTATAATAGTTGTAAAGAACTATTCACCTTTTGTGGTCTTAACTTCTTTAACTTGTTTGCCATTATAATAACCACATTTTGGGCAAACGTTGTGGGATTTAATTGTCGCGCCACAGTTTGGGCATTTAACTAAACCAGAAACACTTAACTTGAAGTGTGTTCTTCTCATTCTTTTACTAGTTTTACTTGTTCTTCTAAATGGGACTGCCATATGTATTCACCTTCTTTCAAACGGAGGATATTATAAATAAAATTTAAAATAAGTCAAAAATTTTTTAGACAATGTTTAATATTTTATGAAAAAGTGCCGAATATATCGACACTATATTTTTAGATTTTTATTTTAACCACTTGGCCGATATAACTATCAGGCAAATCGACATTTACTTTTAAGTAATTGGAGGTATAACCACTTAGAAGACCAGTGAGTTTGTTACGTTCTTCAATGATTATTTCCATCTCTTTACCTATAAATCTATCACGGTAATTCTTTTCGAGCTCTTTAGATAACTTAAGTAACTTATTAACTCTTTCCGTTTTAACCTTAGGATCAACTTGGTCTTTCATCGTATAGGCTTTTGTACCTTCACGCGCTGAAAATGGAAAAACATGAAGTTCTGCAAAATTAACTTTCTTAATGAATTCATATGTTTCGTTAAAGTGTTCTTCGCTTTCACCTGGGAAACCAACGATAACATCAGTGGTAATTGCTATATCTGGATTAGCCTCTCTAATACGACTAACTTTAGTTAAAAAGTCATCAACATTATATTTTCGTCCCATTCTTTTTAAGGTATCCTTGCATCCTGATTGTAGAGGCATATGAAGGTGAGATGCTAAATTCTTTCTTGTTCTAATAAGTTCGATTAATTTATCATCAATTTCACTTTCTTCAATAGAAGATATTCTTAAACGATATAGATTTGGAATATCTAAGATTTCTTCAACTAAATCAGAGAAAGTTAAACCTTTAATATCCACGCCATAATGGGCGGTATGAATACCAGTTAAAACAAACTCTTTATAGCCTAAAGACATAAGGTGTTTAATTTCGTTAATAATCTCATCTTTTGGTCTACTTCTTGCATTCCCTCTTATATAAGGAATGAGACAATATGTGCAGAAATTATTGCAGCCATCTTCGATTTTAATATACGCTCTTGTGGATTCAGGAACCGCAAAAGAAATGAATGATTCATATTCTAAATGTCTAGTGTCATCACTAATTAAGACGATTTGTGCGTGGTTTTTCTTAAATTCTTCCACTAAATCAAAGATTTTATTTCGATATTTAACCCCTAAAATTATGTCAGCGTTAAAGCCTTTAATTATTTCGCTCGCGTGTTGAGAATAGCAACCCATTGTGACAATAATCGCGTTAGGAAAATTTCTTCTTTCTCTACGAATAATTTGGCGGGATTTTTGATCAGCAGTTGACGTAACTGAACAAGTATTTATCACTATTACTTCTGGATCTTTTTCGTTTAAGGTATAACCGTGTATTCGAAAAATCTCCTCGGTCGCGGAGTTTTCATAAGTATTAACTTTGCAGCCTAAAGCGATAAATTTAAATGTCTTATCCACTAGATGAGTTTACTTTCTTTTTTATGATGGAATTTATATTCGTTGTGTTTGATCTTATAGATAAGTTTAGAAGAGATTAAGTTATTTTTAATAAGTTCTTGATAAACACCTTCTCGGTCATCATTAAGATAGGCTTTAACAACACCTTCTGTTCTTTGGACAATGTGGTTATCAACAACTTTCTTTAAGTATTTATCAAATAAAGCTATTCTAGCGTCTAATCTTCCTTGATTATTTATAAAATAAAGAGTTCTAAAGTCGTAATGATAGACCACTAAAACATCATCATCTTGATGAATAGTTACAAATTTCGTAAATAAGGAAGAATATAAAGAGAAATTGTATGTTTCAAAGATATCGATACAACTCGTGGAATAATCAGTAAATAACTTTGAATAAGGGGCTTTAAGAAGCTTACCAAAGTCACGGTAATAAAGAAGATTAATGGCCTTTGGGAAGATTGGAACGAAGATCTTAGTCTTATTTTCCAAGATATAAGGATGGTTAGTCATCTTTTCATAGATATAAGCTTGAGCTTCTTCGGTATTCATCTTTGATGAACCATAGGCAAAAGTAATCGCTTCTTCTAAGTCTTTTTTATTTAAGATGGAGCGGATAATGATGTTCGCTCTTATGATATCAAATTCATTGGTAGGATTCTGTAAGAACCTATATTGTTCAATATTAAAGAATAGATGTCGATTTTGGTTATAAAAAAGATATTCTTCACTATTACGGAAGCCTTTTTTTATTTGATATTTCGCTAAAGTATCGTAGAACTTCATCTATTTCTCCAAATATGAACCAATAACACTTAAAGCATACATTGAAGCTGTTTCAGCGCGCAAGATTCTTTTTCCTAAGGAAATATTATCATATCCGATTGAATTTAGGTAGGTAACTTCTTTTTCACTGAAGCCACCTTCTGGACCAATCACAATGATAATAGAATCGGTTGGTGAAACTTTATTTAACTTTGTATAAAAAGACGAGGTATCCCCTGCTTCTTTTTCATACGCTAAAAGTTTAAGTGAAGCGTTAACTTTATTTAGTTCAGTTAGATTTAAACATGTTAAAGAAGGAATCATACTTCTTTTCGATTGTTCACTCGCTTCTTTAAGGATCTTTAAATAACGGTCTTTTTTCGATTCAAATTGATCTTTTGATATAACTTTAACCGTTCTTTCTGTATTTAAAATAATGATTTCATAAACACCAAGTTCAGTAGCTTTTTGAAGGACTAAATCAAAGTGATCTCCTTTTAAAGGAGCGAACGCTAAAATGAGTCTATTTTTAAGCTCATGGTCTTCTTTAATTTCTTCAATAATTTTCGTTTCAAATGGAGTAAAGGAAGTGATTTTAACAAGATAAACTTTATTATCGCTAACGAATTCAAATTCGTCCCCCACTTTCATTCTCATTACTTTCGAAATATGAAAAAAGTCTTCTTTGGAAAGACTAACGTTATTATTAATTAAAGAACCAAAATATCTTTGCATTAGCGAAGGAACTCCCCGTCTCCATCTTTAATATCGCTGCTTTTAAAATATTTAATTCCTAAATATATATAGAATAATTCTAAAGCGACATAAGGAAGGATAAGGAAAAGGATAGATTGATAAACAAACACATAAAGAAGAACCATAACTAGGTATAAGACTAAGGTGACACCTAAAGAAATGAAACCTAATTTATTCTTCTTTATATAGAAGAAGTTAGCACCAAAAATTCCTAAAAAGATAGCAAGAAGTCCAGCGGTTTGTTTCTTTTTAAAGTTAACTTCCATATCTGGATCTTGTTTAATTGGATCAAACGCTTTAGTGAAATCTTCAGTGTAATCTCCTACTCCTTCAAGTGGTTTTAAGCCACCACAAAAAGGACAAATATCTTTATCTAATTTAGAGATTGTTTCGTGACAGTATTTACATTTCGCCATAGTGCAATTATATTAGCACAACTATTTTATTTTTAAATATCTTTTCTAAAGAAAATTTACACTGAGATGTAGATTAGCTATTTATATTGTTATTTTTCATTAAAAAAGGATCCCATACGTAATGAGATCCGTTATTTTGTTATTGTTTTGAATTAATACCAGCTACTGCCTGAACTGCCATAAGATTTAACCATTTTCCACCATGTTGGGAAGAGGTTAGTAGTTAAGATAGAAGAATTATCACTACCGGTAAGGGAGAAACATAAACCATTACCTTTGTTACTTGCCCCAACTTTGCTATAAATGACAAGATTATTAAAGGCGGCTAATAAGGCAGTATTATCGATAGAATATGAAGTCTTAACTAAGTTAATGAAGTCTTTGGCATCATAAACATCATATTCAGAATAGTTAGTGCAATTACTAGTAATCTTATTCTTCAAACTATTAAATTTGGAACTAGATGTAATACCTAATTTAGAAGTCATAGTTTCCCAAGCGGAAATATATGCATCCATCTTAGTTAAGTCTAAAACTGATAAAGTTGCGTCGTTGTAGTTTTTATAGGCTTCACCTTGTTCTTTAAAATCAGAAACGTAGCATTGATATTCACTAATATAGTCATCATCAGATAAATGTTCTTCTTCAATTAAGTAGTTATAGTAATTAAGATAACTTTCGGAATAACTATTATAGTTATCACCACATTTTTTAACGTAGGTGTCGACAATTTCTTTGCCTAGTGTTGGGGTGGAAATAGCAGGATTTGCATATAAATCATCAAGCCAATTATCATAATCCCAGCCTTCACCAGGTTCAGTTTCTTGTGAACAAACCATGTAGTTAAAGAATTTAGCGTTATAAGAAGCAATATCTTGTTGCGCCATTAAGCAGCAGTCGTAGCCGATCCATTCAAGGTTTGTAGAACGTTTTGCATTCTTAAAGGCGTTAGTGAACGCAGTATCCATTTCATCATAAGTTAAGATATCGTAATTAAAGATTTCATCTTGGCAGCAACCACCTAAAGCACCTCCGTGGTCCCACATGATAACGGCAGTTTTTTCCGCTGGATATTCTTTTAAGCCCCATTCCATAAAGGATTGGAAGGTAGATGATTTACCCATGCTTGCATTAGTTAAGCTATCAACTTTTTGTAAGGAATTATTCTTAACTTGATAACGGCCGAGTTCGCTAGCGGATACTCCATATTTAGAGTTCCAAGCTTTAGAACCACCAGTTTCAACAATAATATTGACATTACTTGGTTGGTTAGCAGTTTCAACGATTTCAGTTAAGTTAGCAGTCGCAAGGCTAGCACCTTCTAAATCAGTTCCTTTGCCTTGTTCATAACCACTTTCAAGGTTAGAACCGCATAAATAAATCATAATTGTGTAAGCATCAAGAGTTGCTTCAGTGACAGTAACGGAGAATGATTTAACAATCTTTTTTTCGTTTTCACCAGTGACAGTAACATCAATAGATGTTGAACCTTCTTTTACCGCGGTCATTAAACCAGAATCATTAATAGTTAAGACACTTGTATCGTTTGATTTAAATGTCACGTTCTTTTGGTTTGTATTTTCCGGAACATAGTTAACAGTGAGCTTAGAAGATTTACCTTCACTGATTTCATTTTCACCAGTAAGTGTAAAGTCAGTCGCATAAACTGGATCAATCTTTTCAAAGAAGGAGATAGATCCTTTTTGTGAATCATATAAAGAGAATCTTGGGGAACGAGAATTCCAGCCTAAAATCCATTTATTAACGTTATTAGAAACAACACCAAAACCATCCTCATAGAAGGCAAAGGAAGAATATTCGTTAATCTCATCAATCATGACAAGATAATTATTATTACTAGTTTGTCCTGCTAAATATTTTTTATTAAAAATATCATAGAAAGCGTAGGAATCTTCTTCACTACCTGCTTTGACTTCAAATACACCAAAGCCTTCTTGATAGGTGATTGCATTATTAGTAATTGTGGCATCTGCTCCTGGACGATAGTTTGTAGAATGAGATTTAGCCATTATTTTGCCACTTCCAGATGAAGCATTTGCAATCATAAGATAAGAACCAATGGTAAGATCTTCTGTTAAAGTGTAAGTTCCTTCATAAGGATAATGTTCTTCTTCGCTAGTGGTTTCAGTAGTAGATTCACTGCTACTAGATTCACTTGAGGATTCAGAACTAGTTTCGCTAGTACTTTCTTCACTAGTTGTGGATTCTTCTGATGTAGTAGATTCTTCGCTAGTTGTACTTTCTTCACTAGTCACTGATGTTCCTTCACTAGTTGTAGTTTCTTCAGAAGTAGTTGTTTCTTCAGAGGTTGTAGTTTCAGTTGAAGTTGTAGTCTCAGTTGAAGTTACACTAGTCGTGGAAGTAGTTTCACTTGTAGTAGATGTTGTGGATGTTTCAGTTGAATTTGATGGGTTAACTGGAGTACCTCCACAAGCCACTAAAAGGAGTGCGGATATAGATAGGATCGATAGTTTATTCATTTTATTCATTCAAGTTACCTCCTTTAAGGCAAGAGAATAGTTTAGCACATTAATATTTTATGTGTAATAAATTTATTTATTTCGTACTTTTATGAATATGATTTTGGGTTTAAAATAATGAGGAAATGAACGAAGAATTTAACGATAATCAGTATGATAATGAACGAATGAATCGCGGTAATAACGACGATACTTTCGAAGGTGATGCGCTTAAAGAAGCAAATAAAGTAACCGATTTAAAGAAGAATCAAAAGAAGATTAAAACTGCTTCAAAAGTTATTTCTTTAACTGCAGCGTTTTCTGGCGCTTTACTTGTCGCGTTAGGTCTTACTAACATTTTTTCAAATAATCCAAACGCTTCATTTTCGTATAGTTTAAATAAGGGAGAAACCTCAATTACTCTAAATTACAGTGTTTCTTTAGAAAATATTAGTGACACCAAATCCTACTATTTAATAGTTGAAGCAAATGATAATGAACTGAGTAAGGATTATTTTGTTACTGCTAAAATAAGTTCATCTTTAGATGTAACTACTTATAGCGATAATACTTCGTTTAGTTTTAAAGTATTCGATGATAAAAACAAAGTTTTTAAAGAAGAAACTTATATCTATAAAATTCCAGCCTAAAGGAGAATAAAACTATGGATTCAAAGAAACAAAATCATAAGATAACTAGAAATATCTTCCATTATCTAATTATCGCCCTCGCTATCGGCGCGGTAGTCGCTACTTACTATTTTAAAAATCCAATCAATGATTTCTTTGCTACTTTTGGGGACACTACTCAATACGGAAATCTAAACCAAACAGTTAGAGAAGTATTATGCTTTGTCCCAAATATTATCTATAGCATTCAAGTTGGGGCGTTAATGTTTGCCTTAGTCTTTTTAGTTAATACCTTAATTAAACAAGATATTGGACTTACCTTTAAAGGTAAAACCTTAGTTAAAGTCATCCTTTCCATCATCAAATGGATCATTATTATCTCAGGTATTATGTGGATCCTTGCAATATATGGAATCAATACATCCGCTTTATTAATATCCGCTGGAGTAATCACCTTAGTCGTAGGCTTAAGTGCTCAAAGCTTAATCAGCGATGTCTTAGCAGGATTATTTATCGTTATTGAAGGCGAATATTTAATCGGAGATATCGTAGTAATTGATGGTTATAGAGGTAAAGTTAAATCAATAGGCGTAAGAACCACTGCGATAGAAGATATCGGTGGAAACGTTAAAATCATCAATAATAGTGAAATTAAAACGGTCATTAACTTAACCAATAATAAGTCTTTAGCGAAAGTCACAATGTATATCGCTTCTAGTGAAGATTTAAGAAAAGTGGAAGATACTTTAGTAATCGCTATTCCATCAATTATGACTAAGCTCGAAAAATACGGAATTAGTGATTTAACTTATAAAGGTGTTAACGGTATCACTTCTGATGGTATGGCCTTAATCTTCACTGCTCACTGTTACGAAGAAGATATTTATGATGTGGAAAGACAACTCTACCGCGAATTCAAATATGTGATGGATGAAAATAATATCTCTGGTAATGAACCTTTAGTAATCCATGATCGAAGTGAAGAATTTAATGAGAGAATCAAAGAATATAAAGAAAAAGAAGTCGTGATTGAAGAACTTCCAAAGAAAGAAGAAACGGAAGAACTTGATGTCACTAGTGAAGAGAAAGAATAAGAAATAAGGAGTCCACTTCGGACTCCTTTCTTCTAAAGAAGAACTTTTCTTATTCTTCATTGAGTTTAATTTCAATTTTATTTAATGTATCAAAGAAAATATAAGTACAATATAAAGGACCAAAGATTGTGATTAAGCCTGGAATATTCCAGTAGAACATATTGTTAAAGGAAGTTAGTTTTCCTTCTATCTTAAGTTCTTTAGCTTTCTTATTAAGTTCGTCTGCTATGTTAGAGATCCAAATAACACATGGGATAAATAAAGTTACTATCCCTAATAGATACATTTTCCAATATGGAACGAATTTCTTATTAGTGATTTCCTCAATCTCTTTTTGGATACGTTTCATGAGAATGAGTAAAAAAATACCCATCGTGATGATATCAAGAAAGGCATAAAGCGCACCATTACGATAGGTATATTTATATTTCATTTTTAGATTTTATTCTTTGAATAATGATTGAATTTATTACGGAGAACACCGTTATCAATGTTACGAGCAAAGCCGAATGATTCTCTTCTAATTTTACCGTTTTCATCTCTATAACGAATGGTTAATTCACGAGCAGTCCATGCGGCAGAGCCTGACATTCCAATAACATTTCCGTTTTTGATAACGACTTGTTTATTATTTCTTCTGACTGAGAAACCGATGAAGACATCTCTTTCACTATCATAAACTAACACTGGTTTTGGAAGCATCTTGTTATTTCTAAAAGCGTGGATGAAGTTATTAGTGATTCCATAGATTGCCGCGGCTAAAAAGGCAGCAGCAAAAATAAAGAAATAAAGAGATGGAGTTTCAAAATAATGAGAGAAGTCACCATTATTAAATGTTAATGGGATAAGCACTCCCACAAAGGCACATAAGATAATTGTTAATGGGATAAGTAGGATAGCCGCGGTGATAGCTTGTTTAGCTTCTCCTCTAATACCGATTATGATTTGAGTTTGGTTTTGTTCTTCCATAATTAAACCCTCACTTTTATATATTTAACTAGAAACATAATAAGGTTAAAATCACTAAAAATCAATAATAAAAGGCTGTCCCAATTTTAGGACAGCAAGTTTATTCTAATCTAAAGATTATTAGTTAGGATATTTTTCTCTATGAGCGTCATAGTGAGTGTGGAGTAATTCTTCCGCTTTCTCACTTAATGGTTCACCGAGATAATCCTTATAAAGTTTGATGATGTCTGGGTTATTATGGCTTTGACGAATAGCTTGTCTTTCGTCTTCACTATATAAGACCGCAGCACGTTTTGCTTTATAAGTTTCTAAGATATCTAAGTCTTCATTTGGAAGGAACATTGGCTTAACGTATGGTTGACCACCACCATTAATACAGCCACCTGGACAACCCATAATTTCAATGAAGGCATATGGAGATTTACCCGCTCTAATTTCATCTAATAAAACTTTAGCGTTCTTCATGCCAGAAGTAACTGCGACTTTAAGTTTTAAGCCATTAATATCAATCTCAGCTTCTTTAACACCTTCAAGACCACGAACAGCTTCAAATTTGATTAATTCATGTTCTTTACCAGTTAAAACGAAGTGAGCAGTTCTTAATGCAGCTTCCATAACGCCACCGGTAACACCGAAGATGACACCAGCACCACTATATTGACCGAGTAAGTCTTGATCAAATTCTTCGTTTTCTGGAAGTCTATCAAAGACGATACCAGCACGTTTAATCATCTTAGCGATTTCACGAGTGGTTAAGACGGCATCAACATCACGAAGACCGTTAACTTCCATTTCTTTACGAGCTTTTTCATATTTCTTTGCAACGCAAGGCATGATAGAAACGACATAAATATCTTTTGGATCAATACCATGTTTTTCTGCGAAATATGATTTAGTGATCGCTCCTTGCATAGTGTGAGGAGATTTACAGGTAGAGACATTAGGAATAAGATCTGGATAATAATATTCCATATAGTTCATCCAACCTGGAGAGCAGGAAGTGATTTGTGGAAGAACGCCTTTGTTTTTAATTCTATGAATTAATTCGTTACCTTCTTCCATGATTGTTAAGTCTGCACCAAAGTTAACATCGAAGACACGAGAGAAGCCTAAACGATGTAAGGCTGCAATCATCTTCTTGGTGCCATTTGTACCAATCTTAGCGCCGAATTCTTCAGCGATAGCAGCACGAACAGCTGGAGCGACTTGGCAAACGACAAATTTACCTTCAGCTAAAGCTTTATCGACATTAGCGATTTCACTATGTTCCATAAGAGCGCCAGTTGGACAAACAAGAACGCATTGTCCACATTGCATACATGGGGATTTCGCGAATGAACGATTTTGGGCTGGGGAAACAATAGTTCTAAAACCACGGTTTTCGAAGCCTAAGATTCCAATACCTTGGAGATTCTTACATGTTTCAATACATCTACCACATAAGATACATTTTGATGTATCTCTTACAAGACCTGGAGCGAGTTCGTCAACGGTCGCTGGGGTCATGGTACCGATGTATTTACCTTCTCTAGCGCCGACCATACGGGAAACTTCGAGGAGTTCGCAGTTACCGTTTTTCTCACATTGTAAACAATTCTTCTTATGGTTAGAGAGAATGAGTTCAACGGATGTACGTCTAGCTTGAGTGGCTTTTGGAGAAGAAATAGAGATTTCCATTCCTTCATTAACTGGGTAAGCACAAGAGGCCACTAAACCTCTAGCACCTTTAACTTCAACTAAGCAAACACGGCAGGATGCTAAGGAGCATTGACCGTCTTTAAAGAAACATAAGGAAGGAATGTTGTAACCGCATCTTCTTGCAGCTTCAAGAACAGTTATGCCGGATTCGACTTGGTATTCTTTACCTTCAATTTTAATATTGACAAGTGCCATTACTAGTTTCCTCCTTATTCTTTAGTGATAGCGCCGAACTTACAGTTCGAGATACAAACGCCACACTTAATACATTTACTTGGATCAATGTGATAAACCATCATCTTTGGATTCTTCATTGATGGGGTTTCAGTCTTAGAAATAGCGGATGCTGGACAGTTACGAGCGCACATTGAGCAACCGATACATTTATCTTCTAAGATCTTATAAGTAATCATCTTCTTACAGACGTGAGCTGGACACTTATGGTCTCTTGTATGAGCGACATATTCATCCATGAAGTTAGCCATAGTGGATAAAACTGGGTTAGCCGCAGTTTGACCTAAAGCACATAAGGAGTTAGTTTTTGTTGCATTGGCAAGTTCTTTTAAATCATCGATATCAGATGGCTCACCACGACCTTCGGTAATCTTAGTTAAGATTTCAAGCATACGCTTGGTACCGATACGGCATGGGGAACATTTACCACATGATTCGTCACAGATAAATTCCATATAGAATTTAGCAACGTCAACCATACAGTTATCTTCATCCATAACAATCGCACCACCGGAACCCATCATAGAGCCACGGGCGACTAAGGAGTCAAAGTCGATTTCAACGTCTAAGTCTTTTTCGGTTAAACAACCACCGGAAGGACCACCAGTTTGAATGGCTTTGAATTTCTTACCATTTGGAATTCCGCCACCGATATCAAAGATAAGTTCTCTTAAGGTTGTACCCATTGGAACTTCGACTAAGCCGACGTTATTGACTTTACCGCCAAGAGCGAAGACTTTAGTACCTTTAGATCTTTCAGTACCGATAGAGGCGAATTTAGCAGCGCCTTCACGTAAGATATATGGAACACTAGCGAGTGTTTCAACGTTATTAATAATAGTTGGCTTACCCCATAAACCTTTGACCGCTGGGAAAGGTGGACGTGGACGAGGCATACCTCTACGTCCTTCAATGGAGTTAAGTAAGGCAGTTTCTTCACCACAAACGAAGGCTCCAGCACCTAAACGAATATGGCAACGGAAAGAGAAGCCACTTCCAAGAATGTTATCGCCAAGAAGACCAGCTTTTTCAAGTTCATCAATAGCGATTCTAAGTCTTTGAACAGCGATTGGGTATTCGGCACGGACATAGAAGTAACCATTCTTAGCTCCGATAGCGTAACCTGCAATCATCATACCTTCGATAACTGCAACTGGGTTACCTTCGAGAATAGAACGGTCCATGAATGCACCTGGGTCACCTTCGTCACCGTTACAAACAACATATTTTTCATCGTTATGTTGGTCTAAAGCGAATTGCCATTTGCGGCCAGTTGGGAAGCCTGCGCCACCACGACCACGAATGCCAGCATTTAAGACTTCAGTAACGACTTCTTGTTGGCTCATAGTTAAAGCTCTAGCTAAACCTTTGAAGGCACCAAATCCGAGAGCTTCATCAAGTTCTTCTGGGTTGATTAAGGAGCAACCGTGAAGAGCGATACGGATTTGTTTTTTGTAGAAGTTGATATCATCTTGTTTTTCAACTTTTTCATGAGTAACTGGATCTTCGTAAAGTAAATCAGTAATGCAGCGACCACCGATAACATCTTCTTCGATAATTCTAGCGGCATCTTTAACTTTGACAGCGCGGTAGAGTCTATCTTCTGGGAAGACTTTTACGAAAGGACCTTGAGAACAGAAACCAAAGCAACCAACACGGTTGACTGTGCATCTGTCTTCTAAGTTATTTTCCTTAATGAGCTTTTCAAGCTCAGCAAGGATATCAAGAGATTGTGAGGAGATACAACCAGTACCACCACAAACGACTAAATGTTTTTTACCATCTTGGCCGTTAAGTTTCTTAGTTAAGCAGTCAGTGCATTTAAGAACTTTATTTTCAAGATCTTGTCTAGTTTTAATTTGTTCCATTATGCATTAGCCTCCTTATCTTGATATTCCTTAATAATTCCTGGGACTTGGCCAGCAGAAACTTTTGGATAAACTTTACCATTGATACTTAAGGCTGGAGCGATACCGCAGGCACCGATACAGCGGAGAGCATCTAAAGTGAACAAGCCATCTTTAGTGGTTTCGCCTGGTTTAATACCAAGGATTTCAGAGAATTTGTCCATGACGAGTTGGCTACCCTTAACATAGCAAGCAGTGCCAAGGCAAACTCCGACAACATATTTTCCTTTTGGTGAGAGTGAGAAGAAAGAATAAAAAGTAACAACCCCATAAATTTCGGCGACTGGAATGCCGGTAAGGGATGAAACTAATTCTTGAACTTCGATAGGGATATAGCCATATTCAGATTGAATGGCTTCGAGAATCATCATAAGAGGTGTTTCTTCGTCTTTATAACGTTCAACAATTTCTCTAATTTGCTTCTCTGCAGCAAGTTGTAATTTTGCCATTATTTGTCTCCTTCCGAGATTAATACGCAATTATTATATTATAATAAAGAAAAAACTCGCAATAGAATTTTTACGAGTTGCTAGTTATTCTAACCTAACTAAATAGATAAATTTGACGATAAATACGCAGGAACTGACACTTTTGAGACAAAAAGTCCCAAATAAGCAAGAATATATCGGAGTTATTTTACTTCGTGAAAGAAATAGAAAATACCTTTATGGAATATTTCTCCAGGTTTTAAAACATTTTGTTTAAGCGGAGAATCACATGGCTCAATAGCGAGGCCGCGATGGACTTTCTTTTTCGTGTTTTTATAAACAATATCGTCTTCGTAGTTATCACTATAAATATGAACACCATCAAAGTTTGTATGGATAGTTAATGTTGTTGATTTATCAGTTAAAAGAACGACTGGAGAAGCTTGATTATCGTTATTTTTGAAACGGAAATAATGGTCAATTCCATGAGCTTTTGTGTTTAATAATCTTTCTGAAACTAAACCCTTCTTAATTGCATAGCAATTAGAATCGAAATCTAATTCAGGAATAAGCTTTTCCATACGTTTAGGAAGAAGAGTGTCTTTATCAGGGACAACATATCGATCTGAATTAATATATAAACCAACATCTTCAATAGATTCATTGCCTAAAGAGAAATAGGCATGATTGGTTGGCCTAAAGACTGTTTCGTATGTTGTTTTGGCTTCAAAAAGAATTTGGAAGTTAGCGGTTTTAAGCTTATGGAAAAGATAGGCTACTTTAACATCCATTTCACCTGGGAAACCTGCTTCTAATTCAGGAGAAATATATTTAAAGACCACGGCAAAATAGTTTTCAGTTTCTCTAAATTCATAATCGAAATATCGATTAGAAAATCCCATTGAGCCGGAGTGTAGCGTGTTTTTTCCTTCATTAGGATCTAAATTAAAGATTTGTCCCGCGACAAAAAGCTTTGCGTCTTTAATACGGTTTGCGTATCTGCCAATTGTTTTACCATGATATAGTTTTGGGTTTTTAAAATCACTCATATACTTAGGAGTAAGAGTCATTAATTTATCATTAAAATATACTTCGTATAAGGACGCTCCTAAGTCAGTTAAAACCACTTTAAAACCATCAGAACGTTTTACGGTAATAATATCAATTCCGTTATCTTTTTTAACTGAATGTCTAAAGGTTAAAGTTGGATCAATTATATTCATATATTCTCGCTTCGTAAGGTTTTAAAGATGATTCATCATGTTCACTATAATTAGATAAAACAAGATTGCTATCATTATATTTAGAAATTAATTTATGTTTAATCGTTTTCTTTGAAAAGTTAGTCATAACAACGACTTTTTTATTTTCGTAAGTCATCTCATAAATAAATAAATATTTATGGTGAGGAAGGACATCATTAAATCTACCGTTTTTAATGATTTCATTTCCCACTCTAAAGGAGATGAGTTTTTGATAATAATGGAATAAGGAATCTTCTCTAGCTAAAGAATCTTCTGCGTTAATCTTATCTTTATTAGGGTTAACCGCTAACCAAGGAGAAACATTAGAGAAACCAGCATACTTAGAATTATCCCACTGCATTGGGGTTCTCGCGTTATCACGAGAATTCTCAAAGAGGTGATTTCCTATAATGAATTTGATGAATTTATTCTTTCTTGTTACGTTATAAATGTTATGAAATTCAACATCTTCAATTTGATCTGGACTAGTGAAATGATAGTTAGTCATTCCAATTTCTTGTCCTTCATAAATGAATGGTGTTCCTTGCATTAAGAAATAGGCAGAGGCTAAGCATTTAGCACTTAATTCACGGTAAGTATCACTTTCATCTGTGCCAAATCGGCCAGTACTTCTTCTTTGGTCATGATTTTCAATAAATAAAGAATTCCAACCATTATTATGAAGAGCGGCTTGCCATCTACGATAAACTTTTTTAAGCCTTCTTAAGTCAAATTTTCGTTCAAGATATTTAACTCCTAAATAGTTATCCGTATCCGTATTATCAAAGTTAAAAATCATTGTTAATTCTTCACGGCTAGGGGCCACTAATAACTTCGCATCTTCTATTGAAGAAAGAACAGTTTCCCCTACTGTCATAACATCATATTTGGAAATTACTTCTTTATTTAATTCATGTAAGAATTCGTGGAGTCGAGGACCATTAATATAGGCATCTTTACCCACTAAAGCGATACCTGGGAAGCGATTCTTAAAGTCTTGCTTTTTACTTATTAAAGTAATGACATCACATCTAAAGCCATCCACGCCCATATCAAACCAGTAACGGAGAATGTTTTTAACTTCCTCTCTTACTTTTGGGTTTTCCCAGTTTAAATCTGGCTGTCCTTTAGCGAATAAATGAAGATAATATAAGTCACTATTAGGAAGTCTTTCCCAAGCTTTTTCACCAAAGAATCCAGACCAGTTATTAGGAGGTTTCTTTCCGTTTTTCTTGCCTTTACGAACAATATAATAATCTCTATATTTAGAGTGTTCAGGATCTTTTAATAAATCTTTAAAATAAGTGTGTTCACTAGAAGTGTGGTTCACCACTAAATCCATGATGAGTCTAATTCCTCTTTTATGCATCTCATTAAGCATAAGCTTAAAATCATCTAAGGTACCAAACTTATCATAGATATTATAGTAATCAGAAATATCGTAACCATTATCCTCTTGAGGAGATGGGTAAACTGGAGATAGCCAAACACAGTTAACTCCTAGTTCTTTTAGATAATCTAGTTTAGATATAATGCCAGGGATATCACCAAAACCATCATCGTTACTATCTTTAAATGAACGAGGATAGATTTGATAGATTACCGCGTCTTTATACCAATTAGTCTTTTTTGTTTCCATCTTCAATTTCTTTAATTAGATACATTCTACTTCCGAAGTCTCCCATTAAGCGGACTCCATCATTTATACCAGTTCCCGCCCATTCATGTTGGAGAAGGATAGCGCGGTTATTAAGTAAATTACCTTTAACAATATATTTTTCTTTTTCGCCGTCCATTGTCTTTAAGTTAGAAAGTATTCTAACAAGCGCTCCATTAGGATTAAGATGAATTGGACTAATAGCGTTAACTAAGCTACCAAACTTCTTTAAATTATGGTCGACTGGGACAACTTCTACTTTATAAGTAGCGTTATCATTTAAATCCACTCCTTTAAGATTTAAATCAGGAGCGTTCATCTTTTGAAGTTTGTTGTAATAAATTATTACTTCATCTTTTTCACCTTTAGAGACGAAAGAATGAATATTATCTTTAAAATCTAACGAACCAAATTGATAGAACTTACCATATTGGAGAGTCATTCTATTTTCTTTATATATGTCTATATAGTGTTTAACTCTTTTTTCTTCGGTTTTTTCCATTTCGGAGAAAATAAGTTCAAAACCTAAAACACCAAAAGAGGCAACATTAAAGCGAGATTCAAGTGGAGTTCTTCTTAAGGTTTGAGAATGTGGAGAAGCTGAAATATGATTGGATAAACTTGAAGGTGGATAGGCTAAAGCGTAACCGGATTGAATCATCAGTCTTTCATAGCTATCAGTATCATCACTTGTCCATGTTTGTGGGAAGTAACGTAGCATTCCTAAATCAAAACGGTTACCACCACTGGAACAACCTTCAAATAAAACATCAGGAAATTCTTTAGTTAATTCTTTCATCACGCGGTATAAACCTAGCATATAGCGATGATAAAATTCGCCAGCAGAAACCCCACCAATGATATCGGAAATATGGCGGTTCATATCCCATTTAACATATTCGATATTAGCGGATTTTAAAGTCTTAGATACATTTTCAATAATGTAATCTTGGACCAAAGGATTAGATAAATCTAAGATATATTGATTACGTCCTTTAGCAGGATCACGGTCATAATTTTTAATTGCCCATTCAGGATGAGCTTTATAGAGATTAGAATCTGGGTTAACGGATTCTGGTTCAAACCATAACCCAAATTTCATATTTAGTTTATTGATCTTTTTTGCAAGGCCATCTAGTCCACTAGGAAGTTTCTTCTTATTGACGTCATAATCGCCTAAGCCACTTTTATCATCGTTACGAGTGGAGAACCATCCATCATCTAGAACAAATAGTTCAACGCCATATTTTGATGATGCTTTAGCCAGCTTTAGTAATTGACTTTGTTTAAATTTAGCACCAGTAGCTTCCCAGTTATTGATGGCTATAGGCCGGGGAAAGTTGTTCCATTTTGGCTCAATGACGTGGTTATTAACGAAACTATGCATATGTTGAGATGCATCATTAATACCTTTATTAGAGTAAGTCATTATAGCGAATGGAGTTTCAAATACTTCTTTATCTTTCAAAAGATAGTCAAAGCAGAATGGGTTGATACCACTCATAAGACGGAGAATACCATAATTATCTAATTGAACTAATTCTAAGTGGTTACCACTATACATTAAGTTAACTTCGATAACTTCACCGTTTTCATATGTTGTGGCTTTATCTTTAATTAAGAAGAATGGATTATGGCGGTTAGAGGAACTACCAGTTAAAGAAGATACTTGATAAATTCCTGGCTTAATTTCTTGGATAGCTTTATTAGCTTCATTAGCCCAGCCACCATGAAGGGTTAATATTTCATAATCGTGATTATTGATATCCATTAACATTGATAAAGCTTTTAAGATATGAAGATCTTTACCAGTGTTATTCTTAACGATAATGTTACGAGCAATAACATCATCTTCAATAAAGACTAAGTAATGTAATTCTATAGTTAAATCAATGTTTCTATCTTTAAGATAGATAATTAATTCTTCGTCAGCGTGATGAGGAGATGGGAGAGTCTTAAGTTCCTTGATATCTTTATTAATTTTATAAGAGTCATAATTAAAGTCGAAAACGTAACCATATTCTTCGTTTTTAAAAAGGATTTGAGTCTCGCGGTAGTCACCTTTATGTGGGAAAGAGAATTCTAAATAAGCATGGTCCATTGAGAACTCATGGTCTTTTTCATCTTTATAGGCTACAGAAGAACCTTTATTAATTGTGATATTTTGCTTAATAGCATCGATATTAAAATCAATTAAATCGATGTGTCTTCCAAAATAATCATGAAGTAATAAACCTAATTCGTTAGTGTGAAAAATATAGCTATTATTCTTTGTTTCAAGCACAAAGACTTTGTCATTCGTTTTAATCATAGTAAAAATCTCCTACTTAATGATTATAACAATTAAGGTTTTATAAATCTTTAATATTATTAAAATTTAATATTTTTCATATAGGAAGTCACCTCTTTGAGACATATTTTCCCAAACAATAGGCAAAATAAAAGAGCCACAGATTAGTGTGACTCTTGTAGTAGGATTTGTAATTAGTCGACGACTTTTGTGAATGTTAATTCGTTTGGTCTAGAAGACCATTGATCAGCCAACTTAGTGAGGAATTGAACTTTAATTGTTCCATCTTCATTAATTGTACCGCGTTCGTTTGTGTCGAAGTTAGCATTAAACATACAGTAAGAGGCGTAATCAGCAGCATCGCGGATACTATCGCGTCCAGCATAGGTGAATGTGATTTGTCCTTCACTTACTTCGTATGTGAATAAGCAGTTATAGTTATAAGCTTTTCCATCACCATCAACATAGCTTCTACGATATTCGCCTGTTCCATCATTCTTGAAAACGAGGCTAAATGTATTGCTATATCCACTGAGCATCTTAGTTGTGGTAAATGTACCAACTATATCAAATTCTTCACCAGAACTTTCACTTACAACAATTATATAAGATGTAGTAATTCCATCATACGCAACTGTTACAGTATATGTTCCAGCGGTAGACATATTATAGCCACTGAAGGTTGCACCAGTGATTTCTTTTACGCTTCCATCACTATAAGTGCCTTTAACGGTTGGTTCAACGAATGTATCTCCAACAGTGTAGGAAGTCTTTGGATCCACTACTGCAATACTTTTTAAGGTAGCAGGAGTAGCGGATTTTTTAGAAATAGTAATTGTAACTTCACCAGCAGGCATTGTGAATTGATAAACACCAGTCATTGGGTTAGGACCAACATATTCAATAGCGGTTCCATTAGAGTCTTTAATTTCTAAATTAAATTCAACACTTTGTTCGTTAACAACTTTGAATTGAACGTTTTGTCCAGCCTTAGCCTTCTTTTCAGTTGGATAAGTGACATTGACTGATAATCCATTTGTAAGGTCGTTAACAGTGTTAATTTCATATGTTTCTTCCACTGCTTTTGGAGTAACCACAACCCAGAATTCGGCATCGTATTCAGGCATTACAAATTCAAATTGTGGTATAGTAAGTGCGCTTTCATCACTAATTTGTTCTTCAATTGCGCCTTGTTCATCATAAGGCATGAACATAACGAATTCATAGCCTTCTTTGACTTTAAAGTTAATCTTTACTCTATCACCAGCATTTGCTTCGACTGGCATTTCGCCATTTTCAAAGTCAAAGACATCACCTTCGATTGGGTCATAATTGCTATCAATTGCGACATAAGAGATGGAGTATTTTTCTTCTACTTCACCACCACTAATGGTAATTGTATAAGCATCAAATTTTTCAACGCCATTTTCAGCATAATAAACGATAACTTGTTGCGTACCAGCTTTAGTCATATCTGGAGAAGTGACTCTAGTTGGGCTTACTTCTTTAGAAGTACCATCACTATAATAAGCGGTAACTTTACCATCAAATATAAAGGTGTCATTAACGTTATATGTAGTTGTGTAACCAGAAAGAGTGATCTTGGTTAAAGTCTTTTCTTCTACTGGAGGTTCTTTATTATATTCATCCACTGAATCATTAGTGATAGCGAGTTGAACTTGGACATATCCTTTATAGCTAGATTTACCAGCTTGGACGATATCACCAAATCTAATTAATGAATTATAGTCATCATTAAGAGTGTAGAAGAAGAATGTGCCAAGAGAACCAGAAGGTTCGAAGCCATTTTCTTTTTGTAAATCAGTGTAATCCTTAATGAATTTAACTGCTTCATCATAGGTTGGAATATAAATATTAAAGTAGGCTGTTCTAGTTGGAACAACTAAAGCATAGAAATCTGAACCATAAGCTTCATTAGCTTTCGCAGTTCCTTCAAGGAAATTAGATACTTTATAAGATCCAGTTAATGGGAATTTCTTAATTAAGCCTTTAGCTTTAGAAGATTGAATATAAGAGTTAGCTAAATCAACGGTAACGATTTCTTCAGCGGTTTTAGTTGTGTGAACAAACTTAACAGTGAAGACACCTCTTGGGAAATAATATCCTGTTTTAATTCCGTATTTATCAACGGTTTCTGGAGAAGTAAATCTCATTTCAATCGCGTAGGTATGAACGAGTTTTGCTTCTTCATCAGTTACTTCGTAAACATATCTAGTATCGGATTTCTTAACAAAGTTTTCATCCTTATCTAAGATCGCTCCATAAGCGGAGGTTAAATCTCCGGAAGCATAGTCTTCAAGTTGAGAAACATATTCACCACTTGAAACGCCTCTAACCATTCTATAGGAATAAGATAATCCATCAATAAATGGAGGCACTACTGAGTTATAGTAAGTGTTAAAGAAGGAAACATCTGCTTCACTCCATCTAAGAGGGGCACTATAAGTTGTAGTAGGTTCTTTAACATAGTTTTCAAATGATTCATTATGAGTAGAACCGATATTTTTAACTCTGATAGTAACGATATGTGGTTCTTGGATGAAGGTATCATCTAAGCTGCCTGCGTCTTCAGATTGATAGTTATAAATATAAGTACCAGATAAGACGAGCTCATTTTCTTCACCTTTAATCTCTAAGACTTCAGGTTCGGTAGCGTAGACGACATAATCACCAAAAGCTAAGTTGCCAACGATTGCTTTAATCTCTCTATTTTTAGTGTTATAGATGTTATCACTAACACGAGTGAATTCATTTTGAAGAAGTCCGATATGTTCTAACGCTAAAGCGTAAAGATCAGACATGCCAAGAGATACGTTAGTAGCAATAAACGCTCCTGGGATAACAGCACTTCCTGCTTTAAGGGATTCAAATTCAACAATACCTTGGTCTTTTTGTCTAATAAAACCATAGTATTCAAGTGAATCACCATCAGTGTAAAGAACATCATTATTGATGTTAAACATTGAATACTTGGAGATATATTTAGATGTATCTTCAAGGGAGACACAGCTTATATCCGCGGTATAGTTATGGTTTTTAAGGATGTTTTCAACATGGGTTTCAACATAATCCTTTGTGACAGTACCACTATCGGATGTACCTTCACTATCCTTAGAAGTATCACCACTACCTTCACTTGTAGAATCAGATGGGTTTTCACTTCCAGATGGATTAGATCCTGAATCACCTCCAGGTGTAGAAGTACACGCGGAGAGGAGTAACGCAAGCGTTACAAACGCGGATGAAAATAGTTTGAATTTGGTCATAAGTTGGCCTCCTTATTTATTGATAGGAACACATAAATTCAATAACAATATCTGTTATGTAAACAGAATAACTACCAGAGTAGCCAAAGCGAACATAATTGGCGCCATTTAATTCTATACTGCCGCCACTGCTAGTAATAGGTAAGTCACCATATTTTGAAAAAGTTGAACCATCATTTGAAGTGTAAACAGATAATGTTCTAGTATTGTAAGTGTTACTAGTCATAGAAATCCTAGTTATACTTTGAAAACAAAAGTCAGAACTTCCAGAATTAGCACTTAAAAACCTTAAATCAGGCTCTACTGAACCTTTATCGAAAGTGCCACACATAACAGCAACATAGGCAGTACCTAAACTGACATTAGATGCATTATAGCAATATAGTTTGGTGCCATTTTGTGAGAGACCACTTGTATAATAATAGTCATTTCTAGAGATGTTCTGAGTTGTACCTGGAATGGTTCTATTAAAAGTAATTGATCCAGGTTGTTCTCCAGTAGCAAATAAGTTATTCGCTACATTATGATTATTACCAGCGCCAATACCCATAGCCATTACGCCGACGGTTAACGGAAGGATAATTGCACTTGCAATCATTAAACTTTTCTTTGTCATATAACTTCCTCCTTTTAATTAAATAATTAATTTGAAGTTGCAATAATATTTATATTTTTAATATAGCATGTCAATAAAATATTGAATTCATCTTTTTTCAAAAAATATAAAAATGACTATGAAATTAGTCACATTATATTTAAGAATATAAAATCTTATGATTGACTATATCAACTATGTAAATCTATGAAAGTGCTTTAGTCTTCAAGATAGATTTCTTTAAGTTTAGGGATATCCACTCCTAAAGTGTTAGTTAAAAAGTTAGTTATTGAACCATATTTTTCGTTAATCGCGTTAATCGCACTTTCAAGATATTCTAGTTTTGCAGAGAAGACATCCACTAAAGAGGAATGATAGCTTTCGTTATAGAAATGTTTATCTTTTACTTGGTCGATAAGTCTATCTATTTTCATCGCCATAGCCTTATTTGTGTATAGATAATCTTCTTTCGCGGTTTCTAAGTCCACTCCTAAAGCTGTTTCGAATAGGAAAGCAGCAAGACCAGCGCGGTCTTTACCTTGAGAACAATGGAAATAAGTTACTTTATCTTTCTTAGATATTATCTTAAAAAACTCTTTATAAGCGCCTATTCCGATTTCTTCACTAACAAGTTCAACATATTGTCTTTTTAAATGATTAAAACCAGAATCACCTGCGTTAACAAACCAGATGAGGTTTCCATCTTCTTTAAAGTTATTCTTTGTGTTTGGATTAGATTTAATCGCTGGGAAGTTATGATAAGAAATGCCTTCGATATGAACATCAGGACGTTCTTCATATTCAAGCTTGGTTCTAAAATCGATAATATCGGTTAAGTGCCAGGATTTAATGATTTCAATATCTTCTTCATTAACGCGAGAAAGTACTCCCCCACGATATATCTTTCCATACTTAATATGATGGCCGTCTTGAGTAACTAGACCGCCTAGATCACGGATATTTTTTTGCCTTGATAATTCGAAGTATCTCATAAGTCTTTTCTATTATAGCATTAATAAATATTTGATACTTAATAATTATAAATTATTTTGTTATACTCATTGTTGGAGTTTACTTATGAAAATTAATTTAAATTATGACTGGAACTATATAGATAATTATAAGGAAGAATATCTCACTAATTCTTTTAAGGGAGAAATGATTAATATCCCTCACACAGTTAAAGTTCTCCCATATAACTATTTTAGTGAGAAATCTTATCAATTTATCTCAACTTATGAAAAGGTGTTTGAAGTAAACGAAGAACTTGTGGATACCGTTTCTATTCTTCGCTTCGAAGCATTTATGCTTAAAGCTAAGGTTTACTTCAATAATAAATACTTAGGTGAATTCGTAAGTGGATATATTCCAGTCGAAATAGATGTTAGTAAAGAAATTATTAAAGGTAAGAATAGATTAGTAGTCGTACTTGATAGTTCTGAAGATAAGGATGTTCCACCTTTTGGTTTCGCTGTGGATTATCTAACTTTTGGGGGAATCTACCGCGAAGTTAGCTTAAATATTCATCCAAAAGTATATTTAAAAAATATATTTGTTCACGGAGATGATAAAGGTGTTATTAATATCACTCATGATTTAGTGGGTACCTCTAATAGCACTTCTATTACTTACTATTTATATAAAGATAATATCTTACTTGATAGCTTTAATACCTTATCTTATGAACTTAAAGACTTTAAGCTTTGGGATATAGATAATCCTAACCTTTACACTTTAAAAACTGTAATTAAATCAGGTTATGGAGAAGAAGAATATAATACCAGATTTGGCTTTAGAAAAGTTGAATGGAAGAAAGATGGTTTTTATCTTAATGATAAGAAAATCAAATTAGTGGGTTTAAATAGACACCAAGCCTATCCATATATTGGTTATGCAGCATCTAAATCTTTACAAGAATATGATGCGGATAAACTTAAATTTGAAGCGGGTGTTAATGTGGTTAGAACATCCCACTACCCTAATAGTGAACATTTCTTAAATAGATGTGATGAAATAGGTTTACTTTTAATTAATGAGATCCCAGGCTGGCAACATATTGGAAAAGGTGAAGTTTGGAGAAAGAACTTCATGAGAAATATTGAGTCAATGGTTATAGAAGAAAGAAACCATCCATGCTTAATTGCTCATGGAGTAAGAATTGATGAATCAAAAGATGATCATGAATTATATTTAGAAGCAAATAAACTCGCTCATAAGCTTGATCCATATAGTTACACAACCGGGGTGAGAAATGTCACTAATAGTGAGTTACTTGAAGATATCTATTCTTATAATGACTTCTCTAACTGGAGCGTTGATTCAATTGGCTTACTAGCCAAAAAACAAGTTAAGAGTGCTAAAAACCACCCATATCTAGTTAGTGAAAATATGGGACATATGGGCCCTACTAAAGCTACTTCTGATATGAAAAATAAAAGAATCCACGCCTTAAGACATTTAGTGGTTCTTAATGATTCATTTAAATATAACGATATCACTGGTTCAATTGGTTGGTGCTTTGTAGATTATAACACTCATGTTGATTTTGGAAGTGGAGACCATATCTGCCCTCATGGTGTCTTTGATTTATATCGTAATCCAAAACCAGCTTATGCTTCATTTGCTTCTCAACAAGATAAATTCCCAGTTATGGAAATAATATCTAATTTAAAACCGGGCGATGTTAACGCGGCAATGTTTGATGATATTTATGTTTTAACTAACTGCGATTATGTTGAACTTTATAAAAACGGCGAGTACGTTAATAAATTCTATCCAGACTTTAAAGGTAAATATAAGTATTTAAAACATCCACCAATCTATATTGATGATTTAGTGGGTATTACCTTTAAAGAAGATAAGATTCCTGAAAAACATTGGGCAAAAGTTGGAAAGATGTTTAGCTATGCCGCAATCCATGGTTTTGATTCACTTAATCTAAAGATGAAGCTTTATCTTTTTAGAATGATGAAACAATACCATATCGATTATGACCAACTATTAGATTATTGGAATAAATATGTCGGTTCCTGGGGTGGTATCGCAAAAATATACACCTTTAAAGGATATAAAGATGGAAAACTAGTTAAAGAACAAACTCTTGGTCCATCCCATAAATTCGATTTAAGAGTGGAAAACTATAAAGATACTTTAGTTAATGAAGATACTTACGATATGACGATGATTAACCTTCATTATATCGATGAATATGGCGCTTTAATGCAATATGCGAATAAAGTAGTTCATGTTGAAGTGAGTGGCCCTATTGAACTAATAGGAGACAAAGAACAAGCTTTATTAGGCGGGCAATTATCACTTATGATTAAGTCTAAAAAAGAAGCTGGTTTGGCTAAAGTTAGAATCACTTTAGAAGATATTGTTAAAGAGATTAATTTAGAAGTTAAATAAGTATTTTAAAAGCCTCATTTTTCCCAAAGAGGGGATTTCTGAGGCTTTTTTAGTGTTTTAAGCTAGATTTTAACGACCCTTAATGGCGAGTTTAATGACTTCATAACCACCATCATAAATGCCATCTTTTTTAAGCTTAATGATTTGGTTATTTAAGTGAATTAAGACATCTTTATCATTAAGTAAGGTATCAAGCATTTGCTTCATTGATTTTTCATCTGGACATTCAAATGTTGAATCACCATATTCTTGAGCGTGAACTGCACCATAGACTTCGTGTCCACCAATATGTCTCATCATAAGTTTAACAACTGGGTAGAAGGCAAGTTCACTTGGTTTAGTGATTAAAAAATCACTACCTCTCATAAGTAAGTTAGTGCTATAGACTGCTTCAAAGATATCTTTATGAGCGAAGACATGGACCCCTGCTTCAACATCTTTAGTGTTAAGTGTTTCAGCAAATTTCTTAACTTCTTCATAAGTATCAAAATATGTTTTAGCAGTATCTTTTAAACCTTTAACATGTTTATCTAAGAATTCGAGCATTTCTTTATGATCACCTAAATTAATAAGTAAAGTCGCTCTTCCTTCTTTAACATAGTTCATTAAATGGTTAAGGATATAAACGAATTGTTTACTACCTGCACCTGCACCACCGACGGAGATTAAGATACGAAGTGGTTTATTATTCTCTATACGTTCAATTCTTCTTTTAACGTCATATTCAATATTAGAAACGAGTTCGTGATCAACATAATGTCCAACTTCATATAAATCAGTGCTTCCCATTGGTTTAAGAGGTTTTTTGGCAAAACCATTAAGCATCTTATAGCCAAGATAAGCAAATGGGGTTTGAACTGTATGAATTGCGCCTTCAGAAAGGTGTAAACCCATTGGCCAGTTATCTGGAATAGCGTTAACAACATGAGTTAAGCCAGCGTGGATAGCGCCTTGAGATGGCCAGACGTGGGTGGCGACAAATGGGATATCTTTTGGTAAATCATGATATAAAGGGGCTAAAAGTTCAGAATTCTTTTGATCTTTCGCGTTATAAGTAATCTTTCTAAAACCTTCACTATTAAGTGGTTCCCAAATGAAATGGTTAAATAAGTGTGATTTTTGCGAGATACGAGACGCTAAAGAATAAAGATCATTTTGTTCACGAATCATTTTAGAACCAGTCGCATCAAAACTTGCTAAGTCAAACCAATATGGTTCATAGCCTAAATGTTTGGCGCAGCTTGCTAAAGCAATAGAAATACGGTAATGACCAAAACCCATACGGATGTTACCGATAATAACCGCGTTATCTGGTAATTTTTCGGCTTTATCACTTAAAACAAGATTATTAGTGTTAATAAAATCTAATGTTTTAATTGGTTCGGCTTTTAAATGATATTCTTTAGAGGAATCATCACCATATTTTTTCATAAATTTAGCTTTGGATTTATTCGCACTTTTGATGGTCTTTTTATCAATAGGGTTTCCAAAGATGACACTAGAACGATCTTTAATTTCCATTTTTTAGTCTCCTTATATCATAAAGGAGCCCGTTAAGGGCTCCATAATAATTCCTAATTACTTAGCTTGCCAAGTAAAGGTTTCAGTTGAAGTATAAACAAATTGAAGTTCTTCATCTTCGCTTACACCTGCGACAGTGTAAACATAAGATGTGAATAAACCAACATCATTCCATTCATAATAGACATCTGTAGCTAAAGAAACTTTCTTTTCACTTAAAGTCTTTGAGTATGTGGCTTGGAAAGTAACTTTATCATCAGCGTATGTATAAGAAGGAACTGCATATTCAGTTTCGGATTTCTTAGATTCTTCTTTAACGTCGGCTTCGTAATCTTCTAGTTTATCTTTACCAACAAGAACTAAAGGATTGATAACAACATCAACTTCAGTTTCACTATCGATAACTGGAACTGGAATAGAAATCGCTAAAGCTTTAACCTTAGCTTCTTCACCCTTAGCAACAGTGAATTTAGTAACAGTTTTATGTTTACCAGCGCCATATTTTTCGGCAGCTTTTTCTAAAGTATAAGTTTCAGCTTTGGCCATTACTTGGGCGCGAGTGTCGTTACCACAAGAAGCAAGAATAAGAGGGGCGCATAATGCTAAAGCGACTAATTTCATCTTTTTCATAATTATTGAGCCTCCACTTCTTTTTCTTCTGCACGAGCTTCTTCAACTTCTTTAGCTTCTTCACTAAGATTAGCTTCGTGTTTTTCTTCGAGTTCTTTAACGATTTGAGCTTCAAGGTTTTCATCAATTTTGTATTTGAAATGTAATAAAGCCCAAGAGACAACGATGGCAACGATGATGACACCGATAACGATTAAACCAAAGGCAAATAATTGTTCACCTTTAATCGCGTCTAAGCCACCTTTAATCTTTGTATCTCTTAATAAAGTAATAGCAGTCTTTTCTGCTTTAACACTGGTAGCGTTAGTTAAAGCGTTAGAAATACCTTCCCAGTTAGAGATGGAGTTAATCGCTAAAACAGTACCAGTAACAGCGAAGACTAAATATTGTAAACCGCGGTTTAAACCACTAGCGAGCTTAACATCAAGTGGTCTCCAAGCAAAGCAGATGGATTCTTTTCTTTCACCATATTTCCATTCGTTATAGTCAATAGCGTCTTGGAACATAACTAAAACAGCAAGGTAGAAGACACCAGTTGCCCCAAAGAAGAGGAAACAGAAGACATAAACAAGTGGCATAAGTCCACCGACGAACCACATACCTTCACCTGGGTTAGCAATTCCGTTAGCGCATAATGGCTTATCCATTCCTGGAAGTGGGAAAGCAATAAACATAAAGCCAAGGTAAGAAATAACAATGATTAAAGTCATAATTGTTAAGATCTTTTGCTTGGACATCTTTTTAGCCATCATTGGATAGAAGGCTTGGGCGACAATAGTCGCAAGAACATAAACAACTGAAATAACAGTAGCAATCATACCACCTTTAGTACCACCGTAACCAAAGACCATATAGAAATAGTTTTGACCAATACCGGTTAAGACGAATGAAGCAAAGTAGTATAAAAGCATACCAATTGCAGCGAAGAGAAGTTGTTTGTTTTTCGCTACAACTCTAAATAAGTCAAGAATAGAAGATTTTTCGGATATCTCTTCTTGAACTGCGTCACGAGCTTTTTCTTTACAGAGGAAGAAAACAATAGTTTGTGAACCTAAGAATAAAACGGCAACAACAATACCGGTGACTGCATAAATAGTAGATGTTGTGGCACCAGCAAATGTACCTGGAAGAATGAACATCGCAATATTCATTACAAAGGTACCGATTGTGGCAGCAATAGCAGTCTTAGCAGTTAATGAAGCTCTTAATTTAGCATCATTAGTTAAGGCTGGAAGCATTGACCAGTAACCGATATCGTTCATGGTGAAGAATGTATCCCATAGGACATACATAACGATCATGAAGGCAACGTATCCCCAGCCCCAGCCAGCACCAACGAGGTGTGGAACAAGGAACATTAAGAGAACACATAAGGCGTTACCAACAGCACCTATTTCAATCCATGGACGGAATTTACCGGCTTTGAAATGACATTTCTCAAGAATAAAGCCCATAATTGGGTCATTAATACCATCCCATAAAAGAGCGATCATCATAGCCGCGGTAATTACACCATATTGAGCGGTAAAATCTGATGCGTTCGAGCTAAGTACACCCGAAGTAATCGCATATTGCATCAAGAAAGTACCAATTAAGGCGTAACAAGCATCACGGAAGATACCAGACCAAGGGAAGAGTATTTTAGTTAGTTTTGGAACGTTATCACCACTGAAAGTGCGTTCCTTAGCAATACTAGACATAGTCTACCTCCTAATTGTAAGCGATTACACTAATAATAATTAAATCAATAGATAATAGCAACATGAAAAAATATAAAATATTTTATCAGTCAAAAAAGAGTCGATTTAATCAATGTTTTGCTTATTATTCCTCTTTTTTAAGGAAATACTTAATTGCTTTAACAAAATGATAATTTGAGATTTCGAGCATTCCGTGAGCGTTAGTTTCTTTAAGTTGGCCAGAAGAAGAATAAGTTAAAGAGCGATATGTATTAGCGATAACTCCCTTAGATAAGAAATTAACAGTGACTTTAAGTGTTTCTTTTTCATCTTCAGTTTTATTCTTTATATCTTTTAAATAGTTTTTCGTTAAAGTTTTAACCATTGCGTTTTTAATGATTTTGGCAGGTAAAGAATTCATATCCTGGATTCTTGTTTCCATATCATATGGTCGTTTAACTTTTTTAACTTCTTCTAATGGATAACCAAGTAACTTAGAGAAGACTTCATTAGAAACTTTATAGAGGTTAGTTGGATCAAAATAATATTCTTTAATGTATTCGTTATAACTTGGGTTAACTACTTCGCCCTTAACATTAATAGTGCCAGTAAATTTAATGTCTCTAGCGGATTCATTTAGATAGATTTGATATTCACCATCTTCGATAATAAAGCGATTTTCATCAGTAAAGAACACTCTTAAATATTCTTTTTTAATTAAGATAGTTACTTCTTTTTCTTCGTTTGGTTTAAGTTCAATTTTGGTGAAGCCTTTTAGTTCATATTTAGGTCTAAAGAACTTAGAATCCTTCTTTCCAATATAGATTTGAGGGACTGATTTTCCTATATATAGTCCAGTATTTTTGATTTTAAACTTAACGATTAGGTTATCTTCATCTTGGTCAATTAATAAGTCTTTATATTCAAATGTCGTGTAGCTTAAACCATAACCAAACGGGAATAAGAGATCTTTATTTGTGGTTTCATAATAACGATAGCCAACGTAAATAGATTCTTTATAGTTTTCCACCCTTGAGATGTGATATTCGTTCATAAATGGAACATCATTCATATCTTTAACCCATGATTCAGATAAGTGACCTGATGGGCTAACTTCTCCAAAAAGGAGTTTAACTAAAGCGTCTCCCCCACCTTCACCTGGAAGAACCATATGAAGAATCGCGGAAAAGTCATCTTTACGAGGAATGATATAAGGTGCTCCTCCATAGGAGATGAAGATAAGTTCTTTATTTAATTCTTCTTTTAATTTAAGTAACGTCTCAATAACGACATTTTGGTTTGATGGGATATTTAAGTTATCTCGATCAAAACCTTCTGATTCACTTAAAGAAGTTAGACCACCAAAGAATAAGATGGTGTCATATTCATTAGCTTTAGCGATTAACCTTAGTGTTAAATCTAGTTGTTTCTTAAGTTCGATATCGTAATCATAATAGCCTTGGAAGAATTCGTAACTAATATTATTCTTCTTAAAAGCTTCTTCATTATTAACGAGTTTATATGGATTAATTTGGGAAGATCCTGCGCCTTGGTAGCGGAGTTTTTTAAATAAATCCCCCACTACTAAATATTTCTTGTCTTTTTTAAGAGGTAAGACCCCATTATTTTTAAGTAAGACAGCGGAATCCACTGCAGCGTTAACCACTAAATCATAATGATCTTCATATATTCGAGGAGTAAAAGTATTTTCTTTTTGACATGTTTTAATTGCGTTAAGAATACGGATACAAGATAAATTAAGGATTTCTTCATCAAGTTCCTTATTATTTATTGCGTCTATTATCCTTTTTATATTTAAAGGAGTCATGCCTGGCATTTCTAAATCAGTAGAAGCACACAGTGCTTTAACTCTATCTTTAACTCCACCCCAGTCTGTCATAGCGATACCTTCGAAATTCCATTCGTTACGAAGAATATCAGTCATAATGTGGCTGTTTTCGGAAGCGTGTTCTCCGTTAACCATGTTATAGGAATTCATGATTCCGTTAGCGTCTCCTTCTTTAATCGCCATTTCAAAAGGAGTTAAATATATTTCTCTTAACGCTCTTTCATCGACGTTAGATGTTCCATTAAAGCGATAGTTTTCAGTGCTATTACAGGCAAAATGTTTTAAAGTTAAGCCAACATCTAAGCTTCTTATTCCTCTGGAATAACTTGTAGCGAGAGAACCTGCTAAAAAAGGATCTTCACTTAAATATTCAAAGTTACGGCCGCATAATGGATTTCGTTTAATATTAATTCCTGGGCCAAGGATAAAATCAACGTTATTGAGACGAGCTTCTTTCGCTAATGCTTCACCAACATTAAATAATAAATCTTTATCGAATGAACACGCTAAAGTGGATAAGGATGGAAAACAAGTTGATTTAATAGTTTCAACTAATCCATTTTTTCCTTCTTCTTTTCTAATTCCGTTAGGTCCATCAGACACTCTTAAAGAGGGGATATTCTTTTCTTCATATGGAAAAGTGGTCCAAGTTGTATAACCAACCACCATTTTAACTTTCACTTCCAAAGGAAGAGACTTAACTAATTTGAAAAGTTCACTGTAATTTTCCATATAGATATAATAAAAAAGGCCGAAGCCTTTTTCTAGATAATTGCTTATTTTTCAATCCATTCTTTAATGTCTTCATCAATTAAGGAGACATTTTCAGATTTGGAAGATAATCCGTTTTTAACTTCGCTCTTACTTAATAAGTTACGGAGTTGAAGTTCGCCAATACCGAATCCACCTTCTTCGTTTGTACAGAATGGTTTAATGATTTTTCCTTCAAGATTAACACTATCAAGGAATGTGGCCACTACTTTTGGATAGGAGCGGTACCAGTTAGGGAAACCTAAGTAAATAACATCATATCCATCCAAAGATGGGAGTGGTCCTTTAATTTCAGGACGAGCGTTATTTTCATATTCTTCTTTAGCTCTACTATTACATTCAAAATAATCTTCTGGATAAGGTTTAACTGCTTCAATGCGATACATATCAGCATCAGCATAGTGAGCTACTTTTTCTGCGAATAATTTAGTGTTCCCATCGTATGGGGTAAAATATACGACTAATGATTTCATTTATATAAGTCTCCTTAGAGTTCTAGATCGTTTCCAGTAAAGGCGGCAACTGCAACCTTATTTTGAATACGTAATTCTTTAATAATAGCTGTAAGAGCAGTTTGTTGCGCTAATAAGATTTCTGACATTTCTTGAATTCTTAATTCGTTAGTGATGATGTTAATAGCATCGGCAACATCGTGAGCGCGTTTTTGATAAATCAAAGTTACTGCACCACCGATACATTCTTTGATAGAAAGGAAGACTTCTCCATCTTCTGGGATACCAGCAATTTGTTGTAAGCAAGCATCTTCCACTAAAATCATTGCTTTTAAAGCGTTATCTAAAGTAGGAATTCTTGCTTCCATTTCTTCCATTAAAGCGTTGCTATTTTTTCTAAGCATCTTGGCTTCATGGAGACGATCTTTTAAATCGGCATACATCGCAGACATATTAATAATAAAGAAGATGCCAAATAACGCGCCAAGAATAAAGAAGATTGCACCAAGAATAATTATTGCAATCCAAATAATATTACTAATAGATGGATCGAGAGGTATTTCAATCATTTTAAGAATATTTCCAACGATATAGAAGCCTATAAAAGCAAGGCCAATAACAAGGAAAATAATTACCATTGGAAGACGGTTGCTAACTTCAGGATAATCACTGGTGATTTCAGCACTTTTCTTGACAGCTTCATCATAGCGTTCTTTATAGCTTGATTCAGTAGCGTGGGAATTAACAAATTTATCATCAATCTTAGTGTTGGCTTCTCTTAAGATTTCGTTAGCCATAGAAAGATGAGAAAGTTCTTTGCTTTCTCCTAAAGTGAATTTTGAGCATCTTGGGAATTCGTTATGGTTAGTAACGATAGCATTACAAAGCTTATTAAATTCTTCAAACTTAGGATTTAAAGCATCCATAGTTTCAGAAGTTATCTGATTAATTTCTTCAATACTTTTCTTACGTGACATGGCTTTATGTTAGCACAGAAAAAGAAGTTTTTTAAACTCTTTTAAGAAAATTGAGACAAAAATTCCCAAATATATGGTTTCTGCATGGTTTTTTTCTTAATTTATAAAATTTCGTTAAAATAGAAATAAGATGAATGATAATACGAAAGAGATATTTAAGAAAATCGGAAAAGCAGCCTTTAACGTTTCAAAGGAAGTTTCGCCATACATCATTACTTACGAAGTGATGAAGAAAGTTTTCTATAAATACACAGACACTGATCCATTCTTTCTTTTTGATATAGATGACTTCCCAAATCTAAGATATGAAAGACAAGTTTTTAGTAACGGATCAAATGACTTGATTGGATATTTTTATCACTATGACAATTATCGCACTAACAAAGTTGTTATCTTTGTTCATGGATACGGAAATGGTCACAAAAGATACCTCGATATAATTGATTATTTATGTAGAAAAGGCTTCATTGTATTTAGTTATGATATGACTTCTTTTGATGAATCAGTTGCACCTGGTATTCGTTCATTTATTCAAGGAGTAATTGATTTAGAAAACGCCATTCATTTTGTGAGAGAAAAATCAGATTATAGAGGACTTCCTATATCTTTATTTGGTCATTCCTGGGGCGCTTATAGTTCCTCTACTGTATTAAATGTTTATCCAGATATTGAGAGCGTAGTGGAAGTTTCAGGATTTAATAGTTCAGAAGAATTAATACGTATTCATAAAGAAGAATATGCTGGAGAAGACGCTCCATCAGTGGACAAATATATTTCCGCTTACGAAGAGTATTATTTTGGAAGATATGCCAAATTTAATGCGATAAGTGGATTTAAAAATACAAGAGCAAAAATCCTTTGCATTCATTCAAAAGATGATAAGACTGTTCCAATAGATGCAGGACTTAACCTTTATGAAAAAGAATTTAAATCTAGTCCACGTTTTACATTTGTAAAGTTTGATAAAGCTGGACATGGCGAAGTCTTTTATACGAAAGAAGCAAGAGACTATTACACATTTATTCGAAATCAATATAACGAGAAGTTTAAAAAAGATGCTACTTCAACCAAAGATGATCGAAAAGCATACTTAAATTCAATTATTGATAAATCAATTTTTCTTAATATGCTAGATACTAGCCTCATGGACTATATATCTGATTTTTTATTATAAATAATTGAGACTATTTTTCCCAAAGAGGGGATTTCCTATAGTTTTATTGGTTTTCTTTAATGTGTTTTGCGTTTCTTTGAACCTTCGTCCATTTTGGTTTAGAAAAGATACCAATTGTAATCGTTATTACATAAAGTATTGAGAAGAATGGGAAAAGAATAATCCCACTTATTAAATCTCTTCTACGTTTTAAACCAAGCTTCTTATATTCAGTAATCGCCATTAAGGAACATTGAAGAATTCCTACAAAAACGAAGAGAACAGATATCGCTCCGACAATTAGCCAAGTTGTAAAGGTTAACCAATCGCATTCTGGGCCAAAGAAGAATAAATGATAGTTTAGCCCTGGATCAAACCCCATCCAGTGATAAATATAAGCGTAGATATAAAAACCTGGAAGCCATAAGCAAAGGATTGGGCAGATTGGAACAAAGATATAAGTTAAGAATGTTTCTAAGAAGGAGAAATTTAAGTTTCTAAAGGTATAGAAGAATAACTTAGGAGTGTATCTAATAAGAAGTCTTGTATTTCCCGCTCCTAAACGTTTATTTCTCGCTAATGTATCTTTAAATGTGGATGGTAAATCTTCATAGACAACTGCATCTTCCACAAAGTGGCATCTAACTTTTTCAAACATTCTTTTAATATTGAATTCAGTATCTTCACACATTGTGACAGTGTCGTAGCCGCCAATTCTTTTAATAATTTCAAATGCAGTTAAAGAACCTGGGCCATTAACGTGAGCATCGATATGAAGTCTTTCTCTTACACGAGAACCACCTCTGCTATCGAAGGTGTAATAAAGTCCACAAGCTTTCGTAAAAGCACTTTGACCCATATTTAAAGCAGATTCATATGGTCTAGCGATTTTAGCGCCACTATTATAAGCGTCATTCATTAAACGGAAGAAAGTATCATTAATATGATTATCTGCGTCTAAACGGATGATAAAGTCATATTCAATACCTTCTTTTAGAAGTAATTCAAAGCCATATTTTAAAGCGTAACCAACCATATGATGCTTTGGATCAGGATCAGTATGAACATAAACTTTAGCGCCGGCTTTTTCCGCTAATTCTTTTGTTTTATCAGTGCAGTTATCCGCAATTACATAAACATCAAATAATTCATGAGGATAATCTTGTTTAGTAAATAATTCGTTAACGGTATCAAAGATAACATCTTCTTCGTTATGAGCAGGAATAATAACCGCGATACGATTTAATTTATCTGTTTTAGGAAACTTCTTTTTTGGTAGCCAATAAAGAAGCATATAAATCATCTGTAAGAAAAAAGGAACACCAATTACATAAAGGACAATTGTGTTTATGGTATCGAATACTTGGTATACTTGTTCCGCCATTGTTTTTATTTTATTAAAAATTTAATTTAAAGTATATAATAACTTCTTTCTTTATAAAGAAAAGGCACTACCCTTAATGAGCAATGCCTATATTTTTAATTAAAACTTAGTTAGCTTTTGAGGAATGATAAGCTTCAACAAGAGCGTTCTTTTTTGAATCTGCTAACTCTTGGCAAGTTTTGCAGTTACCTACGCAGTTAGTAGAACAACAGGAATCTCCAAGTGATTTTCCTTTTTTCTTTAAGTAAAAGCTTAGAAAGATAACTCCTCCCACAAAAAGGATTGCGCCAATAATAATTAGATATTCAAACCATTCCATAATTAAGCATTCATTGCGTTAGATTTTTTGTGCCTACTAGTAACAATAAATCCACAAGCAACTACTCCTCCAATTAAAGCAAGTGTTACGAGGATACCACCAACTAATGAAACGATATAAAGTTCACCGATCCAATAGAAGAGTAAGGCGGTTCCATAAGATAAACCGAACCAGGTTCCTAATGTAATCCAGAATTCTTTACCTTTTTGTTCACCGTGCGCTGCACCGATAGCAGCAAAGCAAGGAATAGTAAGAAGGTTAAAGACAGCAAAGGAATAGACTCCTGCAGCGTTTAACTCAATTGAAGTTTCATCTAAACCGAGTTCCGCCATAGTAGCGACAACGTCTTCTTTAGCGATAAGACCAGTAATAGCAGAAACGCTATATTTCCAGCCATCTTCACCATGTGTCCAACCACCTGGAAGAGCGCCAAGAGGATAGAAGAGATAATTAAAGACACGGCCAATACCAGCAAGCATAGAGTCTTCAATATGAAGAATATATTCTGTTTCTCCAGCATCATTAACTTCTGGTAATAAGAGGAATTGGAAGGTGAAGGAGAATGATTTTAAGAACCAAATCACGATGGTTGAAGCAGCGATAATTGTGGCAGCTTTAATGACATAGTGTTTTAGTTTTTCCCATAGGTGCGCTAAGACGTTCTTTGGTTGAGGAATGTGATAAGCTGGAAGTTCCATAATAAATGGAGAGACATAAGTGTCTTTAGAGAACACTTTAAGAAGTAATGCATAGATAATTGCTAAAGCAATACCACCTATATAAATCGTAAAGACGAAGACATCACCAAAGCCAAAGGCCCATGTACCTACACCGGCAAGTAAAGTCCAGATTGGAGCTTTAGCACCACAGCTAAAGCAAGTCATAAGTCTAATAGTGCGGCGTTTTTCTTTTTCATCTTCTAAGGTTCTAGTGGCCATAATCGCTGGGACACTACAACCAAAACCAGTTAGCATTGGAATAAAGGCTTTGCCGGATAAGCCAAATTTACGGAAGGCTCTATCTAAGATAAAGGCGATACGAGCCATATAACCACTGTCTTCTAAGATTGCGATAAATAAGAAGAGCATTAAGATTTGAGGAATGAAGGATAAAACCATGTCTAAGCCAGTTAAGATACCATCACAAACTAAAGATGTATACCAAGCACCTTCTGGCATAAAGCTTCTAAATAGATCAATTAGTGATCCAGTTGCAAAACCCATCCATGATTGAAGGAAGACACCTAAAGAAGGAATTCCTTCTAAGACAACGTCTTCTGCTACTCCTCCAGCTTCTTCTAGCATTCCTTCATAACCCATACCAGTGAAGAAATTAATCACACCTGGATTAGTTATGTTTGTTTTAATGAAGAATAAGCCTTCAGCAAATGTGAAGTGGAAGATTAAGAACATGATAACGATGAAGATTGGAATCGCCCAAATACGATGGGTTAAGACTCTATCAATCTTATCGGATTTAGTTAAGACTACTTCGCCTTCTTCTTTCTTTTCTTTATTAGCTTTAACTAAGACACCAGAATAGTTTTTGGAGATATATTGGTATCTAGCGTCAGCGATTAAAGCTTCAAAGTCATCACCGAATGTTTCATCTTTAAAGGTCTTTTTAAATTCATCCACCATTTCCACTAAATCTGGATGAGATTCTTTTTCAAGTTCATCAAGTTCAACGAGCTTGACGGAGTGGAATAATGGATTTTCGACGTTTTTACCTTTAAAAGCGATGCGAACATCGTTGATTAAATGAGATAATGGTCCTTCTTCAATGATGGAGTGACCAACTCTCTTTTTAGAAGAAATCTCAAGAGATTTAACCATTAATTCATCGAGGTTTTCTTCTTTAAGAGCGGAGATTTCAACAACTGGAACTCCGAGCTTCTTTTCTAATTCGTTTTTATCAATCTTATCGCCGTTTTTTCTAACGACATCACTCATATTTAAGGCCACGACAAGTGGTACATCAATTTCTAATAATTGGGTGGTTAAATATAAGTTTCTTTCTAAGTTTGTCGCGTCAACAATATTGATAACGCAGTCAGGTTTTTCATCAAGAATATAGTTACGAGAAATGACTTCTTCGCTAGTATATGGTGATAATGAATAAATACCTGGAAGGTCGACGATTTCGATCTTCTCATTAAGTTTACGGTAACTACCTGTTCTTTTTTCAACGGTAACACCCGCCCAGTTACCAACACGAGCCGTTGAACCAGTTAAGGAATTAAATAAGGTGGTTTTGCCACTATTAGGATTACCTGCTAAAGCAAAACGTTTCATTTTATTTATCTTCCTCCACTTCTAAACTTATTAAAGCGGCTTCAGATTTACGGAGAGTTAATTCATATCCGCGAAGAGTTACTTCAATTGGATCACCTAATGGTGCAACTTTACGAAGATAAACTTCTGCACCTGGGGTGACGCCCATATCGAATAGTCTTCTACGAATCCTACCTTCTCCGGAGATTGTTTTTATTAGGCCAGTCTCGCCTACTTTCATTTCATCTAGTTTTTTAAGCATAATTTCCTACCTTTCTTACACGACTAGAATTTTCATTGCGATTGTTTTATCTAAGGCTAAACGAGAGTCTTTTACTTGGATAATTGCGTTTCCCCCGTTTTGACTTATCAAGACAACTTGAGAATTAATAGTGATGCCAAGAGACTCCAAATGTTTCTTTGTTTTATCATCAGTTAAGATTTTAGTAACACGAAGCAAAGTGTTTACTGGGGCTAATACGATTGGCATACTTTTGTCCTCCTGCAATAACGGTTAGCCGTAACTAACCTCCTATAATATATATTTATATAAAGAAATAGTCAATAAAAAAGTTAGACATAACTAACTGAGGGGCAAAATAAAAGAGCTTAGATGACTAAGCCCTTCATTTTTTGTTCTTATTTGCATTTAGCTAAATGGTCTTTAATCGCCTCAAACGTTTCATCGGATAAGTCGTGTTCGACGCGGCAAGCATCGTTACGCGCTATCTCAGGTGAGACACCAAGATTTTCGAATAATTCGGTTAAAACTAAGTGTCTTTCGTATGTTTTAGTCGCGATTCTAAGACCTTCACTAGTTAAAGTAATGAAACCTTTAGAATCAACACTTATAAAGCCATTTTCACGGAGCTTTTTCATGGCAACTGAAACTGACGGCTTGGAGAAATTCATATCTTCGACTATGTCGATAGAACGGACTTTTCCATTTTTATTAGTGAGAATTAAGATCCTCTCTAAATAATCTTCTGCGGATTCGTAAAGCTTCATAAGTTAACTAATTAGTCATGGAACCAGAAAATGCGATTGAATAAAATGATCCAGATAAGATCGAGGACCCAACCGACTGTACCTGCTGCAATGATCCAAAGAATGCCAAGAACTAATTCTAAAACATTTTTATGGATAACAGCGTGACCAATACGGTAAACAGCCCAGGTAATGTCTAAGATCCAAATGCAAAGGATGATTTTGATTAAACGAGAATGACCATCCATCCATTTAATATAACCTGCCATATTAATGTTCCTCCTCGGTTAAATATGATAAAAGAGTTAGACCAAATTTCAAGAACTTTAATGATAAAAGAAAAGGAACCATCTCATTGACGGTCCCCTGCTAACGATAATATTAGTTACTTAGAGAGTAACACGATTAATAAGGAAGCGATTGTTGAAATCACTGACATATTCAACTTCGTGTTTGTTAGAAACATTATAACTTTCATTTATATTAAAATTATAAATGTAGTTTTTCTCTAAATACTTGAACATATAATCAATAGCATCTTTACGAGAATTAAACTTCTTATCGAATTTAACACTCTTTCTATTAACAGTAGCTTCAAGTGTATAGTATTTCATAATTACACCTCTCTTTCCTTGCTAATATCGGGTAGCAGACCGGTCTTTTCCTTAAGACGCCAACAATGATAGTCCCTTTTATTTTAATGTCAATAATTATGGTTCATGAAAGCATTTACATTCGCTTACAATTGGTAAATTATTAAATGTATTTACATAGTAAATAAATAATTCGAATATTTATGTATTGCTATTTCGTTTTCACTCATTTTCGTAAATTTTCAGCGATTTTAGTAAACATAGAAAATCCATTAATGTATGTGCGCATATAGATAAATAAATGAGTTTATTCTTTTCTAAGTTTTCGTTTTGTTATATTATTTTATTCACTGGACCAATAGCTTAATGGTTAAAGCAGTCGGCCCATAACCGATTGAGTCTGGGTTCAAATCCTAGTTGGTCCACCAGAAAAATTGGAGAATTACCCAAGTGGCTGAAGGGGATGGTCTTGAAAACCGTTAGGGGGTGTAAGCCCCGCTAGAGTTCGAATCTCTAATTCTCCGCCATTAGATTAAAATTGAGATGAATACATAGTATTTGTCTCTTTTTTTATCATTATATTTTCTATTTGCTACAATATTGTAAGAGGTAATACTTATGGCGGAATTAATTGAAAACTTTAACAATATTGAAAATGAATTTTTTGAACTAGATCACGAAAAGAAAATTGCTTTGATGCGACTTAATTTTGATAAACCATCTGATATATTTGACACGAATGCGATTACTAAGCTTCCTGTCTTAAGTGATGATTTTATTGAATGGGTAAAAGCGTCTTTTGAATACGCACCTAAGAAATATACGATTGATTTAGATATTTCTTTTAAAGATATGGAAGGATATAGCGAGGAAGAATTAAAAAGTATTTTCTTGAAGAATATGGTTTTAGAGTCTAAAAAAGCTGTTAAAAAAATCTCTTTAAAGAATAAGATTGCTGTGAGTTTGATTATTATCGGTGTCACTTTATTAGTGGGAATGATACTTTTACTTAGTTTATGGAAAGATGGAGGTACAGTAAAAGAAGTTGTTAGTTATGTTTTAGATATCGCCACCACCGTCACTATTTGGGAAGCGATGAATATCTTAATCGTGGAAAATAAAGAAAGAAGAACTTACTATAAAAACCTCATTAGAAGGTATGGCGATATTAAGTTTCATAATTAATCATTAACCAATTGATATTTTTCTAGAACTAAATAGATCCTTATGAAATAATTTTTAATAAAGAACAGGAAATTCTAATGGTTAAATTACTTGGAAGAGATATAAAGCTAGCCATCTTTGATTTGGATGGAACTTTAATCGATAGCACCTCCATTTGGGCGGATATCGATACTATTTTCTTTTCCAGAAGAAACATTGTTATCCCTCCAACATACGGAGAAGAGATCGCTCATATCGGTTTAGAAAACGCAGCGAAATGGACCAAAGAGAAATATCTTCCAAATGAAAAAGAAGAAGATATCTTAAATGAATGGAAAGAACTCTCTTTTGAACAATATAAAAACACTATTCCTTTAAAGGAAAACGCGCTTGAATTATTAAGTTTATTAAAAAATAAGGGTGTTCATATTGCACTAGCCACTGCTAACTCAAAAGAAATATATGAAGTCTGTATGCATCGTTTAGACATATTCAAGTATTTTGATTATGTTATTGATGTTAATTCATTCAAAGAAGGCAAAAACTCCCCTGCTATTTATGATTCAATCACCAAAAAATTCAATGTTAGAAATGATGAAACAATCATTTTTGAAGATATGATCGTTCCAATTAAAACTGCATATAAAGCTGGCTATAACGTTGTGGGTGTTTATGATATACATTCATCAAAGAATAAAGATGAAGAAATTAGAAAACACTCAATGTTATTTATTCGCAATTTTAAAGAAATTATTGATTTAATAGATAGATAGTCCCCTATTTGGGAAGATTTGTCTCAATTTTACTTAACTATTTTTAAGATGTTATTATAATATAACTCAGCGAAGTTCGGCCTCTAAATCCTTCGCTTAATAAAATAAAACCAAGGAGAATTTTTTTATGAAACTTTCAGATTGCCACTCGAAGGCAAAACAGTCTTTAAAAGAAACTGTTTTACTCTTAAGGAGTATTCCTTCACCTGTAGTGGCTCTTTTTGTTACTTCGGTAATAGCAATGAACGTCTTAGCTAATAAGACAATCTATCAAAGCGAATATCTCGCGATTGATGGCGGTATTTTAGTGTCGTGGTTATCTTTCTTAACCATGGATATTGTCACTAAACACTTTGGACCAAAAGCATCCACTAAAATGTCGATATTTGCTATATGTGTAAACTTATTAACATGTTTAATCTTCTGGATTGTATCAATCATTCCTACTACTGAAGACTATAGTACTTTTAACACAATCATTGGTGGAACATGGTTTATTCTTTTAAGCTCTACTATTGCTTTCTTAGCTAGTGCAATAATCAATAATTTTATGAATTACCTTATAGGTAAAATGTTTAAAAAGAATCCTGATGGTAAACTTGCTTTTATCACTAGAAGTTATGTTTCAACATTTATCGGGCAATTCTTTGATAACTTAATCTTCGCTATTTTAACCTTTATGGTTTTTGCACCAATCTTCTGGGATGGATTCCATTGGACTTTCATTCAATGCGTTACTTGTTCTTTATTAGGAGCAGGTCTTGAATTAGTATTAGAAGTAGTGTTCTCCCCTATTGGTTATTATGTTACCAAGAAATGGAAACAAGGTGAGGTTGGAAAAGACTACTTCAATTATTTAGGAGCAAAAAAGAATGAAAGTCTTAATTAGTGGTTCATCATCTGGAATTGGTTTAGAAGTCGCTAAAAGATTTCTAAAAGAAGGATACATGGTTATTGGCTTTGATTTAAAAGAAAGCAAAATCGATGATCCATTCTATCTCCATTACCAAATTGATATTAAAAATAAAGAACATTTGCCTGATATTGATGGTGACATTGAATTTATATTCAATAATGCTGGTCTTCAAAACTCTAAAGATGATATTGATAACAATTTAAAAGGCGCAATTAATGTCACTGAAAAATACGCCTTTAATAAAAACATAAAGAGTGTGTTATTTAATGCTTCTGCCTCTGCTAGAAGTGGAGACGAATTCCCATTATATGTCGCCTCAAAAGCGGGTTTAGTGGGATATATGAAAAATGTCGCAATTAGATTAGCCCCATATGGTGCAACCTGTAATTCTATATCTTTAGGTGGAGTATTAACATCTTCTAACGATGAAGTAATTAAAGATAAAGAATCTTGGAATAGAATTATGGAAGTTACCCCACTTAAAAAATGGGCTTCTTTAGAAGAAGTTACTGATTGGGTCTATTTCTTATTAGTAACTAATAAATCAATGTCCGGTCAAGACCTTTTAATTGATAATGGCGAACAAGATTTAACAAGTACTTTTGTTTGGCCAAGTAAAGCACTTTCCGATTAAAATAGTTTCTATTTTTGGAAAGTTATTTATAATAATGTGGTGTTCAGGAGGAATACATTATGAAAAAAGCTTCAAAAATCCTATTAATTATCAACGGAGTCCTCGCTATTCTTGCTGCGATTGGATTCTTAGTTACAGGTGTCATTTTCATGTATGGCGCTACACCCGAAGCTAGAGAAATGATCCTTAAGTTAATCGATGAAGGTGCAATTACCACTTCAACAACAATGACTAGAGAAGAATTAGCAACATTTGTTCAAGCAATGTCTAGTAGTCTCGGTATTGGATTTGTTATTTCTGCCGTACTTAACATTCCAAATGCTGTTTTATCCTTCATTGCTGCTGGAAAAGAAAAGAAACCACTTTACATTATTGTTATTGTCTTAAGTGTTCTTTCTTCCACACTTGTTGGTATCCTTGGTGGTATCTTCGGTCTTATTTCTTCTAGCAAAGAATAAGATAAAGATAATTAACAAAAAAATGTTCGGTTATCCGGACATTTTTTATAATATAAAAACTTATTTAGACCACTCGTAAAGGAACATTTGGGTTCGAACGGACATAAACGCTCCATCTTGGATAAGTTTTTTTACTTCTTCTTTGGTGTACCAATTAGCCACAATTTCTTCATCAGCAAATGTTGAATTATGAATTTCACCTTCACATATAGCAATAACAATTTGCATTAATTCATCACTAGTTCCTTGAGAAGCATATGAAGGAGATAAAACAGCTTCAATTTCCACTACATCAACGCCTGTTTCTTCTTTAATCTCTCTTTTAGCGGCTTCTTCTGCGGTTTCACCTTCATCAATTAATCCTGCAGGGAAATTATAAACCCAGTGATTTGTGGCCATTCTAAATTCTTTTTGCAAAAGGACTTTATTTCTATCTTTTGAATAACAAACCATGCCGACACCAGCAGGTTTATTCATTCCAAAAGTATCTTTTGTTAAGTTCTTATCTCTAGAGATAAATTCATAAGACTTAATCTTATTATCTTCATTTAAAAAATCTGCGACATAATAGGTGAGGAATTTTCCTTCATGGATTTTTCTTAATTCTATTAATTTCATAACTCTTACCTTAAATAAGATAGCACTAGAAAAGAATCTTTTCACTATAAGAACCTTGCTAAATAAGAAAATTTTCCCAAAGAGCCGGTTTCTTATATGTTTTTTTCTTAAAGCTAATTACTTTATTTAAAACTAATTCTTAATTATAATTAACTCACTATGTATCAAATCTTATTAAAACAAATAGAAGCTATTATTGATGATAAGTTACCTCTTGTAACTAATTTAAGTAATGTCTCAGCCTTATTATATAAACTAGAAAACATTAACTGGTGTGGTTTTTATTTAAGCGATGATAAGAATTTATATCTTGGTCCTTTCCAAGGTGAAGTTGCTTGCACCACAATTCCGTTTAATAAAGGTGTCTGTGGAGCGGCATTTACTAGAAAAGAAACAGTAATCGTCCCTAATGTTAACGAATTCGAAGGTCATATTGCTTGTTCAAGTGCCTCAAAAAGTGAGATTGTTACTCCTATTATTCTTAACGATAAAGTAGTCGCTGTAATCGATATTGACGCCCCTATATTTGATCGCTTCCACAATGAAGAAAAAATATTCTTAGAGGAAGTCGCTAAGATACTAGCACCTCTATTCAGATAAAAGAAAAACATCGCTAAGCGATGTTTTTTTTATACGCATTAAAATTATTTAAGTGCAGCACCATCTTTAAAGGCATTACCAACACGGCCAGAAACTTTGTAATAGCCCAATGAATAAGAATCAAAGGCAATTGCTTCTAAAGCATCGATATCTACCTTACCATCTTTCATAATTGATTCATCGACGGAAGTATTAACGACTCTAGCGACTAAACCAGCTCCATTTTCACCTCTTTGGAATTCAACGAATTCACATTCAAGGGTTAATGGGAATTCTTCAATAAGAGGAGCGTTAACATGATTTGATTTAAGAGCATGTAATCCACTCTTTTCGAATTTCTTAGGTTCCTTGTGGGCGCTGACTATTCCAAAATAATCAGCTTCTTTAACGTGTTTAGCGGTAGCAAAGCTAACAGTTAAGCCTTTTGTTCTTTTAATGTTTTCAACAGTCTTATGTGATTCAGTTAAATTTAAGATCACGCGATCTTGTTCAAGTTGCATGCCCCAGGCAGCATTCATCACATCCACTGTGCCATCTTCGTTATAAGTCGCAATTAATAAAACTGGCATTGGGAAGATGGAATAATTTTTTAAATCTTTTCTCATAAAGGTCTCCTATTCCTTTTTGTATTTTTGTTCAATTATTCTAAAGAATAACACTCCTAGAACTGGTCCGAAAGAGTTAAACAAAATACATAAAGCTAAATTAATAAATGTTTCGCCGACAAAAGTATTACCAAAGCCAAAATAGAACATATTAGCAATACAGTGTTGGAAACCACAATAAACGAAGATAAAGACGAATGTTAATAAGCCAATAATTCCAATTGGTTTTAGACGGTTTAAAGTAAATAACTTAACCGCTAAATAAACGCAGAGTCCGCATAAGAATGACTTAATCATAAGTGATAAATAGTTATCAAAACTAGATAAGGTGATTCTTGATGTTACTGCAGCGTTTACAGTATTCATTACATCTGTATCTTTAAAAATAAAATAACATAAATAGCCAAGAGCAATCGCACCTATTGCGTTACCAATAAGCATAACTGGTAAGGAAAGATAGAAAGTTAAATCTTTCTTTTCTTCATAGATTAATCCAATCTTACCAGTGTATAAGGAGAAGCCAAATGTGCAGACAAGAAATAGCCCTACTCCAAAAAATAAAGAACCGAGGGCTTTGCCGCCTTCTCCAGGTACATAATGAGACAAAATAATATATAGGAACCCGCCTAAACCGATTGAAAGTCCGGCTAAAATACCTTTTAAAAAATTAAGTCCTAGGTTTTTAAAATCAATCATAAATTACATGTATTCGAAGGCTTCAACATTGTATGCCTCAAGCATGATTTCAAGGCAACCTTCCTTCTCATAATTATAATTATAAATTTCAACATTGACTATCACTTGATCATCATTAATGAATTTAGATCCACAAGTATAGACGGCGTTACCCATAGTTGGAAGTCTATCAATAACGATTTCAGTGGAGCCACTATATTCTTTACCATTAAGCTTAGCTTCAGCAGCTTTTGAATTAATAAAGTCAGCATCTTCACTAAATAACTCTCTGAAAAGAACACTAACAAATGTTTCAGAATCTTCAAATGTTTCAGTGTAGAATTTGATGTTTGTCATTGCGAGGATTAATTCAGTTGTAGATGGAGTAATGCCGCTTTCCTTAAGCATATCAAGTAAAGCATTATTATATTGTTCAGTGTAATCGGTGATGGTTATATTTTTGATATAATTATCAGGATCAGATGCACTACTAACTGTGAATTTATTTAATATACTATTAACATCAGAAAAATCAGCATCTTGATATGATGGGCCATAAGAATAAACAACTTGAAGATATCCGTTTGGACAAGATACTTTTTCTTCTTCAGTTTCTAAATCGTTAGCATCGATGTAGCCTAATTCAACCTTTAAGTTAACGTTAGCTTCTTTGTTATTAAATTCATATGAAGAAGAAACATCCCCTTCTTTAACAAGTTTATAGCCATGGTTAAGTAATTCTTTTCCCATTAAAACAACATGTTCTTTAGAAGAAGTTAAATCATAGGCCATTAAGATGCCACTTTGGTTGTAGTAACCAAAACTTAAGGATAAGCCTAATGAATAACCACTATAGAAATAAGGTTCTGCGGTAATTTCATATGAATTAAAGACTGCTTTTTGATAATTAGTCCAATCGGTTTGTTTATTTAGTGTTTGATTATTTTTAACAAAGCCAGTAACTAAATCGTATTTTGTGGAACCGATATTTTTAAAGGTGACATTAATATCATTAGTTTCGGATTTACTATCTTCATAACGAAGCATATAGTTAGCGCTAGATTCTTCTGGCTTAATAGTTAAAACAACATTACGGATGTTATAGTTAGTTAATTTAGCGCCAAAACCATATTCCAAAAGATCTAATGTGACACTTGAATCACGAAGGTTTAAATTATAAACATTTTCGGTCTTTCTAGATTCACTCCAGGCATCTTTATTAATAGAAAGTAAATCAGCTGGAGAAGTAAAAAACTTATAAAGGTCCAGCTCTTTTACAGGAGAAGACATTCCTTGGACTTCAACTTTTCCGTTTAAAATAACGTATTCAAAGACACCTTGGGAATTCTTAAATAAGCCTCCTAAAAGGTTTGGGTTAGTATTAAAACTAGTAACAACCGCTTCTTGACCAAGGCAGTAGAACTTACCTTCACTATTCTCCGCTAAATAGTTATGTTCCGCTAAAGAAGTGTAAAACTTATCTAAAGTAGTTTGAGGAACTTCCGGAGTGGAATTACAGCCCATTAAGGTTAAGGTAAGAGCAGGAAGTAAGATTAAACTTTTTATATTCATATTAGTCTCCAAAAGATAAAACAATATCACAGTCTGGCATAGCAAATCTCATACCAGCAAAAACGCGTCTAGCTTCATATCTAGTTTGCTCGATATCTAAGACATTTCCTTCTTTATCTTTAATAATTAATGTCTTGGATTCATCACTAAATAAAGCAGTTACTGTTTCACCAGTTACAAAGTAAGAACCACCACTAACAGTGAGCTCAATATCTTCAGCAACTTCAACTAGATGAGCTTCGCTAGTAATAACAGTAACACTTAAACTATCACCAGTATCTGGGATATTAATAAGAGCAACATATAAACGGGCTGGATCACTTTCATTGTCATCGAAACCTTTATATGAGAATGTTGCTTCACTTGTTCCATAAGTAGCTTTGGTAGGTTTAATGTTATTTTTAACTGCAACAAAGAGATAGACAGTTGTGCCATTATATCCTTTAGTAATTTCACTACTATAGAAGTCATTATCTTTGAAGAATTTAACATAGCTAATATCTGGATTAGCGTTAACTGTTAAAGCAACATTCGGATCAATTTCTTCAATCTTAATTGTGACATCTTTGGTAGGCATTTCAAAATTATAATAAGTGCCATCGAAGTCGAGAGTTACATCGCTTGAACTAACTTGAGTAGTAGCAGGATTCTTTAAGCTTAAATAAAGGCTTACTTTAGTGGAATCATAAGCTTCATAAACGATACTTGAATAGTCGATATTCACTAATTTATCAGTCAAACCTTCATAGTTGATCTTATAGATTTCGTGGTGAGAGTGAATGATGCTAACAGAGATATTTCCTTCGATTGGTTTATCGCTTCTACCAAGATTAAGTTGATAGACATTACCTGGAAGATTAGCTGGGTGATTAAGATAATATAAGCCTGATCTAGTTGTTGGAAGAATGAGTGGTTCATTATCACCAACTTTATAAGTTGCACTATCGATTAATTCATTTTCTGGGAGAATAACATAACCACTAAAGTTATTAAATTTATCGCCACTTATTGAACCAACAAGAGTAATATCTTTATTTGCTAATTCAACTGAATAACCGTCATCTTTTCGAGTGGATACTTGGAAATAGACAAAAGCATTAAAATCTGTTTCTGGAATAGTAACATCAACTTCTAAGGAAGTAACTTCGCCTTCTGGTGCTACAGTTGGTTGGAAGATAGCATCATTAATAACTACAAAGACATTTTTATAATTATCAGCAGTAAATCCTTTTTGTTGCATAGTTAATTGAGTTCCAGCGTTAACAGTAACTTTGTTAGCGCCTCTATCAAACTTTGCATCTTTTGTAAGATCTAATGTGGCAAATGAAGAATTGAGATTAAAAACATTAAGGACAGTTGATTTATCTGACTCTTCTTCACTTGTGGTAGATTCTTCACTAGTAGTTTCTGAAGTTGTTTCTTCCTCAGATGTTGTTTCTTCTGATGTGGTTTCTTCGGAAGTAGTCTCTTCTGATGTTGTTTCAGATGTGGTTTGAGAAGTGGTTTCAGAAGTTCCTGATGAATCACTTGGTTTAGAACTTGGTTCAGCATTTCCACCGCAGCTAGTTAATGTAAGTAAAGCGGCAGGTAATAATAGAAAAATTTTCTTATTCATAATTTTCCCTCGGTAATAGTGTTTTATTTATATCTAAAATATAAAAAGAATACAAACTCTTTTTAAAAAGAAGCTCAAAAAATAACTTAAATTAATAATGAAAACGCTTAACTAATAAGACAACAAATTACATATGTGTTAATATTGAAAAAGAGATTTGAACATATTAGAAGGAGTTTAACCATGAGCAAACTCATTTTAATCGGAGGTGGAAGTGCCTCAGGTAAGACATATGTTTTACATAAAGTTTTAGAGAAACTGCCAAAAGATAGAGTGTCTTTCGTGTCGCTTGATGACTATTATAAAGACTTCAGTGTTCTCCCATTTGAAGAAAGAGCTAAAGTTAATTTTGACCATCCAAAAGCGTTTGATTGGAAGTTACTTAATCAACAACTTAGAGATTTAAAAGATGGCAAAACAATCGAAAAGCCTATCTATGACTTTAAGATTCATGGAAGAAGTAAAGAAACCGAGATGGTTGAACCAAAAGATATAATCATTATCGAAGGTATTATGGCGTTAGTTAATAAAGATCTCCGTGAACTTGGAGATTTAAAAGTCTTTATTAATGCTTCTAGAGAAAGAAGATTAGTCCGCCGTATCGATAGAGATATGAAAGAAAGAGCAAGAACTTATGAAAGCATTATCGAACAATATTTTGCTACTGTTCAACCAATGTATGAAGAAATAATTGCTCCTTCAATGTATTACGCGGATATCGTGGTAAATAACGAAGATAATTATTCGAATAAATCGATAGATGTTCTAGCATCTGTCCTTCTCGACTTATTACGTAAATAAAGTGCAAGTCTCCTCACCAATGGGAAAATTTTCCAAAAGAGGGGACTTTTTATATGAAATTTTGAATATTTCACTTTTTACTCAATCACTTATTTTTAAATTAAAATAAAAAATGTTTTTATTGGAAGCGCTTTTTTGCTTAAATTTAATATATGGATAAGAAAATTAGCGCCTACGAACTATCTGAAGTTTTCTTTGATACTTTTTTAAGTGGGAAAGCAAAATGCAGTATTCGTGATTATCTTGATAATTCATATTATGATGAATCAGGCATCTTTGATTTAAATGACGATACTATTAAATTAATCGATCACGTTGAGAATAAATATTATGCCCCACTCATTGAACATAGCTACTCAAGACAAATTAAATTCTTTTTAGATAACTGTGTTCATCCAGATGATTATAAAATTGCTAAAGATTTATTAGATCCTAAAACGGTAATGGTGAATCTAAAAAATAGCAAAACTCCTAATTTTAGGTTTGCTCATTTTAGAATTAAACTCCAATCTGGTGAATATCGTTATGTTGAAGAAGTCTTAATTACCGGACAAGAATATGGTGTTGCAAAAAACACAGTCCTTTTCTATATCTATGATATAAACAATTCAAAGAGTCGTGAAGTCGGTCAAACTAATGATGAATCTTTCTTATTCGATAGAAACCGTGATAATGTTACAAATTTATACAATAGAGATATTTTTTATAAAAAAGTCGATTCTTTTTTAAAAAGCAAAAAGAATCTTAAAGATTATGTTTTTGTCGCAATCGACATTGAAAACTTCAAACTCTTTGATGAATGGTATGGAAGAGAGAACGGAGACCAATTACTAGCTAGAATTGGTACAATTCTCCGTGATAAAGCAAACAATAATAAAGATGGCGTTGCTGGATATTTCGGTAGCGATTTATTTGCGATATTAATGAAATATAACAAGCAAGCTGTCGAAAGAATATATAACAAAATTAGGCAAACTATTATTTCCTATGGTTTCTCTGTTGGCTTTATGCCTTGTATGGGTATTGCCTACGTGACAGATGGAATTAATATTCGAGATTCTTTTAAGAAAGCTATCATCGCTAAAGATAACACAAAATCTGATCCAAAAGAATTTATTCTTTTCTATGACCATAACGCTAGTATAGTTCGTGAACAAGAATATCATTTATTCTTAGATTGTATGAACGCTTTAAATAATGGCGAAATTACTTTCTATCTCCAACCACAAGTTAGAGCAAGTACAGGTAAGATTGTTGGTGCTGAAGCTTTAGCTAGATGGATAAAAAAAGACGGAACTATTGTTTCGCCAGGAATATTTATTCCACTTCTTGAAAAATACGGCTTTATTGCAGACCTTGATCAATTTATTTGGAGAAAGGTTGTGGAATATATCCGTTCATTAGAGGAAGCACAAATTACTCCAGTACCAATTTCTATTAATGTTTCCTATAAAGACATCATTACAATCGATATTGTTGATTATTTCGCTAAATTACTAAGCGAATACAATATTGATCCTAAATATTTAAAAGTTGAGATTACTGAATCATCCTACGCGGATAAGTCAATCGATGTTGCAGGACTTATTAATAATCTAGAAAAACTAGGACTAATGGTTCTTATGGATGATTTTGGAAGTGGTTATTCTTCCCTCAATATGCTTTCAAGCTTAACAGTTGATGCGATTAAACTAGATTCAATGTTCTTATCGTTCAACGATAACACACTTGGTAAAGGCGTCCATATTCTTGAATCTGTCGTCAGTATGGCAAAAAACTTATCTCTTCCAATTATTATGGAAGGTGTTGAAGATGAAAAACAACTTAGGTTCTTAATGGATTTAGGTGTTAGATATATTCAAGGTTTCTATTTCTATAAACCAATGCCAATCCCAGAAATGACCAAATTACTTCTTAATGAAGAAAATATTGATCGCAATGGCTTTGTTGCTCATGCAAATGAACAATTTAGATTAAGAGAATTCTTAGATGCAACCGTTTATAGTGATGCGATGTTAAATAATATCCTTGGACCTGTCGCTTTCTATAGTGCTAAAGGAAAGCGCGTTGATATTGTTCGTTTTAACGAACAGTTCTATAAAGCGGTTAATGTTCCAGATTTTAGTGAGAGACTTGAACATATTGAACAATTCGCACCTGGAAATGATAAGAATAAATTATATGCTGCAATTAAAAAGGCTAAAGAAGACCGTCTTAATGGTGCCTCAGATATTATTAGATTCTATCGCACTGATGGTTCAATGTCTTACTTCTTAATTAGATTCTATTTTATTGGTTCCACCGACGATGGTTCAGATAGATACTATGGTTCTGCGACTGATATTACCGATTTAGCCAGTTTACAATCAAAGATGGTTCTATTAGAGAAATATTCTAGTGACACCATCATACTTCTTAAAACAATTAAAGAAGATGGCAAATGGGATTTTGATATTGCTTGCCATGGTTTAGCTGAATATATCGGGTTAGATGTTAATGAACTTAAGGAAGAATTTAATAACTACAAGATTTTTGAACGTATTGTTGACAAAGACGTCCAAGAAATGAAAGAAATCATTCTTTACCAAATTAAGAACCAAAAGAATGTTGTTACCACCAGATTCTCGATTAAACGAGATGATGGTAAAGTTGTAAAAGTCTTTATGAGAGCAGACCCTGTTCAAGATGAATCTACAAGCGTCGAATATATCTTGAACTTTAGACAATATTACGATTAAACATATAAGAACTCGACTATTTGGGACAATTTGTCCCATTTTTTATTAAAATTTTTACCAATGTTTACTGATTTTTCTAAAAGTATTTTTATTAAGATTTTATAATGGATGCTAGAGGTATATTTTATGGCGCACACAAAAGAAGATATCCACAATATTGTTTTAAAACAACGTGAGTTTTTCTTAACTAATCAAACTCTTGATCTTAAGTTTAGAAAAGCTCAATTAATTAAACTTAGAAATGCGATAAGTAATAATACAGAGAAATTAGAAGAAGCCCTTCATGAAGATTTAGGTAGATGTGATGTTGAAGCATTCTTCTGTGATATTGGAGACACCATCATGGAAATAAACGAATGTATTCACGGCTTAAAGAAATGGGCTAAAGCCGAAACTCATTTTTCCGGCTTAGCAAGTTTCCCAAGTATATTCACTAAAGTTTATAAAATGCCTTATGGTGTTTCTTTAATTATTTCGCCGTTTAATTTCCCAGTTCTTTTATCTATTGGGGTCCTTGCTGCCGCTATCGCAGGTGGCAATACCGCTTTAATAAAAGCGAGTTCTAAATCTAAAGCTTGCACCGCAGCTTTAAAAGAAATAATTGCTGAAACATTTGATGAGAACTATATCACAGTTATTGATGGTGGGCACGATGTTGCAGACTTCTGTTTAGAAGAAAGAGTGGATAAGATTTTCTATACTGGATCCCCTAACGTTGGAAAACATGTTATGGAAATGGCAAGTAAGAACTTAATTCCGGTTACCCTTGAACTAGGTGGAGAAACTGGAAACTGGTGCATTATCCGTAAAGATGCTGATTTAAAAGATGCTGCCCGTAAGATCGCATTCTTTAAAATATGTAACTCTGGTCAAATTTGTATCAATATTAACCAAGTCGCAGTAAGTGAAGAAGTTGCTGATGAATTTGTAAAAGAATTAAAAGAAGCAATTATTAAACAAATTGGTGAAAAAGCCTATCTTAACGAAGAATATCCAAAGTTAATTGCTAAAAAGGCATATGAAAATATTGCAAATGAAGCCGAAGAATATCGTGATCGAATCGTTTTTGGTGGAGAAGGAGATATAAATTCTCTTAAATATTCTCCTACCATTATTTATCCAGTTGATATTAATGAAAAAATAGTTAATCACGAAATCTTTGGACCATTACTCCCAATTATTAAATATAAAGATAATGAAGTTGATGAATTACTAAGCGTAATTGCTTCTAGAGAACATGGCTTGGCCTTCTATATTTTCACTAAAAACGTTAAGTGGGCGAAAAAAGTTATGCAAACTCAACAATATGGCGGAGGCTGCATTAATGAAGTCTGTCTCCACTTAATGGTTAAAGGTGTCCCATTTAATGGCACAGGTCATTCCGGTATGGGAGCATATCACGGCGTTTGGGGCTTTAGAGAATTTACTCATCCATCCACTGTTTTAATTGGTAAAACTAAAATGAATCTTTCTTTAAGAGAACACCCATACACAGAGAAGAAAAAGAAAATGTTTGGAAAATTCTTAAAATAAAAAGCGACAATGTCGCTCTTCAATTATTTCATTAATTTTTTAAGCTCAGGCTCGAACTTAACTCCATACCAGTGAGATGGATCATCCATCGTTGCTTTAATAGAGTTATAGACAAAGTCTGCAGCTTTTTTAATAGCTTTATAGATATCGTTATCTTTAAGATAAGAACCAACGAATACGGAGGAAAAAATATCGCCAGTTCCATGATATCCTTCGGTTATCTTTTCGTGTTTATAATAGGCATAAACATCATCGATAAAGGAATAAACGCCGGTTGTGTTTGGAGTAAAACTTACATTAGTAAGAATTATCTTTTTAATTCCTTTAAGAGATAGTTTAGTGAGTAAATCGATAACAAATTGTTCATCGTAATCATCTTTATAAGGAATATCCGCTAAAAAACAGGCTTCAGTAATATTAGGAAGAATAATATCAGCTTCAAAAGCTAATTCTTTCATCTTATCAACATAAGCCTGATTAAATAATGGATAGAGTTTTCCTTTATCACCAAAGGCAGGATCAACGATAACAAGTGAATTAGGATTAAGGAAATCCACTTTAATAGTTTTAATAATATCTATGATATTAGTTGAACCAATATATCCAGTATAAAGACAATCAAATTTTAAGTTTTCTTTCTTCCAATGCTCTAATACTTTAACAAAATCAGGTTCTAAATCTTTAACATAGAAATCCTTAAAGTTATAAGTGTGTGTCGATAAAATCGCTGTTGGAAAAGCAACTGTTTCATGTGAAAGCGCACTTAAAATTGGAAGAGCAACTGTTAAAGAACATTGCCCATAAATTGAATAATCTTGAATCGTAAGTATTTTGCTCATAACTAATATATTATTACGAAATTTCCTATATATACTCAACTATTTTTATAAATCAGGATAAAGTTTTTATTGAATTTCGTTATTGTCAGTAGGAATATCCTTAGCTTGTTCTTGTTGTTCTTTAACAAACTCAGAAGCAATAGCTTTTTCCTTCTTAGTGACAGTCTTAAATTCTTTTGGTTGGTTAATAGTAACTTGATTGAATGGAATACCAACATCATTTTCATCAAAGATGAGTTTAAGTTCACGAAGCATATCTCTTTCAGTTTGGAAACGATTAGCTTCTTTACATTGAGCGATGAATTTTAAAGAAACACCAGAGGCACCAAGTTCGGAAACACCTAAATAATATGGCCCTTCAATAATGGATGGAATGTTCTTTTTCATTCTTTCTAAGTTAGCTTTAATGACGTTTTCCACTCTTTCAAGAGATTCACCATATTCAATGTCCACTACTGCGACGGCGGTTGATGTTTGAGCGGTCATATTAACTAAGCTTCTTAAATCGGAGTTATTGATGACTTTGATATTTCCACCCCAGTCAACGATTTGAGTAGTTCTAATACCAATTTCTTTAACTGTGCCACGGAAGCCATCAACAACAATGATGTCCCCTATTTCAAAGATTTCTTCGAAGACAATGAATAAGCCAGCGATAACATCACTAATAAGTGATTGAGCACCAAGGCCTATAACTAAGGAGACAACTCCAGCGGATACTAAGATAGTAACAGTATCAACATGGAAGGCATCTAACACTAAGAAGATAAAGACAATTGCGCCAACATATTTAATTAAGCTAGCAAGTAAGTTTAAGATAGCGCCACCCTTCTTTAAGAACTTAGAGATAAAGCGTAAGACACGATTTCCAATAAAGCAGACAACTAAAATAAATAAGAAATAACTTACTATTCTAATCGCGATATTAGGATTACCTACTCCGGAAAAGATGTTTAAGGATAAATAGAATTCACTATTTGCTCCAAAGATTTGTCCACCTGCAAATAAGAAGACAAAATAAACAATACTAATTGCTAACATGAAAATTTTGAAGATGATATCAATCCAATCTGGGACTGTTTTTGGTTTTTCAATCTTAATCATTGTTTTTCCTCCTTTATTAAATAGTAATGTTTGTTTTATATAATAAGACCCCGTTAAGATCTTCTATAGCTAAGGTATAAGTTCCACTATAACCGACTTGATTAATATCGGTTGTGTCAGTGGTATCTCCTGATTGATAGGCGATTAAATAAATACTGAAGTATTTATCAGTTTGATAAGAACTATTTGGATCGATTGTTCCAGTTCCTTCTCCTCTAATCGCATTATCGTCTCTATTTAAGTGACCTCTAACATTCCCATCAGCGATAAGAATTTCAGGAACATAGCCGCTTTCATAGGTGACTCTAATTTCACCCATGGTTAAATCGCTTGTGGTAAATACTGGACGAATATAGCCAAGTTCTGCTGTAAGAACAAATGATTCATGAACGGTTTCGTCTCCTGTTGTAGCGTCAAATGAAACGATTTGGAAGGTATAATCTTCATCTTTAAAGAATGGAGCGTTTACATTTACGATTTGTTCTTCGATTTCAGTTGATGAGACTGAAGAACCAAAGCTATCGATAATACGAACATAATTGCCTTGATAAGACATGTAAGCTTCTTCGGTTAATGAAATCGAAATATTACTTTCATCATCAAAAGTAACCATACCGAATGGTTTTGCGGTTGTTTCGAATTCTACTTCTACTAAAGTATCACTTGTGTCAGCATTAGTTACTTTAATGTTGAATACTGTTTCAGAAGGAAGAGATGTAAATTCGAGGTAATATACCAAGTAGGCATCTTCAATAAAAGTAATGTTATATGGTGAATCATTAAGATAGATGGCTAAGCTAAGATCCTCGGGAATCTCTTTAGTGGTTGAGAAATAAATCTTCGCGGAATCATAAGAAATAACATGTTTCTCTTCATATTCAAAGATTTCAAATTCAACATCTAAAGTCGTAAATGTTGTTTCTAATAATGCATTACCAGATTCCGATCCATTTCTAATCTCTAAAGAATATGTTGTGTTAGGAGTTAAACTAGAGAACTCTAACATATACTTATTTGGAGTGTCTTCTACTAAAGTAGAATCTTCATAAACTCTAGTGTTTAAAAGAATGACACATTCGTTATCCTCAATTGCTCTATTAGTTTCAAAACGTAAAGTAGCTTCAATACTTCCGATATCGTGTTGATCTACTAATTCAGTAATAACTAAGTCTTCTAATGGAGTTTCAAAAGAATAGGTCAATAAGTTACGGCCAGTAGAGATTTCGTTAATTTTTAAGGTATAAGGAGCACTACTTTCTAAGTTATAAGCATCAAAATAATAAAGGTTTGTTTCTTCTTCAAGTAAAGAGAAGTCATCAGTAGCTTTATCATTTAAAAGAACTTCAATATCGTTACTATCAATGGCTTTGTTTGAATTAAGTAAGAATGAAACTTGATTGGATGAGATTTCGATTGAGGATTCATCCATAGTAAGTGTTAATTCTTCTTCAGGAGGTTCTTCTTCAAGAGGAGGAAGTTCAAGATAGGCTAAACCTTGATCAGCGTGCTTAACGGAAATAATTAATGGTTTAGTGTAATCAATATCAGTTAATTCATATTGTTTTTCATGTTCAAATTGGTCTGAAATTAAGTAGGTTTTAGCGCCACTATAAACGTTAACAGTGACAAATTGATAGTCTGATTCATAGACGACAAAGAAGGATAAAACTTCAGGAGTGTACTCGTTAATTTCAATGAATGTCGCTGAATCGAGGCCAGTTGTTATATATTTTTTGTTAAATTTGCTTGTTCCGTTTAAGCTAACATCAAGTGTGTATTCAACGTTTTCTTCAAGTTCATAAAAGGAAACAAAGGTACCATCTTTAACATCATAAGTAAGTTCATAATCTTTACTTGTTAGGGTTGCTAAAACTTCATCTGTTTCAGTTAGATTATTGGTTTTAACTTCAAACACTAATGAGGTATTTGTGGATTGGAATAAAGAAACATCTATTGATGGAGATGTTGCTACCACCACACCACCTAAAACTGTGCCACCTGATGTTGCTGCAGTTATCAATATAACTGGAAGAACATTTGGTTTGGGAGCGACCTTTGGTTTTGGATTATTGATATTATTACTATCCGAGTGGTTAGATATTTCTTCACTTGCTGGGTTTTCTTCTTTGGAATAAGAAATCGAATCTGAATGAAAAAAGGAGGAATAATCTTCCTTTTCATTTATCGTATCTGAGAACGAGAAAAACTCATTATCAGAAGAATAATTATTGTTTTGATAATCAAAATCTTTCTCTTTCATACCATTTAATTCTATTCTTCTAAATAAAATTTATAAATATAAATGATAAAAAGTGGGAAGGAGTTTATGAGTAAACAAAGTTATAACTCATAATCTTATTTGATTGATTTATCTAAAATAGAATTGCTAAAATGTCTCCATATTATGATTAAAAAAACGTATCTATTATCATTAATCCCTCTACTTACTAGTTGTTTTAATACGCCTAGCACCACTAAAACAAATTATTTTAAACAATATGAAGATATCGTTTCTAAAAATCCAAATGGAGAATATAGCTTTATCACTTTATATGATGAAAGCGATAATCGTTTCTCTTTAACCTTTGGTTATGGAGATCACTTTCATTATGAAATTAAGATTACTGAATATGATTTAACTTATAACTATATTTATCCAAACGAAGGTAAGTTTAGTGAAGATTACGAAAGTATCACTTTTGAATTAGACGTGAAAAGTGAAAGTGAGTTATTCCCTGATGGTAATTACACTTTAAAACATGAATATAAAGATAACGACGATGACTTTGTTTTAGATGTTAACGGAGAGGAAATAAAGTTAACAAAAGAGGCAAAGACTCCTGCTAAATATATAAATCCTAACTTAGTGGGAGATTTTATATATGAAGATTATTTCTCTTTAAGCGTCACTGTTTCTAGTTTAAAAACCCATCGAGAAGTATCAGTAAGTTTAAAAGAAAATGATTTAACCTTTGTTGGAGAAAATTTTGTTATTAATGACAATAATTTACCTTTTAAGATTAAAGGCGATAAAGATGGGAGCTATATTAAGTTAGGTGACGCTTTACTTTATTATAGTTTAAATGTAGTAAATCTGAAGATAGGTGACACTACTTATAAACTCACTAGAAAGCAAAAAGAGGCGACTTCCTATTTCTTAAATAAAGATTTAGAGGCTACCTTTTCAAATGAATATATCTCTATTACAGTTAGTTCCTTACTTGGGGATAAACGCCGCTATTTGAAGCTAGATGAACTTAAAGAAGGCGGTAAGAAAGATATGTATGTTCTTTTTAGTGTTGTTGATGAAGGAGAAAGTTTAATTAACGAACAAGGTTTAACAGGAAATTTAGTGTTTACTCCTAATTCCGTGGTTAAAATAACTCATACACTTAAAGAAAATAAAGACAAAATAGATTTATATAAAAATAACGAATTACTTTACGAAAATTTACTTATTAGCTAATTCTTTATGTTTTAATGCGGCTTCGTCTAAAGAAGCTTTTTGATGTTCAAAAACATTAATAATCGCATCTATTAGTATTTGATCATAGAAACTACTTAAAGATAAATATTCTCTAATTTCTTTTTCAAAGCCATCTAAAGAGTTAGGGTTATACCACGATAAATCCCATTCTGGATCTGGAGTGCCATAGATAAAATAAACCATAAGCAAGGTGGCTTTATTTGGATTAGATAATAAATTACGTCCGGTTCTACTTCCCCCAAAAGTACCCGCTAAATCGTATATTGGGGCAGGTCTTAAAGTACCTGTATTCATATTGCGGATAACAGAAATATTTTCGAAATGGATATCGCTAAGGAAACAGAGTGTTCTAAAGCAAGCTAATTTAACAAAGAAATCTTTAATACCAGGAATTGGGAATGCGGCTACTTTTTCAAAGAATTCTTTAGAAAACTTTTCGTTAGCGGTTTTAGAAAGATAATCAGTATAAAGTTGGTAAGGAAGAACATTTGATAATGAAATAAGCTCTTCATCAATTCCAAGCATTACTGGGGAGGCAGAAGCATATTTACCGTTAATTTTCTCTAATCGATATTTAACGTACTCCCCTTCTTTAAATAATCTACTTGCTAAACGAGAAGCAAGAACTTCTCCAATACATTCTTCTGGGTGTTCATAATCGATTCCGATTTTATATAAAGTTGGAACGTCTTCGCATAACCAGCCTTTTACCGCCCAACCGGTAATAGTTAGATCAGGAACATTTAAACTACAGTGTTTTAACGCTTCATAATCCTGGTTTAAAACCGCTCTAGCAAAGCTATCATTCCATTTATTAGTGAAGAAATTTATATCCTCGTAACGGAGATTCTCCCCTTCTTTTTTATACCAGTAGTGATTGGATAAGGATAAGCCATGACCTTTAAAGGATAGTTCTAAACTATCGTGTGTATTCGTGGCTTTTAAGATTTTTTCATAATCCGCTCTTGAAGCGGAAATGCTTCTACCATTGAAAAACTTCATTAAAGCATATTGTGGATCTTTTTTATTATTTAAGATTCCATAAGGAGCTTTGTCATAATGGGCTAGTTTTTCAATGATTTTAATATGCCTATTCTTAAAATTAATCGAGAAAGTAAATACTTCATCGTTTTTATACATTAGTGTATAAATTGAGGCTTCTTTTATCGTTTTCATTTAATATAATCGCAATTCTTTTTCTTAATGAAAATATCTTAACACAATACTAGTCACAGAAGTGCCACAGAAATATAAAAATACTTATCTTCCACCGATGAATTTATAAACTGGATTAGCAAATCTTTTTAATAAGTGAGTAACTAATAGAGTAACACTCGTGGAAATTATATAGATGAGAAAGAATAGTAAAGCGCAGTTATAGTTAGAATTAGCGCTTATTCCAAGCTGGAGTAATTCTTTAAAACCGTTAACGATAAATAGATGAGAAAAGAAGATAAAGCCTGATGTTTTAAAGATTTCATAGATCTTTTCTTTATTAAATAAAGAAGTTAAGATATCTAAAGAAAACCACACTAATAGAGGGGCGAAGAAACGATAAACATAATAAATATAATCTTCATAGTCAGAATGAAGTAAGGTAAAAGTTAGAGCTAAAGAAAGGAAGATTATAATTGCAATAATAGAAAAAAGTCGAGGTTTATATTTATTCATAACTGGGATCTTAAAGTAAGCTAGATAAGATCCGATAAAGAATAATGGGATCCAAATTAAGATTCCTCCATAATCTGGTCTAAAAAACATATAAACAAAGAATAAAGTAATTGGAATAAAAATAGACCACTGCTTCAAGTATTTAAAAATAAAATATAGAAGCGGAGAACAAATAAAGAAGACAAGTAAAGGTCTAATAAACCAAAGATGTGGGTATTCTCTTGCAAGTAAGATATCTAAAACAACTGATTCAAAAGTAACTTCAATTGTTCCACCTTTCATTAAAGGAAAGATAAATGTCATAAATATAAAAGCGGCTATTGACCAAATAAAATAAGGAATAACTAAAGAAAATACCTTTGAAAGAAGCATCCTAGGATATTCTTTTAATTCGAATTTAGTGAATAATAAGTAACCTGAAATAACAAAGAAAGTAGGTACTGCAGCGTCTCCGATTACTAGAAGTAATCTTTGGCTAATATAGGAAAAATCATATCCTTCTAACTCTGGATTTAGTAATTCCAGATATGAAGAATGAAGGGCGATAACAAAAAGAGCAAGTATAAAGGTAACGTAATATATCTTTTTAGATAGGTCTTTACTCATCATTAATTTAAATAATACTTTATCTAATTAATAAAAGTAAGACACGTCTCTATAAAAGAGTAAATATAATAAGATAAGTAGATAAAAAACCCAAGATTTCTTGGGCTTTTATAAGTTAAAAAATGAAACTAAACTCTTTGAGAAAATTTGTGACCGCAGTTTGGACAAGTGAATTTGCCCAATACAGTTTCACGTGATCCTTTATAAATTTCGTCATTGAATTTTGTATTGCACTTAGGGCAGGTTACAGAAACGCCTGTGCTACTACAGAAGCCACCACTAACAGCGGCTAATTGTTCATCAGTAAGAGAGACGCCTTCTTCTTTTGCTAAGATAATAAGTTCATCGGTTGATTTACATTTACGAGCTTTTTCAATTTGTTCTTGGCTTAATCCTTTAAGTAATTCTTCGTTCATAGTTTTTCTCCTTTTGATGAATTTACTTTAACATATAGAGTGCCACAAAAGTGCCACACGTTTTTATTTATTTAAATGTTGATAGATATTTATTAACTTCTTCAATCATTTTTTCTTTTGATACATTGTGTCCAGCTTGAAGGATTGTAAGATATGTTGGTCCACTAAAGGTTTTATTCTTTTCTATAGAAAAGCGTAAACTTTCCTCTTTTTGTTTCATAATTTTTCGAATTTTATTTTCGTACTCATTATAAACTACTAGATATCTTTTGATTTCTTCTTTATCAATTAATGACTCATTAAGTAAAGAAGCACTATAAACATCCACTAAATGCTTAAATGGTCTTTCAATTTCTATAATAAGAGCGTGGATCTTTGTCGCAAGAAGATATTCAAAAGGAACTCCTTTAAAAGAGATGTCGTTTATTTTATATATTTCAGGTTTTATCTCACTAAAGAAATCCACTTTCATCCCATCAATTTGAATAGTCTTTCCATTAAGCTCTATTAGACAAATAAATGCTTCTTCATAATACTCGTCTGTAATAGGACAAGAAACAAATTCAGAAACATCAAAGTGCTCTCTAAAAATTCTTTCAACTTCTTTTAAATCGTAGCATGTTACTATATCAATATCTTTCGTGTATCTAGCGTGATCTTTTAAGAAAAACTTACCGATAACTCCCCCACTAATATAAAAATCAAAAGGGAGTTTATTTAGTTCTTCAATAACTAGGCATATATCGAACTTGAATTCGTTTTTAATATCTTCTTCACTAACTAATAAATAATTAGTTAAATGTTTATCATTCGCCATATTACTATTATAAAAATACAATCTAAATTATCAAGTTATCTCGCTTATTAATAAATAAAATACTAAAATTTAAAAATTTTAAACATAGGAATGATTTGATATAGAAAGATTTTGCTATAAAATTCTATATTATGAATAAATCTCACATCTTATTTTTATTAAGTTCTTCTTTATTATTAGTTTCATGTGGACAAAATAATCTTACTAATGCTGAATTAATCCACATCGCATATTTAGATTCTATCGAAGCAACCAAAGACAAAATTCGTCCGCTTCTTAATCTAAATAAAGAAGATAGCAAAACTTATTGGAATGAAGATAAGGTTCTTTTATTCACCCTTCATCGTTTCCCAACTTCTTATCCAGAAAAAGAGGAAATCACCTTTACCTGGGGTGAATCTTGGGTGTGTTCGGTAAAAGAATATAGTTTATGGGCAAAAGCAAATAAAGATAATATCCAAGATACATTGCTTAGAACAAAACAATTACTTGGAATGGCTGAAGATAGTCCTAATACTTATATTTCCACGATGTGGTTCTCACCAAAGGATTTAATTAGACCTGCTTACGTAACCGATGTTAATAAACCAATGGATATCGTTATGGAAGAAGGTGTGAGCGAGGATTATCTTGCTTGGTTTAAGTCTCAATATTATTATTCTTACGAAGTAAAACATCTTCCTTGGACAAGACTAGGTTATACATATGATTGGTCAAACGAGGCTAAAGATCGTTATGGATTAAGTGAATTTGTTGCTTTTGAAGGAACAACTGTTACAGTTGAAAGAACCTATCTTGTCGAAGACTTCTTCCAAGACGCTCTTACGATGAAATAAGTCTTAGTTTTGAAAAAGAAAAAGGGGCTGTTAAGAAACCTAAAAGGTGATTAAGCCCCTTTTTAATTTGCGTTTTAAACTTAACAGATAAACTGTTAAGAAACCTTTTTCTTCCTTTGA
>CADAIJ010000002.1 GCA_902787955.1 uncultured Erysipelotrichaceae bacterium
CAATCCTACATATGGCGAAATGTATATCACTGATGGCGTTAAAGACTTATATGTCTATGGCGTTTATTCAAGTGATGGCACAACAAAATATAGCGATCTGACAACTAAGCCATATTCGAATGATGAAGTATTCTTATATGGATTTGTGAAAACATATAATGGCAATCCAGAGATGGGACAATCTTGGTTAATGAAAATGGTGCCTCATCAAGATGATGTTGATGTTCATGATTATGAGTCAATGAATATTAATAACGCTAGAGGGGCAGCAAATAATAGTAAAGTCCTTGTTCAGGGAGTTGTTGCTACAATTACTTACTCTAACGGCAAAGTTCCTAGTGGTGTTTATCTCGTCGATGATACTTCTTCAATTTATGTCTATAGTCCAGAGATTGCTGGAAGAGTGGAAGTTGGTGAAGAAGTTAAAGTCGCTGGTACTAAAACCGAATACATCCTTGAAAGCGAACTTGGCTACGCTCAAACATTTGGCTATCAAGGTTCTATCCAATTAGATAAGGCAATCTTTGTAAGTTCTTTAGGAAAGAATAAAGATTTCTTAAAGAGTTGGATACAAGAAACAACCATGAAGAACATCATGGAAACTCCATTAACAAATAACATTACAACTTTAATTCATAAAGTTACTGCAATCGTTAATAAAGTTCCTGGAACAGGATTTGTTAACTATTACATTAATGATTTAGATAATGAAACAGGCTCATATGTTTATACGTTATGTAATGGAAGTGATTTCAATTACTTAGATGCATATGATGGAAAGATTTGCACAGTTTATGTTGCTGTTCATAACGCAAAATCAACAAACTCTGGCATCTTCTATCGTTTAATGCCAATCAAAGTAGAAGAAAATACAACCTTCTCAATGACTGATGAACAAAAAGCACAATTTGCGTTAGATTATTACGCTTCTAAACAATTCTTAGCGGAATATAGTTCTGATCCATCATTAGAGTTACTTACTTCTATTAGTAATGAATATATTCCATTTGGTAATGTTACAGTTGCTTATACCTCTAATAGTGAGTTAGTTACTTTTAATGAAGAAAACGACAAATTAGTTATGCATATCGCTAACGGTGTTGCTCAAGTTAATGTCACTATGACAGCAACATATAACGGAGTTACTGTTAATAAAGTCATTTCCTTTAAAGTTATTGATTCAGTACTTCCTGAAACAGAATCTATCGCTGATGTGATTAACGAAGAAGACGGTACTTCTGTTTGACCACTAAAGAAGAGATGGAAGGAATTGCCATTGGTAATGAAGTAGTAATGGAAGGTAGTAGAATACATATCGTCAAATCAGGATCTAGTAACGTTGGCCAATCCTGTATTGATAATGCGACATGTGTTGTTAACTTATTTGGCAACCATCCATATGATAAATCAACATTTATCACTAATAAGACATTCGATGAAATCGTTACCAGTGAAAAGAATAAACAAGCAACAGAAGACTTAACATGTAATGTTTATGTTGCTAAATGTCATTTAAGAAAATCAGGTTCTCAATATTCCACAAACTATTATTTGAGTATCAGCGTTTGATGCTTTTAGTGATGACCGTGAAATCACTGTTGAATTCATGCTTGTTGATTGGAATACAAAAAGTGAATATAGAGCGTGTATTGTTTCTGCTAGTGATGGAACAACCACAATCTTAAATACACTTAATTTTCAGTAAACGTTGATAAAATGATTAGATATGGTTTGATAATTGAAGAAAATAAAACATATAGGCACCATGCTCATTGGGAAAGTGACAACTATAGTAGGACAGTCTCGATTTGCCTCAGTTGGCTAAAAATGACTTTCCTCACAAGGCATTAGTCGAAGCATATGAAGAAGTCCTAAGTCTAGGGCTAAAATCAATGTAAATTAAGTCGTCCATAATGGACTAGTCAACAAAAAGTAGACAGTTCAAAAAAGCATCAATACCCCATGTCAGTTTTATGCTGATGTGGGGTTTTGTATTTAAGACAATACATTGGACGTTCATGATTATAGTAATAGATATACTCTTTTATCAAAGATAAAACGTCGTCACACTTCTTCAAATTGAAGTCGATAAATAACTCATCCTTAATCCAACCATTAAGAGATTCATCTATTGGATTGTCTGTCGGAGTTCCTGCTCGAGACATTGAATGAATAATGTTATTATTAATTAGAAGCTTGTTATAGGCTTTAGAAGAATAAACCGAGCCTTGATCTGTGTGCAAAATAGATGAGCCAGTTTGTTCTTTTTCTTTTATAAGCTCTATAACCTGTTCTAATCCTTCAAAATATGGTTTTATATCGCCTTTCCGATCAGTTAATCCAAATCCCACAATTTCACGGTTGAATGTGTCAAAATATAACGTTAATTCGTAATAGATTCCTTTGGAATAGAATGTTGTCATATCCGACACTATTATTTCTAATGGCTTAGATGCATTCCAATTATTCCATACGAGATTGTCATATATGTAGTTGCTTTCCCCAGGTTTCTTATATTTATAATGTTTTGATTCACATATAACTCCTGCATATTTCCTACATCGATATATGTATTCTGGAGACATAATTGCACCATATTTTCTTTGAATGAACGCCGCTAGCCAACGATAACCATGAGCTTTATGGTTATTTGATTCTTCTTTGATAAATTCAACATCTTTCATTCTTTGAAGATATCTCTTAGATGGATGGGCTTTTCGATATTTCCATTTATAATATCCACTTCGATTTATATCCATTACATTACAAAGTAATGAAACAGAATATTGTTTAGATAATTCTTCTAAGACTTCATATTCAAGTCTTTGATAGTAACGTATTCCTTTTTTGAACCAACTCCTTTCACTTGGTACCCTTTTTTTTTCTCTGGTTCTGTTTTTCTTATTTCTCAACCCCACAAGATGATTGTACCCATGAGACGTCTTTCCTGTTTGACTACGCAATCCATCAAGACCGAATTCTTGATATCTCCGACGCCATCTGGTCAATACACGTACATTAATATCGTATTTGCTTGCTGTTTTATTACGACCTTCATTAAAACTTTCTAAAACAATCCGCTCCTTCTCTTCGGCAGATCGCATTGTATTTTTCGATTTTTCCCGCATATAAACCTCCTTTGTAATAGAATAGCAAAGAAAAAAGTGGATGGGGCTTTTTACCCTTGTCCACTTTTATCCTAGTACTTCATAAAGGGCGGCTTTTTTTGTGGCACTTTTGTGACAAATAGTGTGCTAATATTTAACTAACGAAGGAGATCAAATATGAAAAAGAAATTAGTCTTAATGACGTCTGCTCTTATGGCTATGGGATTTTTAGTTGGCCTTGCAGATGTTCATGAAAATAGTGTTCGTGTGGAAGCAAAAGACGCCATTGATGTTACAATCGCAAAATCACTTAGCGCGAGTTATTCATATTGGGGATGTTACTATGTTTGTTTTGCAGATGAAACCGGAGATATGGCATTTAGGTTTAAGGTTGAGAATGATGCTGAAGTAGAACAAAATCACCACTTAACACCAAATAAGACTTATTACTTAGTTAATATGGATGCAAGTAATAGTTATGTAACAATTAGTGAGGAAAAGTTTGAATATGCCAATGCATCTTTAAAATTATATTCCGATGAAAATGATTACATTGGTTATGAGGCAGAGGTTGAACTAAATAATGGTGTGTATTATTCCTTACATGAAGCCGAACCAATGAGTGGGGAAATGGCTATTGACGAATATAAAGATCAATATGGACAGATTACTTTAACTGATACAGAAACTGGTTCTAGATTTCATTTTGTCATTAGTAATATTGAAGATGGGATGACATATAATCTTTCCAATTTTATTAGTTCCAAGTATTGCTATATTAGAGATAGATATTGGAATTATAGAGAAGCAACTTTTAAAAGAACAACTGATGCAAATGGATTAATCCATGTTGAAGCCACAGTTTTAACTGAACATGGAGATTATTTATCTTTAGAGTATAATGATCCAGAGCCTGTTGCTGTTACAGGAGTTACGTTAAACAAAACATCAACTACTTTAAAATTTGGTGGCAGTGAAACTTTAGTGGCCACTGTTTCTCCGGATGACGCTGAAAATAAGAGTGTAACCTGGTCAAGTAATAATGAAAACGTTGTTACAGTCGATGAAAATGGTGCGTTAACCACTGTTGATGTCGGTAGTGCAACTATTAAAGTCACCACAGTAGATGGCAATTATGAAGCTACTTGCGACGTAACTGTTACTGAATCAGCGTTAAGTGTTACAAACAAGATTAACGCTTTACCAGATTCTAAAGATGTTACTCTTAACGACGAAGCCGCTATTGAAAAGGCTAGAGCTGCGTATGATTCTCTTGACGCTGACGAAAAAGCTTTAGTTTCACAAGAAAAATTACAAAAGCTAACTAGCGACGAAGATGCTTTAGCAAAACTCAAAGCAAGCGCTCCACAAGGCTTATCTGGTGGTGCTATTGCAGGTATCGTTATTGGCTCTATCTTAGGATTAGCACTTATTGCTTGTGGTGTTCTCTTCCTTCTTCATAAAAAAGGAATTATTGTTATCCCATTTCTTAAAAAGAAAGAAAAAAGCAACGAGCAAAAATAACTAAGCAATTAATATTGTGAATTAAGCCGCCTATATCGGGCGGCTTTTTTTGTGGCACATTTGTGACACATGATGCGTATAATATGTGTGAGGTAATTAATATGAAAAAGAATTCTTTATTCGCTCTTACTTCTATTTCTATAGTAACTTTATCAATATGTATCGGCGTTGTTGCTTTTACGGGAAACAATAATATTATTAGTATTCGAACTCGGGCTGATCAAACATATTCACTCACTATTGATCAAAGCAACTTTTCTAATTTTTCTCCTGTCGAGGAAGGATTATATAGAGGAACATTCAAAACTGCTCTTGGTAACGATATAACATTTACTACAAATAAAGTAGCAAATATTATTGATAACAAACTATACTTTAGCATTAATAATTATTTGAAGAATGACAATGCTTTGTCAGGCTTGAAAAGCATTGAAGTATATGCTGAAGCATCAAAGCCATACGAAGGGGCTTTTCCAACTGTAAGAACGGAAATGCTTGTTGATCCAAGTCAACCTGAATCGTTTTATTATGTTGATCAACTCACAAATACAGAAAGTCTTGTGACCTACACAATAAACATTCCTGAAGAAAGATCCGGCAATTATGTTAATTTAAAAATAATTGATACAGAAGAAGCCGATGGAACACTTAAGATTTCATCAATAAAATTCTATTTTAGTTGTTCAAACACTGTAAACCCTATCGAAGTTTCTTCTAGTAATGATAGTTATGGAACAGTTTCTATCGAAGGTTCTGATAATAAGAGAACGGCTGTGAAAAATGGTACCTCAGTTACTGTTCACGCAAATCCAACTCCTGATTTTGAAAATGAGCTATTTTACTCATTTAAAGGTTGGCATTTGAATGGTAGTGAAGAATGCATTAGCACAAACCCTGATTACACATTCACCACAGTAAAAGATGCTTCCTATTCTCTCGTTGCTGAATTCGTTGAAGAGAGTAAAGAGGTTTTTACTGAAGGAGTTAGATTGTGTTCGTCAGGAGACCATGGAATACTTTGCGATGAAGAAAAGGACACATTTGTAAAATCATATGATGGAGCATATTATGGGTTTGAAAGTGGCTGTGAAGGCTCTAATTATCAGAATTTGGATGAAAGGGGTAATGGCAATTTATGGCGTCAATATGCTAATGGTCAAAAGATGCCCACACCTTATCTAATTTTAAATAAAAACCATGATAACTACTATTATAAGGAAGACGAACATAGCATAGCTAATAAGGTAACAGTTAAGGATTTTGATCCAAGCGTTGTCTCGTGTATTGAACTTGTTTTCGATAAAAATAGCAGCTACGCTAGAGATGACTTATCTATTTCTGATGGCGCCACCTCATTTGGTCACACCAAAAAAAGCATAACTGATACAGATTCAAAGACAATTTCAAAGTTCTTTATAACAAACTTTGGCACAAGTAATATTAAAATAAGTATTCCAGACAAGATTGAAAGTCAATACTTCTTCCAGCTCAAACGTGTAGTGGTTCACTATAAAGTCGTTATTCCTGAATTACAAAATGACTAAACAACAAAGCCTCTTGGCAAAATCGAACAACTGGCAGAGGCTCTTTTCGGGGAAAGCAAAATTTGGACGAATCAGGAAAAACGGGTTTGGACGATTACAGTTTTTGTGGCAGGACAGTCGCAATTTGCCTTGTTTGACTAAAAACGACTTTCCTCGCAAGACAGTTAGTCAAAGCATATGGTAAAGCCCTGAATTTAGGCTAAATCAATGTAAATTAAGTCGTCCATTGTGGCGGCTTTTTTGTGGCACATTTGTGACATATAGTGTGATAACATCTAATTAACAAAGGAGAACTTTGAATATGAGAAAAGACTTACTTTTAGGTTTGAGCGAAGAACAAATCGCTAAAGTCAAAGCGTGCAAAAATCATGAAGAATTACTTGAGCTTGCTAAAAAGGAAGGTGTCACATTAACCGAAGAACAATTAGCTGTTGTTAGTGGTGGTGGTGCTTGCAGTGTTGTTTCAGATATCGGAGATTATATTAATCCAAATGATTGTCCAAGATGTGGTAGTAATAATATTAAAGACAAAGGCACCTATTATATCTGCCAAAGCTGTGGCTACAAAATTGAAAATTACGATTAAACAAACGAGTATAACCGAGCAAAACTCGGTTTTTTTCTTGTTCGCGAAGGATTAGTCGTACGACATAATAGTGAAGTTATTTTGTTATCAAACACGAGAGATAAATAGCAAAAAGACAAAAAGAAACCGCAGATCGCGGTTCTTTTTTGTTGTTTTGATGAATTATTGACCTAGATATTTATCTGGATTATTTAAATATTCATTGGAAAATAAGACATTGTTAATTGAGGTAAATTTGTTTTGAATGGAACTAGACCAATCTTTAATGCTTGGATCCGTTTCTTCTAATTGAACAGTGAAACCGATACCGATTTTTGTGGATAACGAACCAAGTTTCATCGCTTCAATATTTAAGTTACCTGATAATCTAGCAAATGATTCAGAATCGTTGCCATAGATATTGATTTCTAAATCTTTTAAAGCGTTAATACCAGTGAGAACATCTAGATTAAGGCCGATTGACCATTTGTTTTCGTTCTCGACATATTTAAAGCCAGTATCAGTAAATGTTTTAGTGAAATCACAAGCTTCTTTTTCTTCATCGGAATTAAGATTAATTCCACCGATAGTGTCGATAATCCAATCTCTCATATATAAGAAATCGCTTAATAAATATTTAACGAGATTATCAGCTTCTAATAAGTTCTTACTAGTTGTTTTATAGTGGTAGATTCTTTCTCCACCCAAACGTCTAGTGTCGGTAATCTTAAAGTGGAAATATCCGCCTATACCATTTTCTTTATTTGGATCATTATCCGGATATGTTTCAAATGTGAATTCACTCTTAAGTGCTTTAGTGGTGATGTCGTTATATTTTTGTACAGCGAATAAGATTTTTGAATCTTCAATGGCACCATAGATTTTTACATAAGAATCTTTTACAACGATATAAACATCAATCTTAAATTTGAATAAATCAATAATTGATAAATCTAAATCAATATTAGCAGTTAAATGATAATAATTATTCTTTGTGGTATTAATACCAAATTTGAGTAATAGTGAAATACTGTTTAAATCCATGAACGAATTCAAATCAGACTTATCAACAGAAGATTCTTTATTTTCTTCAAAGTTTCTTAAACCTATTCTCAAGTTGAGAGTCTTTCCAGAAATAACTAAATTACTTAATTCTAAAGTATCGATTTTATCTTCTAATAAGTTAACGCGTATATTAATATCACTTTCTAAACCAAATAAAGCTCCACCGATAATCAAATCTAATTGGTTATTGTTTCTCTTTGCACTCTTCACCAAATCATTCTTCAATAATCTGAAATAATCTTTAGAATTAATGATTTCGCCTAATTCACCCATGCTCATCATTTCGATAATTGGATCAAGGAATTTTGTGAATTTAGGATTATTTTTATTATCATTGACAAATGTTTTAACAATATCAACGATATCTAAAACAGATTGAACAGTGACTTTTCCTTTGATATTATCGCCAACTTTTTCACCATAGACAAAGTGAGCGTTATTCTTTGAATAATCACCGCTCTTATTGTCGACATCAAGAGCAATTTTATGAGAATACCAAATACCTTTATTCTTATATTTATATTGATCAATAGTTAAATTGCCAAAACCATATTTAACACCATAATCAAATTGTCCTTCTCCAGACAAAACAATTCCTAAATTATTTTCATCTAATAAAGAACCATCAATGACAAAACCGGCTTGTTTGGTATCTAAGATGCTATAGACTTGATCAAAAACTGTTGGAAGGAATGACAAGGAGTCATAACTTTCTTCATCACCAATTTCAACCATTTTACATTCACTAGAATTAACTTTAGCATTTAAAACAATTGAACCAACTTCAAAATCACTGACTTCGAGATTTAAGACCTTGTTATTATCTCCAGTTCTTGAATCTAACATCAAACTAACATTAGCGTTATTGCCAAAACCGAGAGAAGATAAATCTAAATCTATAGAAATTGTGTTTTCATCATTTCTAATTGATTTAATTAAATCCAAAATAACTGAATAGTCGCCGTTTTTAATTCCTTCCATAAATGGTGATTCTGTTAAGAAAGAGAATAAAGAAGAAACTGCGCTATTTGAACAATTCTCTCCGCCTAAATTAGCAAACATGCCTGGCAATTCATCAATAATCCAGTTCATTGTTTCTGTATCAACTTTTGATTTAATAACAGAAGTGGTGTGACCTTGTTCATCTTCTACTTCATTTAAGTTTAAGTAGCCTTGACCATCGATATAATTGATAGCTAAGTTACTATATTCTTCTTGAGTTTGTCCAAAAACGCTTAAATCAATACCTAAAGAAGCGGTGTTTTTGATATTATTTAACATTATTTCGCTTCCGTTATTGCCAGTATATTTACCAAAATCTAAAGTCTTAGAAAAATCAGCGTTAATTGAACCGTCAATTGTTCCGATATCATAGATATCTAAGTCATCCTTTTGATCTAAATCTAAAGAGAATTCAATACCGAATTTTTGGTTATCTTCATCAACGAAGTTTGCTAGTTTTTGTAACCAACCTTTATAGTTAATCACTTCAACATAATTGTAATTTGCGTTATATCGACGATAGGCTTCTTGATCAGGAGCAATTACTTTATAATCTTTAATTGTTTCGATATTTAAAGCACCTTTGATAACGACTTTTCCTAAATCAAGCGTTCCTAAATTCACTCGTTTTAAACGGTAATCTTCATTGACTGTTAAAACAATTTGAGCATCGGTATTTAAACTATCGTTTCTGATTTGTAAATCAATGAAGAAATTCCAGCCGTTAGTAATATTTTGTTCACTCACTTTTAAGCCAATTCCTTGTTCGCCTTCTTCTAATCCGCCGAGATTTAAACTTGAGGTGAGATTAGAAAAATCAGCATTAGCAATTAATCCGCCTAATTTGCCATCGATCAATTCGTTAATTGTGTCATCAATAAATGCTTCAATATCAAAATTGATTCCTCCATTTTCCTTACTGGCGATGAATATTTGCTTTAATAAGCTATCAACGCCTTTTTCCGAATTGCCAAATAGTTCGTCAATAGTGGTGGAACCAACTTTCATTCTTAAGTCATATAAGCCAAAATAAGCTGTCTTATCGACATAACCTAATTCTAATGGAACCTTCTTATCGTTATAATTCGCGGTAACATCTAAATTAAATGAAATATCCTTAATTGTTTTGATTGTGACATCAATATCACCCACCAAACCAATATTATTAATCGCGTATTGTTCATCTTTTTTAAATGAAATAGAAAAATTATCTAAGCCAATAGCAAAGCCATAATATGTTTCTTCTTCATCAAAACTTTCTTCGCCTATACCAGTGTCTTCACTTAAACGATTGACGAATTCCACAAAATGGGAAGGCAAGCCGTTTTCTTCAACTGTTTGTGGATCAGAATTATTGAATGCATTTCTTTTAACAGCATTAGGAGTGAGAAAATATGCAACCGCTACAGAAGTAGCGAATGTTAATAGTCCCATACCAATTCTTAATGCTAATTTTTTAATTTTCTTTTTATTCATATTGAGTTTCTCCTTTCAAGGAATAATCTATTGATTCATTAAGTTCTGGAATCTTTAAATATTCGTTAGCGTGATAATAGTAATCAATTAAGTTATGTATATTCGCACTCACTCCCGCCATTGAGGCTTTATATTTTTCATCAACTCGGCAGTGTAATAAGGTCATATTGCTATCAAATGTATATGTTTGTTTGAGGTATTCAAATGTTGGTAAACTACTTAAATTTGAAATGGTTTTCATTTGAATTTTGTAATAATAAGAAGCGATATCTGTATCGAGTTCCAAATGAACTCTTATATAATTGCTATCTTTATTAATCGAACATTTGTCCGTTAAAACGCTTTTATCGGAAATGATATAGATGAACATTTCTTCTAAGGTCTTCCCCCAATCAGTTTTATAATCGCTTGCCTGATATTTAACCGGTTCATTTTTATATTCCCCAGTATCTGAATCTTTAGCTTTCCCTTTATAAGCGCTTATTTCATCTCCAACTTGATTAACTCTATTGGCTAATGAGACCATACTTGAACGAGATATTGATTCTTCAAAATATTGATTCCCATTTTTGGCTTGAGCGTTTCTGATTGTCTGATTGACAATTGTTGATGCTTGCCCAACGCCGATTGAATATGAATTATCACAAATACGGTATTTCTCTAAACCAATATTCACTAGTTCACTTGGAGTAAAATTTTTATTTGGATTCTTTTCATATTCTTTAAGCAATTTAGATGAATTGGCTTTGAATTCATCCGGATTGAAATTGGAATAATCGGTTTCTACTTGACCATAATTCTTCTTTATCACCACCCCAGTGGTAATTCCTAACGAAACTGTAGCTAGGACAATTAAGGAATACTGGATGATGTTTTTTTGACGATTTGTCATTGCTTTTCTTTCTTTTGACTTTTTCATAGCGGACATATTATCTAGCGTATGTATAAATAAATCACTGAACAGTTCAAAACATTCTCAAGAGAGACCAAAAAATAAGCTCTCCTAAAAAGAGAAAAATATATTTTTCTATGGACATTTTTATCTTGTCGAATTATCCTATCAAGCATGGAAGATTTTAGAAAAATTATTGGTAAAAACTTAACTGAATTACGCAAAAGACATGGCTTAACACAACTTGATTTAGCCGAAAAATTCAACTATACAGATAGAGCCATTTCCAAATGGGAAAATGGCGACACTCTTCCTGATATTGAAGTATTATTTAATCTTTGTGAATTTTATGGAGTGACAATTGATTACCTCACTCATGAAGAAAACGCTCAATTTGTTAAACAAGTAGATCCATTAAATACTTGGAACAAAGTGGCGATTACAGCTTTGGTGTCTTCTGTTGTTTGGATGCTTGCCACCGTTGTATTTGTTTTTTCTATTATTAAAGGTGGGCGTGTTTTATGGCAATCCTTTATTTGGGCGGTGCCAGTCAATGCGCTTTTATTAGTTTTCTTTAATCATACTTATTTTCATTCTCGATTGATAACATTTATCACTTGGTCAATATTCATCTGGTCCACTTTAGTGGGAACATATTTAACCATTCAAGATTATAGTTTGTGGCCGATATTCCTTCTTGGGGTGCCAACTCAAGCAACGATGGTGATATGGTTAAATCTAAGAATGCCAAAAAAATAAAGTGAAATAGGTTTTGTGAACTAACAAGGGGTCAGTTCAGGAGAACGTTCTTTTCTATTTTAAATAGATGTTTTACTCTTTATTATGCGGAAAATAGTAATGTAGTATTTTGCAGCTTATAGATTTTCGTCGAAATTTTAGCCATTTTCTTTACAAAATCATACTAAATAACGTTTATAATACCAATAGGTATAAAATGGTGTCTTTAGAAGCTAATAAAAATTTAGAAAATAAAAAAGATAAATATAATCCAGTTCTAGATATAGTTCGTTTTTTAGCGGCGCTTATAATTGTTTCTATCCATATTTTTCCTGAAGGTTCTACTGAGGCTACTGTTGGGATAAATCAAGATGTAGTAACTTTGATAGGTTTATCTTTTGTTTATGCTTTAACTAGCATTGCTGTTCCAATATTTTATGTAATAAGTAGCTATCTTCTATTTAGAAAAATCGAGTTAGATCCAGAAAATAGATGGAAGTATGTAGGGAAATTTTGTTTAAGACTTCTATATTTTTATCTATTTTGGTTTATAGTTGGGCTTCCAATGACTATTAGAGATATTACCGGTTTTATTTCTAGTGGAGACACATATAATTTGGTTCGTTATTTTGTTATTTTCTTATGGAAAGGGGCACCGAGAGGTTTCTTCTTTCTTCAGTCTTTAGCGTTAGGTGTTGTTTTAACTTGTCTTTGTAAAACAAAGAAATCAATGACTTTAATAACAATTATCTCGATTATTATGTATGTTTTTGCCTGCTTTAACTGCTCATATTTAGGGGTATTTACTTTAAGCGATGATCCAGTTTCGAAAGGTATTTATGATAGCTTAATATATCTTGAAACTAATTTCTCCTTTTTACAGGCATTAATCTTTATTGTTTTAGGAAAGATTTTTGTTCTTCATGGAACATTTAAAATTAAAGGAAATATATTTTATATCCCAGTTTTATTTATTTTAATGATTGGCGAACTATTTATAACAAAATATGTAGGTATAAATGTCTATCCAAACTATTTCTTCCTTTTGCCAGTGTTCACCTTCTTTTTAATGAACTTTATATTTAGTATTAACTTAAAGAATGAAAGTGAGAGGCTTATTAATATATCTAAAAGACTTAAGAAGATAGGCAGTTTTTCATTTCTGTTCCATTTTCAATTTTTCTATTATTTGCACTGGATTTTTGATTCAATAAATCACAACATTTTCCGTGAATATATTTTCTTACTTATTATCCCTTATCTTGTTTGCATTCTTATTTGTTTTGTCTTACAGCCATTATGTGAACGACTTTCGAAACATAAATACTTAAGTTTCTTAAAATATTCATATTAGTAAAATAGAAAAAAACCATCATTATATGTATGATTTGTATGCTATAGTTACACAGTATGAACTTTGAATTTATCGATAGTAAAGATTGGCTTAATAGATCCGGACCATACGCATGTCACCTGGTATTATTATCCATTACTTAGTGTACGGAATTAAATTATTCATCAATAAGAAAAAAGCCATTAACGAAAACGCTGATAAACATGTTGAAGAAAACTAAATAATAAGAAAAGTATATAAGAAATCCCCTGTTTGGGAAAATTAGTCCTAAACAAGGGATTATTTAATTGTTTTTATGATTTTTATAATTCTAAAGAAGTTTCAATATAGTTATCAAAACCGCGCTTATTTAATAAAGTAAATGGAATAAGGATAAGAATAAATGTGTTAGTGCCTAAGCCAAGATAATAGGAGACTGATTGATCTTTTAATAATAAATCAACCACTACGATAAGAATGATAATCAATGTCGCTAATACATTAATAGTTAATGTAAATTTATCTCCATTGAAGAAGAAAGATGTATCATTAAGACTATATTTCTTTTCATAGAATAATTTAAGGAAGAATAAGCTATAGATAAATAAGACCGAGATAGTGGATAAAACAAGACTGCTATTTGGGAAAAAGACAAGAAAATAGATGTTTTTCTCAACGCCATAGAATAAATCGTAGGCATGAGAAATTAATATAGTTGCAACAATCATCGCTAATGGAATAATTGAGACTAATCTCCAAATAATCTTATAGGAAATCGCCTTTTCTTTTAAAAATGACGGAGTAAAGAAGAGGAAATAATAGATTAAATAATTAAGAGCGATTACTAAGAAAATATTACCTGGAACATAATTGTATATTAAGCTATCAAAACTATATCCCCAGGCACTCATGAAAGATAAAAGAATCGTTTCAATTGAGGCAATACCTATATATAAGAAGGCGTGTTTAGCTAATTCAAAATAGATTGTTTTAATCCTTCTCGCAGATGAAATCACAATCATTTGTTTAACAATTAGTCCTCCATAGAAGCCCATTCTGAAGATATTTAAGAATGTTTCGTTAGTAAATATTGATGGAAGACTAATAACTTGAGCCATAAACCCAAGTAAAAGCATGATAAAGGAGATAAAATAAATCGCTCTAAGAGCCCAGATAGTTATAAAGTCAGGGATTCCAATTGACATATTGATGTCTTTTGGTAATTCCTCATCTTTAATTTCATAATTTTCCTTATTCTTTTTGTTTTTAGTAAGATTTATTAAGGTAAAGATAATTATTGAAAGAGAAACGAATAAAATAGCAAACGCAATAACAAATGTAATTATTCCTGTAATTTGAAGATTATAGTTAGTTACTCTTCCTTGTTCCCTATCTCTAAGAAATTCATTATAAAAGCTAATCTCTTCTCCTAACGAGTCATTTAATAAATAATCGAATGCAGCAAGAGCAACACTAATTCTTGAATTAAATAATGCAACGACGAGATCACTTGTTACTGGAATCTTTCCTTGAGTAATAATATTTATATTCGCGGCACTTTCTATAGGTTTATTTTCATAAAGGATATCGCCAGAGAAGAACATTCCAATATCGTTATTGCGATAAGAGAAAGTACAAATATAGGAGTTTTTACCTAAATTTCCTCCGAATTGATAAGTGTAATAGCCAGAACCTAATTCTGGTCGTTCATCAAGCTCACTAGTCATTGAGAAAGTGGAGTTATTAAAATAAAGGATACTGTTAGTCTTATAGAAAATGATATTAGCATGACCGTTTATGCCGTATTCATTGATGGCGTAGTATTCAAGGTTAGTTAGTATATCTCGACCAACGTTACCTTTTTCAAGAACATTTTTATGAACTTTGGTATATGTTTCACCATAATAAGATTCAGTATTTGATGCTGAACTACTAAATATAGCTCCACTTGTGATTACGGAAATAAGAGAGAGAAGAGAGATAATTCCTAAAACAATTAATTTAGCCTTTTTAGGTTTATCTTCTTTTTTATTAACGACATATTCTCCTGGATATTCTTTATTATTTGAAAAATCAATTTTCCCATAGTAAGCCTCTATTTTTGCAAGGCACTTTTTCGATGGTCTAAAATATCCTCTTTCATAAAAATAAAGTAAGAAAAAAGGGATACCGATTTGTTTACTAGCGTCTTTTAGACTTAATGAACGTGATATTCTTAATTTCACTAATTGTTGGTTATATGCATCCACCATATATCTATTGTATAATAGGGTTTACTGAAATATGAAAAAAATCATTACTTTATTTTCTGTTCTAGTCCTAGCTTTATCTAGTTGTCAAAGTAATTCAAAACGTCTTACTTTTTTCGTTACCGATTATGAATACGAAACGATTTATGATGATTCTTATTTCTTACTCGATAATAAAGAATACCACGAAGAAATCGCCTTAATGAGTTATGCCTCCGCCATGGCCTCAATGAATGGCGGAAAAGACTATGAGATTAGAAGCAAACATCTTGTAGAACTTTGGAAGAAAGAAAAATTTAATGATATTTATATCAGTGATTCATATTATGTAAAACCTATGTTAGATTCAGTTGGTTATGGAATAGCCTCTAAAGTCATTGATGATTTTAACTTAGTAACTGTCACAATTCGAAGTGGGGGTTATGATGCTGAATGGGGAAGTAACCTTGCCTTAGGAGCAGATGGAAACGCTTCTGGTTTTCAAAATTCAGCTAATATCGTTTTAGAAGATTTAGCTAAATATATCCAAGAAAAAAATATAACAGGTCACACTAAATTCTGGTTTAATGGCTACTCTAGAGGAGGCTCTATCGCTAATATTATGGCGGGAACAATCTTAGAAGAAATAGATAAAGGTAGCTTTATTGAAGGATTATCTACAACTGAGAATGATGTTTATGCTTATTGCTTTGAACCTCCTAACGGTGTCTCTCTTCCATTAGAAAAGGTTAGAAGCGATTTATATAAAGGGATTCATAACCTAGTAAACTTTAACGATTTAGTTCCAATGGTTTATCCATCTAACTGGGAACTATATAAATACGGACAAAACCATTATTATTCTGATCGTGTCACAGATATCAACTTTGATATAAAAGAAAGAAGAAAGATGGTTTCTGATTACCATTTTTCGAAAAACGCCCATGTTTTACCGGAATATAAAGTTGATGATTGGAAGTTTTTTGATCCAGGAAGTATGGAAGATGAATATATTTATCCAAGAGAAAGCATTCATCCATCTTTAGGTAGATTTGGGCAGACATTTATTAATCTATTAACTAGCTTCAATTTTGATCGCATGTGGTATTCGTATTTAGAAGAATCATTACGAAATATTGTTGCGGCAATTTATGGTTATAATGAAGAGATTGAAGGGATTGAAGTTAGTGATTCTCTCTTCTTTGATATTCTCTTTTCTTATTCGTTCTTACAAAACTTCTTTGCCAAAGTTTTAGAGGGAGATTATCTCGGCTTTGCCGGAGATATTGAGTCTTTCTTCTATATTTTATTTAAATCTAATGAAGATAATGTTGACGCGATTAAAAGCTTATACGAGAACATCTTATATCTTATTATTATGTCTTTTCCTGCTTTATCGTATAGGCCAGATATATCCCATCAGCTATTCTCTAGAGATAATATTCTCATGCTTAGTTCCACCCATACAGCGGAACTAAATTATTCATTCTTAAGAAGTTCAGATACAAGAATAAAAGGAAATGATGCCTGTAAGTTGAACGACGGAAGTTATTATATTCTCCACATAGAGAATCCAACATCTATATCTATTTTTGAAAAGACACTTAATAAAAAGGTGTTTACTTATGAAAATGAGAAAATGAGTAGTGATATTTTATCCGCGGAGAAATTCAATAATGGAAATATCGATATTTATATGCCAAAAAATGGTCAATATGAATACGTTATTGAAGCGGATTTAATCTCTTTAATTGATGTTAACGAATATAATATGGAAACCGAGATAAACGGATCAATGCCTAAGAGTGGCTTGTTTTAATCTTTGATGAAAAAAAGTTTTATCTATATAATTTTATTTATAAATTCAATAATCGAGGTAAAAATAATGAAAACTAGAAACTTAATTTTTTATGTAATTCCTTTACTTTTTAGTGTCACTTCCTGTGGAAATAGTGAAGGACCTGCTAAAAAAGCCTATTTCACTTTATGGAACGAAAATGTTTCAACATCTTTAACTACCTTAAAAAACTTTGTTAATGATGTTACTGATGAAAAATCTAAAAACTTTATTCCAGTGGAAGATCGTATCGCTACATTTGATATGGATGGTACCTTTGTTGGAGAATTATACCCAACCTATTTTGAATATAATCTTTTAGAATATCGTGTCTTTGATGATCCATCTTATAAAGATAAAGCTCCAGCTAGTGTTAAAGAAGCAGCGCAGACAATTAGAGATTACGCTCGTGGAGTTATCACTGAATTTCCAAAAGGTTTTGATATGACTCACGCAAATGCTGCTGCAGAAGCCTATAGTGGAATGAGCGTTAAAGATTTCGATAAATTCGTTAAAGACTACGCTAAAAAAGATGCTAATGGATTTAAGAATATGACATATGGTGAATCATTCTATAAACCAATGCTTGAAGTATTTGATTATTTAAAAGATTATGGTTTCACTAGCTATGTTGTTTCTGGTTCAGATAGATATATCTGCCGCGCCTTAACTGAATCAATCGGTATTGAACCAAACCACGTTATCGGAATGGATGTTGAACTTAAATCATCTAAACAAGGTGATGCAGATGGTGTCGATTACACGATGGGTAGCGACGAATATCTTGTTAGAACTAATAAATTAATTATTAAGAACTTAAAAACAAATAAAGTTAAACAAATCTCTCAAGAAATTGGTAAAGTTCCAGTTCTTTCCTTTGGTAATAGTAGCGGCGACTCTGCAATGCATAATTACTGTAAGAGTAATGATAAATATCGCTCAGAAGTATTTATGTTAATCGCAGATGACGAAGTTAGAGATCACGCTAATTTAGTGGAAACTGCAAAAAGAAAAGCAGCTTGGGAAGAAGCTAAATATAACATCATCTCTATGAAAGATGATTTCAAGACCATCTATGGTGATGGAGTGGAAAAAACCGACTTCCATTTTGATGATTAATTAAGTCTTTTATTTATATTATTTATATATCTTTATTAACTTATTAAATAATTAGTAAACATTACTAACTACTTTTGGACATCAAATTAATAAATAATTAAAATAAAGATAAGAATTATGATTTGGACTATAAAGAAAGTCTATTATCGAACATACCAAAAAGTACTTAAGCTAGGTATGAATTTTATGAACTGGAAAGAACCAGAACTTTTAGAAGGTGAAGGTTCAGTTTTAAAATTACCTGCTTTTATTAAAGATAAAGGTTTAAAGAGAGTTTTAGTAGTTACCGATAGTGGTCTAATGAAACTTAAATTATTAGATCCTTTATTTAACGAACTCACAAAAGAAGGCATTTCTTATGTTGTTTTTGATAAAGTTGAGCCTAATCCGACTATTCCATGTATCGAAGAATGTAAGGATTTATATATAAAAGAAAATTGTGAAGGAATTATTGCATTTGGTGGTGGTTCTCCAATGGACTGCGCGAAAGCTGCCGCAGCAAGAGTGGTTAAACCTCGTCAATCAGTTAGAAAGATGAGAGGATACTTAAAGATTCATAAAAAGCTTCCTCCATTTTTTGCAGTGCCTACTACCGCGGGAACTGGTTCGGAAACAACTTTAGCCGCGGTGGTAACAGATCCAGAAACTCATGAAAAGAACGCAATATGTGATTCTTCATTAAGACCTAAATATGCTGTTTTAGATCCAGTATTAACTTTAGGACTTCCTCCACATATAACTTCTACAACTGGAATGGATGCTTTGACTCATGCCGTGGAATCCTATATTGGTAAAAGTAATGTTAAATCTACGATTAAATATGCTGAAGATGCAGTTATCTTAATCCATGCTAATTTAGAGAAAGCCTATAATAACGGGAAAGATATGGAAGCTAGAAACAATATGCTTAAAGCTTCTTATTACGCTGGCAACGCCTTTACAAGAGCGTTCGTCGGTTATGTTCACGCTATTGCGCATAACTTAGGGGGAATGTATAACACTCCTCATGGTTTAGCTAATGCCGTTATTCTTCCTTATGTTCTTGAATGGTATGGAGAAAAAATATATAAACATTTAGCAAATTTAGCAGATCTTATTCATCTTTCTAAAGAAGGAATGAGTGATGAAGAAAAAGCTAAAGTCTATATAAATGAAATTAGAAGAATGAATAAGGCGATGAATATCCCTGAGAAATTTGATTTTATTAAGGAGGAAGATATTCCTACATTAGTAGCTAGAGCACTTAAAGAAGGTAACCCAGGATATCCAGTTCCTAAGATAATGAATAAGAAAGACTGCGAACAAGTAATTAGATCATTAATGTTAAAATAGGGGAGAATATATATGTTATTTTGGCTAATACCATTTATTATTGGAATGATTCTATTGGCCATTTTCCTATTCTTTAGAGTTAAAGAAGAAAGAGTGAAAGCAGTAATAATTAAAGGCTTTGTTTCTTTAATGTTTATTCTTACTGCTTTAGTGGCGTATCTTACATCAAATAACCCAACTAGTTCGTTTGGGATATTTATTCTAATTGGTTTATTCTTTGGCTTACTTGGCGATGTCTTCTTAGATTTAAAATTTATTGTTTTAAAGAAGGAAACTTTATATACGATTCTAGGTTTTATTTCTTTTGCGATTAATCATTTATTTAATATCTTAGGGCTATTCCTTAACTTCTATAACAAGGATTCCAATATTGCTTATTTATTAATCCCAATTGGTATCGCTCTACTTTTAGTAGTGGTCACATTATTAATGGAGAAATTCTCTCCTATTAGATATAAGAATATGAAACCATTTGTTATCTTTTATGGCTTATTCTTATTCTTTGTTACCCCAATCTATTGGAGCACCGCAATTCAAAGCGGATTCCAAAATATCACTGTGATTATTATTTCAGTTAGTTTAATCTTCTTTATGCTTTCTGATCTAATTCTTAATAACACTTATTTCGCTACTGGGTTTAACACTCCAGCGTTTATTATTTCTAACCACGTACTTTATTATATTGCTCAATTTGGAATTGCTATTTCCTTATTCTTTTTAGTTTAAAATAGTGGAGTTCCTATATGAAAAACGTTATATCATTATTCCTTTATGCATTGCTGTTGGTATCGTTTTAGTTGCGGATATCCCTTTAGTTGTTTTGGGTATTAGAACAAATAATCTTTATAAGGACTACTCGTATTTAAAAGACGATGAGAATTATTCTTCAAAGGTTGAGGTTAATGGTGTAAACCTAGTTACTCAACATATTTCCTGTGGATATGCTTCTATTGAGATGTTATCTGAATATTATGGTAATAAAGTAACTGAGGATGATTTGAGCGCTAAAAATAACGGAAACATAACAACATCTTCCACCGGCGGATTTTTAAATGAAATAAATGCTTCAATTACTAATAAGAACTTTGTTTTAAAGAGTTATCTTACAAACGATGAATTATTAAAAGAAATTCATGATTCTCTTTCTAACTCAAATCCTGTTCCAATTGAGTGGGCGGCTAAATATGATAATCAATGGACATTACATTTTTCCGTTGTTACTGGATTAGATATTAAAAACGATTCTGTCACTATCTATAATCCTTATGGCTATATTGAAAACATCAGTGTCAGTAGTTTTGTTGATCGAACAACATTTACTGCTTATGATAGAATGCCGTTTTATTATGGCTATGGATTTGTTTTTGGAGCCTTCGATAAAAACGCTATATTTGTCGCGAAATAATAAACATAGTTTAAAAAGCGTACATCATAACAAAATATGATGTTTTTTAAATGTTAAAAGATGGAATCTATCGAAACAATTTGTTAGCAAATAATAAAACTTGGAATTTTTATTCTTGATTAATCGCGTGTGTATTATATATAATAAAGCCGACAAAAGCAAAACTACAGTAATGTAGTGACGCAAAGCTATAGGGTCTTAAAAAGATAGCCAGTTGCCAACAAGTATTGGTGACTGGTTTTTGTTTAAGGAGAAAAGAAGTGAAGAAGTTAAGAAAACAAAAGAATCTTAAATTAATCGCTGCCACAGGTGTGACAATCTTTTCCTTATTCGCTGCAGTTACTGGTGCTTTTGCGTGGTTTACATCTTTACTTGATTTTAAAAACTCGGTTGATGGCTTTAATGTTTTTCATGATGATAGTCAAGTTACCACTGTTAGTTGTTATGCAATTAAATATGACGGTATCTATGGTGGTAGAGCTGTTGAGATTACCGATGGTTCTCAACGCGTGAAGATGTCTGAATATGACAATATTTTCCGTGATAAAAACATCAACACCCCATTATTCTTAAGAATTGAGATTGGCGGTTTTGATTCTTCCAAAGACTTACAAATTAACATTCCATGCACCGGTTCTTATTATGTTGAAAATCAATCTTATATTGCTAATAAGCTATCTAATGTTGCCTGCGCTAAATTCGCTTATGGACTTAAAATTAATGGCTCTGACGTTCCAGATACATACACTTTAAGTGGCGATGAAGTTGTTGGTGGTAACGCAAAAACTATTTATGAAGGTATGAGAGATCACGCTAGTGAACTTTCAGGTACTCCATTTGTTAAGAATGCTCCTATTAAAGACTCTGCTATTCAATTAAAGCTAGATCATGAAGATGTTTATGATCCAGACTATCTTATTCAACGTGATTATGATGAAGATGGAGACTTAGACGATGTAGCAGTTATCTATGTTGTTTTTGACTATTACGATATTGGTACAACAAATTTAGTTCAAGATTACATCGATTCTTATGAAGCTTTAGGCTTAGAATTTAGCTTAAACTTTGAATCTGATATTGGCACCATGACCTTAAAGGATATCGAGGCGTAATTATGGATAAGAGGCGTAAAATTGCATTATCTATCCTAACTCTCGGTTTATTAGGTTCAGGAGTTATCGCTTCAATTGCTTGGTTCCAAAAAGGCACCAACTCTTTTGGCGCGGATATTTCTGGGAGTATCGTTGAAGAATATTTCCACTGCGGCAATGGAACACAAAGCGATCCTTTTGTTATTACTCGTCCAGTTCACTATTACCACTTAACTGAATTTTTCCAAAGAAAAACAGTTCTTACTGTTGGTGGCGTTACTAGTCATTTTGGTACTGATTATTTATATTTCAAGGTTGGTTATCCTCTTGTTGAAAATGATAGTTCTTTATACGTTTATGAATACGATAACACTGGCACCTATACTGGCACACCTAGTTCCCCTAGATACTCAAAAACACTTAATATGTCCTACTTCTCAGGAAGTAATGCATTAATGCCAATTGGCACTAACGAAGTTCCTTTCTTCGGTTCCTTTAATGGTGGTGCTAGTAGTAATGCTGCTAATGGCATTACAATTGCAAACTTAAACATTAAAACTTCAGATACTGTATTAGTTAATGATGTTCCTACTAACAGATCCACCTCAGATGCAGGGGTTTTTGGTTACGTTGCAGATCAAAAAGATGCTCAAAATCCAACTGTTATTAAGGATGCTTATTTTGATAATTTAACTATTGATTTAAGTGGTGTTTCTAATTCAACAAGCGATGCTGGGCACATCTCTTCTCACACCGACAACAAGATTTATGTTGGTTACATCGTTGGTCATATGCATACATATACTCGTTATGATAGCGCCGGTCCAACAAAGTCCTCTCCAATCCGCGATGTTTATGTCAATAACGCGACAATTGAAGGTGGAGCAGGCGCAACATGTAATTTTGGTTATGTTGGTCACGCTGACACGATTAATGGGGTTTCTGGCGATGAAATTGATTTAACTGAGATTATTAATGAATTAGCAGAAGCTGCTGGAGGTGGCGGTGGACACGAAGATGATTGGGGTGGTTCTTTTAACTCTCAAGACTATACTGACTGGGCATTTGATCTTTTTGGTTATACAGGCGGAACCGCTGGTTCTCCTAATGAAAAAACAGTTACTAACGAATATAAATTATCTTTAACAAATTCCGAAGTTATGAATCCTAATGGTTCAATAATGTTATACAACGGGTCAACAATTTATTACTTGTTTAACCATGATGGAACAGGTGTTTATAATAGAAGTGGCGTTAATTATAATTTCACTTGGTCTTTTGATCCAAATGCAAGATATCATCCTTACATTGATGGTTTTAAAGTCAATCTATCTCAATCTATCTCATTTACTGGCGGAACTACTTCTACTATTTATTTGCACGCAGAAAATGGTAGTGCCACTTCTTTACGTCAATATTCTTCATCAAATGGCTATGGCAATAAAGCTGGAGTTAATAGCCTTCTTGAAACAAGAACGTTTGCTTTGAGGAACAGCATTTATCGTTTAAGAAATACATCGTATATTCCACTTCGCTTTACTGATGATAGTAAAACAGCTACTCATCTTAAAAATACTGGATATGTTGTAGGAACTAATATTGCAACCGCAGACAACGCTTCACCGAAAATTGCTTCTTATGGTATAAACCATATTAACCAATCAATAAGCGATACAAACCTTGCGTATAATGATATTGCAAAAGGAAAAGGCAAATATGAGTATGTTGATAGTAATTTAGAAGTTTTAACATACCATAATGGAAGCTGGGTTTGCATAAAAGATTCTCATAATGCCGGTCACACTAAATCTAATGCTGCGCTTGATAGCTATACAAAAAGCGACGCTACAACACCTGCATCTTTAGGCTTTTTAAAGTATGATACTTCAAGGACAACCATTGGCAATATTTTTGAAAACAACCATAGACTTCACGGGATTCACTTTGATACTGAATTTAGTGGAACAACCCCGTTAAATGTTATTGGTAATTACAATACTGCTGATACTAGGAATGCAACAAAAGGACTTGGTGTTGCTTCTGGTATTAAGATTAATGGAACTGCATATAATCAAACCTATTATTTGCCAAAAGGTTCAATCGATTTTAATCTTAAAAAGACAGGTATTATTAATTTCTTTGCTGGCACATTTTCTACTACAAGCGATGTCACATTTAATTTCTTTTCACTTTATCAAGTATTTAGAACTTTAAGCAATAATGAATACACTTACACAGTTAAAGAATTAGATTCGGTTTATAGGAATAAATATTGGGATAGTTCGGTTTTATCTGATGCTACTACAAATCCTAAATATTTTTATAAGTATAAAGATGGAAGTTTTTCTAACATTGTTGTTGAAAATGTTACAAGAGCCGCGACATTAAGCGATAGAGATACAACAGTTGGCAACGATGGTCTTGAGTTTGACGCATCTATTCTTAGAGCAACTGCCCCAGTTAAAAATGCGCTATATTATTTCGAAATTCCTGTAAATGATGGCGAATTTGCTATGGGCTATGTTTCAACTACAACTGCAAACTCATTACAAGGTGCTTATTTACTTTACCTTGATATTGGTGCTAATGCTGACGTTATTGCTCAGGACTATGATACCGAAAATAAGATTAGCCAATCTGCTATTTTTACGCAGATCGAATACTTATCCTCAGGGTATGTTATTAATTCATGCTTTAATATTGCTTATGTAATACCAGAGGGCGCCACAAAAGTAACATTTTCTATCAAAGTTTCTAGGGCAGGCACGGTATTTAATGTTGAAGTAGTCAATACTACAGCAAATATATTTAGGCTACATATCTTGCTGGTTGATAACGATAGCGATCCAGATAACGATTACCCGTACACGTATACACTGAAATACAATAATGGAACCACTTCTTCTCCTTATGGTTATAGTGCAAGTTTCCAAGGTGCCGCAAGCGGAACTCAACTGGCTCCATTATTAACCTAAATAACGTCACTCGAAAGGGTGGCGTTTTATGTTATAATACAATCAATCATATGACCAAAATAGTGGACTTCTTATTAGAAAATAGAGATGAAGGATACCGTAATTTTACTCTACCTTTAATTCCTAATATTGATGAAAAGACCTTTATAGGAGTTAGACTACCAGTTCTTAAAAAATATGCGAAAGAATTAGATAAAGAAAGTAGAGATATATTTTTAAAAGATCTTCCTCATAAATATCACGAAGAGAATATCTTACACGCTTTTATACTTTCAAATATTAAAGACTATGATGAATTTATTAGACTAGTTGATAACTTTTTACCATATGTTACTAACTGGTCTACATCAGACGCTATATGCAATAAATACTTAAATAAATATAAAGATAAATTAATTAATAAAATATATGAATGGCTTAAAAGCGATGAACTATATAGAGTTAGATATGCGGTTAAATGCTTAATGAATTATTATCTCGATGAAGACTTTAGATATGAACATATTGAAAAAGTAAGCGAAGTAAAGCTAGATGATTATTATGTTAAAATGATGATCGCGTGGTATTTAGCTACTGGATTAGCAAAACAATATGATTCATTTATAAAACCTATAGAAGAGAAGAAGTTTGATACTTTTATTAATAATAAAACTATCCAAAAAGCCGTGGAATCATTTAGGGTGAGTGCAGAACACAAAGCTTATCTTAAAACTCTCAAGATTAAATAGAAGTAGATATATAAAAGCATCGCCCGTTATGAGCGATGCTTTTTTGAATATCATTTAGCTAATTAGTTCTTTCTCCAAGAAACCTTTGTTTTAAGATAACAAATATACATTTCGTGGTTATGAACTGGATATAAGAACTCCACTCCTGTAATAAAGGTAACAGCGTTTTCAAGCTCTTTCGCTAAACTATATGTTTCACCTGGATTAAGTAAGATAGCAACGATAATCTTTCTAATTCCAGCTGGGTTTTCAACTAAGTTATCAACGAATTTTCCGTTAGTGTTAGTTCTACCTTTAAGTAATAATTCCTTAACAGCCTCATCCGCGGCTTCATCAAGAGATAGACGTTTTCCTTCTTCGTCTTTTGGCATAGCTAAAGTAAGGATATCTTCTACAACCAAGCTTAATGGAGCAGGTTCATGTAATATTTGAGCTTTATCTTCGCCTGTGCCATTCCAAATACCATTTGTAAGAAGATTGAATAAGTTTGTGCATTCAGAAGGCATTGACATACCTAAGCCAAATGTTATCACAAGTGCTCTAAAATTATCACCATCAGCTGTTTGCTCACCTTCATCGTTATAAACGCCATTAACCAACGCGTCGATTAAATCTAGCATGACAAGACGTTTTCTTTCACCGATATCTGGATAATCCTCTTCAGTATAAGTCTTATTAGTAAGCATCATAATCAAACTAAGCTTATCATCTGGAAGGTATGTGGATAATAAGGCGATAAGAAGGGCAACAGGTAAGCTGGACTTATTATCGTTAAGATAAGAGGCGAGAAGTAGAACAAGGTCATCAAAGGTCTTTAATGTCATTTCATGATCTTTTGCATAATCAAAGACACCAGTAACGATTGGTCTATATGCTTCAGGAATAAAGCTAGCGATAAGTTCAACACGCTTTTTACCTGCTTCAGTTTTTGAATAATCATTGAATAAATAATCAAGAAGATCTGCTAAGAATTGTTGATCGGTATAAACTTCTTCTTCATGTGTTTTACCTGCTAAAGCCATAAGTTCTTCAGCAAATTTAGCAACAGCTTCATTTTCTTCTAATCCTGTTGCTTCTACAACATGAGCTAAATAAGTAAGAACACCAGCTTTAATCATGGCACCTGTATCGGCCATAATACCATTGATAAAGCCACTCCAGTCTGTACCAAATATAGCGGTGAAGTTACCTAAGATTTCATTGTATTTATTTTCAACTAAACCTTCACGGCTACCCGCTAAATTGAATAAGGAAGCAAATCTTTCTTCGATTAATTCATCTGCACTAATCTTTTCGTTAGTATCCACTACTTCTAAGGTAGTAAGATCAAATGTCTTTTTAGATACTTCTGTGCGGTAGTTTTTATCTTTAAACATATCCGCGGTTTCTGGTGATAATTCTCTAAGGAAATTAAGCATGTTTTCATCACCATATTCCACCATGTTAGTATCACCAAAACGGGTGAATCCCCAGTCTTTAGATGGAAGTTTAGTAACGAAATCACCATAAGCAGTGAAGTTATGGATGTAATTATATTTTTCGTTAGTTACAGTGATATTTCCTTCACCTTCATAAGTATAGGCAAGAACATCTGTATCAAAATATCCTTCTCCTCTTGGACCACTGACACTTAATAAATCTTTTTTAGAAATGGTTTCTACGGTAGTACGTGGAGTACCAATGGAATAAGAATAGATATCTTTTGGATTTAAAGAAACGGTATTACCAAAGTAATCATTTTCTTCACCTAAGAATCCACCTAATAAGTTAATAGCAGCAGCGCCTCTAGAATATCCAGCAAGCCAGACTTTAAGGTTACCTGCGATATTTTGTTCAGTGATGTAGTGCTTCATAAAGCGGAGTACTTCGTCGCGGCATAATAAGAATCCTTCGTGCATTCCGGATTCACCAACGTTAAAGTTGCCAACCCATTCTGCTTCATAACCCGCACTTCGTGGGAAGACCGCTAAAAGGGTAAATTCTTTATTGTTATCATCAACAATCTTCTTTTGTCCGATAGTAACACCCATAGAGTCTTCAAGCATAATACCTTTATTGTAGTATTCGTTAGCGGAGACATTGGTGTAACCCATTTGACCTAAGAGATTTTTGATTCTATTAGGAGTTCTATCTTTGTAATAAGAGTAAGAAGTACCACCAACCATGGCAGACATCGCGGCTAAATCATAGTTAAGTTCATACGAATCTTTATAGAACCAGGTGTCATCATAGTAGCAAGTATCCTTATATGTGGATTGAAATTGATTTTCACCAAAGTGGGATACCATTTCTGCTTCAACATATTTTTTAACTGGAGCACCTTTTTCTTCACTTGTTGATTCGGAAGTAGTGCTAGATGTAGTTGAAGGATCACTACTACTACTTGCAGGAGTGTTTCCACAGCCTGCTAAAAGAAGTGGTAATGTAAGGAGTAATAAATATTTTTTATTTTTCATATCTTTTTTACCTCGGCTCAATTATAGCAAAAATAAATTTGTAACAAACTAAATTTATTCAATCATATATGATGCAATCGGATTAATTTGTTTACTAGATTTTCCAATATATAGTCTAATAAAGTTTCATTTTATCGAGGTATAAGAGTATAATTCATATCGCTACTTTAATTTAATAAGTAGGGGGAAAATAGATAATGGAAGATTTTTTCTTAGGTCCTGCAAGTTTATTCTCTGCGCCTCATTTAGTTAGTGTTACTGTTACACTTGCTATTTTTATTACTGTTGCAGTATTGCTTGGTAAGAAATTTAAAGGTGACACTAAAAAACAAAATATTGTAATGATTATTTCTGCAATATTAATCGTTGGTTTTCAAGTGGCTAAGATGATCTATCTATTAGCTAGAACCGATAATATTGGTGACTGTTTAATTGGAAACGCCCCATTATATTTTTGTGACATAATGATATATATCATTCCTATTACTGTTTTTGTAAGAGGAAGAGCAAAAGATTGCTGTTATGACTTTATAGCAATATGTGGTCTATTAATGGGCTTTATGGGCAACTATTTTGCTGGGAATATTTATAATGGAACCGATTCTGCTTTCTCTTTCTTAGCAATCAATAGTTTAATTAACCATTCCATATCCGCGTTTGTTTCAATGTTTGTTTTTGTTAGCGGATTAAACAAAATGGAAAAGAGAAATATTCCATTTGTTGTTGGTATTTTATTTGTCTATATGACCTTCGCATTAATAATGGCGTATATCACTGGTAAGAACTATATGTTCTATTTCCGTGGAGATGGCACTCCATTTACTATCTTCTTTGATCTTGTTGGAGGCAATCTTGCCCCATATCAAATCATCATTTATGTTCTTCAATGTGGCTATATTGGCTTATTCTATCTCGTGTATTATTACACGATTAAACTTGTTAAGTACGTTAAAGAAAAACACGCCTTATCCGAAGCAAAATAAAACGATAAATATATAAGAAATCCCTTCTTTGGGAATAATTGTCTCAAAAAAATAAACCATGCGAGATGGTTTATTTTTGTTTAATAACAAGTAATTAATCAAGCTTTGTTAAGAATGGTTCGAAGGCTTCAGCGAATAGATTTCCTAATTTAACTTCTGAGTCCGAATCGTAGTGGGCACTTCCGTCACCATTTTCTTCTCTATCGGTATGTAAACCTGCGCCAATGGTGTCGATATAGATATTCTTTTCACTTTCAGTGGCAAATTGTGCTTTAGCTTCGTTAACTTCTTTCCAATATTCCCATTCTTTTGAATTATTAATTCCAGCGTCAATAAATGGAAGAGTGTTCTCACCACCCGCTAGATCCTTTAAGTCTTCTCTAAGATTAGAAACAAACTTACGAGTGTTTTCTAAATATTTATCGTAATAGTTTGGATAAGAATCACCTTCACCTTGCATCCAACAGAACGCTTTAATTGTTGGAGTGTAGCCCTTATTCTTTAAATTATTCATTTGATATTTAACATAATTTATTAGACGTGGGTACATTTCCGAATTTCTATCCGTCCAATCATCTTTTAAGTTAGATGCGCCACACGCGTATTTAATAAGGAATAATTTATTAGCTCTTGTTTCGTTTAATTTTTCCGCAATACCTATTTCAGGACCAAAAGTTGCTTGGCTATTTCCTTGGCCTAACATTACTTTAACAAAATCATTGTTCTTAGAAGTGTTCTGGGAATAGAAATATACTTTGCCTGGTTCAGTCCAACTATCTTTTGTCCATGAATCAAAAGCAATAGGAATACCAGCGTATCCTCTCATATATTCATAGTATTTATCAGTACCTAGAGTATTTTTAATGAATGTTTGGTTAGTACATCCCACAGCATTAGATTGACCTGAGATAACAACGACATCGACAGGTTCATTCATTTTGCCACCAGTTGGCTCTTGTGATCCGCATCCGACTGTAGCCAAAACAGTCGTGGAGAAAAGGAATAATTTAGATATAGTTTTCATACTTGTATGATATACCCCAAAATAAGTAAACTTCCATATATTTTTGTAAACAATCAAAGAATTGTAACGAAAACAACGATGTTTTGTGAAGTAAACTTAAAGGAAAACCTCGATAATTTCGTTACTTATCGCCACCTATTTCTAGTCGTAATGTAGAGATAGATTTAATATATTAGACTTTTTAACTCATCAGCAATTATTTACCGAGATAAACATGTTTTTGTTAAATTTTGTAAATATTTGCTATTGTGCAGAATGTTTACTACTTTTGTAAACGAGATTTACGCGTATATATTTATAAAATAAATAAAATTAATAAGAAGAACGCGCATAAAGAATTTTTAAAACTCTGCTTTTCGTAAACATCTTAAAAAGTTTACAAAATTCACTAAAAAGTTTATTAGTAAACGCTTTCATAAATAATAAAACGCGCGTTATAATGCAATTATCAAGGAGTATACAAAACTCCAATTTTATGAAAGGAAGGAACCTTATGAAAGATAAGAAAAAAATTGCTTTTCTATCTTTAGCTTTAACAGCTCTTCTTGCTCTTAGTGGATGCGGTGGTAATAATCCATCAACCGATCCAAGTAAGAACACAGAACCAACCTCGGCGGATCCTGGTACCTCTGCTACAGAATCAACCGAAACTACAACGAGCGAAGAAACTACTTCTGAAGAAACAACATCAGAAGAGACTACTTCCGAAGAAACAACATCTGAAGAAACTACTTCTGAAGAAACAACATCAGAAGAAACAACTTCCGAAGATCCTGTTGTTTACCACACTGTAAGATTCTTATTAGATGGTGACGTCTTAAAATCTTACCAAGTTAAAGAAGGCGAAACCGTTACTTATGACGGCGAAGAACCTGCTAAACAACCTACTGCAGAAATCTGTAAGTTCGTTTTCAAAGGTTGGGATAAAGATGTTAAACAACCTATTACAGCAGACGTTGACTTTAACGCAGTATTCCGTGAATACGTTCTCGAACAAGAAATCGATGACTTCGAAAAATATGAAGGCAATACTGATTTAGCTGATGCTGGCTGGGTCGCACAAACTTATAAAGATAGTGCATGGACAGATCAGACTAGTGCGTCAGTTACAATGAGTACAAACGCTACTCATGGCGAAAAAGCCGTTAGATTAAATGCCTGGGATAATGGCATGGACTTCAAGATTGTTAACCATGGTTTAAAAGAAAAATTCTCTAAAGCCGCTAACGCTCTTAAGTTTAGCTTTATGGCCCCAAGCTTTATGGCAACCAAGGTTCTTGTTTACACTGTTCCAGTTGAGATTCAAGGACAAACCAAAGAACCAAAATTTGAATATACTCTTAATAGATCCAAGACCGGTGATTATGTAGACTACACAATTCCTCTTGCATCTGCTGGATGGAGATTATGGGGTGAAGAAGGAAAATCAATCGCAGAAACCGCTTCTTGGTTAGGTATGGATGTTGATGATTTCCCAACTTACATCACCAAGATTGAATTCTATTTGAAGGGTAACAAAACAAGTAATACTGACATGATCGCTTTCTTAGATAATGTTAGATTTGTTACTGAAGAAAACCCTAGCGATTTAGAAGAATCCGTTACTATTCTTTACGATAGATATACTGCTGTTCTTAATGATGGAACAACACTCAGAATTGATATCGACGCTGAAAAGAACGCTGTCGCAAAAGTAATCGACATTGAAACTCCACAAGAAGTTCCAGGTAAGATTACATACGAAGGTGATAACGTTGTATTTACATCCGCTGATAGTGGTGCAACCTTAGTTTATAAAGGCACAATGACTAATGGCGGTCAATTAATTAACTTTGCTTCTGCTACCGGTGTATTCGCTCCAGCAGTTGATAAAGTAAAACTCAACGCTGTTCAAGTAGTTGATAACTATGAAGGATATGCATCTGATGGTAAAGCCTATTATGATGGCAACCAAGATATGTCACAAAGAAGTGGCGCTCGTGGTGCTTACTATTCTGAATTCTATAATACTACTGCTACACAAGCACAAGCTCCATGGGGTGGCAAAGACTGGCACTTAATGGGTGGCGATGGTAGTCAACTTAAACTTAAACAAGATAAAGCTGGCGCGCACTCTGGTAATAACTATCTCTGCATGAAGAACTCCCAATACAATGCTATGAGATACATGCAATGGGGATTATTTGATGGAACATCTGAAAAGAACGCTTTCCGTGGTTCAACATTTAGCTTCTGGGCTAAGACAAACGGTAGAGTTCCAGCAATGAAAGTTCGTGTTTTCTCTCAAACTCAACCAACATTACAAACTCAAGATAATCAAAGAAGAGTTGGCGAATTTACTGAAGCCGCAGCAGTTGGTGAATGGAAACATTACACAATCGAACTTAATCCAAACCTTGTTTATTATGGATTCCAAGTCTTCTTAGAAAAGAACCAAATCGCTGATTCTTTCCTCTATATTGATGATGTTGAAGTTTATACAGCTGATCCATATGCAACATTTATTCCAGAACCTGAAGATTTAGCTCTTGAAGCTGGTAGAGTCTATGCTGCTAAATACAATGGTATTGTTAATGTTCAACTCACAGTCAAGCCTGATAATAATGTTAAATTAGTAGCTCCTGGATTAAATATGGACGTTGAAGGTTCATATGTAATTAGTCAAGACGAAGTTACCATCACTTTAACAGGCGGAACAGTTTACGTTGGTACAATTGCTCAAGACCTTTCTGGTATTACATTCAAATCTGTTACTGGTAACGATTTAATCGCAGCCGCTCTTAATAATATGAGCTTTGGTGATTCTTTAGTTGTTGAAAACGCTGAAGGATATACTGAACCTGGTACAATGTATTACCAAGGCAGCTCAGCTGATAAACGTAGTGGTGCTCGTGGTGCATTCTATTGTGATTATTATAGTGGCCAAGAGTCACAATCTTCCCCAGTAGGCGGCACTAAATGGTCCTTAATGGGCGGTAATGGTGATCAATTATCACTTAATAAGAATGATGCTTTTGAAGGATCTCAATCTCTCGATATCAAAGTTAGCACAAACGGTGCTATGAGATATATGCAATGGGGTTTATATGATGGCAGCTCTAAAGCAGTTACTGGCGTTAATAAATTCTCAGTTAGAGTTAAAAACCCATTGAGTAAAGCCGCAACAGTAAATGTTATGGTTTATCGTATTCCAAAGGTTGAACCTTCTACACAAGGCGATGGTTATAGAGCTCAAACAGGTGAAAAGACTATTGCTGCTCAAACTGATTGGACAGAATTTGAAGTTACATTAGATCCAACTAAGACATATTACGGATTCTGCATCGTCTTAAAGGCTCAAGGTGGAAGCGGAATGCTTCAATTCGATTATGCTCACTATGAATCTGCTGATTACAATCCAGAACTCAGCTTCTTTGCTCCAAAAGATTTAGTCTTAAGTGGCAAAACCACTGATACAAAAGCAGCATCCTTGAAGTTTGGAACTGGTGGTAAGATTTATCTTACAAGCGAAACCCTTGGTGTCACTGAGCTTGAAGGTACATACAAGATGTCTATGAGCCTCGGAAAACAAATTATGGAAATTTCCGTTGGTGGAAATACCATTAAAGGTTCCTATGCGTTTAACGCAGCTACTGGTAAGGTAACATTTGTTGTAACTGAAGTTGAAGGAGAAATTTCTGCACTTCTCCCAGCAGATACCACATTTACTAGCTAATTCATTTCACACATAGCGTGTTATGGAGGGGTATTTATTTACCCCTCCTATACGCTTATAAATTTTTAAGAAAGTTATTATTTATGAAAAAACCAACACTAGATCAAATAGCGTTAGAATGCGGAGTAACTAAAGGTTTAGTTTCTCGTGCTTTAGGTGGAAAAAATAATGTCTCTGAAGTTACTAGAGAAAAGATTATTCGTAAAGCAGCAGAACTTGGCTATGACACTTCCAAATTGAAAGCGTATAAGGTTACATCTAACCGTGTTTTGCTTATTGGTTCTAGCCGTATTTTATTTAAGGAAGATTTCTGGCAACCAATTATTACTTCAATATCTTCAATGCTTTCTAGATATAACTTAATCATGGAATACTTTGTATTTGATGAAGATCATATCGATGATAACTTACTTAAAAAACTAAAAGAGACAACTTGTAGTGCGTATATTGTTATTCATGTTACTCCAACTCCAATCATGAATATCTTAATTAGTAAAAATAAACCAACTGTTGTCGTGGATCCTAAAACTTTCTATAGTGAGGCCACCCAATTTAAGTTCTCTAATTATGATTCAACATATTTAGCTACAAAAAGATTAATCGAACAAGGTCACACCGATATCTTATTCTACGGAAGTGATTCCCATAGTACTTCCTTTAGAGAAAGACACGAAGGCTTTATGGCGTGTATGGAAACATATAAACCTAGAGTTAGACCTTATTCTGTTATTTTTAATAACGAACAAAAGAATTATGCGGATGAAAAGTTACTTGAACACGTTTTAACTAATTACCCAGTATCCGCGATTGTCTGTGCAAACGATATCATCGCGATTAATGCGATTAAAACTTTATATCGTTTGAATAGAAGAGTTCCAGAAGATGTCTCTATTATCGGTTTCGATAACATTAAAGCAGGAGAATATATGTCTCCTCAATTATCCACGTTTAATATTCCTCGCCAAGAGATAGGAGAGGAAGTAGCAAAATACGTTGCTAACTCAATAAAATCACACCAAATCCCATATTCTCAGATAATCATTAGATGTAATTTCATCGAACGAGAATCAAATAGAGAAAAAGGAAGAGAGTAGGTAAAGATTATGAAACACAAAATTTACGGAAATGAATTACCAAATATCCCATTTGAACCAAAACCAGCCGGAATTGATTCTCCACTTTGGCGATATAGTAAAAACCCAATTATTAATATCAATCCTTTCCCAAACGCTTCCAGGGTATTTAATAGTGCTGTTATGGCCTATAAAGGTGAATTTATTGGCGTCTTTAGAGCGGACACTAAAACCGGTGTCCCATATTTATTCTTAGGCCGCTCTAAAGATGGACTAAAATTCTCATTCGAGCCAGAACCTATCGTTTTTCATGATAAAAATGGTGATGTTGTGAAGTTTGAATATGCTTATGATCCTCGTTTAGTGGAACTAGAAGGAACATATTATATTATCTTCTGTACATCGCTTCATGGACCAACCTTAGGTATTGGTAAAACTAAAGATTTTAAGTACTTTGAATTAATTGATAATCCATTCCTTCCATTTAACCGTAATGGTGTTTTATTCCCAAAGAAAATTAATGGAGAATACGCTTTATATTCTAGACCTTCTGATTCAGGTCACACGATGTTTGGTGATATCTTCCTTTCTTATTCTAAAGATATGGAATATTGGGGACATCATCGACATGTTATGGAAAAAGGTTATGAATGGTGGTGCGGAACTAAAATCGGCGCAGGACCTACTCCAATTGAAACTGATTTAGGTTGGTTAGTGTTCTTCCACGGAGCAAATTTAACTTGTTCTGGATTAGTTTATTCAATTGGCGCATTTATCGTTGATAAAAATGATCCAAGCAAAGTTTTACATAGATGTTCTAATTTCCTTCTTGCGCCAGAAGAACCATATGAAACTGTTGGTTATGTCGCGAATGTTTTATTCCCAGTTTCTTGTTTAACTGATTCAAAAACTGGTCGAATTGCGATTTATGCTGGTGGAGCAGACACTATTACCGAACTCTTATTTACTGATATAGATACAGTCATTGATTACATTCTTAAATACGAAAGATAATAATTATGGAACTTGTTACTATTGCGAAAAGGAATAGCCGAATAAGAAAATTTGGCACTAAGCTAGGGAGAAGTAAGTATCTTATCTTCATGATTATCCCAGCGATAGTTTTCTATATCGTTTTTAACTATATTCCAATGTATGGTATCACAATGGCGTTTAAGGAATTTAATCCACGTCTTGGTATTTTAGGTTCACCATGGAACGGTATTGAAAACTTTATCGCTGTCTTTGAAGAACCAAAGTTCTGGGCAGCCTTTAAAAATACCTTAATTATTGGTTCAGTTAAGATTGTTATCTCCTTTTTAGGGGCAGTTCTTGTGGCTTTATTACTTAATGAACTAAGAATGAGAAGAACGAAAAAGACTATTCAAACTATCGTTACTTTCCCTCACTTCTTATCTTGGGTTGTTGTAGCAGGCTTTGTTATATCTATCTTCGCCTATCATGGTGCGATTAACTCCATCATTGAGATCTTTGGTGGGACAAGAATTAACTTTATGAAAGATACGAGCTTCTATTTTGGAGCCTATTTCCTATCTGATATTTGGAAAGAAGCTGGTTGGGGTTCAATTATTTATCTCGCGACAATGGCGGGTATTCCTCAAGACCAATATGAAGCCGCGGATATTGATGGGGCTAACCGTTTACAAAAAATTTGGCATATCACTCTTCCAGGTATTAAACCTACCGCCATCTTACTTTTAATCATGTCAGTTGGTGGGGTTTTATCCGCAGGATTTGATCAAATCTTAAACTTAACCCCAGAAATGTATATGGATAAAGTTGGTATTATCGATACTTATATCTTCTTCCATTCGATTAGAGGTACTGATGGTGCAGGTGTTGGAACTGCGATTGGTTTATTTAAATCTGTCATTAGCTTCATCCTTGTTATCACCGTCGATAGAATTGCAAAACTTTGTGGCGAAAGGGGAATTATCTAATTATGAAAAAAGATTTAATTGATAGACTTCCACTTCGTAACAAAAGAAGTTCTAGAGAAAATAGAATCCAAGGATTAGATATTGTTATCTGTGTCATCCTTGTTATCTATGCTTTCTTAATCATCTTCCCATTCTGGAATGCTTTTGTTATTTCTATTTCTTCAGAAGATGCTTATTTAACTTCAAATCTTCTCCTTTGGCCAACTGAATTAGATTTATCTGCATATAAAGAAGTCTTCTCTAATGACCAACTCTGGGGTGGCTTTGGAATTACGATGATTTTATTAATTGGTGGCACTACCTATCAATTATTCTTCACAGTTATTACTGGTTATGCTTTATCAAGAAGTAATTGGACTGGTAAGAATTTAGTGATGAATATGATTTTAGTCACCATGTTCTTTGGTGGCGGACTTCTCCCATACTACCACTTAATTAAAACCCTCGGAATGATGGATACAATTTGGGTTATGATCATTCCAGGTGCAATTGATACATTCAATATGTTACTCATGCGTAACTACTTTGCGTCCTTACCAAAAGAGATGGAAGAAAGTGCCAAGATTGATGGGGCTAACGATATTATTATCTTCGTTAAAATCTTCCTTCCGCTTTCTCTTCCAATGCTTGCCACAATCGGTTTATTCTTCGCCGTTGGTAACTGGAACTCTTGGTATAACGCATATGTCTTTATTACTAATAGACATGATTTATGGCCACTTCAAATGGTTTTAAGAACGATGATTTCTAAGATTTCATCTAATATTGAAAAACCTGAGGCGGCTGATGCGTTCTCGCAGGGTCTTACAATGGCGTCTATTTTCTTCACCATTGTTCCAATGATGTGTTTCTATCCATTCTTACAACGTTACTTTGTAAAAGGGATAGTTGTTGGTGCTATTAAAGGATAAATAGGAGGTATTTACTTTATGAAAAACAAAAAATTATTTATTCTCTCATCTCTCGCTTTACTTTCACTAGGAGCTTTATCTAGCTGCGGTGGCGGTGGAGGAGGAGGTAATGACGAATATGATAAAGATGGTCGTCTTATCTTAAAACTCAAAAACGTCTATTTCGATACTTTTGATGGAACAGACACTTATAGTGAGATTTTAAGTGAGAAATTTAAAGTTCATCTTGAGCCATCAAATTACTCCTATGACACATGGGATGAAGAAGTTAACACCGCGGTTAATGGTGACTCTTTACCAGATGTTTTCCAATATAACTTAAAAGCGTATAACTTTGGTTCAACCTATGAACAATGGATTAAATATGGAATGCTTAAGGCTTTACCAGATGATTTATCTAAATGGCCTAATATTAAGAGCTTAATCAATAATACTTCTAATATTGATGCGTTAAAGATAGGCGGTAAGTTATATGGTTTACCAATCGCTAATGATATTTCAAATCCTACTAAAGATTTCTCTAACTTTACTTATGTTTATCGTCGTGACTGGGCAAAAGCAATTGATGAAAAACATAAAGATCAAGCCGGATACACTCCAATATATAAAGAAGGAGATGTTTATACTTGGGAAGAATTTAACCGTTTAGTTAAAGGTTTTAAAACCGACTTAGAATATGCTTCAGGCACTAAACAAGCCTCCGTTTTAGTGGATGAAGAGTGGGGTTTCCCATCAATAACTAACTTCTATAAAGATGTACCACATTGCTACACCAAAGACGCAACTGGACACGCGATTAATGCCTTTACTAGCGATAAATATATTTCGGGTTTACGTAAAGCAAAAGAATTTGTCGGTGATGTTATTTATTCACAAGACCAATACTTATATAAACCAAATCAAGCTAAAGAAGTTTATTTAGGCGGTCAAGCTGGTATCTTCTATGATAACTTCTCGTTTGCTAACTATATTTCATTTAGAAAATCATTCAAACGTTTAAGAAAAGAAGCGGATCTTGATGATGGTACAGCTTTACTTAAGATTATGGGTGAAGATGGTAAGTTTGCTCTTGAAGGTACAGAAAACTGGTTCTCTACGACCATGTTTAGTTATCAAGTTTCTGATAGTAAGATGGAGAAAGTTTTAGATATCTTAGACTATTTACTTACACCAGAAGGCACTAGATTAGCTATCTTTGGTAAGGAAGATTATGACTTTATTATTGTGAGTGATTCTGATGAATATGATTACGATGTTAACGGAGTCAAAATCAAATTAACCGAACAAGGTTGGGAACGTGGTGATGATGGAAACTACGGACCAAAGATTAATGGCGCTAAATATCTTAGATATATGGCTACTTTAGGTAACGACACTAAAGCGTATGACCCATATACTGATCAAGCTACATTCGAACTCTTAGATGATTGGATTAAGGATATGAAGAAAGCTAAATCCGAGAATAAGTTAAGAGTCGTTAAAGAACCAGCGGATATCGATTGGATGTCCACGAAAACAAAGAACTCTAAGACTGAAGGTTTATTAACTGATGCCAATAACCACGTTAAAAACTACTGCTTTGACTCTCAAGGTTATAAGACTATTGAAGAATACAAAGCTAAATTTGATGAAGACGCTAACTGGGCTAAAGTCTTAGAAGAAATCAATCAAGGATTAGGATTCTAGATTTATGAACAAGGCAAGGAAAATTTTAGCATTATCATTATTACCATCTTGTCTTGTCGTTATGGCGGGTTGTAATGGTAAAATTGACCCTCAAAATATGGATAAAGATAACATTGTTTTCCGTAAAGCAAACACTGTCATATCAAATTATGAGGGTTTAGGCGTTGAATGGGGCACATATGAAGACCCTGATAAACTTTCTAGTGATTCTTGGGAAAGATCTTTAAGAATAATGGATCGACTTAATCCTCAAGTCGTTAGATGCATGCTTAACTATGACTGGTTTATCACTAATTATGATGATAAGAAGGATCAAGATAAGACTAACGATACTTGGGAATATAACTTCTCTAATAAATTAATGAATAACACTGTCAATGTTCTTCGTTATTGTACCGATCATAATATCGACGTTGCTTTTGGCTGCTGGAACGTTCCAGGCCATGTCGCAATCGATGAATATAAGATGATGGAAGAAGTTACAAGTGATGTTCGTTGGGCCAAGATGACCGCGGATATCCTTGAATACTTAATTAAATTCCAAGGTATTAGATGCATTAAATACTTTGTTAACTCTAATGAACCTAACTATAAAGGTGCAAAGGGTACTTCCAAAAACTATAACAACACCTTCGAAATATGGGCTCAAGGGGTTAAAAATGTCCGTAAAGCACTAGACGAACGTGGTTTTACTGATATCGGTATTATTGGGGGAGACACAACTGGATTTGAAGGCACTAATGAATACTTTATGGGTATTTCAAAAGATGCTGAACTAAGAGAAAAAGTTGGAGATTATGGTTTCCACGTTTATTGTCCAAATATGATCATTGATACTGGTGATTTAGCTACTAGAATCAAAGATATGTATAAAAAGACCAAAGACAATGACGCTGGTCTTGGTGAAGTAAGATTCCCACATATTTGGGAAGCTGGTTTATTCGATGGTAAAAACCAAGAAACCGATAGTAACGCTTTTATCGCTAATTTCTCTTATGGTTTAAGAATGGCGGATTACACTTTACAAAGTGCCATCTCTGGAGTTTCTTCTGTTGTTTATTGGGACTTTGATGATGGCATGCACTTTATGTATTTACCTGATGGTTCAGTCACTTCTAAAGGCTGGGGAATGTTCTCTTCTTTAGGTAGTGATAGCGCCGCTAAACAAAGACTTAGACCATGGTATCACTCCTCTGTTTTGCTCACTAACTTAATGAGACGTGGTGGAAAGATTATCGATTCTGGTGTCAATATTCCTGAACTTGATAAGAGCTTTAGAAGTATGGGCGTTATTGGTCCAAATAATGAATTCGCTGGAGTTGTTGCGATTAATCGTGATGTTAGAGCAGCGGAAAAGACCTTTAGAATTGATGAAGATTTCACTGATTCAAATAAGATTTATGTCTATATCTATAACGAGAATCAATTAGTCATCGGTGATGATGGCTTTGTTAAACCTAATAGTGTCGTGGAAGGTAGCTTAAAGAATATTATTAAAATCAATGTTCCTGCTAACTCCATGGTTATCTTATCTTCTAAGGAGCTTTAATTATGAAACATAGACATTTATATTTATTGCTTCTTCCATTACTTCTTTCTTCTTGTACAACTACTCCTATTCCAACTAGTAGTGATGAAGGAAGTTATGATTCTCAAACAATTGATGTTACAAGAAAATCTGGTGAAATTGCTAGCTTTAAACTTTTAAGTCCAGGCAACGATTTTGTTACTGATACTGGATTTACCTTTACTTGGGAAGCCTCTAGTAATGCTGACTTCTATCAAATTGAAATCGCTACTACAAAGAGCTTTATCAATGATGATCCTGATGAAGTTTACGTTAAAGAAAGTAACTTATTTAATCCAAAATATGAATTAACTTTCTCTCTTCCTAAAAAAGATAAATATTACTTTTGGAGAGTAACCGCGATTAATAAAGATCATAAAAAGAAAGCGGACTCTGATGGGAAATTCTATTATAAAGCTCCAGTTGTTGGAGAACTTCAAATCGAAATTGAAGACGAACAAGATTGGGCCGTCCATAAAGAAGGTAGCCAAGCTGAAGTAAGAATTGATCGTTCCAATTTCTTTAATAACAATAAAAACTCTTTAGCGATTGTTTTCGATAAAGAACATACATCTGTTGGACCTGTTAGCCAAATCGGTTGGATCGTTATTACTAAGTCCGAAGACCGCGAATTATACGGCACAGATGCCTTCTATTTCAATTTCTATTATTCTGGACATGATTCCACAGTCTTAATTCGTGTCCTTGATGATGATGGGGAATATTGGCATAAACAAGTCCAAATTTCGAATAACGCGAAACAAACAATTTTAATGAAATATGATGAGTTTACTTTAAGAACTCAAGGTACAAACATTTTTAACCGTCAGTTTGACTGGCAACATATTCGTTACTTTGAAATCGTCTTTGAAAGAACATTTGGTGATGGCGTTTGTATGTTAAGCGACATTAAAGCCGTCCAATACGAAAACTATAAATACATGTTCATGGATAAGATGGACTTTAGAAGTGATGACATGGATAGTTGGTCCTATGAAACTTATAACTTCCTTAAAGAAGTTTCTGAAGATGGTTCCGCACTTACTTTAACTTATCTAAATACACCTACCGAACTTATGGAAAAAGGTTTCAATAGTTTTGGCTATGGTTTCCAAAATGTCCCAGTTAATAAATATTTTGCAAGTGGTGACGCAATTAGAATGAAGGTTAAATATACCGGAACTGGACCGAACGCTGTATTCTACTTTAGAATTCTTGAAGAAGATAATGATAGGTGGCAGTTTAAAACACCATTCACTGATTTAATTCTAGACGAATTTAAAGAGATCGTTATTCCTCTTAAAGCTTTCCAAAGAATGGAATATATGAATGGTGACGGCGCTAAACAATTCTATTTCGTCCAAAGATTTAATATTGGTTTAGCTCAAAACTATTCTGAAGGTAGCTTAACTATTAAAGATTTAGAAATCGTTAAAATTGATGACATTGTCGAAGATAGAACTAGACATGTTGGATTAGATGGAAAGATCGAAGACTTTAACGATTATGATATGTATACCGAACTTTATTACTTCTGGGATCAAAGCGTTGAAAATAAAGACGAAGCGATGAAACTTGATGACATTCATAAAGCTATCGCCCCAGGAAATACTTATTGTGCGGAATTTGACTATAAAGCCGATATGGAAATGGCGGTCTATCAACTTTATATGGACACCAAATTAGTAAATGAAAACTATAATTCATTCCAAATCTGGCTTAAAGACGCTACACCTAAGTCACAAGATCCAGCAGTCGAATATCTTGATTCTAATGATGTCGCTGCAGAAATGACTATTCAATTAACCATGGATAGCGGCGAATGGTATCGCTACGTCATTGATAAAGTTGAAAAAGAATGGAATGTTTACACCATTAAGTTTGAAGACTTCACTTTAGTTAACGAAAGAGATTTAATCGATAAACCAAATCCACTAAGCGCAAATCACATAATCCATATGGCGTTTGGCTTTAAGTATCTTTATTACGATCAAAAAGGTAATCACCATCCAACATATGCGATTGCTAACCCTGTTTATCTTGATGAAATCTATTTTGTAAACGCAACTGAATCTTCAGTCGTAGAATTAGATACCACAATTAAACCTGATCCAGAAGATTCAAATATCACTACTGTTGAAACAATGGAAAGTTACGCTAATAGTGAAGCAATGTTTGATTACTGGACTTATATGACAAGCCGTGATTATAACTTAATGGAATTATCTAGTGATGTTTCATCTGAAGGCGGTAAGAACTCTATTAAGATGCAATATAAGGGTTATGATTCAGTATCTTATGGACGTAATACTCAGTTTGCTAAGAGTGTGACTGCTAAAGGTATCACGCTTGATATTAAAGGTGATGGTAAAGCCACTGTTTACCTTAACCTTAACTGGAGAGAAGGAAGCACTACCTTTAAACATCGTTATACCATTTCAAATATCCCAACTGAATGGACTCGTTTCGTCATTGGATTTGAATTATTCAAAGATGTTAATGGTAGCAGTAAAGCTCTCTCTAAAGATAAAGCTAATTTAATCGAATCAATCTCCTTTGGTATCGTTAATAGCGATTACACCACAAGCAACATTTATGTCGATAATATTAGATTACGTCTTGATGTTGGCTATAGCACAAACACCAGAACTCAAATTGGTTAAAAGAAAGGAGTATTTATATGAAATTTGTTAAATATGAAAAGAATCCAATCTTAAAACCAAACCCAAAAAATCAATGGGAAGAGTTATGCGTTTTAAATCCTGCCGCTATATATAATAAGGAAGATAATACCTTCTACATGATTTACCGCGCTGCAGGTAACGATAAAACTCATATCATCCATTTAGGTTTAGCTACTTCTAAAGATGGAATCAACTTTGTTAGAGAAAGTGATAAGCCATTATTAAGTGGTGATCCTAATGGTTTAGACGCTGGGGGTTGCGAAGATCCACGTTTAGTTAAGATGGGTGATTATTTCTATCTTACTTATGCCTCTCGTCCATTCCCACCTGGCCAATATTGGAGAGAAGATAAAGAATATTTTGGTTTCCAGCCTCAATATGGTCCAAAAGTTCTTGTCTATAATAACACGTTAACACACCTTGCTATTTCAAAAGATTTAAGACATTGGAAGAAACTTGGTCCGATGACTGATTCTCATTTTGATGACCGTGATGTCTTTATTTTTCCAGAAACAATAAATGGCAAATTCTATATGCTTTCAAGAGCAATGGAAAGATGTGGGGAAGGTTATCCAAACAAAAATCCTGCCATTTGGTTATCATCTTCTGATGACTTATTACATTGGGATAATTACACCTTGCTTATGGAAGGTAGAACCGATTGGGAAGATAAGAAAATCGGCGCAGGAACCCCACCAATTAAGACTAAAGATGGTTGGTTAGTCCTTTATCATGGTGTCTCTAAAAAAGATGATGCCTATCGAGTGGGCGCTATCCTTCTAGATTTGAATAATCCTTATAAGATTATTGCTAGAACCAAAGATTTCTTAATGGAACCAGAAGAAGAATACGAAACTAATGGCTATTATAATGGCTGCGTATTCCCAACTGCTGTTGTTCCTAAAGATGGCATTTTATACATCTATTATGGTGCAGGAGATAAAGTTATCTGCTTAGCCACGATAGAAGAAGACAAACTTCTTAAGTATTTAAAGGAGGAATGTTATGAAAAGTAAAAAACTAATTTCTCTTGGAATTATGTTATCCGCGAGTGTTGTTTTCGCTAGTGGATGTGGCTCTATGGCAGCTCATGGCTTAAAAGAAAACCAATTTTATGTTGATTTCTATTCCAACTACTTAAGAGAAGACTTTGTTCTTTCTAATGGCACAATTGCTAAAGGTAATAACATTATCTATAAGACAATTGAAGTTGATAAAGATTCATTGATTTCTAAGCCTGAAGATCCATCCCGTAAAAACTATGATTTTATAGGTTGGTTTACCGAAGAGGAAGGGGTTAATGAATGGAACTTTGCCACTCAAAGAGTTATCAAAAACACAAGGTTATTCGCTAAATGGGAATACACTCATGAGGAAGTTGAACCTGAACCAGAATACACCCCACCTTCAACATTATTAGATGAAAGTGAGGAACTTGATTACATTATCGATTCAGTTATGTATTTCAAGGTTAACTACAATATTGTAAATCTTCCAACTGCAGCGATTAGTAAACTTGAAGCTTTTAAAGAAGATGTTCTTCCATATATGGAATATCGTGTCAAAGCCACAAAAACAATCAGTGCAACATATGATAACAATAAGATTACAGTTAAATGTGGTGATAAAGAACAAGTTATTACTGTTAAAGATGCTTCATTAGATTATGTTTTAGGTAACTCTACCTATGAAGCTAAAGCTAAAAACTATGAAAAGAACGCTGTAATTGAAGAAAACTATCATGTTATGTTAGCAGGTTCTTCCTCTATTGAATTCTGGACTACTTCTAAAGAAGATATGGATCCAATTGTTTCTTATAACCACGGTATTGGTGGCACCACAATTGAAGAATGGGATGAATGTTTAAATCAAAGATTAGTACTCCCATATAAACCTAAAATGGTTGCCTACTATGTTGGTATTAATAACGTTATTAACTCTAAAGAAAGTGCCGATGTTATTTATAATAAACTTGAGAAATTTATGAATGACACTCATGAAACTCTTCCAGATACCAAGGTTCAATACATTATGATGAACTTAATTCCTGGTTATCCAGCATATTATGATGTCATTAATAGTGTTAACGATAGAATCACTACTTATCAAAAATCTCATTCCTCTTGGTTAACTTTAATTAATCCAGGTGTGGCGTTACTTAAAGAAAATGGCGAACCAAATGCAGCTTACTTTAGAACTGATGGTTTACACCTTTCATTCTATGGTTACACCGTTTGGGGAGGAATTATTAAAGAATCCATCCTTCGTGGATTAGAAGCAATGTAATATGGATTATAGGGTTGATATTGAGAATGAATACAAAAAGGCTAAATCTACTTTCCTTAGACAGTCTTTATTATTCTCACTTATATTAACCCTAGTCCTTATAGGGGATGTTTTATTAGTTACATTATCAGGTGAAAACTATGTAGCTAATCTAATTATCGCCGCGGTTATTACAACATTATTTAGTTGGTACGCGATATTCTTCTTCACAAATATATATGGCGAGATCAATTCTAGATATCGTTTCTATAAAGGTTATGATAGCGGGCTAAAACCAGTTGAAGAAGTGGAGTTTTTGTCCCAAAGAGGTGAGATCCTATATGTTAATGGACTTTATGTCTATGAATTGTCAGTTCGTTATTTTGAGGGAATTACCCATCAAGATAAAATCATTTATTGCTTTGATAAAACTAATTTCGAAGCAGGAGATAAGTTAACCATTGAAACTTATCAACGCATCATCATTAAGGCGGAAAAACATTCATGAATGAACTTAGAAAGCATCGAATTAAATCCGTCTTTAGATACACCTGGCCGTTTTATATCATTTCAGGTGTTGCTATCAGCTTGACGCTTGTATTCATCTTTGGGGCAACTCACCGTATACCAGAATACAAAACTCTAACTGTATTTGTTTCAGGTGAAGTAACTGATTACAAAAAACTTGAGAAAGATGTTCTTACTAGATTTAAAGATAACGAATTAAAAACCTTTGGTACGATTGACGCTAATCCTAATGAACAAACTTATTACAACAGGTTAAGCATTCAAGGCTATAGTAGTGCAGACATCTTAATTCTTCCTAATTCAGTTATTGAAAACTTAAATCTTGCTTACTTTGCCTTAAGTTTACCAAATGAGTTAGTTAATGATTATTATTCTGGATACTCTATTTATAATAGAGATGAAGTAAAATATGGAGTTAAGTTAGATAAAGCAAAAGTGAATAGTTATATGAATCTTCCAAATGAAGATTGCTATATGGTATTAAACGCGAAAAGTCAAAATTTAGGGGAATATGGAGGTATTGCGATTAAGGAACACGATAACGCACTTAATTTAGTGAAAGACTGGGGATTATGATGTTTAAAGGAAAAGAGAAAACTATCAGCGATAACGAAGCAATGAAGTTTCTTCCACATACTAGGAAGGAAGTTTTCTTTGATTTTATTAAACACCGCAAAATGACATTATTTGCCCTTTCTTCATTTGTATTTATGTTCTTTATTCCTCTTGCGATTGATTTACTTTATTTTAACTTTTTAGAAGCTAGTGTTTCTCAAGATAAACCTGAATATTTATTCTCCTTAATCTTCTATTCGATGCTAATTATGCTTCCATGCATGATTTTAGGTTTTATAGGTTTATATGGTGGTTTTTACGTTGCTAAAAAGTTAGTGTGGCAAGAAGGAATTAGTCTTGCTCAAGATTTCTTTAAAGGAGTCAAAGAAAACTGGCTCCATGGTTTAGTTAATGGACTAATATTTGGAATTATTCTCTTTGGATTTGTAGTTGGAGGATATTATTTAATTATTTACGCTCCTCTAGCTCCTATTTGGAGTGGAATCGGTATTGGTGCGTTAACTTTACTTGTTTTATTCTTTGGCATGTCAATTTCGCTTGTATATACCCAAGATGTTTATTATTCAAATCCATACTTAGTAACCCTTAAAAATGGCTTCCGTTTCTTAGCCTTATTAAATTGGAAAATTTTGGTACTATTTGTCCTATCCACGGGAGTTGTTATAGGGTTATGTTACGTAAATAACTTAATTATGATAGTGGTAGGACTATTCTTATTTGCTATTTTAAACAGCGTTGTTATCGTTCTTTATACCCTAATTTCTCACGCTGGATTTGATAGATTTATTAATTTTGAACATTACCCTGACATGGTTGGCAAGGGTTTGTATAAAAAGGAGTAATATAGAAAAGGAGTCTTATATTATGGCAGATGTTACACTTAGACACGTTTACAAAGTTTATGATGGGAGCGTTCGAGCGGTTAATGACTTTGATCTAGAGATTAAAGACAAAGAGTTCGTCGTTTTCGTTGGTCCTTCTGGATGTGGTAAATCAACAACCTTAAGAATGATCGCAGGCTTAGAAGAAATTACCGCTGGTCAACTCTATATTGATGGGGAACTTATGAACGAAGTTGAACCAAAGAATAGAGATATTGCAATGGTTTTCCAAAGCTATGCTCTTTATCCACACATGACCGTATACGATAATATGGCCTTTGGTTTAAAACTTAGACACACTCCTAAAGATGAAATTGATCGTCGTGTTAAAAAAGCTGCTGAAATTCTAGAAATTTCTGAACTTTTATCTCGTAAACCTAAAGCTCTTTCTGGTGGTCAAAGACAACGTGTTGCCTTAGGAAGAACTATTGTTCGTGATCCAAAAGTCTTCTTACTCGATGAACCTTTATCAAACCTTGATGCTAAGTTGCGTGTTTCCATGAGAAGTGAAATCACTAAATTACACGAAAGACTCCAAACTACCTTTATTTATGTTACTCATGACCAAACCGAAGCTATGACAATGGGTAATAGAATCGTTGTTATGAAAGATGGCTATATTCAACAAGCTGACACTCCTATCACCTTATTTGAAAACCCATCTAACTTATTTGTAGCGACTTTCTTAGGCTCTCCTCAAATGAATATTATTGAAGCAGAGTTATTTATGGAAGGTAAAACCTTAAAAGCTAAACTTAATGGCTCTACTGATGTTGTTACATTCCCAGATATTAAAGCTAAGCAATTAGCGAATAAGAAATATATTGGCCAAAAAGTCCTTCTTGGTATTCGTCCAGAACACGTTATTCCAGGAAAAGGCGATATTGAAGTGGATGTTGATGTTGTAGAACATTTAGGAGATGAAACAATTCTTTACACTAAGATGAAAAATAGAAAAGAACAATTCATCCTTAAACTTCCATTTAATTCAAAATTACATGCGAATGAAAAAACAAACGTCGAGTTTAACATGGAATTTGTCTATATGTTTGATAAAGATACCCAAAAAGCTATCATGGGTATTCCTTATGAAGACGAAATCCCAGTTCGTATTGAAGGAGATAAACTCACGATTGGTAAGCAAGTTAAAACTCTTGATCCTGATTTCAAGAGCCACTTACTTGATAATGCCTTCAATAATGATGTTAGATTAGGAATTAAACCTGATTATATTTCTAGAGAAAGTATTCCAGATAGCTTAGAAATCGAAGCTAAATTAGAATTCATTGAACAAAAGACTGATTACCAAGCTGTCTTCTTCTCAATTGAGGGGGTAGATGGATATTTTGCGATGAAAGTTAGAAATGATGAAAAGGTTACTTTAGATCAAATCACTCATCTATATCTCCCATATCAAAGAATATTTATCTATGATAAGGACAACAATAAAGTTAAATCTAGAGAAGTTGTCCATCCAAATGTTACCACCGCGGAAGTTAAGAATATTAACGGCATGATGAAGGTTAAAGTTGCCGGAACAACATTATCTTATCCATCAGAAGAAAATGTCCCAGATGGCGTTTATAACTTAACATTTAAACAAGATAAGTTAGTTCCAATCTTTACTAAGAAAATGGTTAAGAAAGGATTTGAAAACCCAGTTTTCGATAATCCTAATAATAAGATTTTTGTTTCCGCTTATGATGAAGATATCTTAGGAAGTAAATTATTAACCTATGTTGAAGTAGCAGGTCTTGAATACTATGCTTCCTTCATCGTAGATAATAAGTTCTCTGTTTATAAAATGCCTAAGTTTGAACTTTATGTTCCACGTGATGGCTTTGAATTAACACCAAAAGGTGAATGATAGTTATATAAAATGAGATCTTTTCAGAATATTAATTTCTATAAAGATTTGTATCTAGATTTGTTTTTACCTGAAAAGGATGAATTTTACACGATCATCCATTTTCATGGTGGTGGTTTAGTGGAAGGTGATAAAGGTGATACATATAAGTTTGTAGAACATTTAGTTAATCTTGGCTTTGCTGTTGCCACTGCAAACTATTCCTTATTACCTAAAGTTAAATACCAAGAAATCTTAAATGATGCCGGTGAAGCCGTTCGATTTATTAATGTAAATATAAGTAAATATGGTAAGTCAAAAGGCCTATTTATTTCAGGACAATCCGCAGGAGCTTGGATTACTTTAATGCTTTGCTTTAATAAATCGATTTTAGAGTCTAAAAATATCAAAAACGAACAGGTTCTTGGCTGGATCAGTGATTCCGCTCAACCAACAAGCCATTTTAATATTCTTAAAATAGAGCAAGGTTTAGATCCTTTAACCCAAAGAATTGATGAATGCGCTCCATTATTTTATGTTAATGAAAACACTACTTTCTCAAAGATTTTATTAATGTCTTATGAAGATGATTTAGCGAATAGATTAGAGCAAAATAAATTACTCTATTCGACATTGAAAAGCTTCAATAAAGACGCTGATATTGAGTTCAAATTATTGAAGAAGTGGCACTGCCATGGTTCATGTGAATTAGATGATGATGGAGAGTTCGAAGTAATTAAATCGATAAAACATTGGTTAAATATCTAAAATAATAGTTACAATATAAATTAGAAAAGGGAGATACCATTTGGTGTCTGTAAGGGGCCTAGTATGAATTATTTAATAGCTTTGCAGACAGCTTATTCATATATGGTCTAGTCATTTATTATTACATAATAAATTCAAATTCCTTCTCCCTTTTTCTTTTTTATATGTTAGAGAAACTTTTAGACACTAAATCCTGGAACGAGTTTATTAAAAGTAAGTTAGATAATAATTACTCTTCTATTTTTACCAAGCGAAAAGTAAATAAGATTTTAGCTAATAATACTTATAAAGACATATCAAAATCAATTGTTGATGGTGAGTATCAATTTTCAATACCAATCAAACATATTATTTCGAAGAATTCTAGTTCAAAAAGAAGAGTAGTTTATCTTTTAACTTTAGAGGAATCATTCGTCTTAAAACATATATCCTATCTTTTATATCAATACGATGATTTATTCGCTCCAAATTTATATTCTTTTAGAAAGAAAACCGGAGTTAAATCAGCAATCAATGAAATTAGGAAAAAACACAATTTGAGCGGACTATATGGGTATAAATTAGATATTTCAAACTATTTTAATAGCATTAATATCGATCTATTTTTAGATGAATTAAAGGATAATGTCGATGATGATGTTTTTAATCTATTCTCTAAATTATATAGTGATAAAAGAGTTAGTTATCGTGGACAAATAATTGAGGAAAATAAAGGCGCAATGGCAGGTGTACCTTTATCTGCTTTTGCGGCGAACTTTTATATAAGAAATATTGATGAATTCTTCTATAAAGAAAAAGTATTTTATTTAAGATATGCAGATGACATTATCTTCTTTGCTAAATCTAAGGATGATAGGGATAAATATATCATTGCTCTTAAGTCTTTATTAAACGAAAAACATCTTTCTATTAACGAAGATAAAGTTTCATATATTGAGCCAGGAGAATATTTTGAATTTCTTGGGTTTGGTTTTGATGGAAAAACAATTGATATTTCTAAACATTCTAAGCAGAAAATTAAAAGTAAGATCAAACGACAAGCGAGAAGACTTTTAATGTGGAAAGACAAAAAGAATCTACCACCAGAGAAAGCTTTAATTGCGTTAAATAAGAAATTCAACAAAAAGTTCTATGGAAAAGTCGATAATGAAACATCTTGGTCTTATTGGTATTTTCCTATTATAAATACTAGTAAATCTCTAAAAGAGGTTGATACTTATTTTCAAGATGAGCAAAGATATCTTTATACTGGACGTCATAATAAAATGAATTATAACAAGTGCCCGTATGAAACTTTAAAAGCGTGTGGGTACAAACCTCTTGTTCATGAATATTTCGAATTTAGGAAAAATAAGGATAAATAACTAATTTTTATATAGGAAATCGGTTCTTTTTAGATTTCTTATCGAAAAAGAAAATTATCTTTTTTAACTTTTCTCACTTTATTGTTTAATACTTTTCTTAAATTGTTATAATTTAATAACTATGAAAAAGTATATTAAGCGTTTCAAATTTATTATCCTCATCTTTTTCATTATCGAAGTCATTCTCTATGCAGGCTTCTCTGTTTTCTATTATTTAGATCTTTTCGGCGCTAAAGCAATCTTAGAGAGCTATGTTGATGTTATCTTCTATGGCGTGGCTGGTACTGCCATCATAAATTTACTTTTAACTTGGATTACATTACTTATCGTTTCTAGATCCAGAAGAGAAACTGATTTAACTGCAGCTTCTTTACTTGGCGATGATATTCAAGAAGCATACAACTTTGGTGTTATTGGTTTAGTCATTGTTGATGAACATAATACAGTTTTATGGACTAGTGAATTATTTAGAGACCGTAAAGTCGATATCTTAGACCATAACATTATTGAATGGCTCCCAGCTTTAGCGGAACTCCAAGACGCTTCTAGTGATTCAGTTGTTACAGTTGAATTTAGTGATCGTAACTATGACGTTAAGTTTTTAAGTGACGCTGGATTATATATTTTTAAAGATACGACTGAATATCAATCCTTATCGACATTTGCGAAAAATGAAGCTGTTGTTTTAGGCTTTATCATGATTGATAACTTCTCAAATATTAACGAGAACGCTGATGACGCTAGTGACGTTATTTCTAAAGTTAGAAATGCTATCTTTGAATATACTCAAGATTATAACGTCTTAATCCGTCGTTATAAAACCGATACTTATTTCATGGTTTGTAACTATGACTCATTAAGAAAAATGATGGATGATAAATTCTCCATCTTAGATAAGATTCATGAAATTGGCGAAAAAGAACCAATTTGCCCAACTTTATCTATTGGTATTGCTCATGACTTCCCAGGTGTTAATAAGTTAAATGAAATGGCTAGTAACGCTCTTGAAATATGTATGTCTCGTGGTGGTGACCAAGTCGTTGTTTCAAAATACGGCGAGGATCTCCAGTATTTTGGTGGCAAATCTAAAGCAGTTGAAACTAGAAACAAAGTTAAAGTTAGAGTTATTTCTGACTCTGCTATGTCACTTATTAAGAGTAGTGGCACCATCATTATTATGGGTCACACTGCAACCGATATGGACGCGATTGGTTCATGTTTAGGTATGAAAGCTATCTGTGAATACTGTAATAAACCATCCTGGGTTGTATATGATCCACATAAAACTGAAAGTAAGACTAGAGGTGCTATGACTAGTGCCTTCTCTAGAGAAGAATTAGCAAAGATTACTTTGTCTCCATCCGATGCGATTGAAAAAGCTAAATCTAAATCTAATACCCTTCTTATTGTTTGTGACGTTCATAATCCAGATATGGTTTTATGTCCTCAACTCCTTGATGAAGTCGATAAGATTATGATTATTGACCATCACCGTCGTACTGATAACTTTATTGAAAATAATATCTTCTGTCAGATTGACCCAGCGGCATCATCTGCTTCTGAAATGGTTACAGAATATATTTTCTATTCTTCCGCTAACCCAAGAATCATTATTCCAACATCGTACGCTACAATTATGCTTTCTGGTATTTTCCTTGATTCTAACTATTTCAAATCTAAATCAACTTCTTCAAATACTTTTGAAGCATCCATGGTTCTTAAAGAATATGGTGCAGATAACTTTAAGGCTGATGATTACCTTAAAGATGAATACGAAGAATACGCTCTTATCACTAAGATTACTTCTTCCTTAACTTCTCCATACTATGGAATTGTTTATTGTAAGGCTGATGAAACAGATATTATTGAAAGAGCGACAATTGCTAAAGTTGCTAACCAATGTATGCAAATGAAGGGTGTTAATGCCGCGTTTGTTATTGGTCGAATCTCAGAAAAAGAAGTCAATGTTTCCTGCCGTAGTGATGGTACTATTAGCGTTCAACTTTTAGCAGAAAAGATGAATGGTGGTGGACATCAACATAGTGCGGCGGCTACATTTAAAAACTTAACTATCGACGAAGTCGAAAGTAGACTCCTCGATGTACTCAAAGAATACTTGAATGACGCTAGAGCCGTTCCAGTAGAAAGGAAGTAATTATATGAAGGTTATCCTTTTAAAAGATGTTAAAGGCATCGGTAAAAAAGATGCTACAGTAGAAGTTAAAGATGGCTATGCATCTAATTATCTTATTCCTCGCGGATTAGCAGTTAAATTAACTGAAGGTTCTAAAAATGTTTTAAATAAACAGCAAGAAGATCGCAAACTTAAAGACGCTGAAGATAAAGCTTTAGCGGAACAAGTTGCGGTTAAACTTGAATCTATTACTCTTGAATTTAAAGCTAATACCGGTGCTGATGAAAAAATGTTTGGTACAATTTCCTTTAAACAAATTGAAGAAGAACTCAAAGCCAAACATAATATTGTTATTGATAAACGTAAATTTATCGATAAAACTCCTGTTGACCGTTTAGGTTATACAAAACTTAGAATTGAATTATATAAAGGTGTGGTGGGAACTGTTACTGTACACGTTTCATCCAGTAAATAATTATGGCAGAGATTAAGAAATCACAATTACCACATAACTACGAAGCTGAAAAAGCTGTTTTAGGTGCGATGTTACGTTCATCCACTATTTTAAATGACGCCGCTTCTAGATTAGCAGTGGATGATTTCTTTGATGAAAAACCTGCTCATAGAATCATCTTTGGAGCGATGCAAAAACTCTATAAAGAGTCTGTTCCTGTTGATGTTCAAACCGTTGTTCAAGAACTTATCAATATCAAAGAATTTGATAATGTTGGTGGCATTGAATATCTAAGCGAATTAGCGGATTCTATTATTACTTTTGCTAACGTCCCAACTTATATTAAGAATATCCGTGATTGTTCAATTATGCGTAAGTTTTTACTTACTTTAGATGAAATTGAACTCGATTATTTAAAGAATCCACTTGAAGATCCTAACAATTTCTTAAACATTGCTGAATCTAAAATTAACCGCGCAACTGAGATGAGAAATATCGCTGATTTTAGACCTGCTAAAGAAATTGCTAACTCTCTTGCTAACCAATTAGCGAACTTAAAAGTTACTGATACTGATGATACAGTTACCGGAGTTCCTACTGGTTATTCTAAACTTAATAAGATTACCCATGGTTTCCAAAAAGATAACTTCATCGTTTTAGCCGCTCGTACTGGTGTTGGTAAAACTGCTTTATCTTTAAATTTAGCATTTAACGCTGCAGTTCGTGGTTATCCAGTTGCCTATTTCTCACTTGAAATGAGCGCAGAGGATTTATTTAAACGTTTAGTTTCTGGTGATTCTAACGTTCAATATAATACCCTTTTAACTGGTTACCATTTAGGTAGAGATGAAAGACTTAAATTACAACAAAGTTGTAACCGTATTGGTGCGTTAAAATTCTATGTTGAAGAAACAACCGGTATTAACTTAATTGAACTTGTTGCAAAAGTTAAAAAACTTAAAGCGAATGAACCAGATTTAGCCTTAGTATTTGTGGACTATATTGGTTTAGTTAAAGTTACTGGTTTAAAGAATAATGCGTCTCGTCAACTTGAGATTCAAGAAATCTCTACGACCTTAAAGAAACTCGCTCTTGAATTACATATTACTATCGTTTGTGTTGCTCAACTTAACCGTAACGTTGAACAACGTGGTGGTGAACCAATGCTAAGTGACCTTCGTGAATCTGGTTCCTTAGAGCAAGATGCTGATATTGTTATGTTACTTGCGGAAGCTAAAGCTCAAAGTCCAAAAGCTTTTGGTAGAGGTAATAAAGAACAAGAAGATAACATTAATCAAATTAACTCCGCGATTGAAACTGTTGCGATTAAAGAAGGTGGTAGCAGTGCTAAAATCATTAACGTTATCATTGCGAAAAACCGTGCTGGTCAACAAGGTAGAGTTCCTCTTTTATTCCGTAAAGACTACGTTAAATTTGATACACCTTCACCTGAGAGTGAATCCGCTCTTGAATCAATTGAATCCGCTAGACTTGATTATTTAGCTGGCGAATAATATGAAATTTTATATTTTAGGCTCCGGATCAGGAGGGAACTGCACCATTTTTGAAGATGATGGTGTCCTTCTCCTCATTGATATGGGCCTTTCTTTTAAAAGACTTAAAGAAGGACTTAAGTTAATTAATAAAAATGTCATTGATTTAGACTGTGTTCTTTTAACTCATGAACATAGTGATCACACCTTAGGATTAAAATACGTTTATCCTCTTCCTATTTATTGCACAAAAGGTACTTATGATAACGATTCAGTTGAGAATATAGTTCCTTATCAAGAATTTAAGATTAAAGATTTAAGAGTAATTCCGGTCTCTACTTCTCATGATGTAATTGATCCAGTTGGCTTTGTTTTGATTAATAAAAAGAATGAAAAACTAGTCTATATTACTGATAGTGGATATATTCCTGATGAAACAATCCCTTATCTTATTGGAGCGGATTACTACATCTTTGAATCTAACCATGATATCGAGATGGAATTAAACGCGAAACGAAGTATGAGAACGAAGAAAAGGATTATGTCTGATTTTGGGCACTTATCTAATGAAGATTCCGCGAATTATTTAGCAGACTTAATTAGAGAAAACACAAAAGAAATAGTCTTAGCGCATATATCTCGCGAAGCTAACACTCATGAACTAGCCTTAGAGACTCATCTAAGGATATATAAAGAAAGAAATATTGATATATCTAATATAAAAATCCACTGCGCTGATCAATTTGAAATAGTAAGTGGGGGGAATAAAAAATAGTCGACTTCTTATATGGAAATTGACTATTTTTATTTAATTAATCCGAAGTGTCTCATCGCGTTTGCCCAACCGTCATTATCAATATCGGTTGTAACATAATCTGCGACCGCCTTTACTTGAGCAATTCCGTTTCCCATTGCTACTGAAGTTCCAGTGAATTGGAGCATTTCAATATCGTTAGGATTATCACCAATTGACATCGCATTTTCTGGAGTGTAACCATAATACTCTAAAACTGCTAAGATACCTTTCGCTTTATCGCTATCTTTCAGCATAATATCAACAGCGAATTCGTCCCATCTTGCGGATTTACAAGATTGAAGGTGAGGTAGGAATAAACTTTCATCAAGTTCATCGCAGAAGGCAATCATTTGATAAACTGTTCTATCGTAATGATCTGGGAATGAACGTGGTTGAGGGAATCTAGTGTTATATTTTTCGTGAGCGGATATAACCCTATCATCAACATAGTTGATATGACCTTCACTTTCTTCAATAAGAGTTAAACCGAATTTAAGTCTTTTGGAGAATTTAATCATAACATCAACGACATTCTCAGGTATTGGGTAACGATAGATGATTTTATCATCGATAATTGCACATGAACCATTCATAACGATAAGACCGTCCGGAGTAACTATATCGAGAATTCCAGTTTTTCGAACTAAATAATAGTTTCGACCAGAACATAGAAAGACTTTAATGCCGTTAGCTTGCATTTCTTTGATTGCTTTAATCGCGCTTTCAGGAACACATTTAGTCTTATGTGAATAAAGTGTTTGATCAATATCAGTAAAGACAATCTTAATATCTTTTTTATCCATCTATAACTTCCTCCTTTCCTTATCTAGTTATTGAATATAACTAATTTTTCTTTTACACTTATTTCTATGAAATACGATGAATGGTCTAACCTAGAAACTAAGAAGGATAAAGATAACCCTCTTACAGATTATTATATTTACCCATCAGGCGAAATGTTTTTCGTAGAACCTGCATTTTATACCCAATTAAATTTTTTAAAGGTTCTTTACCCTGATAAGTTACCCGAAATTATAGATGAAATGGAAAGAATAGTAAAGCGCGCGAAGAAAGTTATCTTTTGCCACGATTACGAACACCCTCTTATTCAAAAAGAAGGATTCATCTATATTGAGATAAATGATGTCACTGACCCCCTCCAAATTTACGTCGAAGATAAGTCTAGAGGCTCAGATTATGGCGACTAATTAAATTCGTAATTATCTAATTTGAAAATAACTCGATTTTATCGCATAATATCCTTGCAGTAGGGAGTGTCGATATATGAACATGACGTTTGTAGGGATGGGATACGTTGGCCTAGTCAACAGTGTCATTTTAGCGTCCTATAATCACAATATTATCGGCTTTGACATTGATAAAGAAAAAATCTCTTTATTAAAGCAAGGCGTATCGACAATTGAAGAACCAAATCTTCAAACTCTTTTAACTGAAGCTCAACATAATCTTAGATTCACTTCTAACGCGAAAGATGCGATTAGAGGTAGCAATGTTATCGTTATCTGTGTGGACACTCCTCAAGGTAAAGATGGAGAACCAGATTTAACTCATTTCTATGAAGTTTTAGATGAGATTGCGGATAATGCTACTCAAAACTGCTGCATTATCATTCGTTCTACAGTTCCTGTAGGCACTAATAGATTAACTAAGAAGTATTTAGAATCGAAATGCAATTATAGATTCCAAGTTATTTCTATGCCGGAATTTTTATCTCAAGGTAACGCGGTTAAAGACACAATTAATCCAAGTCGTTTAGTTATTGGTGTTACTTCTCCAGAAGCGGAAATTTTTGCTAAATCTTTAGCTGGTATTTTTGTTAATAAGAAAGTTCCGTTATTAGTTACAACACCTGAAACTGCTGAATTAATTAAATACGCTTCTAATTCATTCTTAGCAATGAAGATTTCATATATTAATTCAATCTCTCGTTTATGCGATAAAGTAGACGCTGATATTGATAAAGTAGCGTTAGGAATGTCATTAGATCCACGTATTGGCCCTTCTTTCTTAAAAGCAGGTGTTGGTTATGGTGGTTCATGCTTCCCAAAAGACACGAACGGATTATATTGGATTAGTGATGATAACGCTGTTCCTCTTGATTTAGTAAAAGCCACTATCACTGAAAACGATGCCCAAATTAAATATTTCTTAGATAAAATAACTAAACGCTTTAAATCACTTAACAATCTAAAGATCGCTGTTTTTGGAGTGGGCTTTAAAGGCGGAACTGAAGACGTTCGTAATTCTCCTGCTATTCCAATTGTTAAATATTTACTTGAAAAAGGTGCCTATATTAATCTTTATGATCCATTAGCAGAAGAAAACTTCCATAAAGTATTCTCTCGTCACACTCATATTGCGTATTTAGATTATCCACAAGACGCATTAAAGAATTCTGATTTTGTTATTATCCTTAATGATAGTGATGAATTTAAAAAATTAACTGCTGATTTCTATATTGAAAATATGAAACGTCCAATTATCTTTGATGGTCGTAACTTATATAAAGTTGAAGATATGAAAGGCACTGAATATTATTCAATAGGCCGTCCATCCTTAAAGAAAAAATAAAAGGTAGATAATAAAAAAAGAAACGTATCCAAATGGATACTTTTCTTTACGAAAGGAGCACAAGACCAGCTAATTATTTTTTAACTGGTTTTGCATTAACAGTAACAACATCTTTGTTACGGTAGTCAGCGGTTGTAACATCGTTCGCGTTTTCTGGACGAAGTGTTCTCATTGATAACCACATGACACGGAGACCCATAACGAGTGGGAAGGTAACTTGAGAGAAGCTTGCAAGTAAGAAGCCCATAGCCATACCGATAACGGATGGAGCAGGTGCTGCCCAGTAAGCAATCTTTTGAGTTTCCCAGAATGTATAAATGCGATATGGGTTGTTTTTACCTCTAGTTAAGATAAATAACATGATACCCATAAAGACTGTTAAAGCGATGTTAACACCAAACATTAATAAGGTTGTTTGCCATAATGCGGTGTATTTATTTTGGGTGTATCCAACATTAAATGAATCTTTCCAGTTCTTTAAAACACCATCAGTATAGGTTCTTAGAGTAGCAGGAGTGAAGGTTGAATTTGGATTTAAATCACCAACAACAGCGAGGTTTTTGAAGTTATAACCAACTTCGAATGTTTTATAGTCACCATAGAAGGCACCTTTAGAAGTATTGGAACTACTAATAAAGATAGAACCTTGATATGTATAACGAGAGAAGACTAAGAATGAAGTCTTACGATATTCAGTAACTTCTTTTTCATCAACAGTATGCTTATATTGAGTAATCATATCTAAGTATTGTTGAGTGATTGTACCATCAAGATAATAGACTTCTAAGGCTGTTAATTCTTTCTTTTCATTATTGACGATGACTTCATAAGTAGATCTATAGCAGTGGAGACCGTTTTCGTTAGTAGTGGTGAACTTATTGTCCCAAGTTTCTTGAGCAATTGTTAAATAATGACCACTTTCGGAATCACTAACAACAATATCGAAATTAGATTTATAGATTTCTTCAGAGAATCTTTGTAAACCTAAATCGTAGTTATAGATGGTTTGAGTGTTAATAAAATCTGCACCATTACGGTTAATGGTAAAGACAAATGTTGGAAGGATAGAAATGATCATGCTAAAGAAGAACATGATTATAGCAAAATACCAAGGTTTGCTTCTTCCACCTTCAACGCAAGCCTGGTTATTGATTAAGCTTCTTAAGATTAGTTTAAAATTTTTCATAGCCTCAATATATTATATTAATAAAATTAACATTTCAAATAATAACAGTCGATTTTTCCCAAATAGTAGACTTCCTATGTGTTTTTTTAAAAATTTTTTGTTTTTCTTTTTGTTAAATTGATTAAGTAACGAAATATTATTGAAATTATTCAAAATATTTTTTATCATTATTGCACCAATGGGGTCGAACAAGTTTCGACAGGGATGTAGTTTGGCTTTAACTGCAGCAGAGTGATGACTTAATCATCGAAAAAACAATAACTGACAATAGTTATATGAGAGCACCACGTGCTCAATTCGCTTCCTGCGCTGCTTAATTAGCTCCGACATAGGATCCGACGCATAGCGTTGGGCAGGACGTGCTTCAAGGTTTTCTTCCTTCACGCTTGAATGTCATGTCATACCAAAGGAATAGGCGCTAAAAGTTGATGAGTTAGTTAGCGATGAAAACTCGTTCATCTAGTGATTGACGGTTTGATGATATCATGTCAGTCATGAATACCGAATATCGTCTAAGCTGTAGACGTTATTGTGGGACCATCTCTGGACACGGGTGCAACTCCCGCCGGCTCCACCAATTGATGATATTAGTGCTGAAAAACTCGGCACTTTTTATTTATTTTATTTTCTTAATTAAGTAAACTAGTATTAACAACTCAAAGGGGGTAAACATATGGCAGAATATGCTGGTTTAGAGTACTTGTATCAAGCTAAAAAGAGAAAAGCTCTATTTTTCAAGAGATACTATACTCGTTTTGAAGTCATCTATTATGATGAAAAGTTTTACAAGAAGAAAAAATGGCCTGGTCATTTAGGCAAAATGGGATTTAAGTTCCTTGGTAAAGGTCATTTCGGTGATTCACCAACTCGCTTAACATTCGAATTAGGTAAAGAACCAAGTGCATTAGAACCAAAAGTACATTACAGCCCTTCTAAAGAAGAAGCTGCAAAATTTGTAAATGGTATCGGTGGACAATTTGAAATTCTTGATGCTGCTAAATATGCAGACAAGAAATATAAAACCATGTTCACTGTTTATAATGTCTTTGATAACGAAAACAAGAGATATGTCGTCTTTGTTATCGGCATGTGGGAAGGAAAAGGCAAATTTGATAAAGCAGTTAAATTTGCGGAAAATGATTTACGTAAAGCTTTCCACGACAAATCTAATTTCTAATCTAAATTTTTGGTAAATAGAATATTATTCTAAGCATTCTTAGGTAGATTATTTTAAAATAGCGATTTTTCTTGTTGCGAAATCTCGCTATTTTTTATATATTCTCATATATGAGAATCAATATATACGCTATTGGAAAGGTTAAAGACAAGTTCTTACAAGAGGGAATTTCCTTTTATATTATTAAATTAAAGAATTACGCGGACGTGCGCATTATTGAAGTTCCAGATTCTCCTGTAAGAGATAATCCAAATAGCTTTGATATTGAAAAAGCAAAGAATACTGAAGGTGAAAAAGTCCTCAAACAATTAAAGCCATCTGACTTTGTAATTAATCTTGATCTAAATAAGAAAGAGATGACTAGTGAAGAGTTTTCTAGCTTTATGATTGATTCCCTGGTTAAAGGTGGATCACAAATATCCTTTGTTATTGGTGGTTCATATGGCTTATCTGATGATTTAAAAAAGCGTGCAAATGCATCAATTTCCTTATCAAAAATGACTTTTTTGCATCAAATGACAAGACTCATCCTTTTAGAACAAATTTATCGCGGTTTTAAGATATACTCGCACGAAACGTATCATAAGTAGGCGCAATATATGCCTATGTTTTAAAAATACCTTTATTTTCAAGAAAATATCGACACTTTTTAACAAGATTTCATACAGTGTATTAAAATAATAAGTATTTATATTGAATACGTGCGCACACTAATATAAAATAACTCTACACGTTTGACCAAATGTCGAAACTGTTCCCATTAAAATACTCATAATTTCATAATTTTTATATACTAAACTAGGAGGATGAAATCATGTTTAGAATTAAAAAACGCGATGGCTCAATTGTTGATTTTGATTTAAAGAAAATTGAAAGAGCTATTGAAAAAGCTTTTATCGCCGAACACAAGGAATTTACCCAAGAAATTATTGAATTATTAGCATTAAAAACAACTGCCAATTTTAACTCTAAAATCAAAGACAACATCGTTTCCGTTGAAGAAATTCAGGACGCTGTTGAAATTGCTTTAGTTCAATCTGGCTATGTTGATGTTGCTAAATCCTACATTCTCTACCGTAAACAACACGAATCACTCCGCCAAATGAAGTCAACTGAACTCGACTATAAAGATACAGTTGATAAATACTTAAAGTTAAATGACTGGAGAGTTAAAGAAAACTCCACAGTTACTTATTCTGTTGGTGGCTTAATTCTTTCTAATAGTGGTGCGATTACTGCTAACTATTGGTTAAGTGAAGTTTATGATCCAGAAATCGAACAAGCACATCGTAATGCCGATATTCATATTCATGATCTTTCTATGCTTACAGGTTACTGTGCAGGTTGGTCCTTAAAACAACTCATTAAAGAAGGTTTAGGTGGTGTTACTGGCAAGATTACATCTGCTCCAGCTTCTCACTTATCTACTTTATGTAACCAAATGGTTAACTTCTTAGGTATCATGCAAAATGAATGGGCTGGCGCTCAAGCCTTCTCTTCCTTTGATACTTATTTAGCACCATTTGTTAGAACAGATCATTTAAGCTATAAAGAAGTCAAACAATGCATCCAATCCTTCATTTATGGTGTTAATACACCATCTAGATGGGGTACTCAAGCACCATTTACTAACATTACTTTAGACTGGACCGTTCCAAATGATATGGCGGAACTTAACGCTATCGTCGGTGGTAAGGAAATGGACTTCAAGTACAAAGATTGTGTTGAAGAAATGAGAATGGTTAACAAAGCCTTCATCGAAATCATGATCGAAGGTGATGCTAATGGCCGTGGATTCCAATATCCAATCCCAACCTATTCTATTACTAGAGACTTCGACTGGTCTGAAACTGAAAATAACAAATTATTATTCGAAATGACCGCTAAATACGGTACACCATATTTCTCTAACTACATCAACTCCGATATGGAACCAAGTGATGTTAGATCTATGTGCTGCCGTTTAAGACTCGATTTAAGAGAATTACGTAAGAAATCTGGTGGTTTCTTCGGTAGTGGTGAATCTACAGGTTCTGTTGGTGTTGTTACAATCAATATGCCAAGACTTGCTTATCTTTCTACTGATGAAAAAGACTTCTATGCTCGCTTAGAACATATGATGGATATCTCTGCTAGATCCTTAAAGATTAAACGTAATGTCATCACTAAATTACTTGAAGCAGGATTATATCCATACACCAAGAGATATTTAGGTACCTTCAATAACCACTTCTCCACAATTGGTTTAGTTGGTATGAACGAAGCTTGCTTAAATGCTCGTTGGATTGGTTGTGACTTAACACACGAAAAAGCTCAACAATTCTCTAAAGATGTTCTTAATTTCATGAGAAACAAACTCTCTGATTATCAAGAAATGTATGGTGACTTATATAACTTAGAAGCTACACCTGCTGAATCTACTGCTTATCGTTTAGCTAAACATGATAAGACTCGTTATCCAAATATCATCACTGCTAGCGATAACAAAGACGCTCCATATTACACCAACTCTTCTCACTTACCAGTTGGTTATACCGATGACATCTTTGCCGCTTTAGATATTCAAAATGGATTACAAACCTTATATACATCTGGTACCGTCTTCCATTGCTTCTTAGGACAAAAATTACCATCATGGCAATCTTGTATGAATCTTGTTCGTAAGATTGCTGAAAACTACGAGATTCCATATTACACAATGTCCCCAACTTATAGTGTTTGTAAGGAACACGGTTATTTAACTGGTGAAGTTTATGAATGTCCACACTGCCATCAAGCTACCGAAGTTTATAGCCGTATTACTGGTTACTATCGTCCAATTCAAAACTGGAATGCTGGTAAGACAGAAGAATTCAAACATCGTAAAGAATACGTTCCAGAACATTCTCATTTACGCGCTGAAGGTAAGACTTGTGAAGTAAAAGAAGAAGTCAAAAATGACTCCCACAAGTTATCAGAAGTGACATTATTTGCCACAAAGACTTGCCCAAACTGCAAGATGGCTAAGATGTTACTCGATAAGGCTGGAATTAAATATACTGTTATTGATGCAGAAGAAAATCAAGAAACCACAATCGCCTTTGGTGTCAAAAAGGCTCCAACCTTAATTGTTCCAAATGGTGATAGCTATGACGTTTTTGAAAACGCTAGCAACATTAAGAAATTCATTGAAGAAGCTAACTAATAATGTTTGATGTAATTGTTATTGGTGCCGGTCCAGCCGGAATGACTGCGGCGCTTAATGTTAAAAGAGAAGGTAAATCTGTTCTCTTACTTGAAAAAGAGAATTTTGGAGGACAGATTGCTCTTTCTCCACGCGTTGAAAACATCCCTTCAATTAAAGCTATTTCTGGTGAAGAATATAGTGCCTTATTATTCGATCACGTCTCTGATTTAGGCGTTGAATTTGAATTAGAAGAAGTTATCGGTTTAAGCAAAAATAACGGAGTCTTTACGGTAAAAACAAATTATAACGAATATGAATCTCGTATCGTTATTATCGCTGGAGGATGCCAACATAGACATATTGGTGTCGCCCGTGAAGAAGAACTTATTGGTAAAGGCGTTAGCTACTGTGTAGTATGCGATGGTGCTTTCTATAAAGGCCAAGAAGTTTGCTTAATTGGAGATGCAAATACCGCCTTACAATATGCCCTAGTTTTAGCGGGTATCTGCACTAAAGTTCATATCTGTGCTTTATTCGATAAGTTATTTGCTGATAAGATTCTCATCAACCGTGTTTTGGAAAAAGATAATATCGATATTCGTTATAACATTAGCCTTCAAGAATTCCTCGGTGAAAATGAATTAACTGGTTTAAGATTTAAAGATACAAAGACAAACGAAGAAGTTAGATATTCTTGTAAAGGTGTCTTTATCGCAGTAGGTCAAATTCCTCATAATGAAATTTATAAAGATTTCGTTGAATTAGAAAATGGCTATATTAAAACCGATGAACTAATGAGAACTAAAACCGAAGGGCTATATGCTGTTGGTGATTGCCGCGTTAAAACATATCGACAAGTTATCGCCGCCGAAAGCGATGGCATGATTGCCGCGATTAACGCTAGTAGATATATTGATACCCACTAGTCGTAACTTCTTAATTTAACATCATTAATATATTTAGAAGCGATGCTAAGGAATTCCTCGGCATCGCTTTTATTTACTTCGTGTAAACCATGTTTAATGCAATATTCATTATCAATAAAACGCTGTAATCGATAGGATCTCGCTCCTTTTAACCAAATTCCAATCTTTTCGATATCTTCTTTAGCGTGATATTCGTTAATTAAAGTTGTTCTAAATTCGTATGGAATATGGTCTTCTTTTAAGAATTCAATTGTTTCATTAATCTTTGTTAAGTCGAGTGATTTTAAACCAGTTGTTAAAGCGTATTTTTCTTTTGAGTTTTTAATATCCATCGCAATAAAATCCACGAGATGTTCGTTTACTAGTAGCTTAACCATCTCTGGATTAGTACCATTTGTATCTAACTTAATTAAATAACCTAGTTCTTTTATCTTTCTAATCTCATCCACTAAATCAGGATGTAGAGTTGGTTCTCCTCCCGTAATTACAACAGCATCAAGGATACCCACTCTTGATTTTAAGTATTTATAGATAGCGTCCTTTGAAATAGATGGAGCGTCATTTGAAATAACTAAAGAAGAATTATGACAAAACGGGCATCTAAAATTGCATGCACTTGTGAATAAGGTGCAGGAAATCTTTTGATCGAAGTCCACTAGTGATAGTTTTTCAATTCCGTAAAATTCCATAATGTAACTAACATTATAATATCTTTTGTATAAATTTTCTTTAGATAAGCATATAATATTTCCGCTTATGAATTTTTTTAAAAAGTTTACCCGTTATGAAAATCTCTTAACCTTCCTTATTATGGAACTTTTAGCGTTAACTTCCTTCGCTTTAGGTGGAAATAACGTTATTTTTTATGTTATTGGATTTGTTTTAGCAATCTTTGGCTTATTAATCAATATCAATAAATTTGAAAAGAAAGAACTCGTCTCTTTAGCAGCGATGGGTATACCAGTTATTTTAATTGCCATCTTTGTTGCATTTGGGACACCTAATCAATCTAAACCAGTATTTGAGAATATCTTTGTTTTCTTCGCAATAATTTCTTTCTTTGCGTTAGGTTTATTTGCTCCAAGAATGAAATCTTTAAAGATTGAAACAGTTTTATATTGCATTGGTTTTGGTTTAGCTATGCTAACATTGATCTCTATGATTTATAGTTGGATAAGCTATGGTTTCTTTTATTCTTTAATTTATAGAGACACGCCAAACTATTATTATAATGGAGCGATTTTTGATATCACTAAAGAGTCTGCTTTCTTATTCGGATTCAAGTTTAAAGAAGTCACAACAAACTACACTGGATTATATGGAATTATCTTAATTTGCTTTGTTCCAGGCTTATTATTTATCTCTCCTAAAAAAGACAAAATGAAATTCATAATTGTCTCATTCATTGGATTTGTTGGGGTGTTATCTATTCTTTCAGTGCCAAATTTCAAAGCGTTGCTTTATTTAATTCCAGTCATTTTAGTTACTGTTTTACTTAAGTTCTTATATAGTGAAAAAACTAAGATTGAAACCAAAAAGAATACTAGAAAAATCGTTTATTATGGCTTTGTTGGTTTAGTAATTCTTCTTGTTATTTTCTTCGTATTATCATTCCTTAATGCAACTGGTGTTATGGGATTCAATGAAGTAGTTAATAATAATGCTTTCTTATCTAAGATTTTCAATAACGGCAGATTTATGATGCCTATTAACTATGTCTTAAATCAATCCGTTCTTGAATATAACTTATTTGGTTTTGTTAATTCTATGTCATATTGGCAAACTCAAGTAGCGTTTAACACTAAAACCTATTTCTTTGAATTTGAGCTTGTTAAAGAAGGTGGTATTTTCGCTTTAGTGGTCTTAGTTTTCTTAATTGTTATTACCTTCTCTTCCGTTTCTAGATATTCTTCCAAAGGAAAAGACACCCCATTTATTAAAGCAATCGTTATTTCCTTAATGCTTGGAATATTTATCTATGCCACATTCGCTCAAGATTCATTCCCATTTATTCATGATAACGAAACATATAGTTCATTCTTTAGATCGCTTCCTGCTTTAATTCTTCTTTTCTTAATGGGTTATACTTTCTACCCAGATTTAAAGAAAGATGAAGTTCCTGCTTTTGAAAACGAAGTAGAGGAAGTTAAGGAAGAAATAAAAGAAGAAGAGGGCGAATATGTTGATGATTATACCTTCACAACTGATGAGGAGGAAGAAAGCAATGAAAAATAAAATTTTAGGTATATTCTTACCTCTTTTAGCAATTTCTCTATCTTCTTGTGGAGCTAATCGTGAGCTTTATAAAGCGGGTCAATATGATTCTGCTGACTATGAAGAAAACTATTATACTTCCTGGAATAATGTTGAAAAAATCACTCCTGATGAAGTGAAAGAATATGATGTTACTCCGGCGATTGATGATCCAATTAAATCAGGTGAAGCTTTAACCGGTTTAAGATATCCAGATCAATACACATCAAACAATGAATTACTTGAATGGAATTCTGACACCCCAGTTTATGATAAAGGTATTGGTTATGGTCCAACTAAGAACTTAACCACGATTGATAACTCTTTTGCCTATGGTTATTTATCCAAACTTTATGATGGAAGAGTTAGATGTGATGGCTATTACACTCGTTCTCGTGTTCAACTTGATAAAAGAGGATACGCAACTTATTTCCCGAAAGCTTTATCAACTTATAAATATTTTGCCTTCTCCGTAAGAGGTGGAACTGGATCAAAATACGAATCCACAAGAAATATTGATATTAAAGTTACTTACCATGTTTCTTTCTATGTGAAAAATATGGAAACCAATAAGTACACTAAATACGTCTTTAATATGGAAGATGTTAAAACTCAAACTAATAATGGTGGTCGTACATCACTTCTTAGTTTCTATTTCGATGATGTTTTAGGTGATAACTGGGCCACATTACTTAAAGGCACTACCGCAATGTCTATGACTTATGAGTTATCTTACACTCCATATGCTGATTTAGTGGATGACAAAGAAGCGGAAGGTTGCCACTTCTCCGTTATGCTTTATGAAGTATTATTACCAGAATCTACCTGGAACTAATATATTTTGAAATATCTAACCATTCACCCATTTCAAAGTCACATTTATCATCATCTAAGATTAATGTTCCTTTAGCGGGGGTGAATGTCATCTCACCAAAGTAAATTTTCCCGTTTATGTCGTAAAGATCAACACGCACAAATGGGAATTTTTTCGCTAACAACTCGGCTATTTTGACCATTTCATCGAAATTTTCTGGTTTATTTATGCCGCTTTCTCTTTTCTTCCAACCATTGAATTGAGAGCCATCAAATGGAGTCCAATCGATGTAATAATTGTTGTATCTAATATCTTCACCTCTTCCTGAAACAACATATAAAGATTTAGCCACACCATTAAAGACATGGATCTTATATTCAAGAGGGAGATGTTCAATTTCACCAATATATTTTTCGATAATAATTTGAGGTTTAATTTTGGAATAATGCTTTTCTAATGTTTTATTTCCGTAGTTAGTTTTAAGCCACTTATTAAATTTCTTGCGTGCCTCAACTTTATTAAAGTTTTTCTTATCTCTAACTATTTGATTAAAAGCGCAAGCGTGGGTGCATTTCATCACGAATTGATCTGGTAATTTATCAAAATCGATATCGTCAAATTTTTCAAAAACACCATAAGTTGGAATAAGAATATTTTCTAATCCCATCTCTTTAACGTATTCTCTAACCCCATCACGAGAAGCGCATTTACTGACCTCATCATTTTTTGGATAAACGAACAATCTAAGGTATTGTAATTTCTCTGTATATCTTGTTGGATTTTTCAAATTACATCTATGATGAGTAATGTATTTATATTGTGTTTTAACGTATGTAACAGGGAAAAAAGTCCGCACAAATCCCCTGAATGGGACATATAGTGCCCTTTTTAATTTGTTTTCTTTTAAGTTTGGGTTTCCTGACATATTAAGAATATTTTACCTTGATTTGATTTATGTGCATAATAAAATTAATTGATATGAAAAGAGCATTCACCCGTTATTACACTTATCTCATCGGCGTTGCCTTAGCGACTATCCCTACTTGCATCGCTATTATTTCTTATTTTGCTATTAGTGATAGTGCGGTTTGGCCATACGAGAATATTAAATATACATTCCTTTTTTCGACTGTCGTGCTCTTTGGAATTGGTTTTATTATTCAAGATTTATATCGCGCTAGAATTAGACACAAAACCAAAAATTGGGCGGAAAAGCTTCCAGAACAAAATCTTGATACAGCCTGGAGTATTTTTTCACCATTTATCATCGCTTCCATTATCACGTTAATCCTTGGATTAATCTTCCATATTAGGTTATTCTAGTTTTTACATTTTAATAAAAATTTTCATCAATTTTCTGAAAAAATCAAAGCGCTAACATTGAAAAATGCCTTTTTTATGTTGTTTATGAAGTAAAATAATGATACTATTAAACGCAATCTTTAAGATTGAAACTAAAAGGAGGTAATTTTATGAAACAATCCAAAAAATTAGTTGTCGCTTCTTTAGCTGCAGTCGCTTCCTTATTGCTTGCTGGTTGTGGCGGCGGTGGTGGTGAAGAAACCATCAAAGTTACTGGTGAATATTTAACTGGTAAAACTGCCAAAACAGTCTACAACGCATATTTAGGTAGTGCTCCTACAACTTTAGATGCTACTAAGTCTCAAAGTGGTGAAAACGTTACTCACTTAGCAAACTTTGAAGATTGCTTAGTTATGAACGATGAATTTGGTATCTTACGTAAATCTCTAGCTTCTTCTGCAACTAGATCAACCGATGGTAAGGTCTTTACATTCAAAGTTCGTGATGATGTCCCATGGGTTACTTATGAAGGTAACATCTATGAATACAAAGGCACCAAATATTACGTTTCTCCAGAAGATTTCGTTACAACTGCTAAATTAATCTTAGACTTTACAAACAACTCTGAAATTTACTACATGTACACCCTCTTCGTTGCTAATGCATGGGAATACTACTGCTATACAATGATGAACAGCTACATCAGTGAAAAGAGAATTATCAATGGCTTTGACTATTCAACCTTAAAAGGTGACTTCGATGCTCAAGCCTCTAAGTTAATGGACTTAATCAGAGAATATAGTGGTAACGAACCAGATGAAGTCATTACAAAAGATATGATTTCACAAATTTCCAGATTTGAACGTGTTGGTGTTAAAGCTGACGCAAATAAGAGAACAGTCACATATACACTTCGTGAACGTGCTGACTTCTTCCCAACAATGTTAACTTACACCCCATTCACTCCAATCTGTAAAACATTCTATGACAGAAACAAAGCTGCCTATGGTACAAACAACACCAAGATTCTCTACTGTGGACCATACATTTGTTCTGAATTTACTGCTACAACAGTTAAATACATTGCAAACCCAACTTATATCCACCCAGAGAGAGTTCACATTAAGAAAGTCAACTACCAAGTCGTTACTGCTGCCTTAACATATGCAGAAATGAGAGAAGCATTTAACCGTGGTGAAGTTGACGGATTCTCCCTTAACGCTGACGACGAAGTCGGTTGGAGAGACTATATCACTGGACCAGACAACACCAATGATATCCGTAATCCATATAACCCACTTGTTAACAGCCGTGAACTTGATGATGTTACATACACCTATCACTTTGTCTTAAATCAAAACCGTTCAACCGATCCAACTTCATTTGCTCACTCCACCATTTATGAAGGTATGACAAATGATCAAATCGTCGCTGAAATCGAAAACACTAACAGAGCTCTTAAGATTAGAGAACTCCGTAAGCTTGTCTTAGATGGTATTGATTTAACCGTCTTCAATGAAAGATACAAAGCACCAGAAGGCCGTGACCAATATCAAATGAACACATTCACTCCACGTGGTTATGTTTATGATGAAGCTTCTAAAGACTATGTCGATTACTATTACGAAGAATACGCAAGACAAAAAGGCTTAGTCGAAGAAGGCGCTACTGCTGAAGCCGCTATTGCTGCTGGTAAAGCTGCAGTTGGTCCACAACAAATTAACGGTGTTAACCACACCGATGATGCTAGCATCGTTGCTAAATATCCATGGTTATCACTTGAAAAGACCAGAAATGATGCTATTAACGCTGTTAAAGCTTACAATACTCAAATCGCTACCTCTGATGCTGACAAGATTAAACTTCCAGTCATCATTGAATACAACTCCACAGCTGCCTTAGATCCAAAAGACGCTTCCTTTGAACAAGATACAGTTGTCACTTGGAACGAAAGAGCTAATGGTTGTACAATCTCTAAAGCCGTCGCAGAAGCTGGTGAATTAGAACTTTGTTCTACTAAATATCCAGGCACTCCTGAAGGTGAATATCCATACTTCAGAATGAAAGATACTAAGATTTCCAATAGTAGTAACTTCACTTCTGTTACCAACAATGGTTATTACACTCTCTACACAGGTTGGGGCTGGGTAGGTGACTATGCTGACCCATTAACCTATATGCACTGCTACGTCACTAGAGGTGAAATGGCTAAGATGAGCGGTAACAACTCCTACTTCAATAACTACAAGTACAATGCTGATACCGACTCATTTGAATCCGATATTTATAACCCAGATCTTGCTCCACAAGCAGAAGGCAATGATCATATGTTCTACGACTACAACAACGCTGTTGATACTGCTAAAGCAGAAAACGGCTCCTTAGTTGCTCGTTTCAAATTATTTGCCAAAGCTGAATATATGCTCCTTAACGAATTACACATCATTAAGCCATCATATATGCCAACTCAAGGTTACAGCGCTTCTGTTTCTAGAGCTGCTGGTTATGAAAATCCAAATGCTCACTATGGTCTTGCTGACCACATCTTAACTGGTCTTTGGGTCTTACAAGAAGTCCCAACTGGTGCGGAACGTCAACAAGCTCGTGACAAACAAGCCGAAAACAAAGCTAAAGCCTTAGCAGAAGTCGGCAATAACACTATTAATCCAATTTACGATAACTAGTTGTTATAATTTCTAAAAATTAACACTAACAAAACTCGAGGTCTAAGGGTATAATTATCCTTAGCCTCGATTTGTTACATTAAGGAGGACACAAATGGCAACATACATCATTGGTTACCTATTAATTATCTTAGTGGTTGCTTTTGTTGTGTTCGTCGAACTAGTTGGCCATAAAGTTATTTTCGTAAATAATGCGAGAATTCAGACTATATTTGGCCACCCATTATTACGTTACTCATTAAGAAGAATTGGCTCTGCTATTATTTCCATTTTATTAGCAATCACAGCCACATTCTTTTTAATTAGATTCAAGGTTGACGCGAATGGGGGACTTGATTTCTGTAAGAAAGTTGTTACCAACTGGGATAAGATGAACGAAACTATTGCATGGGCGCAATGTGCCGCTACAAAAGCTAACCTTGGTATTACAGAGAATTGGTTCGTTGATCTTTTCACCTATTTCTTTAATATCCTTCCATTCCCAAAAACAATCTGTGTTTCATCATTTGAATCTGTCGTTGATGAAATTACTGGTAGCGTTCAATATTACGAAGTCTTAACTGGATGCCGTACTACTGTTATGTATTTAGGACGAGCATTCTTTATTACTGCCGCTAATGGTGAATTCGTTACAGACGTCATATTCTCAAAGATGGGCGTCTCGTTCGAAGTCGGTATTATCGCTGTATTAGTCGAAATCTTCCTTGGCTATCCAATGGGTATGATGATGGCCAGAAGGAAAGATGGAATTTTCGATAGGATTGGTAACGCCTATATTATTTCCATCGACGCTATTCCGGGTGTTGCCTATTATTACATCTGGATGGTTATTTTATGTACCCTTATTGGTTTACCAAGAAAATACGAAGCTGGTAACTTCTTAACCTTATTAGCACCTGCTCTTACTATGGGCTTTACCGGCATGGCGGGTATCGCTTTATGGGTTAGACGTTACATGCTTGATGAATTTAATTCTGACTATGTTAAATTTGCGAGATCGAAAGGTCTTAGTGAAAATAGAATTTTAGCTGTCCATATTCTCCGTAACGCGATTGTTCCACTTGTTAGATCAATTCCTGCTGCGGTTTTAGGCGCTTTACTTGGTACATTCTACTTAGAAAAAATCTATGTTATTCCTGGTGTCGGTGGATTACTCGTTGATGCGAATGATAAATCAGACTTCTATGTCCTCCAAGGTATTATTATCGTGTCTGCGTTAATTTCCGTTGTTTCCTATTTATTAGGTGATATTGTAACGGCGGTTATCGACCCACGTATCTCATTCTCAAAGGAATAGAAAGGAGCGAATTATGTCAGAAAATAACAATATTAAAAATATTGACTCGGTTGTCTACCATAACGTTGAAGACTTATTCACTGTTGTTGGTGCTTCTGAAGAAAACATTGAAAAACTTACATCCGCTCCATATTCATACTGGAGAGAAACATTTAAACAATTATTTAAAAGACCACTTGTCATTGTCTGTTTAGCTTTATTAGTCCTTATTGTTTTCTTTACAATCTTTGGACCAATTATGAAGTCTTATCCAGTTATTGCCGATGAAGCTAGAGGTATCGTTGTTCATAAATCTGAAGTCTCGAATATGCCTTGGTCCGCGCAATACTGGTTTGGTACTGGTGGTAACCAAATGGGTTACTTTACTAAATTAGACTTATGGACCTGTGTCTGGGTTGGAACAAGATTATCATTAATCTTAGGTACTGTTGTTGCCGTTATCGATACAATCTTAGGTATTATCATTGGTTCCTTATGGGGTTATTTCCGTAAGATTGACCCAATTATGATTGAATTACGTAACTTTGTTAATAACGTTCCATCCATCTTACTCTACTTCTTACTCATGCAATTCCTTAAGCCAAGCTTCTGGATTATTGTCTTCTTACTTTGTATGTTTGGCTGGTTAGGCTTAGCAGGCTTTATCCGTAACCAAATCATCATTATTAGAAATAGAGAATATAACATCGCTTCTCAAACCTTAGGTTCTTCACCAAAAGCGATGATTACTCATAACTTATTACCATACTTAGTTAGTGTTATCGTTACTGTCGTTTCTACAGCGATTCCTGCTGCTATTTCTTCTGAAGTTGGCCTCGCCTTCTTCGGACTTAGCTTTAACCCAGTCAATGGTGACATTACTTTAGGTCAACTTTTAACAGCGGCTACTAACTCATCAGAATGGGTCGATAATCCAAACTTACTTATCGTTCCACTTGTTGTTATGGTGCCGTTAACTATTTCGTTCTTCTATATTGGTCTTGCTTTAGCAGATGCGACCGATCCGAAGAACCATCGTTAGGAAAGGAGGATAGATTTTATGGCTGAAGAAAGAGAAAAAATTCTAGAAGTTAAAAACTTATCCGTTGGTTTCCTTTCCCACGGTAAAAAGATGCACGTTATTAGAGATGTATCTTTAGATGTTTATAAAGGTGAAACTCTCGCTATCGTTGGTGAATCCGGTTCTGGTAAATCCGTCTTTACGAAGACCTTTACCGGTATGCTTGATGTAAACGGATTTATTGATCCTAAATCATCAATTAAATTCCATGGCGAAGAGATTTCAAAGAAAAAAACCACTAAGGAATGGGCTGGAATTAGAGGAAAACGTATCGCTACTATCTTCCAAGACCCAATGACTTCCTTAAATCCACTTCTAACTATTGGTTATCAAATCATGGAAGTTTTAAGACTCCACCATGGTTTAAGCAAACAAGAAGCCAAAGAAGAAGCGATTAATTTATTACGTAAGGTTCGTATCCCAGAACCAGAAAAGAGAATTAAAGATTATCCTTTCCAATATTCTGGTGGTATGAGACAAAGAGTTGTTATCGCTATCGCTTTAGCGTGCCGTCCAGAAATCTTAATCTGTGACGAACCAACAACCGCTCTTGACGTTACTGTTCAAGCGCAAATCTTACAACTTATTAAAGAATTACAACAAGAATACAATTGGACAACCATCTTTATTACTCACGACTTAGGTGTTGTTGCGAATATTGCTGATCGTATCGCGGTCATGTATGGTGGTCAAATCGTGGAATATGGAACTGCAGAAGATATCTTCTATGAACCTGCTCATCCATATACCTGGGCTCTTCTTTCTTCTCTTCCTCAACTTGGAAGTAAGGATGAACCACTTGTTTACATTAAAGGTAATCCACCTTCTTTCAATACTGAAATTATTGGTGATGCCTTTGCCATTCGTAATGAATATGCGATGAAAATTGACTATGTTATGGATCCACCTATGTTCCAAATTAGTGATACTCACTTCGCTAAAACATGGTTACTTGATAAAAACGCTCCAAAAGTTGAGAAACCTTTAATTATTCAAAACTTAAGAGCCAGAATGAAACAGGCTGCGAAAGATTTAAAACGAGAGGTGGGTGATTATGATGAAAAATAAAGAAGAAAAAGTAGTTACTCCTGAAGAAAATACAAACACTCGTTATATTGACATTCAAAGCCCATATAAGCCTGAAAATGCGCATCATAATAATAAAAAAGGTGCGAAATATAAAGAGGAAGATAATGAACCATTATCCGTGGTTAAAGGCAAGGAAAATGACATTATCACTTTAAGTCACGTTGATATTGGCTTTAAACGCGGTACTGATTTACGTGTCGTTGTTAAAGACTTTAACTTAACTATTAATCGTGGCGAGATCTTCGGTCTTGTTGGTGAATCCGGTTCTGGTAAAACCACAGTTGGTCGTTCTATTATGAGAATCGTTCCAGTTCTTGATGGTGAAATTAGATATAATGGTCACTTAATTTCCGGTAATATCGGTAGAGCTCGTGAAAGAGAACTTAAGACCAAGATTCAAATGATTTTCCAAGATCCATCCGCTTCATTAAACGATAGAGCTAATGTTGACTATATCGTTTCTGAAGGTTTAAGAGCATTCCATCTTTACGAAAACGAAGAAGATAGAATGGAAAAAGTCGACCAAATGATGAAGCGTGTTGGTCTTAGACCAGAACACTTAAGACGTTATCCACACGAATTCTCTGGTGGTCAAAGACAAAGAATTGGTATTGCTCGTTGTATGGTAATGAACCCAGAAGTTATTATTGCTGACGAACCAATCTCCGCGCTTGACGTTTCAATTCGTGCTCAAGTCTTGAACTTAATTAAAGAGTTCCAAAAAGAAAGCAATATGACCGTTATCTTTATCGCTCATGACCTTTCTGTTGTTAAATACATCTCTGACCGTATTGGTGTTATTTATGGTGGTCGTTTAGTAGAACTTACAACTGCTAATAGATTATTTGAAATGCCATTACATCCATACACTAAATCCCTTTTATCTGCGGTCCCAATCCCAGATCCACAAGTCGAAAGAAAGAAAAAGATTATTTCTTATAATCCATTCGCTCATGGCTATAAATGGGATGACGTTCCAGATTTCTACGAAGTAGAACCAGGACACTATGTGAGATGTAATCAAAAAGAACTTGCTCAATATAAAGCAATTATTGCTAATGAAGGGAAGGAGGCTAAATAATGGAATTTATTGAACCAAAACCAGTGGAAAAAGACCCTGGTGAAAAGAAGAAAAAGATCATTATTGGCGTCGCTTCCGGTGTCCTTGCTTTAGGCGCATTAGCGACTGGCATGACTTTATTAGTTAATAATATCTTCTTAGATTTAGATCATATCGAATTCTATACATATAGACATCGTATCGAAGAAGGCTTAGCTAACGAAGTCGAAATTGTTAGCATCAATGATGGTGTTACACTTCCTAAAAAACTTAGACTTCCAAATAAATTAAGCGGATATCCAGTTACTAAAATTGGTGATAACTGCTTCTCAATGGAAGAAAACTTAGAAGAAATTGTTTTCCCAGATTCATTAAAAGAAATTGGGGCATCAGCTTTCCAAGGCTGCACAAATTTAGCTAGATTTAATAATCCTTCTAACTTAAGTTTTATTGGTACAGATGCGTTTTCTGATACTAAATGGCTTAGTTCCCAAGAAGATGGTATCGTTACTGTTGGACATTTCTTATACACCTATAACGGTTCAATGATTGAGGATTCAGTTATTGTTGCTTCAAAAGATAGTCCAGAATATGACACTCACTCTGGTGATGTTATTAATTTGGGCGAATATGTTAACGTTTCTGATGGTGTTTTCAAGAATCAAACTAACTTAGTTTACGCTGAAATCCCTAATACATTCACTCACATTAATGCTAATTTATTCGAGGGCTGTACAAATCTTGAAAAAGTTGTTCTTGGTAATAACATCACTTCTATTGGCGATAGCGCCTTTGAAGGTTGCGAATCATTAGTAGATATTAATTTACCAAATTCAATTAAAACTATTGGTGAATATGCTTTCTTCCAATGTGATTTAGATGGTGAAATTGTTTTACCTTCTGAAATTGATGATATTGGAAGTTACGCTTTCGGTCTTAATACTCATATTACAAAAGTTACCTTCCCATATAAGGAAAATGGTGGACTTGATGGCATTTCTGCAGGGTTATTTAGCAATTGTTCTAGCTTGGAAACCCTTGTATTTGATGATAAGGAATTTGCTTCCGATACATCTCATATTAGCTATATTAGATCTAACGCTTTTAAGAACACTAAATTAACAAGTATTAAAGTCCCATATAACGTTTCTTCAGTTGATAGTGGTGCTTTTGAAGGAATTACTACCTTAACAAGTGCTACATTCTATAACAACACAACTGCTAAACGTTTAAATACTCGTATTATGGGTGATGATGGCGCATATAAGTGGTCTAAATCTGCAGTTTCTTATCAAGGTGTTGTCGTCTTTGGTGATAGAGTGTTCTGTGGTCAAGATCCACACGCTGTTGATCCAGGAGCACCATCTGTATTTAAATCTATTAGATTAATTGATGATAATGGTGTTTTAACCGCTGATAATAAGATTTCTCTACCATTAACTCTTAAGAACTTAGGTTCTTCCACAAAAGACTCTTATATCTTCACTTATTCTTCTATTACTGAACTCGATTTATCTAAAGATTATTCAGTTGTTGATGATAAATATATTAATGATTCATCATACAAAGCTGCTATCGAAGATATTAAGTATGTTGCCCCATATCTTTGCTATAAGGTTAATTCATTAACAAGTATTGATTTTACTGGTAACTCTAAGATGGAATACATCTATCGTGGTGCTTTTGCAGATTGTACTTCGTTAGCAACAATCGCACTTCCAAATACACTAAAAGGATTAGAAGCTGAAGCATTCTCTGGCTGTACCTCTTTAAATGGTGTTGATATCACAAATATTTCCGCTTTACGTGGTATTGGTGGACGTTTATTTGCTGGTTGTACATCTCTCACTTCCTTTAATATCTCCAAAAATATTGTTCAAATTAATGATGGTGCCTTTGAAGGTGCAACAAATTTAAAAACAGTTACTTTTGAAGAAGAAGGTTCTGAATTCAAAACAATTAACGCTGATGCATTTAAAGATTGTGGTGCACTTGATACCATCAATATTCCAGCTGGTACAACAAGCATTGGTAATAATGCCTTTGAAAACTGTGCTTCTCTTAAAGCTATTACCTTAAAGAGCGTTTCTTCTCTTGGTGTTGAATGCTTTAAGAATAGTGGTTTATTAGAACTTGAATTACCTGCCGCCTTTAATAAAGTTATTCCTCAAGAATGCTTTAATGGTGCAGCTAGCCTTTCCAAGCTTCATATTATGTCTCCAGTAGTTGTTACTTTAGGTAAAGACGCTCTCACTGGTACTAATATTACAAGCGATGGTATTTATGTCTTAGCTGAATTAGTTGATAGCTATAAAGCTAACGAAAGCTGGGCGGCTTACAAAGACTACATTAAACCAATTATTTATTAATTAAAAAACACATAGGAAGTCCTAAATTTGAGAATAATTTTCCCAAAGGGCTAAGAACCTATGTGTTTTTATTTATTTTCTATGTCTATATCTATTGATAGTCGATATTAATAATTTTTCTTTAATAATAAATAATCCTATTACGTACACGACCGCGTCTATAAGAAGAACAATAATGATTTCTAACATATATGCTGCTTCTTGGTTTAAGGAGTTCTTTAAAGCATTATAAAAGACTGGACCAAGGAAATATGTGATAGCGAAGATTACTAAGCCAAACGAGGCGATTTTGAGGGTGTTTTGATTAAAGATAAGTTTCTTTGAATCTTTCCAAGTCATAGCCATCATTAGAACTAACACTAATAAGTCGGTAACTGATGTACCAATAGCAACACCAAAAGAAGGATTATCTTTAAAGATTACTAATCCAAATAGTAATGAGAAAACGATATTTAATAATGCTCCTCCTCCGATTGCATACATATAAATCTTTTCCTTCTTTTGAGGAACAAGGATTTGAGTGTAAATAATGTATGAAATGGAATAAGTAAGCATTAAGGAACACAAAGCAATTAAAGTGATATTTGCATCCTTATAACCACCATCATAGTTACCAGATATTAACGAAGTAATAGGGGTGGCTAACGCTGTCATGGTTGCGATAGCGGGAATTGTTATAAATAAAGCGATATTAACCGCATATCTATTTAGATTGAAATATTGTTTCTCGTCTTTCTTTTCATAGTAATAAGTCGCTCTCGGAATAAAGACTACGGATAAGGCGGTCATAACCCCTATAACAATTTCAACGCCTTTAACACCAACAGAATATGAACCAACGCTAGCTTTAGATGTATCAATGATACCTAAAATAAATGCATCAGTCTTATCGTATATCGCAGCGAGTAAAGAAATTACAAATAAAACACCTAAGATATTGAAATATTGTTTAAAGTCTAATTTCCCTACTTTTTGGAATTTAAATATCTTTGGTAGATAAATAAGGTTTGAAATAACTATTAATATTGTCCCCGCAATCGAGAAGAAAGCATATAGAGTTACATGGCTAGGATTTTTAATAAATAAAAAGATAAGAATATCAGTTAGCATGAAGATAATAATTGATCTAACCGACATATATAAATGTTTTTCGTATGCAGTGAATAACCATTCAAAAGAAAGAACTCCTGCAAGGAAATTTAAGGAAAGAATAAACACTAAAGAAGTGTAGTTATAAGAATAACCAGCATTTTCTTTAAAAGCAGGAATAACAAAGACCAATAAAGTCATTAAAGCAAATGATAATAATGTCATAACTGCTTGGATGATAAAGAGTTCTTGTACTTTTTTATTTAGTTTAACTGGATCATTTTTAACTTTTACCACTTCTCTAACAGCAATATTAGGAATAGAGATTCTAGCCAAGATAAAGAAATAATAAACAAATGATGATGCCCAAGAATAAGCACCTAAAGCAGAATCACCTAAAACACGACAGACATAAGGAAAAGTGACAAACGATAAGATTGTCATTGTGAGAGTTCTTACAATATTAATTACAACTGAAGTGTTTACACTTGATTTCATAATTAGAAATTATAGACATAATAAAATTTTAAAGATAGTTAAATCATTAGTTTTGATTTGTTTAGACGAGGATATATTTAAAAATATAATGTGTTTATTAAATTGGCTTATAGTTTTATCTAGTATTTGTTAAAATAATTACTAATATGAATCCATTTTTAGAGTTTATTACTAATAATTTTATTTTGTTATTCATTGTAATAACAATGGTTTTAGTATTGATTTTTAATAAAAGACTCAATAAAAAGAGAAATATTCTTATTGGTGGAGCTTTATTGCTTGCACTTGTTTTAGCCATACTTTTAGCTTTTGAAGCTGAATTTTATAAAGATAACAACGTTATTGGTGCGGTTATCGTAAGCTACTTAGGCTATATCTTGCGCCCTGTTTGTGTATTACTTTTCATTTCTTTAATTGATGAAAGACCATCACAGCATCCGTTTATTTTCGTAATTCCTTTAATCATTAACGCAATTTATTACATGAGTGCGTTGTTTATTAATGTTCCTGAACTCTATAACATCACATTCTATTTCACAACAAGTCCAGATGGATTAGTTTTCCATCGCGGTTATTTCAACTTTGTTGCGCACATTGTTTCCTTCCTATACTTAGCTTACCTTGTTTATGTAAATCTCAAGATTTTAAAAAGAAAACACTTGTTAGATGGAATTATTGTTTTAACTGGTGCGATTGCTGTTATTGTTTCCGTTATTTTAGAAGCAGTGGGAGTCGCTAAAAACTTATTAAATAACGTTATCGCAGTTTATACAGTTTTCTATTATTTATTCCTCTATGTCGAAGAAACAAAAAGAGATCCGCTTACAAACTTATTTGATAGACGTGCTTACTATCGTGACTTAAGTAAATACGATAGACAAATTAATGGAGTGGCGGTTATTGATATGAATGGCCTTAAATTCTTAAATGATAACTATGGACATATAGAGGGTGATAAAGGTCTTATTACAATTGGTCAAACTTTAGAAAAAGTATTTAAATCTCAACTTGTGTATCGCATTGGTGGAGATGAATTTGTGGTCTTATTCATAAACACTAATGAAGATGCATTAAATACATTAAAAGAAGCCTTCTTAATTAAATTAGGCGAAACAAACTATCGTGCTTCTATAGGTGTTGCACTTAAAAACAAAGATGAAGATTATGCTTCGTTACTTAAACGTGCCGAAGTTATTATGTATGAAGAAAAAGCCCGTTATTATGAAGACGGCAAACACAATAGAAGAAAGAATTAGGTCAAATAACATATAAAAACCGATTTATTAAAATTTTTGCGTGAAATAAAAAAATATTTCTTTATAAAAGTTTAGCAAAAAACCTCGTTGTTTTATTTTCATTTGATGTTTACATTTTATTTAAAGAGTATAATAACAATGCTGCTTTAATAATTGTTCCTGTTATTTTGGTAGCACAAATTCTTCTTTAGGAACTCTTCTTTTTGAGACAAAAATTCCCAAAGAAGGGACTATATATCGTTTATTTGGAGGTATGTATGGAAAATAAAAACGGATTTCAACCTGTAATTGTTTTATCAATTGTTAGTATTTTACTTTCTGTATTTTCAATTGCTGCTGATGCAATCGTTCAAAAGATCAATAACGGATATAATGATGCTTATATTATTTTATTTGTATCCGCAATTGCGTTAGGTGTTCTTTATTTAGCATCTTCTACTACTAGAAAGCAAAAAATGCTCGATGCTATTAACCTAGTCACTAATATTGTCTTAATTATTTTTGGTTCCGTTGTGGCAATTGCTGAATATTCTAATTTCGTTCAAGACAATAACCTTGGTATTATTTATGGCTTAAGATTTGCTGTTGGTTTAGTAGTGATGGTGGCAGCTATTCTTAAACTTATCTATTTCTTCATCTCGAGAAACAGTGAATCCATTCGTAAGATTTATAGCACTATCACCTTACTCACCATTATTTGTATTTCAATTTACCTTGCTATGTTTATTGCTCATGAAGCAATGATTTCTTATGAAAAAAACATGGTTCCATTTATTCATCTCTTCTTATTCGTTGCCTCAATCTTAGTGTTTACTATCCTTTCTTATGTTTCTCCTCGTTCAAATATTGAAGAGAAAAAAGAAGAAAATACCGAAGAAATTGAAGTTATTAACCAAGAAGAAAATAAATAAAGGTTTAACAAAGTTAAAAAGTATATAAGGGCTCGTTATTGAGCCCTTTTCCTTTTCTAAAGAAAGCCTTTACATGAATTAATATTTTGTATTACAAAACTAATTGACATATAATTCCATTTACGACTATGGCAACGATTAAATTAGATCAAGTTTCAAAGATTTATAATAACGACGGCGCTTCCGCTGTCGGTATTCAAAACATTTCCCTAGAGTTAAACCTAGGTGAATTTGTCGCGATTACTGGTGAATCTGGTTCAGGTAAATCCACTTTCTTAAATGTTGTTTCCATGATGGACACATATGAAGAAGGTGAACTTTTTATCAATGACAAATCTACAGTTGAATTTACAAAAGCAGATTTTGCTAATTATCGTTCCAATTATGTTTCATTTATTTTCCAAGAATACAATCTAGTGGATTCTTTCACTGTTTTAGATAACGTCATGCTTCCTTTAATCTCTCGTGGGTATAAGAAACAAGAAGCTAAAAAGATTGCTAAAGACGCTATTTCTAAAGTTGGTCTTGATAAAGTTATCAGACATAAAGCAACTCATCTTTCTGGTGGTGAAAAACAAAGAACAGTTATTGCTAGAGCTTTAGTTAGTGATACACCAATTATTGCTTGTGATGAACCTACAGGTAACTTAGATAGTGAAACTGCTAAATCAATTATCAATCTTTTAGCGAAAGTCGCTCCTAATAAATTAATCTTATTTGTCACCCATGATTATCAATCTATTTCTCATGTTGCAACTAGACACATCATCTTAAAAGACTCTCATCTTGAAAGTGATACGATGATTCAAAAGCCAGAGAAGATTGAACTTCCTCAAGAAGAAAAAAGAAATCATGCTTCTATTTTCCAAAGTATTTTATTAGGTTTAAAAGATGTTGTTTCTACTCCTAAGAAATCTACTTTATCTTTCTTAATTAGTTTATTAATATCCTTATCTTCAATTGCTATTCTTTCTGGTGCATTCGCTCTTATTGAACCTGCTAGTGAACAAATCACTACTGTTAATTCGACCTATGCAGAAAAGAATCACTCTAAAAATAGAGCAGCAGCATTTGGAAAAGGTAGAAACGGCGCAGAGCTCAAGGATTTTACAGTAGATTCTGATGTTTTCGTTGACGTTGGTAACATCGTTTCTAGTCAATATAGTACAGTTATTAGAACTGACATGAACTTTGACGCTAGCGAAATTAACATCCCTCATAAAGGTGATGAAATGATTAAGATTAGAGAAGATAACCACGAACCAACTGCGGTTAATGAATGTGCATTAGGCGTGTCTAAGAAAGTATTCAATTCCTTTGTTTCTCAAGCCTATGCTTATGATTACTTCTATAAACATTTCTTAACTAAAGCAGGTTTTGCTTCTAATGTTACTGTTACTCCAAATGGTATAACTGGAACTAACTTCTCTTATAAACCTACTGCGGTTTATCTTATTGATAATGATAATGAATTTGATTATTCCTTAATCCTTTCATTAAAGGCGATTAAAGCTCTCCATAATAGTCTCTACGATATTTACAAGAATAGTAGTGATTTAATTAATCCAAGTGCGAAGGATGATTATGTTGGAGAAGCTACATATTCTGTTGCGGATTCTAATATTGTTTATAACTCCGCGTACGATACCTTTATTGAAGTTATTGATTTCACTAAGGTTTATTTGCCATCTTCTCGTAAGGGATTTGATTTAGAAATTTCATTTAGAAATTCTACTGTTACTGTTCCTACTGAAGACATTGTTTATAATGACTCCCTTCCAGGCGTAGTTCTTTATAAATCATCATTCTTAAGATACTTTGCAGATGAATATCAAATGGCGTCTTATTACACAAACGACTATAGTAAGACTGATAATATTGTTTCGTCATTACAAAGTAATGAATTCATTGCGTATAAAGCTAGTGTTCCTCAAAGTAGAGAAGTTAAGATTAGTGATCACGGTTATGAAAGTTTACTTATGATGGTGGGCTATGCTGTTGTCTTTACTGCCGCGGCTATCTTAATCGCCTTCCTTGGTTCGCTTATTTTAGGTGTTATTTATAATTCACAAAAGAAAGACTACGCTATCTTCTCTTCCTTATCTTTCTCAAGAAAAGAAATTAGAGTAATTAACTTTGTTGAAATTTCTTCGTTCTTTATTGTTACCTCAGTATTCTCTTATCTTCTTATGTTCTTTACATCAGGAGCGTTAGGAAATTACTTTGGTGATTTAGCTATCTTTGGTGGTTTAGATAATGCTTTAGCAGCGACAATGGAAGGTTTAGCCACAACTTTACAATCTATTTATCGTTATGTAACCACCCCAATATTTATCGTTGCCTTCTTCTTATTTAACTTAATATTTGCCTTCCTTGTTTCAACATGGATTATGAATAAATTTGACCGCAAGACACTTGCTAATAACCTTCGTAAAGGAGGTGAACTCTTATGATAAAAGTAGAACATTTAAATAAATACTACAATAAGGGTAAATCCAACGAAATTCATGTTATTAATGATGTGTCTTTTGAATTCCCTGAAAAAGGATTTATCACTATCTTAGGTAAATCTGGTTCAGGTAAAACAACCCTTCTTAATGTTATAAGTGGTCTTGATTCCGCTGATAGTGGAACTATTTCATATCGTAAAGGCTTAAAGGTCTTTGAAAAATATGAAATGGGTAGAATGGATCATTTTAGAATCAGAAATATTGGTTACATTTTCCAAAACTATTTAATCCTTCCTGAAGAAACAGTCTTTGAAAATGTTGATGATTCTTTAAAACTCTGTGGTATTCAAGACGCTAAAGAAAGAAAAGTTAGAACTAACGCTGCTTTAAAAGCGGTTGGTATGTCTAAATATAGACGTAAATATTGTTCAGCCTTATCTGGTGGACAAAAGCAAAGAGTAGGTATTGCCCGTGCTCTTGCTAAGATGCCTAAGATTATTATCGCTGACGAACCTACTGGTAACTTAGATAGTGAAAACTCAATTGAAATCATGAGAATTTTAAAAGATATCTCAAAGAACTATCTTGTTGTCATGGTTACTCATAATGAACGTTTAGCGTGGGCTTTTGGTGACCGTATCATTAACTATAAAGACGGTAGGATTATCTCTGATGTTTTAAATGATGAAAACACTAAAAAGTCTTATGAACTTGGCCGTCCAAGAAAAGAAGATAACATTCTTTATTTAAGTGACTATAAAGAGAATAAATTAGAAAAAGATGGCGTCTCTGCTAGTGTTTTTGCTACTGATCCATCTAAGATTAACCTCAATATTAAGGTTATTGAAAGAGACGGAAAACGTTATTTATTCGTTGATGATGAAAACATTATTATTAACGATCGAATGATGGAAATTGTTGAAAAACGTCCTGAAGTAATAGAAGAAGATAAGATTGAAGAAAAAGGTTCGACATTCGATGCTTCCGGCTTTACTAAAGTTAATCGACATCCAGTGCCATTCTTCACTTTATTTAAACAAGCCTTCTTTAATTTCTTCCATGAAAAGAAGATGAGAACCGGTGCGTTTAAAGTATTATCTGCAATCTTAGGTGTTGGTTTAGCAGTTGTCGCGATTGTTACATATTTCACTTTCTACACTGCAGATTATTCTAACGCCCAAAGAGCTTTAGATACTGATTCTTATTCACTTGGTTACGCAAATTCAGATGTCACTATTCCAAAGACGTTTGATTCTAATTTATTTACTGAAGCTGTTACTAACCAAGAGGAAAGCGGAATTACTGGTATCGTTACTTCTTACACAATCAATGCTTATAACTTTGGGTTAGGTAAAGTTACTGGTGTTTCTGATTCTTATGCCTGTGCAGCGATTAGAATGCCGCAAGTAAATGGCGAAAACCCATCTCCAAGATATGGTGTTAACCCAGATGTTAATGGAATTATGGTTTCTACAGGTGCGATTGATTTAGCGATGCCTGAATTTACTAAACGTGGTTATAAATATGAATCATTATTAGGAAAGAACTTCTTATCCGCCACTGGAACTAGACTTTATAACAATTCATCCGATGTCTCTCCAGTTATTACTGGTATTGTTGATGAATATAAACCATATATCTATCTTTCTAAAGAAGGTGCGGTATCTCAATATGACGCTTTAATTGGAACCCATACTTATATTCCTGATATTTATGGTCGAAATAGAAGAATCTCATTCTCTTTACTTGAAAGAATTAACTTTATGAGTAGAGATGAAGCTAGTTATACTGAGGCGATTACTGGTACTAGAAACGCTGCTTCTATTAACGTTATTATTTCTAGTGCTGCCGAAAACTTATTTAATGAAGACTTTGCGGTAGATAGAAACTTCTATAATGTTGTGGGTGTCTTCGAAAGTAATGAAAACATTGCCATCTTTGATGAAGATATTGATTTTGAAGCGTATCAAGAACTTGAAGGTGCTGATTCTTTACTTGCTACAAGATTCTATTCTGAAGTTCCAGCTGGACTTGAACTTGTTGATGGAAGACTTCCAACTAAACCAAACGAATTCTTAGTAAGTGAAAATAACACTCTTGATGATGATTCAATTGTTGGTCACTATAAGAAGGCTGATCATAATATTGGTGCGGTTTATACCTCAATCTATACTTCTATAATTAATAACTATGAACAAATTAGAAATTTACCTGGTTCATATTATGGTGTTATTTCTGAAAACTTCTCATCTAGTTATAAAACAAGCCTTTATGTTAAAGACTTTGCTAAAGCAGATAAGTATCTAAAGAATATTGAAGAATATTATCAATTAGTCACTACGACTGATGCCTTAAACGAAGCTAATAACAAAACTTTAAACAGTGATTCTAAGATTATTATGTTAGCTGTTTGCGGTGGCATCTTAGTCTTAATGTTTGCTATTGTTACTATCGCTACTAGAAGTAATATGATTAGACAAATCTACACGATTAGCGTCTTCCGTTCTTTAGGTGCATCTAGAAAAGATTTACATAAGATGTTTATCGCTAAAGATCTTGTCTCATTCTTACTTACTATGTTTAGCGGTATCGTTGTAACTTATGTCTTATCTTGGATAATCTTGGGTTCACTTGGTTTATACCTTGCTCCATTCTGGTTATTCATTATAACTTCCATCTTAGCGTATGGCTTAAGCTTACTAGGAACAATGATTCCACTTTGGGGCTTACTTGCTAAAACACCAACTAAGATTTCTACTAAATATGATATCTAGTCTCTCATTTGAGAGACTTTCTTTTATTTAAGTTGATAATAATCTAATTTACTAATATCATTTTGATATATGGAAAAACCATTAGCAGATCAACTTAGACCATCATCTTTGGATGAAGTGGTGGGACAAAAACATTTATTAGGTAAAGATAAAATCTTTCGTAAGGTTATATCTTCTAATAAGATACCTAATATGCTTTTCTATGGCCCTCCAGGCGTTGGAAAGACCACATTAGCTAATATAATTGCGAATAACGCGAACATGACTTTATATAAGCTAAATGGCACGAATGCATCCACGAGTGATATTAAAGATGTGATTAAAGATGTTAATTCAGTTTTCTCTACTAATGGAATCCTTTTATACCTTGATGAAATTCAGTATTTAAATAAAAAACAGCAGCAGAGCTTACTTGAATTTGTGGAAAGTGGGGATATCACTTTAATTGCCTCTACGACAGAAAATCCATATTTTTATGTATATCCGGCTTTACTTTCTAGATGTACAGTCTTCGAATTCAAGGCTTTAAACATTGATGATATTAAAGAAGGATTATTGAACGCTTCTAAAAAGATTAAGGTTACATTTAAAGATGATGCTTTAACTAAATTAGCTATTGCCTCAAATGGCGATATGAGGAAGAGTTTGAATAACCTCGAGTTTTTAGCGAATTCTTTAAAGAAGGGCAAAAACGAAATTACTCCTGAGATGGTGGATGAACTTTGTTCAAAAGCTAATATCAGTTACGATAGAGGTGAAGATCATCATTTTGATAATTTATCCGCCTTTATGAAATCTCTTAGAGGTAGTGATCCTGACGCTGCTATATTTTATCTAGCTAAACTACTTGAAGGTGGAGACTTAATCGCTGCTAGTAGAAGATTATTATGTTCGGTAAGTGAAGATGTAGGTTTAGCCTATCCTCAATTAATTCCGATTGTTAAAGCGTGTGTTGATAGCGCTCTTCAACTTGGAATGCCTGAAGCAAGACTACCTTTAAGTAACGCTGCTATTTTAATAGCAAACGCTCCAAAATCTAATTCAGCATATTTAGCAATGGATGCTGCGATTAGCGATATTAATAAAGGAAAAGGTGTTGGAGTTCCAAGAGCGTTACAAAATACTCACTTTGATGGAGATGACGCTTTAGTTAAAGGTCAAAATTATAAATATCCACACGATTTCCCAAATCATTATGTTAAACAACAATATCTTCCAGATGATTTAAAAGATAGAAAATATTACGTTCCTCAAGATAACAAGAACGAACAATTAACCAAAGAATATTGGGAAAAGATTAAAAAGTAATTATTTATTAATTGCGATTACATCTACTAGCATTTCTTCTTTAGTCCCGCCGGCATGGTGGGCTTTTAAATGAGAGAAGCCAGTTTTGTATTCTAGACTATATTCTTTTATTGCGACTGCAACAAAGTCTCCTAAGAAACCATCTACTACTTCATTTGGGACTTTTTTCCCAAAGAGGCCATCTCTTATATAGTTTTCTTTCGAATATAGTTCAAATTTATCACCTAAATATTTGTTAAATAATGTTTCAAATTCTTCTTTTCTATCTTCCTTAATAAAGAAGTTACACGCCCTTCCTTCTAAGGAGAACGGTCTAATACAGCAGTCTTTTAAATCCGGATAATCATCTAAAGAAAGATAAGTGACATCGTGGAAGCCATGGTCTGCAATGATAATAGTTAAAACATCTTTATTCTTTTTAGCGTATCTTTTAATAACTCTTTCAATCTTTTTAACATAACGTTTAGATTTATGATGATAAACGCCTTTTTCATGAAGAATCTTATCTGGTTTATTCCAATAAGCATAAACAAAACCTTCATCTTCTTTTTTAACTGTCTTAAAGGCCTTTTTAACAAATAAGGATAAGTATTTAGAAGTAAAGGAAGGATCTAAAGGCGCACCTTGAAGCATATGGGCGATTTCTTTATTATTTCCTTCATTAATTCTTTTAATTATTGAAGTGTAAGGAGAAACTTCTTCTAACAGAAGAGGAAGTGGCATATGTTCTTTGGTAACGGTATTAATATTCTTAAAGACTTTAACGTTAGCGTCTATATTCTTAAAATATTGAACCCAACCAAGCCAACCAGATTCGATTGGATACTCCGCGCTTAAAAAAGCAGAGGTAGCTGCGACAGTTGTTGGAGGGAAAGTCGATGTTATTGTCGTGGCGACATTTTGTCTAAATAAACCATCTTCTTTTAAATGGGTATTAATGATGTATTGACCCATCCCATCAAATAAAAAAACCACAACATGTTGCTTATTTTCCATAATTTTATCAATTTCAGGAACAGTGTTATGAAGTGGCTTAACATTAAAATGCTTAAGAATAGAATTACTTAAGTTAACTAATGAGTTATCGTAATCAGGTTTATACATTATGGTAATGGGAAATGAGAAGTTAATTCGATAACTTCATTTTTAATCCTTTCTAACTCACTTTCATTATCTTTATTTAAGATAGCTTGGTCAATAAATTCTGCAACACGAATAAATTCTTTTTCTTTAAATCCTCTTGTTGTCATAGCAGGTGTTCCTAAACGAATACCAGAAGATTTAAGTGGCGGAAGTGGATCATAAGGAATAGCGTTCTTATTACAGGTGATATTTACTCTATGTAAAAGTGTTTCCGCATCTTTACCAGTAATTCCTTTAGGAGTTAAGTCCACTAAAAGGAGATGATTATCTGTTCCACCTGAAACGATTCTATATCCTCTTTTAGTTAATTCATTCGCTAATACTTGAGCGTTATTCTTAACATCTTTCATATATTCAATATATTCAGGAGTTAGATCCTCATAGAATGCGACGGCTTTAGCAGCGATAATATGTTCATGTGGTCCACCTTGAACACCAGGAAAGACAGTTTTATTAATCTTTTTAATTATTTCTTCATTATTAGTTAAGATAATCCCGCCTCTAGGACCTCTTAAAGTTTTATGAGTCGTGGAAGTAACAACATCTGCGTATTCACAAGGGTTTTGATGTAAATTTGCCGCAACAAGTCCAGCAATATGAGCCATATCAACAAATAAATAGGCTCCTACTTTATCAGCGATTTCTCTAAATCTTTTAAAATCAATATATCTAGAATAGGCAGAAGCGCCCGCAATAATCATTCTAGGTTTTATTTCTATAGCAAGTCTTTCAATTTCATCATAATCAAGCATCTCGGTTTCTCTATTTAAACCATAGGTATAGCTTTCATAATCTTGTCCAGAGAATGATAGCTTATAACCGTGAGTTAAATGACCACCTGCATCTAAAGACATTCCTAATACTTTATCGTTATGATTTAAAAGGGCACGAAATACCGCCATATTGGCTTGAGAACCCGAGTGAGGTTGAACATTAGCGTATTTAACGTTAAATAGTTTCTTAGCTCTTTCGATAGCGAGGTTTTCTATTTCATCAATATATTCGCAACCACCGTAATACCTTTTAGATGGATATCCTTCAGCATATTTATTAGTGAAAATAGAACCCGCCATTTGTCGGACTTCTTCCGAGACAAAATTTTCACTGGCAATTAGTTCAATATGTTCTTCTTGCCTTGTTTGTTCTTTCTTTAAAATTTCAAATGCGACTTTATCCTTATGCATTAGCAGGATCATCCTCAGATATTTGTTTTTCAAACATAATCGCGTATACAACAGCTCCAACTAAGATTGAAGTTAATAATCCAGCAGCAGTGTCGCTTAAGAAGTGAGCACCAGCATATACACGGGAAACCATACAAATTATTGTCCAAAGTAAAGAACCATAGAATAAACCAACTTGGAGTTTTCTATTATTTTCAGTCTTTGGGAATAACATAGTTAAAAGTGGGAAGACAAATAAACCTGTTCCAGCGTACATACTATGTCCACTTGGGAATGATTTAAGATTATTTGATTCTCCACCAGTTAAGGATTTATTAAGACACGCAAATGGTGATAATTGCCATAATGGATGGAAACCTTCCCAGTCATTTGTGACGATAAATCTCGGTCTTGGTCTACACCATAAATATTTGAAAATATTCCCAACCAAGGCAGTTCCTGCGCAAATAACGATAAGGAAGAAGCCAACTTTAAACATTGCTTCAACTGTGGAATGTTTACTTAATAAGAACGTTTCAAATAAGACAGCGGTACCAAATACTAAGGCAAAAGCTATTGCAAGAATCATGATTAATGTCTTCTTATCTTCTAAATTCTTAAAGATATCGATATCTTTTAAAGTATCAAATAAGAAGTAATAACCTGCGAGCACAGCAATTACACCAATGATATAGAATAAGATATCAATTTTTTCTTTATTTTCTTTACCTTTTCTTAAGCGAGAAAGGAATAATAAAACCCCACCAGAAATTAAACCAATACAGACTGGAAGTTCAGCAATACCAGCAAAAATAATTCCAAACCAGGATGTATTTACTGGATCATATACTGATTTAGAGAAGTTTAAATCAACAAACGCTCCCATAATTAAAAGAGCGAAACCAATAACTAACGCTACTAAAACATCTCTTCTATGAACTGGTTTTTTCTTATCAACTTTAAACATTTCATTAAGTTTCATTTTTTTGTGTCTCCTATCTTGTTAATAATAAGTGTCTAATATTCAAATACGTAAAGTCAGTTAATATGTTAATAACATCGTCTTTGTTGCCAGTCGCATAGATAATCCATCTTGCGATAGTACCATAGACCCCACTAACTATATATTCTACACCAAGTCGGTTCCGATTTGTTTGTTTTAGAGTTTTATAAACTAAATCTTTTACTTTATCGATTGAGTCAGAAAGATAACCCGCTAAATTACTATCGATTAAAAAGATACGGTATAAGTCTATATTAGATTCAAGGATATTTAGCATCTTATCGAATAGCTTTCTGAGCTTTTGTTTATTTGGTCTTCCACTGAAAACTCTAGCAGCATCAAGAGCGATAAAGTTCTCACTAAAAGATCGATTAATGATAGACATAACAATCTCTTCTTTAGACTCATAATGAAGGTAAATAGTGTTACGATTAACCATTGCTTTTTGGGCAACATCCACTAAACGAACCTTATTAAAGCCTTTAAGTTCGATTAACTCCATCATCGCATTTTCAATAGACTGTTTAGTTCTTCTAACTCTTAAATCTTCCATAATTTCATACTTGTTTATAAGCATTTTACCAAAAATGTCTATTATTTTGCAATTGCTAATTATTGCCTATTGCTATTATTTTCTATTGAAACTATAGTAATCGCTGTCGTTTTGACGAAAGGAAAAATTGAAAAATGAGTAAATTTGTAATTGTCGGTGATTCTACATGTGATTTAACCAAAGAATTACGTGAAGAACACAAAATTGAATATTGTAAGATGAAAGTTTCCTGGAGAACTAAAGACGGTGTTGATCACGAAATGGATGCCGACTTAGATTGGCCAGAAATGTCCCACGCTGAATTCTTTGATCTTTTAGCAGGTGGTACCCGTGTCTTTACAACCCAAGTTACTGAACAAGAATTTGATAGAGTATTCACTGAACATTTAGAAAAAGGTGAAGATATCCTCTACATTGGTTGCTCTGGTAAGTTAAGTGCGTCTGTCTCTTTAGCCCAAAGATTAATCAATGAAAAATTCTCTAAAAAGTATCCAGAAAGAAAGATCTATGCTGTTGACCCATATATCGCTTGTATGGGACAAGGTAGAATCTTACTTGATGCTGCTGATTTAAGAGATCAAGGTAAAACCATTGATGAAATTAGAGATTATATTGAAACATATAGAAACTGCTATCATCAAGTTGCTACCCTTGAAAGCTTAGACACTCTTGCTCGTGCAGGTCGTGTTAAAGCTAGTAAAGCCTTCTTTGGTAACTTATTCGGTGTTAAACCAATCTTAATCTCTGATGCTGTTGGTAATAACGTTGCTAGCGAAAAACAAAAAGGTAGAAGAAATGCCTTACTTCGCGTTGTTGAATTAGTTAAAACTGAAGTCGTTAAACCAGAAGAACAAATCTGCTGGATCTCTGATGCTGAATCTAGACCAGAAGATCTTGAACTTGTTGTCTCTAACTTAAAAGCTATCCCATTCAAAGATGTTAGAGTTGTCCCAATGGGACCAATCATTGGTGCTTCTACTGGTAAAGGTACTCTTTGTGTTTACTTCAAAGGTGATGAAGTTACCTACGTTGAACAATAAACTAAATTTATTATAATAAAAATGGACTTAGACATATGATACTTAAAACATTAAACGGCGAACAATTTAAAGCCTTAGTCACCAATGGTGCTAAAAACTTACGTCTCAACTTCGAAGAGGTTGATAGCCTCAACGTTTTCCCTGTCCCAGATGGTGACACCGGAACAAATATGTGCCGCACCATTGAAAATGGTGTTAACACAATTGCATCTATTGAATCAACCAAGATTGGTGATATTTCTAAGCCATTATCTAGTGGAATGCTTTTAGGCGCTAGAGGTAACTCTGGTGTTATTCTTTCCCAAATCTTTAGAGGTATTTGTAAAGGTTTATCTAATAAAACTGAACTTGATGTCATGGACTTAGTTAATGCCTATAAGTTAGGTGTTAAACAAGCTTATGGTGCGGTTGTTACCCCTGTTGAAGGTACAATCCTTACCGTTTTCCGTGAAGCTACTGAATACGCTGCTAAAAAAGTTACTAAGGATTCAACCATTAATGATTTCTATCGTTTTCACTTAGAAGAAGCGGTTAGATCACTTAACCACACTATCGATTTATTACCTGTTTTAAAAGAAGCTGGTGTTATTGACTCTGGTGGTGCGGGTTATGTTTATATCGTTAAAGGTATGGTTAAATACCTCGACGGTGAAGAAATTGTTGCAGAACTTTCTAGTGAAGGATCTAATCCAAATCATGAAATTTCTGGACAACCTCTTGAAATCGATTTTGATGCCTTTGGACCAGACGATATCCTTAAATTTGGTTACTGCACTGAATTTATTCTTCGTTTACAAAACTCCAAAGTTGATATTGAAAACTTCGATATTCAAACCATTATTGATGTCTTAAATGGTGATGATATTAAAGGTGATTCCATTGTTGCCTTAAATGATGGGAGTATCGTTAAAGTTCACGTTCACACTAAAGATCCAGGTTTAGTCCTTGATCATATGAGAAAATTCGGTGAATTCTTAACCATTAAGATTGAAAATATGGCTCTTCAACATAACGAAACTATGGATGAAGAAGAAAGAGAAGAAAATCGTAAGATTGAACATAAAAAATACGCTGTTGTGGCTGTTGCCCAAGGTGAAGGCGTTAAAGAACAATTCGAAGCCTTTGGCGTTGATGTAGTCATCGGTGGTGGTCAAACTATGAACCCATCTACTGAAGACTTTATTAAAGCCTTTAAGAAACTCGATGCTGATAACATTATTGTCTTCCCAAATAACAAGAATATTGTTATGGCCGCTAAACAAGCCGCTAAATTATATAAGGGAGCACACATTGAAGTAATTCTTTCTACTTCTATCCCACAATGCTATAGCGCATTAACTATGTTAGACTTCTCTAGCGATGACTTAACTCTTATCTTGGGTAACTTTAACGAAGCTATTCGTAACGTTACTTCTGGTGAAATTACAAGAGCTATTAGAAACACTAGAGTTAATGGTGTTATCATCCGTAAAGGTGATTACATTGGTATCCTTGATGGAAAACTCTTAACCGCGAGTAGAAATAAAACTGTTTGCTTCACTAACTTACTTAGAAAAGTTAAGAAGATTAAAGAAAAACAAGTTCTTACCATTATCTGCGGTGAAGATGTTACCGAAGCGGATAAAGAGAAACTTCTTAAATCCATCTCCACTAAATTCCCATATCTCGAATTTGGTGCGATTGATGGAGGACAAAAAGTCTACGATTATCTCTTCGCAATCGAATAAAATTAATTGACCAAACAATAAATTCATGGCACTTCTGCTGTGGATTTTTGTTTTATATAAGTAAATAGAATATATTTTTGATATAATTTTTTTCGATATGAAAGAGAAGTTTAATCCAGAACTAGTTAAGTGCATTGATTTATCCTTTGAAGGTAAAGGAGTCACTAAAACATCTTATGGTGTTTGTTTTGTTGATGGCTTATTTCCGGGTGAAGAAGCTTATATTGAAATTCAATATCGTCGCGCTGGAAATTTATTTGGAAAAGTAACTTCTTTAGTTAAAAAATCACCTCATCGTATTCAACCTTTATGCGGGGTTTGTAGTGCCTGTGGTGGTTGCCAATTCCAACAATTAGATTATGACGCTCAACTTGAATATAAAACGAAGAAAGTTAAAGAAGCTTTAGAAAGAAACAAGATTAAAGGTATTGAAGTGCTTCCTTGTTTAGGAATGGAAGAAAACCCATATAATTACCGTAATAAAATCCAAGTTCCTTTAGGATTAAATAAACATGGAAAGATTATTTCTGGTTTTTATAGAGCAAACACCCATGAAATTATTGCAATTGATGAATGCTTTATTGAAGACGTAAGAGCGAAATCAATCGTTAAAAATGTTAAACAGTTAATGAAAGAATTCCGTTATTCTCCATATAACGAAGATACTGGTGAAGGATTAATTAAACACCTAATTATTAGAACCAGTTACCACTATAAACAGATAATGCTCACTATTGTTACCGCTTATGATGAATTTAAAGGTCGTAATAACTTCGTTAAAGCGCTAAAAGAAAGATGCCCAGAAATTACCACGATTGTTCAAAATATAAATAAAAGAAGAACTAATGTTATTTTAGGGGAAAAAGAAAGAATCCTTTATGGAACAGGCCATATTAAAGATTCTATCTTAGGTGTGGATTTTATAATCTCTTCTAAATCATTCTTCCAAGTTAATCCTATCCAAGTCGAAGTTTTATATAAGAAAGCCATTGAATTTGCAGAGCTTAAAGAAACTGATGATGTTTTTGATGCTTATTGTGGTACCGGAACAATTGGCTTAATTGCAGCTAAACAAGCTAAATCTGTATTAGGAGTTGAAATAGTAGGAGACGCGATTAAAAACGCGAAAAACAACGCAGAAATCAATCGGATTAGTAATTCTTCCTTTATTGTGGGAGACGCAGGTAAGGTAATTGAAGATCTCGCTAATAATAACAAAAGATTTGATGTTGTTTTCGTTGATCCTCCACGCAAGGGTCTTGATGAAAAGTTTATTAATACATTATTAAAAATTAAACCTGAACGTATTGTTTATGTTAGCTGTGAACCTGAAACGCTCGCTAGAGATTTAGCAATATTAAATAAATCTTATGTTGTTAAAAAAGTTCAACCAGTGGACATGTTCCCTATGACTTATCATGTTGAAACTGTAGTGGGACTATATCGGAAATAATATATTGCGCAATTTTAAATGCGCAGGTAAAATATTGGTATGAATGAGTTAAGACAAAGAAGAAAAGAACTCGGACTTACCCAAATACAAGCCGCAAATGTTTGTGGTGTTTCTCGTCGTACCTATCAAACATATGAAGAAACGAATATTATTAACGACACATTCGATGATTTACTAAGTAAATTAAATGAAATGGGTGTCTTGGATGGAAGCAATTACATTCCTGGTGTCAAATTTATAAAACAAGTTTGCAATAATCTTTTTAAAGAGCAATATCCAGAAATAAAATGCGCTTATTTATTTGGCAGTTACGCTAGAAATGAAGCGACAGGTAAAAGTGATATCGATATTCTTGTTGTTTGTCCTCCTATTGGAATGAGATTTTACAAAATTGCTTCTGAACTTGAAGAACAACTTCATAAACCAGTAGATTTGCACACACATAGGCAATTATCTAATAATGAAAAGTTTTTGGAAGAGTTTTTAAAGGATGGTGTCAAGATATATGGATGATAGAACATTATTGAGAGTAGACACTCTTTTGAAACACATTGACCAAATATTTGATGACACTGCAAATATTGACATTGATGAACTTGAAAATTCGAACTTATTATTAAGAGCTGTGTGTTTTTCAATGGCGCAAATTGGCGAGATGATGGACCAACTTAGGGGAAAACTGGGCGAAAAATACTGGAAACTTCCATGGTGTCCAGCCAAAAAAATGAGAAACATTATAGTTCATGATTATGGCGGAACCGATGTCAAACAGGTTTACTCAACAATTCGTGATGATTTGCCAGATTTAAAAAAAGCTTTTTTGGCGGTAAGAAATGACATCCTTTTCAATGCATTAGTCACTGATAAATGTATTCTAAGAAAAGTTAAAAAAGAAGATGCTGAAACGATGTTTATTAATTGGGCGAGCGATCCCGAAGTAACTAAATATACAACTTGGAATCCACATGAGAATATAGAGGTTACTAAGACTATTATTAACCATTGGCTTGAAGAAGAAAAAGATCCAAAAACAATAAGATTCATTATCACCTTAAAAGATAGTGGTGAACCCATTGGTTCTATTGATGTTGTCAGATATATTGATGATAGTCCCGAGATTGGATATTGCTTATCAAGAAAATATTGGAATCAAGGTCTAATGACTGAAGCGTGTAAAGCTCTTATTAAATATCTTTTTGATATTGGCTTTACCAAAGTGTTAATTAAAGCCGTAGTGGAAAACATCGGTAGTAATCGAGTAATTGAAAAATGTGGATTTAAATTCACCCATCAAGAACATCTTGAACATCAGTCATCTTTTAATCCTAATCCGGTGACATTAAATTGTTACGAATTGGTAAAATAAACGATATATCCCTTTTGTAGTGACGATACATGTTGAAACTAGATACTTTAATCGTCAAGTGAAGAATAATATTGATAGATTTCCAGATGATTTTATATTTCAACTTAATCGTGATGAATGGAACTTAATCTTGAAGTGCAAAAATTTCACATCAAGTTGGGGCGGGAAAAGAAAATTGCCATTTGCATTTACTGAACAAGGAATATATATGTTAACGAGTGTTTTAAATGGAGATTTGGCCATCAAACAAAGCATATCTTTAATTCGTCTTTTTAAAGCGATGAAGGACTATATTGTTGAAAATAATCTTGTGGGATTTACCAGTAACCAATACATTGAAAATAAGTTTTCTTCGTATGATAAAAGGTTTGAAATAATAGAAAACAAATTAGAGACAGTAATGGATAATTTTATTGATCCGTCAACGTATAAAGATTTTTTAATATTTGATGGTGAAAAAATCGAATTTGATGTTGCATTTAAAGAATTGTTTTCATTAGCAAACAAAACTATATATTTAGGGTGTCTACTTTTATGTTACCGGTTCAAAACAAAATATAAAGGTTTTTTATTACTATTGTCCAATGCTAGTGTTGTGGCACTTTTGTGGCAATTACTATGATAGAATCTAACTAATTAAAGGAACTTTACATATGAAAAAAGAATTATTGATTGGTTTAATTAAGAAGAATCTAGAAAAGGGAGTTAGGTAATAACTATGAAATTATTTGGATTATTATTTATTTCCGCTGTTCTTTCAATTAGTTCCATTTCTGGTGACATTCCTTCAAAAGCCGTAGCTTCTTATGAAACGAATAAATATTCTTTTTCCTATGTTTCGGATCATAGACCAATAGGGAAATCTATTTTCTCTAGTGAAATCTATTTTTCTCAATCGTATTTTGAACATTCATCTTATGAATATGATCCACATCTATCAACTGCATCTCAATGTTTAACAATGACAACTTATACAGACTACGCACCATTTGATGAAGAATGGTATCTTTCTCAACCAAAATATGTTAAAGCAATCTTAGAAACTATTGGATTTAATTCATTTACCACTAACGAGGATTTTGTCCAAACAGCTAGATTTGATACGATTGGTCTAGCGGCTGCTAAAAAAGAGTACTCTAATTACACTGTGATTGCCGTTGCTCCTCGTTCTGGAGGTTATTATAGTGAATGGGCCAATAACATGCATTTAGGTGATGGTAGCTTATCAGATTATATGCATGAAGGTTGGTATAACGCCGCTCAAAAGACTATTAAATTTATTAATGATTATATAATTAGCACAAAAATTACCGGTCCTATTAAATTATGGATGTCAGGCTATTCACGTGGGGGAGCGGTTGTTAATCTTACCGCTGGTCTACTCGATTCTTCTTTAGATAAAGGCCAAAAGGTTTTTAGTAATGTTAGTCTTAAACGTGAAGATATCTTTGCTTATACCTTTGAAGCTCCTCAGGGTGCAAATGTAAACTCTAAAAATATTAAACTTCCAAAGGATGCAATTTATGGCAATATTTGGAATATTATAAACCCTAATGATGTAGTCCCTAAAGTAGCTATGTCAGAATATGGCTTTACCCGTTTTGGCATAGATAAATTCATCACAACTAAGTTCTTTGATCCATCAAATTTTGATAACAACCGCCGCATATTTAAATCTCTTCATGACATTATTAACCAAACCGATGAATTTGTTTATTCAGCTGATAACTTTTCAATGTATGGTCTTAAGATTGAAGACTTCCTTAAGATTATCACACTTGTCCCGGCAATTATTGATATGTTTTCCGGTGACTTTGGTAATATAAAAGACAATACAAAAGTTAATTATGATGCAAATATCGCTACAACATTATTCCTTGAAGAATTAACCTCTAATCTTGGTTCTAGATCAAATTTCGTTAAAAAATATCAAAAGCCAATTGAAGATTTAATGCTTGTGATGAAGGATGAAAAAAATTCTAGTATGCCTTCCACACCTTTATTAATCGTTAAGATGATTGGTGCGGCAGTTCTTTCTTCCGTAATTATTGGTAACTCTAATGACGTGGATAAATACGTTAAAGAAACAACAGGTCAACACTCTGTTACTATCAATAACTGCATTAAGGCATTAATTGGTCCTATTTGTAGCACTTATTGGGAGAGACCAAATGAACTAATTTCTATTTTCATGCATATGGGTGATATTTTTCAAAACCACTCCATAGACGTGGTTCTTGCGCACTTACAAGCACAAGATAGTTTCTATATTGATAGTTATAACGCTTCTCATGAAAATAAAATTAACTTAGTCCCATTAAGAGATAATGCGGATTTTGGAAGAATGAAATTCTTTGGTTTTAATGACCTTGGTTTAAGACTAGATAGTAAAAAAGGAAAACGTGTTGTAAATGTTGAAGGACACCTTATTGGTAAAAGTGATATCGAAGATTGTGATAAAGAATACGCGGTTGGGTATTATAGCTATATTACAGAAGAAAAGATGGAGCTATTTATGCCGATAAATAAGAAATATAACATCTCTATGAAGTCTTATTCTAAAAAGCCACGTCATAGATGTGAGTATTGGGCATATTATCAATTTATATCTTTAGATAACCATGCGACAAAAAGAGTTCAACTAGACCACAAAAAGGATACGGCCTATTTCAATTCTGATCGTTTTAAACGCGATGTCACAATTAGTTTATAGGAGGAAAAATAGATGAAAAGAACTACTTTCTTATTAATTCCTCTTATTATTGGATTAGTCTCATGTAATAACAATGGATCTAGCCCTGAAACTCAAGACACTTCCATTATTCCTAATATTACTGAGGTTAATGCATTAAAAACATTATTAGATAAACAAGATTTATCTCCGTTCCACAAAAAATCTTTGGGGACAATGTTTACCCAAGAATATGAAGTTTTAGATGTCTTTAGAGATGAAGAAGAAAGATCATCAAACTTCTTTGATTATGTTGGTCTTGGATTTTTAGATTTATATTATGATCTTTCTAACGAAGAATACGATGCTATCGTGGATGAAAACGGTGATATTAATGTTTTTGATGCGATTAAAGAAGGGGAAGGCGGCTACCGTATTACTCAATCAGTAGATATGTCTTCTTTTATCCGTAATGACACTACGAATCCTATTAATCAAAACCTTAACATCTCTCAGCAAATGACACTTAAAACGACTGATGAGGATGTTTATGTTTATAACATTTTAGATGTTACTGACAAAGATACCTTCGATTATGCTTCAAGACAAAATTTCAATGGCACAATTAGTAAAGAATTATTATTTAATTCAGTTTCCACTAGATCGTTCCGCGATATTTTCTCAAGTGTTACTTTATTTGACGCTCCAAGCAACATTGAATACTTGGATAGATTATATTTCTTAACATGTCGAGAATTAAAAAAGATGAACGACCAAGAGATAAGTGATTTTATCATTAATCACAATATTGTAATGGAAGAAGTAGAGAATAACATTGAATTAAGCTTTGTATTTATTAACGAAGAAATTGATGAAGAATATCAAGACATCATTTTCCCTGGTGATATTGATGGAACTTTAAAATACGATAAGAACTCCGGTGAATTTGTTGAATTTAATTACAAAATCACATGTTTAACAAATAATTATGATGAAGTATCTGGAGGCATTCAAACTGCGAATATGGTATTTGAATGTAGTGGTAAAACTGCACGCGAACCAATGGGAGATATGCACATACAAGATGGCTCAACTGAATATGATGATGTCGTTAAATTTTTAGAAGATGTTAGAGACCAAGTAATTCCACCTAGCATTTATCAATAATTGAAACACTTTGAAGTGATTAATAAAGAGAACTTTGAAAATGAAAGATTGGCAAGTCTGACCTGACCCAATTTAGTTCACAAGAAATTAAAAAGCCAGCTTTCAGTGTGCTGGCTTTACTAATAGTTATAGGTTTTTTAGATTAATCTGGTCTCCATTCATATTTACATTTCTTACAGATGAAGACAGTGTGCATGAATGTATCGTTTCCGCGATGTTCTTTCTTAATACTAGTGGAACCACATTTTGGGCATGGTTCGGTTGTTTTACTACAAAAGCCACCAGAAACCGCTTCTAATTGTTCATCAGAAAGGGTAATACCTTCTTCTTTAGCTAATGCTAATAATTCGTTTTGATCCTTACAAGCTTTAGCTTTTTTAATTTGTTCTTCGTTTAATCCTTTGAGTAAATCATTATTCATATACTTCGATCTCCTTTGCCTTCATAGGTTAACATAAGCTTTGCCACAGAAGTGCCACACTATAGAGAAGATAATTGAAGAGAAATGTGACTATAGCGTAAAAATGAACTACTTACATTTGTAATTAATGTTTGTTTTTATGAATTATAAGTTTATAGATTGATGTTTCTATAAAATAGAATCCAACAATAATAATGGACATACCAATGAAATATAAGACCAAATATAATGGATATCCCAAATTCTCTTGAACTATATTTCCTAATGGAAGATTGGTAATTATAAAAGGATTAATATAGAACATATTTATATATAGTGGGTGAACTATAACATTGATTATTGTGGCGATGCTCGCGGTGATAACAAACGCGATAAATGTTCGATATGTTGTCTTTATTGAGATTGTTTTACGATTCCATACAAAGATATAAACTCCAATAATAACTAACGCACCATGATGAATAAGAGATTGAACGTTAGTGTATATTAAGTTAGACATAACCATATCGGTATAAACACAAACAGCAGTTCCAGTAAATACACAGATAAAACACATATATCCAATCGCGGCATCTACAATCTTTGGATGTTTTTCTTTATCCATAAATATAATTATTGGCAAGAAATAATAATTCATTGAGCAAATATGGAATGGAAAATCGCCTGATGGAAATTCCCAGTATGACGGGCTTCCATAGTGAAAAGACTTGAGTACCTGCTTAATAATTTCTAAAACAATCAAAGTAATCCAAGTGAATAATAGGATTCTTTTATAAACTTTTTCAGATACATCGCGGCAATAAAATGACACTAAAAATGTAGCAGCAATAATTAAAATAAATGCGATTAAATGAAACCAAGAAAATATCCCTGGTTTTTCCATCTCGCCTTGAAGTAAATGTAGGAATTCATCCATATTCTTACAAAATATTATAACCATTTATCCAATCAAAGAAATTTTAATTTAATTGATAGGTTCTCCTATTTTTGGGAAAATTTTCCAATCTATTGGACTTCCTATGCGTTTTATTAATATGAGCGAAGTTATTTAATAAAACAAACACCTAAAGCTTCTTCTTAAATCTGAGAATAAAGATATCGGTACTTAAAAACCTTTAACTGAACAGTAGTATATTTATTTATTTTAACTATTCTTTATTAATATTTTTATAATCTAAGCAACGAACTTTTTATTTTGCTAAGTTTGAAGAATTTGATCATAATTTCATGCTAAAAATCTCGATGCAATCGTAAGTCTCGTGAAATAGTCAATGTAAGCACATACATTTTTCTTCTCAGATTGCTTGTAAGCCGTTTTTAAAAAGCGCTACCATATAATTACGAAGTTTTGTTTTACATAGAAGGAGAAATATATGAAAACGAACAAAATTCTTTATTGTCTTAGCGTCCTTGCATTAAGCGCTACTGCAAGTCTTGCAGCCTGTTCTTCAAACCCAACACCAGAAAGTCATACTGGTGGCACTCATGAACCAACTCGTGTTGAAAAAGTGGTTCGTGAAGCTGAAACGATGAGTAGAGAAGAACTCTTTAAGAAAGCCGCTGAAGAACTTGGTACCAAGACCTTCAACTGGTATGCTACCTCAAGTCGTGGTGGTAAAGTTAAAGACAAATTTGTCGCCGAACTTAATAAAGTCAGACCAGCTGGTGCTGAAGAAATTAAAGTTGACCAAATTAACTACCAAACTACAGTCGATGGAAAGATTTATACCTTCCTTAACGCTGAAATCGAATCTGGAAAAGCAGTCACAAGTGGCGCTCTTCTCCAAGATGGATACCAACTTCAAACTAAAGGTATTGAAAAAGGTTATGTTAACTACATTCCAAAAGAATGGAGTGACCAAGCTGGTGTCAACAAACAACGTGATGCTAACCCATTCTCATTACAATTCCAATTCAAGACCTGGATGTATAACAACCATAACAAAGATATGGTCATCGATAATGTCTGGGATTTTGCAAAAGAAGGCTTAACAATTGATACCATGGATCCAACTAACGAAAACGTTAACATGGACTGGTTAATTCAACTTACTTCTGATGAAAACTGTGCATTATTAAAATCTGCATTTGAACACGCTTCAAATAGTTCAGGATTAACTGCTGAAGCTCTTAAACCATATGAATCTTATGGTGAAGGTCGTAAATATGCTTTCTTATTTATCGAACGCTTCATTAAAAACGCTTCTTTCTATGCTGATGATGGTAAAGCTCTTGACACATTTAAAGCTTCCCCAGGACATGCTGCATGGATCGTTTATTCAAAGATTCAAAACGTTGAAGAATCTGAACAAGTTACTAAGAAAGATATCGTTATTGCCGCTTTAGGTAAAGAACATTCTGATGGTAAAAATCCAACATTAGCTATGCAAGGCTTTGGTGGGTTTATGTATAAACACTATTTAATGCTTATGCCAGAATCACCACTTCCATGGACAACCTGTGCATTTATTAACTTCTTATCCACAACCGAAGTCGGTTATTCTAAGTGGGCTGGAGATGTTGGTGACTATCCAACATTTGGTGAATCCATTAACCAAGACCGTTCTATGAACGGACACGGTTCTGTCGATGAAAGTGGCAAATGGGTCGTTGATCCAACTAAACCAAATGAATTCCCATGCTTAAATGACCCAAGTTCTAATTGGTGGATTGATACTGCTCATTCAACAGTTGAAACTCCAAGTTATATTAGTACATATTACAACACAGTTGCTGCATTCATCATGCAACAAATTGCTGCCAAGAAATAGTTAAGCACATTATATAGCGGCAGGCCCTAGCGAGGGCTTGCCGTTTTATGTGACTATCATATGATAAGGAGTTATCTTTATGTCTACATTAGTCACTAAAAAAGAGCGAACACCTTTTATGAAAGTGGTTCGCCGTGGCACTACAAAAACATTAACTTTCTTAGGCGTACCAGCAAACTCAATCTTAGTTATGTTTGCGGTCGTCCTTTTGATTTTAAACTTTCTACCGCTTCTCTCATTACTTATATCCTCATTTACTGTTCCTGCTAATGGCGTAGTCCCAACTAGTGATTGGGATATCGATGTTTGGAACATTTGGGAGCATGGCGAAAGACAATATGTGCCTGCTGGTGAATTCACATTCTATAACTGGTGGGAGATTTTATTTAGTTCAAAACTAGCAGTTGGCAATTTCTGGCTTCCACTTGCTAGAAGCTTATTAGTTTCTACTTTTGCTTGTGTTTTTGCCATTTTGTTCGGTGGAATTATGGCTTTTATGATTACCCGTACAAATATGCCATTTAAGAAATTCTTAACTGCTATATTTATATTTCCTTACATCATGCCACAGTGGACGCTCGCATTATTCTGGAAGAACTTCTTTATAACCACTGATTTCACTGCTTTTGGTGGAGAATTTCAGGCTTTAACCGGCCTTATTGTTCCTGAGTGGATGGTTTATGGATGGTTCCCAATTGCGATGGTTTTGGGTCTACACTATACACCATTTGCTTATATTCTTATCGGTGGTGTCCTTCAAAACATGGATAGTAACCTTGAAGAAGCAGCCACTATTTTAAATATTCCACGCTGGAAGAGATTTACTAAGGTAACTATTCCGATGTTAAAGCCAGCTTTATTCTCAACAATACTCCTTGTTTTCTCATCGGCAATGTCTTCTTATAGTGTTCCTGTTACCTTAGGCAATCCAACCAATTTCTATACTTTAGCCACTAAAATGAAATCTCTTATTGAGGGTTCAGGTGGAAGATATATTGGATCTGGTTATGCGGTTGCTATTGTTCTTATTCTTATCGGTGTTGTGATGCTTATTATGAATCAAGTTCAAACTGGGTCCCGTAAGCAGTTTACAACTGTTACTGGTAAATCAGGACAAATTAGTAAACGTAACCTTGGTAAAGTTGGTCGCTGGGTAATTGGCTCGGTTTTATGCTTCTTTGTGGCAATTGTTTGCTTTGGCCCAATGGTTTCATTCTTCCTTGAATCGTTACTTCCTAACTCAGGTGACTTCTCAAGTGGCTTAAACTTTAAAGCTTGGATTTCTACTGAACCAATCGGTAACGCTTCTGCGGGATATGTTGGACTTTTAAATGAACCGAGAGTTTGGTCCGCATTACTTGGATCTATTGGATTATCCTTAGCCTGTGGATTCTTCGCGGGATTATTCGGTTTATTAATTGGTTATGCTGTTTCAAGAAAACGTAAATCACCTTTGGGTGTTATTGTTAATAACGTGGCCTTCTTCCCATACTTAATGCCTTCTGTTGCTCTTTCATTAATCTTTATGATTGTTGCAACTAGACTTGGCATTCCAGCATCTACGACTACTGTTGGTATCTTTATTGTCATGGTTACCGTAGGTGTTATTAAATACATTCCGTTTGCATCTAGAACATCGCTTAATGCGATGCTTCAACTATCAGAAGAAATTGAAGAAGCTGGACTAATCATGCATATCCCATGGTGGAAACGTATGACTCATATCATCTTCCCAATTCAAAAAGCCGCTATCATATCAGGATTCTTATTACCATTTATTTCCTGTATGAGAGAATTAGACTTATTCGTCTTCCTTGGAAGCGACTACTTCATTCTCACCCGTTTCATGTTTATGCTCGAAGATACTGGTGTTGCCGCATTAGAAAACGCTGCTAACTTCTTGCTTATCATATTTATCCTAATAGCGAACTATTTAGTTAACTTCTTAACAGGTGCTTCTATGGATAAAGGAATTGGAGGTTCAACAAAATAATATGCCAAAAATTATATTAACAAATGTCACAAAACGCTGGGGAAGTTTCTTTGGCGTTGATAATATCTCTATGGAACTAGAAGATAATGGTTTCATCACTTTACTTGGTCCTTCTGGATGTGGCAAAACTACAACCTTACGTATGATTGCAGGTCTTGAAACACCTACCTCAGGTAAGATTATTATTGGCGATACAGTCGTATTTGATTCTGAAGAAGGGATTAATGTATCTGCTGCTAACCGTCATGTTGGATTCTTGTTTCAAAATTATGCCTTATGGCCACATATGACCGTATATAAAAACATCACATTTGGGTTACAAGAGCTTCATGACAATCTCCCACTTATCAATAGTGAATATCTTAAATATAAATCGCTCGCAAAAGCGGTCACAAATGTTAAAGATATTATGAAATTCCTTGGTTACTCTATTGATAAGAAAGGAAAAGTAGATAAGAATAAAGCTTATTTATATTTAATTGATGGCTTTAAAATCTCAATGTCCGCCGCAAAAGAATTATACGCGATTGGTTTTGATGGGTTAGATGATGAAGCTGCTATTTCCTTAGCTAAAACCAAGAGCGAAGAATTCTTATCAAAAGCACAAAAGATTCAAGAAAATGAAAAAGCTAAGAACCGCGTCTTTAATGATGATGGTGTTTATGTTGATAACGAAGGAAAACCTATTATTAAATTCCGTAAATTAGATAAAGAAGAAATCGATTTACGTGTCCGTCATGTTGCCCGTATTGTTCATATTGGTGAATTTATGGAACGTTATCCATCTGAATTATCTGGTGGTCAACAACAACGTGTCGCTATTGCTAGAACCTTAGCACCAGAGCCAAAAGTTATCTTTATGGATGAGCCTTTATCTAACTTAGACGCTAAACTACGTTTAGAAATGCGTTCTGAACTTAAACGTCTACATCGTGATACTGGTTCAACATTCGTTTATGTTACCCACGATCAACAAGAGGCTATGACTTTAGCGACAAGAGTTTGCTTAATTAATAATGGTGTGCTTCAACAATATGAACCACCTCTAGATATTTATAAAAAACCAGCTAACTTATTTGTCGCAGACTTTATTGGTTCACCTTCCATTAACTTTATTGAAGCTAGACCTGTTCAAAAGGGAAAAGATATCGAACTTACTATCTTTAATGGAATGAAATGCGTCTTTACTCCTAATGAAGATGTAGATCTTTCTAAGTTCTTTGTTAAACGTAGTGAAGAGATGAAAGAAGCCGCATTTAAATTAGAAGAAGCTAAAAAACAACGTGGATATGTTGAAAAAGAAAATGCGGATCGTCGCTTCAATTATCATATCCATAAAGTTGAAGGCGATATTGAAGCTGAAGAAGAACATGATGTTCCAGATGATACTCTAATTATTGGCGTGCGCCCTGAATTCGTTGTTTTTGGCAAAGAAAAAGGTTTTGATGGTGAAATCTATAGTACCCTTCCAACCGGTATGGAAACTACAGTTAAAGTCACCATAGATGATTATTTCCTTACTGGCGTAGCTTATGGTGATGTTGACTATAAGATGGGCGCTAAAACCAAGATATCCTTTGCAGGAAATAAGATTCTTCTTTATGATAGATTATCCGGTAAGCTTATCGCTGATGGTACCTTAAAAATTAAAGAAGAATAGACTTAATAATTTTACGAAGAGGAGAGCTTACAAAATACTCTCCTCTTTTCTTATTATTTTCCCAAAGAGGCGAGTTCCTATATGAAATTTGCTATTTTTAGCTGCTTACTATTCCCATAATATTCGTTCGCAATATGAAATAATTAGAATTTTAACTATGAAGTTAGTAAACTAATTAAGTATTATTAAAATTAATATGAGAGTTCAAATCCATATTTATAATTCCAATGATGCATTACTTGATGATCTTTTAGCATCGAAATACATTTCTGAATTAGAAACAATGTCTTTTGATAAGTATAAAAACCTAGAAACAAAAAAAGAAAAAGTCGTTTCTTCTATTTTCAAAAACAAATACATTGGCACTTATCATCTTAATGAATTTGGAAAACCGGTAAGTGATTCTAAGTTTTTTAACATTTCACATTCTCACGGTTTAGTTGCTTTTGTTATGGATGATTATCCTATTGGCGTGGATATTGAAAGAATTAGACCTGCAAAAGAAGATTTAATTGAGTACATATCTAGCGAAGATGAAAAGAAATTTATTCATGATGATGAGTCGTTTTTTGAAATATGGACTAATAAAGAAGCATTAGTCAAATGTATAGGAACTGGCATTAAGGTTAAACCGAGAGATATTGTTGGTTTGCCTGTCAATGGTCCTAGAACATATAACGGTGTCACTTTTTATAACAAAACAGTTAAATATTTGGGCAGCGTGATTACTGTTTCAAGACAAATAAACGAAGACTTCGATATTGAAGTGATAAAGGAGAATATTTAACATGGCTAAACAATTTTTTCCGTTAAGTAAGAGCGAAGAAGGTATCTATATATCTTCATTAAATGGTGGAGACGCCTATAACCTTGCTCATTTAGTAAATCTTGGTAAAGGTTTTAAGAAAGAAGATGTTGAATCTGCTCTTAAAAAGGTTTTAGAAGCTCATCCATATTTAAACACTGAATTATCCACTAATGATGAAGGTAACATAGTTAAATCCATCGTTGATAGAGAATTTAAGCTTGAATATGAAGAAGTTAAAGAAGTTAAAGTTGATTCAAAGCCATATGAATTATTAAATAGTCCTCTTTATCGCTTTAAATTATTCAAAGTTAAAGATGAATTAGTCCTTTATTTTGATTTCTTCCATTTAATTATGGATGGAACTTCAATCAAAGTTTTCATTGATGATTTATTCCTTGCTTTAGAAGGTAAAGACTTAGAAAAAGAAAAAGAAAATGCGAATGACTATGTAGTTTTAGAACAAAGCAATTTGAAATCTAAATTATTTGAAGAAGGTAAGAACTATTACGATAAGTTAATTGGCGGTATAGAAGTCGATTCTTCTTTAGTGGAAGATAAGAAAGAAGATGCAGTTAGTTATCAAAATATGCATCACACCTTAAGTATTTCAAACGCTAAGGTTAAAGAAGTGACTAAGAAATTAGGAATTAAAACCTCTACCTATTTCCTAGCAGCGTTCTCCTTTCTTCTTGCTAAATATGGAATGGATAATGAAGCTTTATTCTTAACCGTGAATAACGCTAGAACCGAAGGGGTTAGAAGATCTTTCGGTAGTTATGTTAAAACCTATCCTTTATACATAAATTTTGAAAATATTAAGGATGTTAAGACTTTATTAAATACAGTAAATGAAGAAAACATCAATAACGTTAAACACAATGATTATCCTCTTTCTTCAATGGTTAAAGAACTAGGTTTATCATCTGATGTTATCTTCGCCTATCAAGGTGACTATTTCTATAAAGGTTTATTAAATGGAAAAGAAGTTACTGTTGAACAATTAGAGAGAAAAGATGGTAAAGAAAAACTCGCAATTGAGTTACATCGTGATGGCGATAAATTCATCATGTGGGTTGAATATAGAAGTGACATTTATTACGAAAAAACCATCAAACAGTTCGTTAAATTATATGATTTGATCCTTAATGAATTCTTAAAACTTAGCGAACTTAACGATATTAATTTAGTGGATTCAGAAGAACTAAAACTACTCGAATCATTTAATAATATCGACCCACAATACTTGGATAACTCTAAGACTGTTTTAGATGATTTTGAAGGAGTTGTTAAAAAATATCCTGATAATGTTGCAGTGGTCTTTAAAGATAAGAAATACACCTATAAAGAAGTTGATAAAATTACCACTAGAATTGCTAATGAATTAATTAAACACGGAGCAGGAAAAGAAAAAGTTGTTTCTATCCTCATCCATAAATCTGAATATATCGTTTTAGCGTCTTTAGGTGTTATTAAAGCAAATTCTGCTTATCAACCATTAGACCCAACATATCCAGAAGATAGACTTAACTTCATGGTTAAAGACTCTTCTGCCATTATTTTAATTAGAGATGATGATTTAGGTGGTATTATCCATGACTTTAAAGGAAAAGAAATCCTTACAAGTGAATTATTATCATTTACTGATGACACTCCAATAAAAGTTAAACCTGAAGCTAAAGACTTATTTATTATGCTTTATACTTCTGGTTCTACTGGTTTGCCAAAAGGTGTCATGCTTGAGCACGGAAATATCCATGCTTTTACTAAATTCCATAGGAATATCCAACAAATTGATGAACATTCTCATTGTAGTGCTTATGCTTCATATGGTTTTGACGCGGATATGATGGATTTATATCCAACTCTTACTAGTGGTGCTACCCTTTATGTTATTCCAGATGAAATGAGACTTAATCTTGTTGAACTTGGAGAATATTTTGAAAAGAACGCGATTACCCACTCCTTTATTACCACTCAAGTTGGTAGACAATTCGCTAGTGAAATTAAATGTTCATCCTTAAAATATTTCGCTGTCGGTGGTGAAAAACTCGTTCCAATGAATCCTCCAACTGGTTATAAGTTCTTTAACCTTTATGGTCCAACTGAAGGAACTGTTTATTGCACAATGCAAGAAGTTGATAAGCTTTATTACCGCATTCCAATCGGTAAGGCTCTTCCAACTTATAAAGTTTATGTTTTAGATAAAAATAAAAAGAGATTACCGGTTTATTGTAATGGTGAACTCTATATTTCCGGACCTCAGGTTGCTAGAGGCTATTTAAACCGTGAAAAAGAACATAAAGAAGCTTTCTTAACTAATCCATTCACTAATGAAAAAGGATATGAAAAACTCTATAAGACTGGGGATATTGTTCGTTTCTTAGAAGATGGCCGTATTGATTTTATTGGAAGAAAAGACGGTCAAGTTAAGATTAGAGGATTTAGAATTGAGCTTTCGGAAGTAGAAGGTGTTATTAGAGAATTCCCAGGAATTAAAGATGCTACTATTAAAGATTTCACTGATCCAAGTGGTGTGAAATATATTGTGGCCTATATCGTTAGTGATAAAACAATCGATGTTGATGAACTTAATAAATTTATCGCATCTAAAAAGCCGCCTTATATGGTTCCAGCCTACACAATGCAAATTGATAAGATTCCACTTAACCAAAACCAAAAGGTTAATAAACGCGCTTTACCAGAAGTACAAATTAAAACCGAAGAAATTGTTCCACCATCTAATGAAAATGAACAAACTGTTTTTGATATCTTAAAAGACGTTTTAGGCCATGATCAATTTGGTGTTACAAGTGATATCTTTAATGTCGGCTTAACATCAGTTTCTTCTATTAGATTTACGATTTTATTATCAAAGAAATTTAATAAATCAGTTGAAAACGAAGATTTGAAAAATAACCCAACAATTAAAACTTTAGTGGAGTTCCTATGCAAAAAAGGGGAAGAAAAGTCCTATTCCTTACTTGAAGAATATCCAATTACAAAGACCCAAGAAGGTATCTTTGTTGAATGTGCTTCTAAAGTAGATTCTACGACATACAATATTCCATTCTTATTCAAGTTAGATGAGAACATGGATCTTAATAAACTTAAAGACGCTTTAGTTAAAACTTTAGATAATCACCCATATTTAAAAACAACCTTAAAGATGGATGATAATGGCGATATTAAAGCGGTCAGAAAAGAAACCGAATCAATTGTTAGTGTCCTTAAACAAGATATTGAAATTGATAAGCTAATTAGACCATTTAAATTACTAGGTTCTCCACTATATCGAATTGAAATATATGAAGGAAAAGATAACTATTTATTCTTGGATTTCCATCATATTATCTGTGATGGCACTAGTGAAGCGATCTTTATTAGTGATTTAGATAAAGCCTATAAAGGTGAAGAACTTCAAAAAGAAGAATTCACCGGCTTTGAAGTGGCTTTAAAAGAAAAAGATGATTTAGCTAGTGATAAGTTAGAAAAAGCTAAAGCATTCTATAAAGATGTCTTAAAAGATATTGATGGCGAATACGCTTTAAAGAAAGATTTAAAGACTAAAAAACAATCAAGACTCGCCTCAATTGATTATTCCTTAAAAGTGGATAATAAAGTCATTAATGAATTTGTTAAGAAGAATAAACTCACAAATAACGCTTTATTTAATTTCGTATTTGGCTTTGCTCTTTCTAAATTTATTTATCGTAAAGATGCCCTATATGTAACTATTTATAACGGACGTAAATCTTCGAAGTTATTTAATACAACATCCATGCTTGTTAAGACTCTTCCAGTCTATTTAGCCTATGATGAAGAAGATAAGATTATTAACGATATTACTAAAGTAAAAGATGAATTAAGTGGTTTAGAAGAAAATGACTTATATTCATTCGCCGATATCGTTAAAGATTATGATTTAAGCGCGGATGTGATGTTTGCTTATCAAGGTGATGATTTCACCTTTAAACAAATTGGTGGCTTTAATGTTGAATCTGTTTTACTTGAATCAGACACTGCTAAAACACCATTTGGTTTAGATATCTTCTTAGAAGATGGTGTCTTTAGAGCGCATTATGAATACGATGAAGCAGTCTTTAATCCAAATACCATTGCTTCCTTTAACCGTTTATATGAATTAGTCCTTAATGAAACATTAGTTAAGACCTTCGTTAAAGAGATTAATACATTATCCGAAGAAGATAAGAAACTTTATGAAATCACAAATAACACTGATGTTAAGATTCCTGAAGGAGTAACGGTTAATAAGTTATTTGAAAAACAAGCTGAGCTTCATAAAGATAAAGTTGCAGTCATTGATACAAATAGCAAGTTTACCTATAAAGAACTCAATGAACTCGCTAATAAGATTGCTCATACCTTAATTGATAACGGTGTTTCAACTAGTAAGACCGTTGTTATGTTAATGCCTAGAATTAAAGAAGCCTACGCTGTTAGACAAGGTATTGTTAAATCAGGCGGAGCGTTCGTCCCAATTGATCCAAAATATCCAGATGATCGTGTCTCATATATCGTTGAGAATTCTGGCACTAAATATTTAGTAACCACAAAAGCCATTTATGAAGAAAAGAAGGCACTTCTTGATGGTTTTAAGATCAAAATCTTCTTAGTAGAGGATGTTGTTAAATCTAATAAAATTACAAATCCAAACGTTAATATTAATCAAAAAGATTTGTGTTATGTCATCTATACTTCTGGTTCTACCGGAAAACCAAAAGGAGTCATGTTAACTCATAGAAATCTCCTTAACTATGTTTTAGATGACAATAACTTATCGACAATGGAATATCGTTCTATTGGTGATAGCTGTGTCTCTTGTTCATTTGCCTCTCTTTCATTTGATGCATCCTTACAAGAAGAATTCGTTCCATTAACTCATGGTTTGACCGCGGTTATCGCTAGCGAAAAAGAAATCGAAAACCCAATGTTACTCGCTGAAGCATTGATGAGAAATAAAGTTAACTTAATGTTTATGACTCCATCTTTTGTTTCTAACTTACTTGATATTCCTCAGTTTGTTGAAGCGTTACGTAACTTTAAGATTCTTGATATGGGTGCAGAAGCAGTCCCTATTGAATTATGTCAAAAACTTAGAGGTTTAGGTGTAAACGCTCAAATCAATAATGGCTATGGTCCAACCGAAACCACAATTACATCTACTTATAGTACGGTTAAAGATGAATATATGACTATCGGTAGACCAATTGGTAACACTAAAGCATTTATCTTGGATAAAGCCGGACATATTTTACCAATTAATGCGATTGGTGATCTCACATTAGCAGGTGAATCTGTTGGTTTAGGTTATTTAGGTAATCCTGAAAAGACTAAAGCCGCGTTTATTGAAGTTAATGGTTTACGTGCTTATCGTACTGGTGACCTTGGCCGTATTAATGGCGATGGAAATATCGAATTCTTTGGTCGACTTGATAACCAAGTTAAACTTAGAGGATTAAGAGTAGAATTAGGTGAAATTGAAAAAGCTATTAACTCTTATCCAGGTATTTCGACAGTCGTGGTTATTGTTAAAAACTCACCAGAAGGCGATTATTTAGTGGCCTATTTTGTCGCATCTAAAGAAATTGATAAGGCTGATTTAACTGCTCATATTTCTAAGACCTTAACCCCTTATATGATTCCAAAGGCAATGGTTCAATTAGATAAACTTCCACTTACTCCAAATGGGAAAGTTGATAAGAAAAACCTACCAGAAGTCCAGTTAAAAGAAGAAAAGAAGGTTGTTAAAGAAGCAAGTAATGAACTCGAAAAGAAGATTCTTGCTATCTTCCAAAAAGCCTTAGGATCTACAAATATCGGCATAGATGATGACTTCTTTGAGATGGGTGGTACATCATTAAGTGTTAGTAAGATTGCTATTTTAGCCTTAAATGAAAATCTTCCAATCTCTTATGGTGATGTCTTTGAATATCCAACCGTTTTAGAACTTGAAAATCATGTTAACGAAATTAATGGTGTCACTACAGTTAACGAAGAAGAACATGATGAACATCAATTTGATGCGTTAAAACATAATGTCACTAAAGAAGTTAACGATATCAAGATTGATTTCACATTTAAGAAAGTATTATTAACTGGTTCAACTGGATTCTTAGGAATTCATATTTTAAATGAACTCGTTAATCAAAAATGCCAAGTTGTTACTTTAGTAAGAGGTGGATCTATCTCTGCAAAAGAAAGATTACTTGGTTTAATGGCGTATTATTTTGATTCTCCACGTACTGAAGAAATTGAAAAATATGTCGAAGTAGTGGAAGGTGATGTCACCGATGAAACACTATATGAAAAACTAAAAGATTATGATTTCAATATCATTATCAACTCTGCAGCGATTGTTAAACACTTCGCTAATGATGACATTATTGAAAAGATCAATGTTGGTGGAGTTAAAAACTTAATTGAAATCGCCAAGAAGAAAAACGCTCGTATCGTTCAAATCTCAACTTTATCTGTCGCTGGTGAAAATATTGATAATAAGTTTGAACCATCCTTCAAGATTAAAGAAGATATGCTCGATTTCGGACAAGATGTTTCTAATAAATATGTTCACTCCAAATTTAATGCGGAAAAAGCAATCCTTGAAGCAGTGGATAACGATAAACTTGACGGCAAGATTATCCGTGTTGGTAACTTAATGTCTAGACAAAGCGATGGCGAATTCCAAGCTAACTCTATTACAAACGGATTTATGAGAGACTTAAAAGGCTATGCCACATTGCATGAATTCCCAGTAAATAATATGGATGTAACTGTTGACTTCTCGCCAATTGACGAAGTAGCTAAAACTATCATTCTTTTATCAAAAACACCGCAGAAGTTCACTGTTTTCCATTCTGCTAACTCTCATATGGTTGAAATGGGCGACATTATTTATGTCTTAAATGAACTTGCATTTGATATTAAAGTTGTACCAGATGATGAGTTTTTAGAAACAATGAAGAAGACGATGATGGATGATTCTAAGAGCATGCTTGTTTCTTCCTTAATTTCTTATTCTAGTAGCGATATGCACACTCACTCATTTATTGGTTCAGATAACGAATTTACGAATAAAGCTTTATATCATCTCTCCTATAAGTGGCCAATTACGGACTATGAATACTTAAAGAATGCGATTGAATCTCTTATGACTCTTGGCTTCTTCGAAAGGACTGATTTATGAGTCTAGAAAGAAACTCAAAATTAATTAACAAGAAATTCATTCATTATTTAATTCCTTCAATAGTGATGATTTTTGCAATGTCATTCTCATCACTTTTAGATGGAATATTAATAGGCAATATGATTTCTGGTGAAGCTCTTGCTGCGACTTCCCTTGTTATGCCTGTTTTATATATCATTCAGGCTCCAGGGTTTGCAATTGGAGTAGGGGGATCAATAGTTATCGCTAATAAACTTGGGAAAAGAGATATTGAAGGCGCGAAAAAAGCATTCTCCTTATCCCTTATTATTGGTGTAGCTATTTCTTTAGTATTTGCCGCCTTGTCATTTGTTATCTCTGATCCATTAGCAAAGCTATTTGGTGAAGCTTCTTATGAATTTTCATACCAATACATATTTATGTATTTATTAACTGACCCAATTATTACCTTAGCTTTGCTTTTAGGTAACTTTATGGCGGTTGATAATAACCCAAGAACTTCCTCAATCTTTTTTGTTGTATCTAATGTTGCAAAGATTGGCTTAGAAGTCCTCTTAATCTATTTATTAAATGGATCTAATAACGGAATGTATGGAGCGGCTTTATCAACTGGAGCAGGTTTCCTTGTCGCATTCGCAGTTATTCCTTTTTACTTAAAAAGTAAGAAGAGAATGCTTAAATTTACATTTAAAATTCGTAAAGAAAAAGTATGGGATATCTTTAAATCATCCTCAACAAGTGGCCTCAATATGGTTTTAACCGCGATTCAAAGTTTCATTGTTAATATCTATATTGGTAAGTTAATTACCGCGCCTGTTGACTTATTAGCCTTTGGCCTTATCGCTAACGTTGTATTTGTCTTTGATTTATTCTGTGGAGGTATTATAAGCGTTATTCCAACCATGGTAGGAATCTTCTATGGTGAGAAAGATTTATACTCGCTTAAGTCTATTACAAGGAAGATTTATTTGATAAATATTGGAGTTACTAGTGTTATTTTAGCGTTTATTCTTATTGCTCCTAACGTATATTGCTATATCTTTGGATATGCTGATGAAGCAAATATGGAATACGTTTCAATGTTAATTCGAATCTATCTTATTTCCTTCATTCCATACGAAATTAATAAGTTCTCGATGAATTATTACCCATCGATTGATAAGAATATACCTTCTTTAATCGTGGTATTTTTAAGAGAACTTGTCATTGTTCTTCCATTAACATTAGTGTTACTTTTCTCCAACGGTATTTTAGGTTACACAATTGCTTGTTCAGTAAACGAAATCGCCACAGTACTTATTACTTATATCTTTATTCTTATTTATAATAAAAAGAAACATACGCATGGAATATTTATGTTTGAAAACGATGAAGTAGAATCATTCGAAACATCCTTAGATAACGATATTACTAACGCTGCTCTTATCTCGGAAGAATTAACTAAATTTGCTAAATCAGTTGGAGTAGAAGAAAGAGATGCTCAAGTAGTTGGTTTAGCGGGTGAAGAAATGGTTAATAACATCATTACTTATGGATATCGTCACAACCATAAATACTGGATTGATGTTGCATTAAAGAAAGTTAATGACACACTTATCTTACGTATTAGAGACGATGGAATGCCATTTGATCCTACTAAATATGAATTCGATAATGATGAAAATTATTCCACTAGTGGAATTCAATTAATAAGTGCATTAACTGACAAAATGACTTATATGCGTATCTTAAGTTTTAATAACACAATATTTGAAATAAATCTCGGAGGTGATCACGATGGAGATAGTAATTAATCATAATAAGGAAGAAATGGTTATCGCTTTAACTGGTCGACTTGATACAGTTACTTCTTTAGACCTTTTAAAAGCGTTCAATGAAGAAGATATTGTTGAACCAGTTGTAACCGTTGATATGAAGAATTTAGAATACATTTCTTCCGCTGGTTTAAGAGCCTTATTATCGATGAAAAAAGAACTCAAAACCAAAGATAAAGTTCTTGAAGTAGCGAACTTAAATAAGGTTTGTACCGAAGTATTTAAGGTTACCGGATTTATAAATATCTTAACTGTTAAATAATTAATTTTTTGAAGTAAATTTTCCCAAAGAGGGGATTTCCTATAGGATTTTTGCGAATGTTTACTATTTATTCTTTAGTCTAAATAGATTATTAAAAGAATTCCTTTATAATAGAAATATAATAAGGCGGTGTGAAGATGCGCATATTACTTGTTGATGATGAAGATTTACAATTATTAAGGCTTGAGAGTGAAGTTAAAAAAGCTTTAGGAAATTCGGCTGAATTATTTTCATACAAGAATCCTCTCGACGCTTTAAAAGATCATAGAAGTAGCGTTATCGATATTGCTTTTTTAGATATTGAAATGCCAGGACTTAACGGCGTTGAATTAGCTAAACAGCTTAAAAAGATTAATCCTCTTATCAATATCATTTTTGTTACTGCCTATAGTGAATACGCAGTTGACGCCTATAATCTCCATGCCTCTGGATATGTAACAAAACCTGTTACTGCTGCTCGTATCAAAGAAGAAATTGAAGCTTTAAGATATCCACTTCAATTAACTGGAAATAAAAAACTCCAAATTAAATGCTTTGGTAATTTTGAAGTATTTGTGGATGGAGAACCAATTCGCTTCTCATATAAAAAATCTAAAGAAGCTTTTGCTTATTTAGTGGATAGAGAAGGCTCCGCTATTAATGTTAATGAACTTAACGCTATTTTATGGGAAGAAGATCACCCTTCCTATTTAAGAAACTTAATCGCTGATATTCAACTTACACTTAAAAACGCTGGATGTGGTGATGTATTTGTTAAAAGACATAATGAATGTTATATCGATGTAACTAAAGTCGATTGTGACGCTTATCAATATAAAAAAGGCGATCCTAACGCAATTAGACTTTATCGCGGGGAATATATGATTCAATATTCCTGGCCAATTTTTGAAGACGCATAAAAATTTTTGGAATTTGTGGCATTTCTGTGGCACTTCTGTGGCAATGCTTTTGCTATAGTTTTTAACGACAAATGTTTTTAGGGGTAAATGATTATGAAAATGAGAGAAGAATTATTAAAAGGATTAACCGAAGAACAAATCGCTAAAGTAAAAGCATTTGATAATATCAATGATTTATTTCAACTCGCTAAAGATGAAGGAGTTGAATTAAATGATGAACAATTAGATGCTGTTAGCGGTGGTGCTTGTACTACAGAAGACGAAGACCATAAAAAACGTAAAATCGATAGTTAATTAGGGAGTAAAAAATGTATTTTAAGCTTGAAGACAATATAGCTCTTCGCAAATGGAAATATGTTGACCGTGCCATTTACGCTAGAGGAAACGAAAACGCTTTTGGTGTTTCCAAAGAAGATTTTGAAGTTCTTTTAAAGTGCGATGGAAAACACGATTTAGAAAAAAATGAACAAATTGAACGCTTACTTGAACGTCATTACATCGAAGAATGTGAAAAAGACGCCAAAGTAAATGAATGGTCTTTATTAAAAGAATACGAAAACTATTATTTCCCAAAGATGAATTTAATGATTACGGGGAAATGTAATTTAAATTGTCTTCACTGCTTTAACGCTAAAGACAATGCTCCTTTAAATACAGAATTATCCTATGAACAAGTTTTAAATATCCTTGATCAAGCCAAAGAAATCGGAGTTCATGCTTTCACAATTACTGGCGGAGAACCTTTGGTTCATCGTAACTTCTTAGACATTATTAAAGCCATTTATGAAAGAGGCATGTTTGTCTTTGAACTCAACACTAACGGTTTATTATTAACCCAAAAAATGCTTGATACATTTAAGGAAATTGGTTGCTATCCATTAATCAAGATTTCTTTTGATGGAATTGGCTACCATAACTGGATTAGACAACACCCAAAAGCTGAAGAATTAACCATTAAAGCTATAAAGCTATGCGTTAAAAATGGCTTTAGAGTGAAAGCTCAAGTTCAAGTGAATCGTAAAAACGTTGATGTGATGATGGAGACCGCAAAAATGTTAAACGAAATCGGCGTTGATGAAATGCGTATCATTAGAACTACTGAAGCTCCTCGTTGGGAAAAGAACTCTCCTCAATCAAGTTTAACCATTGAAGAATACTACACTACAATGCTTAAATTTGCCGAGGAATACATTCATAGCGATATGGGTATGGTTATAGATGTTTGGCAGCTTTTACGTTTATATCCTCGTTCTAAAGTGTATGAACTTGTTCCAATTGCCTGTTCTAAAGACGAATTTAATATTCGTATTCCAATGTGCAAGGGTAATCGTGGCATGATCGCTGTTTCATCTCATGGTGAAGTCGTTCCATGCTTACAAATGTCAGGTTACTTTATTGAAAAAGGTATTAGTTTAGGTAACTTATTCAAAACGCCATTAAAAGAATTAGTTACTAATAGTCCATATCTTGATTTAGCTATGGCACCTTTACTTAAACAAATCTTAGAAAATGATAAATGTGCAAACTGCAAATATTACAAAGTCTGTAATGGTGGATGCCCAGCTTTAGGATTACTTTATTCTAAAGATGTTAACTTCTATCACGAAGATATTACCAAATGCTATTTCTTTGAGAATGGCTGGTACGATAAGTGCAACGAAGCTTTAAAGGATTGGCGTCTTTCGAAAAAAATGGATCTTTAATATCAAAGTGTGGCACTTTTGTGGCAGTAGCTATGCTATATTAATCATGTCTTTTGGGCAAAAAGATGAATTCTACAAACGAATTATAGAGAATTAATTCCTTTCTAATTAATTGACTATCTAAACACTTAAAAAGCACCATTATTGGTGTTTTTTATTGGGTTTACATCTTAATATTTTGCCGTTATAATAAATACAAGTATTTTTTATGGAAAAAAAGAACGCCAGCATCGCTAGCCCAGATGAACTTAACAAGCATCTGCAACAAACGAATCCATTTACCTGGATTATTTTAGGTCTTGTGACCGTTATTTTACTTGGCTTCTTTGTCTGGTCTTTTATTTTTAAACTTCAAATTAAACTTACAGGTACTGCCTTAATTGAAAGTGGTAATGTTACTCTTGAAGTTAACCGCAGCGAATTAAGTAAACTTAAAGTTGATCAAAAAGTTCTTATTGGAGAAAAAGAAGGTAAGATCACTTCTTTCAAAGAAGATGGACAACCTAATATCTCTAAATTTAAATTATCTGATGGTGAATATAAATACACAATTATTGTGGAACAAAGACCAGCTGACTTTTTACTCGGGAAATAAAACATGAGAAAGAAAGAGATAAAAAAGCCAAAGACTAAGGGCGTAGCTAATACCCCGATAATCATGCAACTCGAAGCTCTTGAATGTGGAGCGGCTTCTTTATCTATGGTCATGGCCTATTACAACAAATGGGTACCTCTTGAACAAGTTAGAGTTGACTGCGGTGTCTCTCGTAACGGCAGTAACGCGAAGAATATTTTACGCGCCGCTAATAAATATGGCTTTCAAACCAAAGGTTATGCATATAACATTGATAAACTTAGAAAAAGAGGAAAATTCCCTGCCATTATTCACTGGGGTGGTGGACACTTCGTTGTTTTAAATGGTTTTAGAGGCAATAAAGCAATTATTAATGACCCTGCTAAAGGTCTTGTTAAAGTTGATTTAAAAACCTTTGATCAATTCTTCACTGGTATTTATCTTGAAATCTGGCCAGGTGAAGACTTTGTTCCAGGTGGTAAAAGAAAATCAATCTTCTCTTTTGCTAAGAAAAGACTTAAAGGTGCTGCTCCATTAATTGTTTTCTTTGCTATTACCACGATTGTCTTCTACCTGTTTGGAATAATAAATCCGGTCATGAAGCAGGTCTTTGTTGACTATCTTTTAGGTGGAAATAACCCAGATTGGTTACTTCCATTTGTCATTATTTTCGCAAGTATTGGCTTATTACAAGTTATCGTTACTGTTGTTCAAGCCTTATATCAATACAAGATTAGAGGTAAACTCGACTTACTTGGTTCAACCTCATATATTTGGAGAATTTTAAGACTTCCAATCGAATTCTTCTCTCAAAGAATGACTGGTGACCTTCAATCTAGACAAAGTGAAAACGCCTCAATCGCTGAAACTTTAGTTAACGTTTTCGCTCCGCTTTTATTTAACACCATCATGATTGTGGTTTATTTAGTCATCATGCTTTCTAAGAACTACATTCTCGCTTTGGTGGGTGTTACCACAGTTGTTCTTAATGCTTTCTTCTCACAATATATCTCTAAAGCTAGAGTTAATATCTCCCGTGTCCAAGCTCGTGATAACGCTAAGTTATCCGCTATGACATCAAAAGGTATTGAAATGATTGAAACCATTAAATCTAACGGTGCGGAATCTGCTTATTTTGCTTCCTGGTCTGAAGCCCAAGAAGGTGCTGTCCAAGGAAAATTAAAAATGGCAAAAATCAATCAGACCTTGGGTCTTTTACCTCAAATCGTCACTATGATTGCGAACTATTCCGTTCTTATTCTTGGTGTTTATTACACAATTCAAGGACAATTCACAATCGGTTCGATTTTAGCTTTCCAAGCCTTATTAAGTTCATTCATGGCACCAGCTAACACCATTATTTCTAGTGGACAAACTTTACAAGAAATGCGTACTCAAATGGAAAGAGTTGATGACGTTTTAGAATATCCACTTGATAAGAATGTTACTAGACATATTCCTACTGATAATATCTCTAAAATTAAAGGTAACCTCATTCTTAAAAACATTACCTTTGGATATTCAAGATTAGATAAACCAATTCTTCAAGACTTTAACTTAGAAATTAAGCAAGGACAAAAGATTGCTATCGTTGGTTCAACTGGTAGTGGTAAATCAACCTTATCTAAACTTATTTCTGGTTTATATGCTCCTTGGAGTGGTGAAATTATCTTTAACGGTAAAAAGACTGAAGAAATTGATCATGAAATCTTTACATCTTCTATCGCAGTTGTTGACCAAGATATTACTCTTTATGAAGATACAATCTCCAATAACTTAAAGATGTGGGACGAATCTATTGAAGACTATGAAGTTATTATGGCGTGTAATGACGCACAAATACATAAACAAATCATGGCAAGAGAAGGTGGCTATAACGCTCCTGTTCTTGAAGGTGGCAGAAACTTCTCTGGCGGTGAAAAACAAAGACTTGAAATCGCTCGTTCTTTAGCAAGTGATCCAAGTATTATTATCCTTGATGAAGCTACTAGTGCTTTAGATGCTAAAACTGAGTATGAAGTTGTTAAAGCGATTAAAGCTAGAGGTATAACCACAATCGTTATCGCACATAGACTTTCCACAATTCGTGATGCTGATTTAATCGTTGTCTTAGAAAAAGGTCGTATCGTGGAACAAGGCACACATGATGAATTAATGAAACTTGAAGGTTCATATTTCAAGTTAGTTACAAATGAATAGAAGGAGAAAACATGGGTTGGTTTGAGGATCAGGTTAAGCAAAGACAAAAGCTCGATGAACAATCATTCGAAGATTCTTTCTTATCGCTTGCTGGTTTAAATAACAAACAAAGTCCACAAAGTGAACAGGCTTTGCGTGAGAATTTTGCTATTGCCCAAATCCTTCAATATTTCCATCACCAAATGGTGGATCTCCCTCCAAAGATTACAGATTTTAAAGAAAAGATTAATTTTGCGATTAGACCATTTGATATTCTTTATCATAAAGTTGAACTTAATGAAGCGTTCTTTAAAGAAAATCATTCTGTTATTTTGGCTTTTACCAAAACTAATCGTATTCCTGTTGTTTTAGTTCCAAGAGGTAATAAAGGCTACTCTTATATAAATTATAAGAATGGTAAGAAAGGCAAAGTTGATCCATATATTATCGAAAAACTTGAAAAAACCGCCTATAGCTTCTTTATTCCACTTCCAAATAAGAAAGTATCCATTAAAGAATATGTTAGATATATCCGTAAATCGATTACAGTATGGGATGTTATCTTCCTATTCCTTTTCTCTGGGGTTGCTGCTGGGGTAGGTCTACTTGTTCCATATTTAACTAAGGTATTAACTGGAGATGTAACTGTATCTCAGGATTACACTCAATTCATTACAATGTCGATATTTGTTGTTTCGGCTGCCCTTGGTTTACTCCTTGTTAATGGTGTTAAAGCCTATGTTAATAGTCGAATCTCTATTAAGATTGAAAAATCAGTTCGTGAAGCGACAATGATGAGAGTTCTTACTCTTCCAGCCGCCTTCTTTAAGAAATATAACACTGGTGAACTTATGGCGAGATTCACAAGTGTTATTAGTTTAGCTAATGTCCTCATTAGTAGTGTCTTTATGACTTTAATCTCCGTCATTATGTCACTTGCCTATTTATTCCAATTAGTAGGCTTTACCGCTGTCTTAATTCTTCCAGTTATTATTATCTTACTTGTAACATCCGCATTCTCTATCTCTGTTTCCTTAATTCAAAGAAAGTACACTCAAAAGCATCTTGAATTATCTTCTAAAGAAGCTGGTGTTACTTATGAAATGATTAATGGTATTCAAAAGATCAGATTATCTGGTTCAGAAAAAAGAGTCTTTGCGAAATGGGCTAATATCTATTCTAAGACCGCTAAAGTAGCGTATCACCCACCTCTTATTCTCCGCTTATCTCCTGCTATTTCTTTATTAATTTCATTCCTTGGCGAACTTGTTTTATATGTTGTTGCGTCTTTAAATAACGTTCAAGTAGGCGACTATATGGCCTTCGTCAGTGGTTATGGTGTCTTATCTGGTTCATTTGCTTCTATCACCGCGATGGTTGGTGTTATGGCGACTGTTAACCCATTATTTAATATGGCTCGTCCAATCTTAGAAGCAGAACCTGAAATTAATGAAGGAAAGATAGCCTTAGAAGAAATTCACGGTAACATTGAACTTAAAAATGTTTCCTTTAAATACACCGAAAACGGACCACTTATTGTTAATAATTTATCTTTATCCATTAAAGAAGGTGAATATGTCGCGATTGTTGGCCAAACTGGATGTGGTAAATCTACTTTAGTTAGATTACTTCTCGGTTTTGAAAAACCAATCGAAGGAAGTGTTGAATTTGATGGCATTAATATTGAGGATGTTGATTTAACAACCTTAAGAAGAAATATTGGTACCGTTATGCAAAACGGCAACTTATTCCATGCGGATATCTTCTCCAATATTATTATTTCATCTCCAGGACTTGGTGAAGAAGACGCTTGGAGAGCCGCGGAAATCGCTAATATTGCTGATGACATTAGAGAAATGCCGATGGGAATGAAGACAGTTATTTCTGAAGGTCAAGGTGGTATTTCCGGTGGTCAAAAACAAAGAATTATGATTGCTAGAGCAATTGTTCATAGACCAAAAGTCCTCATCTTTGATGAAGCAACAAGTGCTCTTGATAACATGACTCAAAAGAGTATCTCTGAATCTATCAATAGACTCAATTGTACTCGTATTGTTATCGCTCATAGATTATCCACAATTAAAAACGCCGATCGCATTATTATGCTTGAAGGTGGTAAAATTATTGAAGAAGGAAATTATGATTCCTTAATCGAAAAGAAAGGCAAGTTCGCTGAGCTTGTCGAAAGACAAAGATTAGATACAAAACCTGAAAATAACTAGGAGGTCATTATTTATGAATTTAACCCATGATTTAGCTGATAACGTCTTAACCTTTCATTTAGAAGGTGAACTCAATTCCTATAACTCTGAAGAAGTTGAAAAGCAACTTGATTCTATTATTCAAGCCTCCACATTTAACGCTATTAGAATGGATATGGATAAACTTGTCTACATTTCATCCGCAGGATTAAGAATTATCGTTCGTTTAAAACAAATGTATGATGATCTTGCTTTAATTAATGTTGACGATTCCGTTTATTCTATTTTCGAAATGGTTGGCTTTAATTCTATCTTAAAGATTGAGCGTAAATAACAATGAAATATAACTTAAAAAACGAAATCTTAACACTTTATTTAGAAGGCGAACTAAATTCCTCTAATTCTGAAGATGTTGGAGAAGAAATTGAAGAAATTACCTCAAGCAAAGAATTTAATAAAATAGTTTTTGATTTAGAAAACCTTCATTATATTTCAAGTGCGGGTTTAAGAACCATTTTAAGGGTAAAACAACAACACGATGATGTTTCTTTAATCAACGCCTCCTTAGAGGTTTATGATGTTTTTCAAATGACAGGCTTTACGAGCATTATGAATGTTCAAAAAGCTTTAAAAAAGATTGATGTTAGTAACGCTGATGTAATTGGAGAAGGATTTTTCTCCACTGTTTATCGTTTCAATAAAGATACAATTGTTAAAGTATTTAACCGTACATCTGATACTGAACAAATTGAAAGAGAATTACGTTTAGCAAAAGAAGCTTTCGTCCTTGGTATTCCTACCGCAATATCTTTTGATATTGTTAAGGTTGGTGATAAGCTTGGTGTTTGTTTTGAAATGCTTGATTGCATGTCTTTAAAGACTGCTTTACTTACTGATAAAGCTAACTATGAAACTTATTTAAAGAAATATGCTGAATTATTAAAAAAGATTAATACAACTGAATGCTTTAATCCTGCTATTCCAAATATTAAGGAACAATATTATAAGAAACTTGATAAGATTGGGTCTTATTTAGATGAAGCTCATTTTGCTAAAGCAAAAGCTTTAATCGATAGCATTCCTGAAAGAAAAACATTCGTTCATGGTGACTGCCATTTTAAAAACATTATGGTGCAACACGATGAACTTCTTTTAATTGATATGGATACACTTTCCGTTGGACATCCTATCTTTGAATTAGCAGCGATTTACGCCCCATATTGTGCTTTTAATGAAGATGATCCAACTAATAGTGAAAAGTTCTTTGGTATTAGCCGTGAAGAGGCTTCTAAACTATATAATGATGTTTTGAATCTCTACTTTGGTAAAGATGATCCAATTATTAAAGATAAAATTAGAATCGTTTCCTATATCCATATGGTTTGGTGGAACCGTGTTAATGAACCTAATAATAATGTTAGATTAGAAGGCTGTAAGAAGAGATTAATTGAATTATTAGATAAATATAATGATTTAGATATCGGAATTTAATAATGGAAAAAGAAGACTTAAAGAAGAGTGAGTATCAAGAAGCAATCCACGACAGTGAAGCTGACGCTAATAAATACATGTCGTATGTTAATGGTGCTGCTTCTTTTTTAGCTATTATTCTTTGGATTTTATATTTATCTGGAGTCTTTACTATCTCTGAAGAATTATTCCCAATTGTCGTTATTCTATTCCCAGCTGCAGCGGTTATCTTATTTATCCCTATTTTCTTAGTTAAAACTGAGGTAGTCCGTAAAAGTTGGTATAAATACTTTATTTTGTTCTCCTTAATTGGAGTTATTATGGCGATTAATGTTGCCCTTCCAAAACATGGTATTTTATGGTGGCCATTCGCAATTTTAATCGCGAACCACTATTATAACCCTAAAATGGGAAGGTTTATCTTTGTCTTTACTATAATCGCCATGCTCATTTGTATTTATTTAGGAATGTTCTTTGGTGAATACGACCTTAACCTTTTAGGTGGCGGTGTTCTTGTTGATGGTGAAGTTCAATATTATGATAACTTCATTAAAAGATATGAAATGCTTCAAGATATGCTCGCTAATGGGGAAAATAGATATTTTAAAGTCTTCCTTTATTACTATTTACCAAGAGCGGCAACACTTGGCTTATTCTTCATGGTTTCTAACTTTCTTAACAGAAGAACCCATAAGTTACTTAATGATGAAATTGAATCCCATGACGCGCAAGAAAAATCCAAAACTGAGCTTGAGGTTGCTAAAGGTATTCAATTAAATACTCTTCCTGATGAATTTGTTTCCTCAAAAGAAGTTGAAATTGTTAGTGAACTAAAAGCGGCGAAAGAAGTTGGTGGAGATCTTTACGATTATATTGATATTGATGAAAATCATGTTGCAGTTTTAATTGGCGACGTCTCTGGTAAAGGTGTTCCTGCTGCGATGTTTATGATGAAGACAATTACTTCATTTAGAGACTTTGCAACCGCTGGTAAAACCCCATCTCAAATTTTAAAAGAAGTGAACGCTTCAATCTTTAAAGGAAACAAATCCAGCCTATTTGTTACGTGTTTTTTAGCTATTTTAGATAAAACTAATGGTAAGCTTGTTTATTCTAATGCTGGCCATAATCCTCCAATTGTTGGGACAAATGGAAATTACCATTATTTGAAATGCAAACCTGGATTACTTTTAGGAATATTTAAAGATTCTACTGTTGTAGATGAAGAAATTACTTTATCACCAGGTGAAAGCATTACTTTATATACTGATGGTATTACTGAAGCTAGAAATAGTAAGGGTGAATTCTTTGGTGAAGAAAGATTCCTTAACACCATGAATCGTCGTAACTATACATCTACGATTGAACTCCATCATGATATTAAAGATGAAATTGCATCCTTCGTTGGAGACGCTCCACAAAGTGATGATATTACTTTCTTAACTTTAAAATATCGTGGTCATAGCTATTTCTTTAAAGAAAAAGAATTTAAGGCTAAGAAAGAAAATATCCTTCAAATGTTAGCGTTAATTAATGACTTTGGCGATGAATATAAATTCCCAGATGATTTCAAGAAGAAACTCGTTATCGTTGGCGATGAATTATTCTCCAATATTATTAATTATGGTTATGAAAATAATGGTGGAACAATCTTTGTCCGTTTACTCTTTGATACTGATACAAATGAATTCGTTTTAACAATTATTGATAAAGCGAAGAAATTCAACCAATTAGAAGTTGAATCTCAAGGTATTGGCACTGATATCAGTAAACAAAAAATCGGTGGCTTAGGCCTTCTTATTGTTAAGACTATTATGGATGAATATGCTTACGACTATATTAATGGTAAGAACATCCTAGTTTTAAAGAAAAAATTCTAAATTTTATATAGGAAATCCACTCTTTGGGAAAATTATTCCCATCTAGTGGATTTTTTATATTTATCATTAGTAGATTTTATTGTCATTGATATCAATTTCAAAATAAAATGATTACATGATTAATTGAGGGTTTGTTATGAAGAGATCGTTTGTTTTAATTATGCCACTTCTTATCGCTTCTCTTTCAGGCTGCGGTGGTGGCTATTCATATGAAGAAGTATCAAATAAAGACGGTTCCATGTCTTATGAAATTTTTGTTAGATCATTTTATGATTCTGATGGAAATAGAACCGGTGATATTAATGGGGTTACCGCTAAGCTCCCATATTTATATGATTTAGGAATTAAAACAATCTGGCTTATGCCAATTCATAAATCTCCTTCTTATCATGGCTATGATGTAACCGATTATTATACTGTTAACAGTCAATTTGGTACCTTAGCAGACTTTGATAATTTAGTAAAAGAAGCTGCTAAATATAATATCGATATTATGCTTGATATGGTTTTTAACCATTGCTCAACTAAGAATAAATATTTCACTCAATCCTATGATGATTATAAAAACAATAATACAAGCGCAGATTCTAAAGCGAATTGGTTCAATTGGAGTGATACAGATTTACCTGGGTATAACAAATATAACGATTTATATTATGAAAGCCGCTTCCATTCTTCAATGCCAGATTTTAATTTAGATAGCGAAACATTAAGACAAGAGCTTGATAACGTTGTTAAATTTTGGATTAAAGATCATGGGGTTAAAGGCTTTAGATTAGATGCTGTTTTATATTATTACTATAATCAAACATCAAGTAATATTGCTTTCCTTAACTGGTTAGAAGATACATGTCATAAATATGACCCAAACTTCTACATGGTAGGAGAAGCTTGGGAAGACGCTGAAACAGTTAATGAATATCATAAATCAAAACTAGATTCTTTCTTCCGTTTCGATACCGCAATTGGTGGAGATTATTATAACTTCATTAATATAGGTAAAGGCATGTCTGATTCTTTAAGAATAGGCATGATTGAAGAAAACGAAGCAGAAGTTAAGAAGAATAATCCAAATTCATATTCATCATATTTCTTATCAAATCATGACCAAGATAGAGTAGGAAACACATTTAATACTGAACAAAATAAATGCGCTGCATCTATGCTTTGTTTAATGCCGGGAACACCATTTATGTATTATGGAGAAGAAATTGGATTACTCGGTAAAAGAGGCAAAAACGATATGACAGATGCCTTAAGACGTCTTCCAATGGTGTGGAGTAAGAATGATAAAACTGGTGAATGTAAATATCCGGAATCAAGTACATCATATCTTTGGGATGGCACTCAAGTAGAATTAGGTGTTGATGATCAACTTAAAGACGGCTATTCATTAGTGAATCATTATAAGAAAGCTATCAACATTAGAAATAAATACCCATTCTTAAAGAAAGGCAAATTCACTAGCTTAATGGAAAACATTAATGAAGATGGTGTTGCAGCCTATAAGATTTCTTTAGGAAATGATTACATTAATGTTTATCATAACTTCTCAGAAGTAGAAGTCACAATTGATGTAGTTGGAACTAAGATTACTGATGAAATTAATACTTCTAAAGTATCTCCTAAATTAAATGGAACTAAATTAACCCTCGCCCCATATTCATCAGCAGTTTTACAATAAAAACCTATAGGAACTCGATTATTTTGTATAAATAAGAACGCTTTAAAAATTATATAAGGCGTTCTTTCTTTAGAAAGGATTGAATTATTTAAAGTTCTTGGAATAATATAATTGATATTATTTGATGGTGAGGTTTTATCTATGAAGAAATCTTTTATTAAATTACCTATCATTTTATTTGCTTTAGTCGCTTCTAGCTGTGGTGCTCCTGCTAATCCATCCACTTCAAGCGATAGTAAGGATACTTCAGTAACTAGCGATACTTCTGAAGATACATCAATAACAAGTGATAGTTCAGAAGATACATCTACCACAAGTGATTCCACCCCTAGTGAACCTCAAATCTCTTTATTTAGTAAAACTTCAAAAGTATATACCAAGTCTCTAACCAAAGATGTTTATGATTTAAAGACATATCATCATAAGGGTTTTGGTGATGTACCTTTCATAGATTTTGTCGAATTCCAAATCGTCTATGATAAGGTATCAGAACATACTCGTACTTTTAAAAAGATTAATGATACTAATTACGAATACATTTCTACTGATGAAAAAGGGAAATTTAGTTTTGATACCAAAAACGACACACTCACCGTGTCTGGTTTTAATAGTTTTATGGACGCTATTGGTATTAATAACGGAATATATGGTTGTATTTCTCAAAATAGTGTTTCCCTTTATAAGGGTTCTGAAAAGACTAAATATATCCAAAAGGGTGGAGATGTTACTATAAATTTAAAAGATTATGGCTTTGATTTAGTTAGTGAAGATGGACATTTATATATGTCTATTGGAACAGTTAACGCTTTACTTATGCCATTAATTTATAACGGGCTTGCCTATAACGGAAAAGACTTCTTCTTAAATACTTGTATGCGTGATTTTAATGTTAGTGTGTACGCTAGAAGTGGCAACTTTGGTTTCTCTTGGCCACTTTCTAATAGCGAATGCCCAACAGCATTTAAGAAAGTTGATAATAAATTAACTAATGAAACATATCGTTTTGAAGGACTTGTTGGTCATAGAGATGATCGTAAAGATATTATTTCAATCTCTTTATATAAAGATGGAACTGGTTCTTTAAGAGGAAGTGGTACCACGATGATATATAAAGTCATTAAGTGGAAAATCGAAGACGATATTATCAAGATGGTTGCAGACCAATGTGGTTATGAAACAACTGATATGGAAGACGGACTTGGAAGTCCAGTTGATGTTTGGATCAATACTAAAGAAACTGATTATGGGAAGAACACTAGAAGTAGTCAAATTAGCGCGGAAAATTACCGTGAATTATGTTTAACTTTTGATCATTTTTATGGTCTTAAAGCTGAAAAGAATATTGAAACCTTTGATAAATATTTCACCGATAAGAATTTAAAAGATAGATTATTAAGTACTAACATCATGGAATACGAAGACGCTTTTGTGGAATTCATTGAAAAAGATATCGATGATATTCATTCTTCTGTTTCAGGTGGTGAAAATATCTATTCTTCTAGTGAAATCCAATCTTATATTTCAAATAAATGTGATTCTTATCGCGGAAGTAGATATAAAGCTTATTATCAAGAAATTAATGAATTAGGTGTGCTTAGATCTAAAACCAAATTTACAGATAGTTATATTGTTGAAGGTAATACAGCTTACTTAAGCTTTAAGATTTTTACCCACGATGAAAAGAATACTCACCCAATTAATCATCAAGATTATCAAACTGAAAACCATGAAGCCGCGGTGAAAGCTTTTGCTACATCAGTACAAGCTAACCCATACAAAGCATTTGCTATTGCTTTTAATGACTTTGGAAAAATGAACAATATAAAAAACGTTGTTATAGATGTAACAGGTAATATTGGTGGTGAAATTAGATGCGCTCCATATTTAGCAGCTTTTATGACAGGGGATCCTTCAGTCGTAACTAGAAACCAATTTGATGGTTCAATTGTTGACTGGCATTATAAAGTAAATCTTAATGGTGATGATACATTTGGCGGAGAAGGAGATACATTCGCTGGTAAATATAATTTCTACATTATGAGTGGCGCCAATTTCTCGGCGGGTAATGAATTCACTACCATGGCTAAGATAAACGGCTTTGCTAAGATTATCGGTCGTAAATCCGCTGGTGGTTCATGTGCTATTACTCCTAAAAACGATATTAATGGTTTAACTTATCGTGCATCTTCTATGATTACTTTAATGGCGAAAGATAATGATAAATATTTTGCAAATGATAATGGCATTGAACCAGATTTAACTGTCCCATTTGATAATATGTATGACCTTACTCAATTAGATGCTTGGCTTAACACATTAAACTAAAATAAGGTAGATCCTATATGAAAAAAACATTATTGTCAATTATTCTTTCTTCTTTAGCAATTGTATCTTTAACAAGCTGTAATAATCCTGCTCCTAATAGTTCAACTACTGAATATATAAATCAAAAAGATATCAGTGTTATTTATACAAGTGATGTTCATTGTGGACTAGATGATAACTTGGGTTATGCTTCATTAGCCGCTTATAAGAAAAATTTAGCTAAAACAAATGAAGTTCTTTTAGTGGATTCTGGTGACTTTTTACAAGGTGACTTTGTTGGAGCGATTTCAGAAGGTGAATATGTCGTCGAAGTCATGAATAAAGTTAAATATGATATCGTGACTCTTGGTAACCATGAATTTGATTATGGAATATCCACGATGGCTAAACGTTTGAGAGAACTTGATAGTGAGATTGTTTGCTCTAACCTTAAATATACTGGGAGTAAAGAAAATAAAATTGATTTTTTTAGAACCTATTTCATTAAAGATTACGGATATAAAAAGATAGGATTTATTGGTTTAACCACTCCATTTACTTTAGTGGATAGTGATCCAACTCATTTTATTGAAGATGGAGAAACTGTTTATGATTTTGGCTCATCCTCTCCAGAACACTTTTATAAACTCGTTCAAGATAATATCGATGAATGTAAAGGTCATGGTGCGGATTATGTCGTAGTCTTAAGCCATTTAGGAAGTTTAGATAACTATAAACCATATAGTTCTAGAGATGTTATCGCTAATACAAGTGGAGTAACTGCCTTCTTAGATGGCCACGCCCACGTTGATCTTCCATTTGAAGAAGTACTTAATAAAAAGAATGAGAAAACTTTATTAGTGGATACTGGTTATAAGATGGATGTATTCGCTTCTTTAACTTTTAAAAAAGATGGAAGCATCTCTCATGAATTTGTAACTGAATATGAAGAAAAAGATGCAGAAGTCGCCTCTTTTGTTCAAGAAATAAACGCTAAAGCGGATGAAAAAGGTGATAAAGTAGTCGCTAATATCGATTTAGATTTAAAGATTACTGATGATGACGGAATTAGAATGATTCGAACTAGAGAAATGCCTATTGGCGATTTAGTGGCAGATGGTTACCGTGAAATAAGTGGCTCAATGATTAGTTTTGTTAATGGTGGGGGAATTAGAAATAACCTAAATAAAGGCGATGTCACTTACCGCGATATTATGAATGTCCATCCATTTGGCAATGAATTACTCGTTAAAAAGACAACAGGTGCAAAAATCTTAGATTACTTAGAATTTGTTTGTATGAATACGAGTATGGAAAGAGTTAAAGATGGGAAACCATATGGCGAAAGTGGTGCTTTTGCCCAAGTTAGTGGTATTAAATATCAAATTGATACATCTATTCCAACATCTGTAGTCACTACTGAAGCTGGGGAATTTATTCGTGTAGATGGTGAAAGAAGAGTTAAAAATGTCCAAGTATTAGAGAATGATACTTATGTTGATATTGATCCAAATAAAGAATATACAATATCATCCCATAACTTCCTTTTAAATAATGGTGGCGATGGTGCGAATATGTTTATGAATGACCCAGTTGTGCCTGGTCCAGTTATGTTAGACTATGAAGTAGTTATTAACTATATCGTGGATGTTTTAAAAGGACATTTAAGTGAAAAATACGCGACTTCTACAGGAAGAATTGAAGTGATTTAAAAGAAAAATAAAGTCATTCCAGATAACGCAATTATAAGTTCAATAATATCTTGAAGTTTTGGTTTTTTCTTATATGCGATACAGCCAATAATAAGAGAAAAGATAATACATCCCGCATTTGAAAGTGGGAATAAGATAGAGGCCGGAATCGTATCTGCATACATATATTGCATAAACATTCCAAAGCCATTTAATAAACCATATAAGACAGCGAAGATACTTCCTTTGATATTGATTAAAGGTTTAACCTTGTCTGTGTTTTTAATTGAACTTATTAATAAAGTGATTAATGAAATAACAAAGATCCAGCTATACATGTAAAACATATATTCTTTTATGGATAAGCCTTCTCCAGAAACGATATGGACTTTATTAATTGTTCCAAAAAATCCATTTGAAAGAAAAACCACTACACATAAAACGTAAAATATCCATCCACTTTTAAATGATTCTTTCTTTTCAAAGAAGATTGGAACAAGTAAACAAAGAATAATAAGTATTAAACCAATAATATGGATTACTTTTATTTCTTCATGAAAATAAGTAATTCCAAAGATATATGAAACGCTCATTCCACCGGCGACATTAAATAAAGAATAGATTTCTACTCTTCCTTTAGATAATGCTTTTATACCTGCAAATTGTAGGAGCATTTGAATAAGTGCTGCCCCTAAAGAAATTAGGAAAGTATATAGTGAAAAACCTATAACAAATCCGTTAAGTGCTAAAAAGATGACCGCTCCAGTAAAGGAAAATAGAAGACAAAAGAATAAGATACTTCTAAATGATTTTTTATTCTTATCTTGGTAAGCATTTAAAGCGATAAATTGCCCGCCAAACAAGATAGTAGATAAAACTATTAGCACATATTCCATATCGTAAATAATAACTGTATTTTTGAATATGTATATGTAGATTTCTATTATTTTTACTCTATTTAATTCTCATATCTTCGTTTTTTTAGGTTTTTGCTATGGCATTTTTGAGTAATTTGTTTATACTTTAGTTATCTTAAGGAAATTGATTAATCAATTTAATTTATAAAGATGGAAAACGAAGTTAAAGAAAAGAAAAGAACGGTAGCCCAAGACGCTGCTAAAGGATTAATGATAATTTCAGTGGTCTTTTTCCATTGTTATTTAGTTTGTTTACCAGATCCATCAGCAGGATTAACTATTTTTAATCTTTTATCTTGTTTCTTCCCGTTCTTACTTAGTTCATTCTTCTTCTATACTGGTTATAACTATAAAGACCGTGGAAGAAGTATTAAAGAAAGCATTATCCGTAGAACTAAACAGCTTATCATCCCAATGATTATTGTTTTCCTTATCAATACCATTCTTATTGGCTCTATGGTTTTAGCGATGGATCACGCTGACGCTGGTAAGACACTTCAACTCATTGGAGAGACTGTCTTATTTTGTATTTTAAGCCAACCTTTAGCGATGTTTGTTGGTATTCCTGCTAGTGGAATCATCTCTTTTGAAATCCATCTAGCAATTGGAATCCTATGGTTTATTCTAGTTCTTTATATCTGCTCTATCTTCTTCTATATCCTTGTTCCTCACACTAATAAGAATTTAGTTACTTTAATTTCAGTTGACATCCTTTTACTTTTAATGTCTTTTGCGATGGGACAATTTATTAGTCCATATCTTCCATTTACTGTTCAATGTTATCCAATGATATTAGCGTTAATGTTAACTGCGGCTTATTTAAGGCAGTGGCATTTCTTAAATAGACGTGTTGAATCGAAAAAACATAGTATCTTAATGGGAATTAACGCTATAGTTGCTGAAGGTATTATCGTAGGTACTTGTTTATTATGCCATTACCAATTTGGTGCCATATTTACAGGTTCTCTTCCAGCGGGTCAATTTGATCCAGCCCTAGGAGGATTTGACGCGATTATCTCTTTCTTCTTTGGTATTTTAGGAACTTATTTCTTACACACAATTTGTCGTTTAATTAAACGTATCCCAGTAGTGGGCTTTGCTTTAGCATATGTTGGTAATCATTCTTCCACTTTCTATCTTTTCCATCCTATCTTTGTCGTATTAGTTTCCACAGTGATTTTCCAAAAAAATATTGTGATGGGTGATTTTCAACCTTTCTTCTATGTCTTTGTTGTGGTAATTTTATTAGTTGGATTATGTTTACTTCTCGATTTCATCGTGAAAAAGAAACAAATTGAAAGACCTATCGTCGAGGAAGTTAACGCTAATAAAGATGATGAAGTGTAAAGATTATGGGCGAATTTGTTAAACGAGAACTAGATAATTATTTATTTGAAGATATCTATAAACTTGAAGGGGACAAAGCGAATTTAACTGCAATTAGTTTTAAAGCTTGTCCTTTTACTTTTAAAGAAATTGAAAAAGCGGTTGATTATTACGCTCATGAATTAGTGAAGATGGGGGTTAAACCTCATGATCATGTCGCTTTACTTGGTATGAACTGCTATAACTGGCTCATCGCTTTTTATGCAATTATAAAAGTTGGCGCGGTAGCAGTCTTACTTAACTATATGGCAAGACATGAAACACTCGTGGAATTAATTAAGTTCACTGATTCAAAGTTCCTCGCCGTTGGTAAATTTACCGCCTTAAGTAAAAACGAAAACGAATTAGATTTATTACTTAAAGAAACCAAGATATCTAAAGATAAAGTATTATCATTACGTTATCGTCATGTCGATTTTAAAGAGATTATTAAAAATAATGAGATTGAACCTTTTGTGTCTCCTTTATCTCGAGAAGAAGATAGCAAAAGAACTTCATTTATTATCTTTACGACTGGAACTACTGCGAAACCAAAAGCAGCAATGCTTTCTCAATATAGTATGATGAATATCATCTATCTTAACTTCGCTCGTTTAGACCCAGTATTCCCACAAAAATTCATGTGTCTACTTCCAATGTTCCATTGCTTTGGTTTACTTGTGGTTAATGCCTATATGGCTTTCCAAAGAACCGTTTATTTAAACTCCTTATCCGATAAATTAAAAATCTATCAAGAATTTGTGAAGAATAAATGTGGAGACTATGCTTCGGTAAGTGTTATCTTTGATAAACTTGCTCGCGCTCCTTTCTGGTGGTTACATCGCGCTAGATTTGTTAAACACTGTATCGTTGGAGGAGGATTTACTTCCGAACAAGAATTTGCCTTCTTAGAAAAGAAATATGGCAAAGGTAAATTCATGAATGGATATGGACAAACTGAATGTTCTCCAATGATTTCTTTAGTCTATCCTGACGCTCCTAAAGAGAAAAAGAAAACTACAGTTGGTATTCCAATGGAAGGAATTGAACTTGCCTTCATGGATCCAGACACTAAAAAGTTAGTTAATAAAGGTGAAGTAGGGGAAATCTTAGTTAAAGGTTATAACGTCTTTAATGGTTACTATAAACTTAGTGATGATAAACAACCTTTCGATAAAGATGGCTATCTTCATACCGGTGACTTAGGTTATTTAGATGAAGATGGTTATTTAGTCCTTAATGGTCGAATTAAAGACATCATTATCCGTAAAGGTGAAAATATATCTCCAAAAGAAATTGAAGCAGAACTTCGCAAATTTAAAGAATTTGATGGTGTTCGTGTCTTAGGTTTCCCATCTGCGGATGAAGGAGAATATATTATTGCCTGCGTTGAACTTAAAAAGAAACCACCTCATTTCGTAGAAGAAAAGTATTTTGAAGAGATGCGAAAAACATTACCTGCGATTAAAATACCTGCTCATATTGTTTACATGAAGAAGTTCCCATTAACAGCGAACGGAAAACTTGATGAAGCCAATTTAAGAGAGATATGTATGGATAAGTTATCTAATTATCTAAATGAAGCGGAACTAGCTCGTAAAACTAGACTCTTAATGCATAAAGCAATTGAAAAGAAGCGAAAATAGTCGCTTCTTTTTTGTTTTTAGATAATTTATTCTTGTTATTTGACAAAGTTGTTGCAACATTTTAGATAAAATAAATATGGTTCTACTGCTTCTAAGAAAGGAGGTTTGTATGAAGCAGAAAAAACGTTTAACGGTGGATGATAGAATCAATCTTCAAGCATGTATAGCGAAGAATCTATCCTGGAAAGAAACGAGTAAAATTCTTAAAAAGAATCGTTCAACAATTTATCGTGAATTAAAGAAATACTTTACCATTCATGATGGAAGGCATTCTTGCGTTCATTGTGTTAAATATGATTGCTGTAAAGAACTAGGAATCAGTGTTCATCAAGGTATAAATTACGATTGCTTTGAATCAGCTTTTTGTTCTAAATTAAATCACTTCCCTTTTGTGTGTAATAGTTGCGAAAGCAAAAAGAAATGCAATCGTGAAAAACGTTACTATGACTGCATCAATGCTGAAAATAGATCCCTAGGAAATAGAATTGGAACCAGAAAATATAAAAGGATTTCTAAAGAAAATATTGAAACCATTAATGAAATAGTGTCACCTCTTATTTTTAAAGGTCAAAGCATTCACCACATCTATGAAACTAATGCAGTTCTTAAAATAATTTGTTGTGAAAGAACCATAAGAAGGCTTATTTATGATAGACATTTAGAAGCAAAAGCTCATGATTTAATAAGATATTCAAGATTTCCTCATAAGAAAAAACGTCTAGTTCATGATAATCATTCTCTTAAAAACATTGAGCGACTGTTTAAAAGAACTTATACAGATTTACAAAGACATCTTAAAAATCATCCAGAAGCTAGAGTTGTTCAATTTGACTCAGTTATAGGTAAAAGAGAAGATAAATATGCGATTTTAACGATTACATTTCCAAAGGAAAGATTTCAATTTGGATTACGAATATTAAAATCGGATCCTGAGAGTGTCTATGGGAAACTTCATGACCTTTTTAGTAAACTCGGTTATAGAAAGACAAAAGCAATCTTCCCCATCTTATTAGCGGATAATGGCATTGAATTTAGCACATTCCATAATCTTGAAAAGTTTGATATTAAAGTCTATTTTACGAATCCTTATCGTTCAACAGATAAAGCTGAATGTGAGAGAAATCATGAATTTATTCGTTATATTATCCCAAAAGGAAAAACGTTGGATAATCTAATTCAAGAAGATATTAACTTAATGTTTTCTCACATCAATTCTTATATTAGAGAATCAAACCAAAATAAAACTCCCTTTGAATTAATCAAAGAGAGATTTGGATCAGAATTCTTAGAATTAATTGGCATCAAACACGTCGAACCCAATGATGTTGTCTTGAAGCCAAAACTTCTTAAGAAATAAAGAAATTCTGAAGCAGTAGAACCATCTATATCAATGCCTGTTGCAATGAATTTGTCACATTTATTGTTACAGTGGTTTTCCTATGCCTTCATTTTATCAAATCAACTTTCAATATCAACCAAAAAGCAATGATGACAAAGTCATTGCATTAAGATTTTTAATACAAAGAAAAAGAAGATGCATTTTGTTGCATCCTCTTATTCATTTAACGAGATAATTTATTCTCTTTCTTTAACGGACTCTGGTAAGTTCCATTTCTTCATCGTATTCATGACTAAGAAATGAGAAATAAGAAGGAACGCTAAAACGATTAAGGTTGAGAAAACATACATTGTAACGGTTTTAGGGAATGGGAAGATTTGATCAGGAAGTGATATTGCTTTAAGTAATGTTTTTCCAAGCAAGATACCTAAAGGAATCGCAAATGTCATTGAGACTAAATATTGAATAATAGATGTGAATAAATTTGATAAGGAAATAGATTTTCTTTGGAAACCCAGTGTTCTCATCGTTGCAAAGGTACGTTTCTGCTCTTTTAAGTTTGTTTGCATCATATTAAAGACAATCATAAAGCCTATCACAATAGACATGAATGTGAGCATCGCAGCGGATATTTCAAAAGCAGATAAACGCTCGTTAAATTCCGCTTTTATTACTTTAGTAAAGGAAATATATGTAACGTGATCAGCATCTTTATATTTCTCAAAGAATTCTTGTTCATTATTTACTTTAGCGAGTAATGATCCACGAGTATATTCAGGATTATAATTATCAAAATCAGTATAACTAACTTGATACATATATTCGTTTGATATCGCAGTTACTTTAAGTGGGGTGTCATTTGCGTTAATCGTGTCTCCCACTTTGGCATCAAGAAGATATGCGTGATAAGTAGATAAAACGATACCTTCTTTATTAATATCAATCGTGTGCTCATAATCATCGACGACTTTAACTAGTTTTTGATCTTCTTTAAGTCCATTAATTAAACCAACAGCTTTCTTATTATTAGTTGGATTAACTAGTTCACTTGGAAGATATTTAATTAAGGTTTTATCTAAGATATTTGTATCAGTATCTAAGAAGATATTTTCAATATCAGAATCACTTGGCATGTTATCAAAATAAACTTGGACATCATAATCTAGTCTTGTATTGAATAGTTGTGACATCATTGTGGCTTTAGAATCGTTAATCGCTAAAGCGACAAAGATAAGCATCGCGCTAGATAACAAACAAATACCCGACATGATATAACGAGATAAATTTCTTAATGATTGAGAAATAGAAACCTTTAATGGAATAGGCGCGTTTTTAAATAAAGTTCTAGTTAGAAGTGGAGTTTCATTCTTAGTAGGAGGTAAAGCTTTCATAGCCTCGACTGGTTTAATACGAGCGATATTAAGTGACGCTAATAAAGATGTTAATAATGTAACAAATACAACAATACCTAAGGCAATAAAGATAATTGGAAGTTCGATATGGAAAGATAATGGATAAAGCTTTAAGGCACTTCCATATGCTTCATTAGCGAGTAAGGTAAATATTGAACCAATTCCAATCCCAATAAGCCAGGCTAAAACACCTATAATTAAGCCTAAAGATAGGAAAACAAGGGAGATGCTAGTGGTTTTTTCACCTAAAGCCCTCATAATACCAATATCTTTTCGGCATTGTTTTACAATCTGGAATAAGAATAATGCTGACACTATTAAAACAACAACAAAGAATACTGTTGGAGCGGATAAAGTGATTAAATTAATGCCGCTAACTGCATCTTTATAATATTTAATTACTTCAGAATCTTCATATGTAGTTGCATAAGCAATATTAGCTTTAAGCATCTTAATATCGTCTTCAGTAATTACGATACCTTGTTTCTCTTTAACATATTCTTTTAAGAATTCGACTGATTCATCTAGGTTCTTCTTTTCGCCTTCTTTAAACTTGATAAGAATTTGATTAAAGGTAGCCTTTGCGGAGTTATCGATAAGAATTGATTTAGGAATATAAATATAAGCAAAATCACGGGATGAAGATATAGCGTATGGATCTGCTTTAACAATTGAAGTTTCAGGTGAAACAATAGTAGCGTCCACTTTTAAATCATATATAGTTCCATTTGGAAGTTTAGCTTTAATTGTATCATTAACTTTAATCCCATTTGCTATAGCAAAATAATAATCCACTCTAACGCCATCTTCTTTAAGTTCACCTTCAATTAAATGATGAGTAAGAATACTATCGCTAGTGTAACCAATTAATCTCGTGGAATAAGAAACACTATCTTTTTCAAATGTAGTGGTGTAGGTAGTTCTATATTCTGCCTTTTCAATACCAGCGTCTTCATTAAAAGAACTTGGAAGAAGAGAAATATAAGATGATTCAATATCTCCAATTGTTTGAATATATAAATCTGGATAACCACATTCTTCGATTAAAGAATTAACCCCATTATTGACTGAATAATAAGCATTTCTAAGTCCAATAAGGATTGCACTACCAAATCCACCAACTAAAATAACGCTTAAAAGCATGAGCCAAAAGCGCTTAAGATATGGAATTAATAAGCTTTTTACTAATTTCATTTTCTTTACCAGACAATATCTTTAGCATCAAGTGGATGCTCATTAACTCTTTCTTTAATAATCTTACCGTTTTTTAAAGTAATTACTCTATTTGCCATGTCCGCGATAGGAGTGGTATGAGTAACAATAACCATGGTTTGACCTTGCTTACGAACGATATCTTGAAGTAACTCTAAGATTTTACGTCCAGTTTTATCATCTAACGCACCAGTAGGTTCATCACATAAAATGATTTCCGCGTTTTTAACTAAGGCTCTTGCGATAGACACTCTTTGTTGTTCTCCTCCACTCATCTGAGAAGGATATTGTTTCATCTTTTTATCATTTAAACCCACAAGTTCTAAGGTCTTTTCACTTAAATGGCTTTGATCTTTACTCTCTAAAGACATCTTTACATTCTCTAAAGCAGTTAAGTCTGGAAGTAAGTTATAGAACTGAAAAATAAACCCAATTTTTTCCTTACGGTATTTAGTTAATTCTTTGTCTTTATATTTAGTAATATCGACACCATTTAATAAAACTTCACCAGAAGTAGGGGAATCCATGCCACCGATAATATTTAATAAAGTTGATTTACCGCATCCTGAATTACCAAGTAAAACAAGCATTTCACCTTTATAAACATCAAAAGAAATATCATCTAAGGCTTTTACCTCAGAATCACCTTTACCATAGTATTTTTTAAGGTTTTTGATTTCTAATAACTTTTCGCTCATAATGATCTCCAAACTACTTTATATAATAAAATAGTAACACTAAAAAGTAATTATATCTTTAACGTAAATAAACAATTTTTGAAATAAATTATTCAAATTTTAATTGTCTAACGATTTCATTGAATATTAGTATCCTTCCCTCGTGTTAAAATAATAAAAAGGCGGAACTACTATGGGCTTATACATTACATGCACAAATAAAATATCTTCTCGTAAGGTTGATCATATCTTTTTCTTTAATAAGAATAAGGAATTAATTGATTCAGTAAATAAGAAAGAAGTAGTGATTAATTCTAATAATGATTCTTCAAAACTTGATTCATTTAAGAGTATTGTTGAATACGCTTCTAGTAAGAATATAAATACCTATGAAATATTAGTCGAAAATGGTAATCCGCTGGAAGATATAGTGGTTTTTCTAACAAATTATATACTTGATAAAGAACTATCCATTGGCTTAATTACCATGGATCAAGAATTGATTAATGGCCATATTGATTTCCTTGAAGAGAATGGCGTGGCCTTACTTAATCCGTTTATTTGTTATTCGCCTTCTTATATTTCAGAACCAGATTTTTATGTAACTAAATTAGCTAATAAAGTAGAAAATAAAGGAGCGTTTCGTGCGATAGCTAAGCCTGCTCATATAGTTCTTGAAGAATCTTTCCATGATAAGTTTATGAAGCTACTCATAGAATCCGGTGAAGATAACGCGACTATCTATAAAAGAGCAGGGGTATCCCGCCAAGTATTTTCTAAAATCATTTCAAATAAAGATATGATCCCAACAAAACTAACCATCATCTCTTTATGCATTGGTTTAGAGTTAACTTACCCTGAAGCAATGGAATTACTTGAATCCGCTGGTTATAGCTTATCTAAATCTATTATGTTTGACTCTATAATAATTAAATTTTTAAAAGCAGAAACATACGATTATTTTTTAATTAATAGTGAACTTGATGAATATGGCTGCCCATTATTAGGCTGGCACCCAAGAGAAGACTAAATTATTAACCATATTATCTAAGTGAATTATTAAAATAAAACAAATTGTTATATTGAAATATTGTCGCAAAAGATATACAATAATTGCGACTATGAAGACAGAATTAAGATCACAAATTTTACAAAGAATAAAGGATAGTAATTTAAATGCTTTTTCCTGTTTTGATTTTACTGATTTAGCCCCGTATAAAACAGTTAGCAAATGTTTAGAAAGATTAGAAGATAGTCACGAAGTTAAAAGAATAATTCAAGGTGTTTATTGTGTTAGTTTATTTGACGATGTTTTAAAACTTCCTATTTTACCTTCTATTGATGATATTATTAATTGCTTAGCCAGAAAACATAAATGGACTATCTGTCCAACAGGTAATACTGCCCTTAATTTAATGGGATTATCAACACAAGTACCCGCTTCATACACATATCTCAGTAGTGGACCTTATAAAAATTATTTAATCTACGATACACCAGTTTCATTAAAAAGGACCATGACAAGAGAATTAATTAACTATAGTTACATTACACTGCTATTAATTCAATGTATCAAAGCTATTGGTAAAGATAATATAACAGATAATGAAATAAACACTTTAAAACTAAGATTGAATCAAACCGATAAATTAAAAGCGTTAAAAGAAACTACATTCATACAGGCGTGGATTAGGAAGATAATTGTGTTAATTTGTGAGGAATAAAGTTATGAAAAGAATTGTTAACTTAACTCAAGATAGAAGAAATCTTCTTTTCGAAACGGCATCAAGAGAAATGAAAGTGTCTAACACCATTATTGAAAAGGATTTTTGGGTATGTGTAGTTCTTAATTATTTATTGAACGAATCTAAATTCAAAGATTATTTTATTTTTAAAGGTGGAACATCTTTATCAAAATGCTATGACGTTATCAAACGATTTTCCGAAGATATTGATTTAGTTTTGAAATGGGATGCGATTGGTTTTAAGGACGAAGATGTTTATAGAAAAAGAAGCAGAAATCAAGATTACAAATTTGAGTTATTAATGAACGAAAAAGGTGCTTCTTTTATTCAAAATGAATTGAAATATGATCTTATCGACAATTTAGCGAACCATATTGAGCGAATGGAAATTATAAGCGATATAAATGATCCAATGGTGTTATATGTTAAATACCCTTCAAGCTATACTGATAATTACATTGCTTCCTCGGTTAAATTAGAGATTGGTCCTGTATCCGCTAAAACGCCTACTGTGAAAAAACAAATCGAGCCTTATTGTTTTAGTTTTTTTAATGCTGATAATAAAGAGTCGTTTACAGTAGAAATAGTGGAAATCGCAAGAACATTTTGGGAAAAATTATTGATTTTATATGCCGAAACAAATCGACCTTTAGATAAGAAAATGCCTTCTAGATATTCAAGACATTATTACGATACATATATGATTTATAAATCTATTTATTTTTCTTCTATATTTAATAACAAGCAATTATTTGATGAAGTTAAAGCGTTTAAGTCAAAATACTATCGTACATCTTGGTCCAGAATTGAGGATTGTTCTTTAAACAACATTGTTATTGTTCCAAAAGAAGATAGGTTGAAAGAATTAAGAGACGACTATAACAATATGAAAGAAATGATTTTTGACAATAAACCATCGTTTGAGGAAATAATAAAGGGCTTGTCTCAATTAGAAAAATTCCTTAATAATAATTGTGTTTAAATGTCATTTCCGAATTGACCAAAACTAAAAATAAATCCTCCATAATGTAGCCACAAAGTTACAAGGAGGATTTTAAATTATGAAGAACTTAACTGAACTTATTATCATCATCGATAAAAGTGGATCGATGCATGGCTTAGAAAAAGATGTTATCGGAGGCTTTAATGCTTTGATTGATGAACAAAAGAAAGAAGGAAAAACAAAAGTCACTACTATATTCTTTAACGATCGAGTCGACTTTATTCATGAAGAAATTGATATTAAAGAAGTTAAACCATTAGATGGAAGACATTATCAAACTCAAGGTTGTACTGCTTTACTTGACGCTATTGGAGACGCTATATCACTCGTAAAGTCTAGACACGCTAAACTAAAAGAAGATGAACTTCCTGAACATACAATCTTTTCAATCATGACTGATGGAATGGAAAACGCATCTAGAGAATACACTTATAAGCGTATTAAAGAAATGATTAACCTTCAAAAGAAGTGTGGATGGGAATTTATGTTTCAAGCCGCAAATATTGATACCGCCTTTGAAGCGGATAGATTAGGTATTGATGAAGATAAGGCTATGAGCTTTATAGCAACAAACGAAGGTGTTAATAAAATGATGATGAAGATGTGCGCTACTATCTCAGATGCCCGTCAAAAACCAAATAAGAAAAATAAATAGTATATAAATATCTTTTGAGCTTTAAATGTTTAATATAAAAACGCCCCTCAATTCGATTTGAAGGACGTTTTTAAGTTAAAGTTTATTAATCAGCAGACGTAGTGGAATGTTAATGATCTAACCCAGTAATATTTAGTTTCACTGGTTTTTTCAGCCGTAAAGCTAAGGTTACTGCCAATATATACATCACCAGTCCATGTGTATCTAACACACTTGTTCTCTTCGTCAGCCACCCCTTCGCTCATCGTTCCTTCTGAAACAGTAAATTTTGATGTTAAGCGATTGCTTTCGCTATTATCTAAAACGATATCAATTTGAGTAAGGTGCCTAAATTCAAATACATCCATCTTTTGAGTGCACTCATAATCGCTATAGAATATTTTGCCGTTGCCATAAGAAGAATTAACACTGAATCTAACAGTGTTTTTAGCCATAAAAGCTAAAACACAGTTATTGCCATAAGTAATACCAGATTGATTTTGCATAGCAAATACATATCCATATGCGCCATCCTCTAAACGATAAAACACGCCAGATGTAGAATTACGACCAGATACTTCCTCCTCATCATTTTTATAGCGAACAGTGTTAATAAAGTTATCTCGATCAACAGTGATGACTCTTGCTTTATCTAGTGGATCACCGATAACTCCGACAAATGGACCATTATTTGAGTTAGCACTTACCGCAACAATAGATGTAATCGCTGCTAATGATATAGCGGTAGTAATTAATAGATTTTTGTATTTATTCATAAAAAAATTGTCTCCTTGACCGGTGTAATTATAACGAATATTTTTCAAATGACTAGAAAAATAAATATTTTTTAATTATTTTCCTAGCGTATATCGAACACCTAATTCTTTTCTCCTAAGCAAACCAGTGGAATATTTATTAAAAATAAAATACAATTAAACCGCTTAATAAAAAGGAATTAATTTATGAGTGATGTTAAAACAACAATTGACACAATGGTTAAAAAAGGACTAAAAGCTTTAGAAGTTCTTTCTACCTTTGATCAAGAAAAAATCGACTACATCGTCGCTAAAATGTCAGTCGCTGGCTTAGACCATCATGGTAATTTAGCCAAATTAGCAGTAGAAGAAACCCATCGTGGAGTATTCGAAGATAAAGCGACTAAAAACTTATTCGCCTGTGAATATGTCGTCAATAATATGAGACATTTAAAAACCGCAGGAGTAATTGATGAAAACCCAGTTACTGGTATTACAACAATCGCCGAACCAGTTGGAGTTATCTGTGGTGTTACCCCAGTTACTAACCCAACTTCTACAGTTATCTTTAAATCTTTAATCGCTTTAAAGACTAGAAACCCAATTATCTTTGGTTTCCACCCAAAAGCACAAGAGTGTTCTAAAGCTGCTGCTCAAGTAATGTTAGACGCTGCAGTAAAAGCAGGGGCGCCTAAAGATTGTATTCAATGGGTTGAAGAACCTTCTATTGATGCGACTAGAGAACTTATGACTCACCCAGATGTTGCTACTATTTTAGCAACCGGTGGTCCAGGTATGGTTAAAGCAGCCTATACCTCTGGTAAACCAGCCTTAGGTGTTGGCCCAGGTAACGTTCCAGTTTATGTTGATAAAACTGCGGATGTAACCCGCGCGGTTAATGATATTTATTTATCTAAATCATTTGATAACGGGATGATTTGTGCGTCTGAATCAGTCGCCTTTGTTCATAAAGATATCTATGATGAATTCGTTAAGAAACTAAAAGAATACACCGTCTACTTCGCTTCTAAAGAAGAACAAGAAAAACTCAGTGATTATATGTTTAAAACCCATAAGGGTGCGAAAAACGTTAAAGAAGCTAGCTTAAACGCTGATGTTGCTGGTATGGACGTCGTTAAGATTGCCAAGAACTCTGGATTTGATGTTCCTGCTAATACCAAAGTAATCGCGGTTAAACTAGATGAAATTGGTGAAAACGAACCATTATCTAAAGAAAAATTATGTTCAGTCCTTGGAATTTATAAAGTTAAAGATGAAAAAGAAGGACTTGAATTAAGTGAAAAACTCCTCGAATTTGGTGGCTTAGGTCATTCTGCCGCTATCCACTCCCAAAACCAAGAACTAGTTAAGATGTTTGGGGATAAGATGAAAGCCATTCGTATCATTTGGAATTCTCCTTCCACCTTTGGTGGTATTGGAAATATCTATAACTCCTTCCTCCCATCCCTTACTTTAGGATGTGGTACTTATGGAGGTAACTCAGTTGGAGGTAACGTCTCCGCTATTAACTTAATTAACTATAAACAAATCGGTAAAAGGAGAAACACAATGCAATGGTTCAAAGTTCCGCAAAAAATATATTTTGAAAGAAACTGTATCCAATACTTACGTTCCTGTAAGACCGTTGGTAAAGTCTTCATTGTTACCGATAAATCAATGGTAGAACTTGGTTTCTTAAAGAAAATCATTGATGAACTAGAAGCAAGAAGAAACCCAGTCACCTATCAACTCTTCTCTGATGTTGAACCAGATCCAGATATTAAAACCGTCATGAAAGGTGTTGAATTAATGAACCAATTCAAACCTGACACAATTATCGCCTTAGGTGGTGGTTCTCCAATGGACGCTGCTAAAGGAATGTGGATTTTCTATGAACATCCAGAAATCAACTTTGATGACTTAAAACAAAAATTCATGGATATCCGTAAAAGAGCGTTTAAATATCCTGAACTTGGAAGAAAGACTAAATTAATCTGTATTCCAACAACTTCCGGAACCGGTAGTGAAGTCACTCCATTCGCGGTTATCTCTGATAAAGAGAATAAAAAGAAATATCCTCTCGCAGACTATTCTTTAACTCCTTCAATCGCGATTATTGACGCGGAATTTACTACAAACATCCCTCCAAAAGCGACTGCTCAAACAGGTTTAGATGTTCTTACTCACGCGATTGAAGCTTATACTTCCGTTATGGCAAGTGATTATACTGATGGTTTAGCGCTTCAAGCTATCACTTTAGTCTTTGACTACTTACCAAGAGCGGTTAAAGATGGTAGAAATGACTTAGAAGCTAGAGAAAAGATGCATAACGCTGCTACTATTGCGGGTATGGCCTTCGCTAATGCCTTCCTTGGTATTGTTCACTCTTTAGCTCATAAAGTAGGCGCTGAATTCCATACTGTACATGGAGAAACCTGTGGTATCATCCTTCCACATGTCATTAGATATAATGGCACTCAACCTTCTAAACTAGCAGTGTGGCCAAAATATGAAACATATTGCTGCGATAAGAAATATCAAAAGATCTGTCAAACTATTGGCCTTAAGTGTGATAAGAAAGAAGATGCGAAAGACGTTTTAGCGGACGCCGTACTTAAACTTGGAAAAGAAATCGGTATTGATATGAATTTATGTGCGATTATTCCAAATGAAGAAGAATTTATGTCTAAGATTGAAGAGCTTTCTTATTTAGCGTATGAAGATCAATGTACACCTGCTAACCCACGTGAACCATTAGTAAGTGACATGATGGATATTCTTAAAAAAGCCTATAAAGGTAACTAATTAATATATAAAGTTAGCATTAAATCGCCACTTTAATAGTGACGATTTTTTGTTATTCGTTTATAAAAATTTGAAGGTGGAAGATAGCTGATATTTTTAGTAAACTAATTATGCTATTTAGCTAATAAAACTTGAGGTTATAAGTTATGACAGTTCTTGTATGTGTTGGTTCTTCCTGCCACTTAAAAGGAAGTTACGAAATTATTGAATTATTTAAAGAAAGATTAGCGAAAGAACATCTCGAAGACAAAGTTACTTTTAAAGGTACATTTTGCTTAGGGAAATGCGGTATCGCTGGAGTATCTATTCAAGTGGATGATGAAATCATTACTGGTGTCACTCCTAAGAACTTTGATGATGTTTTTAATAAATATATTCTTTCTCGTATCTAATAAGAGTATTAACTATGGAATTCGCTTTACAAAGTAAAACTACTAACTGTAAGAACTGCTATAAATGTATTAGGCACTGTCCTATTAAATCAATTTCCTTTGCCTCGAATAAGGCGACTATTATTCAAGATAACTGTATTTTATGTGGGCGTTGTTATTTAGTCTGCCCTCAAGAAGTTAAAGTTATTAGAAATGATACAGATATCGTTAAGAACTTAATTAAGTCTAATGAAAAAGTCTACGTCTCTTTAGCGCCTTCATTCATCTCTTATTTCTCCTACACCTCAATGGATGAACTAGTAAATGCTTTAACTAAATTAGGCTTTTATAAAGTAGAGGAAACTGCGATAGGGGCCACCATTGTTAAAAAAGCCTATGACGAGATGCTCGAAGAAAAGGACCGAGATGTTATCATTTCTTCGTGCTGCCACTCCATAAATTTATTAATTCAAAAACATTATCCAGAGGCACGTAAATATTTAGCGAATGTTCTTTCTCCAATGCTTGCTCATGGTAAAGATATTAAAAGTAGAGAACCTAATGCTAAAGTAGTCTTTATTGGACCATGTATCGCTAAAAAAGATGAAGCTAGCTTAAACTCTGATTATGTTGATGCTGCTTTAACCTTTAAAGAACTAGATGAATGGCTTAAAAATGAAAATATAACCTTAAAAGAAGTGAGCTATGACTGGAAAAAAGAAGAAAGTAAAGCTCGTTTATTTCCAATTACTGGTGGTATTCTCCGCACCATGGAATGTAAAAACGAAGAATATCAATATTTAGCGGTGGACGGCGTCGAAAACTCTAAAAGAGTTATTGAAGATGTCCTTAACGGTAAGATTCATAAGTGCTTTATTGAGATGTCTAGCTGCGAAGGTAGCTGTATTAATGGACCAGTCTCTAATAAAGAGAAGAGTGTTATCTCTAGCTATATTGATATTAATAAGTCCGCAGGTAAACTCGACTTTAAAGAAGGTAAGTTAACCTATAAAGATATCACTAAAAACTATTACTCAATAGGAGCGAAAGAAGCTACACCTAGCGAAGAAGAAATCGAAGCTAAACTTATCGAAATGGGTAAGAAAGAAAAAGAGAAGATTCTTAACTGTGGTTCATGTGGTTATGATACATGTAGAGAAAAAGCGATCGCTATTATTCAAGGTAAAGCCGCGTTAGAAATGTGTCTTCCTTACTTAATGGAGAAAGCGGAGTCATTCTCTGATAATATCGTTTCTAACTCTCCTAACGGTATTTTAGTCTTAGATGAAGAACTTAATATTCAATCTTTAAATAAGACGATGTGCAAGATTATTAATATTGAAAAACCAAGCTTTGTTATTCATAAAAATGTTTCTTCCATCCTTGATCCACATGACTTCTATAGTGCTTTATGTGGAGAGATGGTTTTTAGAAGAAAATCATACTTAAGTGAATACGATAAATATATTGAAAATACGATTGTTTATGATGAAAAATTCCATGTTTTACTTGCTATCTTAAAAGACATTACAGAAGAAGAAGTAAGTAGACAAAAACATGAAGAAATCGTTAAGAAATCCCTTGAAATTACTGATAAGGTAGTTGAGAAGAACATGAGAGCAGTTCAAGAAATTGCTTCTTTACTTGGGGAAACCACCGCGGAAACTAAAGTCGCCTTATCTTCCTTAAAGGACACTATTAAAGATGATCGATAATCGTTATATTACTGAATTTGGTTATCTATCTTTTAATCACGTAGGTGAAGAGCTTTGTGGTGATCATGTTGAGATTACTTCTAAAGATGAAACCACAAAGATTTTAGTTTTAGCCGATGGCTTAGGAAGTGGAGTAAAAGCAAATATTCTTTCTACTTTAACTTCTAAGATGCTTTCTTCTATGATTGCAGGAGATATCTCCATTAAAGAATGCATTAGATGTATCGCTAATACGCTTCCTGTCTGTAAAGTAAGAAATGTCGCGTATTCAACATTCACTATTATTAAGATTAAAGATAATAAATATGTCGATATCTATAATTTTGATAATCCTACTCCATTTATGATTCATAATGGGGAAGTTAAAGATTTATCTTATTCTTCTACTGTTATCGATGATAAAACAATCTATCACGCCAAAATTGAAGCAGATCCTTATGATACTTTTATCCTTATGAGTGACGGAGTTAAATACGCTGGAGTAGGGGAAACACTTAACTTTGGCTGGGATATGCCTCAAATTAAAAACTTTATGGGAGTAATCTATCAAAAAGAATATTCCGCTAAAGCGCTAGCGACTGAACTAGCTAATAGATGTAATGATTTATATAACTCTAGACCAGGGGATGACACCACTGTCGCTGTAGTTAGAATTAGAGAAAGAGAACAAGTAAATCTTCTTATAGGTCCTCCAACTAACAAAGAGGATGATGAAGAAATGCTCTCTTTATTCTTCGCTAAAGGAGGAACTCATATCGTTTCAGGAGGAACAACTGGTAATCTAGTATCTAGATACTTAAATAAACCACTTGTCTTACAAACTGATTATATCGATAAAGAAATCCCTCCAATTGCCTTTATTGATGGGGTGGACCTAGTTACTGAAGGGGTTATTACTATTAATAAAGTCTTAGAATACGCGAATAACTACTTAACTAAAAACGATCTCTACTTCAATTGGTTTTATAAATCTGATGGGGCTAGCTTAATTGCTAAATACTTATTCGAAGAGGCTACTGATATAAATTTCTTCGTTGGATGCGCGATTAATAACGCTCATCAAGGGGAAGAAACCGGGATTAATTTTAAGATTAAGATGCATCTTATAGATGAACTCGCAAATAAATTAAGATTAATGGATAAAAACGTTAAAGTTACATACTTCTAAAGGAGGATAAAATATGGATACAAGATTTGATACAAGTGTGCAAGAACTCAAATATAAAGTTCTAAAAGAAATCGCTAGAGGTTTATTTAATGACACTCTTTTAGAAGAATATAACGAAATCCCAGAAAGAATATCTCCAGGGCCAAAATCGACAATGAGATGCTGTATCTATAAAGAAAGAGCAATCGTTTTAGAAAGAATGAAATTAGCCTTAGGTGGTAATAAAAATATCGATAATATAGTGGAGGTTATTAAGATAGCCTGTGATGAATGTCCTTTAGGAGGATATGAAGTCACGAATAGATGTAGAGGCTGTATTGCGCATCGCTGCCAAAAAGCATGCCGTAAAGACGCCATTAGTTTTAATGAAGTAACTAGAACTGCTTATATTGATAAAACGAAATGTATCAACTGCGGGATGTGTGCAAAAGCTTGCCAATATAACGCGATTCAAAACTATTTAAGACCATGTGAACAATCTTGTAAGGTTAAAGCTATCTCCACTGATGTAGATGGCTCCGCGAAGATTGATGATTCTAAATGCGTTCAATGTGGGGCCTGTGTCTATCAATGTCCATTCGGTGCAATCATGGATAAGAGTTTTATGAAAGAAGCGATTAAGATCTTAAAAGATTCGGAAAACTCCTCTAAATATCCAGTGTACGCGATTGTAGCGCCTTCAATCTCCTCACAGTTTAAAGGAGTTAAGTTAGGGCAAGTAGTTACTGCGATTCAAAAACTAGGTTATAGAAGTGTTATTGAAGCCGCTTTAGGAGCGGATATGGTTAGTTATAGTGAAGCTAAAGAATTAGAAGAAAAAGGTTTCTTAACTTCATCTTGTTGCCCAACCTTTGTAACTTTTATTAAGAAATATTATCCAACACTTACTGATAAGATATCTCATAACCTTTCTCCGATGGCGACAATTGCGAAATGGATTAAAGAACATAACGAAAACTGTAAGATTATGTTTATTGGCCCATGCATCTCGAAAAAGGTTGAGATTAAAGATGAAAGAGTCGCTCCTTATGTTGATGTCACTTTAACATTTGAAGAACTTCAAGCGATGATAGACGCGAAAGAAATCGATATGACTTCTTTAGAAGAATCTCCACTTGATAACGCTTCTTATTATGGAAGAATATTCGCTCGTAGTGGTGGACTATCTGACGCGGTTAAAGAAGCCTTAAAAGAACAAGGAAGTAGTTTTGAAGTTAAACCTATTTCAGTAGATGGTTTAGAAAACTGTAAGTTAGCCTTAATGAAAGCTAAATCCGGTAATGTTGACTTTAACTTTATTGAAGGTATGGGTTGCTTAACTGGTTGTATCGGAGGCCCATGTTCTTTAACTCATGAAGTTAGAAATAAACTTGATGTTGATAAATACGGTCATGAATCGAAAGAAAAGACCATTATCGATGCGATTAAGCATTATCAAGATTAGTATCTAAATATATAAATAAAGAATAAGAACTCTTGGAGAATGACCCGAGAGTTCTTTTATATTTTTTGCGCCATAATATTACGATTTTGTAATACTATGGTTGAAAATATATAATATTGTTGTTATATTTATATACATGAAACAGTTACCTCAGTTATTTTCATATTCAGACCTAAAAGATACCTACAAGACGGCGTCTGATTTTTCTGTGTTTGTTTACCGCGCATTAAAAAGAGGCGATATTAAGCAAGTTAAAAGAGGCTTATACGCTTTAGTTGATCCATCGACTGGAATGATCTATGTTACTAAATTCCAAATAGCCAGTCATTTATTTGATGATGCTTATTTCTCTTATCATGATGCTATTGAATATTATGGCTTAGCAACTCAGTCATTCATTTCTATATTTACTTATTTAACTAAGTCACATGCTCGCGATTTAGAATTTGAAGACGTTATATATAAAGCTAAGAAATCTAATAGCGATTTATTCATACGCGATAGAATGAAAGAAGAAGGGGTACGTGTAGTATCTTTAGAGCGTGCTATCATAGATTCAATAGACTGTTTATCTTTAGCGGGTGGTTTAGAAGAAGTGGAATATGCGCTTGATAGCTGCCCTAGACTAAAACTTAAAGATGTGGAAGCACTTCTCAATGCTTATGACAAAAATGTTTTATACCAGAAAGTTGGTTATTTATTCGAAAAATATTATGGGAACAAAATACCTGAAGAATTTTATAAAATGTGTCTAGAACATTCAGGGAATACGGTGATTTATCTAGAATGCAATCCTGGCGAAGGTAAATTAAACGCTAAATGGAAATTAATGGTACCTAAAGAAAGGGACATGCCAGATGAAATATACTAGACAATATATATCTACTTTTGCCAAAGATACTGGGTTTATAGGTAGCAATTGATGAAAAAGGAATAATAATGGCTTTTAGCCAAACTTTTTTTATGTCTCCTATTAATATGGATAGACCGATAGCAATTACGACCGCACCGATAGAAATTAAAGCGTATTTTATAAATATTTATTTAACTAAAGGAATGATGATTTCAACTGATGTACCACCCATCTTATTTGATGAGATTTCTATTGTTCCATTACACATCATTTCAAGTCTTTGATATAGATTGTTTAAAGCGATATGTGGCTCATTATTATCAGTTTTCTTATAACCAGGCCCATCATCTTCTACGATTATTTTATTAGCGGTATCTGTCTTTCTAGTTTTAATAGTAATATGAATTGGTTTATTGCTTGATATCATTCCATGTTTAACAGCGTTTTCGACGATTGGTTGAAGAGTAAGTGGGGGAACTCTAAATAATGTATGAGGAGTATCAAAATCCACGAATAGGTTATCTTCAAATTGAGCTTGTTCAACCGCTAAATAAGCACGTGTATGTTCTAATTCATCAACAAAAGGTATCGTTTCTTCACTGGCAATCGCAGCGAAATTCTTTCTTAAATAAGTAGTGAAATCAAATGTGACTTGTTTAGCTTTATGAGGATCTTGTTCACAAAGATGATAGATACTTGTCATCGTGTTATAAATGAAATGAGGTCTCATTTGTAACATTAAAATGTTCGCTCTTTGGTTAGCGATTTCTTTTTGTTGTTTCAAATACTCTTTAGAATTCTCTTTAACAACAAGAACAAGAATTGTTAACGCCCATAATCCAAGAGCGAGAATGATAAATAATTCTAGAGAGAAGAACATGTGAAGAATTGTGATAATGGTAAGAGGGATTAAATAAACAAGGAAAGAAATAAAATAACCTTTTAATAACTTTTTTCTAATGACAAAAATACCCACTATATCGAAGAGCATAATAACAACTGCTGGGGCCACTAATAATGGGAAAAGTGGACCCCTTTGAATTTCATTATTTGGCGTAATTTGATAAAAAATATCCGTGAACTGCGCGATTATTAATAAAATTATGTGGGTCATTGCAAAGACAATTGCTAGTTCAGAAAGTAAGCCAGTTTTGATTTTTTCTCCTGCATAATGGGATAACAAAATAGATGGCATCGCGACGATTAACACAAGAAGGAGAAATTCAAAAAATACATCAATTCTTTCTAATACAACTAGCTCAGGATTGTTATATATAATCGCGTCGATAAAGCACGCAACCATACATAATAGTTGAAGAGAAAAATGAGTGACTAAATAACGTTTATTCCATTTATCTAGAACTGGTAGAACCAAAGAAAAAACAATGCTAACAATGGTTAATAATACTAAAGCTCCACCGATGGAAAAGATGAGTAAATAATACCAATCCATTAGTTAGCTTCTCCTATAAAAAATGGATATCTAAGATTCTTTAATTGTTCTTTAACTCCTGTAACGGTGATGGGTTTTAACATAAAGCCACTGGCTCCTGTTCCCCAAGCATCAAGAGAATAATCACTATAAGCGGTTAAAAAGATAATATTTGTTCGAGGATTGATTTCTAAGAGAATTTTGCATAAATCAAACCCACTCATGTTTCTTATTTCGATATCTAAGAACGCTAAACTGATGTTGTTTCTTTTAGCATATTCAATCGCTTCATTAGCGTTAGTAAAACCAGTGACGGTTGCGTTAGGTAAAGCTTCTTCTAGTACTGGAAGTCCACCTGCTAAAACCACTTTTCGATCATCCACCATGATGACATTTGGACATTCATCACTTTGTGCAGCAGCAGAGAGTAAAAAATCGACATTAACCCCTAATATTTCCGCTAGCCTTTTAATCATCATTGCATCAGGAAGTCTTGCTCCGCTTTCCCAACGCGCAATGGTTGGTCTAGTGACAAACATTTGGTCAGCTAGCATTTGTTGAGATAAACCTTTTTTGGTTCTCAACTGTTTTAAAGTTTTAGGAAAAGTTTGATTCATTTATGTACCAAAATATGTCCTTTTCATTATAAACAAAAAAGGCCGCTAATTCATTAAAAAAATGTTCCAATATGGAACACCATATTAAAGATTTTGATAATACTTGTTATGATTAAACTGACTAAAAGCGAAAACTGTAATTACTAGTATCAAAAAAGCAAAGGAGTTGAGCAAATTGGACTTATTATTAATCGCAAACATCATTGTTTGTATTTGTGCCTTTTTTGGATTTATTTATGGAGGCATACTTTTCTTTAGACCGAAGAAAGCTCTTTATGCGCAAATGATTACTCTAGCCATGGGTGTTATCGGATTTGGTCGATTATTCTTAGTTTGTCGTATCTTAACTGGCGGAGAGATAACTGAAACATTCCAATTAGGATTTGTTGGTATGTTTGCTAGTTTCTTATTCTTCTTCTCTGCAAATTATGGAGCGGTCGACTCACTTATTGATAATAGTGTAAATAGAAGCATATGGAGTAAACTTACTCCATTTTTAGCTCCTCTTGCCGCTATTATCTTATATATTGTCTTCTTTATCGTGAGAGATACATCCTTGATGTGGCGTATTTTTGGAGCGATGCTCACTTTAAATATCGCTTTATCAACATACTTTAATTTAAAACATCTATTAAGTCCTGATATCGATAAAGGTGTCGTGACTTGTTTAAGACCATATAACTTACTAGCATTAATTTATGCCGCTTCAGTTTTAGTGGAATGTATTGGCTTAAGTAGTGGAAATACTATTCTTGCTTTTGTTTCAGGACTTATTTCCGCGATCAGCATCATTTTAATCATCCCACTTATCGAAAGGGGGGTTAAGAGATGGCTAATCTAATTTATATCTTATTTATCTGTATGCTCGCTCCTCTTTTATTAACTCTTCCTCTTATGAAGGGCGCATCAAGAAGAGTCATGTTATATATCATTATCGGTATATGTGTATCCTTATTTGTGTCTGAAATAAACGGGCGCATCCTTGCTTCTTTAAGTAACCAAATGCTTTTCGTTACTACCACAATCACACCAGTAACGGAAGAAATTGTTAAAGCCTTACCTGTACTTCTATACGCGTTCCTATTTTCAGATGATCGAGAAAAATTATTACCACTCGCCTTTGCAACCGGTATTGGTTTTGCTCTATTTGAAAATACAGTGATATTAATTCAAAGCATTGATAATGTTTCGATTCTTTGGGCGATTATTAGAGGTTTCTCAACCGCTTTAATGCATGGAATTTGTACCGCCACTGTTGGATATGGTATGGGCTATGTAAGAAAGAAAAAGAAATTATTTATTTCTGGTACATTTGCTTTACTCGCTTTAGCAATTATTTATCATGGCTTATTCAACATGCTCGTTCAATCTAAGAATCTACAATATGTTGGATTCTTTATGCCTGCTGTGACATATATCCCATTAATCATTTATCTCGTGTTCTTTGTAAGAAACAAAAAACAAAAAGAGGCCGTTACTAAAAAAGCTTCATAAAAACTCAAGTGTGAGACATTTAAAAAATAGAGGAGATCGTAAGATGAAAAAAATAGTCAAAATTATTCCCGTTACCTTTCTACTTTTATCATCATTTTCCGCTGCATTTATCGTAAATAATATTCATAAAGCTGAATCTATAGTTCCAGTGGAAGCATCTTCAACCGGCTATAAAGTTAGAGTGAAAATCGATGTTACTAATGACGCCGATTATTGGTATGGTGCCAAAATCTCAGTTAACACTAAACCAGATTGTGGTCGAGGTGCTGAACATTTTTATACCTGGTCTGAAGACTTCCATGATGAAATTTCTTATGGTGGTGCTAGCTATACCACAAGAGAAGTCAACTGCGGCACTGAATTTCCTTATTTAATCGGCCTTTGGACAGACGTTGGTTTCTGGGGACAGTATCACGCAGGTGAATCTGATGTCACAGTCTATATCAACGGCATCAATGTTGCGAGTCAGCACGTTTCTTATGGTGGCTGGGGCAACAATATGGAATATAACTGGATTCACATCAGTGATGGTAAATACCCTTACCCAGTTGAAAAGAAAATAGTTTTAAATTATTCGGAAAACGTTGATCCTGGTGAAGAAGATTCACAAATTGTTTCTTTTAGCGCCACTGATCAATATGGCGTTAATTGGACAACACCAGCTAGTAATCCTATTACATTAGTTAACGAAACTTATCCAGAAAGTGATACCGCCACTAGACTTGACGACTCCGGTTTTAGATGGAAATTAAATAGTACATTAGTTAGCAATCATTACTCTACATATTGTCTTAAACTTCCAACAATTAATAGTGTTTATCCTCTTGTTGAAAAGAGATTCAAAGTGCAATTTGCTTTCCCACTTCATCTTTCTATCATGGTTGATGGGAAACTAGCTTATAAGGTTTCTGCTTTTGAAGGAGATGTTATTAAACTTCCAACCGAATATGATGAAATACCAACTGGTTATTACATTTCTAATTACAAAAAAACAGGCATGGGCACTATCGAACAAGATAAACAAACTGATATTTTTAGTTTTACATTTATATCCGGTGATACCGTTTTAACCGCGACATTAAAACCAATTACTTATACTGTTCATTTTGATCAAAATGGTGAAGGTGTTAGTGGTACAGTACTCGATAAAAAAGTCTCATATAACGCTAAAAACATTTATCTTCCAACCAATCGTTTTACCCGTGAAGGCTATAAATTTGTTGGCTGGAATACCGAAAAAGATGGTAGTGGAACTAGCTATGAAAACAAAGCGTTAATCTTTAATCTCACTTCTAAAAAAGGTGACATTGTTAATTTATATGCTCAGTGGGAATCCACTAATCCAAGCGTTACTGCATCTTTATTCACTGATGGTTCATTTGGACTTATCTTTGGTGGAGTAGTGATGGGAGGCGCTATTACTGCTATTGCTATTTTCTTTGTATATAAATCAAAAAAACGCAAAGTGTAATGAAAGGATAGGTCATCAATATGAACAAAAATAAAACTTTCAAAACATTAGCAGTTGGCTTTAGTGCAACTTTTGCCCTTTTAGCCATCTCAATAATCGGTCATAAAGCACCTATCCAAGTTAATGCTGCTAACGAGAAAACGCGCGTTGTCGTTAACGATACTTATACTTATGAATTTGATGCTCCTGTATTTGGTTGGATTGACGCTATAACTAGAGCGAATTCCACTGATGAAGTAAAACTCATCCTTGGCGATAACTGGGAACACGATAGTCAATTAACCCTTAGTTCAAATAAAAAGTTGACCGTTGACCTTAATGGTCATTACATAAAACGTACCAGAAATAAAGACCAAATTAGTGATGGTAGTGTTTTCCTTGTGGAAACAAACGCTACCCTGACTATGATGGATAGTAATCCTGAATCATCAGGATATGATGGCATAAAAGGCGGAGTTATTACTGGCGGAGCTAGTGGTAACTCAGCTGGCGGTGTCCATGTTGAAGAAAATGCCCATGTCATTTGGCAAGGTGGAACCCTTTATGATTGTAATACCGACTATCATGGTGGTGGTTTTTATTTAGATGGATCATCAGAAAATACAAGCCTCACTATGACAGGTGGTAAAATATATGGCTGTCAAACAGTCGATAGCGCAGATAACTGCCATGGTGGCGCTATTTATATAAAAAATGGCACAGTCGATATTAAAAATGTCGAAATTGATAACTGCTATAGTGAAGACTATGGTGGCGCCATCTATATTGATAACGGTTATCTTAATGTCTATAACACCATCTTCACTTCTAATCGTGCTCTTGATTATGGTGGCGCTATTTATTTAGCGGGAGACGCTTTAATATACTTTAAAGACTGCATCTTTGCCGGAAATAAATGCGACGACGATGGTGGTGCATTATATATCAATAACAATCCATCTAAAGATAAAACCAGTAGTTATACAAATTTAGAATATCCGGCCACAATTTTCGATGGCTGTGTTTTTAGAAATAATAGTGCAGCTGATAAAGGTGGCGCCATATTTATTGATGATGATAATGTCGCTCTTATTGATGTAACAATTGAAAACAATACCGCTAAAAGTTATGGCGGTGGCGTTTGGGTCGATAGCCTTAGCGATATCACTTTTAAAGGAAAATGCATTGTTAATAATAATACTTGCACTAATAGTTCAGCTTTTAGAAATGTCACATTACAAAAAGGTGTAGCTTCACAAGCTTATGTTTATAGTGCAGGACTTACAAACGGTTCATATATCGGAATTAACTCCGATTCTAGTTCTAATGAAGTCAAAATTGCTTTAAAAATGAGCAAATATCAAATGCGATATTTCCACGCTGATTATGGAACTCTTGAAATGCGTGATGAAAGTGAAGAAGAAGCAGACATGGTCGTTACTGCATCGTTATTTGGTAATGGTATCCTCTGGGTATCAGTTGGTCTTGGTGGAGCAGGTATAATTGCCGCTACCATAGTGATTATTTATCGAAAGAAAAAGATTGCTAAAGGCGGCAAAATAGCTGAAGACGAGGAGGACAAATAAAATGAAAAAACGTTTTACTTTAACAGGTTTCATCTGTTTTATATTATCCATTTTTGTTTTTATTGATAGCGTAAATCCTAATCGATATAAACCTGTTCTTGCTCAAGATCAAATAGTCTATCTTTCCGAAGTTATGACTTTTGAAGCGGAAAGTGAAGTAGCAGCCAGAGCGGTCTGTGAAGCCAAAGGTTATACATTTGTTAATAGAAATGTTAACGAAGGCACAACTAAAAAACCTGTTTATCTTGGCTATAAGACCACAAATAATGAAAAAGATGCAATTTATGAAATAAAACTACTTGCTATGGACCGTGGTTATGAAATTAAAGATAAAGCCTCCATGCAAGAAGAATATATGAAACAACAAACCGAATTAGCGGAAACCCTTGAAGCCGCTGCATTCGATTTTGTCGATAATTTTTTAGAAGAAAGTCCAAAAGCGATTGATGCCTATAATGGCATGAATCTTATTGTCGTTCCTGAAGAAGACAATCAAAAATTTGGCGACTTCTTATTAGCGGGTAAAGGAACAAAAGATTTCTTTGCTAAATTTATTGTTCAAGCTAGTTCCTCTACTTTAAATTCTGTTATTAGTTATCTTTCTGCTGGTTTAGCCCCATATCATAAAGATGCAGAGGAAAGCGGTAACGATGATACTTCTTGGGGTGCGATGGTTGCTAGTAGTGCCTTATGGGACATTATCGAAGATGATCTCAGCGAAGATGAAGAAAATGAACTTTATCAACAATACGGTGATTTAGCTCAGGGCTTACATAAACAATTCCAAGATTTTGCTAGCCGTGTCGAATGCGCTTTACAAAGAGACACAAATAAGCCGATTACTGCGAGTGAGAGCGTTGAAACTGTTATTGAACAAACTGAAACTATAGATGAGAATCAACTCGATACTTTATATATCGATGTTTATGAAAAATTAAATGAATATGACGCTACTGAAAGTATGGCTCTAGGCGATTATATTTTAAATTTAGGAAAAATGACTTCAGATGCTGTTGATCTTAAGTTAATTTATCCAATCGTTGATTCAATGAGCTTTGCTCAATGTAGAATGGCTATCCACGCTGGCCTTATTGGCGCAGCTTCTAACGTCGGAAAAAATGAGCATTCTAGTGAATACAATTCATTATTAGAGACAACAAAAGCCAAATTAAAAACCATGACTAATAATGATTATTATTCAATTTGGTTAAATGCTGATCCTGACTTTGAAACTAGTAAAGTAGCATATACATCTGACGCTATTAGAAAAAATGCTGCTCAAGCGGCACTCGAAAAAGATACAAGTAATGAAGGACATGAAACAGTTGAAAGAGTTTTAAAATGGGCTGGCATTGTTTCTAGTGGATTAACTGTTCTTGCTTTCATTCTCGGTAAATACGCCCTCGTTGGTTTATTAACTATAGTTGCTAAATTTGCTACCGCAGCGGTGGCGTCAACCTTAACTACTGTTATTGGAGGATTAACGACTATCACAACTGCTTTAGGCCCAATTGGTTTGGTTATTGGCCTATTTATCCTAGTTTTTACTGCTGTTTATTATTTAATGAGATGGATTTTAAATCTTATTAAGAAGAATAAACCAAAAGAATATACTGATATGCCTGATTATGTCGTTGACGCCCCTAATACGAAATACGGTACCGCAAATATTAAATATAAAGCGGTGAGAAATAGTGAGGGAAAAATTGCCGACTTAAATGGTTATGAAGGTCAACAAGGATGGGTTTGTATGTATTATACAAAAGACACTCGTGTTGGTAGCCCAATTATTGCTGATGATGAAAATAACATTTTCAACATTCTTTATGGTAATTCAAGTAGACAAAATGGTTATGATTCCGTTAATTTCTTTGGTGAAATTAATCCAGGTAACTGTAATACCTTTGCTAAACAAGACGATGTAAACGGAATTTATATCCATTACCGTACTGTTAAATCTCTTGGCAATGTAATGGTGGAAGCTCCAGAAGGCTATATTCCAGTAATGAGCGGTAAACAATATTATGAAGACATCATTGTGAGAACTGGTAAAACAGAAGCGGATGCCAAAAATAGAATCACGATGAAAGGTTATTATCTTATCGATCAAAACCTCACCCCTTCTCCATATTCTGGTTCTGAACCTTATGATGATGTAGATAAAACATATTACACTTATATCGGTTATACATTAACTTCTGATCCAAGTAACGCTATTCGTGATATTAGAGTTGCGACTTTCTTACCTAACTCTACCGTTAATTTTGGTGATATTGGTTATGGTTGTGGTGGTGTACTCGGTTATAAAGCTAATACCACTGAAGAAGATAAAGAAATGCCTGGTGATTTATCAGGTTTATATATGACAAAAAGCGAAAAAGCTGGTAGTCCAATTCCAGAAGGTAACATTCATATTGTCACTGATTATTCACAAGCCAAGGCAGGTTGGGAGCTTGTCACAACTTTCTCAGGCGCACCATATGACTTTAATAGTGTTTATATTTCTGGTCTTGTTGGTGATGGCGCTAACGGTATTGGCCAACCTCCAAAGATGATTGGCGTTAGAATGGATCCAACATCAGAAGAAGAAGGTTGGAGTCACACCAAAACATTAATTTATTATGAACCAGAAATTACTTACACAAGTGGTACAAAATATCTTTCTGGTATGTTCTATATTCATGGATATGATGCCGATAATGGTGGGTGGGGAAAATTCTTAACCATTCAAAGTGCTATTAATGAAATTAAAAAATATCCTAATGTGACAGTGGTTGATGGTAATCTTGCCTCTTCTGCACAGATATTAGAAGCAAGAGAAGAATCGATGCAAAAGCATTTATACTTATGTTACACATATAGTTATAATCCTTATCGCGCCCTTTATGATGCAATGATTTATCAAAGTTCGCCTTATGTCACGAATTTACCTTATACCATTTCTAAAGCATCGACTTATTCAGATAAAAAAGCAGGAGCAGCGGAAAATAACTTAAATTATGTATCCGCTAGTGTTTATAGCAATCAACTCGCTATGCAAACGCAAGGCTGTCGTGGCTTCTTATCTCAAAACGCTTATATGAATCAAGTTTTCTTAATGGCGAGTAGACAAGCGTATGGCCTTTATTACACTAAAGACCTCCCAGAAGGCATTAATTACGGATATGAGAATACAGCTTTACTACCTACCGGATTATTTGTCGCAGGATATACAAAAGATAAAAATCCACTTACTTTAAATGATGTTATTATTTCTTCTAAAGCATATGAAGGAAAGAATTATGAAGGTGCGATTACTTTTGATGTAACTAATGAAAGGGCAATAAGTGGAGAATTAGTTAATGGTGATTTTGCTTCTATTCAAGAACTAAAGAATCCATTCTCTTTAAAAGCTTATAACATCGCTTATCCAACTATTTATAATGATAGCGATAAAAAGCTTGATGCGACAGTAACTAAATATATTTATTTAAGGAAAAAGGTTACCAAAGGTAAATATATTTCACGTGTCTTTGTCGGTTCATTCTGTAAAGAAGATTATACTCCAGAAGATAAAGATCACGAAGATGATGAATATGAGGCTTTAAGTAAGTCCACGGATCATCAAGCGATGCTCATGGCTTCTTCAGCCGCTTCTGGAGAAGTTATCATGTATAACCTTTCTAACACTAATCCATATCAATGGTTCAATAATAATGATGATGGTATATCCGAATTAGAACCTGCTAATGAATATCAATATGCTTCTTATATCTCGGTAGCGCGTTCTGATAGAGTAGAAGACGCTGTAAGAGGCTTATTACTCTTTAAGAGTGATGAAAAAGTTGTCCCAGAACAAATACAAGTTCAAGGAATGGCTTATTACTGCGCCAGTAGTTCAACTCCTTTAAGAATCGTTAAAAACGATGATAAAGGTAATGATCCAAAGAAAAACAAGATGGAATATGAGAATTATTATCTCTATTACACCTATAATAAAGGCGCTAATCCAGGTAAACCTTTAACTGGTATTTCTATTAGTAATGATCCATTTGTTTCTGGTCAAGCCACGGTTTTATGCACTGATAAAGAAGATGTCGTAGTGTATGAAGGTGGCCAAAAAATTATTAAAGAACCCGCTAATATATATGGAAATGGTGATTTAAATGCCTTTATTCATACATCTTATGAACATGGCACAAACACTTATTTCAATAAGCTTTATGTCGGTGAAGGTAGCACTAAAAAAGAAGCGTTACTTTCATTATTAGAACAAGGTTGCACCGAATTCTGTGACATGGATTTAAACGTTGATGCTGGTGGTAAATATGTTTATTTCGGTTATCGTGGCTTCGCCATTGATGATGACAAAATAAATATGTTACCAACTGAATCCGCAAGAGAAGCTGAACTTAAAAATCAACTCCTTGGTGCGGTTTATGATATTGTCTGTACAGTTGGAGAACCATTCCATCCAGAAGGCATCAACTCTGAAAGATATCAACTCCATTACGCGCCTGTTTCTAAAACTAATTTAAATGCGGGCACGCAAGGACCAGAAATTTATATGTATTACACATCAACTTTAGTGACTAATGCCTATAACCAGAGCATTAAAGATGATCCAAGTAAACCAATAAGTAATAATCCTGCTGATATATTTGGAGCCCCTGTCACTAAAATCGCTTTTGCTCGTTATGATAGAGTGCCATTCCTTCCTAGCGAAGATATTGGAAGCGATGGTGAAACCAATATCTTTGGCTGGGAATATATTATGAACATCGACTTTAAAACTGTGACCGATTTTAATGCTGGCGTTGTTAAATTTGATGGTAATCACGGAGCTAACGACAATAGAGTTACTGCCTTTATCCAACGTGGTGATGGAAGTATTAAATCATGGGGTGAAATCACTGGTGGTTTTGTCTCTGAAACTATGACGGTCGGTTCAGTATTTGTTGTTCATAATCCTTCAACTTCCACAAATAACGCCTCAGTGAAGGTCAATCAAATCAATATTTTTGGAAATAATAGCTACTACGAAGATATGCATTTAGGCCGTGTTGATGACTATAACATCTATCTTAATAGTGACTATAGAAGAAGAGGCAGAAGTCTTTCAATTTAACACTTGGGAGATAACGATTATGAAATTATTAATTAATTTATTAATTACAGCTTTAGCGGTCTCTATTGGTGTTTCTACACCTATGAGATACGTTTCTACGATGGCTTCATCCAGCACAAAATACATTTCCGAAGTGAAAGTTGGTATGGATAAGACTGAACAAGGTGCAGTAAAAGAACTCCTCGACGAAGGCTTTACTATTTTAAGTAAAGACGGCAAATATGCCGACTTAAATGAAGATGCTGGTTCTAAAGATACAACTATGGGTAGAGGTCAAAAGAAAGTCTATCTCGGCTATAAAACTACAACTAATCCTAACGAAGCAATTACTGACTTAGCGGTTATGAACATGAGAGGCGGTTATAGCGTTAGAGACTATGAACAACTAATGGAAACCCGACTCAAAAGTCAAATCATCCCATTCGTGGAAAGATTTGTTACGACAATCCAAGAATATCGAGATAATCTTAATTCTCCTTTTGCTTCTAATAAAGCCAGAGCAGAATACATGAAGTCCATGCTCAATAAATTAAAAGATGATGATACAGGCGCTCTCATAGGTAACCTACTAGTCAATGAAACCAAATTTGAATTAGGTGATAGTGCTTATAATGCTTTAAGCGAAGAAGAAAAGAAGGAGCACGCCGATATCGTCACTATTGCGATGCAAGCAAATGGCAAATCTACCTTAGCAATGGAAACATTATTAACCAAAGCTTCTGATTCAGCAGAAACTAGTTGGATTGATAGATTAGAAAACAATACTTTAGAAGATTTAAGAAATAAATTAATTGATCAAGGCACTGATATTACTGAAATCGATGCTACTTTAGATAGATTATACGAAGATAGCGCTAATCAACTATTAGAGAAATGGGACGCCTTTAATCACGCCCTTCTTGATTATGATGAAAAAGCCAACGAATTAGCCAATATTGATGAACATGAATACGATGAACAAGTTGAAGCAATCGATCAATTTGATGATAGTAAAGAGTTTTCAGAAAAGAATGGTGAAGCCGTTGTTGCCAGCTTAGAACTACAAGACGAATTCTTAGAAGCAACAAATGATCTTGAACTTGTCGCCGCTCATGATCGTTTAGAAGAAGTTGATTATGATTTTGAAGATGGCTCAACACTTGCGGATTTCTTTATGCAAGACGCTAGTGTTTTTTCTGGCGATAACATTAGAAATCTTTATCCAATCGTTGCTTCTTTATCCGCTGGTCAAATCGCTGGATTAGATTTCTTATCTATTCAAGACTTAGTGACAATCGCAACCGCGGATGCAACAAGTTATGAAAATGAAGACTTAGGTAACATTGAACCCGCTTCAATTTATGAAAGTGTTAATAGAGAAATATTCGAAAAAGGTAAAGTCGCTTTAACTAACAAAGCTTTACGTGCGGAAGCCATGAAAAACGATACAGTTGCTGACCATCCATTAAGTGTAAATACATATATTTTATGGGGTGCTACCGCTATTGCTACAGCTGGCATGATTGCTTCTTGGACACTTTTTTCGCAGTTTAAAACAATGGCTTCTACTTCTAAAACTGCAGCTTTAACTGCTAGCAAAATTTATAAAAACACTGTTGCTGCTCTTTCAGCTGATCATCTTAAAGCATCTTTTCAATTTAAAGAGGCTATGGGCAACACAATGGGCTACTCAGCTGATCGAATGCTTGCAAAAGATCTCTATAAATCTAGATTATCATCTTTATTCGGTAAAAAAAGCGCAACTCAAATCTTAGATGGCAATACAACAATTAATAAAGTGGCATCTAATGCCGCTTCAAAATCAAAGATATGTGCTTATTTAGGCACAGCCTTTACGGTTGCTATGGTTGCCTTATCAATTTATTCCATTATTAGTACTGTGCAAGAATTAATGGCTTATTACAAAGTTGAGTATTCCCCAATTCCAAAATATATCGTTGAAGAAACAGCGATTACAGAAACAGTGGATGGAGTTACTACAGTTAAAAGAAACGATTCCGCATATTATCGAGTCGTAGAATGTAACCGTAAACCAGACGCTGATTTTTATGAACAATTACAAAATTATGCCGATTTAAACGGGGATGTTGGTAAAGAATGGCTAGCCCTTTACTTTGCTAAACAAGTTGATCAAGCTCCAATTAAAGCGGATTCCCTCAAAGTGGTGACTGGTACATCAAGTATTCCTAACGGTTACTCAAACCTTGGCATTCATAATTTTGAAACCAAAAATGCCTATAACTTAACAAGTCCTTATTACTGCTATAATGACACTCCAAAAGGCACATACGTCTATTATCAAGTTGATGAATCTATTTTAAAGAATGCCTCTTTAGCAGGATCTAACTTCTCAACTGGTTCCGCTGTCTTATTTAGTGGTATTGGTGCAGTAGTGGGTGCAGGTATTGCTTTAGCAATTATGCTTATCCTTAATAAAAGAAAAGAAAATAAAATCGTTCAAGAATAAAAAAGGAGATAACGATTATGTTGAAAATATTAGCTAAATTATCAGTTGCTGCTTTAGCACTTACTCTAGCGGTAGCTACCCCAAACAAAGCCGCGCCTGTGATGGCCTCATCCACAACATACATTTCCGAAGTCAAAGTCGGTATGGATAAAACTGAAGCGGGAGCTGCTAAATCACTTCTTGATGAAGGCTTTACCATCTTAAAAAATGATAAAGGTGAAAATGCTGACTTAAATAAAGATGCCGGCTCCAATGATGCAGTTATGGGTCGTGGACAAAAAGTAGTCTACTTAGGATATAAAACCACAACTAATCCTAGCGAAGCCATTACTGACTTAGCGGTTATGAATATGAGGGGTGGATATAGTGTTAAAGACTATGAAGCTTTGATGGAAACCAAACTCAAAACACAAGTTCTTCCTTTTATTGATAGATTTATAGTCACTCTTAATGAATATAGAGCAAATCTTAATTCTACCTATCCTGCTAATAAAGCCAGAGCGGAATATATGAAATCCATGCTTAACAAACTTCAAGATGATGATACTGGAGGTTTATTAGGTGATTTATTAGTTAATGAAACCAAATATGAAATGGGTGATACTGCCTATAATGCTTTAAGCGATGAAGAGAAGAAAGAGCACGCTGATATTGCTACAATCATTATGCAAGCTAACGGTAAATCTACTTTATCAATGGAGACTTTATTAACTAAAGCTACCGATACAAATGAAACAAGTTGGATTGATAGATTAGAAAATACCACTCTTGATGATTTAAAAGATGAATTAATCGTTCAAGGAGTAGATATTACTGATATTGATACCACTTTAGATCAAAGATACGGCGATGACGCTAATAAGTTATTAGAAAAATGGGATGTGTTTTCTAAAGCTTTATTTGATTACGATGATAAAGCTAATGAACTAGCCAACCTTGACACAGATTACTATGATGAGAAGGCTGAAATTATTAATAAAGCTGATCCAAATAGTAAAGACATTGAAAAGAACGGTGAAGCCGTCGTGGCCAATTTAGAACTACAAGAAGAAGTTGCTAGTGCCACTCTTGATTTAGAACTCGTCGCCGCTCATGATCGTTTAGAAGAAGTTGAATATGATTTTGAAGATGGCTCAACTTTAGCTGATTTCTTCGCTCAAGACGCTAGTGTGTTTAAAGGCGACGATATTAGAAACTTATATCCAGTCGTGGCCTCTTTATCAGCAGGTCAACTCGCAGGCTTAGATTTCTTATCTATTCAAGATTTAGTGACTATTGCAACCGCGGATGCAACAAGTTATGAAAGTAAACCATTAGGCGATATTGAACCAGCTTCAATTTATGAAGGCGTCAATAGAGAAATCTTCCAAAAAGGTAAAGTCGCTTTAACTAATAAAGCATTACGTGCGGAAGCAATGAAAAATGATGTAGTTGTTGACCATCCACTAAGTGCATCAACTTATATTCTCTGGGGTTCAACTGCGGTTGCCACAGCTGGTATGATTGCTTCTTATGCAGTTAGATCTGCATTTAATAAAGCTTTAGACGCAGTAGAAACTTACTCATTTGAAATAAGAGACTATATCGGCATTCATGGTCAATTATACGATATAGGTAAACAAGCTGAAAAAGGCGTTGAGTATTTTAACAGTATGGATGATGATCTTTTCGCCGCCCTCAAAGATCTAGTTGGTGAAAAAAACGCCCAAACAATTATCGAACAAGGGAGTTATACAAAAACGGTTACAAACCTCATGTCTAAATCTAAAATTGCTACTTATTTAAGCGCAGCATTTACTGTCGCAATGGCGGCGCTTGCCATTGCCTCAATAGTTATGACAGTCCTAGAATTAATCAACTATTACAAGGTTGAATACATTCCAATTCCAAAATATATCGTTGAAGAAACCGATATTACTAAAACAGAAAATGGTATTACTACAGTTGAAAGAAACGATTCTGCATATTATAGAGTCGTTGAATGTAACCGTAAACCAACTGATGACTTCTATGATGTATTACAAAACTATTCTGATTTAAACGGTGACGTCGGTAAGCAGTGGTTAGCGTTATATTTTGTTAAACAAGAAGGACGTGCTCCAATTAAAGCTGACTCTCTTAAAGTAGTGACTGGTACATCAAGTATTCCAAATGGATATACAGAACTAGGTATTCATAATTTTGAAACCAAAACAGCCTACAACTTAACAAGTGAATATTATTGTTATAACGATCCACATAAAGGCACTTATGTCTATTTCCAATTAGATGAATCTGTTATAAAAAATGCTTCTTTAGCAGGATCTAACTTCTCCGCTGGTTCCGCTGTTTTATTCAGTGGTATTGGTGCCGTAGTTGGTGCAGGTATTGCTTTAGCAATTATGCTTATCTTTAATAAAAGAAAAGAAAATAAAATCGTTCAAGAATAAAAAGTGAGGAAACGATTATGGTGAAAATATTAGCTAAATTATCAGTTGCTGCTTTAGCACTTACTCTAGCGGTAGCTACCCCAAACAAAGCCGCTCCTGTGATGGCAGCATCTACAAAATACATTTCCGAAGTTAAAGTCGGTATGGATAAGACTGAACAAGGCGCAGTAAAAGAACTCCTCGACGAAGGCTTTACTATTTTAAGTAAAGACGGCAAATATGCTGACTTAAACTACGAAGCAGGTTCTAATGACGCTTTATCTAGAGGTCAAAAGAAAGTTTATCTCGGCTATAAAACTACTACCAATCCTAGTGAAGCCATTACTGACTTAGCGGTTATGAATATGAGAGGCGGCTATAGCATCAGAGATTATGAACAACTGATGGAAACCAGATTGAAATCGGAGATTCTCCCATTTGTAGATAGATTTATTGCGACTCTCCAAGAATATAGAGATAACCTTAATTCTCCTTATGAAAAGAATAAAGCAAGAGCACAATATATGAAATCCATGCTCAATAAACTTTTTGATGACGATACTCTTGGCTTAATGGGCGATTTATTAGTTAACGAAACCAAATATGAATTAGGTGATACAGCTTATAACGCTTTAAGCGAAGAAGAAAAGAAAGAGCACGCAGATATCGTCACTATTGTTACGCAAGCAAACGGTAAAATTATGCTTTCGATGGAAACATTATTAACCAAAGCCACTGATACAGCAGAAAATAGCTGGATCGATAGATTAGAAAACAATACTTTAGAAGACTTAAGAAATGAATTAATTGGTGCAGGAACAGATATCACTGAAGTTGATGAAACCTTAGATAGAATGTATGGTGATGATGCTAATAAATTATTAGAAAAATGGGATGCCTTTAGCCATGCTCTAATAGACTATGATGAAAAGGCTAATGACCTCGCCAATATTCAAGAAAACGAGTATGACGATGAAATAGCCGCTGTGGAGAAATATGATGAGAATGCTGGCATCAAAGAAAACATTATGGCGCTTACAGATGGTATATCCGCAAGAGCAGATCTAGCAAATACTGCGCTCGATATGGAACTTGTCGCCGCTCATGATCGTTTAGAAGAAGTTGATTATGATTTCGAAGATGGCTCAACTTTAGCCGAATTCTTCGCTCAAGATGCTAGTGCATTTAATGGAGATGGTATTAGAAATCTCTATCCAATCGTTGCCTCTTTATCAGCAGGCCAACTCGCTGGTCTAGATTTCTTATCTATTCAAGATTTAGTTACTATCGCTACTGCGGATGAAACAAGCTACGATTTAAACGAACTTGGCGATGCTGCACCTGGCTCTATTTATGAAGGTGTTAATCGAGAAATATTTGAAAAAGGTAAAGTTGCTTTAACTAATAAAGCTCTTAGAGCGGAAGCCATGAAAAACGATGTCGTTAAGGACAATCCTTTATCAACTACTACCTACCTTCTTTGGGGTGCGACCACCGTTGCATCCATCGCTATGGTTTATTCTTGGGCAAAGTTTTCTGAATTTTATGGACCTATAAGAACAACAGAAAAATTAAAAGATACACTCGTTAAGACCTATGAAGCAGCGGCATTAGAGCCTGATAAATTATATGCCCAGGTTAAAGCTGGTAAAATAACCTGTTGGGAATATAATGTCGAAGTTCAAAAGTTATACGACGCTCAAGCAGATGCTGTGAGGGCTTTAGATGCTAAAAACATGGATGATGCATTAGCAAATTTAGACAAAATGGAGGAATCCAACGTCCCACTTTTCCAAAAGTCTGAAATAGCTATGTATTTAGGCGTTGTCTTTACTGTTGTGATGGCGATCCTAGCAGCTTATTCCATTTATAGCACTATCAAGGAATTAATTGATTATTACAAAGTTGAGTATTCTCCAATTCCAAAATATATCGTTGAAGAAACAGCCATTACTGAAACAGTGGATGGTGTAACTACAGTTAAAAGAAATGATTCTGCATATTATCAAGTCGCGAAATGTAATCGCAAACCAGGCGATGACTTCTATGATGTTCTTCAAAACTATGCTGATTTAAACGGAGATGTTGGTAAAGAATGGTTAGCCCTTTATTACGTTAAACAAGAAGGTCATGCTCCAATTAAAGCGGATTCCCTTAAAGTGGTTACTGGCCCTTCAGTCATTCCAAGTGGCTATACAGAATTAGGCATCCATAATTTTGAAACCACAAACGCCTATAATTTAACAAGTAAATATTATTGCTATAACGATCCAAATCAGGGAACTTATGTCTATTTCCAAGTTGATGAATCAGTTTTAGCCAAAGCTTCTCTTGCTGGATCTAACTTCTCCACCGGTTCCGCTGTCTTATTCAGTGGTATTGGTGCAGTTGTTGGTGCAGGTATCGCTATTGCAATTATGTTAATTATTTCTAAAAGAAAAGAAAATAAAATCGTTCAAGAATAAAAAGAGAGGAAACGATTATGAAAATATTAGTTAATTTATCACTTGCTGCTTTAGCAGTTACTCTAGCAGTAGCTACCCCAAACAAGGCCGCTCCTGTGATGGCAGCATCCACAACATACATTTCCGAAGTGAAAGTGGGCATGGATAAGACTGAACAAGGTGCAGTTAAAGAACTCCTCGAAGAAGGCTATACCATTTTATCTAAAGACGGTCAATACGCCGACTTAAACTACGAAGCTGGCTCTAATGACGCTTTAGCTAGAGGTCAAAAGAAAGTCTATCTCGGCTATAAAACTACTACCAATCCTAGTGAAGCTATTACTGATTTAGCGGTTATGAACATGAGAGGTGGTTATAGCATCAGAGACTATGAACAACTAATGGAAACTAGATTGAAATCGGAGATTCTCCCATTTGTAGATAGATTTATCGTGACCTTAGATGAATATAGAGAAAATCTTGTATCCACTAATGAAGCTAATAAAGCTCGCGCCACTTATATGAAATCTATGCTCAACAAATTCAAAGATAGTGATACAGGTGGTTTATTAGGTGATTTATTAGTTAACGAAACCAAATATGAATTAGGCGACACAGCTTATAATGCTTTAAGCGCTGAAGAGAAAAAAGAGCACGCCGATATCGTTACCATTGTTATGCAAGCTAATGGTAAATCTACATTATCGATTGAAACATTACTTACCAAAGCATCTGACTCTTCTAATACAAGTTGGATTGATAGATTAGAAAATAACTCTTTAGAAGCCTTAGAAGATGCATTAATTGATCAAGGTGTTGATATCACTGAAATCGATTCCACCCTTGATAGAATGTACCAAGATAGCGCCAAACAACTATTAGAAAAGTGGGATGTCTTTAATCACGCTCTTTTAGATTACGATGAGAAAGCTAACGAATTAGCCAACGTTGAAGAAAATGATCTTGATGGTCAAATTGATAAAATGAATCAATATGATAACGACAATAAGAATCTTGATGAAAACGGAGAAGCTATTGTTGCGGAATTAGAAACAAGAGATGAAATATTCGACACAACTCTTGATCTAGAACTTGTCGCCGCTAAAGAAGCTCTCGATGAAGTTGATTATGACTTTGAAGATGGTTCAACTTTAACTGATTTCTTTATGCAAGACGCCAGTGTATTTAACGGCGACGACATTAGAAACTTATATCCAATCGTTGCTTCTTTATCTGCTGGTCAAATCGCTGGATTAGATTTCTTATCCATTCAAGACTTAGTGACAATCGCTACAGCAGATGCAACAAAATATGAAAATAATGATATAGGTGATTTTGAACCTATTTCTATTTATGCAGGTGTGAATAGAGAAATCTTTGAAAAAGGTAAAGTCGCTTTAACCAATAAAGCTCTTAGAGCGGAAGCCATGAAAAATAATATGGTTATCGACCATCCATTAAGTGCATCAACTTATATTCTTTGGGGTGCGACTGCAATTGCGACAGCTGGCATGATTGCTTCTTGGGCGATTAGAACACCATATGCAAAAGCTCTTAATGTGCTCACAGAAGCAAAAGATGCAATCATTAGGGTTAATGAAAAGGCATCTGAAAAATTGGCAGCTTTACTTAATGTAGATGTTGGTCCTGAGTTTGCTGAAAAATCGAGAATTATTCTTGATGTCAGAAAGGAATTCCTTACTGAAATTGTCGGTCAAAAATACGCTTCACAGGCCGGTGATTATTATGAAAGTGTCAAAAAATTGGCATCTAAATCCAAGATTTGTACTTATTTAGGTGCTGCCTTTACCGTTGCGATGGCAGTCCTAGCAGCTGTTTCCATTTATAGCACTATCAAGGAATTAATTGATTATTACAAGGTCGAATATTCTCCAATTCCAAAATATATCGTTGAAGAAACTGCCATTACTGAAACAGTGGATGGTGTAACCACAGTTAAAAGAAATGATTCTGCATATTATCAAGTCGCAAAATGTAACCGTAAATCTGACTCAGAATTCTATGATATTCTTCAAAACTATGCTGATTTAAACGGAGATGTTGGTAAAGAATGGTTAGCGTTATATTTTGTTAAACAAGACGGTCACGCTCCAATTAAAGCGGATTCTCTTAAAGTGGTGACTGGTACATCATCTATTCCAAGTGGCTATACAGAATTAGGTATTCATGATTTTGAAACCAAAAATGCCTATAACTTAACAAGTAAATATTATTGTTATAACGATCCAAATAAGGGAACTTATGTCTATTTCCAAGTTGATGAATCTGTTTTAAAGAATGCCTCTTTAGCAGGTTCTAACTTCTCCGCTGGTTCCGCCGTTTTATTCAGTGGTATTGGTGCGGTAGTGGGTGCAGGTATCGCTATTGCAATTATGTTAATTATTTCTAAAAGAAAAGAAATGAAAGTTAGTGAATAATAGGATTAAAATATAAAGAGGAGAAAGCATATGGGATTTTTTGGTAAAAAGAATAAGGGATCTACCGAATCCAAATTAAAAGTTTCGGTAAATAAAGATGGAGATACATATACCGTTTTAGTGGATGGTAGATTAGATACTTTAACTTCTCCACAGCTTGATGAAGAAATTAATAAAATTATTGAAGGTGCCAAAAAGCTTATTTTTGATCTTGATAAATTAGCCTATATTTCTTCTGCTGGCTTAAGAGTTTTACTTGGTGCTGCGCAACAAATGGATGGTAAAGGTGAAATGGTTCTTATCCATGTTAGTGAAGCAATACGTGAGATTTTTGATGTCACAGGATTCATTCAAATATTCAATATCGAATAAATAAATATCTCTATAATTTAGAACGGATATCTTAAAGTCCGTTCTTTCTCTTATAATCTCTTTGAAAAGAAGATCATTATGTTAAAAAAGATTAATTGGTTCAACATCTTAGGATTAGTCTATACCATTGCGGTAGGGGTTTTTCTCATTGTTTGGAGTGATTATAACTTTGAGGATGCAAGGCTCCAATCATATTTGTTTGACTTTGGTGTTGACACGATTGGTGCCCTTTTTTGTGTTGCCCTTTTTTATGGCTGTTTAAGACAAAAAGGGGAAGGAACTTTAATCTTCCGACTTCTCATCTTGATGGTTAGTACAAGTTTTTTAATTAATGAATTAATGCTATTTGCATCCGGCTTATCCGAGTTAAGAATCTTACATTTATCGTTATGCGTTCTTTCTAGTTTCCTTGATCTAGCATTAATTGTTGATCTTTATTATTATTACGTTAAAAAATTACTTAGTATTGAAGGTAAAATAGCTAAGATTACTGATATAATAGTGCCTATTTTAGCTTCATTAGGTACTATAGTTATCTTAATTAATAGTTTCTACCCATTAACATTTGCTGTTGATGAACAGGGTGTTTTTAGCTATACCTCATTTTCTTGGCTCATGGATATTGCTCCTGATATAGTTTTCTTTATTGGAGTTATTCATATAATTATTTGCCACGCTCCTTGGGATCAAAAGATTCCAGCCTTGCTATTTGTTATTTTCCCAGGCCTTGGCTATTACCTTGTCGGTGGAGAACATGGGGCGGCGGCTCAATACGGCTTTGTTTTGATGTCTTTAATTGTCATGTACTGCGTGATATTTAACGATAAGAATAAGTTAATTAATGCGACAGAAAAAGAACTGAATATGGCGAGTGAAATTCAAATGGATACTCTTCCATCTGTTACCTCTAAGTTCCAAAATATAAAAGAATTTGATATTTATGCTTCGATGGATCCCGCTAAAGAAGTAGGTGGAGATTTCTATGACGTCTTTATGGTTGATGACGATCATCTTGCTTTAGTTATTGCCGATGTAAGTGGTAAAGGAGTTCCTGCTGCTTTATTCATGATGTCATCTAAGATTTTAATTAATGACCACACTTTGATTGGTGGAAAACCTTCCGAGATTTTAGAAAGAGTTAATAAAGCGGTTTACGCTAATAATAAAGCCCATATGTTTGTGACAGTTTGGCTTGGTATATTAGAAATTAGCACAGGTAAATTAACCTCATCTAGTGCGGGGCACGAATTTCCAATTATTAGTATAAACGGCCAATATGAATTATTTAAAGATAAACACGGACTCGCGATAGGGGCGATGCCAAATAGTAAATATGTTGATAGTGAAATCCAACTTAAAAGTGGTGATCAGGTATTTGTTTATACAGACGGTGTAGCGGAAGCCACAAACTTTAACAAACAACTCTTTGGTACTGATCGCACAGTTGAAGCCTTGAATAATCTTCCTAAAGGTATTTCGCAAAAAGAAGTATTAGAAGGCGTTAAAAAAGCCGTGGATGAATTTGTAAAAGATGCGCCACAATTTGATGATTTAACAATGATTGGTCTTAAATATATCGGTCCTAATCCTATTAAAGAGAAAAAGGCTGATGAACTTGTTATTAAAGCAGATCGAAATAATTTAGATGAAGTACAAGCTTTTATTGATCAAAAACTAGAAGAAGTTAATTGTTCTATGAAAGTACAAACCACGATTGATATTGCGGTAGAAGAAATATTTGTTAATATCGCTAGTTATGCTTATGAAAATAATGACGGTGATGCGACTATTCAAGTAACGATGAATGATAATCCATTATCTATAGAAATATCATTTATTGATTCGGGAAAAGAATACAATCCTCTTGCTAAAGATGACCCTAACACCTCTTTATCTCTTATGGAGCGTAAAAAGGGTGGGTTAGGAATATTTATGGTCAAGAAAAGTATGGATGACATGACCTATGAATATAAAGATGGTAAGAACATTCTTAAAATAGTTAAAAACTTATAAGTATTTATACTATCACTTATTATATTCGTATAATAAAGCATTAATATTAAGAAGAATAGGTGATAGCAGTATGCTGTTATCTATTTTTCTAATAATCAGAAATGGAAAAGTAGACTAAAAAGTAGACATAAAAGCATAAACATTTTGTAACGATATAATCGACAAAAGCCTCAGCACTGAGAAAAATGTCGATTTTGCCTTGTGACATACTCCCACCAATTAAAGAAGTCCCCCACATCGATATTGTGATAAGCAATCTTTTTCATCGATGGTTACCTCTATAGGTGGGGGATGAATTGCTCAACCACTTATTTGATATATAAATATAATATCTATATCATATTATATAAACTTAAGTATTATAGTTATATTTATATATCAGTCGTAATAACAAATAATATTGTCATAATCTTGTTTTATATAATTATAAATAATGATATAATATAGATGTGGAATTAAGAAATAATAACCATTCAGTATTCAGCATTCATTTTCACCTTATTTTGGTAGTTAAGTATCGTAAAAAGGTGATAAACGATCGAATATCTGAAAGACTTAAAGGGATTTTTGAATATATCCAAGATAATTACAATATTGTCTTGGAAGAATGGAATCATGATATTGACCATGTTCATGTTTTATTTAGAAGTGAACCAAATTCAAATAATTCCAATATTTCTAAATTCATCAATGCTTATAAATCTGCTTCTTCTAGATTGATTAAAAAAGAATATCCTTCTATTAAATCTAGATTATATAAAGAAGCATTTTGGTCTCAATCATTCTGCTTGATCTCGACAGGTGAAGCAAATATTGAAACGATTAAAAAATATATCGAATCACAAGGGGAATAATAATTGCTGTTCTCCTTAAGAAAGGGGAATATGATTAGAAAAGCCTATAAATATCGTATCTATCCTAATAAAGCACAAAGGGAATACTTTGCTAAGGTTTTTGGATGTGTGAGGTTTTTCTATAATAAATCCCTTTCTGATATGAATGAATTATATAAAAGTAAGGGAATATATAAAAACATCACTCCCGCTTCATATAAGGAAGATTATCCCTTTTTAAAAGAAGTTGATTCTTTGGCTTTATGTAACGCTCAAATAAATAGGAATATGGCTTTTAAATCATTCTTTAAAAAACAGAATGCTTTTCCTAATTATAAAAGCAAAAGACATGATCAGAGCTATACCACGAACAATCAAGGAAGTGTGAAATTCTCTACTAATGATAGATATATCTCTATCCCTAAATGTTCAAGAATAAGAATCAAGAAACATCGAAACTTTTCAGGTCTCATTAAATCCGCGACGATATCTAAAACTACAGATGATAAATACTATATTTCTTTACTAGTAGAAACAGAGATAAAACCATTAGAAAGAAACGATAACTCTATCGGGTTAGATTTGGGTGTTAAAGATATTGTTATCACTTCTAATGGTCTTAAATACAAAAATCATAAATATTTAGCTAAATCAGAAAAGAAGTTAGCTAGAGAACAAAGAAAGTTGTCTCATATGGTTAAGGGCTCTTCTAATCGCAATAAACAGAGAATTAAGATTGCTAGAATCTATAAGCATATAAATAACCAAAGAAACGATTATCTCCATAAGTTATCTAAACATATCATCGATGAAAACCAAATCATATGTGTGGAAGATCTTAAGGTGATGAATATGACTAAAGATAATGACTATAACAAATCATTATTAGATTCTTCGATGTCTAGATTACTAACAATGCTTACTTATAAGGCATCTTGGTATAGAAGAACTATAGTTAAGATCCCTAGTGATTATCCTTCTAGTCAACTATGTTCATCATGTGGATATAAAAACTCTATCACGAAGAACTTATCAGTCAGGACATGGACTTGTCCTCACTGTCAAAGTAAACATGATAGAGATATAAATGCCTCTATAAATATTCTAAGAAAGGGAATAGAAATACTTTCGAAGGATGGGACACATCCGGATAGACAATATGAAGTGACCCTCACGTATTCGCAAGTATCGTGAATTCGTGTAGAGTTAATGTGTTAATAAAACTTTTACATTTAGCACATTGCGAAATAGGAGGATCACATGAAAAGTTTAATTTACGTGGGCATGGATGTCCATAAAGAAAGCTACAGTCTTTGCACTTATTTAATTTTGTCTGGAGAGTTTATTGGCGAAACAAAAATGGATGCTAAACCATCGTTAATAAAGCAATACCTCAACGAGATGGAAAAGCTTCTCAAATATAAGGGATATGAAGAAATAGAATTCATTACTTGTTATGAAGCGGGATGCTTGGGATTCTCATTGTATAAAGAATTAGTAAAGCTAGGTATTAATTGCAAAATTGTTGCGCCTACTACCTTACATAAATCAGCGGATTCAAATGTTAAAAAGAACGATAGAAGAGATGCTAAGATGTTGGCTCAAAATTTAGCGTATGGAACATGTTCTTTCGTTCATATTCCTGATGAAATAGACCAAGAAACTAGAGAATATATCAGAATGAGGATGGCCCATAAAAGAGAAATTAAAAGAATCAAAAATATGATTAATTCATTTTGCCTTAGAAATGGACATAAATACGAAGGGAATTATTGGACCGATAAACATATATCATGGTTGAAACATCTTGAACTTAATGACTTTCTAAAATCGATATTAGTTGAATATGTTGATACATACGATATCTTAATGACTAAATTAGATAGAATTGAAGGCAAAATTGAAGAAATATCATTATCGGAGCGATATAAGGAATCTGTTGATAAAGTTTCTTGCTTAAAAGGTTTAACTAGACAAGGTGCTTTGACGATAATATCCGAAGTTGGTGATTTTTCTAGATTTAATACAACAAACGAATTGTGTTCTTATTTAGGGTTGGTTCCTGGAGAACATAGTAGTGATGGGAAAGGTCCATCTTTAGGAATAACCAAATTAGGGAATACGGTTGTTAGGAGTCAACTTGTAGAAAGTGCAAAATCAATAACATTAGGCATCAAATGGATTAAATCAAAGCGGCTTAAACAGCGACAAAAAGGAATGCCTTTGGACATAATTTCTTATGCAGATAAAGCATCTAAAAGATTATTTGATAAATATCATTCCTTGATCTCTAGAGGTGTGCATTGCAATAAAGCTGTTATAGCTATAGCTAGAGAATTAGCGTGTTTCGTTTGGGGCATGATGACCAACAATATTTCAGAAAGGAAGGTAGGAACAGCAAACTAATAATTACCAAAAAGCCTTTAAATGGTGGTTAATTGAGGCTTTGATTTGAAAGGTTCAGTCATCCACGTAACGGGCTATAACGAAATAGTTGAGGATAGAGAGTGGGACTATTCAGCAGAACCATTGACCTGTAGATAAGCTGGAAACAGTGAATTCACGAATAGCAGAGTGGCAATAAGCTGATCGAATCTTCAAGGCTTCAACTAAGCATCATTTAAGGGTTACTTAGTAAAAAACATTGACAACAGGTCACATCATAGCAGCTTGTTTATGCTTGGCTCATTAGAGTCATCGAGCAAGAAGCCCCCACTTCTTTAAGTGGTCCTAGTAAGATTATCAACAAATATACAAATCCATTTAAAGTGACGAGCATGCTTCTATTCTCTTTGTTTGTTGCAGTAGCAGGAGCGTTATGCTGGATGGTTATCGCTCCATCGGGAGACTTACTCTTCTATCAAGAAGCTTATAACGTTGTCTTCATCGAAGGTATTGTCGCTTTCGCAACTAACGTAGCGTCTTCATTATTAATTGGCATTCCCATTATCTATGGACTAATGAGATTGCTTCTCCGTCATAGTGTGATTTCTAAATAGGAGGTATTAACTATGTCACAAGATAGAACTAGACCCTTTCTCTTACAACCTGTTTTCTATGGTGTACCCCTCAGTTGGGTAGATGGATATTTCAAAAGTTACGTATCTAATTTCCGTAAGAACAATCCCGAATTTGATGAATTCTTAAAAGAGATGAAAGAAGAGATTATTCTTCGTCAATTAGATTATTGTTCTAATATCTTATTGTTCTTAGATGGTAAGACTGAACCTAATTGGGTCTCACCTAAGAAATCAATGTTCCGTTTGTTTATTAAACTATATAACTATGATTGGTCAGGTAAACAAGCGGTGGATTATATCGATAGATGCCATGAAACCTATCTATCTTTAAAAAGAGAGAAACTTAAACTTGGTGAAGAATACGATGTCTTTATGCAGAGAAGTCGATGGGATGGTATAGATAGAGAAGCTAATATCATATGTAAATTTACTATTGATGAAAAAGATTATGTTCTTTATTCAATAGAGAGAGATAGTGAAAATGATAATTTGTTTGTTTCTAAGTTAGTTAATAATAACGATGG
>CADAIJ010000003.1 GCA_902787955.1 uncultured Erysipelotrichaceae bacterium
TAGAACATTTGAAGATTATCTTAAATTCATGGAAGAGCATCCTGGATTTAATGTTGTTCAATTAGATACAGTTCATGGCAAAAAGGGAGACAAGAAATGCATTTTGACTATCTATGATGTTGTTTCTAAATTACAGTTAGGAATATTGTTAGAAAATTTCACCGCAATAGAAGTAAAAGGAAAAATTAATGATATTAGAAGTCAAATCGGTGATGATGCTTATTCTAAATTATTTAGAGTAATGCTCGCTGATAATGGGCCAGAATTTGATGAGATATATAATCTAGAAATCGATGATGAAACTGGGGAAAAATGGATCAATGTATTCTTTACTAGACCATATCGATCTGGTGATAAAGGGGCATGTGAAAGAAACCATGAACTATTTAGATATATTCTCGTTAAAGGCAAAACCATGAACGATTTAACTCAAGATGATTTAAATTATTACTTTTCAATGATTAATTCTTATCCCAGAAAATCATTAAATGGGAAATGCCCTATTGATGTTATTGATGAGATATATGGTAAAGATTTCCATCAAAAACTAAATTTAAAGAAATTATCGCTAAAAGAAATTGATTTTAGAATACGTAGAAAGTAAAAAAAGAATCCTAGGAAGCAACCAGGATTCAAATGTAGCATCAGGCTTTAAACAATAACAAGGCGTTGCATTTACCGCTTCAAATGTGAATGAACGTCCTCTTTTACTACACCCAAATTTTACTTCACTTTTGCCTAAAGGAAAAGAAAAAATGACCATGTTGCATTTACTGTTGCAATTTTGGCCATCTTTCTAAAGAAAACTTATCACATGCGTTTTGTTGCATTTAATTTTTCAGTTAGCCCTTTTAAAGAAAAAATATTTAAGGGAATTTTATTCTTCCTTTAAATATTCTTTATATAATTCAACGATTTGATTAGTTAAGACGCCTGGGGTGATATCTTGATAGTTTTCATAACGATATACTTCAAGAATATCCATGTTAATCTTAGATGGTTTCTTAAAGGCATTTTTAGATAATTTACCGGTGCCTTTAAACCCACAGACAACGATTGGCGCGTGAGTGTGATAGGCTACTTGAAGTGAACCTGGATGGAACGCGCCAAGATGTCCATCTTTCATTCTTGTTCCTTCAGGAGCAATGGCGATAGAACCATATCCTTTTTGGATATATTCCACAGCTTTTAAGATAGCTTTTGCACCTTCTTTAGGATCTTCACGGTTAATGGAGATATAACCCGCTTTATGAATATATGGTCCAGCAATTGGAATCTTTTTATTTGATGGTTTAGTAACACAGATAATCTTATCTTTATGTAAATAATCCATAATAAACATAGGGTCGAAATTAGACACGTGGTTATAAATAATTACATATGGCTCATCATGAGGAATCTTATAGAAACCACTTCTTTTAACAATGCTAAAAGAGAAGAAGTTAATTTGACGAACGATTTGAGTAACTAAGAAACGCGCAAATTTAGAAGGTTTTTCTACTTCTTTATTAACATTAATAGGAAGCGCACATATGAGTAAAATAAGTAAAGATAATCCAAATACTAAAACATATAGAATTGGGAACGCTAAAATAGGCACCCAATAGAAATATGGATAATTGTATAAGCCGGTGAAGTAAAAGATTGCTCCATCAGCACCTAAAGCCAAAATGATATAAAGTATTGTGAACCACATCATTTCAATATTAAAACAAAAAATACCGGTTTGCACCGATATTTTTGTTTATTAATTATATTAATAAGCTTTAGCGAAGAAGACGACTTTTTCTGCCTTACGACCACAGATAGGGCATTTATCATCAAATGGAATCTGATCGAAAGGTAAGCATCTCGCTGTAGCTTGATAAAGTTCTTTAATCTTAACTTCACAAGCTTCATCACCACACCACATCACTTTAGCGTAGCCACCTTCTTTATTTAAGATGGTATCAAGCTCTTCAAGTGAACGAGCTTCTTTTGAGTGTTCAAGTAAATATTTGAAGGCTTTTTGATACATTTCGTTATGAACGACATCTAATGTTTCTTTAACTTTAGAAACTAAATCAGATTCGTTAACAGTAAGTTTAGAACCATCATTACGTTTCGCTAAAACAAAGACACCATTTTCGATATCTCTTGGGCCAACTTCTAAACGAAGTGGGACACCTTTCATTTCGTATTCATGATATTTCCAACCAGGAGTATGATCGCTATCATCGAGTTTTACTCTAATACCTGCTTCTTGGAGAGTTTTTAAATATTCATTTGCTTTAGCAAGAACTTCAGGTCTTTTCATTTGAATTGGAATAATAACAACTTGAATTGGAGCAACTCTTGGTGGGAGAACTAAGCCATTATCATCGCCATGGACCATAATGATAGAGCCAAGTAAACGGGTGGAAACACCCCAGGAAGTTTGATGAGGTCTTGTTAATTTGCCATCTCTACCTTGGAATTTTATATCAAAGGCTTCAGCAAAAGATGTACCAAAATAGTGAGTGGTACCAGATTGAAGAGCTTTGCCATCTGGCATTAAAGATTCAATTGTATATGTTTCCACTGCTCCGGCGAATTTTTCACGGTCAGTTTTAATGCCTTTAACAAATGGGACTGCTAAGAAATCACGGCCTAATGAATCATAGATTTCAAGCATTCTTAAAGCATCTTTACGAGCTTCTTCCGCTGTTTCATAAACAGTGTGACCTTCTTGCCAGAGGAATTCACTTCCCCTTAAGAATGGACGAGTTGTCTTTTCCCATCTAACAACGGAACACCATTGGTTATAGCGTTTTGGTAAATCACGATAAGAAGAGATTACTTTAGCGTAATGTTCACAGAATAATGTTTCACTTGTTGGACGAATAATTAAAGGATCTTCGAGTTTGTTAGCGCCACCAGTAGTAGCGATTAAGCATTCTGGAGCAAATCCTTCAACATGTTCTTTTTCACGATTAAATAAAGATTCTGGGATGACAAGTGGCATGTAAACATTCTCAACACCAACGCCTTTAAATTTAGCGTTTAAAGCGTTTTGAATTTCTTCCCAGATGGCATAGCCGTAAGGTCTATAAATAATAAAACCTTTAACGGAAGAATAATCCATTAATTCTGCTTTTAAGCACACATCAGTGTACCACTGCGCAAAATCATCTTCTTGACGAGTAATTGCTTCGTTTTTATTTTCCATATTTATCTCCTTGTGTTTGAACTACTTTCTTAATTTTTGCGATGCTCTTTTGTGAAATTGGTAAAATCATTTCATCAGTTGGAGCGACAGAGTCACTCGAAACGATAGCTAGACCAATTCGAATCATAAGTTCTACAGTATCCCAGTTTGGAATGTTGGTAGAAATAATTGTTTTATGGTAATGGATAAGTTTCTCAGCAAAGCCACGAAGACTCGATAAGTTTCTATTTCCATTACGATCAAAGAGGGTTTGTGAAATATCAAGTAGATAGAAGTCAAAGCATGCATAAACCTTCTTTGAGAAAGGCATCTCGTTATTAGTTAAATAGATAGCAACTTCATATCCTTTTGATTTAAAGGAACGAAGAGTTGCGATTAATTCTTCTTCATCAAGGTCCACCATTGAAACTAAATCAGACTCATGTAAACAGATAACTAAATGGGTTTCTTTAATCTTTTGGATATAGCTTAATGTTCTAATAACATAATGTCTTTCTTTATAGGTGATTGGATAGAATAAACGCTGCACAAGTCCGTCCTTTTCGCTAATAAAGCGAGAAACGCAGGATTTCGTAATAGCGTTAAATAATTCTTTATCGTCGCCAGTTTTAATCGCATAGTTTTTAAGCTCTTCGATAGATTCAAAGAATGAATCGACAGGTGAAATAAAGGCTTCATAACCGATAGTTTTACCATGTTCAGCATTATAAATAGCGCGGTAAGAAATTTTAAGACGGTTATCTCTAACAATACGTTCAACTTCAGTACGATATGCAGCTTGGTCAACATTATTATCAAATGAACGACCTGGTTCGTACCATGTAATTTGTTGTGTGTCTTCCTCTAAGGCAAATTCAGCGATTTGAACGGCGGTTGCAACAATCTTTTCTGGATCTCTTGGGAAGTATTTGTTTTCCACGATGATTATATCGTAATCAATATCTTCGTTATGTGAGGATATGAGAAGAAGTTTGTTGATATCGTTTTTGATTAAAGTAACAAGATTTAAGATTTGGGTCTTAGTTTGAACTTTTAAATCGCTAATAATAAGTTCGTGGGTGTTATATTCAAGAACCGGACGAGTTGATAAAACATAGTTCATAGCAATGTTTTTGATTTGAGCAAAGACAAGGCGTGGGAATTCATCAACACGTTGATCAGGATTCTTAAAGAAGAAATTGATGGCAATTGTTGCACCTTTTTTACTATTTGAAGTAGAAATGAGACGGGTCAAAGCTTCTCTAGAAGAGAATCTTGAAACAGAGCGGCGATTCTTTTGTTTTTCGTTTTGTAAACGTAATAAGAAAGATTCAAGGTGAATGATTTTTGTTTCATAATCAACCTTTTGAACTTGAAGAATGGAATAACAAGTTTTTTTACGTTTCTTCTCTAAGACATTAACTTCCAAATAGTTTTTAGGTTTAGCTTCAATATCAAGTAAGGAACGAATCCAGTTGATAACTTTAATACGGTCGTTAGTTCTAAATTGATTATAGAAATCGATAATTGATGAAGTCTTAATAGCCTTTAATGATTTGCGGTTAAAATAACGTACAGTGTCATTTTCTAAATCCAAAACGAAGATTCTCATACTAGAAGATAAATCTTCAATCTTATCAATGTGCTTAATTTCGTTATTTTTAGACACAAAATATAGAACAATTACAAATGCGATTAAAAGAACCGCTACTGCAGCAATAGCAATAACGATGATATTTTTTTCTGGGAAATCTAATAAAGTGCGCGTAAGCATGACATACATTATACATTATGCGAAATTAAAAACAATGCGAGAGAATGCGCTATTCGTAAAATATAAGTGAAATTAATCAATGATTAGTCGAGTTTATGATAAGGAGAATGTCTTTTTAGTGGTTTAAGAGTTTTCTTGTGTTATACTTTTTACCACGGAGAAATACCCAAGAGGCTGAAGGGATCGGTTTCGAAAACCGACAGGAGGCTAACGCTTCGCGGGGGTTCAAATCCCTCTTTCTCCGCCAAAAATATTAAAAAACGGATAGTCATCAACGATTATCCGTTTTATTTTTCATTGCTATTTATTGTTCTTCCATTTATATGATGGATTACTTGCTCTTTTTTCAGCAAAATCTTTTTTTGCCTCCTCAAGGCTCAAATCATTGGCGCCTCCGCCTTCAAAATATCCGTCATCTTCCCATCCACAAACAGGGCAAATATCAAAGCTGTCTTCTTCTTTAAATTCATATTCGCCACAGACCGGGCATTTATGTGGCTTAGGCGTAGGCATATTATCTTCCAAATAATCATAATTAGGATTTTCTTTTAGCTTATTTTCATACCATTTTTTATACTCAACGAGAGACATTTTGTTAAAACCGTCTTTTGATTCTGGATTTTCTGCCTGATCTAAATCATAAATCCAACCGCATGAGAAGCAATAGACATTTCCATTGAGATATTCTTCCATTTCTTCTTTTTCAAAACCTTCGTTTGGGCTAGAAAAGTAAAACTTGTTGCATACAGGGCACATTATTGCTTTAAATCTTTTCATAAAAACTCCTTACTTCTTAACGTATTTTACGTATTGCCTCATATAATAATCATAACCGCCAGTTGGTTTATAATATGTGACAATATATCCACGTTTATCTACTATTATAAATTCATTTGATTTAGGACTATATTTATATGTTTTTCCAGTCGCTTTTTCAACAAATGATTTATAGTTTTTTCTATCAATATCATTGGCAAATTTAATGGCATGTTGTTTGTAAGATTCTAGAGAGTCAAAATGCTGTTTATTATTGTGTCTTTCATAATGATCTTTTGCGCTATGCTTATTAAAATCTTTTGCCCATGGATAGTTGATGTATTTAGTGTGGAGACCTTGTCTTCCTCCACTAGCATTGCCGTAATGGTTGCTTGGTCCTTTAGTTCCCATTTTGATTCCTCCTTTTTCTATCGGAGTAAATCCATGGTTCATAGATATAAAAACTATATTTGGACTCAAACTCTTCAAATATTTTACCACTTAATTTGCCGTAAACGATAATACCTTTTGGCTCTAATTCTTTTATGATTTTTTCTAAAAAACAATACCACTCAGCTTTTTGTGGAATTTCTTTAATAAAACCGTGAGTACCAATAGCAATTAAAGTGTGTTTAGGAATAGCGGAAAGAAACTCATCTGCCAGTTCGTCTTTGCCATATCTTATGTTTGGAATAACCTTAACACCATTGTTTCCAAAATAATATGATAGTGATAGGTTATCATTCATCTGACTCTTTTGTTTTACAATTGGCATATCGCTATGAACGCTAAAGTCAAATCCAATTATGCCACCGCATCTTCTGAAGAAATTTAAATATTTATTTGGATTATGTCTGACTCTTTCGAACGAACAGTCTCTGGCATAAGTACAAACATACACATCGCTTAAATCACCTTGATAATTCAAAGCTTTATCAAAAGGCATAATCTTTTTTGGTGGAATTTCGGGAATCATCCATCTTTCTAAGATAGGGTATTCTTCCTCTTTTGTAAAATTCGCCCCTTCCACCAAGAATGCTTGGAACGAATCTTCAACTATATTATTTTCATCTCTGTACATAGGGTACCTCCATTTCACGTTCTTCGTGATTAAAAATTGGAGATATGCTACTATATACATGGTGAGTGTGCTTCAGCATATCTCTAATCGTGACCATTCGCACTGGTTACGATTTTTTTAGCGTTTATTTTGTTTTTTTGCATTTTTGATCCTTTCTAATATTTTCATCATTTTCATTACAGCATATTGTCATCGCCTCCTTTTTTGATACTATCTAATCCTAAAGAAAGAAATATTTCCTCAGAAATTAAATCCAAATCTCTAAGACGATAGGCCATAGCCTTTTTTGAAACGTTCAATATTTTAGCAATAGAAGCAATCATAAGCCATGTCCTCTGAGGACGATGCTTTGTCAATCTACGTTCACCATTAAAATATTCTTTATGCTTTTCTTTGAACAGTTTAATAACAAACTTTTTGGGCATAAGGATAAAGGTGGCATATTTATCAGCATGATGTTCCATCCAATCCTTAGGGGATCTCGTTTTGACCTTAAATAGTGTTCCACCAATCATTAAATTTGTATCCTGAATTACTGACTTATTTTCAAGAACGTCTGGAATAACATTCATGTCAAATTGTGAATGACCTGCCTCGTGTATAATTGTGAAATTAGCACGTGTTTCATTACCACAAGCTTCCAAATCTACACACATAGTTCCTTTGGGAAAAATTTTTACATCTAATTTATTATCAGAATTAACAACTGAGATTTTTCCATCCGAAATAGCAGTCATTCCAAGAACGCTTTGATTCAGTGACAATTTATAATAAATTAATTTTCGATGAAGATAGTTTTCAACAAAATTATCAACATCTAAAGCATGAGGGTTTTTAAAATAATTCTTGTCATAATCCTTTAATTGAGCATATGCAAAAGCTTCTAGTTGTTCATCGCTAATAACTAGAACACCATCCTTTGTGTAAGTTGCATTGTTCAATTTCAACATATATTATTTTTTCTCCTCTAAAATCTTGATAATTTCTTCCCATTGCTCCTTAGAGACGTTGTTCTCATTCGCTTTTCTTAAAGCAACTGCGGCTTCCGGAACTCTTTTGAGGTAAGCACTGATTTCTGGAGAAACTTTATCACCCCTAAGCATTGATTGTTCCACTAATGAACGGAATAATTCTGCATCTTCAGTGTTCAAATCTAACGCAGATATCATTTTTTCTAAAAGATCAGGAAATTTGCTTTTGGCAGGAAAAGCTCTTGAGCCACTTTCTAAATCGCATAAAAAAGATGGCGAAATACCAATTAAAGCGGCAAATTTTCTAATAGGAATATGTTTTTCCGTTCTTTTTTGTGATAAGTAATTGCTGAATTCCATTGGATACCTCCTTAGTTTTGTATCAAATCGATTTAATGTACGGCATTTGTCGAACAACAATATTATTGCACATTAAATTTTAAAAACAAGTATTTTTGTACGGCAATTGACGTTCTATACTTTAAGCAATGCTTAGAATGTTAGAAAAACATAAAATACTTATTACTCTTGCTAAAAAAGATATGCATAAATTAATTGTCCGTGTTTTGATAATTGACATTAAAAGCCTGTCCGTGTCTCGACATTTAAGGCCACTATAAGAAAAAATCCCCAAGGCAATGCCGAGGGGATATTTTGTTTAAAATTATATTAGCCGTTATTTGCAGAATTGCGAAGTTTAGCAAACCTTGGAGATTTTTTCTCGAGTTCAGCAAATTCACTTTCAGTTGGAATATGTTCTTTACCAGCTGCCATAAAGTTACGCATAACACCTGTTAAAATGAATGGACGAATTAAAACTGAATGGAGAATTGAATACATAACAACACCAATAATGGCGCTAGCAATTATTGTTACCATTGTTGGATTGTTTAATACTTCTGGGTAATCAGATCCAGCAAAATCTTGGAGAGCTTTTAATAATGGTTGGAATACATCTGGGATACTAAATAAAATCAAATAGCTAATACCAAAGAAACCACCAGCAACAAGAACAAAGAATAAGAAACCCATTCCAAAAATTCTTCCGATATTTCTAAATAAGGTCTTGCCATGTTTGAAGAAGATAACTGCTCCTTCACATGCTGCTAAGGCAGAATTTTGATCTTTGCGGTATAAAACCCAAGCTAAACAGCAATCACATAAATAGCTAATTAATGTTTGAATAGCGGAATCGATTGCAGATGTAATACCATTGCCAACATCACCGCCTAATGCAGTACCAATACGGTTAATTGAACGACCGATTTGTCTAAAGATACCTTTAATAGCGTTTGTGATAAAGAAGAATAAGGTAATCTTAGCAAAACGACCTCTTAATTCTTCAAAACCTGCCTTAAAAGTTTTTTCAGGAAGTTCCCCTTCGGTAACTCCTTTTGTCATCATAGCAATTTGAGCAGCTTTGATACGGTTAGTAATAAAAATATTAATCAATGTAACTAAGATAATACCAATAACAAAACCAACAAGTAAGCCTATTAAGGCTGCTTCAGTAGAAGAATTTGCGATAAAAAATCCAGCAGCAGATGTTCCAATTAAAACTAAAAATGCACCAATCTCAACCACAAATGATAAAAGAGAAAAGGATAAAGTTTTTCTATAAACTTGGAAATTTGTCATTTATGTTTCCTCCGATGTTATAAATTATACATTAATAATGAATAATTGCTAAATGATAATAGAAAAATGGGAAAAATTCAGAAAAAAACATATAGGAACTCCCCTATTTGTAATATTTTTCATCCGAACCATTTCCAATAATTAATTTGTTATCCCTAGTTTTGTTTATAAATGTTTTAAGCCTCTTTTCATATTCTTTCTTAGTTTTAGAAGAAACGATATGAGCAATACGAATTCGTTTATAAGAATCTGAAAAATTTTGATAATTATTCCAAACAACTTCTTCCTTTTGTAAAGCACTAAGTATTTTCTTTGGATATTTGAATGGTTTATTAATAATAGGAAGAACACTAGGAAGTATGCTCTCGTGAATTAAATTATGTTCATTAAGCCAGATTAATCTTTCAATGTTGAGTTGTGAATAAGCACTCCTTTTTCTTCTCGGAGAAAACCTCAAACGACGATAATTTTCATCAAGTGGGTAATTAGTGCTATCAATCCAACCAAAGCATAAAGCTTCCTCAACAGCATCATTATATGAAACACCCTCTTCATTTGAAGACGGAAGAGGAAGAGAAAACCATATTTCATTTAATTTAGTAAAATTCTCTTCCAAATATTTGCGCCATTCAGCTCTACTAGATGTCTTAAAAATATCCATACAATCAATAGTTTATAAGCAAGCTAACAAAAGTTAAAGTAAGACAATATTAATAATTTTTAGCACTCGACTTGACAGAGTGCCAAAAGTGATTAGAATATAGTTGTTGTGAGTAAAAACAAGGAGGCTTTTTAAAATGAAAGAAACAAAAGAATTCCAAACTGAATCGAAAGAATTACTCTCTTTAATGATTAATTCTATCTACTCAAATAATGAGATATTTTTACGCGAATTAGTCTCAAACGCGTCAGATGCTATTGATAAATATCGTTTTGTCGCGTTATCTAGCGAAGGAAAATATCCAATTAAAGATTATGAAATTAGAATCATTCCAAATAAGAAAGCTAGAACCATTACTATTGAAGATAATGGTATCGGAATGTCTAAGGATGATCTAATCAATAACTTAGGTACGATCGCTAAATCTGGTTCTAAGGATTTTGCATCAAAACTTAAAGAAGCTAAAGAAAAACAAGACTTAAACATCATTGGCCAATTTGGTGTTGGTTTCTATAGTGCTTTTATGGTGGCGTCTAAGATTGAAGTATTAACAAAAACTGTTGATAACGAAGCTTATTTATTTACTTCAAATGGTGAAGAAAGCTACACAATCGAAGATTCAAAGAAAGAAGACACTGGTACTTCTATTACTTTATATTTAAAGAAAAACACTAAAGAAGTCGATTATGATAGCTATTTAGAAGAGTACAAAATCAAAGATTTAATTAAGAAATATAGTGATTACATCCGTTATCCAATTAAGATGAATGTTTCAAAAGAAACAGAAGTTGATGGAAAGAAACAAACTGTAATTGAAGATGAAACATTAAATTCCATGGTACCTCTATGGAAAAAGAATAAAAACGATGTTAAGGATGAAGACTTAAATTCCTTCTATAAACAAAAATTCCAAGATTATGAAGATCCACTATTATCGTTATTTGTCAAGGTAGATGGAACGGTCACATATGATTCCTTACTTTATATTCCAGCTCACGCACCATATAACCTTTATAGCGATAACTATGAAAAGGGATTAATGCTTTATTCTAAAGGCATCTTTATCAAAGATAAATGTCCTGAATTAGTTCCTGATTATTTAAAATTCGTTAAAGGTTTAGTGGATTCCCCAGACTTTAACTTAAATATTTCTCGTGAAATTCTTCAACAATCTCCAATGATGAAGAAAATCGCTGATAATGTTGAAAAGAAGATTGTCGCTAAATTAGCAGAAACTAAGAAAAACGATTTCGAAAAATATCAAAAATTCTGGGAAGCTTTTGGAGAACATATTAAGTTTGGTATCTACTCCACTTTTGGTGGTAAGAAAGATACTCTCCAAGACTTATTAATCTTCCATTCCTTAAAGCATAATGACGAATATATTTCCCTTGAACAATATAAGTCCGAAATGGATAAGAATCAGAAGAATATTTACTATGTTTCAGGTGAAAATTTAACTGCTATTAAGATGCTCCCACAACTCGAAAAATACGTAAAGACTGGCGTGGATGTCCTTCTTTTAGATAAAAAGATCGATGAATTTGCCATCATGATGATGAGAGATTATGATAAGGTCGAATTCAAGTCTATTAGTGATGAAACCGCTAGTGAACTTAGTGATGAAGAAAAGTCTGAAATTGAAGAAATTACAAACACCAATAAGAGACTTTTAGACAACATCAAGGAAGCACTTAAAAATGAAGTTGATGATGTAGTTATCTCTTCTAAACTTGTTGATTCCCCAGTCTGTATTTCCACGAAAGATGGTATGTCTCTTGAAATGGAAAAGACCTTAAAAGAACAATCAATGAGTGATGAAGAAAAAGATAGCATCAAAGCTCAAAAGGTTTTAGAGATTAACCCAAATCACGAATTATTCAAAGCCTTCTCCTCTATCCAAGATAATGATGAATTAGTCAAAGACTACGCTTCTATTCTTTACGATGAAGCTAACTTACTTGAAGGAAGAGAAGTAACTAATAAAGTTGAGTTTGTCCAAAAACTTAATTCCTTAATCCTTAAAGCATTGAATAAATAAACACCATTTAAACGAAAAGAGTTAGCGTTGTGCTAACTCTTTTTATTACTTTGTAATAATTTTACTTAACAGGTTTGAGGAAGAAGTTTCCGTAAACCTGTTGAAGCGAAGTAACATTAACGAACGAATTTGGATCAAGTTCACGGACAATTTTTATAACATTTTTAAGTTCCATCGTGGAAATAACCATGTAAATAATTAAACGATCTCCTCCACTATAGGCACCCTTAGCTTGTACAACAGTAGCGCCATGAGGAATATTTGCTAAAAGCAAGGACGGGAGTCGCTGTTCAGATGTAATAATTTGAACTTGAGCTTTTTTGTTTCTGACGTTAATGAAGTCTACGATTAACATAACTGTGAATAAGTAGATAACTGAGAAGAGCGCCATAGAAATAGCGTAATCCCAAGAGCTAATCGTTCTAGCGGTTAAACTTCCACTGATAGTTAAATAGATTTCAACGTTATTATGACCTAAACCAGTAATAAGGGAATAAAGGGTAACAACAACAGCGTTGATAACCATTCCGTATTTGCCAGCGGTTGTATTTTTGCGAAGACTTAAATAATAGAAAATAATATCAAGACCACCTGCGGATGTTTCAATCTTATAGGCAAGCGCGCTTGATAAACCAGTAGCGATACCAGCGAATAAAGCACGAGAAACAATACCACCTCTAGTGTCAAAGAATAAAGCAATGTTACTTATATATTCTCCCTTAAGAACGTTGGTGAATAAGAAAACCATACCAACATTTAGAAGAGTGAACGCGCCAAATCTAACACCAATGCCTTTAAACGCTAAAATGATTAAAGGAATATTGATAAGAAGATAAAAGATTGAATACATTGATGGCAAGCCATCAGGCATTGTTAAGTTAAAAATCTCTAATAAGTGAGCGATTGTTTGAGCAATACCAGAAGCTCCACCGGAAATAATTCTAGAGAAATGATATGTTTCACTTCCAATTGCTACTTCGGTTGGATTGATAAATGTATTCATTCCAAAAGCAAATACAAGAGCTGAAATAGCGGTAATAATAAAAGCACCACCATAATCAAAAACAAATCTTAACCATATATGGTTGTAGCTCATTGATTCAATTTTTTGTTTTAAAGTTTTACGTCTTGCCATATTGTAATGAATGCAATTATTGTAACATTTCTTTTAAAAAAGAGAATATTAAACTAATTAATTGACACGCCTTTTATTGAGACATATAATGTCTTTCGCAATTTCGCTATTGAAGTATGCTTATCATTTTTGATAAAATATCTAAAGTTATCGACTAATAGGAGGACTTAATATGATTATATTAACTGCAATTGGAGCTTTCTTCGGAAGGATCTGGAAATGGATTCGTGAGACCGCATGGGTTCAACCACTTTTAATTGTTGGTGTTATTTTCGGTATTATTTTCTCTATCCGTCCTATCGTCGATTCTATTACTAAACTTCAAGAAGATTTAAACTCTTCCGAAACCTATTATCATAACTTCCAAAAATCATTAGTCTCTGGTGCTAAATCAGACGCTGATAAATTAACCGAAACTGTCTTCGGTGTTATGGAAGATAATACTAAACGTGAAGCTGCTGCTAAAGAATATGGTTCCAAATTCTTCCTTGCTTATGTCGCAGAATCCTGTGCCGTTTGTAAAGAATCTCGTGGTGGTTTTGAAACATTACAACAAAACTTCAACAACTATATCACTAAAGAAGCAGACCGCGCTGATGGCTTCAAGATGTATACAATCTTCGCTGATGAAGTCACATCTGACACCACCACAAAACAAACCGCTTTCGTCCAATATATGGATAGAAACAGTGCCTTCTTTGAAGAAACTGCTGGTGTTGGATATAACTCCGATTATTACATGAACAACAAATTGTCAGATTCCGATCTCCAAAATGTTGAATCATGTGACCCAGATAACTTCTTAACTCCAACTATTTTATTAGTTGACTTCACTGCTGCTGCAGAAAATCCAGGCGTTACCGAAATTTTCTTCGGACTTAGCGGCGACAAAGATTCAGATAAAGCTGAAATGCTTGCCGACTGCTGGTTACACACTGGCGACTTCGCTATTAAATAGAAGTTAAGACCGGCTGAAAAAAGAAACTTCGCAATTCAGTGCGAAGTTTTTATTTTTCTTATTTTTCCCAATGAGGGGATTATCTGTACTTTTTTTGATAAACCTTAAGGACAGAATTAGGTACTAGTTTAGAAATATCTACTTTAGATAAATATAATTCGTGGATTGCACTTGATGAGATAAAGTTCGTTTCGGTATGAGACATAAAGAAAACGATATCAATTGAGTTATCAATATAATAGTTTGCAGCGGTTAATTGGAATTCGTATTCAAAATCACTGACCGCTCTTAAGCCACGAATCATACATTTAGCATCATGACTCTTAGCGTATTCCACGACAAGTCCTCTAGTTGTATCCACACTTACATTTTTTAAGCCAAGTTCTTTAATAGCTTCTGTTGCCATTAAGACTCTTTCTTCCACAGTGAACTTAGAAGATTTATTTGGATTATCTGCGATTAAGATAATAACTTCATCAAAAACATTTAATGATCTTTTTAAGATATCAATATGACCATTAGTAATTGGATCGAAGCTTCCTGGATAAATAGCTTTATTCATTCTTATCTCCTTAATATATATACATAGGTTTGGGAATATTTATATTCTTTAAATTTAGAGAATAAACTTAAATCTATATCTAAATTATAATCACTTTCTAAAACAAGTATGCCATTTTTAGCTAAGGATGAACTATTTATAATAGCGTCCACGATCTCTTTATAATCATATTTCTTATAAGGTGGATCAACAAAGATGATGTCATATTCTTCATTTGTGTTAAGTAAGAATGAGAAAGAATCTTCTTTATACATCTTAGTTTGGTCTAATACATCTAATGCGCGCGCGTTTTCTTTTATTACTTTAATAGCTTCTAAACCATTATCCACAAATGTTGATGATGATGCTCCTCTAGATAAACTTTCAAAGCCATATGAACCTGAACCAGCAAATAAATCTAAAACATTTTTGCCATTAATATCGTTTTGAAGAGCGGAAAACACTCCATTTCTTACTTTATCCATTGTCGGTTTAGTTAAAGTAGTGTCAGGAGTTTTTAAGAGTCTTGAACGAAATGTTCCACCAGATATTCTTAACATTGATGTTTTCCTTTTAAATTAAAGTCATTAAATAATTCTTTATTTATCTTTTCATATAATAGTCTAACTTCTTTATAGGCTTCATTATATTCTTTCACTAAAGGGTGATTATCTAAATTTAGTTTAGCTTCATAGAGTGCTTTTTGAGCGTCTTTAACTTCTTTTGAATCTTCTTTAAAAAATTTTAACGCATCATTATATAAAGTATTCGCCGTATCTTTCTTATATGAAAGAACCATAACTTCTTCGTTATGATTAAGTTGCTCATCGAGTTCATTAAGTCTAATAACTCGAGGATCTTTTTCAATTCCTTCTTTAAGAAGGATTAAGCTCTCATATAATTTATCATCCATAGCGTTATGTTATCAAATTTTCAAAATGTATGGTAGAATAGATTTTTGTTATGAGTAAGTACTTTAAAATTGTTCAAGATAACGAACCATCATTAAGAGAAAGATGTAGAGTCGTCGAAAACCCAGATGATGATTCAATTATCGAATTAGTTAATAAGATGCACGATTATTTAGTTGCATCTCAAGATCCAAAAATTAAAGAAAAATATCAACTTAAAGAAGGCGTAGGTTTAGCCGCGCCTCAAATCGGAGAAAATATCCGCGCTTTAGTTGTCTATTATCCAATCGAAGAAGATGAAGATGGTAATCCTACTAAAGTAGTTGACCACCGCTTAATCAATCCTCGCATTATTTCTGAATCCGTTAAAGAAAGCTATTTAGGCGCGGGAGAAGGCTGTTTATCCGTAAAAGAAAACCATGAAGGCTATGTTTACCGTAAATTTAAAATAATTGTGAAAGCCTTTGATGCCGTTACTAGAAAAGAAAAAATTATTACCGCGAGAGGATATGAAGCAATTGTCCTCCAACACGAACTCGATCACCTAAATGGTGTTTTATATTACGATCACATCAATAAAGAAAACCCATTTATTCGAAAAGAAGATGCGATTCGCATTTAAGTTTTCTAATTGCTAATTGAATTTTATTTTATAACTAGTTATAATTTAGCCACTAAATAAATTAACGAAAATAATTCATTAATTGCTGTTTTATTTATTGTTAGGAGACTTATGGCTGAAACAAAATCCCCAATATCAGTTTACGCATTAGGCGGCTTATGCGAAGTAGGCAAAAACACTTATTGCATTGAATCAGATCGTTCACTCATCATTATTGATGCTGGTGTTCGTTTTCCTGACGCTAATTTGCCTGGGGTTAGCTATGTTATTCCTAACTATTCAAAATTAAATCATTCAAGACAAAAAATTAAAGCTTTAATTATCACCCATGGTCATGAAGACCATATCGGCGCTATTCCATTTTTAGTGCAAAGAGTATATATTCCAGTAATTTACGCGCCTAAACTTGCGGCAGCTTTAATTCGTCATAAATTAGAAGATGCTCGCGTTAGAGATAAAGTTAATATCGTTGAATATGATTCAGATACTATTTTAAATATTGATGATTTTACTGTTTCATTCTTCTATGTCACCCACTCCATCCCAGATGCTTATGGGGTTTGTGTGGATACTCCTCAAGGAAGAATTATTCATACTGGAGACTTTAAGATCGATTTGACTCCAGTCGGAAAACAAATTGAATTAAATAAGATTTCCCGCTTAGGAAGCGAAGGAGTTGACCTTTTACTTAGTGACTCCACTAACGCGGAAATTGAAGGATATACCCCAAGTGAAACAAACGTTTTGAATTCAATTAATGATATTTTTGAAGGCACTCCAGGAAGAATTATTCTTTCTACCTTTTCTTCTAACGTTTCTCGTATTCAACAAATCGTTGAAGTTGCGGTTAAACATGGAAGATATATCGCAATACTTGGTCGATCAATGGAATATGTTGTCCAAGTTGCTAGAGACTTAGGTTACATTAAGATTCCAGATTCAAGAATTATTCCAATTAACGAAGTTAACGATTATAAAGCTAACGAAATTTGTGTACTTTGCACTGGTTCACAAGGTGAACCAATGGCGGCTTTATCAAGAATCGCTAATGGAGAACATAAAGATTTATCCATTATTCCTGGTGATACAGTTGTTTTCTCATCCAGTGCCATTCCAGGAAATGGAGTTTTAATTGAAAGAGTTGTTAACCAATTAGTTAGAAAAGGCTGTGAAGTCACAACTAATTCAATTCTTTATTCCGTTCACTCTTCGGGTCACCCATCTAAACAAGAATTAAGATTAATGTTACGTTTAGTTAATCCTAAATACTTTATGCCGATCCATGGTGATTATAGAATGCTTAAGATTCATGGCAAGATCGCGGAATCTTTAGGTATTCCTGAAGATCATATCTTTGTCTTAGAAAACGGTGAATCAATTGTTTTATATAATCACGAAATACATCGTGGTCCTAAATATGATGCTTTCCCAGTATATATTGATGGAAAAGATATAAGCGGACTATCTGAAGCCGTGATTAAAGATAGAGAAATATTAAAAGAAGATGGTTTAGTTTCAATTGTGGTTGGAATTAATTCCAAAACAAAGACAATTAAATCTGCTCCAAAAGTCATTTCCTATGCTTTTACCGCGGATAAACAAATCATTGATGAAATAACAACTATTACCACTAAAACAATTAATACAATTTTAGAGAACAGCCAGTCCTTTAATGAACTTAAAACATACATTAAAGATGTTGTTTCTACTTATGTTTATCGTAAGACTGAACGTAGGCCAATGGTCGTTCCAGTAATCTTAGACGAAAAATAATATGCTTATCTTAGCTAGTCAATCTCCAAGAAGAAAAGAATTATTAAAGAAAATTGTTCCTGAATTTTTAATTATGCCTGCGGATGTTGATGAACATTTAAATGTTGATCCATACACTCTTCCTATGGAAGCGGCTTACTTAAAAGCAATGACTATTTTTAAAGATCACCCAAATGATGAAGTACTTGGAAGTGATACAGTTGTTATCGTAGATGGAGAATTATTTGGAAAACCTAAAGATGAAAATGACGCTTATAGAATGCTTAAAGCGTTAAGCGGGAGAGACCATGATGTAGTTAGTGGCTATGCCTACGTTTCAAAGAAAAAAACCATCAAAGGGTCCACTAAAACAGTTGTTCACTTCAACGAACTAAGTGATGAAACTATCTGGAAATATATAAAAACAGGCTCGCCTTTAGATAAAGCGGGAGCCTATGGAATTCAAGATGAAGAATTTCATCTAGTTAAATCTATAGAAGGAAGTTTAGATAACGTAATTGGACTTCCAACTGAAGATATTAAGAAAAATTGTTTTAGTGATTAAGTCCTTTATAAATCTTTTCTGAATTAGATTTAGAAACTAAAGTAATCTTATTAGACATCTTAATGAATGAATCCACTCCGCACTCAGTGAGGAGTTTTTCATTTATAAGGTCATAATCTTTTAAAACTAAACTAATACGTGAACCATTTAAAGAAGAAGATTTAAGATTTTCTTTGCCTCCAATTGCTTCAAATAATTTGGTAACAAATTCATCATCAACCGCATTAATTACTGGAGCACCTAAAGGTGATTCTTTTCTTTTCTTAAGTGAAATAAGGAAAAGAACTAAAACCACAATAAAAACGACACCCGCTAAACCTAAGGCAATATAAATACCATAATTAACGAGCCAGTCATTAAGCCAGTTTACGCTTGGATCAGAATCTGCATATATCATATTAATTTACCTTGTTATATAATAACACAAGGAAATCTTATGAGCAAAAACATTGAAATCGAAGCTAAAGTAATGATTAGTAAGAAAGGCTATGATGCCCTCCTTTTAGCGTATAAAGACTTAGAAGATAAAATATATTCACAAGATAACTACTATATTGATAATAAGGAATTCATTATTAGCAAAAATAAACTTGGACTAAGAATCAGAAAAAAGAGCGATGACTATATTGAATTTACCGTTAAAGAAAAGCTTAAAGAAGGTAAATTAGAAATAAACCAGCCGATTTCCTATAGGGAATTTGAAGAATTTAAGCAAAATGGAGTTCTTCCTAATGGAGAGGTTTTAAACTTTGTTAAAAGTAAGATAGATGTACCTGTTTCAGATTTAAAATGCTATGCGCTTTTAGTCACTAAAAGATTAGATATTAATTATAAAGATGGACTAATTTCAATTGATGAATCCACCTATAATAACATCACTGATTATGAAGTCGAATGTGAGTCTTCTTCAATGGAGCACGCGAAAGAATTATTAAAAGAATTCTTAAAAAATAAAAAGATTCCATATACCTGGAATCATGTTTCTAAACTTAAAAGAGCTAGAGAATCTATTTCGAAAGCTTAGTAATTTCAGAACAATCTTCGTAGCAGTCTCCGGTACACGCCATTTCCGCAATGCGTCTAGCGCGAGGAATAAATGTTCTAATCTCTTCAGAATTATAACCAACTTGAATACGATGATCATCCACCATAATTGGTCTTTTTAAGACAGAAGGGTTTTTACGAATAAAATCAACGAGTTCAGTAATAGTCATGTCTTCGACATCGACATTATTTTCTTTGATGATTTTAGAACGTTGAGAAATGATATCTTCAGTACCATTTTCCGATTTAATTAAGATATCTTTTAATTCATCTGGATTTAAAACAGCATTAAAAATATTATGTTCTTCAAACGGAATTTTCTGTTCTTCGAACCATTTTTTTACTTTGCGGCAACTAGAGCACGATGGGGATGTATATATTTTTATCATAGTTAGAATTTATAATTTATAACTATGCTTGTCAAACTTTATGTTAAAAATTGGGTGTAGAGATATGTGTGAAAGTGCTATACTAATTAAGATTATTTTTATCTTTTAAGGAAGGAAGGTAATTAAATATGGACAATATCTTAAGTGGAATCAAGCCAACAGGTAAGTTAACTCTTGGCAATTATATCGGTGCTATTAAAAACTTTGCTCGCATTCAAAATGAAGGGGATACCTTTGTTTTTATTGCAGATTTACACGCTTTAACTCTTCCAATTGAACCAGAAGATTTAAGAAATAATTCACGTGATATCGCTGCTTATTACTTAGCGGCTGGTTTAGATCCAAAGTCCACTACTATCTTCCTTCAAAGTGACGTTCCTGCTCATAGTGAACTTGCTGTCATTATGCAAAACTTCCTATATATGGGTGAATTATCCAGAATGACACAATTTAAAGATAAAGCTCAAAAGATGGACAATGAAGCTATTGGTTTAGGCTTATTTGCTTATCCAGTTCTTATGGCTTGCGATATCGTTTTATATAATTCAAAGCGCATCCCAGTTGGTGAAGACCAAGTTCAACATGTTGAACTTTGCCGTGACTTAGTAAAAAGATTTAATAACCGATATGGTGATACATTAGTTATGCCAAGAGCGGAAATGGTTAAAGTTGGTAAAAGAATTATGTCACTTAGTGATCCAACTAAGAAGATGTCTAAATCTGATCCAAAAGGCGATATTTTCCTCTCTGATGATTTAAATGTGATGAGAAAGAAAATTATGTCAGCGGTAACTGACTTAGGACACGAAATTAAATATGATGTTGAAAATAAGCCAGGTATCTCAAATTTAATGACTATATATTCCGCTCTAACTGGTAAGGAATTCGCTGAAATTGAAAAAGAATTTGAAGGCAAAGGCTATGGCGACTTTAAGCGCGCTGTTGCAGATGCTGTTATAAATGAAATGGAACCATTCAAAAAACGTTATGAAGAAATCATTTCTTCTGGTTTAGTGGATGAAGTGTTAGAAGAAGGCGCTAAAAAGGCAAGTGTTATTGCTAATGAAACTTTAGCCCGCGTTCAAAAAGCTGTTGGTTTATATCATAAATAATGGATAGGTATTTAATCGCGATTGATATTGATGGAACTCTTTTAAATAAAGATAGAGTTATTTCAAAAGCGACGAAAGAATATCTTCTTAAATTATCAAACGAAGGTCATTTAATTGTTCTTGCAAGTGGTAGACCAATTCGTTCACTAGTCCAATTTCACAATGAATTAAAACTAGATACTCCCCTAATTTGCTATAACGGAGCGCTAGTTTTTTCTTTAAATGATAAGAATTTTAAGACTAGAGAATATATCTTTAAAAAAGAAATTGTTAACGAAATCTATTATTCAATAAAGCCATATATTGATAACGCTATGTGCGAAACAAATACTGATATCTATATTGATAAAGTAGATGAAACTTTAGATATCTTCTTTTGGTATAAAGGAATGAATATTCATCAAGGTGAATTTAAAGATATTTTAAAAGAAGATGTTATTACTTTTATTGCTAAACTTAATCAAAAAGGTATCGAACATAACGAAGAAATCACCAAAAGATGTTCAAAATATGAAGGAATCGAAGAAAGATTCTGGAGAGGTCTTCCTTATGTTGAACTTTATCATAAAAAGGCTACAAAGGGTAATGCCTTATTAGATATCGCTGAATATTATAAGATTCCTCAGAAGAATATCATTTCTATCGGAGATAGCGATAACGACTTATATATGCTTCAAGTTGCAGGTTATGGTGTGGCACTTGCTAACGCAAAAGAGTTCTTAAAAAGTAACGCTGATATAATTACTCAAAAATCAAATCATGAAGATGGAGTTATTGAAGCGATAGAAGATATTTTTAACGGAAAATATAAATCAAAATTTTAATCTAATTCAGAAAGAATTTTTTTCTCATTCGCCGGAAGATTTGCGGTGAATTTTTTATTTTTGAGGTAATTTAAAGGTTCAGGAATATCTTTAAATTCTAATGAATAGGCATGTAAGAATTGATTCTCAAAACCATACAAGGATTTAAAGTCTTTATTAATCTTAAAATTCCCGTATTTAGCGTCCCCTACTACTGGGTAATTCTTACTAGCGAGGTGAACTCTAATTTGATGTGTTCTTCCGGTAACTAATTCAACATTAACTAATGAATATCCTTTAAAGTGTTTATTAATTGAAACTTTAGATAACGCTCTTTGTCCGCCATCTTTTTCTTTTGTAACTTTAACTAAACCACTATTTGGATCTTTTAATAAAGGCAAATCAATTTCCATATAATTAGGGAAATAACCGATTACTAAAGCTAAATATGTCTTGGTTAATTCAGTTTTATCTTTAAATAATTTTTCTAAGCAATTTAAAGCGTTTAATGTTTTTGCATACGCAATTATTCCCGATGTATTTCTATCAAGTCTATGCGCTGGAGCAGGAGTAAAACCTTTATCATTATTTGGGTCATACTCACCCTTAAAATATAAATAATTTAAGACATCATTAGTTAAAGTTACTCGCTTTTCATTAATATCTCCATGCACTAATAAGCCACGTGGTTTATTAATAAGGATGATGTTTTCATCTTCATAAATAATTTCATGAGGGAAGTCTTTTTTGATTGTTTCTTTTGGTTTAGAAAATTCTTTAAGTTGATCTTCACTAACATATAATGTTATCTCTTCACCTTCATTAATGAAATAATCCTGTTTAACCCAGTGGCCATTCACTTTGACATCTTTCTTCCTGAATAATTTATAAACAAAAGAAAGAGGTGCCTCATTGAGGTATTTTTTAACAAATTTATCAATACGTTGGTTAGCTTCTTTTGAAGAGACAATTACTTTTATCATGGTAAATGATATTTTATATCAAAACATTGTTGTAATTAAGAAAAAGAAAATATATACTTTAACACAGCGCTGGAGGATTACCCAAGAGGCTGAAGGGGTGGGCTTGGAAAGCTCATAGGTTCCGAAAGGGGCGCTAGGGTTCAAATCCCTAATCCTCCGCCATCCTTAATTGTCGAGACACGTAAGTAAAAATACGTGTTTTTTATTACATTTTTAATATATTTACTATTTCTATGCCACCTGGTTGAGAGTCATATAGGGTTACTCTTTAAACCCCTTATAAAAATTGGATAGACACGAGGGTTTAACCCTCTTAACCATTTTGAAAAAGAAAAGATGATGAATGTTGTATCGCCCATATGTCCATTTTATTGTATGAAAGGTAAGGAGGGATTGTATTCTTTTTGATTGGGTTTTATATATTGTTTATTATGAAAACGAATTGAATGTTAAATTATTAATTAAGCAAAAACTTTTTTAGTGGAATAACTTTGATTAAAAATCCATCGTTTTCAATTATTTTTTCCTCTTCGTAAGTCACAATCATCAAATTGGATTTGGAATGATTAGCTTTTGCAAAAGCGATTAAATTATTAACTTCACGATCATAGGCATCTTTTTCATCGATTGAATACGCTACTTGAATCGCGGTATTAAATTTGGAGAGATAAAAATCAATATCAGTTTTATTGCCTTTGAAGTAGTAAAGACAATCTTTGTGAGTTCTATATAAATGTAGAGCAACTATATTTTCTAATAGCGAACTTCTTTTATTATCTAAGAAAAGGTTTAATATCCCGTTGTCCATAAAATAATATTTAGGATTACTATTTTTATCTAAAAAAGAAGCACAATAATTTTCTAGTGTAAACAAGAGAAAAGCATCCTTACAATATCCACAATAATCGATAACTATATCTTTAGATATCTTATATCCTATGCCAGTAATAATATTTTGAATCTTAGTAAAAGAAAGGTCATGCTTTACTGATTCAGCAATTTTTTTAACCATCAGTTTGATGCCGTTTTCATTTCTTATATTGTTATGAACAATAATATCATTATAAAGAACCTTTTGATAAATACTCGAAACATATTCTCTTTTGTTTTTAAAACTAATAGATTCAGGGAAACCACCATTAACAAAATAATCATTTAATAAACTATTTATTTGTCCAATCTCTTTAACAGAGTATCCATCTTTGTTTGCTTTGTTAGCTCTTAAAAACTCATCGAAAGAATACGTCATAATTTCCTTAGAAATGTATCTTCCACCTAGTTTTGCTTCCACTTCTTTTGAAAGCATTTTTGCGTTGCTCCCAGTGATATCAACTTTATATCCTTGATTTGCAACACGAATAGCAAACTTTTCCCAACCATCGATATTTTGAATTTCATCAAAATAAAAATAATGTTTTTTATTAGTTAATTCTTCCGCGACTAAAAGAATGTCATCAAAATCATTAGCTGTGAATTCAATCAACCTTTCATCATCAAAATTAATATAAATGATTTGTTTCCAATCAACACCTTCATTAATTAATTCTTGCACTCTTTTATAAAGTAATGTTGTTTTGCCTGCTCTTCTTAATCCAACTAGTACATAATTAATGTCTTTTTCTAAAACAATATTCCTGTCAATTATCACAGCATCTTTAATAACTTGATGTTGATCAAAGATAATTCTTTTTAAAGTCTCATGATTCATAAATATTCCCTCTGTCGAGTATATTCTACAATATATATAGATATTTGTCGAGTATGTTATTCACTTATTAAAATTTGTGATTAAATATTACTAGCATGCGAACAAGCCTAAAGTAGTAGAAAGCAAGAACTCGCCTTTAAAAACAAAATTTTCAGCATATTGAGATTTTGCTAATCTTTTTAAAAATGCATCAAAGAAATAATCTTGAAGAATAACGTTTGAAGGAACTCCTTTTTGACTAGACAAATTTTTGATTCTAGCCTGTAATGAATTCTTATTAATTTTCATTCAAAAGCACCTCCATTAGACTATTTACTTTATCTTCGATTTTCATTTTACGTGCGTATTGGATAAGCCTATTCACATTTTTATCTTTTCTTTTGCTATACCAGGTTACACACTTAACAAAAGATTCCGAATCCAGTTTTTTTCTATTTCTAATGAAATCGCATACTGTCTTTTCAATGTCGTAAACTTTGACCTTGTTGCCAAATGATGTTTCAACTTCACTAATACCGAGATTATATGTCGTATCTCTTGTATCCGTATGAAGAATCACGCCATCTCTCGGAAGAGGAAATGGGCGATAATTTTTTGGAGCAGTTGCTTCTAAAGATGTTGGTATAAAATCACCAAGTCTATGAAGATAAGCAGCTCCATAGAAAGAATAAATTAGTTTCGGGTATTGATATTGGAAAATAAAATAATCATCCGTCATCCAATCTTCAGTTGAATAAAACCCTGGACACTGTTTTATAAGATTATATTTTTTAATATATTGTGAAAGGATGGATGTCGGAATATTTGCTTCGCTAACATCTCTTCCAGTAACATAACCGCCATTAGATTTAATAATTTTAGAAATCTTTTCAAAATTAGTCATACTTGCATTTCCAACCATATAATATTGTTTTGTGGTTTAATTTGCAATATGTTTACACATCCTGTTTATAACAACTTATGAGTTCACTAACATTTGATGCTAATGGAACATCCTCCATTCTTTCTTGAGTTTTATGTCCGTGTATCGACATTTGAGGGCACGATTGATTGTGAAGGCACGTACGAAAAGTGCGTGTTATTTCTTATTTTTGGGTCCTTTATTTGCTATATTTGGTCTTATGAATATAACTTTAATCAATTTGTATCTGGGCACATAAAAACCCCGTGAAAAATCTGGGCGGACACGAGGTTTGAACATTGTTTAGTTTTTGTTTGATGGTGATTAGCCATCAAGCACAAAGCATTCATATTCAATAAGTTAAATATAAGTTTCATTATTCACATGAACCGTTGTAGTTTCTACATTTGGGTCGTTCATTCTAATAAAAAAGCTAAGTAATGTGGCAACACTAATAATATATTCCCATCTTCATCTATAGATTCCTTGATATTGAATTCACCAAACTTAATTAATCGTTTAACTTCTGGATAATCTATCTTATTTGAAATCACAGTTTTCGCGGATTTCGTTTTTCCTGATTTAGCCTTAACTTCCACCAAAGAGATATCTTTTTTATAGCGAGTAATAAAATCAATTTCTAAACCTGATTCTTTACCATAATAAAACAAATCTTTGCCATTCTTAGTAAAAGCATCAGCGATAATGTTTTCATATAGAGCGCCTTTATAAGAACCTAATTTACCAAATAAAACATCTTCATATACATCTTTTTCTAACATCGCCATAAAAAGCCCTGTGTCAGCGACATATAATTTAAAACATTCTTCAATCTTATTTCCTGATAATGGTAGTTCAAGTTGTCTAAGATTATAACAATATGTTACTAAACCATAATCCACTAACCATTGAATTGCAGGATCATAAATTGTTGAGGTTGCCTTCTTGGCAACTTTTGAATACATAAACTTTTTATTCTCCTTAGCAAGTTGAGCAGGAATCGATGCGTAAACTTTATTTATTTTAGCGAGCAAAGCTTTATCAAGTTCTTCTTCTTCGTTTTCATTTAGATGCTTGCCATAATCATCTTTATATCCTTCTAAAATATCATTTAAAACTGCTCTTACTTGATTTAGATCATTCGTTTTAAGAAAAGTATCTACTGCTTCTGGCATACCTCCTACACATAGATATTCTTTAAAATAACGAGTCATCGCTTCATGGATTGGCTGACGAATATTCTCTTTAGCTTCAAAAGAGGATTTTAAATAATTAATGATATCTTGGCTAATACCCTTAGCTAATAAGAACTCTTCAAAATCCATTGGTTTCATATAAACAACATGCTCGTAACCAATAGAAGCTCCACCATGATATTTTTTGTTATATCCTTTTAATCCTAATAAGGAGCCAGAAGCAATCACATCATAACGATCATCATTTTCTACGAATGATTTAAGAGACGCTCTAGCGCCAGAAGATTCTTGAATTTCATCTAAAATGATTACTGTTTTATAAGGAATAAATTTAACATCAGGCCTTAATGCGGAAATATTGGTGGTAATAGTATTAACATCTAAATCTCCATTAAATGCGGTCTTAAGACTTGGCTCTAATTTAAAATTGATATAAATAACATTTTCATAGTTTTTATTTGCAAAATCTTTGATTGATGTTGTTTTGCCAGTTTGTCGTAATCCTTTTAATAGAAAAACCTTCCTTTTAGTTTTTAAGTTTTCTTTCCAACTAATAAGCTCTGCTTCAATTTTTCTTTTATACATATAAATACCTCAATTTTTAGACTTTTCCAAGCGAATTAACGACAATAGTATAGACTTTTCCAAGCGAATAATCAATAACTCTAAGGATTTTTCCAAGCGAATCATAACGGAAGATATAGTCATACACTCTTTTTTGTGTATGTGTACCGACAATTGGTATTTCAAACCCTTGTGTGTACGGACAATTGGAGACAGTATTTATTATATAGACACGCGCCATCTTAGGAGCGTGTTTTTTTCTACCCGCTTTATGATGCAAATAAAAACTTTATATAACAAAAAGGTGGGAGATGGATAACTCCTCTCCCTACCTTATTCGTTGTTTATTTACTAATCTTAATTAGTTTTCTCTTCTTCTACGGATGAAGACAAATCCACTAAAAGAGACTAAGATAATTATTCTGTTGGGCTGCAATTATATTTAAGGGTAATGGATGTAATTATGTTAGAACCCATAAGAGTGGCTGCTGATATTGAAAAGTATTTATTCCCGTCAAGTTGACTAAATAACTTTTCTTGCCCTGCGGTTATAGGAGTAAATGCTGCAAAATCATCTAGAGAATTTCTGCCAAGAACTTGAATATTATTATACTCATATCCATTATCCTTAGTATCGATTCTTATAGAATAGAGCGATTGGAATTCACTCTTATTTGAAATTATGCCTCCCTTATTTCCCATGAACTGAAGACCTTCGTCGACCTTAGTGAAACAATTATTTGCATTATTTACATTAAATGTTAAAGGATTCCCGCTTGTTGTATTAACCACAAAATCAGAATTGACACTTTCAATATCATTTTTGCAGTCAATAACAAGCGTATAAAGTGGTATATCAGCTTTAACAATATTAACAGCTTGTAATCCATTAGAGTTAGACATTGCTGCTACACCAACAGTGCCAACGACTGCTGTACATATAGCGAGTGATGCTAAGATAAGTTTCTTATGACTATTCATAATAATTCCTCCTTTTAAGTGAATAGAATAATCCTCTAACGCACTTATGTTAATAAAATTAAGAAAAGTGTTTCACATTGAAACTATTTTCATATTTAAACCACATCTAAAAGCGTTTAATTAAGATTAGAGATTTTAAGAGCAATATAAAAACCTCGTGAATAACACGAGGTTAATCTTACAAATTAATCTATCTAGATATTACTTTTTATCATCTATATCCTTAGATAAGTCTTTTTGTTCTTCGACGAAAGCTTCGACTACTTTTCTATCTTTAACGGATAATTTAGTTTCTTCACTTCCTTGATCATAAGAAACAGTGACTTGTGGGAATGGGATATTGACATTATTATCATCAAAGATAATCTTAATTTCTCTATTCAAATCACGTTGAACTTGATAGATATCTGTTTCCTTACATTTAGCGACGAATAAAAGAACAACTGCACTATCAGCTAATTCGGAAACACCTTTATAGAATGGTCCTTCAACAATAGCAGGGATTTTTTCTTTAATCTTGTCTAAGTTCTCAGCAATAACTTTTTCAATAGCTTCGATTCTATCGCCATAAGAAACACCAACATAACATTTAGCGACTGATAATTCTTGGGTTTGGTTAACAATGGAACGAATATCACTATTATTCATAATCTTGATATTGCCACCAGCATCAACTAATTTAGTGGTTCTAATACCGATTGCTTTAACTTCGCCTCTCCAGCCATCGATGATAACGATATCGCCAACTTGGAAATCGCCTTCAAAGACGATGAAGATACCGGCGAGGATATCAGACACTAAAGCTTGTGAACCAAGGCCTATAATAAGAGTTAAGACACCAGCAGAAGCAAGCATCATTGTGGTATCTGCTCCCCAAGCACCCATAATGATGAATACGGAAGCGATAGCGACCACCCATTTAAGTAAATTTAAGAGAAGTAAGGCTATTGTAATTGTCTTCTTCGATTCAAAGGTAATCTTCGCTAAAAGGGAGAGAATGAAGAACGCTGCCGCAGCAATTACAACAATCTGAACTGTTCTAATCATTGCTGGGAACCCTCTTGTCATCATATAGTTAACAAAGTCCCCTTGTCCTTCAACTGGCACGAAGATCGTTTCACTTCCAAATATCTGTTTATTGAAGACAAATGAAACAATAACTCCAGCGGCGAATAGTCCGAATACTATCCAGCCAATTAGTTTAATTACTTTTTTCTTTTCCATAAAAAATACCTCCTTGAATACATGCATTTATCTAACGGAAAAATAATAATTTTGAATTATTGATCGAGTGTATGTGTCGGTTGCTCCCAAATCATAACTATCAAAGGTCATCGACACTGAGACTTTTTTAGTTTTTAGTAACGCTAATAATTCATCACGATATTCGTAGTCAGTAGGAACAGTAACAACGCCTTCATTAATTCCATTATTAGCGAAGTTAGAAATATCAAACGGAATGTAGTATGTAGCGGCTTCATTATTAGGATCAAATATTTTTAATTTAGTATTAGATAATTTACCGCTCATACCAGGATAACGGAATAAACCTATGTTGAACTCAATGTTATTTGAGTAAACTGTGTCGGATTTTATATAACCACCAACATATTCATTAGTAGTTGAGCCGTTTTCTTGCATATAACCTATTTCGGTATCATTAATAATCTTTTGACCTGTTCTACTACTAGTGACGTAGAAAAAGGCGTTATTATTATCTAATGCGGTAACATCAAATCCGGTAATTTCGAAGTATTGGAAACCACTTCTCTTTTCAAGAGGGAAAGTTAATGGGTTATTTGAATCGTTATTATCGGCTAAATAGAATGTTAAATCTAAATATTCATTCGCTTTATCACTGATACTACCGGAAACACCAATATATGTCTTACTATCGAATGTGTAATATTCATAGTGGATTTGAAGGTTATTAATATGTGAAGTTTCTTCAGCCATATCAATGATGCCTTCAAATACCACGGTTCCATGATCACTATGATCATAGACAACAAGGGAATAGGTATAGACGCCATTTTCAAAATCAATAGTTGAAAAATCAAGACTACTCGCACTCTTTATTTCTCCTGATTCTGGTAAGGTCAAATAAGGGTTAAGATTAGTAGCATCACCGCCATCAATTGGAGTTAGCCAAAGTCCTACTTTTTTATAGAATCCATCCGCAAATGTATCAGTGTAGTCCATGTGCCAACTAAGGACACGCTCATCGGTACTTTCGTAAACTTTAATGCCATCAAAACTAAGTGAATTGACATGGGCTTCACGACCTTCGCTATCAACGAATGTAATGGTACCGGTAGTATATTGGGTGTATTCTCCAACTGATTCTAAAAGATATTCAATCATAAAATTGATTGGTTCATTAGTGTTTAAAGTCATATCGGCTGTATCAGAGACATAGATATAAGTATCATATGGGCTAAATTCAGCGCTTAGATTCTTATCTTCTAGAGCTTTTTCAGGATCTGGATTATAGAAAGTGATTCTTAATCTAACTAAATCATATTCTGGATCGACATAGTCGACAGTAACTGGGATTTGATGTTCGGAAGCAGTGAAATCAATTTCATCGTCAATTACAATTGAATTAATCTTGGTTTCTTCAACGAATGTAGCGACGAATTCATAATCTTTATCAAGATAAGAAATAATCTTCATACCAGGCTCATATTCACCGCGTCCACTCTTCCAGAATTTAAAGCGATAACCTTCTGGAGGTGTGAATGGGTTTTCAGGAAGGGTATAAGTTTTGCCTTCTCTTAATGAGATGACAATTGGATCATCGGTCGAATCACCTGGATTAAGAGTGATGTTATATTTAACTGGCGCAGTTGAAGTATCGAAAACAATATGTTGTTCATCGGTTTCTTTCTCTTCTTCAGCGTAGCGGTAGGTAATGTAATATGAGAATCCATCAGAGTCATCGAAATTAAACTGATTTTCATCAGCTGGATCATTAAGCGTGATTGTTTGATATTCACTAGTGACAGCAAGTTCAAATCGTTTAAGATTGTTTTGGCTATCAGATAATATCAAATTGAAGTTATCGAATAGTTCATCATCATATTCACAAGCGATAAGAACTTCAAAAGTTCCATCTGATAAATCAGGCACTAAATCTAAAGTCACGGAAGCTTCATCTTCCTTGATTGTGGTTATAAATTCATCATAAATATAGGTGCCAGTAGAAAGGTTTCTAACAATAACTTCATAAGAAGTTTCAGCATTTAAACTAGTGAAATAGAATTCATTCTTTCCTTCGGTCAAGTCGTATACTTGAAGCTCTGTGCCATCACTTCTGATGCTGATATCATATGTATCTTCTCCATTACCAGTTAGATATAATCTAACACCAACTTTATTTGCCCATGGAACAAGGTTAGTAACTTTAACAGAACCTTCATCTTTTGGTTCTGGAGTTTCTTCTTTTGTAGTAACTGTATCTTCGTATAAAACGTAATTATTATAGGTAGTATCAATGACGTAAACGGAATATTCAGTGTTTGATGTCAAATCAACGAATTCACCACTATTAGAGCCTTCAATGAGTGCATTGGATACAGTATAAGATTCATTCTCAAGTTTAATAATGCACTCATCATTATTGATATCCGCTAAATCGAGTTCATAAACAATTGAGTTTGTAGTTGTCTCAATTTGATTCATTTTACATTTAGCGTTAAAGAAAAGATTGATGCCCATTAGTGTTGATAATGTTGTTACTACCACCATTGAGGCACCTGCTACAGTTGCGATTGTTGTGCCAATAGAGGCAGAGGAGCTGCCATTAGAAGAGCCTTTATTTGAGCCATCTTCTTTCTTGGAAGACTTATCTTTTCTTTCTTTTTTCTCTTCTTTAATCTTTTTGGACTCATTTAAAACAGGATTATCATTTATTTCATCACGAAGACGATCGTCATTATCAAAGTAGGAAGTTGATTCGTTATCTTGAGTGCTTCCAAACTCAAAATTAGGATTCTTGCCCTCGTTGGTAATTCTTTCAATGTTAAATTCGTCTCGTTTCATATTGTTAAGAAAGCCTCTTCGTTATTGAACGAAAAGGCTATTTTTGTATTATTTATCTTTTTTCTTAAAGACTTTACCGACACTCTTTTCTTCAACTGGTGTCATTTCGCCTTTTCTTCTTGTTCTAATGTACCAGAACATAATTCCACCAAGGAGTAAGATTCCTAAGATGAAGGCGATAATAGTGAATGGACATGCATGAACAATTAAGACGATTAAATCTAAGATGAAGTTAGCAATTAAAGCACATGTTGCAATAAATGTTAATAAGACTTCTTTAGCGGTCATCTTTTCCTTAAACTCATCAACCTTAGCGTTATTCTTAATTATTTTTTTATAAACATTTAATCTAAGTAAGACATAAAGTGCTGCCACTAGTGTGATTAAGATATTAATGATTAATAAGATAACACCAATACAGAATCCGTGTGATGCACCACCTCCAGCGGCACCTTTAGTGATAAAGGCAAATTCTGATAATTTACTAACTTTGAAGACTAAATCATTTCCATCAACACTATAGTCACTTACAAATTCCATTTCATCCGCTGAATGGATGTGAAGAATTCTTGCTTTTGACATATCGATGCCATTTGGAATAGCCATGCGGACTGTAATTATTAATCCTGGTTTAATGTCAGATGGCTGAATAACTGTTTCAACGCCACCAACGATTTGGACTAATTTAACATCGTAAACACTAGCAATTTTCTCATTCTTTTCGAGCATTTGTTGGATTTTAGCGTAGTCTTCAGCTATATCTTTTTCAGCAACATCAGTTCTAACTTCTACTCTTAACTCAATGTTATCTGGAATGACTTCGTCATCAACTTCGACAGTAACATCTGGGTTATTTGGATCGGTGACTTCGGCACCAACGATTTCAAAATCAACTGATGCTGTAGCTTCACCAAATGTAACTTTCGCAGTGTATTTACCGACATTAATACATTCAGTTACTTCAGAACCATCTTTATAGTATTTGATTTGAGGGTTTGGGAATGCTTCTTTGTTATATCCTGATTCAAAAGTGGCTACTTTCTTAGTATTACTGAACTCTAAATCAGTAGGTGCATTAAGTGTTAATGTAAGACCTTCAGTGATTTCACATGGATCGGTTCCACCATTACAAGTTGCGGTAATTTTATTGCCGTCAGCAATGTAATCCCAATCATGATCGTGATTATAAGAATATGGATATCTTAATCTACGATAAAGACCGTCATTATAATCTTGAGGTAATGGTTCATTGCCCTTGAAAAGTGTTCTTCCTTCTGTACCTGCTTCATCTGTCCATAAACCAAAATCAGCGCCTAATTCATAATGATACCTGCTAAAAACAGGGCGAATTGGAAGAACATTTTTAGACACAGCAGTCATATCAAGAGTAACATCTTTACCAAAATAGAAATAGCATTGTATAGAAGCTTCTTGGGTTTGATTCGCATAGTGACCATAAGCCACAATTGATCTAGTGGTTATTTTAACAGTTTCAGTAAATTCAAAGTAAGCATGGCAAAATGAGTAAAATGCCCAAGTATAATAATCGTGATTAGCGATAATATTTAATTCTCCATCACCTTTAATTGTCAAATTAGAACAGACAGCAATACCATAAATTGCCCATGCTTCAGGTAATTTAATATTATTTACACCCTTCGCATTAATAGTGAACATATCGGAATCACCATAATAAAGAATTACGTGTTCAACATTGTCAAAACTTTCACCATTATAAGTAAAACTATGTTTAGGCGCTGTCGTAGAATCAAATGTATAGTTATCAAGAGTCAAAGTTGTAGTGCTTGGGTCATATGACCAGCCATCACCAGAAGTATGGTCAGATGTAACTTCTTCATCTCCGACATAAAGTTTATAGCTTACTGGATCCGCTTTAACTTCTTTAAATTCAGCTTGATAATTAATGGCTAATGCAGCGGCAGATAATGATAAAAACGCTGTCGCAAGCGATATAACTAATCTTGATGTTTTCTTTTTCATAAGAATAATCTCCATAAATATATATTTAAGATAATATAGATTTACACATGTATAAATCTTATTAAGCATAGTGTTTCACATTGAAACATTTTGCTTTTTTAGCGAAGATAACTGTGTAATAATTCTTGTCGATATATTAAATTATCAATATATAGAGGGTGAAACACGGTGAAACATACATTTGGTGAAGCGCTTCTAAAAGCAAGAAAACAAAAAGGATTATCCCAGCAAGAGCTTGCGGAAAGTATACCTGTCACTCGTGCTAGTGTCGCTAACTGGGAAGCAGATAGAAGACTTCCAAACGCTACTATTATTGCTAAGATTGCTGAAGTGTTAGAAATAGATGTTAGCGAACTTCTTGATACCGCTAATAAAGATGATATTCACCCAAATGTTATTATCGTTGATGACAATAAAATCGTTCTCACAGGTGGAGCACCAATTATTGAAAAAGCCCTTCCTAATGCGAAAGTCGCTTGTTTTACTAAGCCAAAAGAAGCGATTAAATATGCAAAAGAAAACCGCATCTCTTTAGCGTTTTTAGATATCGAACTCGGTTTAACAAACGGGATAGATTTGTGTAATGAGTTACTTGAAATTAACCCACGTATGAACATTATTTTCTTAACCGCCTATCCAGAATATTCGGTTGATGCATGGAACACTAAAGCGAGTGGGTTTATGGTTAAACCAATCACTTTTGAAGGTGTTAAAGAACAACTTAAGAAACTAAGACACCCATTCCCAACTGGAGGCATTATTTAATGCCGGGTGACACTTTAATATATGCCTACTTTTTTATAGGCGGTGCTTTATTACTTCTTGTTTTATTAGGTTTAGTAGCCTCACTTAGTTTTCCTACTTTAGATAAAAAGAGCAAAATCTTTTTTATTTCATCTTTTTCAATACTTGTTTTGAGTATTATCGCTTATATTATCGACTTATTTGTTTATACAAATCCTAGCCTTGCTTGGGTTGGAAAAATAATTGCGTTCTTTGAAACATTTTTACCATCTGTATTAATGCCACTTCTAACGATCTATGTTTTACTTTGCACGAAAAAAAGTATCCGTAAAAATGCCATTTTCTATATAAATATTGCCTTATGTGTGGTTTTAATAGCCTTACTTATAGTCACTCAATTTACGGATGGAATTTATTATTTTACCGACGAAAATGAGTTCGTTCGTGGTGACTTCTACTTTGTTTTAATTGTCCCGATGCTCGCGTTAATTGCCTTAAACCTTCTTCTAATTATTTATAATCGTAAGCTTCTAGATAAGATGTACTTTATCGCATTTCTTATATATTTAATTCCTTTATTAATAGTTATGACTTTGCAGACTTTTATTTCGGTCTTTATCCTTATTGTCTTAGCTATATCTATTAGCGCATTATCGATGTTTGGAATTATTATGTATGACCAAATAGATCAATACTTACGTCAACAAAGAGAAATAGCGGATCAACGCGCTAGTATCAAGGTGTTACAAATGAGACCTCACTTTATCTATAACACAATGACAAGCATCTATTATTTATGTGTACAAGATCCAGAAAAAGCTCAACAAGTAACCCTAGACTTTACAACTTATCTTCGTAAGAACTTTAATGCAATAACTAGTAAAGAACCTATTCCTTTTAGTGAAGAACTTGAACATACTCGCGCTTATTTAGCGGTCGTTAAAGCTCAATATGAAGATAACCTTAAAGTGGAATTTGATACACCTCATACTAAGTTCCGTGTACCACCTTTAACTTTACAACCACTTGTTGAAAATTCCGTTAAATACGGACTAAATATTGATTCTACTGAACCATTACGTGTTTCTATTAAAACAGAAAAAGTTGATAATGGCAGCGTTATTATCGTTAGCGATACCGGCCCAGGCATTTCAGGTGATGATAATGGAGAACCACATATTGCTTTAAATAATATTCGTGAACGTCTATCGTTAATTAAAGGTACATTAACCATTTCACCAAATGAAAATGGGGGCACTATTGTTAGCATCTATATTCCTGATAATAACAAATAGAAACCCCATGAAAAACTGGATGGACACGAGGTTTAAACCATTTCACTATATAGAGGAAACAGGAAGAACATAACAATCTTCACCGATTGAATAAATCGCGTGAGTAGTACACACTATTGCATTTTTGGTGCGTCTAAGCTTTGTTGATTTGAATAAGTCAAAGGCTTTTATATCGTCCTTTTTATATGTTTCTCCACTTTTTAATTCCACTAGAGAAATATTACCGTCGAATACTATCACTAAATCAACTTCATTCTTATCAAAGGTTCTAAAATAATAGAAAGATGTATTGACATCCTTGTGGTTGTTTTTATAACTTTTAAGTATTTCATTGATAATATAAGTTTCAACGATATGTCCCTTTAAATAAGAGTTTTTTAATGTCTCTGGAGAATTAACTCTTGCTAAATAACACGCCAATCCTGTATCGGAGAAATATACTTTTGGTCTTTTAACAACCCGTTTAGAAACACTTTCTTCATAATATGGTTGCAATAAATGGATTATATTTCCAGCTACCAAAACACTAATCCAAGATTGTACGGTTTTCATATCTATCCCAACTTCTTTTGCTAAATTGTCATAGATTAATTCTTGGCCAGTAAGAGAAGCTAATATTGTCATAAAATTAATGAATTTTTGCTTGTCTTTTAATGTTATTAAATCCGAGACGTCTCTTTCTAAGTAAGTTGTTACGTAATCTGAATAAAATGAACCAGTATCCAAATCCTTATTATCATAAAGTTCTGGATAAAAGCCTCTTACAATGTATTCATAAAGGTTATTCGTTTCAATCATATATGTATTACATCTTTCGTTAATATGATTGATATCAATTACAAATGGTTGTTCAGAAACATTATTAATCTCACTCAGAGATAATGGTTCCATTGAAATAAGACCAACCCGACCAGACATAGACTCAGTAATGCCTTTCATAAGTTTATAGGCTTGAGAGCCTGTCAAAACATACAAGCCTCTCTTTTTTCCAGACTTAATATGAGCATCCACTGCACCTTCTAAATAATCAAATAGCTCTGGAGCTTTCTGTATTTCATCAATAATATATGGAGCTGGATGAAGAGATAAAAATTCAGCAGGATCATTTTTGGCTGCGTTTCTAACAAGTGGATCCGCTAAAGAAACATACCCGAACCCTAAATCTTTTTCAATCAAACCACATAAAGTCGTTTTTCCGACTTGCCTAGCGCCTGTAATAACGGTAACGGCTTTGTTTTTAATTGTTTTAATAATTTCTCGATAAATTGTTCTTTCAATCATTATTTTTACCTCAAACATATTATATCTCGTAATTTTTGGAGTTCAACTCCTATTTTTTCATAACTAAATAGTAAGCGAAATCACTAAACATTTTATGTTTTCAATACAAAAACCGAAAGATTACGGATTAAATAACCGAAACAAAACTAAAAGAATCCATCAATAAAACATGTTATTTCTTTTAAAAAATAGGTTTTTATAAAAATCGACCAAAACAACAGTGCAATGCGATTTTAGTCGAAGAAGTATGTGTATCGACAATTAGTCTTAGAACCCTGTATGTGTATCGACAATTGAAGACATCAATGATTGTCAAGACACGTATAAAAAAGTTCGTGTTTTTTCTTATTTTTTGGCATTTTTTGCTATATTAGGTCTTGGAACACGGTTTTATTCAATTTATAACTGGACACATAAAAAACCCCGTGAAAATCTCGACGGACACGAGGTTTATACTTTTTTTGCAATAATTATCTTTTTAGCAAAACTTCTTTTTCGTATTCTCTGACTTCTTTTAACATCTCAGCGTCACTTACCATATTTTGACGTTTAAGATATTCGTCCCAAACTTCTCCCCATGGTAATGTTTTTAATTCTTCTTGAAGCGCTAAAACTGAGGTATGATCGCCATTATCTTGAAGTTCTTTTAACTTATCCCATGGTGTTAATAAAGCCTTTAATAAAGCCTTTTCCATATTTCTTGCACCAATCACCATCGCTGCAATTCTATTAATAGAAGCATCAAAATAATCTAAACCGATATAACTTCTTTTTAATCCATCACATTTTACTAATTCATCAGCGACATCTTGAAGATCATCATTAAGTTTTAAAACGTGATCACTATCCCATCTTACTGGCCTAGAGACATGGAAGGCTAATTTGTTATAGAAACAGTACATTGATGAAATCTTATCAGCGACATTTTCTGTTGGATGGAAATGACCGGTATCTAATAAGCAACAAATATTTCTACTGGCTGCGTAATTCAAATAAAATTCATTACTACCTGTAGTGTATGATTCAACACCGATTCCAAAGACCTTACTTTCCACGGAAACATCCATAACTTTCTTATCATATTTATAACCTGCAAGAATTTTATCTAAAGAATCTTTTAATCTCATTCTTGGACCTAATCTATCTGCTGGAACATCTTTGAGTCCATCAGGAATCCAAATGTTCATCAATGACTTTTGTCCTAGTTCTTTGCCAAACATTTCGGTGATTTTTAAGCCATTTATGCAGTGTTTTATCCAATAATTACGAACTTTTTCATCTGGGGAAGATAAAGAAAGACCATCCACTAACATAGGGTGAGAAAAGATTGTTGGATTATAATCTAAACCCAAGCCTCTCTCTTTAGCGTATTTTACCCATTCTTCAAATTGTTCAGGTCCAACATCACATCTTTGAACGATTTTACCTGTTTGATAAATAGCGTGGAGATTAATTTTTTTGCTACCTGGAATATAACTTAAAGCTTTGTCTAAATCCTTTGTTAATTCTTCAAAGTTTCTCGCTCTTCCTGGATAGTTACCCGTAGCTTGAATCCCACCAGTTAAATCTCCATCTCCTTCAAAACCTTTGACATCATCAAGTTGCCAACAATGAAGGGAAATCTTTGTTTCTTTAAGTTTCCTTAAAGCTTCAAATACATCCAATCCATAAGATGCATAAATTTCTTTGATTTGTTTTCTCATAATTCCTTACTCGCTTTCATTTGAATTTTGATATTTCCTAACGCGGTTGCTTCGATTGGATGAACAACCACTTTTAAATTTGTATATTCTTTAATTAAGCTATTGAGGTAGTCGTTTTTAGCTCCACCGCCTAATACATGTATTGCTTTATATTTTTTAGAGGTAATCTTTTCTAATTCATTTACGGCGTTTTTATACGCTAATGCCATCGAGCGATATATGGATGAAAATACTTCTAAATCGTTTTTAGGTTGATTATCTTTTGGCAGTAACTTGAGTATTGCTTCTTTCATATTAGTAGGAGATAAAAGTGACTCATCATTTACATTAAATGTCATCCTATAGTTACTTTTAAAAATATTTTCATTAATATATTCTTGAGTTAAATGGGTTTCTTTTTTTACTCTATTAGCAATCCACATCCCCATGATGTTTTTTAAAAATCTAATGTAGCCCACTCCGCCTTCGTTAGTGTAATTAGCTTTTAAAGATTCATTAGTGATGATGGCTTTTTTTGATTTAATGCCTAATAAGGACCAGGTTCCACTACTAAGAATGATAGAATCATCATCAGTATCAATTGATTCAAAAGCAGATGCGGTATCATGAGAAGCACATAAATATACTTTAGTGTTCCCACCTACTTTCTTTTGTATTAAAGGTAATAATTCCCCAACAAAATCTCCAGGTTGATTTATTTTTCCAAAGAGTTTTTTTGGGAAATTCAATTTATCTAACGTTTCATAATCGTATTCTTTATTTAAAGCGTTTAATAATGCACCAGTAGATTCGTTCGTGTATTCATGGGTTTTAATGCCAGTTAATTTATAAACAAAATAACTTGGAAGCATTAAATAATCAGTAGCTTCATTTAATCGACCATTTTTTAAATCATCATATAGTTGATAAATAGTGTCAAATGACGCGAATTGAATCCCAGTTTTTTCATATAGGTTTTCAAATGAAACTATTTTGTGAACATCATCACTAGCTTTTAAGCATCTCTTATTTCGATAAGCATAAAAAGGAGGTATTTCTTTTTCCTTATTCATTAAAACATAATCAACTCCCCATGTATCGATAGAAAGTGATTCAATATTTTTATACTTTTTAAACGCTAATTTAATACCTTTTAATATTTCTTGATATAACCTTGGAATATCCCAAACTAAGCCATTTAGCGAATCATCCATTCCCGTTTTAAAACGATGGACCTCATCTAAAATAATTTCTTCATTTTTAGTGTAACCCACAATATGACGGCCACTACTGGCTCCTAGATCAATAGCAAGGTAATATTTCATTTTATTTTTCTTCGATAACTCCAGGCATCATTTTTAAATTCCAGAGTTTAGCTAAACCAATAATAACTTCATCCGGAATCTCATTAACAACATGGCCTAAAGTTAACATATAAATCTGAGCGGTCTTCTCGACGGTTTCGATTAAACCAAAAGCTTCATCAATATCATTTCCGGCGCCATAGATACCATGATTAGTCCAAGAAACAATTCGATGTTCTTTCATTTTATTAGCAGTGGCTTCACCAATTTCAGTTGTGCCACAAATCATACATGGTAAAACACCAATTCCTTCTGGGAAAACAACAACTGCTTCGGTATTTGATTTCCATAGTTTTCTTGTAAAGACTACTTCATCAGTTGGTAAGCAAGCCCCCATACAAATTGTATAGGTTGGGTGAGTGTGCATTATTACTCTATTATTTGGATTAACTTTTAATCGAGTAGCGTGGCTCATTAAGTGGGCTGGAAATTCGCTTGTGAACTTGCCTCCACTTCGATAGCCCCATAACAAGTGGGCTATTTTGCCATTATTATCAATTTTTACTAACCCTAAATTCTCTTCTGGATCTTTAATTATATTTTTAAAATATTTACCAGTTCCTGTGACTAAAAAATATTTATTTCTAGTGATTTCATCCGCTTTAAAACCAAGTGGAATATCTCTTATAAATTCATCTTTTGGGAAATATTCTTTTACATACATTTCGTCGATAAGATATGAAATGTTACCGCCATTTCTTTCATCCCAACCTTGATGATACATATTGTTAGTAATTTCACTAACTTCTTTAACAAATTTTGATTCTAAAAAGTTTTTCATTTTTATTCACCTACTATTTTTAATAAATCTGATAAGACTTCTAACTTATATTTAACTTGCTTATGGGCGCACGCATCTCCGATTGCCACTGGAACAAATCCACCCACAACCGCCGCGTCAATACCAGCAAAAGCATCTTCAACAACGATACAATCTTTTGGTTCTAATCCAATTCTTTTTGCGGCAATTAAAAATACTTCTGGATCTGGTTTACTTTTCTTAATATCTGTACCATCCGCTATCGCATCAAAGGCATTAATTAAACCAACTCGAGATAAAATTAATTTGGTATTTTTACTTGATGATCCAATCGCGATTTTTAGGCCTTTATTTTTAAGTTCGTCTAATGTATCTCTTACATCAACACTTACAAAATCAGGAGTTAAACCATTAAGTAGTTCGCGATAGGTGTTATTTTTTTCTTCAGCAAAAGCAAGTTTCTCTTCTTCGCTAAAATGATATCCTTCTAAAATAATCTCTAAAGAAGCCATTCTACTAACCCCTCTTAAGCGATTATTCTTTTCTCGGTTAAAAGGAATATTTAATCGATTAGCTAACTTTTTCCAAGCTTTATAATGAAAGTCATCTGTTGATAAAATGACACCATCTAAATCAAATATTACACCCTTAATCATTTTTATTATCTCCAATAAAATATTTTCTTAATAAATATGAAGGAGTACAGCTCCAAGCGTGGCAATAGCTTAAAACGGCTTTACCTCCATATGGACTTTCATCTTTATTATTTGGATTAAATAATTCGTAGAAAGTGTCTGCCCCATCATTAGCCATCGCGCCCCAATATTCATCCATAGTTGAGCGAGCTTCTTCTTTTAAACCGCATTTAATTAAAGCTTCAATGTAATAGTGATACATATATGGAGTCACTATTTCTTCAAAAGATAATGATTTTAAATTATGAATAATTTGTTGATTTTTCTCCAAAGAGAAATCATTACCTAAAATCATCCAAACATTACTCGCTAAAGAGATTTGTCTATCTTTTCCACTAACATATACGCCAAGTTTTTCATCAAAGAAATGTTTAGATGCTTCTAATTTCTTTTTATAGTCGTCAATTAATAATTTGGTGTCTTTATTAGTAGCTTTATATAGTTCAATTAAATCTTTTAAAGCCACTAAATAAACGCCTTGCGCGCCACACTGTTTATTTAATCTTAAGTTCCAATCTAAAAAGCACCATCCTAAAACGCTACTATCATTAACTATGTCATCAGTAAAATTGTTTTGAGCAAGTTCAATTTGTTTAGTGGCAATTGGTAATAAATCAATCACAGTTTTTAAATCGTTCGTGTGCTTAAAATAATCATTAAGCGTGGAGATATAAAGCAAGGAATAATCAAACATAAAGGTATCATCACCAGTAACCTTTGGACTAGTGAAAACACATGCTGGTACTCTTCCATCTTTATCCGTTACTCCTGCAAATAAATAAAGACACCTTTTGACTAGATCATAGTTTTTATAAGTGTAATAATTGGTTAAAGCTTGAAGTCTTAAGTCACCAAGCCATAAACGACGATCTCTTTTTGGTCCATCTTCAAATTCATACTGCATGCATTCATGAAGAGTTAATAAAGCTACTTTATCGATATTCTTTTCTAAAGAATTATTACCAACATAATTAACTCTAACATTATTAGAAGAAAGAGCATCGATATGAGCGCCTTTTAAGATAACTCTATATTTATTTGAAGAGGCAACTAATTCAACTTTAACATAACGGAAAGCATATCTTCTTTTTAGTTTTAAGGTAGTTGGTAAGATATCTAAATGAATTAATTCTTCTTGAATCCAACTTTTTGAAATCCAACCATGATATTCTTCCGTCTTTTCATTAATTTCATCTTTATGTTCACAAAATTTTATTCTTAATAAAATAGGGGCGTCTACTGGAGAGCCTTCAAAATCTAAATCAAGGGATAAGAAGCCAGTGTAATGAGTAACAAAATCAATTACAAAAGCCTCACCTACTTTTAATTCACTTGAAAAATCTTTATTGATATAAGTATGAAATAATTCAGGTTTTAATTGCTTGGCAACATTTAGTAATCTTTTGTTCATTATATTCTAGTATCCCATTTGCCACAGAAAGCATCAACTGGGCTAACTCCTTTAAATTCAGAATCACCCATTAATTTCTCAATTAATTTATCGAGAATAATATCAGTACTTCCATAAGTATTAATATATGTCTTTACTCTTGGAACATCTAATAGATGGTATGGATTTTCTAAAGAAATGAAGATTGTTGGCACACTATTAATGTAGGTCGGAACGTTTGCTCCCATTGGTTGAGCCCATTCAATTCTCACTACTGTTTGGTTGCTCTTAGTGGCCATATTTGCCGAATAAATAATTAAATCGTAATTATTCTTAACTTCTTCTGAAGAGGCCATCATTCCTTCAAAGCCTGGCTTAGGTACAAATTTAGTTACTTCAAAGCCTTTTTCTTTTAATTTATTCATGAAGTTGTTATTAGCACTCATATCAACGCTAAAACCCATTTGCCCTTCACCAGATTCAATCGCATAAAATAACACTCTTTTATATTTATTTGGATTAATTGGTAAAACGTTTTGAATGTTTTTTACTAAAGTAATTGAATAATCTGCGACTTCATAAGCGAATTTTTTATTATTCTTATTGCCCACTACTTTATTAATATTTTCTAAAGTAGGAATCATTCGATCTTTATGAAGTTTTAATGATGCTTTTAAGGCTAGGATTTTTCTAACTGCATCATTTAATCTTTCTTCGCTAATAATACCTTCTTCGTATCCTTTTCTCATAAATGAAAAGTCTTCTTCAAGGTTTTTAGTGAATAAAAACATATCGCATCCAGCGGCAATAGTTAATGGAACTAGTTTTCTTCTCTCCATAGCGATATTTAATCCCGCCATAGTCGTGGAATCTGTTATTACTAAGCCATTAAAGCCTAGTTTTTCTTTTAATAAACCAGTAACAATCTCTTTCGAAATGGTTGCAGGTAAAATATCTTCATCTTTCAAAGAAGGAGTGAGCAATTTGCTATAAGAAGGAAGCATAATGTGTCCCACCATAATGGTTTTAACACCTGCTTCAATGCAGCTTTTATATATTTCCCCATAACTATTATCCCATTCTTCTATTGTTAAAGAATTGATTGAAGTTACTAGATGTTGATCTCTTTCATCCACTCCATCACCTGGGAAATGTTTAGCACAACCTGCTAATCCATATTTTTGTAATGAATTAATATAATTAACGCCGCACTTTTTGACCATGTTTTTGTTAGAGCCAAAAGTTCTAGTGTTAGTAATTGGATTTCTGAAATTTAAATCAATATCAACAATTGGGGCAAAAGACCAGTTAACCCCACAAGAACTGCCTTCTTTTCCACAAATATCACCTAAAATAGAAGCATATTTAGAGTCATTAGTAGCGGCAATTGCTAATTCTGCTCCTAATTTGGTTCCGCTAGTGGAAACGCCGTTTCCTCCCGCTTCTAAGTTTGCTGAAATAAGCATTGGAATCTTAGAGTTATTTTGTAAATAGCTAACTGTTTTAACAATTTCTTCATTATTCATGACGCGGCACATAATGCCACCAATTTTTAGAACGTTAGCTAAATAACTTAGATATTGTTCATCGCTTGAATAAGCAATTAAACAAAATAGTTGTCCTATTTTTTCTTCGAGAGATAAATTAGATAGAGTATTTTCAACCCAATCAATATCTTCGTCATTTAGATAAAATGGTTTACTCTTGAGGTTTGTCATTAGTTTCACCTCTATTTTTCTTTTCTTTATATTGCTTTATTATTTTTTTAATAAGGGTTCCGTTAGCTAAATCTTTACAGGTTTGTTCGTTATTTAAAAAGATTAAGAATCCCACTAATAAGACTGCAGTGACGATCGATTGAATACTCGCGGTAATTGTTTTCGTGTTAAATAAGGCGAACATAGAGCTTAATAAACTGATACAGATTGAGGCAATTAAATAGCCAATCTTGTCATTTGTGTATTTACCAATATATCCCCCAATAAACATTGGTAAAAAGGCGATGAACATAATTCCAATTGAACCAAAGTTTAATACAGAAGTAGCAATTTGGTTACCTGGGAGAACTTGTAAGAAACCAACTGTTCCCATTAACGCACCACAGATTGTATAGCATATAATCGCGTTTGGAACTTCTTTAATCCCTGTATTAACAGCGATATTTTGTCCTGCTCTTAAAGCTTTGTAGTTAAAACCAAACTTAGAACGATCAAATACTAAATAAATAACACCTAAGGCTAAAACGATAATAATAAGATGAATCCACCAACTCTCTCTAAAGAAAATCATCGAGGCATTGGATGTTTCAGTGGTAATGTATCTACCGCCACTAATCATATAAATAATGCCTTCAAATATTAAAGTGACACCTAAAGAAGTGATAATTGGAGGGAGTTTTAAAGCAACGTATAAAGCTCCTGATAAAGCACCTAAGACTGCTCCAACAATAATAGAAATTAAAAGCATTACTGGAGCACTTGCTCCACTTCCAGCTAACATTGCGTAAGTAATTTTAGCAGCAATAACGGAGGATAAAGTTGATAATGATCCAATCGAAAAGTCGAATCTTCCACTACTTAGGTTAATTGATAAAGCAATTGTGGTAAGAAGGACAACCGCGGTATATCTAGTAAAGCCATAGAAAGAAACATCCGTAGTTAAAATCATTTGTCCGCTTGATAAACAGACAATTAAAATAGCCATAATAACGAGAACAGGGATTGTAAAAATACCAAACGCTTTTTTACGAATGTCTTTAGCTTTTGATTGTTTATTAATTGCTTCCATAAATTACCTCCGCAATGTTAACTAAGTGCTTGCTATGCAGGAATTAACCCGCATAGCAAGACACGCTTTTATAATTTGATTATTGTGGTGTTCTATCTAATTCAACAGCAGCTTTGAAGCTATCATATGATGCACCGATAAGTGTATCTAAAACTGTCTTATTGAAAATAGGATTAGTAACTGAATCTGCTGATTGGAATTTTTCGAATTCAGCAGAGCTCTTGGCTGTCCAATAACCTTGGCTAAGAGAGAAGGCATCGCCATTTGCAAGTCTAATGGCCTTACCATCGATAGCAGATTTAATAGCAGCAAAGATTGGCCCTAATGAAGAAGAATATTTACCAGCTAAGTATTTTAATGAACCGGTTTTCATGTGGGCTCCGTTAGCGGTTGTAAATGAATCGATATCAGAATATTCAAGGTTTGCTTTATCTAACATATCAGCAAAGAAAGTTGTGGTCATACCAACTGATAAGAATGCGTCTGGATTACCAGCAATAATTTCACCGACTCTACCAAAGATTGCACCTTCACCATCAAAACCACTGCAATAATCAATTGTGACATCACCAGCGATATTTGAAGCGTCGAATTGAGCGCCATCACCAAAGACAGTGTAAACGATATTTTGACCGCTTTGTCCTTTGTAAGTATCACCTAAACCAGTTAATAAACCAGCCATACGGTATAAGTGCATTGGGTTTGGAATAAACGCACCATAAACGCCAACTTTAGAAACTTTTTTGGTTTCTTTATAATATTGACCCATTGCTAAGCCAGTATTATATTCGGTAACCATATCTGGGCCAATTTGACCAACAAAGTATTCGAGATTCTTGCTAGCGTTATAGTCTTCATCACTCATCATTCCACTACCAATTGCAAAGTAAACTTTGTTTGTATTGCATAATTGAGCAAGATCGCCACGGTTCTTATCAGCCATATCGATAATTGCTTTGCAGTTTTGACCAATAAATGTTTCTGCTTGAGCTCTTGCTTGTTCAGCAGAATCGAGTTGTGGAGAATAAACAAATTCGTAGTTGTATTCTTTAGCAACATATTGTTGTAAATAGTTTTTGAAGCCGATTGCTTCATCACCACTTGCATCTGCAACTAAAACACCAACTTTGACAGTGCTATTACCACCGCCACAAGCAACAAGAGCCATACTTGCTCCGGCCAACGCGATAGCAGTGACCCCTTTAATAAATTTTGAAATTGCCATAATTTCACTTTTTTGCATATACATATTGTACTTATGCTATGCGTTACCTTTCATAAGATTAGAGTTGCTAGTACAAAGCAACGTTTATTTGTCCACCGAAGTGGTTAAAACCTATCTTGGCAAGTTTTTAGAACGGTAATTGATACTTGCTACAAAGACGATAGCAAGGAAGAAAACACCGCTGATAACTTGCACTAAACCATCTCTTGCTCCTTCCATTGATTGGAAAAGAATAAAGAGAATATTGGTCATGATGTTGTATGAAAATCCACCGATAAGAGCGGAATATATCCTACTTCGAGCACCACCATTAATTGGCATGCCACCAAAGACAATAGCGATAAATACCGACATACCAATGCTACTAGCAGTTGTGGTTGATACTGTATGAGCGTAAACAACAGTCATTGAGCTTCCTAAACCAACTCCTAAACCTGCTAAAGCAAAAGCGATAATACCGAATAAAGAAATGGAAATACCGGTTAACTTAGCGCATTTTTCATTGCCACCAAGGAACTTTTGTTTTCTACCAACTTTTGTAAAGTTAAATATAAAGACCATTGCTAAGATAAAGATGCCAAGCAAGATGATTTTAAATATAGGAGTGTCTAATGGTGCTAATTTATCCACGAGTTCAGAAGGTAAATTAATGCTATAAGAAGTTCCACTTGCACTGCCTTGAGATTGAATTAAGAATGTGGCTAAAGCTGTTAAAACAGAAAGCATTGCAATTGTGGTAACAAACATCGGGAGATGAAATACACTAGCAATTAAAGCGTTTAATAATGAACAACCAACCGCAACGAGGATACAGATGATAAATAATAGAGCGATACTACCTGTAGCTTTATAAACTAAAGTACCAATAACTGCAGAGAATAATGCATTAGCGCCTAAAGATATATCAAACTGGCCAAGAGTGAATATGAATATAGCGCCAGTTGCTACTAAAACAAGAATCAAAGATTGATTTAATAAAGATCTTAAATTCATCATGATGTTATAGTCGTTAACATTTAAAATGATGATATAAAAGACGAAAAGTAAAATAAGCGCTAATAAAGGAAGCAAAGTAATGACTAACTTTTTAGCTTTATATTTATCAAATTTTGGTTTTTTATTTTCCATAACTTGTTCCATAAAAACACTCCTTAGATCATATAACCGATGATTTCGGCATCGCTTAAATCTTTACTTCTTAAGAATTCTTTATTAATTTTTCCATCTTTCATAATGATCAAACGATCACTCATGCCCATTAATTCCGGTAATTCTTCGGAAATGATAATAATGGTCTTCCCTTCTTTTTTAAGACGATAAAGTAGTTGGTACATAGCTTGTTTAACACCGATATCAACACCACGTGTTGGGCAGTCTAAAACTAAGATTTCACTACCGCAGCCAATCCATTTACCAAAAACTACTTTTTGTTTATTACCACCTGATAGGGTTTGTACTACTTGAGAACTATCAGAACATTTAATTAATAAGGAGTCGATTTGTTTTTTAACATATTCATTTTCTTTAGAATAGAGAACTAAGAAATTCCCGATAGAGAAAATATCTAAACCAGCGATTGCGATATTATCTTTAACGGATGCTGATAAAACTAATGACTCATTATCTCTATCTTTTGAGACATAGCCAATTTTCTTTTTAGTAGCGAAGATTTCGTTTTTAATCTTTTCGCCATTAACTAAAGCTTCTCCATCATCGAGTTTAACCGCGCCAAATAATGCTTTTCCTAAGGTGTGCATTCCGCAATGAGATAAACCACCAATACCGAGGATTTCTCCTTCATGAGCTTCTAAATTAATGCCATACATATGACCTTTTACAGTCGCATTTTTTAATTCAATTGTGACTTTTTCACCATGAGTTGGATCATAATCACTACGATAATAATCACCTTCTAATTCACGGCCAATCATACTTAATCTAATTTGATCAGGATCGAATTCTTCTTTTTTGAATGTGCGGATGATGTTGCCATCTCTTAAAACCGTTAAGGTATCGCAAACTTCCATAATCTCATCTAAATCATGAGAAATGAAAATAACTGCTCTATTTTCTTCTCTATAACGTTTAACTACTTTATAAAGAATTTCTCTTCCTTTTTGTGATAAGGCGGTTGTTGTTTCGTCAACGATTAAAATTTCAGGTTCTTTCATGATGACTTTAGCAATTTCGACTAGTTTACGAGATTGGAAATCTAAAGCACCCATAATCATGGAACTATCAATATTATCAATTCCAATATTTCTTAATACTTCGTTTGCGCGTGCATGCAGTTCTTTTTTATTAATAAAGCCATATTTACTAAATTGATTTAAATTACCTAAGAAAATGTTTTCAGCGACAGAAATACCTGCAATTGTTCCACTTTCTTGAACAATCATGCCGATTCCTTTATCTAAGGCATCGATCATACTTTTAGGAGCCCAGTTTTCACCTAAATATTTCATTTCACCGCTATCGGCTTTTTGCATTCCAGCAGCGATAGAGGAGATTGTTGATTTGCCAGAACCATTCTCGCCAATTAGACCTAAAACATCTCCACGATAGAGTTTTAAATCAACATTATTTAAAGCAGTAACAGGACCAAAAGTTTTAGTCATATTGGTGATTTCCAAAATCAAATCACCTTTATTTCGAGTAATGGAATTTGGCATTTTTAAACGCTCCTTTTGTATCGACAATAAAATTTTAAAATATGGGGCTTTAAGATATAACTCGCTTGGATATGGAATTTAAGATAGATTTTTATTCTTTTTTGAAAGGATGATGAAACATAACAAAAGGGATTTTCTTAATTTTTTGAGTAGTATACATATTTTTACATTAATTTTTTGTTTATGTATTTATCATATGTTCTTTTTTTGATAAAATATCATGTGTTATGGAAAATATTTACGAAATTATCCCCTTTAGTAATGAATTACCCACTGAGTTAAAGTGCCAATATATTGACAGTTATGTTAATACTTTGTCCAAAGATACCACCATAATTTTTGTTTTGGATGGAGAAGCAAACATCATTTATGACGGTAATTCTTCGTTATTAAAACAAGATGATATTGTTCTAATTAATAAAAATACTGTTTTTAATATTTCTTCAAACGGAGCTACCCTTTTAATCTTTGAATTCAATATAGATAACATATTAAAAACCAACGTTAAACGAACATACTTTTTATGCAATTCTTCTTTAGATGAAGATAAAAGCAAATACCATCATTTGATTAGATTAATTGCGAGACTAATTAAAGATTATTCAGAACATCCACAAAACATTTTTGCTCACCTTGCCGCGATATGTCAGATCTATGATGAATTATGTCTTAATTTCCTTTCCGATAATAATAGCATTAATAATACCCATAAGTATCAAGATAGGGTGCAACAAATCACCCATTATATTGATGAGCACTTTGAAGAAAATATAGCATTGTCCACTTTATCTAATGCAATTGGTTTATCCACTCCTTATTTATCTAGTTTCTTTGATAAATATATCGGGATGAATTTCCATCAATATTACACCGAATATCGCTTAAGCAAGGCCATTGATGAACTAATATTTACTGATAAAACTATTGAGGATATTTCGTACTCATGTGGATTTAATGATGTTCGCTCCTTTGTTTATTCTTTTAAAAAGAAATATAAGATTTTACCTAGCATTTATCGTAAACAAAATAGAGTTATTCCGATTGATAAAAAATCATTATCTTATGATATTGAAAGAAAACACAATAAATACGAAAACAATTTAAGTACAATCGCTAAATATTTAGATGTGAAATATGAACGCTCCGATACATTAAAAGATGAATATTTAAAAGAAATAAAAATAGATGATATTGATGTAACTTCTCCAAAAGCTCAATTAAAGCACAATTTTAAAGTTTTCACTTCTGTTTCTCGCGCTAAAGAATTGCTATACGCTGATGTTCAAGAAATGTTAAAAGAACTTCAGAAAAAAGTCGGATTTAAGTACATTAAATTCCACGGCATTTTATCAGATGATATGCTCGTTTATAAAGAAGATGAATATGGTAATCCTACTTATAGTTTTGTTTTTATAGATAAAGCATTAGATTTTATTTTGTCAATTGGTTTAAAGCCACTTATTGAATTTACGTTCATGCCAAAAGATTTAACTAATGCAAATGCACATAGTGTTTTTGCGTCTAAATTTTATATTGGTGAACCAAAAGATTACGATAAATGGGCTGATTTAATTAAAAATCTCATGTTACACCTTATCGATAGATATGGAATTAGAGAAGTGAGAAGTTGGCTTTATTGCGCTTGGAATGAACCTGACACCACCACATCATTATTTGGCTTTAAAAATGATAATGATTATTACAAACTATATAAAATTACATATGAGATAGTGAAGGGTTTTTCCTCACAGTGTCAATTCGGTTCTCCTTCCATTATTTTTTCTTACAAAGTTTATCAAGATTGGATTAAGAAATTTATCGAATATTGTAATAACAATAACTGTAGACCTGATTTCATTAATATCCATTACTACGATAATGATTTTACTTTCGATAATATTTCATCTCATTCACCAGCGAATCCATCTCACGGCCGTTTAAATATGGATTCTGAATCATTCAATAAGGCTATTGTGGATATTAAAAAATATATGAATGATTTAGAAGTCGGAGAATTACCAATTTATCTAACTGAATGGAATTTAACTGTTTCACACCGCAACTTATTAAACGATACAGTTTTTAAATCATGTTATTTAGCCAAGAACTTATTAGAAAACTATGATGAATTAGATAGTTTTGGTTATTGGGTTTTAACTGATTTAATTGAAGAAACTCAACCATCAATGTCTGAATTCCATGGAGGTTTAGGTTTATATACGTATCACCAAATCAAGAAACCGCACTTCTACATTTTTGAGTTTTTAAATACTCTTGGTAATTCTTTTATTGATAAAGGACCAGGTTATTTTGTTGCGAAAAAGCATGGTTGTATTCAAATAATTCTTTATAATTACGAGCATTTTAATCATTTATTTGCCTCAGGTGAAACATATGATATGACATATTTAAATAGATACACCCCATTTTCTAATTTAGGAAAAATGAAAGTATCGTTAGACTTAAAAGGTTTTACCGCTAAAAAATGTCATATTGTTGAAAAAATAGTAAACCAAAAACATGGATCCGCTTTTGATGAATGGGTTTCGATGTCCGCTCCTAAAATTGATGAACAAATCATCGATTATTTAAAGAGTATTTGTATTCCTAAAATGAATACTAAAGATGAAGAAATAATAAATGGAAAAATAAGTATTTCAGCAACACTTTCACCATTAGAAGTACGTTTAATTGAAATCCACTATTAGTGGTTTTCGACAAAAGGGTAATCTCCTATTTTGTGTTTAAATCTTAATAATCAAAAAATGCTGTGTTAATTATAAGTGCTTTAAAATAGGAAATATATCGATAAATTCTAATTTATTTAAGAAAAATCAATATTTGGTAGTTTTTATTTGAAAATTAAAGATATAACACTCTTTTTATTTTTATATTCGTAACTATAGCTCTTGGATAAAGTCTTAACTAATGTGACTCCAAAGCCTCCAGGAGTGGTGTCATCATCATCTTTAGAAAGATGTTTATGAACATGTTTAACAAATGGGTTATAGTCTGCACCATTTGAAGTAATAACAACTTTAAGATCATCCTTTTCAAATGAGAAATCAATATCAATAACTAAATCTTCTCGTTTTTCATAAGAAATTTGGTTATTAAGTAATTCATCTAAAGCAATTCCAACGTGGGCTTTAACTTCTTCATCTACTGAACCATAAACCTTATAAAATTCTTCCATTGTTTCATCAATAATGGAGTAGTCTTTCTTCTCAAAATGAAGTGATAATGAATTGTCTTTTCTTTCTAAAACAACCATGGTGATATCATCAAATTGTTCTTCTTCTTTAACGAAATCTTTTAATTTATTGTTAAAGTAGGTTATTTTTTCGTTTAAAGATGAATCTTTACATTCTTTTAATGTTTCAACGATACGATCATAACCAAATTCTTCATTATCTTTGTTTATTGATTCATTTAAGCCATCCGTAAAGGTAAATAAGGTATCGCCTTGAACAAATGGAGATTTCTCTTCGATAAAGGTTAAATCTTCTTCTCCACCTAAGACAAAGTTAGATGTTCCATCAAGCTTAATAATCTCATTTTGATGGATTATATATGGTTTTTCATGGCCAGCGTTAACAAATCTTATCTCATTATTCTTTGAATCGATAATCGCGACAAAAGCAGTAACGAATAAGGAAGAATCATTATTAATTGTTAATTCATTATTAACAGTTGCAATGGAGTCCACTAAAGAAAGACCGCTTAAAATCTTTGCTTTAAGCAAGGTCTTAGCTTTCATCATAAACATCGCTGCAGGTACGCCTTTGCCACTAACATCAGCAATTAATAAAACTAAATTATCACCAAAATAGAAATAATCATAGAAGTCTCCACCAACAACTTTAGCAGGCTTAATATAAGCACTAAGTTTAACGTTATTATCCATGAAATTTCTACTAGGAAGTGCGCTCAATTGAATATCTGAAGCAATTGAAAGTTCAGCTTCTCTTCTCTCATTTTCTTTAGCTTCTTGTTTAATGATATTAACGTAATTAACAATTTCTTGTTCCATGATTTCAAATGATGATGCTAAAGAGGCAATCTCATCACGGCTCTTAATATTTAATGGAACAGGAGTAATACCTTTATGTTCTTTTAAATCAGAAGAAATATTATCAGTTTGAGTAGTTAATTTATTTAAATTACGTGTAATTGTGAAATGGGATAAAAGCATATAAAGGACGATGGACGCCACCATAACAGAAGAAATAATAATAATTTCATTGCCTAAAATTTCACGGTCTTTTTTTGTCACTTCGTTTAAATCGTATTCAATAAAGAAGTCGGCAACTTCAACTTGATTGCCTTCGCCATCAGTTTGATAAATAGGGACAAAACGAGTTAAATATCCAGCAAGTTCAAATCCATAATAGTTTTCATCAACGACATCGATAACTTTATCAAACTCCTTAATGGAATAATGGCTACCTGGAAGATGATAGAATTTATCATTCTCATTTGGATTTGTTATTCGAGAATCCGCGACGAAAACAAGTCTAGTTTCGTTTTCAAGTTCATCTTTAAAACAAACATAGGCTGCACGACCACCACTAGAAAGAAATGCTTCAGTAATAATATGGGTTAGCTCGCGATATTTACGTGCAAAATCAAAATAGGCTTGACTACCAATCATTGAATTTGGATCCGGAAAGATCCATGGTGCTCTTTTTTGAAAGTATTGTTCATACTCGTCAAAATTGTTATTGAAATCACCATCAAGAGTTTTGTCGTGAATGTCTTCGCGATTATAAACATCGTTTCTAACGTAACTAATAACATCTGCTAATTCTTCAGTAGAAGTAGCTCCGGTAAGTTCTTTTGTGTAATTAAATTCAACACTATATAAAGATTGATCAATATTTGTAATTAAAGTTTCCTTACTTCTATTTTGTTGGTTGATTGAAGAGATAGTTAAAGCTACTCCTGAACCAATCCCAGAAGCTAAAATGCCTAAAATTGCAATTTTTAAAATAATAGGAAACTTAACTTTTTTCATAAATTATTTAACAGTTAAGATGTTAGCGAATCCAGTAACCTTAAAAACTTCTCTACAAACATTATTAAGGTTATGAATTTCTAATTTCTTATCTTCTTTTGCAAGGCTTTTCTTTAAAGCGAGAAGTAAACGAAGGCCTGCTGAAGAGATATATTCAGTTTCTTTCATATCGAAAATAACTAATTCTTCCTTAATATCTTCTTCTTCAATTCTTTTATTTAATTCAAGGGATGAAACGGTATCAAGGCGACCATTAAATTCAATAATCATTTCGTTTCCATGTTTGATTCTAATTTCCATAGCAACCTCCAGTAATAATTATTAATGAAATTCTATACGATTAATCAACCACTTTGAATATGTATATGTTCAAAATTTCATTAATAGAATAAGACAAATAGAGAAAAACTGTTACTTTTTTATAAATTTATTCGAAATAAAAAGTCCCAAAAACAGGACTTCCTATATGAAATTTGGATAAAAATGCACTATTTATTATCAGAATCTTGATTATCTTTAGAATCAGGTTGTTCTTCAACTTTAGGTTTTTCTAATTTTCCATCTTCGTTCTTGGTTTCGTTATAGTAGTTAACAATAACACTGGTAATAGACGCGACAACGATGATTCCATAAATTCCTAATATAACAGAAAGTATTCTACTAATCGGATCAGTTACGGTAATATCGCCTAAACCAATAGTAGTAACAATCGCAAATGAATACCATAGGCCATCGCTGATTGTTTTAACACTCTCTTCAGTAATCATGAAGAAGAATGAGAAAGAAACTATTAATAAAAATAAGCCATAAATAATTTCAAAGACATAAGTCTTTCTAATTATTCTAAGTAATCCACGTAATTGAATTTTAGAAAAAGCAAGACTTAAAACATCGGCAAAAGACACTAATAAAATTATTAATACTAAAAGAGTTAAAAAGGCGTAATTTGCTTCAGTTGGTACTGTAAGAATAATAGTAATCGCAAGAAATGAGGCTAGACCGGCAAGTAGCACATTATAAACAATTCTAAATGCGCCTTTTCTTTCGAGAATCAAACAAACACGATTAGCAACAATTGTTGCAAAATATAATACAGCGGCAATTGAATAAAAGACATAGTCGGTTTGATATATAGTCAAAACTAAGATGGCAATTGCTAAATAAACAACTGCAAAAGAAATGTTCTTAATCGTAGCAATCTTATTTTTATTATCTACGAAATATGCTTTTAAAGCTAAAAGGCCTTTCGAAATTAATAAAAATACAAAGACGAGAAATAAATAAATCTTAGAGGTAAGAGGCGAAGTTGAAATAATAGCCTCATGCATTGATAATAACGAAAAGATTACAACACCTAAAATCGATAAACCATAAACGATATAATAGATGGTATCTGAATTCTCTTTAGTAATTTTAAACTTTGCCATAATTCTTTTATTTATTATAAATTTATAAAATTAATGTTTGTATAGTTTTGTTTTAAATTCATCTAGCAAAGAAGGCTTAAATGGGAAAAATATTCCCAAATATCGGACTTCCTACGTATTTATTATTATTTATTCCTTATTAATAAAATAAAAAAGGATCCGATATATCTCGGACCCGTCTTTATAAGGTTAATACTATTCCTCTGGTTTTGCTTCAGGAACTTTTTCTTCTGCTGGAGCTTCTTCTTTACTAGGAGCAGGTTGAACAGGCGCAGACTCAACTTCAACAGTTTGAACGGCTGGTTTAATTTCCATTTCGTTCAATGCAGATGAATTAGCAAGTCTTTGTTGACGACGAAGTGTCTTTTCAACTTCACGATCACTGCTTTTGGCAAAGACGAGAAGATCAATAGTAGCAATAATTGCAGCAGCTGCTAAAACAATAACACCCCAAGTTCTAAAATCTAAGACAATATTCTTTTCAGCTTGTTTAATGAAGTTATCTTCTAAACTACCTGGGAGATAGTGTCCAACAATTCCAAAGACTAAAGATGTTAAAGCTAAAACCGCTAATACACCAGCAACGATGTACCAAACTAGTTCTTTACCTTTAATTTCTCTTTTTGTAGCTTCTTTTTTCATAACTTTAAAATCTTACTACTATTTATATTGCCTTGCAATTTACTTTTTTTAAGCTTGAGGAGCTTGGTTAGCTTGCATTTCTCTAATTGCTTCGTTGAAATCCGCTAAGAATTTGTCATAAACAGGTTTCCAAGCGAGTTCCCATTTTTGGGTTTTTTCACGAGCAATCTTCTTCACATCAGTAAAGATAACACCAAAGTTCTTTCCTTGTGGAACATCTCTACGACCACTAGTCATTTCAATTAAAGCAAAAAGTGGATCAATTAATTCATAGTAATCAGTTGATGTGACTGGAGAATTTTGTCTTTCAAAATTGAATTGGTTAACGCAGCGGCCAATATCGTTTTGAATGAAGTTAGATTGAGGAGTAGTTGCGCCTTTAGCTTCTTGACGAGCTTTGTTATATTCTGCAAATAAATGATCAAATTCATCTAAAAGGAGCATATTAACTAAACCACGATAGAAGTTTTCGGTTTTAGCAATAACGTCATCAAGCTTATCAGCTTCATAAGCGTTTTCTTTCTTAGCAGCGTTAACGTGAGCAACGATAATGTGACGAATTTCTTCATAAACTGGAAGAACAAGTTCGAAAACTGCTAAATGTTGAGCATGGTCAACACGAAGTTCAGCATTATCACCTGCAACACGAACAATGGTAGATTCTGGAGAATAAATGCCATCGATTAATTCATTAATCTTAGCTAAGAGTTTTTCACCAGCTTCACCAGAATTGTCTAAGCAATTTTTAAGTGGAGTGTTTTGTGTGATTTCATTTTTGATGATTTCTTTACGAGCTTCATAAGCGCGAACTTCGTATTTATCTTTTCTCATGGTGTATTCAAGAGTGTTTAAGATAACGACGTTGTAGCGGATAAAGCTAGAAATCGCTGTTGTGTAATTATTCATTCTAATTACTTCCTTTCAATAAATTTCTCGAGATCCCAGAAATTTTCGATGATGTTTTTGGCATACTTCGAGACCGATAGTGGTGCCTGAGCCATACAGAAACTGTTCTCGTAGAATTCGTTAAACATTGATATATCATTGCCAGAATCACCCACGACAATGATATCTTCGGGGTTTATCTTATGATAATTTAAGTAATATTTCAAGCCTTCAGCTTTAGAACATCCAACTGGAGAGAGTTCAATCATCTCTTTAGACCAGCTAGCTTCGACTTTATCACTATACTTTTCACGGATAACTTTATTGGCCTCTGATGCTTTGTTACAACCATCTTCACCAATTCCAAACATAAGCATTGCTTTATAAACGTGTCCATTATTTAAAGCGTTATAGAATTTCTTATTTTTTAAATGGAATCTTTCACGATAAGCACCTTGAGATAAATACCAGAATTGATATCCAATAGTATAGAAGAGCGAATCGAAGGATTTTGTGCAAATGTAATTATCATCATCCGCCATTACAAGAAATCCTCTGATAGTGAATTCTTTTCTTAATTGTTCAATGATTTCAGTTAAAATGCCTGGTTCAAAACAAGTACTTTTAATTAATTCATTATTCGAAACAATATAAGAAGAATTACAACCGATAATATCAACATCGCGTTTAATTTTCTTAACGACTCTATTGCAATAACGACGGTTACGGCCTGAAACAAGAACTAATCTATTACCATCATCAATAAATTTTCTTAAGAAAGCTAATGATTGAGGATTAATCATTCTAAATTTGTGTTTTGGATAAAATAAAGTTCCGTCTAGATCAGTTGCTAATACTTTTTTCATTGCCTCTATTATATAGATTTTTCAAAATAACAAAACAAAAATGTAATTAAAAAATCCCAAGATTTCGGGAATCCTGGGATTTTAATAAGTTTTGCTAGCAAATTATGCTAATTCATTCTCCGCTTGGATAATACCATAACCGCCATCTTCACGAGTGTAAACAACGGTAACTTTATTATCTTCTTCGTCTAAATAAAGGAAGAATGGGTGACCAAGAGCTTCCATACGGAAGATAGCTTCATCGATACTCATTGGTTCAAGGTCAACATTTTTAACTCTGACGACTTCTTCGTCTTCTTCTTTTTCATCTGGATAAACTTCAATATTTTCAAAAGCGATGGCTTTGCCTAAGCTAAGCTTATCGCCACGGGAGCGATCCATTCTAGTTTTAAGTTTACGCATTTGACCTTCAAGCTTATCAAGAGCAAGATCAACACCAGCGTATAAATCAGGATTTTTGACTTCAGCACGTAAGTCCATAAATGGAGTGAAGATGGTAATCTCTACCTTGGATCCGTTTTTATAGGATCTTACAACAACTCTGCATGAAACATCTTCATTAATAACTAAGTATTTATCCATCTTTTTGAGCTTCTTCTCAATATTGGCACGGATAGCATCAGTTACTTCGATGTTTTTTCCAATAATTTGGGTTTTCATATTTATGCTCCTTTCCAAATTACCCGATGGGGTTTTCTTAATTTTATTATCGCACAATGTAAAGAAAAAACCTATTAGGTTGATAATAATTTTCCCAAATAGGTCAGTTCTTACTATTTATTTAATAGATTTTTGATAATTTCAACTTTATCAAGCTTTTCCCAAGGGAGGTCTAAATCAGGTCTTCCCATGTGTCCATATGCCGCCAAATCTTTGTAATTAAAGGTTGGTTTACGGAGTGAGAAATTCTTAATAATCATACCTGGTCTACAATCGAAGACTTTATTAACTACATCAAGAATTTTTTCATCACTATATTTTGATGTTCCAAATGTAGATAAACCAATTGAGACAGGTTCTGGTCTACCTATTGCATACGCTAATTGAACTTCGAGTCTATCAGCAGCGCCCGCAGCAACTAAATTCTTAGCCATATATCGAGCCATATATGCTGCACTTCTATCTACCTTAGTTGGATCTTTTCCACTAAAAGCACCACCACCATGACGAGATGCACCACCATAGGTGTCAACGATAATCTTTCTACCAGTTAAACCAGCATCAGAGGCAGGACCACCGATAACAAATAAACCGGTTGGATTAATTAAAATCTCAAAATCTGTGTTGAGTCCAAATGATTTAACAACTGGAATCATGATTTCATTTTTAATGTATTCTTTGAATTCTTTTTCATTAAAATCTGGATCATGAGAAATTGACATTAAGACTGTTTTAATTCGAACATTTTTAGGGTCAGTATAATCGACTGTAACCTGGGATTTCATATCAGGTCTAGCCCATCTAAATTTGCCTTCTTTTCTTAATTTGGTGGCAGTTCTTACTAGTTTATGGGCAATTACGATCGCTAATGGCATATACCCTTCAGACTCATTAGAAGCATAACCAAACATGATACCTTGGTCCCCTGCTCCTGTATCTTCTTCTTTACTTGCGTCAACCCCTAAAGCGATATCTCTAGATTGAGGTTTAATCTTCACATCAATCTTTACAGTTTTATCAGAAAAACCAATATCAGGATTTGTGTAACCAATATCTCTAATAACATCTTTAACAATCTTTTCAAAATCAATCTTTGCGTTACTTGTGATTTCACCCCCAATTAAAACATAATCGGTTGTACAGAAAACTTCACAAGCCACTCTTGAATTCGGATCTTGCTTTAAACAATTATCTAAAACTGCATCAGAGATTTGATCACAAACCTTATCTGGATGTCCTTCTGAGACAGATTCACTAGTGAATAAGTTTTGATATTTTGCCATTTTGATAACCTCCTAAATAAACAAAAGGGCTCCCACTAGGTGGAAAGCCCTTTATAGGTCAGTTTCCTTCGCTTTATCGTTCGGATAGTGGGTATCCGCTTGGGAAGAGCACTTACTTATTAAAGAGTTGCTACCGCGATTTTTCATCCCTCTTATCACGGTTCTTGATAAAACTGCAGTTATTATAAATAAAATATTAGGTATTCGCAACAGATTTAGTTAGCTTTCAAACCTTTAGCTAATTGATCTGGACAAGATGTAGTTTTCGTTCTACTTCCACGACATTCGATACCATCAAGTCTTTTAATAGCTTCTTCAACGGACATACCAACAAGTAAACGGCATAATCCAGTTGTGTTACCTTGACAGCCACCGACGATTTCAACGTTTGTAATAATACCGTTTTCGGTAGTTACATACATCTTGCGGGAGCAGACATTTTGAGGAGTAATTTCAATAACAGGCATTATTTAACAATTTCTCCATAAACTTCACCGAATGCACTAGCAGCATTACATTCGTCAGTATCAATATGCATTGCTAGAGCAAATTTTGGTGAAACACGGATAACTGTGTCATCAAAGATGGTTTTTCTACCTTTGCCAGTATCCACTAAAACGGAAACGATTTGTCCATTTTCAACACCGAATTCTTTAGCATCTTCTGGTGTCATGTGAATGTGACGTTTAGCAACGATAACGCCTTCTTCAATATCAACTTCACCAGCTGGACCTTTTAAAGTACATTTTGGTGAACCAGCAATATCACCGGATTCTCTAACTGGAGCAGAGATTCCTAATTGTCTAGCATCAGTAAATGAAACTTCAACTTGGTTAGCGTTTCTAACTGGACCAAGAATTGAGAATTTTAAACTTGGACGTGGGCCATTTGGATCTTTAGCGTTATAGCCAATGACGTCAATTCTATCTGTGGAAGCAAATTGGCCAGGTTGAGAAAGCATCTTACGAACTTCAAGTTCATGACCTTTTCCAAATAAGACTTCTAATGTTTCTTGTGTAACGTGTACGTGTCTCGCGCTTGTTTCTACAATAATCTTTTTCATACGATTCTCCTTTATTGCACGAGAGTATTTTAACACTAAATTAATATAATTAATATTTATTTTATTTTTCTTTGCTTTATATAAATAACATTGTAAAATTAAGCCGATATGGAAAACGAAATCGTCGATATTGAAAATCTAACCGAGAAGTTACTTGAACTCATTAGTAATAAAGACGTAAAAGGAATACGCCAAATCTTTGAAGTTATTCCAACCATCGATATTGCCGATGCCTGTAACCAATTTGAAGACATTTCCAAATTAGTCTTCATTTTTAAAACAGTTAAATCTGAATACACTGCCGACTTATTTACCGAACTTGATCCAGATGTTAAGCAAGAACTCATTAATATGATGTCTGATGCTGAACTTGCTGAAATTCTTGATTCCCAATTTAACGATGACTTAGCAGACGATATCGAAGAAATGCCTGCAAACTTAGTTTCTCGTGTTTTAAGAAACGTTCCAAAAGAAAGACGCGCGGTCATTAATAAATTACTTAACTATCAAGAAAACACAGCGGGTTCAATTATGACCACTGAGTTTTTAACTCTTTTAGATAGTTTAACCGCAGATGAAGCCATCGCTAGAATTAGATCAATCGGTAAAGAAAAAGAAACAATTTATACCTTATTTATTATTGATAAGAACCGTAACTTAGTCGGTACTGTTGACTTAGATGATTTAATCTTTGCTAAAGGTGAAGAAAAATTATCCAAGATTATGAACCGTGACTTTGTCACAGTTAATGTTAATACCGACCAAGAAGAAGTTGCTAACATGGTTAAACGTTATGACTTAAACGCTATCGCAGTAGTCAATAACGATGAACGTTTAGTCGGTTTAGTAACAATCGACGATATCGTTGACGTTATCGAACAAGAAGCTAACGAAGACGTCGCCGCTTTAAGCCACGTTGCTCCATTAGAAGATTCTTACTTAGATACTTCTGTAGCTAAGATGGCTAAGAAATGTATTCCTTGGATTATTGTTTTATTAGTCTTAGGAACATTCACTACGATGGTTTTAGATAAGATCGAAAAGAGTAATGTATTTACATTAGTCCCTGTCTTAATCTGTTTCGTTCCAACTCTTATGGATACAGGTGGTAACTCTGGTGGACAAACTATTGCCTTAATGATTAGAGGCTTAGGAACCAAGGAATTTACTCCTAAAGATTTCTGGAAAATCATTAAGAAAGAAGCAATGTCTGCATTAATTATTGCTGCTATTATATCAGCCTTTGCATTCCTTTGGTTCATGATTGAACAATATACTGGCATTGTTACAAATACTCGTCCTGGATTCTCAGATCCTGCAACTGGTGAATTCTACACTATTTGGAACGGCAAATGTTGGAATATTGATTTCTTCAATGGCGCAATAGGGATTGCTTTAACAGTTGCAGTAACTTTATTCATTGCAGCCTTCATGGCAAAGATTATCGCAGTCTTACTCCCATTGGGCGTTGCAGCTTTAAAGAAAGATCCTGCTGTAATTGCTCAACCACTACTCACCACTATTATTGATGTAGTTTCATTATTATCTTATTTAGGCATTGCTAGTGTATTTGCCGCAGCATTTAATTTAATGTAAGAAATAATTTCTTCTTGTTATAAGAAAATTAAAATTGTATATTATTTATCGCTGTGCAGTGATGGCGGAACTGGTAGACGCGTACGTTTGAGGGGCGTATAGGGCAACCTGTGTGAGTTCGATTCTCATTCACTGCACCATTAATTAAACTAAATTGTTCCTTAATATGAGGAACTTTTTTTATTTTATAAAAATAAACATTAAGTAATATTTCACGAGGTTATAAGCGACAAAAACAAGTTCAGAAAAAAGGTTATTTTTTGTTAATAAAAATTGAACTTAACTTATTATTTATTGAAACGAGTTTTGATACCTGAGTTTCTAAATCTTCTAATTTTAATTGTAGTTGCCTATATTCTTTCTCTAATGCCTTGTACTTTGCTGTTAATTCAGTGCAAGTTAATGTATCCGGGTGAGGATAATTTGTATAACGTTTATCGTTTTCAAAATATTTGTTCCAAAAGAAAACTGTTGAAGGAGCTATTTTGTATTTATCAGAAATTTCTGTAATAGTTTTTCCTTGTTTAAACTCATCAACTACTTTTTTCTTAAATTCTTGTGTATATGCCATTTTTATTTTTTTCCTATTTTTTATTATAATCTAACGTTAATATTTTTAAAATAAAAAAATCATAACACTCTTTAATTAAGCGCTTAATAGAATAATTACAACGGATAATAGAATTAAAAAGCAGGGACATTTTTTTGAAAATCCCTGCACAAGTCCACTATTTGGGAAAATTAGACCACTAAATCTTTTTCGGTCCACTTAATTATTTTAAAGATAAAACCAGTAGTTGGAATCTTAATCCAATAATTGAATCCAAGTATTTTAGAATTATAGGCACTAACCTTTTGACGATAAGAAGCTTCAACATCATTAAAGAGGTTTAACGCTAATTGATATTCTTCATCGTTTTTAACTTCTTCATGTAGTTCAGCAAGGTTTAAGATGTTATGACTTCCGTGAATAAAAGTTAAAATCTTTTCGTCTCTTTCATCTTTTGATAAGGCTTGGAAGTTATCTACTCTTTCGAGTTTATTAATTGATTTAACATCTTCTTGTGGCACTACGACATTATGCTTAACAAGAATCTTGATAATAGCGATCATTGAATCTCTTCTTTGCGTTAAAAGTAGATTAAGCGCATCACTAAGTTTCTTTAAAGAACTACGGAAAATTGAAGAAAACACAAACGCAGTTAAAATAGCGATAAGCCATAAAGCAATAACGCCAAGAACAATTGCGAGGAGAACATATCCCCAGTTAGTTTGTAGCCATGTTGGATCACTCATAATATTTAACGCTATAGAATATAGTCACCTTAATTGTGAATTTCAATATTTTTCAACTAAACACCTAAATGAAAGGGCATTAATTGACAAAGTGATTAACTAATGTTAATGTTTTCACGAGGACAAGTTATGGCAAAAAAGAATACAATAATGGCTATCATGTACGACTTTGATAAAACACTTTGTACGACTGATATGCAAAATTATAGCTTTATTCCAGCATTAGGAATGACTCCAGCGGAATTCTGGGGTGCAACTGGTAAATTCTCTGAAGAAACTGGTTGTGAAAGAATCCTTTCCTATATGTACATGATGATAAAACTATCTAAGGATAAAGGGATTAAGATTACGAAAAAATGGCTTAACTCTTTAGGAAAAGATGTTATCTATTTCCCAGGTGTTGAAAAATGGTTTGACCGCATCAACAAATATGGAAAAGAAAGAGGTGTTAAAGTTGAACACTATCTTTGTTCATCTGGCACAAAAGAAATTATTGAAGGCACCACAATTGCTAAAAAGTTTAGAAGAATTTATGGCTGTGAATTCCATTATGATAAGGATACACAAGAACCTGTTTGGCCAAAGTTAGCAATTAACTACACTCAAAAAACTCAATACTTCTTTAGAATAGCGAAAGGTGTTTATGATCAAAATGATGATAAGAACATTAACACCATTACTAAAAAGAAAAGAATCCCATATTCTAATATCGTTTATTTAGGTGATGGAATGACTGATGTTCCATGTATGACTTTAGTTAAAGAAAAAGGTGGTAAGGCAATCGCTATTCACCAAAAGAAAGATAAAGATACCATGGTTAGCCTAGTTAAAGAAGGCCGTGTTAACTTTGCTTTTATCGCTGATTACTCCCCTGGAAGTGACCTCGATAAGACAATGAAAATGATTATCGATGGTATTTCTGTCCAAAATGCTTTAGCAAATAAAGAAGAAGCATTAATCGAAAAAATCTATAAAACCTATAAAGAATAATTTATGAAAGTTACCGCAATCATACTAGTGGGTGGAAGTTCCACTCGCTTTGGAAGTGATATTCCTAAACAATTTTATAAAGTTAATGGAAAGCCTCTATTAGCCTATACTTTAGATTGCTTTGAAAATAATCCTGAAATTAATGATATCGTTATCGTCGCTAATCCAGCGTATAAGGATAATCTTGAAGAATTATTAAACACCTATTCCTATAAGAAAATTTCTCATTTAGTGGAAGGTGGAAAAAACCGTCAAGAAAGCGCCTTTTTTGGACTTTTAGCCATTGAAAACGAAACAGAAAAGATGGACCGCGTTTTAATTCATGATGGAGTTAGACCAATCATTCCCCCTGAAATTATTCACGAATTATTGCTAGCCCTTAACGATCACTTTGGAGCAACTGTCGCAATTCCTTCAACTGACACGATGTGCTTAATTGATAAAAATAACGAAGAGGTTGTGGGAACACTTAATCGTGAAGAAGTTTACGCTATTCAAACTCCACAAGCCTTTGTTTATCAAGCAATCTTAGAAGCTCATAAGCTTTACCAAGGCAAAAATGTTACCGATGATAGTCAACTTTTAAGTGGGGTTACGCCAATAAAAATTGTCAAAGGAAATAAAAAACTATTAAAAATAACAACAAAAGAGGATATTCTATTTCTCGAAGTTTATTTGAAAGAAGCGCAAAAATGATTGAATACAAAGAGGGAGATATCATTGAAGGAACTGTAATTTCGATTAGAAACTACGGTGCTATTTTGATATTTGAAAATAATAAAACTGGTTTACTTCATATTTCCGAAGTTACTAACGCTTTCATCCGTCATTTAGACCGCTACTTAACGATTGGTAAAACCTATCATGTCAAAGTCTTAAGCGTTGAAAATGATGGTTTTATGAAAGTATCTATGTCAAAGATTACTCCAGAAGAAAAAGAAATCTATCGACAAGCAAATAATAAGAAAAAACCAGTTGATGAAGATAATATAGACTTCACCGCTTTAAAAGAGCATTTAGAAATTTGGACAAAATAAAGGAGACTAAATATATGCTTACTTTAAATTTTGAACACTTAATCGATAAGATTGATTTTGCTAAATATCAAAGCAAAGTTAATGCAATCGATGAGATGATTGAAAAAAGAACTGGACCAGGTAATGACTTCCTTGGTTGGTTACGTTATCCAGAAACTTACGATAAAGAAGAATTAGAAGAAATTATTAAATCCGCGGCATTTGTGCGTGAAAATTTTGAAGTTTTAGTTGTCTGTGGTATCGGTGGAAGTTACCTTGGTGCAAGAGCAGGAATTGAAGCTTTAAAAGGTTTACATCCAAGAGATAAAATTGAAATTATCTTCTTAGGTCAAACATTCTCTAGTGATTATATTTATGAAACACTTGAATATGTTAAAGATAAAAAATTCGCGATTAACGTTATTTCAAAAAGTGGCACCACAACTGAAACCGCAATCTCATTTAGATTATTAAAAGAATTACTCGAATCTAAAGTTGGCAAAGAAGAAGCTAGAAAAGCTATCTTTGCTACTACCGATAAAGAAAAAGGTGCTTTAAAAACATTATCCACTCAAGAAGGATATAAGACATTTGTTCTTCCAGGTGATGTTGGTGGACGTTTCAGTGTCTTTACCGCAGTTGGTTTATTCCCAATGGCAGTTGCTGGTATTGATGTAAGAAAAGTTCTTGAAGGTGCTCACGCTTCGATGGAAGAAAATAGAGGCTCTGATTTAGCGAAAAATAAAGCTTATCAATACGCGATTGTGAGAGATACTTTATTAAGAAAAGGCTATCCAGTTGAAATGTTTGTTACTTATGAACCAAGACTTGTTCAATTAGGTGAATGGTTTAAACAATTATTCGGTGAAAGTGAAGGTAAAGAGCATAAAGGTTTACTCCCAGATAGTGCTACTTTCTCTACTGATCTTCACTCTTTAGGACAATTCATCCAAGATGGTTCACCAGTCTTATTTGAAACAATTCTCTTTGTTAATAAACCAAGACACGAAGTAGTTATTCCAGAAGATAAAGAAAACCTTGATGGCTTAAATTATTTAGCTGGTAAGAACTTAGCTTTCGTTAACGAAAAAGCTTATATTGGTACACTTGCCGCTCACGAAGAAACTGGCCGTGTTCCAAATATGCTTCTTAACTTAGATAAATTAGATGAATTCGAACTCGGTTATATTCTTTACTTCTTTATGAAGACATGCGCTATGAGTGGTTATTTACTCGAAGTAAATCCATTCAATCAACCTGGTGTTGAAGTTTATAAAAAGAATATGTTCCACCTTTTAGGCAAAAAAGGTTATTAATTTGCTATAAAACTTTTCAAAAACTAAGTTGACTATATCAAATATTTAATGATATATTTATTAGGCACGCTTAGAGGACGTGTATTGAGCGGATGTTTAGCTCAGTTGGGAGAGCATCGCCTTTACACGGCGGGGGTCAGGGGTTCGAGCCCCTTAACATCCACCATTCTCTAGGGTCCAAGTGGAGGAATAGCGAAGTGGCCAAACGCGGCTGACTGTAAATCAGTTCCTTAGGGTTCGGTAGTTCAAATCTACCTTCCTCCACCACTCCTTGGGGTGTAGCCAAGCGGTAAGGCATCAGACTTTGACTCTGACATTTCGCTGGTCCGATCCCAGCCACCCCAACCAGATAATAAGAAATCTCACTGAGAGATTTTTTTCTTTTATATAAATATAAATCAATAAAATGAATAAAATTTCAAAAAAGTATGGATAATAAAATTATAATGTGCAATAATATCAAAGCGATTTTTAGAAATCGCAACGGAATCTCCCGTTAGCTCAGTTGGCTAGAGCACTCGACTTTTAATCAAGGGGTCGGACGTTCAAATCGTCTACGGGAGACCACTTGCCCAGGTGGCGAAATTGGTAGACGCAAGGGACTTAAAATCCCTCGAGTGCATAACTCATACCGGTTCAACTCCGGTCCTGGGCACCATCAATACGCCACTTTTTAATTTATTGGGGCGTAGCCAAGCGGTAAGGCAGCGGGCTCTGAACTCGCCATTCACTGGTCCGAATCCAGTCGCCCCAGCCAGTATCGAAAGGAGTTAAAGATGAAAGAATTCAAAGGATTATTACTTAAATATCTTCCTATCTCAGCAATGGGAATTACTGTTCTTTGCTTAGGTCTTCTTTTTATCCCACAATCCTTTCTCCAATTTAAGGTAATTAATCAATACTCTGGATTTGAAGCCCTGTTCTTCTTCTCCTGGGGTAATGATTATCTTAGAAATAATGCAGGAAGTAATGGCGGCCCAATCGTAATTGGTATCGTCGCAATGGTCTTATTGATCTTAAGCGCTCCACTTTATGCATTAAGCAAGAAGTCATCCGCCGCGATGCTCCTTGGTTCAATTCTAACAGTTATTGGTGCAGTCATATTCCTCTCTATGGAACTCTGGATCAAATCCGTTTATAAAGGAAATGGTTCCTCGTTCTATATGACCTATGTCATCGGAGGACTCCTCCTTGTTACCGGTGGTCTTGGAATATACGCATCAATCGTTAGACTCCTTGAAGAAAAGAATGCTCCAGTTAAATCCTCGACTAAGAGCTATTCTTACCTCAAAAAATAATCATACGTTAGATAGATTAGAAAACTCGATCCAAATGGGTCGAGTTTTTTGTTATAAATGAATGATTTCTTTTTTAGGTTTCTTATTAACTTTGTTAAAACCTTTTTTATTATTATGAAGATATAGTTGAGCAATTGAATCTCCAACAGGAGTTATCTTTAGATATAGATCATCATTTTCCTTATTATATATTTCTTTAAGATAATCTAATTTAACTAAATATTTAATATAAGCACAGACACGTCTACTAGGTATTGATAATAAAGTTCCATAAGTTCTTAAATAAGTGAAAAGAATTGTTTCATTATCTTCTTTACCAGTGAGAATATTAAATACCCCTTTCGCGGTTGGATAAAACTCCTTATCGTTAAGTTCGCTTATAGTAATAAGGATTTTATAATGGGCTAGTGATAATTCATCTTTAGACTTTTTTAAGCGCGCCATAATAAAAATATTATCACATTTATTGAAATAAAAAATCAAAGTTATATAATTACACCGATATGGAAGAAAAAGACGCAAATATTGAATTAATTAAAATCACTCTTGATAAGATTAGACCATTCATTAATCGTGATGGCGGAGATGTTGAATTTATCCGTTTCGAAGATGGAATTGTTTATGTTAAGATGATTGGCGCTTGCGAAGGCTGCGCTTTAATTGATAGCACCCTTTCCGAAGGAATTAAGATTATTTTAATGGAAGAAGTTCCAGGTGTTATCGATGTCCGTTTAGCGGAATAATTTATTTATATTAGATTTATACCTCGTTAGTTATTGCTAATGGGGTTTTTATTTTTTAAGATAATAATATGCCTAAAAAATTGCGCAAAAAACATTTCTTAATATCTCTTACAATTGCAAACTTTTTCCTTTGGGGTGCTGTGGATGGTTTTATAGGCGCTTTTGCCTTTATGTATTTTTTCATGCCTAAAGAATTCGCCGGATTTAACGAACTATTTGTTAAATGGTTCAATGACTGTGGGTTTGATCCATCTTTACTTCAACCACTATTCGTAGTTGGAATTGCATTATCTGCGACGATTATAATTGCCTATATCCTTAACTTCATTCTGGATATAGTGGCCCTAATAACTGATAAAAAGCCAATTGTTATCATTAATTTGATTCTCGCTATTATATCAATAAATCCATTCATGATAATTAGTTCCGCTGCTCACTTAAAAGCGATAAATAACAACTGGGAATAAAAAGATTAAGAAGCACTAGAATAATTCTAAGTGCTTTTTATTTTATATAAATATTTAATTATGCTAATATTTTTAAGCAAAGGAGGTTAGTGTTTATGATTAGTAAAAAAGTTGCTCTTGAAGTACTTAATGAAGCTCTTTCGACCGGTGCAGACTACGCGGAAATCTTTTTAGAAGATTCTATTGCTCGTGGTGTTTCAATTGAAAATGGAAAAGTAGATACTTCTTCATCTGTCACTGCCACTGGCTGTGGACTTCGTTTACTTAAAGAAAATAGAACCGTTTATGGTTACACTACCGATTTAACAAGAAACGGATTACTTAAATTAGCGGCTACTTTAAAGAAATCTTTTGATGGTGAAAGAATCTTAACCGTTACAAAGTTTGATTTGGTTAAAGCTAAAAATAGAAATCCAATTATTAGATCTTATAACGATGTCTCTCGTGAAGAGATTATTAGTTTATTAAGAATTGGTGATGATGCGATTCAAGAATTAAAAGATCCTCGCATTGTAAGAACTATTTCTTCCTTCTCCTATCATCACCGTGATGTCACTGTCTATAACTCTAAAGAAAGATGGTTTAGAAGACAAACAGAATTTGGCCGCGCTGCTTATATGGTAGTCGCTGCTAATGAAAAAGGATTTGAAACTGGCTTTAGTGGTCCAGGTACTCAAACAGATATTTCTTATTTCACTAAGAAACTTAATCTTAAAGATATAGCTTTAGATACTGTTAGAGTGGCTTTACAAAACTTAGAAGCTAAAGAATGTCCAAGTGGTGTCATGCCAGTCATTATTGGTAATGGTTGGGGTGGCGTTTTATTCCATGAATCATGTGGTCACCCACTTGAAGCAAGCTCTTCCTTCTTAGGTTTATCTTGTTTCAGCGATAAAAATGGCGAAATGATTGCTAACCCAGTTGTTTCCGCGGTTGATGATTCCACAATCCCAGGTGAATGGGGTTCAATCGATATCGATGATGAAGGCAATCCAGGACAAAAACGTCAACTCATCAAAGATGGTGTCTTAGTTGGTAACATGATTGATGACTTTAATGGTAGACGTAAAAATATGGAAGGTAATGGTGCTTCTAGACGTCAAAACTATAAGTTCTGTCCAACTAGCCGTATGTCAAATACTTATATTGAAAACGGTAAGAGCACTAAAGAAGAAATTATTAAAGCCACTAAACTTGGTTTATATACTGTTGGCTTTAATGGTGGTTCCGTTAACCCTGCTACTGGTGAATTTAACTTCGGTTGTAGCGAAGCTTATATCGTTCGTGATGGTAAAATCTGTGAACCAGTTAAAGGTGCAACCTTAATTGGTAAAGGATTTGAAATCTTAAAAGATATCGATATGGTCGCTAATGACTTAGCTTTTGGCCAAGGTATGTGCGGCGCTGCTAGTGGTTCAATTAGAACTAATGTTGGTCAACCAACCTTAAGAATTTCCAAAGTCTTCGTTGGTGGAAGAGGAGGAGAATTAAAATAATGAAATACGATAAGTTTTTTGCTATTGCTAAAGAAAAAGGTATCGAAGAAAGTGAACTTAGAGTTTCTACTTCATACGCTTTAAACATTTCTCTCTTCCATGGTGAAATTAGCCAATACACTGTTGAAGATGGTTCAAGCTATACCGCTAGAGGTATCTTTAACGGTAAATTTGGTTCTGCTTCATCTGATGTCTATAATTCCAAAAAAGCCGAGTTCTTAGTGGATGAAATCGTTAATAACGCGAAAGTTATTCAAAACGAAGATCCTGCTATCATATTTAAAGGTAGTGAAAAATATCACAAAATTAATACCTTTAGTAAAACTCTTGGAGAGATTTCGATTGATAAAAAGATTGAGACTTTATTCGCTTTAGAAAAAAGACTTAAAGAAATCGATTCAAGAATCGTCGAAGTCGAAGGAGTTGATTATAGTGAAGATGTTACATCTATCTCTATCTTTAATTCCCATGGTTTAAAACTCACTCAAAAACTAAATTACTATTATCTTTCTGGAGCAGTTGTCGCTAAAGAAAACGAACAAGTTAAAACTGCTTATGAAATTAAGATTGGTAATGACTTCTCAGAAGTTAATGTTGATGAGCTTGCTCACACTATTGTCAATAAAGCTCTTGCTCAACTTGGTGGGGAACCATGTAAATCAAAGAAATATAAAGCAGTCTTAGCTCCTGAAGTTATGGCCGCGTTCGCTAGTGTTTATGTTGATCACGCTAGCGCTGAAAGTGTTCAAAAACAATCATCCTTATTTATTGGTAAAGTTGGCCAAAGCGTTGCTTCTAAAAAAGTCACTATCGAAGATAAGCCTCTTCAAAAAGGCAATGTCTTCTCAAGATGGTTTGATGATGAAGGTGTCGCAACATATAACAAAGCCATCATTAAAAAAGGTGTTTTACAAGGCTATTTGTATTCTTTAACCACTGCTGCTAAAGATGGTGTTACTTCCACTGGTAACGGTGCTAGACATGGCTCCAAGATTGGTGTTGAACCATTCGCCTTATATTTAAAACCAGGTAAGAAGAGCCAAGAAGAATTATTTAAGAAAGTTAAAGATGGTGTTTATATCACTGAAGTCCAAGGCTTACACGCTGGTATGAACGGACAATCTGGTAACTTCTCCCTTCAATCTACTGGTTTCTTAATTAAAGACGGTAAACTTGATAAAGGCTTAGATGTTATTACAATATCAGGTAACTTAGTCGATGTTATGAATGATATCGTTGAAGTTGGCGCTGATTCCAAGATCTTACTTGGTGGTAATACCTTCTCAAGCGTTATCGTTAAGAAGTTAGCGGTAGGCGGTAAATAATCTTACTTAACTAAACAAAAAACTCTAGGTTCACCCTAGAGTTTTTATTATAAATAATAAATTAGTATTGAATCGTGGAGATATTGAATTCAGAAACGGAGTTCTTGAAGTTCTTAGTTTCAATCTTCTTTAAGATAGAAATTTGATTAGAAACTGATTCACGAATAACAATGCCGGTTGGAATTACTTCACCACCATGGCCACCGAAATAGGCTTCGTTAGATTCCATAAAGTCAGAAGTAATAACGTAATATTCAGTACTATTATCGATAGCTTTATTAGATAAGTTATGCCATGTTGAATAGTTACCACCCATACCATTCTTTAAGAATTTAGTTTTAAGAACATCACCAGTAATCTTAATAATGACGACTTCATTATCGAATGGGAATGACTCATAAACTTGTCCATAGGTAATATCACCTTGAGCGATATCTTTACGAACACCACCGTTTCTATTATGGAAGGAAGCAACGATGTTATAGTCTTTAAAATCGACTGAACGTTTAACTTCTTCTTTCATAGAATAAACCGCTAAGTTAGCTAAGGTATCTTGAATCTTTAAAGTACCATCAGTAGAACCTAAAACTTTAGCTTTAACTGTACCAATGATGTTTTCACTGTATTGATCGATTAAAGACTTAATATCTTTATCTTCAGCGTAGTTAACTGCGGTTGGGTTAGTATCAATTTCATGAACGCTGGTAGATACTTCTTTAGTAGATTTATTAATCTTTAATTGAAGATGTGGAATCGTTTGAGCGTATGGTTCAGATTGAAGGAAGGCTAAATCAAAAGCTTCGTTATATAAGTTTCCGTTAGTGTGGGAGTGACCTCCGAAAACACCATTAATACCAAGATCAGTAGTATAAAGAGTATTTAATTCGACAGCATCTCTATGAGATGACCATAAAATAACATCGCACTTTTCTTCAGTTTTTAGTCTACTTGCTTCCGCTGTTACGATTTCAATTTCATTTTTAAAATCGACATCAGAAATAGCGGATGGAATAATCGAACGACGGATATTATCGCCGATTGTACCGATAATACCTACTTTATAATCACCACGAGTAATAACTCTACTTGGAGAATATAAATTTGCGATTTGTCTAGTAGAACGGTCATAAATATTCGCACCTAAGATTGGGAATGTAGCTTTATTCTTGTTGTTTTCAATCCATTTCTTAGTCCAGTCAAATTCGTGGTTACCCATTGTCATTGAATCAAAACCGATTACATCCATGGAATAAGTAACAAGATTTCCTCTAGTTAAGTTAGAGTCAGCGGAACCTTGCCACATATCGCCACCGGAAAGAATGACTGTGCCACCTGGGTTAGCTTCTCTTTTCTTATCAAAATAAGAACCAAGACGAGCTAAGCCAATTTGTTTTTCTTGAGCGTTATATTGAACTGCGCCATGAAAATCACTTAATTCATAAATATCTAAATAATCATAAGTTCCATCGGTTTTAATAGCGCCTACATTTTTATTTTTAAATTCAGGAAGATTAGGAGTGTATGTTTCAATGTCTCCAGTAGCAGCGGCACCACCACAGCTAACTAAAAGAGGGAGTAACAAAAAAAGAGATAGTTTGTTTATCTTCATATTCTTAAATCCTTTCATTATTTAAATGATATAAAATTTTCTTTCTTATTACAAATGACATATCCGTTTCGGTTATAAACGTCTTCTCTATTATAAGAAATAGAGTTTCCATCTATATCAGAAAAATAGCCACCTGCTTCAGTGATAATAATATGCATCGCACAAGTATCCCATTCTTTCGTGTTATGGGTGGTACGATAACAAACATCGGCGACACCTTCTGCAATTAAACAACCCTTCTTAGATGAACCAGAAGTGATAATTGAAGGGATTTGTGCAGCGTTTTTCTTATAAAATTCCCAATCTTCGTCTCTTGTATGGAAGTGAGAAACAAGGCCAATTAAATCTTTAGTTCTATTACTAACATGGATTTGTTTAACGTTGCCATTTGGTTCAATTTTATAAGCCCCTTTTCCTTTAATCGCGTAATAAATGATGTTATCCGCGGGAGTCATAATAACACCTAAAACTGGTTCATGTTTATACGCTAAACCGACATTAATAGAAAAATCGCCATCATGGGCGATAAAATCTTTAGTGCCATCAATTGGATCGATAATCCAGACATAATCATTACTTAGTCTAGATAAATCATCACTACTTTCTTCAGTTAAGAAAGCATAAGATGGGAAATTTTTATGTAAATGCTCTCTTATAAGAGAATCTGCTAATTTGTCAGCTTTAGTGACCGGTGAATTATCTTCTTTGATTTCAACTCCTAAATTGCCGTCGTTATAAATCTTCATCACTTCAACGGATGCTTTTTTAACAACTTCTAAGACAACTTCGAGTTCTTTATTCACCGTCATCACCTCTTTTAGCTAAATCATCAAGATCATTAATAATCTTCATGCATTCATCCCAAGACCAATTATCAAGTCTTGCTCCTGATGCACAGCGATGTCCACCACCGCCATACTTAGCAGCAATCTTTTGAATATTTAAGGTTTGAGATCTAAACTCGCAGCGGATAAATCCTTCTGGAGAGCGGGTCATAAGAATCCAAATTGGACAACCCTTAATATTTCCTAAAACATTAACGTTTTTCGAAATCTTATCAAATGTTAAATCATATTGTTCATAATCTTTTGGATCTGCGAAACAATAAATAACACCATGCTCAGTTTGTTTAAATTTAGTAATTAATAAAGCTTGGTATTTAACGACATTTGCATCACTTTGATAAAGAATATCAAACATTGTTTTAGGATTAATTCCGATTTCATAGAGTTTAGCGACAACATAGTGAGTACGCTCATTAGTTGGGGCGTATCTAAATCTTCCGGAATCAGTACAAATTCCCAAATATAGGGCTTCTGCGGCTAAATTTGAGATTTTTAGATGATAATGAAGAGCGAATTCTGCAATCATTTGGCAAGCAGCAATTGCGCCATTATCAACCCATTTAATAGTTCCTTCGAATGGAACAGATTCAATATGATGATCGATTTTAATTATTTCTTTAGCGAGTTTAATTCTTTGTTCAGAGATACGAGCGATTTCAGAGCAGTCGACAATAATCGCTAAAGATTCTTTAATTACATCGTCTGAAACTTCATCATATCTAGATAAACGTTCAAACATGTAATCTGGACCAAATCCTAAAGCGTAAACTTTCTTGTTCTTAAAATTATCACGAATAATTTCGCGTAGACCAATAGAACTACCATAGCAGTCACAGTCAGGATTAATATGACCATAAATGGTAATGGTGTCGTATTGTTTAATCTTTTTTAAGATGGCTTTACAAGCTTTTTTGTCCATTTAAATTAAAACTCATCCTCTTCGTTTTTGTTTTCTTTTTCTTCTTCGGAGTCTTCAGAATCGCCGTCTTTTTCTTCGTAGACTTCTTCTTCGTCTTCTCCTAATTCTTCTTTAAGAAGTTTCTTTTCTTCTTCGTCGACATCTTCATCATCGTTACCGTAATCAGCAATATTTACATAAGTGTCTTTGAATTCATATCTACTTCTAAGATCCCAGGTATTACCTTCGAATGATGCAAAGCGACCATCAAGAGATAATTGGGTGTAGAGTTTAGCCATTTCTTTTTTATATTGATTAGCGTCTAAGGTTCTACCACTTCTACTGATAACTGCTTCAAATAAATCTTTGAAAACAATTTTGCCTTTTGATTCATTAATGACTTCAAATGCGAGATCTAATAATGATTTTTCTGACATAACTTTCCCTCCTAAGGTTACATTTTCTTTGGAGCACTAACCCCAATTAAGGTAAGTGCATTTTTTAAAACAATTTGACAAGCTTTTACTAAAGCAAGTCGGCTTGATGTGACGTCTAAGTTATCACGATCTATGACACGACATTCACTATAGAAGGCATGAACGAAGCCTGCTAAACGTTGAATGTAAGTGGCAATCAAGTTTGGTTCGCGGTTAGCCGCGCTTGTTTCGACAAGTCTTGGGAAATCAAGTAAACACTTAATTAACTCGACTTCTGCAGGTTCTTTTAAGTTTTTGGCGCTTAAATCGATTTCAATATCGCTCGATTTTTCTAAAACATTGCATAATCTAGCGTGAGCGTATTGAGCGTAATAAACTGGGTTAGAAGAACTCTTTTCAGTCGCGAGATCTAAATCGAAATCTAAATGGGATGAAGCAGCACGTGAGACGAAGAAATATCTAACAGCGTCCACTCCAACATCTTCACAAAGTTCTCTTAAAGTGATACCTGCACCAGTTCGTTTTGACATTTTCATTTCTTTGCCATCTTTAATCAAACGAACGATTTGGACAAGTTCAACTTCAAGGACATCTTTGGAATATCCCTGCATCATAAGAGCGGATTTCATTCGGTTAATATAACCATGATGGTCTGCTCCTAAAACATCAACAAGTAAGTCATATCCTCTACTTAATTTGTCTAAGTGATAAGCAATATCAGGCATTAAGTAAGTGAATTGACCATCTGATTTAACAACTGGACGATCTTTATCATCTAAGAAGTCAGTTGTTTTTAAGAAAGTAGCACCATCAAGAACATAGGTGTATTTAGCAAATTTATTTTTCAATACATCTTGAACATGGTTATCTTTACGAACATCGCTTTCTTTTGTATAGATATCAAAGCTTGTTCTAAATGATTCTAAATCTCTTTTAATCTTTTCAAATTCTTTTTCGATTCCATATTCCATCATGAAATCAAGTGTCTCTTTAGAATTATCGAGATATTTATCACCATAGGTGTTTTTGAATTCAGTTGCGATATCAATAATATCATGAGCGTGATAACTATCTTCAGGAAGTTCGACTTTTTCTCCAAATAATTGATGGTAACGAATATTTAAAGACATCGCTAATGTAGCAACTTGGTTACCACAGTTATTAAGATAATATTCTCGATCAACATCATAACCAGCGAAATCATATACGCGGCAAATTGAATCGCCGACTGCAGCAATACGAGCGTGACCTAAATGTAAGTCACCAGTTGGGTTAGCACTAACGAATTCAACATTAATCTTTTTATTCTTCTTTTCTCCACGACCATAATCATCACCTTTAGCAATAATCATGCTAATAGCGGAATTGATTGTGTCTTTCTTTAAGAAGAAATTAATAAATCCAGGTCCAGCAACTTCAATTTTTTCAATACCTTCTTTATCAATAACTTCCACTAATTCTAAAGCGAAATCACGTGGCTTTTTGCCTAGTCTAGAAGCAGACTTTAAGGCAACGTTTGTCGCGTAATCTCCATGTTCTTTATTTTTAGTGTTTTCGATAATGATATCCGAAAGCTCAAGAGATAAGTTATATCCCTTTAAGGCGGATTGGATTTTAAGCTTTAATGTTTCTTCAATATTCATAAGTTCTACTTTCGTAAGAGGGTATTATATAGATTTAACTTGTTAAATATCAAGTGAAATTTAATTATTTGTTTCAAGAAGGACAGAAGCAACTGATTTGATACCTTTTCCTTCTCCGATAATTCCAAGTCCGTTATAGGAACAAGCTTTAACGGAAACTTGGTCATCTTTAACGTCTAACATAACAGCGATATTCTTAGCGATTTCTTTTTTATATTTGGCTAATTTAGGCTTAGCTGCGCATATTTGAATATCAACGTTATTAACGTGATAGTTATGTTCTCTCATAATCGCTACTACTTCATTAAGAAGTAAGACACTAGAGATTCCTTCATAACGAGGATCTGTATCTGGGAAGTGATCGCCTAAATCTCCTAAGGCTAAAGCACCTAAGATAGCTTCTGCTAAAGAATGTAAAACAACGTCTGCATCGCTATGCCCTTTTAATCCAGGAGCACCTTCAATATATAAACCACCTAAATAGAGTTTACGGCTTTCATCAAATGGGTGAATGTCTTCACTATAACCAATTCTAATCATAGCTAACCTCCTAGACATTGAATCTAAAGAAAACAATATCCCCGTCTTTCATTGGATATGATTTTCCTTCGATTCTTAATTTACCTGCTTCTTTTAAAGCGGCTTCACTCTTATATTGAACGATATCTTCATAAGAATAGACTTCGGCTTTAATAAAACCTTTTTCAAAATCACTATGAATGATACCTGCGCATTCAGGTGCTAACATGCCTTGTTTAAAGGTCCACGCTCTAACTTCATCTGGACCAACGGTAAAGAAAGTGGAAAGATTAAGTAACTTATAGGTGGCTTTGATAATCTTATCTAAACCAGATTCATTAACTCCTAAAGTATTTAAGAACTCAATTCTTTCTTCTGCTGAAAGTTCAGAAAGCTCAGCTTCAATTTCACAAGAAATAGGAATAACTTGAGCGTTTTCACTAGCGGCAATTTCTTTAACAATATTTAAATATTTGCAGTTATCTAAATCGCTATAATCGGAATCTGAAACATTAGCGACATAAATAATTGGTTTTAAAGTGAGAAGATGATAGTTTTTAAAAGCAAATTCATAATCTTCTGGTTTAAGGTTTGCTTTACGAGCAGGTTCTCCGTTTTGTAATAATTCTTGAAGTGGTTTTAAAATAGAAACTTCATAAATTGATTCTTTATCTTTATTAACACGAGCTTTGTTTTCAATCGCGGATAATCTTTTTTCAACTGTAGAAAGATCCGCCATTGCGAGTTCAAGATTAATTGTTTCGATATCACGTTTTGGATCAACAGTTTCATCAACGTGGATGATTTCGTTTGAATCAAAACAACGAACAACTTCAACAATGGCATCGCATTCTCTAATATGTCCTAAGAATTGGTTTCCAAGACCTTCGCCATGGGATGCACCACGAACTAAACCAGCGATGTCATAGAACTCAAAAGTAGCTTTGATTGTCTTCTTTGGATTAAATAAATTCGATAGGAAGTCCACTCTTTCGTCTGGAACGTTAACTACTCCAGTATTTGGATTAATAGTTGCAAATGGATAGTTTGCAGCTTCAACACGTGAATTTGTAATCGCGTTAAAAAGGGTGGATTTACCAACATTTGGAAGACCAACAATACCTGCTTTTAATGACATAATAAAGTTCCTTAATCTATAAACTTAATGTTAGTAGCGTGGTTACCGCGTTCATTAGTTTCAATATCAAATTCAACCTTTTGGCCTTTATAGATTTTGATATCAACACGGTTTGAATCTAGTAAATTTGATTTATGAAAAAAGATATCATTACCATTAGAGGCATTAATAAAACCATATCCTTTTTGATTATTAAACATTACTACCTTGCCTAACATATTTGTTTCTCCTGACTAGGTAGTTATTTTACATATAAAATAGATTATTGCAACTTGTTTTATGAATTATCAATTCAAAACTGCTTCATTTTCGAAATTTGTTGTTCTTTTTCTTTTATTCATAATCGCTCTTACAACGATTTGGGAAACAGTGAATGAGGCGATAACTGAGATTAATAAAACAATTAAGATTGGCATTGGATTCAGGATAAAGCCTCCATTAGTGCCAAGCATATTGTCCAAAGAGTAAGAAATAGCAAAATCAATAACAATCATTTCAAACATTGAGAAAAGGAATGAAATTAAGGTTTGAACTATTGCTTCACTTACAAAGGATGAGATTATATCTCTTTTTCTAATTCCAGTATATTTAAAGATCTTAACTTCTTGCTTACTTTCTAAAACACTTAGGATAAGAACAGTTGATAAAAGTAGAATTGAGATTAGAGATGCTAAAACAGAAAAGAACATTAAGATTGTTTGAGCGTATTCCATAGTCGTATTTAATGAACCTGCTAACTCACCAACCGGATTTGAAAAGATATAGTCACGGTATGTTTTATTTAGTTTCTCCACTAGTAAAGAAGAGTTCACATTTTCATTAAGTTCAAAGACAACCGATTTAGGTGTGAGATAAAACATGCTTACTCCTAAATTGTCTCTAAAGAATGAGATAGTCCAGTTGTGATCGTGATATAAGTAATGTTTTTCTTCATTTATAATACCAACAATCTTTGCTTTAGATGTTCGATATTCTTTTTTATTATTCTCACTAACTAAGGATTCAGAAACCTCTCCAGCAAGAATTAAATCACTATCAATGACAGAATGGCCATTATCTAATTCAAGAGCTAGGCCGTAAGATATTGCAATTTCATTATTATTTAAAGGGAGTCGACCCACTAGTAGCTCTTTTGGGTGGTTTGAAAAACGAAGTCCACCGCCGATACTATTCATAAAGTTTCCCTGAATAACTCCTTTTGGTAAAGAAAGCTCTACTCCCTCTTCGTTTCCTTTTACTGTATCTGCATCAATTGCAGCATCAATCTTTTCTTCATAAATAGAAACAAATAAGTTCTTCGCAAAACCAGATAAAAAGTTCGAGACATAGGAAGCATAACCAAAGTCATTAACAAAATAATAATCGTTAAAATTTGAATCAGATTTAATGACATTTTTAATAATATTTGGTCTAACTGCTTTCTTATCTACATAATACGCTAGAACTCGTTTTTCCTTGCACACCTCCCCTATTTTGCATAAAAGAGGATGAAACTTATTGCTTGTTCTTTCAAAAACATAGTCATAAGCTTCTTCATCATAAAATATGGCATCTAGAAACTTTTTTGGATCTTCAAGAGTATGGAAATAAAGAAGTCTAGACATCTCCCAAGGCTTAGATGTTTTTGTGCCATCATTGCTTGGGAATCGCATCAAATCTTCAAAGACATGTTTGTTCCATAATAAGTTTGTATGGCATAAGGTTGCTTCATTAGATTCAAACACTCCTACGACATGAAATATTTGTTCATCTTCATACTGCCAGTCGTTGTTTTTCACATGAACATTTAATGTTACAAAGTTATTGAAAAGATAATCCGCTAATGAATTATAGTTTCTAAGTATTTTTAAACTAAAACAAAGATTAACCATGTCTGCATAATTGATACCCATTACTACTTCATCATTATCGAGACTAACTACATTTGGAACGATTAAAGATTTATCCATTTCATTAATCCATTTAAAATCATTGAAACTTCTCATTGAGAAAGATGGCATTTTGTATTTGATTGATGGTGTGGCTATATAGACTTCGTTTTTATCTTTAAAGAAATCTTCAAAGTTAACTTGATATGTTGCCCCAATCCCATCGATATAATTTGCGTATCTTTGTGATAAGGAAACTAGTTTTTCTTCGCTTGCAGTATAAACACCTTCGAACATGTTTCCGTTATTTTGTCTCATCTCCATTACTATTTGGTTGCCATTAACGATTTCTGAGAAAGATGATTCGAGTTTATTCTTCACTGAACTTGTTAATATTAATGACATTCCAATTCCTGTTAAGGATAAAGAAAGCATAAAGTTAGTAACAATAAATCTAAACTTCTTTGAACCTATTTTATGAAAGGCATGAGACATCTGAAAACCTATAGGAAGTGCACTCTTTTTAGTTTTCTTCCCTCCTCCGAGCAAAGGTGGTAAATATCCTTCAACTGATTCATTAGTTTGGATTTCGTGTGATAATACTTTCCCATCTGAAATCTTAATTATTTGATCCGCTATTTTAGATACGCCTTCTAAATCATGAGTGGCAATAATAACCAAAGCATTTTTGGATAACCCTTTTAGAACTTTAAAGATTTGTTCACTATTTTTGCTATCTAATGCGCCAGTTGGTTCATCACATAATAAAAGTTTAGGTGAATTAATCATTGCTTTAGCAATTGCTACTCTTTGTTTTTCACCACCTGAAAGTTTATTAACTTGTTTCTTAAATAATTCTTGGATACCCAATGCCTGAAGAATATCTTTAATTCTTTTCTTTTTTATATGTTCTTTTACATTAGTGGATGAATCCAAAGGCAATTTAATATTTTGATATACCGTTTCTAAATTTATTAAATTAAAGTTTTGAAATACATAGCCAATATTTCTTAAACGATAATCTGATAATTCATCATTCTTTAGTGATGCTAGATTAGTTCCATTAATTAATATTGTTCCGTTATAAGTTAGATCAACTCCTCCAATTGCGTTTAATAAAGTCGTTTTACCTGAGCCAGACGCTCCAACTAAAGCAATAACGCCTTTATCAGGGAATTCTAAATTTATAGAATCCAAAATAATTCTTTTTCCAAAGTGTTTAAAAAGTTTATTAATCTTAATCATTATTCATCCCTCAATTCTTCGACGATCGATTTGTTTTTATATATGGTTAATGGAATAAGGATAAATAAGGTTGAAACTAGTAAAGAAATAATTATTAAAAGTGGAATAAAAAGATACGGTATTCCTAAGAATGATCGAATAGGTACTTTTATTAAATTATCAAGCATAAAAACATTACTAAAGATGGCGTTTAAGCCGAGTTGTGCTGGGAAAATTATTAAAAATGATAATACAAGTGATGCTCCTATAACTATGTAATTTTCTAATAAAAATATAGATGAAATGCTTTTATCTTTAGCGCCTAAAGATGTAAGAATTGCGGATTCTTTCTTTCGCTCAATAAAGGAAGATAACGAAATCATTCCAATAATGAAATTAACTCCAAAGAAGGCTATGACCATAAAGGCAAATAAAGCTATTGAAAATGTATCAATAAATGATGAATAAGTAGTATAGATTTCATAGGTAGATGAGGATATCTCTAGTGCACTTTCATTTTCCTTATTTTCTTGGATTAATAGATAGAGTTTATCTAAATCATCTACGCTTTTTAAAAACAAATTATAAGAATATCCACTTACGGATTCATCGTCTTTCACATTATTAACATAATCATAAAAAGTAAAACGTTCGTTTTTATATCGAGATAAGTTATCCATAAGAGTGTTTTTAAGTTCTCTTTCTAAAGAAAGATATGAATAATAAACTTTAGGGGTGTTAAGAAAGTTAAACTCTTTAACTATCCCCACTATTTTTCCCCGATATGAATAAGAGTAAGTATCTTTAATAACTGGATTATCGTTATCTCCAGTCGCGTAACTTATTTCACTTTGGCCACTAAAAATAATTACTTTATCGATAACCTTATTAATATTCGGATCAATTGATTTAGCAAACTCTTCATTTACTACTATTTGTTCAATTGATTCTTTAGTTGGCAAAGCTCCATATTTTAAAACTTTTGGTAAAGTAAAAGAATCACATAAAGAATATATCGGCATAAATTCCGCACTATCAATACGCGTAGAATTATATGTAATTTCGGGATAATCAGAAAAAAGATATGAGTAATTATAAGAGACTTCTGCATGGAAATTTGGTTTAACTATTTCGTTAACTTCATCTCGAGATGGTCTAGTTTGTTTAATAAAAGATAATGGCGAGTTCTCAACTTTATATGTAATCTTTTTAGTAATCGTGGCTCTTTCGCAAGCGAGGTTATTTCTTAAAGCTTCTCTTTCAGATTCTTTTGATCCATTCGAAAAACCAAAAGATAACATTATTACTAAAAAGCCAAATACATTAACCACTAACGAAAAGATGTTCTTCTTAAGATTTGCTTTGAGATTCTTTTTTATAAAAAGTTTTGTCCAAAGATTAGAATAACTAGCTTTTAAAGTGTTATCGCTATCGTAGCCTTTATACTCATTTATTATTTCATCACCTATTATCTTCCCATCTTCAATTGAAATAATACGGTCTGAATACTGCTCCACTAACTTTTTATGATGAGAAACCATGATTACGAGTTTTTCTTTGGATATCTCTTTAAACATATCCATCACCATAGTAGCGTTCGTACTATCAAGCGCTCCAACGGGTTCATCAGCAAGAATAACTTTTGGATTAGTAATTAATCCTCTTAAGATGGCAATTCTTTGTTTTTCACCACCAGAAAGTACTTCAGTATTTTGTTTTAATAAGTAGCCTAAAGAGAACTTTCTAAAGAGTTTTAAGGCCATATCCTCAGCTCTTTTTGGATTTATACCTCTAATTAATAAAGGAAGTATTACGTTTTCTAAAGGGGTTAATTCATCAAAGATGTTGTAGTGTTGATATATCATCGAAATCTCAAATAAATGTAACTTTGAAAAAGATGATTTAGAGATTTTAGTAATATTTTGATTCTTATAATAAACTTCACCATTAGTTGGTTTTTCTAAACCCATAAGCACATTTAATAGAGTGGACTTACCACTTCCAGATTTACCAACAATTGAAACAAGACCTTTATTTGCAAATGATAAGGACACATCATTAAGTGCATTAAAAGATCTCTTTTCAATAGAGTAAGTTTTAGTAACATGCTTAAGAACAAAAAACGACATATTTCACCCCTACACTATTAAGTAGTGCTAATAGGGATAAAAAATGTCGAAAATTTGGGAAAAATTTAAATCTATTTAGAAGTGAAAGATATACTATCTTTATGCTCAATAACTTTTTTAAATTTTGTGTTAAATGTATCTCGAGGAATGAGAATAATATTTCCACATCCTTGGCATTGAATCTTTAAATCTGCGCCTAATCTAACAATTTGAAATAGCTTAGAATGACTTGCACATGGATGTGGCTTTTTCATTTCCACAATGTCATAAAGTTCGTAATTTAAATCCTTCATTATTCATCTTCCATTTTGACTGCAGCAGGAACAAGTGGGAGACCTGGCATAGTCATAATTGCACCAGTTAAGGCAACAATGAAGTTAGCACCCGCAGAGAGGTTAACTTCTTTAATATGCATAGTGAATCCTCTTGGAGCGCCTTTAACTTTTGGACTATCAGTAAATGATAAAGGTGTCTTTGCCATACATACTGGAGTCTTATCATAACCGAGTTTGGTATATGTTTCGATTTGTTCTAAGGCAAGTGGAGAGAATTCAATTGTTTCTGCTCTATAGATTTCTTTACAAACGATTTCAATCTTAGTCTTAATATCTAAATTGAAGTCATATAATGGGTGATAATTTGATTTAGTTGTTTCAAGTAAATGTTTAACTTTTTGAGCAAAATCAATAGCACCATCGCCACCTTTTAAGAAAGCATCAACAAAGGAAACTTCATAATGGTTTTCTTCACACCAATCTTTAAGGACTTTGATTTCTTCTTCGTAATCATTAGCAAAGTGGTTAATAGCAACGATCACAGGAACACCGAATTTTTGAATGTTCTCTAAATGTTGGGCTAAGTTTGGAATGCCATCTTTAACCGCTTGAACATTAAGTTTATCAAGTTCTTCAAATGCTACACCACCGTGTTGTTTAAGAGCTCTAATTGTCGCAACAATAACAGCAGCATCTGGTTTGAGGTTAGCATTTGGCATACAAATATCCATGAATTTTTCAGCACCAAGATCAGCGCCGAAGCCAGCCTCTGTAACAACGATATCACCAAGTTTTAAAGCAAGCTTTAAGGCAATGATGGAGTTACATCCATGAGCGATATTAGCGAATGGTCCACCATGGACTAAGGTTGGGTTATTTTCAACTGTTTGAACAAGGTTTGGTTTTAAGGCTTGTTTCATGAGTTTCATAATCGCATTAGAAATACGAAGTTCTCTTAAATAAACAGGTCTTTCATCAAATGTATAAGCAACAATGATGTTGTTTAATCTCTTCTTGAAGTCCTCTTCATCTTTAGCAAGACACATAATAGCCATCATTTCTGAAGCAACAGTAATTTGGAAACCATTGCGATGAGGAACACCATTTTTATTTCCTAAACCAACTTCGATTTCACGAAGAGCGCGGTCATTCATATCTAACGCTCTCATCCAAACGATACGGTCTGGATTAATGTTTAATTCATTGCCTTGGAAAATATGGTTATCGATGATAGCAGCGATAAGGTTAATTGATGAAGTTAAGGCGTGCATATCACCAGTGAAATGTAAGTTAATATCTTCTCTAGGTTCAATAGAAGCTAAGCCACCACCAGTTGCACCACCTTTAAGGCCAAAGACCGGACCTAAAGAAGGCTCACGAAGGGCGAGCATAACATTTTCACCAATCTTAGCTAAACCTTCAGTTAAGGCAATTGACATTGTAGTTTTACCTTCACCTGCTTTAGTTGGAGTAATAGCGCTCACTAAAACGAGTTTGCCGTTCTTCTTATCTTTAAGATCTTCCATGATATCAAGGTTGATTTTAGCCTTATCATTTCCGTATCTTTCTACATACTTTTCAGGAATATTTGCTTTTTTAGCAATAAGTTCAATATTTTCAATCATATTGGCTCCTCCATACATAAAAAATAATCTCTTTTTGAGTCACGATAATCAAATGATTTATTAGAGAATACAACAAAGAGATTTATTTATCAATAAATATTAAGCGATTTCTTTATTAATTATTTCGATTAGTTCATCGTCGTTTTTATAATAAGAAACTTCGAACTGATGACGGATGAAAGTCATTTGTCTTTTTGCGTAGTTACGAGTGTTCTTTTTAATTAGTTCAATTGTTTCATCTAATGTGAGTTTATTATCAAGATATTCAATCACTTCTTTATAACCAATTGCTTGAAGAGATTGAAGGCTTTTATCATGGTCTTTTAAGAGGTCTTTAACTTCATCGATTAATCCATTTAAGACCATATAGTCCACTCTTTTATTAATTTTCTCGTATAAAGTAGCGCGATCAATATCTCGAGTAAAGAACATGCAATCATATATTGGTTTATGGCTTTGTTTACTAATAATTTCACTCTTAGAGGAACCACTAGTTTCATATATTGCTAACGCTCTTAAAACACGCTTACGGTTATTAAAGTGAATCTTTTTAGCGTCTTCTGGATCAATCTTTTCAAGTAAGGCATGTAACTCTTCATTTGTATAACTATCATATTTGGATTGATCTATTTCTTCTTTTTCATCGTTAAAAGCGTAGTCATATAAACCTGCACGGATATAAAGCATCGAACCACCAACAATAATGATGTTCTTATTTCTTTTAGAAATATCATCAATCTTATTTCTTAAATCAGTTTGATAATCTTTAATTGAATAAGGTTTATCAATGTTAACAAATGAATATAAATGATGAGGAACTTCTTTGAGATAATCTAAAGGTGGCTTAGCAACACCTATATTAAGTTCTTTATATATTTGGAATGCATCGCCATTAATGATTTCAGCATTATAAAGCTTAGCGAGTTTAAGCGCGGTATCGCTTTTTCCAGTACAAGTAGGTCCTAATAATACGATAATCATTACTCTAACGCCCTTTTCACTTCTAATAATAATGCAAAGACTTCTTCTTCAACATTTTTAAAATCAATATAGATAGGGTTTTGCTCAATTTCAGATTTATATTTTTCGAATAATTCTTTCTCTTTAAAATAGACTTCATCATTATCCATATTAAGAGTCATACCTCTTTCATGGACTTTCATATTTTGTTCCAAAGAGAGGAGTTCTGCATCGTTTTTGATAATTTCTGCCAATCGAAAATACTCTTTAACAATTTCATTTTGATATAGATTTTCTTTCGCGTTTTGAAGTAATTTATCAACTTCAGTCATTAACCAATTCTCCGATTAAAGAATATGTATGGCTTTCATTAATTTTAACTTTAACGATCTCTCCGATAAGAGAGGTGTCGCCTTTAAAATGAACTAATTTATTTGATTCGGTATAGCCCGACATCATTGTAGGATCTTTTTCGCTAACTGATTCCACTAAAATGTCATAGGTATTATTAACCATACGAGCGGATGATTCCCCTACTGTAACTTCTAAAGCTTTCACTAGTTCTTTAAAACGTTTGGATTTTTCCGCTGGTGTTACGTTATCTTTGATTTCTGCGGCAGGAGTATTCTTTCTTGGAGAATAAATAAAGGTAAAAGCAGAATCATATTTAACATAGTTAACCATCTCAACAGTATCTAAGAATTCTTCATATGTTTCATTTGGGAATCCAACGATAATATCTGTGGATAAAGCGATATTAGGAATCTTCGCTCTAATCTTATCCACTAATTCTTTATAAGTTTTAGAGGTATATTTACGATTCATTAAACGTAAAATTTCATCATTACCTGATTGAACTGGAAGATGAATGTATTTCATGATGTTTGGATATTTTGCGATAACATCAATCATATCTTCCGTAAAATCCCAAGGATGTGATGTTAAAAATCTAACGCGAGGAATTCCTAATTTAGCAACCTCTTCTAATAGATGAGCAAAACTAGTTCCATCTTTGAAGTCTTTTCCATATGCATTAACATTTTGACCTAACAAAGTTACTTCTTTATATCCAGCATCCCTAAGTTCTTTACATTCATTAATAACATCTTCCATTAAACGGGAGCGTTCTTTTCCACGTGTATATGGAACGATGCAATATGTACAAAACTTATCGCAGCCATAAGAGATATTAACAAAGGCTTTAAATTTGGATAATCTCGCAGAAGGAAGATTTTCTCTAATATCTCCTGGGAGAGATTTAACATTAACTAATCTAACTTTCTTAAGAACTACTTCTTCTAACATTGAAGGTAATTCATCAATATTATGGGTGCCGAAAATTAAATCGACATGTTTATATTTATCGATAACAGTTTCAATAACGTGTTTTTGTTGGACCATACAGCCACATAAAGCGATTATTTTAGTTTTATCTTTTTCTTTAACAATTTTTAAGTTGCCAATCTGACCATATACTTTTTGTTCAGCGTTTTCTCTCACTGCGCAGGTATTAAGTAAAATGAAGTCGGCGGAATTAATATCATCACTTTTGGTGTAGCCCATTTTTTCAAGCATACCCGCCATAATTTCTTCATCACGGTAATTAGCTTGGCAACCAAAAGTATGAATAAAATATGTCTTCCCTTTAGCGAACTTTTTCAATGATTCAGGGATAGTGATTTGTTCATGATTAAAATGAATATCAATATTTCTTTTTCGTTCAAGTTTAGAATCAGGTAAGGACTTATATAATGGTTTATTTGCCATGAACATCAACCACCTTAATTGGGAAAATTTCCCTACAGAGCCCGCTTCTTTCGTCGATATCAAGGACACAAGCGTTAATTAAACGATCATCTTTTTCGTTAATAGTAAATGGCTTTGAATCGCCAAATAAAGTTTTATTAATTACTGAATTAGAATCAAAACCAAGAACCCCATTATACGCTCCACACATTCCAACATCACTCATGAAACCAGTACCCTTAGGAAGGATCCTCGCATCATTAGTTTGGACATGTGTATGTGTTCCAATAAAGGCGCTTACTTCACCATCGAAAGCGTAACCTAAAGACATCTTTTCACCAGTAGCTTCAGCATGTAAATCTACGATATGGATTGTCTCTTCGCCTTTATGTTCATCAATTAATTCTCTTAGGCTTTGATATGGGTTTTTGTATTCTTCTTTCATAAACGCTACACCCATCAAGTTTGTAACTCTAATCTTGTAGCCATTTACGGAGAATACTCTACTTCCAACCCCACCAAAAGAATTAACTAAATTTAAAGGTCTAACTAAAGAATCAGCATCATTTATATAATCTTTAATTTCTTCTTTAGAAGCGTAGTGGTTACCTAGGGTAACGCAGTTAACTCCAGAATTTAAAAGATATAAATAATTTTTCTCAGTTAGACCTTTTCCATGAGAAGCGTTCTCTCCGTTTGCGATAACAAAATCAATGTGATATTTTTCCACAAGTTTTTCAAGGTTGGCGCTCACAGCCTTACGGCCTGGCTCACCAACGATATCGCCAAAGAAGAGTATTCTCATAATTATTTAGCAACTTCAGTCGCGCGATATTCTCTAATTACTGAAACTTTGATTTGACCTGGATAAGTCATTTCATTTTCAATTCTTTCTTTAATATCGCGAGCAAGTTTGAACGCACTTAAATCATCAACCTTGTCTGGCATAACCATGACTCTAACTTCACGACCAGATTGCATCGCGTAGCATTGGTTAACACCATCATAAGATTTACAGATAGTTTCAAGTTGTTCAATACGTTTAACGTAGTTTTCAAGTGTTTCGCTTCTAGCACCTGGTCTAGCAGCAGAAAGAGTATCAGCAGCTTGGACTAAGTGAGCGATAACGTATTTTGCAGGAACATCACCATGGTGAGATTCAATAGAGTTAATAACGACATCTGGTTCACCATATTTCTTAGCAAGTCTTGCCCCAAGTTCAACGTGGCTTCCATCTTGTTCAAAGTCGACGGATTTGCCAATATCATGTAATAGACCAGCACGTTTAGCTAAGTTTTGATCTAAGCCAAGTTCAGCGGCCATAATACCTGCTAAATAAGCAACTTCCATAGAGTGATCATAAGCATTTTGACCATAGGAAGTGCGGTATTTTAGTCTCCCGACATAAGAAAGTAATTCTTTATTAATCTTTGGAAGACCAAGCTTAAAGGCAGCGTCTTCACCCGCTTTTTGGATTTGTTGATTCATTTCAGAACTTACTTTAGCGGTGACTTCTTCAATTCTTCCTGGTTGGATACGGCCGTCTTTAATTAATAAGTCTAAGGTACGTTTGGCGATTTCTCTTCTGATTGGGTTAAAGCAGCTAACAGTAATAACTTCAGGAGTGTCATCGATAATTAAATCAACACCTAAGAGTTGTTCTAAGGAACGAATGTTACGACCTTCACGACCGATAATTCTTCCTTTCATTTCATCACTTGGAAGAGCGATGACAGATACTGTTCTTTCCGTAACTTCTTCTTGAGAGAATTTAGAAATAGCAAGACCAAGAATGTTCTTCGCGTTTTCTTCAGCCTTTTCATTGGCTTCATCTTCTTTATTTTTGATGAAGGCTGCGATTTCTTTAGAGAGTTTAGATTCTACTCTAGCAAAGATTTCATCTTTAGCTTCTTGGACACTATATTGAGCAACTTTTTCAAGTTCACTGATAATAGAGTCGATCTTTTCTTGTAAGAGAGTTTCTTTCTTGTCGCATTCTCTTAAACGACGATTAAGGTTTTCAGTCTTATCTTCTAAGATTTGTTCCTTATTGGTAAGGTTAGCATCTCTTCTATCGATATTAGCTTCACGTTGATTAAGCTTATTCTCAAGTTGAAGATATTCTTGTTTTCTTTCGCGGATATCCTTTTCCGCTTCTTGCTTCATTTCTGCAACAGTTTGTTTACCATCGAGTTGGGCATTCTTACGAATTTGTTCCGCTTTAATTTCAGCATCACGAACAATTTTGTCGGCATTTTTAGTAGCAGATTTTTTCTTTAAAGATGGGACAAGTAAGAAGACGGCAACAGTACCGCCTGCACCAACGAGGAGGGCAACAATGATTAAGATAATGGCTAAATAAGGTTCCATTTTATTCTTCTTCCTCCTTTATAAATGTAGTGTGCATCTTCTAAAAGAAGATAACACATAATAAAATCAAATTATTACCGCCCTGAGCATAAAAAAGTGGGCTTAGATATATTTTTTAACAGGATAGTTCCTGAGAAGTTTAGAAATTAATCTATGGTAATAAGTACTATTCAAAAGTACAAAAAGATTATAACAATTAAATAATTGATTTAAAAGTTAAAAGAAAAACTGAGTTTGTTTTAGCAGAGACTCAGTTTAACTATTTCTATTTTAAAGAACGGATTTTATCGTCTAATTCTTTTGCAAATTCTGGATTTTCTTCTAAGTAACGTTTACCAGCTTCTTTACCGTTAGCAAATCTATTACCTTCGTATTCATACCAAGAACCGACTCTTTTTAAGACACCAACTTGAACACCTACTTCAAGGATTTCCGCTAACTTATTGATACCATGACCATAGATGATTTCAATTTGGCAGTTTTTGAATGGAGGGGCAACTTTGTTTTTAACAATCTTAACATTAACAGTGTTACCAATAATGTTTGATCCATCCTTAATTGCTTCCGCTCTACGAATATCAATACGGACTGAAGCATAGAATTTAAGAGCTTTACCTCCAGTCGTGGTTTCAGGGTTACCATAAATAACTCCAACTTTTTCTCTTAATTGGTTAAGGAAGATAACGGTGCAGTTATGGGTATTTAAGACACCCGCAATCTTTCTCATCGCTTTAGACATAAGTCTAGCTTGTAAACCAACTTGGTTATCAGTCATTGTGCCATCAAGTTCAGCTTGTGGAACTAAAGCAGCAACTGAGTCTACAACAATAATTGAGAATGCTCCTGATTGAGCGAGCATCTCAACGATTTCAAGAGCTTGTTCACCACTATCAGGTTGAGAAAGGATTAATTCATCAATATCAACCCCTAATGCTTTCGCGTAATCTGGGTCAATCGCGTGTTCAGCATCAACAAAGGCAGCTCTTCCACCTTGTTTTTGAGATTCAGCAATTGCAGTAAGAGCTAAAGTTGTTTTACCTGAAGATTCTGGACCATAGATTTCGATAATACGTCCGAGTGGGTATCCACCTACACCAAGAGCATTATCAATTAATAAAGAACCAGATGAGATAACACCGACATCAACTTTTGGACGATCACCGAGTTTCATTACGGCGCCTTTGCCATAAGCTTTTTCGATTTGTTTAAGAGTGTTTTCGAGCAACTCTTTCATGTTTTGATTTTCTTGTTTTTCTTTCATAATCGTAATTTTTCTCCTTATATCATATATAGGGGTTAAATAATGCAAAAGTGATCAAAATTTGGGAAAATTTAATAAGAGCTCTAACGCTTTATCTTTAGATAAATTTCTTATTAAATTTCTGTCACCTTGAAAGTCAAATTCATAGGTTTTTGTAATATTTTTATCACTTATTCCGATGAAGACTTTACCAACTGGTTGGCCTCCAGGTTCACAAGTTGGGCCGGCATTACCAGTAAAGGAAACACATAAATCAGTATCTAATACTTTTCTACCTTTACTAGCCATCTCATAGGCAACTTCTTTAGAGACAACACCATGTTTATCGATTAAATCTTTATCAATGTGAAGTAGGTTAATCTTTTCACTTGTAGCGTATGTTACAATTGAACCTTTATAAACTTTAGAGGCACCTGGAACAGATGTAATTTCACTAGCAAATAAACCACCGGTAAGTGATTCAACTGATCCTATTGTGAGTCCTTTTACTTTAAGTAGATTTACTAGTCTTTGCATATATTAATTAGTCTCTTTCAAAACATTAATGTTTTGCTTAATATAAATTATACCAGAAACTAATGACATAATGGTAGCTAAATAAAAGAAAATATTACAAATCTTTAATGGTTCAGGGAATGCAAAGTCAATATAGCAGAATGGCCAGTCATTAATTAAGACACATGGAATGGCCACCATTTGGAAAATTGTTTTAAGTTTTCCGTATTTATTCGCTGCAATAACGACTTTCTTTTCAACAGCGATAAGTCTTAAAACATCGATGACTAAATCTCGAATAATCATTAAGATGACACAGAACATCATAATGGTATTTGCTAAATATCCCCTTGCGTGAGATAAAGCATATGCTTGAGGAACTAAAAGGAAAATCATAGTCGCGTTAACAAGCATTTTATCTGCGACTGGATCAAGAAATTTTCCTAAATTAGTAACTTGATTATTTTTACGAGCTAGATGTCCGTCAATCGCATCTGTAACAGACGCAATGATAAAGATAAAAAAGACGGCGATATAAATTGGATTAATATGAGCGTCGCCAATAACTAAATCAGGTACGACTAAGTCAGGAATGCAGGCTAGGACCAAAAGTCCTAATAGCATTACTCCTATTAAGGCAATTCTTGTAACTGTAATCTTTGTTGGTAAATTCATAATTCTTTTTTTGAGTTCCGACCCTATAAGCCATGTTTTGTCTAGGATAATAATTTATCTACGCTTACACGTGCTAGATTTGATTCGTTTCTCTTATCTAACCTCCCCTACCAAATTTGGGTTTCTCGCTTGTGGGGTTTACCCGTTCCACTTTAATGTTTCCACTAAAATCGTCACTGTGGCACTTTCAGGAACATCATCATGACCGAAGTTTTAGACTAGTTCCGCCGTTATGCGCTCCCGCATACCTAGCGTTATTTTTTCCGCTAGCGCAATCACTACCATCATCACAGATGGTGCGAGCATGGACTTTCCTCTCCTAATTAATTAGGAGCAATTATCCAGGCCGGAATTTTAGTTATATTTTTGAAGGATCAATGCCTTGTTTATATAAGGCTTTTTCAAGAACGTCAATTCTTTTAAGTAACTCAATGTTCTCCTTCGAAACACCAGGGTTATCTTTGATGTTGGATAAACGATTATTCATCTTAGCAATCTCAACTTCAAGTTCTTTATTCTTCTCTTTTAAGTCGTAGATTGATCTTTCAAGCTCTTGAATATATGGGATAGCATCCGCTTTAAATTTTTCATAATGTCTTAAGTCGGCTATGACTTTATCTAAAGCCATATCAACTTGAAGTGGATCATATCCACGGACATTCTTCGTGAATTCAAGTTCAAGTAAAGATTGAGATGTGAAATTTAGTTTTTCCGCCATGCGATAATTATAGATATAAATTAAACTTTATACAATTATTTAAGAATAATTTAATTTTTCGTATATAATATTGTCGTTATGCGAGCACTTCAGAAGATTGTAAATGGAAGAAAAACATTATGTTTCCTTGATTTAGAGGGAACACAATTTTCTCATGAAATGATTGCTATTGGTGCTTTAAAAGTAGATCTAAAGAAAGATGGCTCAGTTAAGAAAATCGCTAAACCTTTCTATTCTTTAGTTATTCCTAAAAATAAAGTTGGCAAGATTGTTGTAGATTTAACTGGTCTTACTGATGAAAAGATTAAAAAAGAAGGTAAAAAGTTAAGAGAAGTGATGCAAGGTTTAAAGAAATATCTTGGCAAAAGCTTTACTTCCACTTTATTTATTACATACGGAAATCATGATGCGAGAATTTTAGCGCAATCCCAAGCCTATAATTTAGATGCACCAACTGAAGATATTAAGATTATGATTAAGCATAACTTCGACTTAGCGGAGTTTATGTATCAATATATTAAAGATGAACACGGAAATAGTTATTCATTATCTAATGCGCTTAATGAATTCCATGTTGATTTTAAAGGCACCAAACATAATGCATTAGCAGATACTTATAACCTTGTTTATCTATATGAAGCTTTAATAAAACATCCAGAAATTGTTGCGGTTCATTATAAAGACACAATTGCTAAATCAAAACAATATCCAGAATGTGTTCATAAACTAATTAATAAGTTAGTTAATAACGAATCTGTTACTCCTGAAGAGTTTGAAAAATTAATCTTAGAGGAAATTGAATAATGACCGTTAAGTATCCTAATGGTAAGACATTTGAAACAAAAAAACCTATAGGAACTCAAGCGGATAAGAAAATTGTCTCAGCCAAGCTCCATAAGTCCGCGGCTAATCGTGGGATGGGTTTAGAATACGATTTAAATCTTTCAAATGAATATTATTTAGAGAAGAATTTGTGTCTTGTTACTAAAAGACCTACTCCGATAAATATTGTTAAAGTTGATTACACAAAAGGAGCTAGAATCACTAACGCCTACTTTGAAAAGCAATCCACAACTGACTATAACGGTGTTTATAAAGGGAGATATTTAGACTTTGAAGCTAAATCAACTAGATCAAAAACTTCTTTCCCGTTAGCAAATATCTCCGAGCATCAAATTAAACATTTATCTAAAGTAATCAAACATGGCGGTATTGCCTTCTTTATTATTGAGTTTGCTCTTCTTAATAACGATACATATTTATTAGATGCTTCTTATATTATTGATTTTATTAATAAAGAAAAACGTAAATCTATTCCATATGAAGACGTTAAAAAATATGGACATCAAATAAAAAGAGGCTATAATCCTCGCCTCGATTATCTTCAAGTTGTTCAAGAAGTCTACTTTAAATAGTAGATTTTTTCTTTTTAAAGTAAGAACAGAAACCAGTGCAGGCACATTTTTCGCAGTGAGGGTTTTGAGCCTTACAGATTTCACGACCAAACCAAATGATTTGATGATTAATCTTAACTAATCTTTCACTTGGGATTTGTTTAACAAGCTTATGCTCCATTTCTAAAACAGAATCTGATTCTTTAACCATATTTAATCTTTTAGAAATTCTCTGAACATGAGTGTCCACTGCTAAAAGAGGTTCATTAAAAAGTTCTGCTAAGACACAATTCTTAGTTTTATTACCGACTCCAGGAAGAGTAACTAAGTATTCAGGATCATTTGGAACACTTGTATAGCCATCTTCAAGAAGCTTGGAAGCAATACCTATAATATTCTTTGCTTTATTACGAAACATACCGAGAAAAGCGATATGATTTTCAATATCTTTTAAGTCAGCTTTTGCTAAAGATTCTAAGCTTGGATAATCTAAAAAGAGGCGACTTGTTGCTTTATTAACGGCTTTATCTGTCGTTTGAGCGGATAACATGACCGCGATTAAAAGTTCATAATCTTTTGAGTAATTTAAAGCGCACTTCGCATTAGGAAAAGTTTCATTTAAAATAACAAAATATATCTTTAAATTTTCTTTAGTCATCGAGCCACTTAGTATTAACAATCTTTAATGTTTCTTCTAAGTTCTTATCCCATTCTGGAGAGATAGAGGTATAACCATTTTTCTCTAAATCATCTCTAGCTTCCCATTGAAGAAGAATCTTATCAACGCTTTTTAAAGTCTTTTTGCCTTTTGACATAGCTTCTTTTAAAGCATTAATAATGGTTTCGTCAGTGTAACCATGATCAACCCACTCTCCAATTAAAGAGAATTCTAATGGGGATAAAGTTCTATTAAGTTCTTTTTCAAAAACTTGGTAAATGTTTTGTAAATAATTAGCTTTTTCTTCGTTTAAGGTATTTTCTTTTTCTTTCGCTAAAGAAACTTGGAACTCGTCATAGAGCTTTTCTTTAAGAGGTTTCAATGAAACCTTGATACGTTTTCCCATATCATATTGAAGGAAATTCTTTTCAATTAATTTAACTAAGATAGAATCGATTTCCGACATCTTAAGATTCATCTTTAAAGATAATAAATCAGGAGTTATTAAAGTATTCTTTTGGTCAAGCAAATGATCAATCATAAAAATAACCGCTAATTCATTCTCGGAAATACGTAATTTTTTATAATATTCGAGTAATAGATATTTAAAATCTAAAGCTTCAAACTGGACGTTACTTTTCATAGTGCAAAAATAATACAATAGACAGACAAAATTTTAAAGTAATTTGTCGTCTTTTATTTTATAACCCTTTCTAATCTCCTCTTTGATTTTATCCGGATTTAGTTCATTAGTTAAGTAAGATAATTCATTAATTGCTTTTAATGTATTTTCTTCAATCTTAAACCCTAAAACATTCGCAAATCTTTTAGCTCTAATAATACGTAACGGATCTTCTTTTATTCTAGTAGATGGGTCTCCAATAAACCTTATAATCATATCATTTAAATCTTTAAAACCACCGCAGAAGTCCACTATTTTGTAGTTTTCATCAAGATAAATCGCATTAATTGTGAAATCTCGACGAACATAATCTTCTTCAAGTGATTTAGTGAAAGTAATGCTATCTGGGTGTCTTTTATCTAAATAATTATTTTCTTTTCTTAAAGTAGTAATATCGACTTTTATACCATTAACTTTTAATCTAACGGAACCATATTTTTCGAAATGATAATTAGCATTACTTAAAAATGTTTTCATTTCACTAGGTGTTGCATCAGTCACAAAATCGTAATCTGTTAGTTCTTTTTTAAGAAGATAATCACGAGTTGTGCCGCCTATAACATAGAGACGAAAACCGTTTTTATTAAACTCTTTCTTTAATATTTCAAAAATTTCAATCATGTTATTAATAATAACACTAAGTTAAAGAAAACAAAAAGGGCATGATATCTCACACCCTATATGTTGTTATTAATCAAAGACTATTTGTTAATCTTTTGCATTAATATTTTAGAAGGTTTAAATCCAACAGTAGCGCTAGCAGGAATTGTAATCTGTTCATGAGTAGTAGGACTTGTGCCTTTTCTAGCATCACGTTGTTTTTTATAAAGAATACCAAATCCTAAAATTTTAATTTGATTCCCCTTAACAAGTTCCTTCTCAATAGTGGCAAGTAATTCTTCAACAACTACTCCAACTTCTGAGGCAGGAACATCAGTATTCTCCGCAACTTCTAAAATTAGATCTGCTTTATTCATTCGATAGCTCTCCTTCCCTTATTAGCAATTATAATACCAATAAGGAAAAAAAGTCACTTTTTAAATTCTTTCTCGAAGGACGATTTCGATAGGAGTTCCCGTTAATTCGAAACTATCACGTAATTTATTTTCTAAATATCTTAAGTAAGAAAAGTGAGCGTATTTAGGTTTGTTTACAAATAAAACAAAAGTTGGAGGACATGTATTTGCTTGGTTTGCAAAATAAATTCTAAGTCTTCCGCCATTAAAATCAGGCGCTTCATTCATCGTTTGAGCGTCTTGAATTACATCATTTAAAACACTGGTTGGAATATGAGTATCGTAAGCTTTATGAGTTAAAGAAATAGCATCATAAATCTTATCAACATGGTATTTTGATTTAGCGGAAACAAATACAATTGGAGCGTAGCTTAAAAACTGGAATTCTTTTCTAATCTTCTTTTCAAAATCTGACATTGTATTTTGTTCGTGTTTAATTAAATCCCATTTATTGACCACGATAACGATAGCTTTCTTCTTTTCAACTGCGTAACCCACAACATGTTTATCTTGTTCAGTTATTCCGTGGTCTGCATCGATAACAAAAAGAATGATCTCTGCTCTATCAATTGAGGCTAAAGCACGTAAGGAGGAATATTTATCAATTGATTCATAAATTTTTCCTCTCTTTTTAAGACCAGCAGTATCAATAACAACATATTTTTGTCCATCTTTTTCAAATGGAGTGTCAACAGAGTCTCTTGTTGTACCAACAATGTCACTAACAATAACTCTTTCTTTATTAAGTAAAGCATTAACTAAGGAAGATTTACCAACATTAGGTCTACCGATAATAGAAATAGTAATCGCATCTTCATAAGTATCAACTTTATCATCAGGTAATTTTTGTACAATTTGGTCTAAAATATCACCAATACCAATACCGTGTTCGCCAGAGGTTGGAATAGGCTCGCCAAGACCTAAAGAATAGAATTCATTGATACCAAAAAGCATGTCTTGATTATCAACTTTATTAACCGCTAAAATGACTGGTTTACGGGACTTGTGCAGGATTTTTGAGACTAAACGGTCATCATTTGAGACGCCTTTTTTGCCATCCACTACAAAGACAATCACATCAGCTTCATCGATAGCAATTTCCGCTTGCATTCTAATTTGTTCTTGGAAAGGGCGATCCGCCATTTCAATACCACCGGTATCGATAATTCTAAATTCTCTTCCAAGCCAAGAAGCTGATTCATATAAACGGTCTCTTGTAACACCAGGTTCATCATCCACGATGGCACGTCTAGAACCAACGATACGATTAAAAATCGTTGATTTACCAACGTTTGGACTACCTACAATTGCTACTACACCAACCGCCATTATTCAGTCTTTTCCTTAATAATTTTCATGACTTCTTCCACTACTTCATCAATAGTTAATTTAGTAGTGTCTAATAAGATACTATCATCAGCAGGTTTTAAAGGAGCAAAGGCTCTAGTGGAGTCAATTGTGTCTCTTTTCTTAACATCAGCAATAATATCTTCTAAAGTAGTTGGAATACCTTTTTCTTGGTTTTCAATAAAGCGACGATGGGCTCTTTCTTCTGCAGACGCAATCATGAAGATTTTAACTTCAGCATGTGGAAGAACATATGTTCCAATATCTCTACCATCCATAACTACAGATACTCTTTTAGACATTGCTCTTTGTTGTTCCACTAAAGCAAGACGAATATCTTTATAAGAAGCGATATAAGAGACGTTGCCAGAAACTAAAGGTTCTCTAATTACTTTAGTAACATCTTCACCGGAACAAATAACTGTTCCATCTTTATGTAATTCAATATTTACTTCAGGGATTAAAGCACAAGAAGCTTTTTCATCTTTAGGATCAACACCTTTTTTAATTACATAGTAAGTAAAAGCACGATACATCGCACCAGTGTCGATATAAGTAAAACCTAACTTCTTAGCGACGATTTTAGAAATAGTGGATTTTCCAGCAGCAGCTGGACCATCAATTGCTACACAAATACGTTTCATTGTTATTTACCCCCGAAAAGTAAAATTGCTAAATAAATTGCTAAACCCAATAAGATAACTGCGGCAATGATGGCAATAATAATAGCGAAAGGGATCTGAACTTTCTGTTTTTTGAAAGGATTCTTTTCACCTTCACCCTTATCATATAGTTCATATGCATCGCATATCTTATCAAAAGAGATAGATTGTTTAGACTTAGTAGATGGATTATCGTCATCTTTTAGCATGTGAGAAACTTTCTCCGATGTTTTCCTTTTTGAAGTTACTTCTTCGCCGGATTCGGATTGAATTTCATTACGAAGTTCACGATATCTTTCTACACGAGTTTCCAAAACAAAATCCTCAATTTAGTTATTTTATCTTAAATCCTTCTTATTTTGTAGAACAAAAGCAACAAAATTATCGACTTTTTTATACTCGTTTTATTAGTAGTATAAATTTAGGCCTTATTATTCGAATTTCTTATTTGAATATTAGCGTTTTTACTTTATAATAAAGCCACGGAGGAAATTTAATATGCCAAAAGTACTAGTTGATTCAGATGCTTGTGGTTCCTGCGGTTTATGCGTTGGATCTCGCCCAGACGTCTTCGAATTCGATGATGATGGAAAAGCTAGAGCGGTCGTCGAAAGTATCGACGATGAACTCGACTTCGAATGCCCATTCGGTGCAATCTCAGTTGAATAATTCCAACGCTTTAGATATATGGGAGTCAGAAATGACTCCTTTTCTTTTTCTTTTAAAGTCTATTCTGTCTTACTTTTTCAATAAGTTTACGAAGTGGCTTATAAATAAGAATTGTAATTACCACAACAATAGAGTTTTTAATTAAGTTAAATGGAACAACTGCCACTAAAGCATAAGCCCATTTAATATCTCCAATAGGATTATCTTTATACGCGCTAAGTAAACGATCAAGTGGTACACCATAGAATTCAACATAGAATGGGATGGATAAATAGACATTCAAGACTGTAGCAACAATTACTTGGCAAACAAAGCCCACTCCTAAACCAATAAGTGCACCTTTAATCTTTCTATTCTTTTTATAAATTAAAGTAGCAGGAAGAATAAAGGCGGTTGAGAATACTAAGTCGCTAAGTTCACCAACTAAGACGGTATTTGAAATTGGAAGTTTAATTAAGGTCTTAAGTAAGATAACAAAGAAACCAGTTAATGGACCATAGGCAAAACCTGCGATAAAGGCCGGAATTTCATCAAAGTGAATCTCTAAAAAAGATGGAAATCCAGGTATAGCAAATTTAAGGAATGGAATGGTATATAAAATCGTAGAAATTGCCCCAAATATGCCAACCCTTGCAATGAATTTGGTTAAATCGAACTTGCTATTTTCTTTTGCTTTATGTTCTTTTTTGTTTAGATAAAGTGCGAATAAAAATAAGATAACGAATGCGATACCTGAGAAAAGTTTTAGATATTGTTCTTCTTTCATAAAAAATAACCCTCCTCAGGGCTATAAAATGAAATAACTTATAAGATAGTTTCTTTCATCCAGACTTTACTGTCGCCTCTAGAATCTCACTAGATCAGCCAATTGGCTCGTGGGGTATACCACCGGTCGGGAATTGCACCCTGCCCTGAAACAAATAAAATTATATAACTAATTAAAAATAATTAAAGTGGTTTGTTCTTAATTAAAGAATAAGAACGTGGATATTTATGTTCAGTAGCTTTTCTTTTACGAATAACTAGGAAGCTACGACCATCATTTATATAAGGAAGATTATAGGTATATTTTTCTTCAATTTCGGCGGATAAAATATGCAAAGCGCGTTTAGCTTGTTTAATCTCAATATCCACCATCGAACCTTTATAGGCTAAAAAGTGGCCATTTACTTTGAGCAAAGGAATGGTTAATTCAAGTAAAACATTAAGTTGAGATACCGCTCTAGCGGAAGCATAATCAAATTGTTCTTTATATTTATTAAGCGATTCTGCTCTAGCTTCTAATAAAGTGACATTATCTAAATGAAGTTTTTCTTTAACTTCGTTCATAAATGAAACTTTTTTACCAGTGGATTCCACTAAGGTAATTTTTAAATTTGGACACATGATAGCTAAACATAATCCTGGGAAGCCTGCACCTGAACCAATATCAATTAATGATTCACTTTCATTAAAATGAACATATTTAAGAGGATAAATTGAATCAATAAAGTGTTTAACTAAAACATCATCTTCTTCTTTAATCGCAGTTAAGTTAAAGCGTCTATTCCACTCAATTAATAAACTTTCATATGTTGAAAACTTCTCAAGAATAGTCTCATCCGCTTGAGTTCCTAGCTCTTTTTCGATAAATTCTTTTAGTTTTTCTTTATTCATTATTTTGTCTCTTTAAGTTTAAAATAAGAATGGAAATATCGCTAGGATTAACACCAGAAATTCTTCCGGCTTGTCCAACAGTTAAAGGTCTAATTTTATTAAGTTTTTGTCTAGCTTCTAAGGCTAAACCATGCATGTTTAAATAATCGATATCGCTTGGAATCTTATAGCTTTCAAATTTAGCAAAAGAGTTTGCTTCATTTTCTTCGCGTTTAATATAGCCTTCATATTTAACTGATATTTCAAGTTGAGCAATACCAATATAATCAAGTTCGTAACTTCTGACTTCTTCAATTAAATCATAGATATGTTCAAAGTGGACACCTGGACGTTTTAAGAATTCATAAGCAGAAATTCCACTAGTTAAAGGTTCCATATTATGAGCAATCATATATTCGCTTGTAGCTTTCGAAGATCCAAGGTGTTTAGTCTTTAAAATTTCAATTATTTCACGAACATCTCGGTTCTTTTTAATATATTTTGCGTATCTTTCATCACTAATTAAACCTAACTCATGTCCATATTCGGTTAATCTAACATCAGCGTTATCATGTCTTAAAAGTAAACGGTATTCCGCTCTTGAAGAAAGTAAACGATATGGTTCTTCAGTGCCTTTAGTGACAATATCATCAATCATGACACCGATATATGATTCATTTCTTTTTAGGATAAATGGTTCTTTGCCTAAAACATATAAAGCAGCGTTAATACCTGCAACTATACCAAGCCCAGCAGCTTCTTCATATCCGGAAGTACCACAAATTTGTCCCGCCCCATATAAACCATTAAATTTCTTAATCTTTAATGAAGCGTCAAATTGAGTAGGAACAACTGCATCATATTCAATTGCATAAGCGTATTTTAAGAATTCAGCATGTTCTAATCCTTTTAAAGAATGAACCATCTTAACTTGAGTTTCTTCATCCATCGCAGTAGAAAAACCTTGTAAATAAATAGATTCTCCTTCTTTAAATTCAGGTTCTAAGAATAATTGATGTCTACTTTTATCAATAAAGGTCATTACTTTAGATTCAATAGAAGGACAATATCTAGGACCAATACCAGTTTGTAAACCATTATATGTTGCAGTGTTATCTAAGTTAGATTTAATAATCTCATGAGTAGTTTCATTCGTGTAAATTAGATAACATGGCATTTGTTCTTTAAGAGGTTTAAAGGAAGTAGTTTCATATGAAAAAGCATAATTACCTTCCATACCGTTTTGAATAGTGGCCACGCTAAAATCGATTGAAGACTTTTTAATTCTTGGAGGTGTTCCCGTTTTCAATCTAAAGATTTCAATCCCCATTCTTTGAAGGGATTTAGATAAGCCTAAAGATGGTTTTTCGCCATCAGGACCCGCACTTGTAACAGTTTTTCCTCTAAGAATAGTGGATTCCATATATGTGCCAGTAGAAATGACCACTGCCTTACATCCTATAACTTTGTTATCACTTAAAATAACACCAGTAATTGTATTACCTTCATATGTTAAATCAGTAACCATTCCTTCTAGGATATCTAAGTTAGGAGTGTTTTCTAATGTTTCTTGAATAAAATGAGGATATAAATGCTTATCTTCTTGTGCTCTTAAACATTGAACGCCTGGACCTTTACCAGTATTAAGCATTTTAATTTGAAGATAATCTTTATCAGCGCATATCCCCATGATACCGCCTAAAGCATCGACTTCACGAACAACAATACCTTTTGCAGATCCACCAATAGATGGATTACATGGCATGTTAGAAATCATCTTCTTATTAAGGGTTATTAAAAGAGTGGATAAGCCCATAGTAGCGCTAGCATGAGATGCTTCTGCCCCGGCATGTCCACCACCAACTACGATAACATCATAATTGGTTTTCATATTAACCAACGCTTCCTTCCATGTCCATTTTAATGAGTTGATTAAGCTCAACTGCATATTCCATTGGAAGCTCTCTAGAGAATGGTTCAATAAAGCCCATAATTATCATTTGAGTGGCATCCTTGCGGGAAATTCCACGAGACATGAGGTAGAAAAGTTCATCTTCATTGATCTTTGAAACAGTCGCTTCATGCTCAATAAACGAGGAATTATTTTGGACTAAATTTACTGGAATTGTATCAGACTTAGAAATGTCATCTAAGATTAAAGTGTCGCATTCAACATGGCTCTTACAATTTTTTGCATTCTTATAATGTTTAACCGAACCACGATAGTTTGCTACACCACCATTTTTAACAATTGATTTAGAAATAATTGTAGAACTTGTATTACTAGCAAGATGAATCATACGAGCACCAGCATCTTGATATTGACCTTTACCCGCAACAGCGATAGAGATACAGTTACCTTTTGCACCTTCACCCGCTAAGATACAAGCAGGATATTTCATATTAGTTTGAGAACCAATATTACCATCAACCCAGTCCATTTGGCCGTTTTCTTTAACTAAAGCACGTTTAGTAACTAAGTTAATGATGTTATTAGACCAGTTTTGAACGGTTGAATATCTACATTTAGCGTCTTTATGAACGATAATTTCAACAACTGCAGCATGTAATGAATCTTTAGAATAAATAGGAGCAGTACAACCTTCCACATAGTGGAGATCGGCACCTTCATCAACAATAATTAAAGTTCTTTCAAATTGTCCGGACTTCTCATTATTAATTCTAAAATATGATTGAAGTGGCTTATCGAGTTTTACACCTTTAGGTACATAGATAAAACTACCACCAGACCAAACTGCGCCATTAAGCGCAGCAAATTTATTGTCTTTATAAGGAACTACTGTATTAAAGTATTTCTTAACTAAATCAGGGAACATTTGAACCGCTTGGTCAGTAGAAAGGAAAATAACACCTTTATCTTCAACTTCTTTAAGCATGTTATGATAGACCGCTTCTGATTCGTATTGAGTGGTAACACCAGAAAGATATTTTTGTTCCGCTTCTGGAATTCCTAATTTTTGGAAGGTATTTTTAATAGTTTCAGGAACTTCATCCCAGTTTTTTTCAACTTTAGCGCTTGGTCTAGTGAAATAAGTATAAGTATCAAAATCTAAATCTTTTAAATCTGGACCAAAATTTGGAAGAGGAAGTTCTAGGAAAGCTTTATAAGCTTTTAAACGGAATTCAAGCATCCATTCTGGTTCATTTTTAAGACGTGAAATAGTGCGAACCACTTTTTCAGATAAACCTTTACCAGTGTTTAAAATGGAGACGTCTTTGTCTTTAAAACCATATTTATAATCTTGCTCGAAATCGTTCTTACTCATTGTTTATTCAAGTCCTTTTAATATTTGATCTAAACCATCCCAACCAATTGTTGCACATTTAATACGAGCGGCTTGCTTAGATGTATTCATAAAAACAATAGCTTCATCAAGAACACTTTCATCATAGTTTTCTTCATGAATCATGTTCATATATTGTTTCAAGATATATTCAGCTTCTTCAACTGATTTACCTATCATTAAAGAACACATAATATCAGTTGAGGCAGTTGAAATTGTACAAGCAACACCAGTAAAACAGGTATCGACTATTTTACCGTTTTCTTCTTTAACATAAACTAAAATATCATCAACACAATTAGTGGAGTCCATATGGATTGATTTATAGGAATTATCCATAGGTTCTCGCTTATATTGAGGATTTTCATAATGATCCATGATGATGCTTCTCATCATTTGAGGATTAAGCGAAATAGGCATCTAAGAAGTCACCTCCTGTTTTTAATGTTTCAACAAAGTAATCAATTTCTTCTCTAGTATTATAGAAGTATAACGAGCAACGAACTGTCGCTACTTCTTTAAGAAAATCGTTAAGAATTTTAGCGCAGTGTTGTCCACTTCGACAAGCAATACCTTTACTATTTAGATAAGTAGCTTCATCCTGAGCAAAGACACCTTTGATATTAAAGGTAACAATGCCAGATTCAGCATCTTTATTATAAATAACAATATTAGGTACTCCTTCTAAACGAGAAATTAGGTACTTTCTTAAATCTTCTTCGTATTTACGAATATTATCTAATCCGAGGTTTTCAACATATTGAACTGCAGCTTCTAATCCGTAAATTCCTTCTATATTTAAGGTACCCGCTTCAAATTTAGTTGGTGGATTAAGATATTTAACCTCACCATTCATAAAGAATTTAGCGTTCATTCCACCACCAACAAATACCGGATCCATCTTATCTAGTAATTCATATTTTCCATATAAAACACCGATACCAGTTGGACCACACATCTTATGCCCAGAGAATGTTAAGAAGTCAACATCTAAATCTTTAACATCAATCTTCATATGTGGGACGCTTTGTGCTCCATCACACATTAATAGGATGTTATTTTCATGGGCTAATTTAGCGATTGATTTTACATCAGTAATATATCCTAAAACATTAGTTACTTGAGCGATAGAAATGATTTTGGTGGCACTTCCTATAGATTTTTTGACATTTTCAAGTGTTAATCTACCTTCCTTAGTTAAAGGAATATAAGAGATCTTACAGCCAGTAATTTCACTAACTTTAAACCAAGGTAAAACGTTAGATGCGTGCTCAGCTTCTGTTAATAAAATCTCATCATCTTTAGTGAGATATTTCATCGCGTAACCATACGCTACTAAGTTAATAGACATAGAAGTTCCGGAAGTAAAAACAACTTCATCTTCATTAGCATTAATAAACTTCGCAACGGTTTGTCTAGCTTCAGCGATTCTTTTATCTGCGTTATAACAAAGATCATAATCTCCACGATGAGAGTTTGATGTCTCATTTTTTAAATATTGATTAACAGCATTAATAACGGAATCAGGTTTAAATGTTGTGGAAGCATTATCTAAAAAGACAAGATCATGGCCTTGCATTTGAGTTTTGTTCCTAAACATTGGGAAATCATTACGAATCTTATAAGGATCAAACATTATGATAACCACCTTATCGCATCAATAATCTTATTTTGGTTTTCTTCACTAAAGTGAACACTGATAGGTTTTAGATAACCAAGAGTAATTAATTGTTTAGCTTCATTTTGGGAAAGTCCCCTACTCATTAAATAGAACATATGATCATTATTAAGTTGTCCCACAACTGCACCATGGGATGCTTTAACATCATTTTCATCTATTTTTAAAATTGGAGAAGCAACACCGCTAGCTTCTTCATCAAAAACAATAATCTTAGCGTTTTGTTTTGTTTCAGATTTATAGCAATGTTCAAATATGTGATTGCAGCCAGAGAAGACAATAGATGATTTATCTTTACTGACTCCATAGTTATCCATATAGGAAATTGTGTTTGGTTTTAAGTGATTAAATGAGACATCAAAAACTTTCTTGTTTTCATGATGAGTTAAGGTAGTTAGTTTCCAATCAACATAAGCTCCTTCGCCCACTAAATCCATCTTCACATCTAAGTTAGAATCATTGTCCGAAAAGTCAGCATAAATAACTTCTATTTTTGAATTTGAGCCGACTTCTGCAGTGATTTTTATATTTTCTTTACTATTTATATTTAAAATGCGTAAACGTAAAAATGAGTCCTCTTTTAAGGAAATTTCTAAGTCCTTAATATCGAGGAGTTCTAAATCTTTTTCTTCATGATTTAAAACAATTTTCTCACTCATTTTATTTTGCCTTTAATGCTTCTTTAGTCGCACAAGTTCCAATTGAAACTGATGACATTGTTTCTTCTTTTTCAAATTCGATACCAAGTTCATGTCTAAGCCATTCGTAACCTTCAGTATCAATCTTCTTAATTAATTCTCTTCCACCTTCAGTTACGACTTTACCGTTAACTAAGACAACTGCTCTATCAACATTTATTAAGTCATAAAGTCTTGCATAGTGAGAAACAATTAAGAAACCACGATGATTTTCCTCTTGTTCTTTTTTAATAACGGAGGCTACAACTTGGATTGCATCAACATCTAAACCAGAGTCAATTTCATCGAGCATAGCGAATTTAGGATTAAGTAATAACATTTGAAGAATTTCGTTTTTCTTCTTTTCACCACCTGAGAAACCTTCATTTAAATTACGGTTAGACATTTCAAATGGGATATGGGTTTCTTTATATGCATTATCAAGTAAACGATAGAACTCAAATAAAGAGATTGGTTTCTCCCTATGAGCGTTTAAACTAGCCTTTAAAAAATCGACATTATTGACCCCTGGAACTTCACTAGGATTTTGCATTCCTAAAAAGAGGCCTAATTTACTTCTTTCATCTGCTTCTAAAGATAAAATATCTTTACCATCAAGTAAAATTTCACCAGATTCAACGACATAATTTGGGTTACCCATAATGGTTTGTAAAAGGGTAGATTTACCGTTACCATTTGGACCAAGTAACGCAATAGTTTCACTTGAATCGATAGTGAGATTTAAATCCTTGAGAATTTGTTTTTCTTTAACGCTTACAGTTAGGTTTTTAATTTCTAAAGTCGCCATATACGTCTCCTAAAATCCTTATTATTCTACTCGCTATTAAATAATGTTACAAATGAAATACTCAAAAACTTGTCATATCTTATCAAAGATAAATCTTTGAGAAAAACTAATTGTTTCTAAAAAAGAAATAGAAATATATCTATTTAAAACTTATAAAAATCTTTGTTGTATTTATACAAGCAAAGTAATAGAATTATTAACGCTATGTTTGAAAAAGGAGGAAATAGGTTTCTATGAGAAAAAGCAAAATTAGCCTTGCTCTTGTCGGATCTTTACTCTCAGTTACCGCTTTAGCGGGCTGTAATGAAGTCACTGCGTCCGATAAAGGCTACATCCTAACCTATACAAACTCGTCAGGCGAAAAGATCAACTATTCAGCTGATGAACTCTTCGGTACTTACTATAACGATAGCTCTTCTCTTTCTACAGTTTTCGATAAGATTTACAAATTAATCGTTCGTAACTCCTTCAAAGCTGGTGGAGAATATGCTGACAAGTACAATGATGTTCGTCAAAAAGCTCAAAACGATGTTGATGGTGATAAGAAAACAGCTAGACAAAACGCCGATACAAACGGGACGAGTTATGATGAAGAATTCAACACAATCTTAAGCAGCCATGATTGTGAAGATGAAGAAGAATTACTCGAATACTACACTTACCAACGTGAGTCTACAGAATTCGAAGATGGCTTCTATGAAAAGAATACTGCCCACTTAAGAGATAGTGTTCCAACTGAAGGAGATAAATATGATGGTTACCTTCATAAAAAGCTCCCATATCACGTTAGACATATCTTAGTTAAGACAGAAGGTGAAAGTAGTTCCACCAATTACTGGAATTCCAGCATTACCGAAAAAGATGCTCGTAAGTTAAATAACGTCGTTACTTTACTTGCTAATAAAGTCTCATTTGGTCAAATCGCTTCTGAATATTCTGAAGACACCGGTTCAAAGGCCAACTATGGTGACTTAGGCATCATGGATTTAGATACAAGTTATGTTAATCCATTTAAGCTCGGTATTTATGCTTATGAAAACCTTTATAATGGTGACGCCACAATTCACGCTGGTGCTGCTGCTAGTAATTTAGCGATGAATGCAACCATCAAAAATAATTACTACGATGCAGTTGATTACCATGCTGAATCAATTACTGGTGATGATACTGGTTTAATCACTACTATCCCATATGGTGTTTTTGGAAAATTACAAGAATACGCTAACGTTACCCGTGATGAAAATAACTCCACAGTTAACGATGACAATTCTATCTTCTATCCAAGAAACATCATGTTTAACAAATACTTAAACAGATTCTCATTAGCGTTCATCACACCTAATGATCCTGTTGCACCTGAAGTCACTGCTTTCGATACAGTTACTGAAAGCACTAAAGGTGGCGCTGAAGTTGCTGCTTATACAGCTCTTCCAGGCTTCAAAGATGTCACTTTCTCAAAAGCTGACGGAACAACTTATACTCAAAAAGTTTTAGTTTCTTCTACTAATAAACCAATTTTAGTAGCTAGAGCAGGAACTTCTGATTATCAAGGTGTTCACTTCATCACTATTGAAAGAGATGCTCTTGTTGCCACTGAAAACGGTGTTTCTTTAAGTGAATATTACACCACTAAATATCCAGGTCAAAATGACTACCCACAAGATGATAGTGGTAATGATAAGAACACTTATGTTAACTTCCTTGATCAAGACACTAAGGATTACAAATCTCGCGCCGAAAGCGTTGAATCTAAGATTAAATCATTTGATAAGAACTTAAATAAATATATCTTTAAGACTTATCTTGAAAACCAAACTTTAGTCATCAAAGACGACAAGTTAAAAACAAACTTACAAACATGGATGAATAAGACCATTGAAAAAGCTGACCGTGATGCTGCTCTCGATTGGGAAGAAACATGGGAAAATTACATTCACACTCTCGAACAACAAAAGGTCGAAAGAAGAAAATTAGTTTCTGAAGCATGTGCTATTGGTTACTTAAGTGCAGCCAAAGGCGATGCATGGACCAAGATTGGAGGACTCTGCAATGACAACAAAGCAAATTAAGGGTTGTTTACTCGCTTTATCCGCGGTATTCCTTCTCTCTGGTTGTGATGCTATCGAAGCTAAACCAACTAACTATGATGATGCTATCGTTCAACAAGGTGGTAAAGATGCTGACTTATACCAAAACACCATGGGTGAAATTTGGGATGCTATTACCTCTAGTAAAAACGATCGTATCTTAGAAGAATTCTTAAAGATTATCACTAAAGACCAATTCGGTAGCTATAGTGAAATTAAAGAAGCGGTCGCTAGTGAAGCTACTGCTAAAACCTTCATCCAAAAACACAAAATTTATATCCGTGATAACGATGCTGATTTAGCTACTAAGTTCGCCGGCATGAACGCTGACAAAGTCCAATTCGAACGTTTAAAAGAATTCAAGAAAGATTTAGATAAGCGTATCAATGAAGCTTTCTATAATGAAATTAAGTCTGGTTCTTATACCAAAGACAATATCTTCTACGAAGAAAGACTCGCTTGGGCTCATTACACCGAACTTTATGAAATCGATGTTAAGAATCACGATGACTGGATTAAATCTTATTTAACTCCAGAACTTAAGAAAGAAGATGTCTCTTCCTTTATCCATTTAGATGATGGTAGATATGATGATTACATTAACCGTAAGATTCTCCCAACTATCTTAAAAGATAAACTCGTTGAAGAATACATCTACGAAAATAACTACACCACTCTTGGTCGTGCCTACGCTCGTAATGTTAATGTTATTAAACTTACAAGAGAAGAAAAATATGAATCCGTCCCAAGAAACATGATGGAAAAATATGTCGAAACTAGAGTGGATGTCGCTAACCCAACCATTAACTTCGAAGATTTAGCTAATGCTTGGAGAGGTTTCAGTGGTTTAACTGCTGATGGTCGAATTGCCGATCCTGAAAACCCAACTCAACCTGCTCAATCTAGTGATACTGTCTGTAACATCCTTTCCGATGCTGAAGAAATTATCGCTAAAGCTGGTGGTTTAGAAACTGGTGTGGCTACTATTAAGTCCACTGGTGGAACTGAACAAAAGATCGTCTATTATAAAAACACCAAACTCGGTATCTTACTTGAAAAATACAATAAGATTACCGCAGCGGCTGAATCTAATAGATGGGTTGATGAAGAAACTGCTAACGCTATTTCTGAATTCACTAACTCTAACGCCTATCCAAAAGAAGTTGGCTTAAGAAACAAATTAGCGGAACTCGCTGTCACTGACTATACCACTGACGGTTGGTACGTTAAAAATGGTAGCTTAGACTTACCAGAAACCTTAAAGAGCAGATTATTTAACATCACTGTTTCTAATAACGTTGATAAACTCGACCCAGAATCCGCGACTGTTAAATATGATAAAAAGAACTATGTCCGTAACATCCAAGGTCATTACTTCTTAACTCCTGCTACTTCTGATAAAGAAGCTAAATACAACTACGTTATCAATGATTCTGATAACTACTATTTAGTGGAAGTCTTAGAAGCTCCTGCTACTTCCAAGCTCAAAATGGACATTAATAGTGAAACCTCCTATATCAACTTAAAGAATGATAAAGGTGCCTTATTCACTGAAACTGTCGCGATGGAAATCGCTAAAGTTCTTGGAACTAAAGAATCTTATGTCAATAACGCTTATCAATCCTATATCGAGAAATATTCTCTCGAATACCATGATCAAGCCTTATATGACTTCTTCAAAGAAAAATTCCCAGATTTATTTGAGGATAAATAAGTAAACTGATTAGGAACGAGCAATCGTTCCTTTTCTTTATATATTTATTTAATAAAGATATATAATTATAAAGAATATAAAGGAGAGAAATTATGATTAAACATGATGATTGTATTTTCTGTAAGATAGTGGACGGAGTAATCCCTTCTTCCATCGTCTATGAAGATGATGATGTTCTCGCTTTCTTAGATATATCTCAAGTTACTAGAGGTCATACCTTAGTTATCCCAAAGAAACATTACGACAACTTCTTAACTGTTCCAAAAGACATTATGCATAAAGTTATGGATGTCGCTCAACGCATCGGACAAGCCGATATGGCCGTCTTAGGAGCGAAAGGGATAAATATATTAACCAATGTTAATAAAGAGGCTGGACAGTCCGTTTATCACTTCCACGTCCACGTTATTCCTCGTTACGTTAGAGATGAAGGTTTCCAAATCACTATGAAAACTGATGAGGAACCTAAAAACCTCCCTGCTTTAGCAGACTCAATCCGTAAAGGGATGTAATTAAAAAAACATAAAAAGGGCAACCGCCCTTTTTCTTATCTATATATTTCTTTACGATGTCCTATCGAGATAACTAACACAATTAACTTATCATCTTCAATTTTTACAATCACGCGATAATCACCAATTCGGTATCTCCATTGGCCAACACGATTTGCAGTCAAAGCTTTTCCGTGAACTCTAGGGTTTGTCGTTCCCTCAATGTTTTTGTTAAGCCATAATAAAATAATTTTTTGAGTATAAATATCTAGTTTTTTTAAATCTTTTTTTGCTGATTCGGTAAAGACAACATGAAAACTCATAATCCTAATTCTTTCATCAATTCTTGAAGAGTATATGTTTTAGGATTCTTTTCATATTCCTTTAAAGCAGCATCAGCTAAAGCAATATCATATTCATCTTCAATTCTTTCAAAATATGCACGCTTTATAGATTCGCTTAAAGAAACACCATTTAATTTTGCATATGCCTCTGCAAGTCTTTTTTCTTCATCTGTCATCCTAATAGAAATCACCATAATAACACCTCTTTGTGTACTACATTGTATGACATACTCAGATTGAAATCAAGAATTATAAAAAAAGACTACATATTTCAGTAGTCTAATTAAGTTTTTATAACTATCTCGCTTTTGGTTTATATAAAGCAATATTATCCATTGGCCAGATCTTTTGGGTGAAGTCTCCTTCTTTAGTAGGATCTAAGGCTTTATCCATAATCTGCATCTTAGAATCAAGTAAATCAATCATTGATAATAAGACTGCTTCTCTAGTGGAAGGAACAACTGGACAACCAAATTCTCTAGTTCCATGGTGAGAAAGAATCATGTGTTCAAGGAGTAATGGTACTTCACTTTCAATATGTAAATCATCAACGATCTTTTTAAATTCCGCATACATTAAGGAGATGTGACCGATTAGTTTACCTTCTAAAGTCATAGTAGGAATAACTGGATTAGAATATTCAATGGTTTTACCAATATCGTGGATTAAGGCTCCTCCGACGAGGATATCTCTATCCACTTGTGGATAAAGCTTACATACTTCTTCAGCAAGATCTGCCATCGCAAGAGAGTGATACATAAGTCCACCATCGAAATCATGATGCACTCTAATACCACCTGGATAAGCAATATAATCCTTGTAGTAGTGTTTAATTAAGGTATTAACGATTAAGCTAACATCTTTATCTTTAAAAGAGGCAAGATATTTATCTAATTTCTTAATTAATTCTTCCTTAGGCACTAAGCATTCTTTCTGGAAGTTAAGAATATTAATTTCGTTTGGGTTAACTTGATTAACATTTAAGACTTTAAGTTGAGGTTTATCGCGGTATTTTAATACCACACCATCAACGTTAATAATGTTACCAACCACAATAGTTTCTAAATCGCCTTCGACGATTTCCCACTTCTTAGCTTCAATAATTCCCGTTTTATCTTGGAAAGTAATATTAAGATATGGTTTAGCTCGATCGCTTTCACATTTAGCGACACTAGCGACTAAAAGTTGACCATTAATTTGGTCGCCATCTTGCATGTCATTAATCCATTTCATCATAATTTATTTCTCCTTCTAATCATTTATATTTTTAATATCGTTATAACGATAACCTTTACGAATTAGATATTTTGTAACTGCGTCTTTAAGTTCATATCCTTCAAGTTTCTTAGAATATTTTTCATAAGCTTTTTTATATTCTAGTTTTAAGCTTTTAGTCTCGTTAGTTTTATCCCCTTGAGGTAATTTAACGATAACTATATCAATTAGTTCATATGGATAACCATAACGGTATAACGCTTCATATACTTTCTGTTTCTTCTTTAAATATGGGTATTTCTCGTATTTAGTGGATAGTTTAATAAGTAATTCACTAGCCTTATTAATTTCTTTCTTTTCATCAAAGTTTAATTTAGCTATATCTTCTTTCGAAATACCTTTATTTCTTAGTTCTTCTTTAATACGAAGTTCACCATATAGTTTTTCATTTAGATAGGTGAGATAAGTTTCTAAATAATCTTTATCATTAAGTAAATTAGAAGAGGTGAGCTTTTTAATAATCTCTTCTCTAGCTTTAATAGATGTTCCTCTTTTGATTAACTTATCTTCAATCTGTTTAACCGTATACATCCTAGAGGAGATAAGATTAAGCGCGTAAACATAATCAGCTTGAATCTTATCTTTCTTTAAGATGTCTTTATATTCTTTATCGCTAACTTCTTTATTAGGATAAAGTTTAAATTCAGTATATGTTTCTGGATTAATATTTATAATTTCATCATCAAAACGAAGTTGAACTTTCTTTTTACCAATATTAACCGAGACTAATTTATGCATTATATTACCAATTTATCTTTAAGACATGTTTATATGTCTTCATGATGGAGTTATAGAATGTTTCAATTGAATATTGTTCAATACCGATAATTGCATCATCAAGCATCTTTGTGTCGTAGTTTTTAAAGCTTTGATAAGCGAGATATAGTTTATTCGAGAACTCTTCTTCGTTTTCAAAGAAATAACCTGTCACTCCATCTTTAACAACATCAAGTAAGTTATGGTCATATCTCGCCATTACGTAAAGACGAGACGCCATCGCTTCCATATAGGTTAAACCTTGGGTTTCACTTAAAGAGGCACTAACAAAAGCGTCCCCTAAAGTGTAATAGTTTTGAACTTCTTTCGGATCACATGGTCCCGCGAATATAACTTTATCAGCGATATTTAAGTCTTTCGCAAGTTGTTTTAGTTCATCTTCTGCTGGTCCTTTACCCACAATTATCATTTTTGTTTTAATATCTGGATGATTTTCGATAAATTTCGCGTAGCACTTCATGGAGAAATCAATAGACTTCTCCGCGGCGATTCTTCCTAAAGAAAGAACAGTAAACGTATCATCATCAATATTAAATTTATGTCTAAGTTCTGGCTTAATATTAGGAGAGATATTGCCTGGATTAAATCTAGAGAAATCTATCCCGGTAGGTACAACATTACAGTATTTGTCATAACCGATATTTCTCATATAGTCTTTAGTTTTAGATGATGGAGTAATAAAACCATCCGCGAGTTGAGCGTACATCTTAAAGTATCTACGAATAAAGAACTTCGCTAATCGGTCAAAATGCCCATGAGTGAGATAATAAGTATAATCTTCAATCATCGTGTGGTAAGTATATACCATAGGTATTTTAAGAAGCTGAACCGCCATTAGGCCGATAATACCAACACTATATTCAGTTTGAATATGAATTAAATCTGGTTCAAATTTTCTTAAAACATTTATCGCATTACGGTTAAAGATATTCGCCATACGATAACCATATACTTTTTTAAGTTCTGCTCCTGGAAGGCGGTAGACATCATTATCCATCATAAAATCATCTCCAAATGGATTAGATGTAACAACAAGAACTTGATGACCATGCGCGACTAAAATATCGTGAAGCGATTTACATGACATCGCCACCCCATTAATCTCAGGAACATATGTATCAGTAAATAAGGCTATTCTCATATACTTTAATCTCCTGTCGAAATATCATCCCAGTCATCTTGAGGTTCTTTGGTTTTCTTTTTACCTCTAGTAGATGGATTACGAGCTTTAGTTGGTTTTTTAGCAGCAGGCTTACCTGTTTTCATACCAGTAGACTTATTAAGTGTCTTTCTAGGTCTACGTTCACGTTTAACTGTGCCTTCTTCTGCATCGATAACCCCTTCAGTCTTCTTTTTAGATTGAGGTTTCCAGTTACGTAATCTTTCTTGCATTTCTTTACGAGATAAAGACGCTGTTTCAAACATCGTATCCGCGGTTTTCTTACGGATTTCATAAGTTTCAAGCTGAATAGTAACAAAGGTCTTTCTATTAGCTTCGTGAGCGGTTTCTTTAGGTGAGACGTGATAAGAGGCACTAACGATACCAGCGATAAGAAGCATAATGTGGAAGGTTAAGAATCTCCAAATGATCTGCGCCGCAGAAGTTACTTGTTGAGATACAAAGTAGTTAGAGAAGATCATGGAGAAGAAATATTCTGATACACCTGCAGCACCTGGAATAGGTACTAAACCTGCGACCATTTGGTGATAGCTGGAAAGGAAGACCGCATCCCAGAATGACGCAAAGGAGACACTACCTGTAGATAAAACTGGTAAATTATCTCTAATTACTAAAGTCCCATCTACTTCAAGTAAATAGCCATAACCATCTAAGGCTACCCCTGCGAAGAATGGAATAGAGAAACGAATAATTAAGACTAAAGCAAAACAAGTAAAGATAAGAATAGTAACTGGAATATTAGATCCTAGACGTTTAAGTTCAATCTTAAAGTTTTCAACCTGAATACGAAGTGATTCTCTAGTTTCTTCTGGTTTCTTTAAGATTCTTAACTTTGCTAGCAAGTTAATACCATGATGCATGATAAAGTTATGAATCTTATGAGAGAAAGACATAACAAATAATAGCAAAATAACGGAGATGTTAAGTAAAAATCCAGCGATAGTAAATGGAATAGCAGGAATTGATAAGGTCGCGTTTCCTACTGCTATTTCAAAGTTACCAATCGTAGTAATTAAGTTCCATTTAAAGAAAACACCAACAATACCCACTACAATTAACGCGGATTGGTAAATGATAAAAGACATTATCATAATAGATGCAGCATTAGAAACTTCAACACCTTGTTTCTTTAAGGTATAGACTTGCATAGCTTGTCCTCCAGAAGCCCCTGGAGTAACCGCACTATAAAATGATCCAACCATTTGAGTGGCTAACGCTGATGGATAATGATAGTTTCTGGTATATAGTCTAGAAAAGATAAAGATAACAAAAGCTTCTATCGCATGAGACACTAAAACTAAACCAAACATGAGGAATAATATTCCTATATCTGCACGCGCGATAGAATTAATAACACCTTGGAAGTCTTGATAAAGGGATAAGAATAAAGCAATACCAGTCGCGATAAGAATGATGAGAAAATAAAGAATAAACTTAAGGAAAGAGTGTTTCTTCTTTTCTTCGACTTTCTTTTCATCATCTAGCGTTCTAATATCGTCTAGAGATTCTACTTCGTTAGTTACGTCTTTTGTTGCCATATAAAAACTTTTACCTAGGTAATTCTAACATATATTTATGATAAAGGGTATTCTAAGCAAGTAGATTTGGGAAAAATAAGGAAGAATATTTCGAAAAATTCTATTGTTTTAAATAAGAGAAAAAGGAAAAGAATAATATGCTTTCACGATAAAAAGAGGTGATTTCCTATATGTTTTTCGTTAATTTAAGCGATATTTAGTTAATTCGCGATAAATATAAGAAAAGATAAGAATATTAGGAAAGAATCCTCTAAGTGAAAGCATTTTCATCTAAATGTTATTAATATCTTCTTTTAGTTAAATAACTAATAAAATATATTCTTATTTAGAAACACAATTTTACCAAGGAGAAAATAAATATGAAGAAATCCTTAAAAATATCTTTAATCTCTCTTTTATCAATTTTAGTTTTAGGAGCGTGCTCCCCATCCACTTCTACTTTATCTTCCACTAGTGAAGATTCTTCAGGGAGCACTACTAATGAAGAAGAAATTAAATGGACTGATACTGAAACTAAATTAATGAAGAGTCACTTACATAATGAGGTTCTTCCATATATTGATTTAGCTAGCCGTAAAGTCGAATATGAAGATGGTTATATCACTATAAGTGGAAGTGAAGTAACTCATAGTGACTTAGAAAGCTATGCTTTACTATATAAAAACTGGAAAGATATATCTTCTTCATATTCTTCTGATAAAGTATTTGCCTTTGAAAAAGAAGTAGACACCATAGAAGGAAAAAGATATATCGAAGTCTTATTCTACGCCTTTAATGAAGGAATAGTCTTAGATGGTAACTTCTATTTAGAAGCTCATGATCCATATGTTTATACTTATCCAAGTGATAAAGCTCTGGAATATGCCTCAACATTCATGTCTAATGAACTCCCACCTATCTTTGAAGCCGGACATTATAAATATAATAATTCCGCTCAATCAATCTTTGGTTACGATATAGGTGGCACCACTGATGATAACGGCTATAAAGAATTATTAACTAAAGCAGGTTGGACTGTTAACGAATCTAAAGATGATCAAGGCTATTACACCGCTTTATCTAAAGATAGTCGTTATCAAGTTGCCTTTATTTATGATTTAGTTAAAGATCGATTTGAACTCTATTTTGAACCAGGACCTATCTTCCCAAGTGAAGTAATTAAAGATATCTTTGCTAAATATCCTTTATTAACCGCGTTTACTATACCTAGCTATTCCAAAGAAGGTATTACATTCCAAATACTAGAGGCTCAAAATAACGCCCTTTATTATGAAAATAAACTATATGATGGAATGTATTATATTGTGGGTTTCTTTGGAGCGTCTATAACTGAATATAACGAATACCTTGACATTTTAAGAAATAATAAGTGGACTGTTACAGATATTTCTACAGATAAGAAGACTGCCTCGTCCGTGACACTATTTGATGATAAACTCGGTACAATGAAAATGGAGGTTGGTATTAGTTTTGATTATGTTATTCTCCAAGTATTTATGAAAATAGAAACTATACCAGCAGGTTGGCCAGCTGATGAAATTAATACTTACTTAACTAGCTTAGGTATTAAAGACACTATTCCAGTATATAACTTAGGAGATGTCACCTTTAGTTGGTTAGATGATTATTTTGGAAATGCAATCTTATTTAACACTAAAAAAGATGAAGAAGCTAAGGTTGCTGAAGCTTATGGAAAGATTTTAGTGGACGCTAACTTTAAAGCAGGAGAACCAAATCAATTTGGTGATGTAAAGTATACTTCTCCAAATGAAGAGTTTATTCTTAATGTCCAAGTAGCGCTTACCCCAGGTACTGTTACTGTCTCAATTATCCCATTAGTCGAGGAATAAATGCTAAATATACAAAAAGAGTGAATTCCATATAAGGAGTCCGCTCTTTTAATTTGGCTAAGGTATATAGGTTAGATTAATGAAACATCTTATTAACTATACCTATAAATGCGTAGTTATTAGCACCTTTAACAAGGTTATATTCATCATCTAAGTCTTTCGCACACTTATAGATATTATTAAATATGGTAGACATAATACCTTTTAATCTATTATCTACTTCTTCAAAGGACCATTTTTCATTTTTCTTATTTTGTTCTATTTCTAAACCAGATACTGCTACTCCACCAGCATTAGAGGCTTTACCAGGAGAATAGATAACTTTATTTTTAATAAATAAGTTAGCGGCTTCAATAGTGCATGGCATATTAGCCCCTTCAAAGACCCCTATTACTCCGTTTGATATAAGTTTCTTAGCGTCTTCTTCATCTAGTTCAAATTGAGTCGCGCATGGGAAGGCTATATCCGCTTTAACTTCCCAGATAGCTTTAGATTCTTTAACTATTACTTCATCTTTAACCAAGTCTTTATATTCTTTAATTCTTCCGCGCTTATCTTCTTTAAGTTCTCTAAGAATATCAAAGTTAATGCCACTTGGAACATAGATAGAATTAGAAGAGTCATTCATCGCAATAACTATTCCACCTAATTCAGTTACTTTCTTTAAACAATATAAAGCGACATTGCCACTTCCAGAGACAATTACTTTTTTTCCTTTTAAATCAGTGTGTTTATATTGTTTTAAAGCTTCTAACGCAAAATAAGTAACGCCAAAGCCGGTTGCTTCTGTTCTACAAAGTGATCCACCCATATCTAAAGGTTTACCTGTTAAAGAACAATCTGACTTACCTGAGTACTCTTTATAAGCGTTATATAAGTTTCTAATTTCTCTAGCGCCCACACCGATATCCCCTGCAGGGACATCTTTATCTACACCTATATATGGATATAGTTCTTTCATAAAGGCGTAGCAGAAGTTTTTAACTTCATTATCGGATTTACCTTTAGGATCAAAGTCACTACCACCTTTTCCTCCTCCCATTGGGAGAGTGGTTAAATAGTTTTTAAAGATTTGTTCAAACGCTAAAAACTTAAGGATGGATAAGTTAACGGAAGGATGGAATCTAAGTCCACCTTTATAAACCCCATTAACATTATTAAATTGGACTCTATAGCCTTTATTAATGTGTTCTATGTTATTATCATCAAGCCACTTAACATCAAAAGTTATAATATGATCAGGGGTAACTAGTCTTTCTAAGAATGCTTCATCTTTAATAAGAGATAATGATTTAGAATCTAAAGATGCAAACATCTCTTTTAAGGCTGTTTGAAATTCAGGCTCATTATTATATTTTTCTAATAATTTATTTATAGATTGTTCAATATTCATAACATTATTCCCCATAAATTAATAACATACTAAATTATTTAATAACGAAATAATCATCATTACTATTATTTTTTGTTGAAACCCTTTTCAATTAAATGAATATCTAGATTGAGACAATCTAAAATTCTAATAAGAGTGTCGAGTCTAGGCATGCATTCGCGCTTTTCAATTCTTGCAATCATAGGTTGCTTAATATTGGTTAAGGAGGCGAGATCTCTTTGGGTTAAACCGAGAGCTTTTCTTCTTTGCACGATTAAATCAATGAAAGAGATGATTTTATTTGTTCTTTCAAGGAGTTCTTTGTTTTCGTTAGATTTGTTTGAAAATGTTTTTAAAGCTTCTTTAACAGAAATTGTGCCAATTACGTTCTTTTTGATCTTTTTAGTCATATTATTATGCCTCAACCTTGATAACTTTTTCGTTATCTAGATTTTAGCAAGAAAAAATATTAAATTCAATTAAATAACATATAAGTAATCGCTTATTTCCCTTTAATAAAGAGGAAAGTATGTAACATTATTTTGGTGTCCAATATAACTGACATCTTTTTAACGTATTCACTATCGAACCACGCCTTAGACATAACATCATGCTGTCTTTTCATATAGACTTGAGAATAACCAGTAATACCTGGCTTAACATCAAAAGCGCTTGGTTTATATTTGTCTCTAGCCTCTATTAAGATATCTTCATGTTCACTAGCACCTGGTCTAGGACCTACAAAAGACATATTACCAATAAAGACATTAATAAACTGTAATGTTTCGTCTATTGATGTCACTCTTAAAAATCTTCCAAATTTAGTTTCGTATTTGTCTCTATCATTATCAGACATTTCGTATGGTGGAATGATTGGAGCGTCCACCTTCATTGATCTAAATTTAAACATCTTAAATATCTTCTTATGTTTGCCCACTCTTTTAGGAGCGAAGACAGGATGTCCTTTAGTGATTATCATATTAACTATGAAAATCCACCACCAAAGGAGGATAGTAGATATAATAATCATTATTAAAGAGAAGATAATATCAAAGAGACGCTTAAAGAATAAGAAGAGTTTCTTAGACTCTATATAATAATTATCATCTTCATCTATGTTCTCTTTATGGGCTTTATTAAGTGCATAAATAATAAAGATAAGAATAACAATTAAAGTAACTCCTCCCACAACTAGAAGAAGCTTAAATAAATCAGAAGAGAAGAAAGATAGATTAAACCCTCTAAATTCACCAGTATTAGGATCAATCCCGGCTTGTGAACACATTGTTTTCCATTTCTCATTCACGCTATAAGGAGTATCTTTAATTAAATTCTCGTAAGAGTTTCCATTTTGTGAATATCCAGAATAATCCATGAGTATCTCTTTTTTAAGATCATTAATTGTGGCAGACTTATTCTTAAACCAAGTATTAAAAAGATTAGATACGGTAAAAGAAGTTGAACCATTAGAATCTGCTTTACCATAAGTTAGATAAGCTTCACAGACATATTTAAGGATAGTCGCACTAGCGGAATTCACACTACCAGTAAGAACACTAAACTCAGTATTATTTAAATCAGCGAAGTAACATGATCCATAAGAGATGTTGGGGATTTCTGCCATATCATAGATTAAATAAGAATGTCCTTCTTTTTGTGATATAGATAAGAAAGACATAGAACTAACTGTATAAGGAATATCCGCGTAATAATATGTTTCATTTGTAGAGAGATTTAAGACTTGCTCCATCTCGATAAGGATAAAGGCCTTACTTAAATCATCTATATAACCTATAACATTCTTACGAGGTGTCCCCCAGTCATCATTATCATAGAAGTTAGGATAAGTGTTATTTAGCCACACTCTTTGGGTTTTATATGTAGCGCCTGGGTTTTTTATTCTTTCCCCATAATAGCCATATCCTTTAATCTCTTGTTTAGAGTTAGCGGTATATTCATCTAAACATAGATAGTTATATTCTTTATTTAGAAGTGGGTTATCTTCTCCCCCACTTATAAAGATAGATAAATAATCATCTATAGATGAATCAAATGAATGTATTTCAAAACCATAGTCTTGATTAGTAAAGATAGTATAAGGGATAACTTCTTTAGTTTTATATAGATAATCATTAATAAGAGTTAATTCTACTTCATGAGTAGTTGTGTCTTTATACACTAAGGTTGGGTTAGCACCTTCTTCTTTAAATTTAGTGTTTAAAGATAAATCAACATAAATAGTTTTATCATTAACATACCAAGCATTAACTTCATTATTATTAATTCTAGAATTAGACGATAAAGAAATAGTTCCAAAAGATAAAACATTAAGAAGTATAGAGATGATAAATATATAATATTTCTTTAACATATAGAGTAATTTTAAAGTTATTGATTAATCTATTCAATAATATCTTAGTTTATGGTTATATCTTTAGGCCTTAAAAATATCTATCTGTTTAAATTTACCTATTTTTAAACACTTGAGGGGGTTATTTATATGCCTATCTGTTTAAAATTCGGCATTTTTAAACACTTAGCCATAATTTAGAGGTGCTATGTGTATAGAAATCATATATTTTAAACACTTAACAAATAGTGTGTGTTAATGATCGAGATACGAAAACCCGAAATAAGCCCATATTTTCGGCAGCTATAAAATAATTTTTTATTGGAAATTGCGATAAGGAAATAGCTCAAAACACTAATTATTTTGTGATTTGATTAATCTTCTAAAATTCTGGGAAATATTTGTAACAAGTTTAATATCGTTTCCTTCTTGATAAACAATTTTCATCATTCCGATATTTATCAATGCGGTTCCTGATGAGAAAATTGATGCTATTTGATAAGGTGTTGGTGTATCAGAAGTAATTGATTCTAAAATGTTTCCATCAAATTTATAGTGTTTAAAAATTGGCTTTTCAATTGTTTCTTTTCTAACGCTCCAATTATTATCAAAATTATTATCTGGTGGATTTCTTTTTACGATGATTGTTGTATTTATAAGCATCATAAATAAGATAAAACTATCTTCGGTAAAGCATATTTGCAAATATATACCAGAGCAAAATGAATTTTCACTATAAGTTCCATCAAGGGAAATATCAAAACCCGTTGAATTATCTTTCCCACACGGTTTTAGATATAAATTCAAAATTTTGTAATCTTTAAATTTTAATAAAGTTATTATTTCGTCTCGATATTTAGAAAAAGATTCGTTATCCCAATTAAAGTTATTCACGTAAATTACTCTCTAATCTTTCCCGGAATCTCATTTCTTCTCATAAAGAACTGTTCAGGATCTATATAGAAAATTGGTGTGTTACTACTAGAATCTTCATATACCGCAAAATATCCTCTTTTACCTTCTCCATCAGGAGTGGTGTAATAAAAATGTTCCATCTTAGAATTGACTTCCATCTCTTTGGTTAAAGCGATAGAACCATACTTATTTAATTGAACATCCTTCTTTTCATGATCTGTCCCTGGGTTTACAACTAATATCGATGGATAATAACCTTCAAATAAAATCTTTCCCTCAATCGGATAACCACAGCTAGGACACGCTACTGCTTGACTACTAATTCGTTTCCCACATTCTGGACACATTACTAACGCCATATAGTACCCCCTTTATTTTGAAATATAAAAATAATAGACAAAATATAATTTAACAAGAAGCATATATCTTTATTTAAAATATATATAAATTTTTTAGAAAATTAAATAATGAAGTAACTATATTATCCGCTAATTATATTTCACTGATTATAAAACTTATCTATAAAGCATATGGCTAATAATTTGATAATATATTTGTCTTTGTGTTTTTTGCAAACAAATCTAAAAATAAGCACCCACGAATTCGATTCGTGGGTGCTACACTATTTAAGAATAACTAATAATTATTTAATAATAACCGTTTTAGCGATTGGGAGTTTGTTCTCCACTAAATATTGTAAGGCATAATAGATATCGCCTTTTTTAGTTAAGCTAGATTGGCTAACTAAGATGATTGCGTTTACTAGTCCTTTAAGTAAAGATACTTCTTTATGTTTCTTTAAGGAAGGAACTAGTACGACAAAGTGATCATATTTAGCTTCGTTATCTTTAATAATCTTATTAATTAAGCCTTTTTTATATACTTCAGAAGGATAGACTTCTTTATTTAAGCAAACTGCATCAATACCTTCATCAATAAAGATAACTTCATAGTTTTCTTCTTTTTCACTAGAACCTACTTCGACATCACTTTCTTCTTTTTTAGTAAGAAGCTTTGCTAATGATGGGTTATATAGATTAGCGTCAATTACTAAAGTCTTTTCTTTATTTAAAGCATAGGAATGAGCGAAGGCTTTTCCAAATGCTGCGGCTAATTCATCATTATGAATAGATGTAACTGCGATTACTTTGGTATCAAAAGAAACAGTAATCTCGTTTTGGAGAGCGGTTAATCTACGATGGATTGTTTCATTCTCTTTAACTTTTAAAATGTTATCAATCATCATTTGTTTTAAGACATTATTATCTTTTAAAGCGTTAAACATAATATTATTATCCTCCTCTCTCCAGTTTATTTCTTATCTGTTACGGTTAAGGTGAAGGCATCGCCTCCTAAGGCAATGATATCATCTTTATCGTAAACTTGATCAGACACTATTTCATAAACAAATGGAACACCTAAAGCTAAGACTGCTCCTAAAGCTAAGCCAATAAGTAAGTATTTATTTTCACTACTATTTTTAGTTGGAGCACTTGCTTCACTATAAGACATGTTAGCGTATTCTGCTTTAGCAGGGTTTCGATCCGCTTTAAGATATGCAACTGCGTTCTTGGTAAGTTCATTCATAACTTGTTGAGTGATAGATTTATCACTAGAAGTGAATGAATAAGAAACATTAATAGAGTTAGTAGCTAAGGTTGCAAAAGATAAGCCAGATTTAATCTCTGCTACTGTGATTTCATTTCCGTTAGCGTGCTTAACATTATTCTCTTTTAAGTTAACCGCGGTTGTATATATAGCGCCTGGTTTAGTTTCATCATTAGAAGTATCACGAATATAGTTTTGGATAACTTGATATTGCGCCGCACTTATAACAGCATTTCTATTAAGTGTGACACTAGATTGATATGTTTTAGTCATCATAAAGTTAGTGACTAAAAATGTAGCAAGAGCGATTGGAATAAAGATTAATAAGATAATATGAAATCTTCTTGCTAATGTGAGATAGATGGTTTTAAGACCAATTTGTTTTTCGTATCTGTCCATAGTAGTATTTTTCCTTATAAATAAGCAATGTAATTTTATTATAAATAAATTAATGTGTCTATTGTTTGTTTAAAGATGCCAAATGAGGGTGCTTGTATTTCGTTAATCGCAAGCAAATTGAAAATGCTCTTTTATCGAATTTGAATTATCAAAGTTTTAAATGGCTATTGTAAGGAAAATGTTTGAAATTATAATCTATAAAACTCTATAATATAAACGATCATAAACCGATAAGGTTTGAAAAGAGGCCTTGATAGGCGCTCTTTTTTTGTCCTTTGGACAAACATGTTCCAAGATAACAATTTAATTAAATTTATATATTGGCGTAAATTTTGTATCTAACGTGCTGTATGGCAGTTTGTTTTCGTTGTGTAATCTTCCTAAAACAATGCAAGGATGAATTCCAATTTTGTTCGCAAAACATTTAATAGAGCTTGAGGAAAAGTTGTTATTAATTATAAATTTGTTCCATTCTTCCCTTGGAATCAAAATATCCTCTGCTTTTGCATCAGCTTCTTTATCATCAACACCATCAATGGACAAAAGGGCTTCTCTTTTGTGTTCCATTAGAACATGTGCAATCTCATGGCAAACTGTGAACCAGAATAAATCTGCTTTTCCTCCTCTATTAGAAACAGATAACATTACGTTATCTTTGCTTAGCCATTTAGTGGCCCCATAAATATTTGATTTAGATAAATATGGAAGCAAAACAAACGAAACACCACAATCTTTAAACATTTGTTGAAGTTCTGGATAGAAAATATCTTTTTTCATTGTTGTCATTTTGCGTATTGTTGGTAATTTTCTAATCAATTCTTCTCTATTATAAGTGCTACTTTGTCTTTTTCTAGCCTCATTTAGAGCAATCGCAATCCATAGATTTTGATAAAAATAACTATTTAATCCTTTCTTGGTATGTTGTTCCTTAAAACAAACCAAAAGATCTTTATTGTCTAAAAGAGTTAATTGATTAACACCGACGAATTTCCTTACTTTAAGGACAATTGTATTGTTGTCATCGCTAGGATCTATAATTTGAAACGCTGATAAATAATCTTTAACATTTTTAACGAGTTTCCAATCTTCGGACAATGATTTCAACATTTCTTGTTCTTTTTTTGATGCGTTGTATTGATTTTGGAGATTAGTCCAAAAATTTACACTGTTTCCAAAATATTCAGATAACTTAAAAGCAATCTCAAAACTCACATCACAGTTCCCAGTAATAATACCGGATATCATTCTTTCCGATATTCCTGTTCTAATTGAAAACTCTTTAGCAGTCATCTCTAATGCATCAAGCGCATCTTTTAAATAGACGCCTGGATGGAATTTTGTTATTTCCCTTCTTCTCTCAATCATGGTAATCTCCTATCTTCCCAATTCTGAATTTCTTTGTTTCTTTTAGCACATCAATTTCTTGATTATTAACATCAGGAATTCTAACCTTATCGTTTTCATCTAAACAAAGAGCGGGAACTCTCCATTTAGATTTTTTGTTATCTGGAGACAAGGAGTAAACTCCCCTCATATCTCCGTGTAATAAATGCATTTTATATTGTGGCAACGATTTAATATCGTTTGCGCATTCAGCAGCCTCAATAGCACACAACATTTTCTCAAGCCCTACCGAAAACACTTGCCCATACTTTCTTTTAATGTATTTGGCATCATAATATTCTTTTTCAATACTAGGCGAATCAAATGTCATTTTCATAGTGTATTCATATTACATTTTTTGTAATTTAAAATCAATGGTTAAATTATAAACTTTAAAACATAGCGCCGCCCTTTTTGGCAACGCTATTAGTCTTTTCTTTATTTATTAGTGTGTTAATTATCTATCCGTACATATTTTGGTAATACTTTTGATAATCACCACTAGTACATTCATCTAACCAATCTTTATGGTCTTGATACCATTTGATAGTTAGTTTAATTCCATCTTTAAACATTGTAGTTGGTGCCCAGCCTAATTCTTTCATAGCTTTATCAGGAGCGATTGCATATCTTAAATCATGGCCTTTCCGGTCTTTAACATATGTAATTAAACTTTCTGGTTTATTAAGTTCTTTAAGGATAATCTTAACAATCTCGATATTAGCTTTTTCATTATGACCACCAAGATTATATATCCCCCCTACTCTACTTTTTTAGAACTGCTAATATATCTCTACAATGATCTTCAACATGTCTTTAACGTACTATAATAATCCCAAATTTTTATTTGACGTAAATAATTCCGACTGTAAAAATCCTACTTAGAGGTCAACTAGCCACTAATGATGCCGTCCATCTAAGCAAAAAAACTCATTGTTTGAATCATCAAATGTGTCGTTATAGTTGTTCGACGGTTTAATCAACTACTTGTGTCAAAATGAATCGCAATTACCAAAACAAGTAAAAGGTTACATTAATTAATAATTATTAAGTCTGAATAATGAGTTTAAAAGTATACTGAGATATGCGAATAAAACAGGTAATGATTTAAAGCAATCCTAAATTTGCACGCATCCTGTCATTAATACCATCAAAATTATAACTGTCGGCGATCATGGTAAGAGCAACAGAAGTTACACTATTTGTGTATTTATAAAAGTCGGCATATTTTAAATATTCATCTCTAAGAACAAATTCTGGCGTTCCATCTTGGACCGTTCTAATACCTCTTCGATTAGTAACATCATTAGCAAAAGATCGAGAGATATCGTTTCTATCATTGTTTGTAATCAGAGATAATCTTTCCAATATGTCAGCAACTTCTTTTGTAGGCCAAAAAATTTGTCCAGGTATTTTTGGACAGGTGGAACAAACATTTATAATTGCACCAACAAGGAAATTAGATCCTTTTTCATTATTTGCAAAATCACATTTCTTAATTAGACGCTCGGCCCAATCTTTAAATAAAGCAGGTTGCTGAACAATATATTCCTTTGGAATAAAAGAACTATCAGTAATCGGAACAATAGTGTCCATATAAATTTTGAAGCCTATTGAATTCGTATCCAATTCTTTGCCTTTTGAGTGAATAGACAATAGTAAATCAGCAAACTCTTCTGGTTTCATCCAAAAATACTTTTTAATTCCTAGCGGATAGTCTTCAAGATTGCCCTTAATGATAGGTAATAATTTAAACTCACAAACAGCAAGCTCGTCACTATAAAATTTCTCATCCATTTTTTTAACAATTACTTGGATTTCATAAATCATTTCGCGCAATTTAGAAGTATATTTTTTGTCGGAAATAATTTCTGCGATTCGATTCAAAAACTTAATTCCAGTATCGTAGTCGATATCAACATTGAAAGCTAGCTCTGGTGCAAGATTGGTTGGATTAAAACATAAATATTTATCAAATACATCAGTGATATTAACACCGCTATTTTTAAAGAAATAATTGTTTTCCCAATAAATATGTTCGTTCTCCTTTCCGTCAATAATACCAAATACCTCTTTCTTAAATGGCAAACATTTGTATATGACATAATTATTGACATGCTTGCTGAAAACAGATTCTAACGATTTCTGGTCTAAAGAATAAAGATAGAATCTTAATCCTTTTTCATGTTTGGCCTTAATTAGGTTTTCTATATCTCTATATATATCGTTTGATAATTCATAAATATACTGCCACATATAATGTGATGTCGCTGTTTTATCTTTAATAATTCTTTTAATAACTTTTTGGCCATATTTATCAAAAAGTTGTTGAATTGTTTCTTTTCTAACAGAATTTCTTATTAAATCTTCATCTTTTTGATGGTTTGGATCATCGAAATCCGGTGGGTTGTTTAATGGGAAGAAATCATTTCGCAAAATATAATTAACTTTGTCGTATAACTCATCGGGTTCTGTCAGCTTAATGACATTTTCAAGAATTGGAATATAATCTTTAAGAATTCTCCAATTGCTAAACCTAATAATATTCTCTTTCGTGGATATAGCTTTAATTCTTATGTCTTCCTTTTCTTCCGAACTTAAATTGGGAATCTCGGCACATATTTTTTCAAACTCTCTTTTCATTTGTTTGAATGGATAGTGATGGATATTTTGAAACAAATTGTTAATGTATTCTTTTTTATTGCTCCCATTCATCAATAACCAATTGAAAGCCATTTCTTGAGCATCAAAAACATCATCATAAGTACATTCATAGGTTTGTTTTTTAAAATTGCGGTAATAATCATCACCTGATGAAAACACCGAATCACCAAAACCGCTTGATAATGATTCAATTACTGGCTCAATTTTGATATTGTCTTTGCCGGCAATGTATTTATAGAAAAAATCATTTTTATCTTTAAGAGGTATGGCGATTATGCCACACACACTTGCAATTGGAGACATTATTTCTTGGATTTCTTTTTGAACCATTTCTCTCGAATTTATCTTAAAGAAGAAGTCGACCAGGCAAGCTAAAGCACTAGCAGCGAGATTTTTATCTAGATAACATATTCTTAATGCACTTAAAATATATTGTGCATTTTCTGTATCAACAAATCCTTTATTTATTATATTTGAGTAATTCCTTAAAAATTCTTCATTGTTCGCCAAAGTATCTGTTAAATAATTAAGAAATGATTTTGGTGAAAGTTCTGCAAATATTCTAAAATATGGCCCAATTTTAGTCGCCTCACCAACATTGCCATTTGTTTTTTGCAAAATGTTTATGACCACATAATCAAAATATTTTTGACTATTATCATCTTTTTCAGCTATTAAAATTAGACCTCTTACAATGTTGCAAACAAGCCTTTCTACAGTCCCATTGTTTGTTGTGTTAAAAATTAATTCAAATAATACATCTTCAATCTTTTTGATAATTTTTAAATATGTATTAACTTGTACAAAATCAAAACATTCAAATCTGCTTCCAAGAACATAGACGCCGTTGTAATTAAACAAAGGTGGCTCATCAATTTCAGACAAATAGTTCAATGTGCATAGATATTTATCTAAATCAACAGTAATTAAATCTTCCAGACATTTGACATTTAGCTGATTATTCATATTAATGTCGCCCAGAAGCATCAAGGGAATCAAATCATATTTTTCTTTTATCTTTGCCCATGATGGCGCTTTATCTGAAGGGTTTTTAGAAAGCATTCTTTTAAGCGCTACGGGGTTGTAATTAGAAATATGTGCATATCTTTCAGCATCATCATTAGAAAATCCTGACTCTTTTAATAAGTTAAGAAAAGAATCATGCTTAACAAACCCTAATTGATTGTCAGTGTCTAAAGGGCCACCAAAAATCAAAATCATATTCTTCGTGATTAAATTAAATCTTATTTCGTCGCATTTAAAATTTAAAATCAGAATTTTGTTTTCGGAAACCGAATTCATAGATAAAAAAGAACCATAATTATCTAACACTACGCATCTATCAGATATTGCCGAATCGCCATTTTGAACCAAAGACGCAATAACGAAATAGTAAGCATGAAGTTTGCCAAAATATTTTGATGAATAAGATAATATTCCTGAATCGTTAGTTTTTATATTGTTAATCAATTCACCACTTTTGTTTTCGTTACCGCATATATAAATAGATGGTAACAATTCTTTGGAAGTTGATTGTTTAATGATATTCCATTCTTCACTCAAAGATCTGATGCCATATTCTTTATTGTTCAAATCATACTGAGTTAGCAGCCAAACAGATATTTCTAAATGATCACATAGCCAGTCAGCTAAATCATTAGCATCATATATTTTTATCTTCTTAAAAATCTTTTCCTTATTAAATTCTTTGGCTAATTCAGATTTTAGAGTTCCATCAAGGCAAGATGATGAAACCAAAACAAAAGATGTCGTTTTCTTTTTGGTTATTTTTTTATCATCTCTTCTTTTGCAATAGTCATTTCTTATTTTTCTTTCGCTATTGGCATTAGTGCCAGCTTCCCAAACACTTCTACCAGATGGAACGAGCTTTATTCCTTTTGGAGCATCTTTCACAATTCCGTCAGGACCGGTTGTAAAAATAGCACTTCCATGAGGAAAACATGAATAGGTGTTTTTGTTGCATGATGCTTTAATAAGTTTATCAAGCAACCTTGGTAGAACCTCCATAGTTTTCCTATCATCGGTTTTAAATATATTTGATAACTGTTTGCCATCTTTAATTATCTTCATGATAGTTGCCTTTGCGATAAAAGATTAAATGTTATTTAACGTTCTTAAATATTTTTGCTATAAAAGTCCAAATAACTCAGCAATTTTTCTATTTAATATAATACTTTATATGCTTTCTAATGTCTATTTCATAGACAGTTGTTTGCAAAAATATAACTTGAATTATCTGTTTTTTGGTTGATTTATATCGCATAAGGAACCGGTACCACTACGTACAATAAAGACAAGGTTATCTTAGATAAGAAACTTCCGTACGAATATAACATCTGTCTTTATATCTTAGAAGAATTATGTGATAAGGGAGTTATCGATGTTTTTTAGACGACGGAAGCTAGCCCATAACATAAACTAAGAGTCTGCGCCTATGTAAGAGTCTCCACTGATAGTGAAAAACAATTAAAATCTTTTGATGTTCAAATTGGAAAACAGATACTCATCCACAAAAATAAGGACTTTAAACTGTTTTTAAAATCAAAAATAAGTATTCAACAAATGTAATTAGTTACTAGAAATAATATTGAAAGAAATATTAGAGATAGACTACGACTTGATTGCCATTTTCTTTCCTACATTCACCGTATATTGATCCTTCGTGAATGACGCCTTCGCTAACTGCGGTAATTTGCATATATGTAGGAAGGTTATTTGTTGCAAAAGATAATGTCCCAAAAGATTTAAATGTTTCACCATTTTCAAGAGTGTTAGGGTAAGTAAAATAATCATGCATATCGAATAGACCGGTCGAAGTAATAACGGAAACAGAATTCGAAGAATCAACATTATATTTTGTTGCTTCGACTGTAAATCCTAAAAGACTTACTTCACTATCAGTAAAATATGTCTCCTGATTTACGTAATACGACATTGATGAAGTATATGTTTGTAAAGGCACAGTGGAATAATTGTTTGAAGGGTAACCGAGACGGAAGTTATTTCCATTTCTTGTGGAATGGATTATTTCCAAATCTGCTGGCGAGCTAGAGAAATGCAATATACATAAATTATTTACTATCTTAGTGTTGCCATGTTCGGTGAAAAGGAATAAAAATCCGTTTGCATAGGCGACATTTGTTTTTAGTTCGGTTTGAATGCAATAATTTACAGAATACGTATTTTTCCATGAAGTTGAATAAGGAATGTGATTCATTTTTAAAACTTCGTAAAAAACAGTGAATGTTGCCATTACTTCATCTCTGCTACTAATCAAATTATAAGAGAAATTACTTTTTGCCAACACCGAATCAACCTGTTGGATCGATAGCGAGTACACATTAGAGTTATGATTAACATCAAGTGTGAAAGCGGATAAAGGTATTACTGACAATAGTAAAAATAGTTTTTTAAGCATAATAATCCCCCTCTTTATTGTCAACCTTAGTTTAACACTATTTTATAAGTGAGACAAAGCTTTTTTTACTTAGAACTTTAAATGCTATAAATGTCGATAAAATCGAAATTATTAACGCAATAACGACAAGAAATATAGATGTAAAAAAGTTAATTCCAAACACATTAGAAATAACACCGAATTCTACTTTGAAAACATCATTAAGCAATATTTGTAAAAAGATAATTGTTGTTAAAGATAAAATCGATGATAAAAGAGCAACAAAAAGCGGTTCTAATAAGAAAGAAGCAATAGTTGTTTTTTCTGAATATCCACACGATCTAATGATGCCGAAAACTTTCATAGAATCTTTTGTTATCGATAATGAAAAAATATAAATAAATATAAAAGATAAAATGGTGGTAATAATTGCTATGACTGTTGAAGCGATTGAAAAGGGAATTAAAAACGATGAAATTGAAGTAACTTTATGAATAGATAAACTTCGTATTTGATAAATATTATTTCCATCAATTAATTTGTTATTCAAATGATATATTTTTTTAGCAATGCTAGCATCGTTAGGAACAAAGCTACTTAAAGTATTAATAGCAGGACTATTTCCCTCTCCATAAATCGAATCAAGAAGATAGGTAAGATTTGAGGTATATATAAAGCAATGTGGAGATTCGTTATGATAATATGACCATTCGACATAAAGATTATAATTCTTCCTATCGTTATAATCTAAAAGCACATTCTTTAAGACTTGATATTTCTCTACTGAAATTTTTGTGTCAATAATGCCTTTGATAATAAAATTATTGGAACCAATTTTAAAAGTCTTATCGATAAGGCTATTTATAGTTATATCCGAAGGATTAATTATAACATCACCATTTTTATACCCAAAACACTTAAACAATTCGTAGTGTATTGAAGTTAACAATATCTCGTTATCGTTAGTAGGTAAGGAACCAGACAATAATGAACAATGATTATTATCAATAATAGTTGAGTCGTATTGAATTGCACCCTTACATAAGTAGTTATAATATCTACCATAAGTCATGTATTCATCATCAACAAAATAAGCATTAAAACCGAAAACTTGTCGTTTAAAAGTTAGGTAATAATCTAAAGGTATACAATCCTTTAGGTCTTCTATATCACTTTTAGAAATATTAGATACAACTGTTCGTTTATTTTCGTTAAGGAAATATTTGTCAAAAGATGCATATGAATTATTATCAGCTAATGTCTCGCTTATCATATTTTCTTCTTCGTTATATGTGGCAAATGTAAGCGATGTTCCAATAAATGAAAGACATAAGAACATTAAGATAATAGAAAAAGCAAATCTCCATTTATTGTTTTTTAAAATAGAAATAACAATATTAAATAAAGGTTTGAATGAGGTTTTCTTTCTTTCAAACGAAAGTTCTTTCTCCTCATATTCTTCTTTGTTTTTATTGTTGATATAGTTATTTGAAATAGAAAAATTTCTATCTGCGCTTGAGTCATTTAAATAATCAATAAGTTCATTCACTTCGCTATTAGATAGTTTTGTTCCGCTTCTAATCGTGTAAGAATTATTTCCAACTTGTATAATCTTACTCTCACTTTTAATTTGATCCCCCACCACTTTTCCATTTTCAAGGCTAATTAATCGATCAGCGTAAGAAGATAGAAGAGAATAATCATGCGAAGAAACGATAATAAGTTTTTCTTTTGATAGCTCTTTTAAAATTTCATAAATAGTTATTGAATTATCTTTATCTAACGCGCTTGTTGGTTCATCACAAATTAATATATCAGGGTTTTGAAGCAAGGTTCTAGCAATAGCCACTCTTTGTTTTTGCCCACCAGATAAATTCTTAGCAAGGGCGGTTTTATATTCAAGGAGTTTAACTTTATTTAAAATATCATTGATAAGGTTCTTATTTTCTTTATCAAATAAACATAAAGAAAGATTATCCTCAACACTTATATTTTCTAATAAGTTGTAACTTTGAGAGATATAACCAACTTTTTCTCTTCTAAATAAATCTTGTTCTTCTTTAGATAAAGAAAAAATATTGTTTTCAAAAAATAATACTTCACCAGATGTAGGATTATCTAATAGAGAAATAATATTTAATAAAGTTGTCTTCCCTGATCCAGATTCTCCTATTATTCCAATAAATCCAGTTTGATTAAAATATAAATCAACTGAATCAAGAGCGGATACAGTCGATTCTTTATTAACGTATGTTTTTGAAATAGAAGAGAGCCTTAACATGCCTCTAATTATACGATTTAATCAAACTTTTATTAATAATTTTTGACAATTATCTCATTTATAGAACCAAATTCAAACATACATCTATTCAAATATTCCTAGCTTATAATCAAACCCAAATTCTCTACGAACCATTATTGCTGGCCCATTAAATGAATGAATCTCTATTTCGTTTTCAAAAATAAGATGAAGTTGATTTAGATAATTTCTTGATTCAGGAAAAGTTCTCCAAGAAGTTAGTTTTCGTCCGTTAAAAAGTATCTCTTTTTTATGCCCGTCAGCGAATAAAATAATCATACAATCGTCATATTCTATAACCACCCCAAAGACTTCAACTCTAGCCTCTAAAACGGGTTTATTTGGTAATGACACTTCGTAGTGTCTAATAGAATCTTGTCTATTCCTATCATTTGCTAAAACCGCTTTTTTATTGAAAGAATAAATATGTCCATTAGCGATACAATAAACTAAATAGTTTTGAGAGAAGAAAAAGCCATTTTCAACGCTAAACCATTCGTTTAATGGTATTCTTCTTTCAATTGATACTTTTCTTTTTCGACGTTCTTCTTCTGTTCGATCATATTCATCAGCGAATTCTACTTTTCTTTTAATCAAATATGCTTTATCTACATAAGAGCCAGAAAGAAAGTCATTATAATCTCTTGTTACATAGGAACAATGATAAGGTAAAATCTTACGTAACTTTTGTCCTTCGCCATAATCCCAAAGCGGATACTGATAAACTCCATCAGATAAACTAGATAATAACAAATATCCATATGAGGCACTTGAAATCTGCACAAACGGTTTATTAGACACTTTGATAATTTCACTCCAAAATCGATTGGAGAGATTAGATGGGAATCTATTCTTAAAAGGAATTCGAGTCAGTCCGCTTTCAGAACATAAGAAAATATTCTTTTGATAGATAAGCATATCAGCGGGAAGAGTTTCTAAATCAATAGTTTTATTATAAAGACATTGATATTTAGTATTTATTTCTTCAATTGATTCAAACTTAAAATGTAAACTAGCTAAAATCTTCTTATAAAAAGCCTCGCCAATATCTTTATCAGAAGAAAGCAATGTTAAAAATTTCCCATCTATTCTATATAAAGCAGAGCTATCCAAAAAAGACATATGTAATCCAACGGCATAATCCTTATTTTCTTTTATTATCGAATTAATAAATCTATCCCAGTGGAGACACTTTATCTTTTTATCTAAAGTTAGTAAATAAAGCTTTCCTGAATAAATAAAGGAATCAAAAAAATTTCCTCCAATTTTAATTAACCAACTTGAATATAATTTATCACTCATAGAGGTTTTCCTCTTTTTAAGCGTTTTAAATCACGAGGGCATAGTTTTGAGCCAGGGCCAACATCATAAAAGTCAGAAGATGGCCTTTCTCTATTTTGATCCATATGATTCACTGGATAACCATGCCACTCAATGTTTTCTGAATCGCTTTTATTAATAAAATAGCAAAGGAAAAGTTTTATTTCTGATGACCCAGCCTTGCCTTTACCAACAGGTTGAGCTTCATAATTATCTATTAATAAGTTGAAGGTTGAAGAAGCACCGCTCAACAAATCAAATGATGTTGTAAATAAACCAAACTCTTCATCTCGATGAATTGTCCAAACTGATTTATTGTCTGTTGGGCATGCGTAATGGTGATATGGAATGAAACAATAAGAATATTTTTTGCCATTGGCACTAGTATAACTACAAGTATTTGATGGATTTATCATATGATTGGTTAAAAATGTTTTGCTCCTCTAAATAGAAATGTTTAACATCAAAAATATTGAATCACATTAGAAATCTAACACATGTAATACTTTAATACAAACTATTATAGTATAAGTGAGCATAAACCGATAAGGTTTGAAAAGAGGTCTCGATAGACGCTCTTTTTTGTTTTAACGTCAATAGTTTCTTTCTTTAGGATTTAGAATTAAAAACTGTATTTTTCCATCACAACTAGCATTTTTTCACCTTATAGAATAAAAATTTTTATTCAACAAGTACTATCAAGAACTTGTTTTAATTGGTTCACCATTTGCTTCGATTACTTATTTATTCATAAAATCGCACTAAATAAATAAACACACTAGAAGAGAAACGAGAAAAGCAGAAAACGCAATAATTAGAATAGTAAAAATTCTTAATAGTGTTTCTTTCGTCTTAGCAATTCTTGCACACGTTTTGATTTGGTCGACTATCGCTTCTTTGCTGCAACCTTTATTGAGAAAATCATCTAAGTCGCCGGCTTTTAAATGCTGAAATAAATCCCCTAAATATAATGGATATTCTATCTTATTATTGTTTTCTTTTCTTGTTCTTCCACGCGGAAAAACAATCAAAGATAAAGCTATAATACAGCTTAAAAAAGAAACAATATAAAAAATACCAAGAATATAAATAACTGTTTTGATAGGCCCTTCTTTATTAATGATTTCGCCTATTGAAAACAAGGAAAAACCGAAAGTAACACCAACCGCAGTTAATAATGTGCCGGCTTTACTATCATAGTTATTGATTGTTACTAGCAAGGACTCTAGTGTATCTTTTGGAGAATAATCATCTTTCATATTGCTTATTGTTTCATTCCTTTGTCAATCCAATCATTAAAATTGGTTTGGATAATATCGCAGTGATAAAAATACCCATCATATTTCGAAGATGATGCTTTTCTTATCCAATTAGCATATTTTTCATTCTCATTTAATAAGATATCAATAATATTGCTATATGTAACTGAATCCATGCAAATTGGGTCATAATAATTCCTGTTTGCAATTTTCGATAGATTAGATGCATTAATGATGCCATCTCCTATCCAAATCTTATCATGGGTTATTCTTTTTTTGCCCGCTTTGATGACAAGTTGTTCATCACACCCAAGCCCAATGCCCGCAGTGACCGATGGCATTTGTTCTCTTGCTAAAAGTTTATTGAACATTTTCATAAAGGTGTTGATACAATAAGCTGTTTCAAACATATCAACAATCATACTTTGTTTATTAGCTTGGAAAATGCCATATACACAATCACCTCTTATGCCAATTTCATAACAATTTTCGTTATCGTTCATGATTGTCACTATTTGTTCGGTAAAAGAGCGCATTATTCTTGATAAAACGTTTTCGGAAATACTGCCGTTTTTAAATAATGAAGTTGAGTCCACAATATCCACAAAAATAGCACCAACCCATGTTCTAATGCCGTTTTCATAGGTAAAAGCATTATCTCCAGGTATTGAATCTGTTTTTTGCACCTCAACTCTGGACTTAAGTGTGCTAAGAACATCCATCTTTCCTTGTTTATAATCGTAAGACATATTAATTCACTCCTAGTTTAAGCACCAAACAAATTCCGACATATAACGTGCTTAATAATGTACCCACTATATATTTCTCCGCAAATAAATCACCGGCTTTTTTATCAAATCTTTTAAATCTGGCAAATGTTTTAGCAGCTAAGATAACAGGTATTATTTCAAACCAATTTAGAAATGTACAGAAAGAATACATTGTTAGTCTTTCTAAAATTCCAATAATAACGCCAGCATTAGCATCATTATCTTCAATCTCTTCTTCTATTTCTTTTTGCTTAAACAAAGTATCAAGAACAAATCTATTCATTATGTTGGCTGGTTGAATAAGGAATAAAAGTGAGAATGCGTATAAGAGAAACACATCGATAGAGAAGTTAAAGCCAATTGAATTATAAAAATCTACGAAAACGGCTTTGCCAACTATATTAAATTCAGTTAAGAATAGTGATGCTATAATTAGTGAGATAACATGAATTAATTGATCAAAGAAAAATATTAATAGTTTTGCGACTTTGTTTTCAAATTTATGATTAAGAAAGGTCTTGAACAAATCGATACCAAAGTGAAAAAAGGCAACCGCTAAACTAACTAACAATGCTATCCACCATTGTTCAAAAAACAAAGAAAAAATCAAAACCAAACCAAAATATATTAATGAGTGAATGATGTGAGAAGATATCTTGCTTTCTGATTTCTTCTTAATCATTGCGTTAAACTGAAAATAGAAATCACCCAAAAGATGGGCAATAAGTAATAGGAATAAACTTGTTTTAATCATCGTCGTTATTCCCCCCTAGCGAATTAACCGCCAACATTTCTAAGGTTCTTATATTATCCATACCGCCTCTTTTTTTGAGCAACCATATATTTTGTGGGCTGACATTATAAAGCTTGGCAAGGTAAATATCTGAGTTTCTAGGCATGATGTCAGCGGTAAAGATATGGAAATAACGGCTATAAGGTCCTTCATCAAATCTCGTATTTTTCCCTAATTTAAAAATAGTAAATAACTCTTGATAGAGTTTTTCTTTATACATGTATTTGTTACGAATGTTTTCATCAAATGTTAAGAAAGAAACCAAGTTTGGAAAATTCTTTGCATAATTGTCTGATTCTTGATGGTTTAAAATAGGGTTTAAAAACTCACATAAAACAAATAAACTTTTTTGGGACGGGGACATTCTCTTTCTATAATTAGTAGATTCAATTAACATATTGTTAATAATACTATCCCATTGTAAATTATCGGAAACCACCACAACTCTAGTGTTATAAATCTTTGCAGTATCTAACGCGCGTCTTGCCCGATGATATGCTGTCCCGTCCAAATAGTTAGAATCGATTTTATCTTTATATTGCTTGCTATCTTCATAAATCATTCTGTTGATTTCGCCAATGCCTATTCCCGTTCGAACCTCGTATGGGTAAAACAATGTATTTAATAATAAAGAATACCTTAAAGGTGCGGATTCGTTATTAAATAAACCTTGAACAGAGTCTCCAGATGAAAATTCTATTGTTGATAGCATCTCAAATCTAAAGACATAATTAAGAACATCAATAATGGACCTTAATTTTCTTTGCATATTAAATCTAATGTCATCACTGGTGTTTTTTGATGACTTAATATCTGCTAAAAATGCAAAACCTTTATTATTCATGACAACATATTACAATGCACCCGCACATTTTTCAAGCGTTTTTGGTTGATTTACAAAAATTTAGCGATTTTGGTTGATTTTGCTATCATTACCATTAAATATATTTATGGCGCTGATTAACCGTATCCCTAAAAGATATCCACTCTAACACAAATTATTGATCCATGTTATCCTCCGCTACAGGAGGATTTTTTATGGAATATAAGATATATGCTGCTGAA
>CADAIJ010000004.1 GCA_902787955.1 uncultured Erysipelotrichaceae bacterium
AGAGGCCCAGGTAACTGTTTAACAAAAACACAGCTTTATGCTAAGCCGCAAGGCGATGTATATGAGGTGATGCCTGCCCAGTGCTGGAAGGTTAAAAGGAGGAGTTAGTCGCAAGGCGAAGCCCTGAATTGAAGCCCCAGTGAACGGCGGCCGTAACTATAACGGTCCTAAGGTAGCGAAATTCCTTGTCGGGCAAGTTCCGACGCGCACGAATGGTATAATAATCTGGGCGCTGTCTCGACGGCAGACTCGGTGAAATCTTAATACCTGTGAAGATGCAGGTTACCCGCGACTAGACGGAAAGACCCCATGGAGCTTTACTATAACTTAATATTGATTATTTGTAATTCTTGCACAGGATAGGTAGGAGACTTTGAGACCGGGGCTTTGGCTTCGGAGGAGTCGTCGTTGGGATACTACTCTTGGATTATGAATAGTCTAACCTTACACCTCACCGGTGGAGGAACAGTGTTAGGCGGGTAGTTTGACTGGGGCGGTCGCCTCCCAAATTGTAACGGAGGCGCCCCAAGGTACCCTCAGTATGGTTGGAAATCATATTTCGAGTGCAAAGGCATAAGGGTGCTTGACTGCGAGACCTACAAGTCGAGCAGGGTCGAAAGACGGGCTTAGTGATCCGGCGATTCCGCGTGGAAGGGTCGTCGCTCAACGGATAAAAGCTACCCTGGGGATAACAGGCTGATCTGATCCAAGAGTTCACATCGACGATCAGGTTTGGCACCTCGATGTCAAAACGTCGTGAGACAGTTTGGTCCCTATCTGTCGTGGGCGCAGGAAGTTTGAGTGGATCTGTCCTTAGTACGAGAGGACCGGGATGGACATAGCAATGGTCTATCGGTTGTCACGCCAGTGGCATGGCCGAGTAGCTACCTATGGAATGGATAAACGCTGAAAGCATCTAAGCGTGAAGCCAGCCACAAGATGAGACTTCCCATTCGCAAGAAGTAAGACCCCCGCAATGTTAGCGGGTTGATAGGTCAGAGATGTAAGTGCGGTGACGCATTCAGTCGACTGATACTAATAGGTCGAGGACTTAATTTCATAAAATTTTAAGATTTACGAATCTACAAAAAGAGTAAAATAAAGGGTATATAATTATTGGAACATGTGTTATATTAATATCTAGTTTTCAGAGAACAGCGAAAGTCTCTAATAAAAAAGTCTGGTGGTGATGGCGCGGTGGACACACCTGTTCCCATCCCGAACACAGAAGTTAAGCACCGTAGTGGCGAAGGTATCTGATTTATCAGGGAGAATAGCGAGCTGCCGGGCTTTTTTATTTTAAGCCCATTTAATTATGTTATAATTATTCTGGAGATATAGGGCAATGAATAAGATCAATTTTATTTTTCTTAGAAGTGATATCGCTTTAGCGGATCAGGAACTTGATTCGAAAAGAATGGAGTTCCTATATGAAATTCAAAAAGAAAATATCGTTTTAAGTTCTTCTGGATTGCCTCTATTTTATATAGAATCAGGTGGTAGCGAAGAAAAATTTAAAAAGAAATATAAAGATTATTCTGCTCCTTATATTTTACTTGCGACATCCTCAAATAATTCCTTACCAGCCTCTTTAGAGATTATGTCTTTTTTAAGAAATAATAATCTAGAAGCGTATTTAATTCATGGGGAGATGGATGAACTTATTAAAGGAGTTAAAAATCTTTCCGTAGATAAGATTGATTCTACTTACGAATTTAAAAAGAATGATTATTTAAAAGGGGAAAGACTTGGTGTTATTGGTAAACCATCTGATTGGTTAATCGCTTCTTTAACAAATTATAAGGAAGTAAAAGAAAGAACAGGTGCCGAACTTATTGATATCACCTTTGAAGAATTTAAAGAAGAAATTGAAAAACATATTCTTCCAAGTTTCACTAATGAAATAATTGATCAATATGAAAATGAGAAGATTAAGAAAGACACAATTATCGGCGCTCTTTACATTTATAGCGCTTTAAAATCCTTAATTGAAAAATACGATTTAAATGGCTTAACTGTTCGTTGCTTTGATTTACTTGGCACAATTAAAAATACATCTTGTTTAGCCCTTGCTTTACTTAATAGTGAAGGTATCACCGCGACATGTGAAGGTGATGTTCCTTCCATGCTAAGCATGCACTATGTTTTAAAGCTCTTAAATGAAGAATCTTTCCAATGTAATCCATCTTATATTAATGTAATTAATAACTACATTGTTTTAGCGCATTGCACCCTTCCTTTATCAATGTCTTATTCTTCTAAATTTGATACCCATTTTGAAAGTGGAATCGGTTTAGGAATTAAAGGGGAACTTAGTGAAGAAAATGTCACTATCTTTAAACTAAATAATAACTTAACTAAGATGACTCTTATTGAAGGTAATATTTCTGAAAACTTAAATAAGAGCAATTTATGTCGTACTCAAATCAAGGTGAGAAGTAAAGAAAACTTAAAAACTTTATTAGACACTCCTCTTGGTAATCATTTAATCGTATTCTATGGAAATCATAGGGACGAACTATTAAAGAAATTAGGCTTGTAACCGTTTTAGTTTTGTATTTATATGAAATTGTGATATATTAGCATTGCTAATATTAAGAAAGGTAATTATGGCAGTAACAAAGAAAAACAAATTTGGACAAGTATCAATTAGTATCGACGCTATCGCAAGTGTAGCGGGTGATGCCGCCTTAGAATGCTATGGCGTTGTTGGTATTGCTAATCGTAGCAGTGTCCACGAAGTTATCGCAGAAATCTTAAAGAAAGAATCTTTTGCGAAAGGTATCGTTATTGATAAAGAGAAAAATGGATATTCCTTATCCTTATATTTAGTTATTGCTCCTAATGTTAAAATTACCGAAGTTTTATCTGAAGTTCAGAAGAAAGTTAAATATGATCTCGAACGTTCATTTGGTATTAAAGTTTATAAACTCCACGTGTTCGCTCAAGACATCAATAATAAGAAATAGTTATGCGTAGTATTAATGGTAAATTATTAAAGGATATGTTTGTTAGCGGTGCTAACAATCTTTACAATCACTATCCAGAAATCGACGCTTTAAACGTCTTCCCAGTTCCAGATGGTGATACCGGTATGAATATGAACCTCACTTTAACTAGTGGGGCTAAAGAAGTAATGAATAGAGGGGATGAAGATGTCCACGCTATTGCTGTTACTTTCTCCAAAGGTTTATTAATGGGTGCTCGTGGTAACTCTGGTGTTATCACTTCCCAAATTTTTAGAGGCTTTGCTCAATCTTTACAAGGTAAGAAAGTTATTAAAGTCCTCGATTTAGCGGATGCTTTCACTAATGCCTCTAATGTTGCTTATCAAGCAGTTGTTAGACCTGTTGAAGGTACTATTTTAACTGTTATTAGAGAATCTTCGACCGCTTTAAGTGAAAAAGTGAAAGAAGATATGTCAATTGAAAAAGCCATGGATATTCTTTATAGCGAAGCTAAAGCTTCCTTAAAGAGAACTCCTGACTTATTACCAGTTTTAAAAGAAGTTGGCGTTGTTGACTCTGGTGGTACTGGTCTTGTCACTATTATCGAAGGTATGAGAAGCGCGATCAAAGGCGTTATCATTGAAAAGACTGCTGCTACATCAACTGAAGAAAAAGAAGTCATTTTTGGCGCTGCAGCCAATATGGAAAACGAAGATGAATTTGGTTATTGTACTGAATTTATTATGCGTTTAGGTCCAGACGCTACTAAGAAAGTATTTAATGAAAATAGATTTAGAAGCGTTCTTGAATCTCGTGGTAATTCCATCGTATTAGTTACTGATGAAGATATCGTTAAAGTTCATATCCATACTTTAACTCCAGGTGTTGTCTTAAACTACGCCCAAAACTATGGTGAATTCTTAACCCTTAAGATTGAGAATATGACTGAACAACACACTAAACTTCATGCTGGTGCTAATGAAGCTGAAACTAATCAAGAACCTCAAAAAGATTATGCGATGGTCTCTATCTCTAGTGGTTCTGGTTTAGATGAATTATTCACAAATATCGGTGTTGATCAAATCGTTAGCGGTGGTCAAACCATGAACCCATCCACTGAAGATATTGTTAGTGCGATTCGTAAATGTAACGCTAAAGATGTCTTTGTCTTCCCAAATAATGGCAATATCATTATGGCAGCGATGCAAGCTAGTGATGTTCTTGAAGGTGAAATTAAAGTTCACGTTATTCCAACTAAAACTATTCCTCAAGGTATAAGCGCTGCTAGTGTCTTTAATCCAGATGCTGATCCAGAAGAAAATGAAAGAGAAATGAATGATGCTCGTTCTAATGTTCTTAGTGGCGCTATTACTTACGCTATTAAAGATACATCTATGAATGGTGTTGAAGTTAAAAAAGATTACTTCATGGGTATTAACGGTAAAAAGATTGTTTGCTGTAACAAAGAAAAGATGGATACCTTATATGAATTAATCGCTTCAATGGTTACTGAAGATTCTTATTTAATCTCAATCTATTTAGGTGATGATGTTAAGAATATTGATCAAGAAGCAATTACTTCTAAATTAAATGAATTATATCCTAACTGCGATGTTGATATTGTAGTAGGTAATCAACCAGTTTATTCCTTCCTTCTCGGCGTGGAATAATTATCTTAAGAATGGAAAAGGTTAAGTTTTCCAAATCAGAGAAAATAAATAATGCCCTTTATAAAATGGGCATTTTTTCCTATAAAGACGTGATTAACACTCTTCCAAGGAAATACATTGATTATAGTTTAACAAAAGAGACAAATTTAAACGATAAAGATAAGGTTGTTATTGAAGGAAAAATAGTAGGAACTCCCTTAACTTCCCGTTTTAAAAACATTTCTGTCACTAAATTTACCTTTGTTTCTTTAGCTAAAAATATCTTTTATGTTGAAGCATGGAATCGTCCTTATTTAGCTAAAACCCTTAGTGGAGAAGAGGTGTACACGCTTAACGCTTCATATGATTTAAAGAAGAATAAGTTAAATTTGATTAATATCACTAAAGGAAAGATTGATAAAGATGAGACACTTAAACCCCAATATGCTTTACCAAACGATATCGAACAATATCAATTCCATAGATTAGTTTCAAAAGCTTTTAAAGAAGTAGATTCATCTAAATTTATAAATGATGTTCCAGCGTATTTTATAAAGAAGTATCGTTTGCTTAATAAGTATGACGCTTTATATAAACTTCATTTCCCTAAATCTTATGATGATTTATATCAAGGGATGAGAGTTTTTAAATATTATGAATCTTTATTCTTTACCTTAAAGAATCATTTAATCCGTTATGAGAATAAATTATTAGTTAAAGAAACAAAGAATCATATTGATATTAAAGAACTTAAAGATTTCTTAGCCACTCTTCCTTATGAACTCACTAGTGATCAAAAGAAAGTAACGAATGAGATTATTAAAGATATGAACGATAAATCTTTAATGTATCGTTTACTTCAAGGTGATGTTGGAACTGGTAAAACTTTAGTAGCCTTAATTGCTTTATACGCAAACTATATTAGAGGGGATCAAGGCGCCTTAATGGCTCCAACTGATGCTTTAGCTAGACAACACTATAAAGTAGCAGTGGATCTTTTTAAAAACACAAATATTAAAATAGCTTTATTACTTGGCTCAACCTCAACAAAAGATAGAAGTGTTATTCGAGCTGCTTTAATGAATCATGAAATTGATTTAGTAATAGGAACTCACGTCCTTTTCTCAAAAGATATCAATTATGATTCATTAGGTTTAGCGATTATTGATGAACAACATAAGTTTGGTGTTAACCAAAGACAGACATTAGCAAGTAAAGGTGAGCACGCTGATTTACTTCTTATGAGTGCTACTCCAATTCCAAGAACTTTAGCGTTAACATTATATGGTGATTTAGATGTTTCAACAGTGGAGGAATATCCATTTAAAGATAGGCATATTGAAACGAAGATTTTAAAAGATGATTCTAAAGAACTTAAGAAGCTAATTTCTAACTCATTAGAAAACGATAAACGCATCTTTGTTGTCGCCCCTTTAATTGATGATGAAAACCAAAAAGAAGCCATTTCTGCGGAGTTTTTATACGCAAAATATGCTTTAAAGTATCCAGGAAAAGTTTCATTATTACATGGAAGACTAGACTATGATGATAAGAATTTTGCTCTTCAAGATTTTATTAAAGGAATAACCCCAATTCTTGTTTCTACTACTGTTATAGAAGTTGGAATTGATGTTAAAAAAGCAGACCTTATGATTATTTATGATCCTACTCATTTTGGTTTAGCTTCACTTCATCAACTTAGAGGGAGAATCGGAAGAGACGGAAGTTTAGCTAACTGTGTTTTAGTGTATGATGGAAACGATGAAGATGAATTAGATAAACTTAATGTTTTAGTTAATTCTAATAATGGCTTCCATATTGCTGAAGAGGATTTAAGAAGAAGAGGCCCAGGAGAATTAACTGGTGTTAAACAATCTGGTATTGCTAACTTCACCTTTGTTAATCTTGTTAATGACTTTAAGATATTTGTCACCGCAAGAGATGATTCTAAATTCATTATTGAAAATAAGAACGAATACGGCTTTAAAAATATCCTTCTTAAGGCTAGTAAAGATATTAAGGGAAGAGATTAAATCTCTTTTCTTTTTTCATCCTAATTATTTATCCAGCCAATTATATTGTTAATTATATTCGCTTATATAATAAGAATTTGCTATTATATATTCTAATTAGAGGAATTTTTCTATGGTTAAATTAGTTATTGATATGTCAGGCGGAGATAATGGTGTGTCCGCTACAATTGGAGGAGTTAAATTATTCCTTCAAGATTATTCTGATGTCGAATTTGTTTTAGTGGGCAAAAAAGAAGAACTAAAAGAATTCGAAAATAATGAAAGATGCACAATTATTGATGCTCAAGAAATTGCCCCAATGGAATGCACAGCTCTTGAAGCAATGAGAAATAAAGAAACATCGGTTTATAAAGCGGTTAATGCTGTTAAAGAACTTAACGCTGATGGTGTTGTTTCCGCCGGATCAACTGGTGCTTTCCTTTCTTTAACTACCTTAATCAATAAAAGAATTGAAGGAGTATCTCGTCCTGCTTTAATTCTTCCTTTCCCAACCAAACAAGATAATAAATATGTTGTCTTCCTTGATGTTGGTGCCTCTAATGAAAATTCACCTGAAGAATTATATCAATTCGCTAAAATGGGCGAAGCATATTATCGTGTCGTCTTTAATAAAGAAAACCCAACTCTATATTTAATGTCTAATGGTACTGAAGAAGGTAAAGGTTCTCCAGTTTCTAAAGAAGCTTTTAAATTATTAAAAGATGATAAGAATTTCAAAGGCTATATTGAAGCAAGAGCAGTTTATGAAGGATACGCTGATGTAGTAGCGATGGATGGCTTTACCGGTAACGTCTTCCTTAAAGGTGCTGAAGGTATGGCTAAGATGATGTCTGGAATGATTAAAGACGCTTTTAAATCTTCATTTGTCTCTAAAATTGGATATTTATTCGCTCGTAAAGGTTTCAAAGGTTTATCCAATAAAATGGACTATAAGAAAGTTGGTGGCGCTTTACTTTTAGGGGTTAACACTATTCCAGTCAAAGCCCATGGTAATTCCGATCCAAATTCATTTTATTGCTCAATTAGAGTTTGCTATAACTTAGCTAAAGGTGATGTCGTTAATAAAATTAAACAATCATTAAACGGAGCTAAATAATGAAAGATATTCAAGAACTATTATCCGAATATAAGATTAAAGTCAAAAACCGTGAACTTTTTGAATTAGCTTTCACTCATAAATCATTTAATGGTGACGCTAATACGAAGCATCATGACTATGAAAGACTTGAGTTTTTAGGCGATTCAGTTTTAGGCTGCGTTGTCGCCGAACTCGCTTTTAAAACCCATCAAGATATGGCTCAAGGCCCATTAACTAAACTAAAATCCGCTATTGTTTCAACTGTTCCATTAGCTGAAACTGCTCGCCAAATGCATTTAGATGAATATGTAAGAGTAGGCAATTCCTTTGCTAATGATGTTTCAAAATCAGATTCCTTACTTGAGGATGTTTTTGAAGCATTTGTTGGAGCGCTTTATCTTGATCAAGGTTTTACTGTAACTAGAAAACTATTAATCAAAGTTCTTCATAGTCATATCCAAGCTTTCCAAATGAAAGACTTAACTGATTATAAATCTCGTTTGCAAGAAGAGATGCAAGCCGAACACCGTGAATCAGTAGTCTATGAAGTTATTAAAGAAGAAGGCCCATCTCACCAAAGAATATTTACTGTTCAAGTTACCTTTGATGGGGTTATTTTAGGAGTTGGAAAAGGCTCCACAAAAAAGAAAGCCGAACAAGAAGCTGCTAAAGCTGCTTTAGATAAAAGAGTGGGGTAGTTATGGGTTTATTTAAGTTTTTAAAAGATAAATTCTCCAAAAAAGAAGAGAATAAAGTTGAACAAGAATCCACTAAAACTTACGTCCAAGGAATGGAAAAATCCCGTAAGAATTTTGCTTCTAAACTCGATAATCTTTCGAAACGTTATAAAGAAGTTAACGCTACTTATTTTGAAGAATTAGAAGAAATCTTAATTGAAGCAGATGTTGGTGTTTCTTTAACCCTTCGAATAATTGACGAAGCTTTAACTGAATCAAAAGAAAAGAACATTAAAGAACCTAAAGAAATCAATGATTTAGTCGTTGATAAGATGTTTTTAGGGTATGCAACTAATGGAGGAAATATCGTTAACGAAATTAGATTTGTTAGTGAAGGCCCAACCGTTTTACTTGTTGCTGGTGTTAATGGTGTTGGTAAAACTACTACCATTGCTAAACTTGCTTATCGTTATATTCATCAAGGTAAGAAAGTAATGCTTTGCGCTGCTGATACTTTTAGAGCAGGCGCTATTGAACAACTTACCATTTGGGCGGAACGTTTAGGTTGTCCAATTGTAACAGGTAAACCAGAAAGTGATCCGGCTAGCGTTGCCTTTGATGGAGCTAGAAAAGCCAAAGAAGAAAATATTGATTTATTAATTGTTGATACCGCTGGTCGACTTCAAAACAAAACCAATTTAATGAATGAACTTGGTAAGATTAGCCGTGTTATTTCTAAAGAAATAAGTGGAGCACCTCATGAAGCATTTTTAGTTATTGATGCTACTACTGGCCAAAACGGGGTTGTTCAAGCTAAAGAATTTAAAGACTGTGTTCCATTAACTGGTATTGTAATTACGAAAATGGATGGAACTTCTAAAGGCGGCATCATCCTTGCCATTAGAGATGAACTTGGTTTACCAGTTCGCTTTATTGGTTTAGGGGAAAAGATGACTGACTTAGAAGAATTTGACTTAGATAAATATTTATATGGCTTATGTCTTGGAGACGAATATGAATAATAATTTAGATCATGTTGTCTATATGAATAAGCTTATCTCTATTTATGGGAAGTTATTAACCGAAATTCAAAGAGATATTCTTCAAGATTATTATGAATTTAATCTCTCTTTCCAAGAGATAGCGGAAGCAAGAAATATATCTCGTTCCGCGGTTAGTGACTGCATTAAAAAAGCGGCGACAAAATTAGACAATTTAGAAAAAGCGCTGGGGTTACTAGCCTTTATTGAAGAAGAGAAGAAGAAAAATAACCCTGAAATAGATAAAGTAATTGAACGATTGGAGGAAAGATTAAATGGCATTTGAATCACTTAGTGACCGTTTCCAAAGAGCTCTTAAAAAGATTCGTGGTCAATCTAGACTTACCGAAGCTAATATGGACGATATGCTTAAAGAAGTCCGTATTGCTCTTTTAGAAGCTGATGTTAACTTCAAAGTTGTTAAAGAATTTATTGAACACATTAAAACTAAAGCCATTGGTGAACAAGTTTATTTAAAACTTAATCCTTCCCAAATGGTTGTTAAAATCGTTCATGATGAATTAGTTGAATTACTCGGTAGTGGAGATTCTGAACTTAAATATCAAAAGAATAAACCTACTATTATTATGCTTGTTGGTTTACAAGGTACAGGTAAAACTACATCTGCGGGTAAATTAGCCTATTTAATGAAGAAGAAACTTGGTAAAAAAGTTCTTCTTGCCGCGTGTGACGTTTATCGTCCTGCCGCTATTGACCAATTAAAACAAGTAGCAGCCCAAGTTGATGTTCCTGTTTATTCACTTGGAACTAACGCTAATCCTGTTGATATTGCTAAACAAGCTCGAGATAAAGCTTTTAATGAACATCTTGATGTTCTTATTATCGATACTGCTGGTCGTTTACAAATTGATGAGCCTTTAATGGAAGAACTTAATAATATTTCTAAAGAAGTTAAACCAGATGAAGTTCTTTTACTTGTTGATGCGATGAGTGGTCAAGACGCCATTAATGTCGCTAATACCTTTAATTCTAAACTAGATTTAACTGGTATTATCATGTCTAAACTTGATGGCGACGCTCGTGGCGGTTCAGCCCTTTCAATTAAGCATTTGACGGGAGTTCCTATTAAATTTGCTGGTGTTGGTGAAAAATTATCAGACTTAGATATCTTCCATCCAGACCGTATGGCAGATCGTATTTTAGGAATGGGCGATGTTGTAACTTTAGTTGAAAAAGTCCAAGAAGAAATCGATGAAAAAGATGCGAGAAAAACCGCCCAAAAGATGATGGATGGTGATTTCACTTTAGAAGATATGCTTGAACAAATGAAAAAGATTCAAAAGATGGGCTCATTATCTTCTTTAATGAAATTAATTCCTGGAATGCCAAAGATTAGTGAAGAACAAAAACTTCAAGCCGAAAAAGAAATGAAAAATGTTGAAGCGGTTGTTAATTCAATGACTCCTGAAGAAAGAAGACATCCAGAAATATTAAAGAATTCTCGTAAAGTTAGAATCGCTAATGGATGCGGTAAAACTAACGCTGACATTAATCGCGTCTTAAAGAAATATGAACAAATGAAAGCTGCAATGAAGCAGATGAAACAATATCAAAAGAGTGGACGAATGCCTCCAGGTGGCTTAGGTGGTCTTGGCGGAATGCCGTTCTAATTTATTTAGTAAATTTTTTACCTTTATTTAAAGCATCGGTTAACCACTTTGGTTCATCGATGCTTTTATTTAATTCATCAACAAGCTTTAAATCTTGCTTTGTGAAGTTATGTTTTTCATAAAGATCAGGACGATACTTTTTAGTTAATCGAAGGGACTCTTTGCGGCGAAATTTATTAATCGCGGTGTGATTTCCGGTATATAAAATATTAGGAACTTTCTTCCCTTCAAAATCATCTGGTTCAGTATATTGTGGATATTCTAATAAATTATCTTCAAATGATTCCTCATTTAGTGATTCATTAGAAATCGCTCCATCAAGTAAACGGATAATTGAATCACTAATAACCATTGCGCCTAGTTCTCCACCAGTAAGGATATAATCACCGATAGAAACTAGTTCATCAACATATTCGTTTATTCTTTCATCAACGCCTTCATAATGGCCACATATAATTGTTAATTCAGGGCAGTTCTTATATGTTTTCGCATCACTTTGCTTATAAGTTTTCCCTCGCGGAGACATTAAGATTTTATGGGTATCCATTAAGTTATTTTGTCTTAAACAGTCGACGATTGGTTGACACTTTAAAACTAAACCAGCTCCTCCCCCAATTGGAGCGGTATCAACTCGTCCATATTTATCTAAGGTGTAATCTCTTATATTTATGATCTTTACTTCCACAGCTTCTTTAGCGATAGCGCGTTTAATAATTGAGTTATTTAAAAACCCGTCAAACATGTCAGGAAATAAAGTGAGAATATTTATTATCATAAAAGACCTTCGATAAATTTAACAATAATCTTTTTACTTTCAATATCAACAGTTTTGATAAAAGCATCAACAAAAGGAATTAAGACATCCTTACCATTATCTCTTTTAACTCTTAATGTACGATAAGAAGCATATTCTTCAACATTTTTAACTTCTCCAATTAATATATCGTTATCAAAGATAACAGTGCATTCAATTAAATCAGTGTAAAAATATTCATCTTTTCTTAATACTTTATTATCTTTTTCAACAAGTAAGTTGTAGTGAACGTATTTTTCAGCTTCTTCTATCGAAGAGATTTCCTTAAAGATTAAATTATCACATTCCCCGTTTTTACTATGGATTTTAATTGTGACTTCTTTAAGATTTCCATCATCCTTCGATAGAAAAAGGTGATTCCCACTTTTAAAGCGAGAATCACGAAAATCTGTAGTTGGATAAACTTTGACTTCGCCTCTAAGGCCAATAGTTCTAATGATTGTACCGACGCGAAGATATTCCATAAGTTTATTTGTCTTCGTCAAAAGATTCGAATTTTAAATGAATTCTTTTGTTTTCTGTTTTGCCTGCAACAGCGACAACGTCTCTTAAAGCATTAGCAACTGAGCCTTTTTTACCAATTAAGCGAGCAGTGTCTTCGTTTTCAGCAACAATTAATAAATTAACATCTTTGTCAGAATCACTTGGAAGTTCTCTAACCATTAATGCATCTTTATTAATTAAGAATGGATCACAGATTGTATGAATAATCTTTTCGTAGTCCATTATTATTTTCCTTTTTTGGAAGCGTTATATTTTTCCATAATACCTTTTTCAGTGAAAAGGGTCTTGATGGAATCAGATGGGGTAGCACCGGCTTTTAACCATTTTAAAGCGAGTTCTTCATTGAGGTCAGCGGATTCTGGACCCTTAGCTGGATCATAGAAACCGATTTGTTCAATGTAACGACCATCTCTAGCGAATCTGCTATCGGCAACAACGACTCTATAAATAGAGGTTTTATGACGACCGATTCTGGTTAATCTAATTTTAACTGACATAAATTTAATCTCCTTATTAAAACCGCTAGTAATGATAAGTTATATTTATAAAGGTGTCAAGTATTTTTACTTAACAGATAAAATAAGTCAAAAAGAAAGAGGAGATTACTCCTCACTCTTTTCTTCGTTTGTTTCATTTACTTCTTCAGCTGTTGCTTCAGTTTCTAGCTGTTTCTTTTCTACAATTTTTGGATAAAGAATCTTAAATATATCGTAAGCAATAATACAAATAACAATTAAATATAAGATAGCGCCAAATCTAAATGATAAAGCCTTAGTTGGATCGTTTTGTTCTTGTGGGACAACGTTGATAAATGGTACATTCCAAAGATAAACCATATAACCAATCATCGAAGTTATTATCGCCATTATTCCGAGATAGAACTTCTTTGGGTTTAAGACAACATAAATCATGATTGCAGCGTCTGCGATGTAATAATATCTATCATGCATATGTGGTAAAACAAATGGAGTTAGCATCACAAAGAAAACAAAGATTTTAACAAGCATATTATCGTCAAATTCTTCTTTGCTGCGATAGATGAAATAAATGAAAATTCCTATAGATACTAAGGCGAATGGGACTGAGAAGGCGGAAATATAGTCTTCAGATTTGAAGTTAGTAAAGATGAGAGAATATAAGGTTGAACAGTTCAAAGCGAGCTGTTTATAGCTATTCACACTTTGGTTGAAATAGACCGTTAAAATTTCTCCAAGTCGAACAAAGAAATTATCCGCGGCAATACAAGCTGGAAGAGCAAAAATAATATAAACAATTGGAATCCAAACTAAGTATTTTAAATTCACTTTTCGTCTTAAGAACATAACGACAAAGAACGGAATAATAAAGATTGTTTGGAGTTTAAAGGCAAAGGCAACAGAAAGCATAATCGCTGAGGTGCGGTGGTGTTTTGTCATAAAGAAGTAGAAACTCATCACCACAAATGTTGCGTAAATCGCATCGCATTGTCCCCATAATGCAGAATTTAAGAAAATAGTTATACCAAATAACACTAAACCATAGGTAAGGATTGATTTAACTTTATCTTTATTAGTGATGTGATAAACGATTAAGCCACAGAACACGGATAAAACATAATCAAAGAAGACGGAATAAATCTTGATTGCGTGAACAAGTTGATCACTTCCTGGTTCTATTCTAAATAAAGAAATAAACCATAAATAATAGTTATATGCAGGAGTGTAGTCTCCGATATTTTGTCCTAACGCTTTAAAGCCGTTATCATAATAAAGGGTGTACCATTTATTTAAAAAGGAATTAAAGTCACCGGTTCTTTTATCAAATAAAGCAATTCTTAAAACCAAACCTACGATTGAAATAACCGCTAAAAGGATAATCCAATCATATTTCTTTAAGAAGGCGAAAAATACATCTCCAACCTTTTTCCAGAAGTTACTAATTTTTTCGAAAAATGCGTTCATTTTGTATACCTGAAATAATAGTATAATCTAACTTGTTAAAACAAAAAAGCAAATGAATATCATTAACTTAATGAACATATCGTTTGTTATTTTCATTTAAATAATATTTAATATTCATTGACTAATAAAAAGGAGGATTTCTCTATGTATAGAAAAAACGCATGGAATAAATATGAAAACAAAGCTGATGTCTTCGCGTTTGCTGAAGGATATAAACAATTCATTTCCTATGGAAAAACTGAACGTTTAGTCGTTAAAGAAGCTCTTGTTTTACTTGAAGATAAGGGCTTTAAAAATGGCGCTACATTAAAAAGCGTTAAGCCAGGCGATAAGGTTTATTTTACAAACCGTAACAAAAATATCGCTGCCTTTATTATCGGCAAAGAACCACTTGTTAATGGTTTAAGAATTTTAGGTGCTCACATCGATTCACCTCGCTTAGACTTTAAAGAAAACCCATTCTATGAAGATCGTGATTTCGTTTTAGCAGACACTCACTATTATGGTGGTGTTAAAAAATATCAATGGGTTACAATCCCACTCGCCCTTCATGGTGTGGTTGTTAAAAAAGATGGCACAACAGTCGACATCAATATCGGTGAAGATGAATTCGAACCAATCGTTGGTATCACTGATTTACTTATCCATTTAAGCGCTGATCAACTCGCTAAACCTGGTTCTAAGGTTATTGAAGGTGAAGGCTTAGATGTTTCTATTGGTTCTATCCCACTTAAAGATGAAAAAGAAGATCCAGTTAAAACTCATGTCTTAGCTATCTTAAAAAATGAATACGGAATTGATGAAGAAGACTTTGTCTCTGCTGAAATTGAAGTTGTTCCTGCCGGCAAAGCTCGTGACTATGGTTTAGATCGTTCAATGGTCGCCGGTTATGGTCATGATGATAGATGCTGCGCTTATTCTTCTTTAAAAGCTTTATTAGATACAAATGAAACTGATAAAACTGCTTGCTGCATATTAGTTGATAAAGAAGAAATTGGTTCTGTTGGTGCAACCGGTGCTCAATCTGTTTTCTTTGAAAACATCGTTGCTAAACTTGCGGAACTTATGGGTGAAGCTAATCCACTTTTACTTACTAGAAGAGCTTTTGAAAATTCCAAGATGCTTTCTAGCGATGTTTCCGCTGGGTTTGACCCACTTTATCCACAAGTAAATGATCCAAAAAATGCGGCTTTCTTTGGTAAAGGTTTAGTCTTTAATAAGTACACTGGTTCACGTGGTAAATCCGGTTGTAACGATGCTAATCCAGAATATTATGCTTGGGTTAGAAGAGTTATGGATGAGGCTGATGTATATTGGCAAAACGCTGAACTTGGTAAAGTTGACCAAGGTGGTGGTGGTACAATCGCCTACATCTTAGGTAACTACAATATGAATGTTATTGACGCAGGTATTCCTGTTCATAATATGCACGCTCCTATGGAGATTATTTCCAAAGTTGACCTCTATGAAGCGTATTTAGGTTATAAAGCATTCTTAGTCGCTAAAGATTAGTCTTGCTTTTCAAATATTAATTTGATATTCTTTTCGTTGCGTGCTCTAAGCACCCTGCGGACGTTCCGCTTTCAAGACATGATATGAACGCCTTAAGAAAAAATTTGTAAAGAAGGAGGAAAAGAGATGAACTCAAATATTGTTAATGAGATTACTGCTCGTCAAATTAAAACTGATGTCCCAGAATTCTCCAGCGGTGATACTGTCAAAGTTTATGTTAGAATCATCGAAAACAAAAAAGAACGTATTCAAATCTTCCAAGGCGTCGTAATGCAACGCCGCGGCTCCGGTGTCAGTGAAACATTTACCGTTAGAAAGATTTCTTCCGGTGTTGGTGTTGAAAGAACTTTCCCAGTTAACTCTCCAGCTATCGCTAAGATCGAAAGAGTTAAGAAAGGTAAAGTACGTCGCAGTAGAATTAATTACTTACGTGAACGTTCTGGCAAAGCCGCTCGTATTAAAGAAGTATTGTAATTACGTAACTTTAGAAATTAGTCGCCATTTGGCGACTTTTTCTTTTGTTTGTTGATAATTAGTTACATTAATTTATACTTATTTAAGTATGGCTGATGAAGAAAAGAAAGTAGACCAAGAATCTTCAAATGTAGATTCTTCAAAGAAAAAGAAATGGAATGTGCTTATTAATGTTGCTTCCATTACTTTAATCGTGGTCACTTTAACTTTAATCGGAATGTCTGCCTTTCAGATTTATCATCGTAACCGTTATGAACATTTCTGGGTCAACGGACAATCAATGTATCCAACTTTAAATAAAGACGCCAAATATAAAGATGGTAGCTTAATTGGCTTAAGAAATAGAAGTAGCGATGTAAGTGGAAACTACGATGTTGATTTTGGTTACATGGACACTCATACCGAGTCATTAGATAATATCAAACGTTTTAATATTGTTGTTTGCCAATATAACGCTTCTGGAGTGGATGTAATTAAAAGAGTAGCAGTCCTTCCAGGCGAAACTTTTTATATCACTGTTTCTACAATTGGAAGTGAAGAAAACGGTAATTTATATATTAAAGATAAAGATACCGGTGAATTTAATTTAGTTGAACAACCTATTGATAGTGAAATCGTTCATGGTGGAACTTACACGACTAATTTTGCCACTCCAACCACTTTAGCGGATAACGAATACTTTGTTATGGGGGATAATCGTTACGGATCTAATTCAAGCGACTGTCGCACCCCATCTAATAAAGTTTATCGTTCTTATATCTCTGGCTTAGTTATGGGCTTAGAAGCTAAATGCCGCATTATTAGAAATGATAAAGGTGTTTTTGAGCCTACTGATATTACTCATTATTTCCCTTGGAGAAAGTTATGAATAAAGCAAAACAAATTCATTGGTTTCCAGGGCATATGAAGAAGGCTCAAAATGAAATAGAAGCCAAACTTAAAATTGTTGACTGTGTTATTGAGTTACTTGACGCTCGTATTCCTTTTTCAAGCCGTAATAAACATTTATATAAATTAACTGAGCATAAATCTCGTCTAGTGGTTTTAACTAAATGTGACCTTGCCGATTCTAAAATAACCGACCTCTGGGTGGATTTTTTCGAAAAAGAAGGGGTTAAAGCTATCTTTGTTAACCTTAATAATCAAGCTGATATTAAGCGCATTATTAATGAAGCGAGTAACTTGGGAAAAGCTAAACAAGAAAAAGAAATTAAACGTGGAATGAAACCTCAACCTATAAGAGCGATGATTATTGGAATTCCTAATGTAGGTAAATCCACTTTAATTAATAAGATTGCTAATCGAAAAGCGGCGAGTGTTGAAAATAAACCTGGTCACACAAAGTCACAACAATGGATTAAAGTTTCTAATCAATTTGAGTTACTTGACACTCCTGGGATTCTTCAATCAAATTATGAAGATAAAGAAAAAGCAGTTAACCTCGCTCTTACTGGTTCAATTAATCAAAACATCCTTCCAAAAGACGATTTAGTGGACTTCCTACTATCTTTTTTGAAAAATTACTATCCAAATTTATTAAGTGCTAGATATAAATTAAGCGATATAAATAAAGAAAATTATGAGTTATTAAAAGACATTGCTATTAGTCGGGGATTCCTTAAAAAAGGAGAAGCTGATTTAGATAAAGCAATGGATTTACTATTACACGAATTTAAAAACGGAATCATTGGACAATGCACACTAGAGAGAGTTCCAACGAATATTTAGATTATCAAGAACAATTCTATTCTGATGAAGTTAATTATATTGTTGGAATAGATGAAGCAGGACGAGGTCCATTAGCAGGTCCAGTTGTCGCTGCGGCGGTAATTTTCTCACGCGCGTATATTAATAAAGATATAAATGACTCGAAACAACTTAGTGAAAAGCAAAGAGAGAAACTTTTTAACGTTATAAAAGAGAATGCTTTAGCAATAGGTGTGGGTATCGTAGACGCTGAAACAATTGATAAATTAAATATTTATGAAGCCACGAAAGTTGCGATGAAAGAAGCAATTAAAAACTTAAACCATAATTTCGATTTAATCTTAACTGACGCAATGCCACTTAAAGGATTTGATGTACCAGTAATAGATATTATTAAGGGCGACGCAAAAGCTTTACCAATTGCCGCGGCCTCAATCATTGCAAAAGTAACTCGAGATCACATTATGGATGAACTTGATACAAAATATCCAATGTATAACTTTAAACATAATAAAGGTTATGGAACTAAAGACCATATGAATGCATTAAAAGAATACGGACCAGTCCCAAAACTTCATCGCTATTCTTATAAACCTGTTTATCGTGCTTCTATAGAAGAAGTGTCATTATTTGACGATTTAAAATAATTTTTTCCCAAATTTTGATCATTTTTATCGCCTTCACCCCCTACTTATTGGTAGGAGGTCTTTTTATGGAAGCAAGAGACATTTTAATTTATTTGAACATGCGTTTTGACGCGAATTGGGATGAAATCTATAAGCATATATGCGCTAAAGATTTAGATTTTACTGAAGATGAAGTTGAGTCCGCTTTAAAAAGTATTAAGTCTAAAGTGGTAACTGCCTTAGATGATGATTATCCTGAGGTACTTAAGACATGTTTTAAGATGCCATTTGTTCTTTATTATTATGGAGACTTATCTCTTTTAAATGATCGAGAGAAGATTACTGCAATAGTAGGATCAAGAAACGCATCTAATTATGGAAGGACAAAAGGATATGAAATCGCTAAAGAAATCGCTAAAGAATATATCATTATTTCTGGTATGGCTCATGGAATTGACTCAGTGGCTCATGAAGCGTCGATTGCAGTAAACGGTAAAACGATAGCAGTTTTAGGTAGTGGAATTGATTATTGTTACCCACAAGACAATAAAAGATTATATGAATATATTAAAGAAAATGGATTATTAATATCTGAGCACGCGAACAAACACGCTCCATTACCAACTAATTTTCCATGGCGAAATCGAATTATAGCTCACTGCGCGAGATTTTTATTTGTTCCAGAAGCTAAATTAAGATCAGGAAGTCAAGTTACAGTTAGTTTTGCTCTTAATACCGTTGATAACATTTTTGTTCTTCCTCATCATGCTGGAGAGGATTCATTATGTAACCGTTTAGCTATTTCAGGAGCAGCTTTAATTGAATCAATTGAGGATTTCCATCACGAGGTAGCATTAGGCAAAGGGAAGTATGAAGTAAGTGAAGAAGTGCGAAAGAATTTTTCAAGCGAGGTTAAAGAATATTAATAATCTTTAAGATAATAAGGTCCAAATTTCCCTTGTTGACTTATATTGTTTTATGTTTATCATTTATGGCGAAATATTATGAAATTAGTCATTGTTGAGTCTCCAAATAAGTGTAATACCATCTCCAAATACCTTGGTGCAGGCTATAAAGTTATGGCCACGAAGGGTCACCTTCGTGATCTCTCCAAAAAAGGTGTTGGAGGCTTTGGTATTGAACCAGATAGTGACTTTAAAGCGCATTATGAAATTGACTCATCAAAATATAAAATCGTTAATGAATTACGCGCTGAAAGTAAAAAAGCCGAAGAAGTAATTCTCGCAACCGACCCTGACCGTGAAGGTGAAGCTATTGCTTGGCATTTAGCCCAAATCCTAGGTTTAGATTTATCTAAAACTAAAAGACTAGAGTTCCATGAGATCACTAAAGAATCAATTAATGAAGCGATTAATAATCCTCGTTTAATCGATATGAATCTTGTTCAATCTCAAGAATCAAGAAGAATTATTGACCGCGTTATTGGTTTTAAACTTTCTAACATTATGCAGAAGAAGATTAAATCTCGTTCGGCGGGAAGAGTTCAATCTGCTACTTTAAAACTTATCTGTGACCATGAAGATGAAATTAAAAACTTCGTTCCAGAAGAATATTGGTCTTTATCCGCGGAAATTGGTTTAGATGAAAGTGTGATTAAGGCTAACTTCTATGGTTTAAATAACAAAGCAAAGAAGATTTCTTCTAAAGAAGTTAACGATAAGATTCTTGAACAAATGGGACAATTCGCTAAAGTTAGTGATATTAAAACCGTTAGTAAAAAACAAGAATCAAAACCTGCTTTTACAACTTCATCCTTACAACAAGAAGCATTCAATCAATATGGTTTTAGTGCCTCAAAGACCGCATCTTTAGCCCAAGAACTTTATGAAGGTATTGAAATTGATGGTGAACGCATTGGTTTAATTACTTATATCCGTACTGATAGTACTCAACTTAGTGCTTCATTTATTGCTAGCGCGACTAAATATATTACTGAACATATCGGCAAAGAATATATGGGCACTATTAAGCGTGGTAGCAAAGTTAAAAACGCGCAAAATGCACACGAAGCTATTCGTCCAACAAGCGTTTATCGTTTCCCAGAAGTTTTACGTCCTTCTTTTAAAAGAACAGATTTATATAAACTTTATAAACTCATCTATCAAAGAGCAATTGCCTCTTTAATGACACCTAAAGAATACGAAACTACCACAATTACTTTCGATTCCAATGGAGTCACCTTTAAATACGATACTGAAAAAACAACTTTTGATGGTTACACAAAAGTTTATCGTAGTAAAGAAGATACACCTGATGTCGCTACACCTAATGTTGTTTTAGGTAATGAATACGCGATTATTAAGATTAAAAACCAACAAGAATTTACTACTCCTCCAGCTAGATATAGCGAAGCTAAAGTAGTTAAACTTATGGAAGAAATGGGTATTGGTAGACCTTCTACTTATGCTTCAACAATCGTTACCTTAATTAAAAGAGACTATATTGTTTCCCAAAAAGGTATCATTACTCCAACTGAAGTTGGTTATCGTACCAATCACGTCTTATTTAAATATTTCCCAGAAATTATCGATGTTAATTACACTGCGAACATGGAAACTGAACTTGACCAAATTCAAGATGGCGTTAAATCGAGAGTGGAAGTTTTAAATGATTTCTATTATCCATTTATGGATCTTTGTGATGAAAAAGCCAAGATCATGTATAACGATGATCCAGTTCCTGCAGGAAGAAATTGTCCAAAATGTGGTAGTCCACTTGTTTATAAAAACTCCACCTTTGGTGAATTTGTAGGTTGCTCAAATTATCCTCACTGTAAATATAAAGAACTTCCTGAAAAGGAAATTGAATATTTAGATGAAACTTGTCCAAAGTGTGGCAAGAAATTAGTGTATCGTTATACAACTAACCATAGAAGATTTGTTGGTTGTAGTGGCTATCCAGATTGTGACTTTGTTAGACATGAAGAAGCTAACGATAAAAAAGTCATTAAAGAATGCCCTGAATGTGGTGGAAATATGGTCGTTAAGAAATATAAAGGCCGTTCATATTTAGGTTGCACTAATTATCCAAAGTGTAAACATACCGAAAAATATGTTTATTCAAAGAAATAAATATAAAAAGTTGTTATAATATTTTCCGATGAAAAGAATAAATGTAATCGGAGCAGGATTAGCAGGCTCAGAAGCTTGCTATTTTTTGCTCAAGAAAGGTTATGAAGTTCATTTATATGAAAAGCGCCCTAAAGTAATGACGCCTGCTCATGAAACTTCATACTTTGGTGAACTTGTTTGTTCTAATTCTTTAAAAGGAAAAGCAATCACTAATGCTTGTGGTTTATTAAAAGAAGAGATCCGTTTAATGGGCTCAATCATGATGGAAAGTTCAAATCAATCCGAAGTACCTAGTGGTGGTGCATTATCAGTGGATAGAGAATTATTCGCTAAATATATAACTGATAAACTTAAATCATTCCCTAACTTAATTATTCATGAAGAAGATGTCTCTTCCCTTGATGAAAGTGTTCCTACTATAGTAGCGACTGGGCCTCTTACAAGCGACTCCCTAGTGGTTTTTTTGAAAAAACTAACCAATTCCGAGGACTTATTTTTCTTTGATGCTAGCGCGCCTATTATTAAAAAAGATTCGATTGATTTTACTAAGGCTTACTATAAAAGCCGTTACGACCAAGGCGATGATTCTTATATTAATTGTCCATTCTCAAAAGAAGAATATGATGTCTTTTATCATGAACTTGTTAATGCTGAACTAGCGATGGTTCATGAATTTGATAAACATTATTTTGAAGGTTGTATGCCTATTGAAGTTATGGCTAAAAGAGGTTATGACACGATTAGATTTGGACCACTTAAACCAAAAGGACTTCAAAGAGAAGGCTATCCAAAAGCTTTTGCAGTGGTTCAACTCCGTCAAGATAACGTTGTTAATGATTTATATAATATCGTAGGTTTTCAAACTAACCTTACTTATGGGGAACAAAAAAGAGTATTTAGACTTATCCCAGGACTAGAGCATGCCGAATTTGTTCGATACGGTTTAATGCATCGAAATACTTATTTAAACTCACCTTTATTACTTAATGAAGATTTGTCTTTAAAGGGTCATCCTAATATCTATATTGCTGGTCAATTAGCAGGTGTCGAAGGTTATGTAGAATCCGCTGCTATGGGATTACTAGCCGCTATCTTTATTGATCAAAAATTAACAAAAAACAATGCAGAACTCCCACCAATTAGAACAATGTGTGGTTCTTTACTAAACTATATTACACACGCTAATACGAAAGATTTTTCTCCGATGAATGCTAACTTTGGTATTCTTTTTGGAGCAAATAAATATAATAAAGAAGAAGTAGCGAAATACGCTTTAGAGTTAATCAAAGAATACTATGCTAAAGTTCAAAGAGATTGATAGTTTTATAGAGTATCTCCAGTTTAATCTTGGATTCTCGGTTGAAACACTTGATGCCTATCGTAGAGACATCAATTCTTTCTACACCTATATTTATACAAATGGCAAAGATATTTTAGATGTTGATAAAGAAACCATTCGAGATTATTTAGCTAAAGAACTTGAAGCGGGTAAAACTCATAAAACATTATGTCGCAGATTATCTTGTTTAAGACATTACTATGACTATTTATTTGATAATGGCTATGTAATGCAAAACCCATTTTATTTTATAAATAATCCAAAGAAAGAAAAGACACTTCCACACGTTTTATATCCTGAACAAGTCGAAACATTATTAGCTGAAAATAAAAAACGAACTGATAACTTAAAATACCGTGATGAATGCATCTTAGAAATCCTTTATTCTAGTGGAGTTCGTGTTCATGAATTAGTTAACATCACCCTTCAAGATATCGATATTAAATCTCGTATTATCCGTATCAATGAAGGTAAAGGCAAAAAAGATCGTTTAGTGGGCTTTGATGAAAGAACTCAAAAAACTCTACTTGATTACGTTAGAAAGTATCGTGTAGAACTCGAAAATAACAATAAAAATGGGATGGTGGATTACTTATTTTTATCTGCGAAAGGTGAACAATTAACCACTCGTGGAGTGCAATATATCTTGAAGCAAATCGAACTAAAAACTGGTTTAGATTATGGACTTCATCCTCATACTTTAAGACACTCTTTTGCGACAAATTTACTCAATAACGGTGCAGATCTCCGGGTAATTCAAGAACTTCTTGGCCATTCTTCGCTTAACACAACTCAGATTTACACTCACGTTTCCGAAGAGGCAATGAAATACCAATTTGCTACCTCTCACCCAAGAGCTAAAAAGAAATAACAAATATTATTTGTATTTTATCTAGTTGTTTGCTAGAATATTTCACGCTGCAATAAGCAGTAATACACACATTAGGAATTCAACTTCCAGGTCCTGCTCGCCACGGGGCAAAATAGCAGGGGAGGTTGTTCGAACTAATGGAGGATAAAAACAAATGGAGGTTCTCAAATGGAAGAACAAGAAAAAGTAGTAGCACCTGCTGAAGAAGCTGCTCCAGCACCTGCTCAAGAGGAGGTCATGAAAATGGTATTACATGACGAAAACGCTCCTATTATTACCATGAAAAAATTATTAGAGGGTGGTGTCCACTTCGGTCATCAAACTCGCAAATGGAATCCAAAGATGGGCAAATTCATCTATGGTGCTCGTAATGGAATCTATATTATCGATTTAGCTAAATCTGCTGCTAAGATCGAAGAAGCTTATCTTGCTTTAAAGAAAATCGTTGATGAAAACGGTAAAGTCTTATTCGTTGGTATCAAACCACAATGTAAGACCGTCGTTGAAGAACAAGCTCTCCGTTCTGGTAGCTTCTATATCACCAGCCGTTGGTTAGGTGGTACCCTCACAAACTTCAAGACTATTCAATCTCGTATTAGAAGATTAAAAGAACTTGAACAAATGGAAATTGATGGTACATTTGAACGCCTTCCAAAGAAAGAAGTTTCTCTCTTAAAGAAGGAAAAAGACAAACTAGCCAAGAACTTATCCGGTATTAAAGAAATGAGAAAAGTTCCTAACGCTGTTATCGTTGTCGATCCAATGCTCGAACATAACGCTGTTAGCGAAGCTCATAAGCTCGGTATTCCAGTATTTGGTATTGCTGATACAAACAGTGATCCAGATGTTCTTGATTTCCCAATCCCAGCTAACGATGACGCTCTTCGTTCCGTCAAATTAATCGTTACAATTCTCGCTGATGCTATCGTTGAATCCAAAGGTGGTATCACTGAAGTTGCTTACGTTAAAGACGAAGGTGACGAAGTTACAATGAAAGATGTCATCCGTCAAGCTGATAAAGAAAACGCTGAAAGAATTGCCGCTATTCGTAAAGCTAGACAAGAAAAACAAGAAAGACTCGAAAAGCTCCAAGCTCAAAGAGAAGCTCAAAGAAAAGCTCGCGAAGAAGGCAAGAATGCTCCAAAAGCTGAAGAAGCTAAGGAAGAAAAACCAACTGAAGAAAAATCTGAAGAAGCCGCTCCTGCTAAGAAGCCAGCTAAGAAAGCTCCTGCTAAAAAAGCCGCTGCTCCTAAGGAAGGAGATGCAGAATAATGGCTAACATGATTGAACTCATTAAAGAACTTAGAGAACGTACCGGTGCTGGTATGATGGACTGCAAACACGCTCTTGAAGAAACAAATCAAGATGTTGAAAAAGCCATCGACTGGTTAAGACAAAAAGGTATTGCTAAAGCCGCTGCTAAAGCTTCCCGTATTGCCGCTGAAGGTCTTGCAGGCGTTAAAGTCTCTGGTAACAAAGCTGCTATCGTTGAAGTTAACTGCGAAACTGACTTCGTTTCTAAAGGTGATAAATTCCATAAGCTCGTTGAAGATGTCTTAGATGTCACCTTAAAAGAAGAACCTGCATGCATCAATTGTGCTCGTGAAGCTACAGCTTCCTTATTCACAGATGCTACAGTCTCCATGGGCGAAAAACTCGATTATCGTCGTTTCGAAATCGTGAAAAAAGCTGATGGTGAAGGCTTTGGTTCTTATATCCACATGGGTGGTAAGATCGGTGTTCTTGTCGTCTTAGAAAAAGAAGATGAAGAACTCGCTAAAGGACTTGCAATGCACATCGCTGCTAACGCTCCAAAGTTCGTCTCTGAAGCTGAAATTCCAGCCGATGTCATAGCTCATGAAAGAGCAATCCAAGTTGAACTTATGAAACAAGATGAAAAGCTTGCTAATAAGCCAGCTGATATGCTTGAAAACATTGCCACTAAGAAAGTCCAAAAGGTCTTATCTGAATCCACTTTATCCGCTCAAGTTTATTTACTTGATGGCGAGAAGAGTGTTGCTCAAGTCTTAAAAGAAAAAGGCAATAACGTTAAGTGCTTTATCCGTTACGCTGTTGGTGAAGGTATTGAAAAAAGACAAGATAACTTTGCCGAAGAAGTAATGAAAGAAGTAAAATAATTATTAGCTAATTGATTGGAGTCTTGCTTATGAAATACAAACGAATCCTCATTAAATTATCTGGAGAAGCTCTTTCCGGTAATGGGGAAAGTGGTATTCTCTCTAGCAAGGCTCTTTTATCTACTTTAAGCGTTATTAAAGATATTCATGATCTTGGCGTGGAAGTAACTATAGTTACCGGTGCTGGAAATATCTGCCGCGGAGCGATTATTGAAAAATCCGGAATTGACCGTGTTACAGGCGATAAGATGGGAATGCTTGGGACAGCGATTAATGCATTTGCTGTCTCTTCATCCTTAAAATCTTTAGGGGTCGATAGTGAGGTTTTATCCGCGATTGAACTTGGTGATTTCGCTCCTAAATTTGATAAAGATCTCGCTGATAAATTATTAAAAGAAGGTAAGATTATCGTCTTTGCCGCAGGTACTGGAAAACCATTTTTTACCACTGATACATGTGCAACCTTAAGAGCAATCGAGACGGGTTGTGATGCGATTTTTATGGCCAAAAATGGTGTGGAAGGAGTCTTCGATAGCGATCCAAGAATCAATAAAAACGCTCAGATGTTTAAAGAAATCACCTGCTCTGAAATGATTAAACGCAATTTGAAGGTGATGGATTTAACCGCTGTTGAAATGCTTAAAGACAAAGATATCGACGTTAGAGTATTTAGTATGTCTAATCCTGAAAACTTTGTTAAAATATTAAATGGTGAAGATATTGGTACCACCATTAAGAAAGGATAACTAATATGGATGAAATTGCATTAGAAGCCAAAGAACGTATGGCGAAAACTATCGAATCTTTTAAAGGTGACTTAGCTCAACTTAGAACTGGTAGAGCCACACCAGCAATGCTTGACCGCGTTGAATGTGACTATTATGGAGATAAGATTGCTATTAACCAAATCTCATCTATTTCAGTTCCAGAACCAAGACAACTTTTAATTAAGCCTTATGATCGTAACGACATTAAATCAATCGTCGCTGCTATCCACGCTTCTAACCTTGGTTTTAACCCAATTAATGATGGTGATTCAATTCGTATTATTATTCCACCATTAACTGAAGATACTCGTCGTGATTTAGTTAAGAAAGCCAAAGGCTTACTTGAAGAAAATAAGGTTGCTCTTCGTAACATTAGAAGAGAATATATCGACTTTGTTAAAGATAGCGATGAAATGACTGATGACTATAAGAAACGTGTTCAAGACGATATTCAAAAAGTCATGGATGACGCTACTAAAGAAGTTGAATCCTTATTAGCGGCTAAAGAAAAAGATATCATGGCTATCTAGCCTATTCATTATATTTAGATTAAGAGGAGTTATTCCTCTTTTTCTTTTTTAAAGAATTTAGGCAATATCTATTTTTAAACGCGCTTAATGTGTGTATAATAATTTCATTATGGAAAACAAAGTTCAATTATTACAACCACTTACTCACATCGCTTTTATTATGGATGGAAATGGCCGCTGGGCCAAAAAGAGAGGACTTCCTCGTTATTTAGGACATAAAGAAGGCTGCGAAAGAATTATCGAAGTCTTTGATTTGTGCAAAGAATATGGTGTTAAAGTTTGTTCTTTCTATGCTTTCTCCACTGAAAACTGGAATCGTCCAAAAGATGAAATTAGACATTTATTTAATTATCTTGAGGCTTTCTTTAAACGCGAAATTGATCACTTAATGAGAGATGGTGTTCGCGTTGTTATTTCTGGAGATATGTCTCGTTTACCAGTCAAAACCCAAAACACATGTAAAAAAGCGATTGAACAAACTAAAAATAATACTAACTATGTAATGAACATTTGTCTTAACTATGGAAGTAGAGATGAGATTGTTCACGCTAGTAAAGAAATCGCTACAGAAGTTAAAGAAGGTTCATTAAAGATAGATGATATTACTGAAGAATTATTCTCTAATCATTTATACACTAAAGGATTACCTGATGTTGATTTAATGATTCGTACTTCTGGTGAAGAAAGATTATCCAACTATTTATTATGGCAAAACGCTTATAGTGAATTTGTATTTACTCCCGTTCATTGGCCAGATTTTAAACGTGACGCTTTTGAAGACGCTTTAAAAGAATACAATAACCGTCAACGTCGTTTTGGAGGACTTAAGTAATGGCTTCTAAACATCCAATTGAAATGAATGAATTAACCCAAGAACAGAAAAAGAGTGTTCATGTTAGGGTTATTACTGCTTTAGTTTTAGCTGCTATTTTAATTCCGGCTTTAGTAGTTGGCTCTTATTTCTTTGCTTTAGCTATCTTTGTTGTAGCAGGACTTTGCGCTTATGAAATTGTTCACGTTACTAAGCCATCTAAGAAGATTGGTATTCCTCTTTATATTGTTACCACTATTTTAGTGGAGTCCTTTGTCTTCTGGATTTTCTTAAAGAATAATTTAGAAACTTTATCTGAATCTCATGATCTTTTCCAAACTTTCGATTCAGTATTAACTAATTCATTTACTGATATATCTATATCAATTATCGCTCTTCTTGTTGGAGCGTTATTCTACTTCATGATGTCTTTCCTCTTTGAGGAAGTTACCATATCAAATGTCATGTATTACATCGCAATGACATCAATTATTGGTATTTGTTTACAATCATTTATGTATCTTAGATATTCTCCATTTACCGCCTTTTCTCCTCTATATAGCGCGGAATACTTAAATGGACCTGTCTTTAGATTTGCTCAATCGTGGTTACTATTAACTTATGTCGCAATCGGTGTTTTTGGTAATGATATCTTTGCTTTCTTTACTGGAATCTTATTTGGTAAACATAAAGTTAACCCACGTATCTCTCCTAAAAAGACCTGGGAAGGATTTGCCGGTGGAATGATTATGTCTGCTATCTTATCTCTTGCCTTTGCGTTAATTTTATCCGCGTGTAATTTACCAATTTCTCCAGTCTTAGATCTGAATCACTGGTACTGGGTCTTATTAATTTCATTAACAATGCCTATTATTGGTGATATTGGTGACTTCGTTTATAGTGCGATTAAAAGACATTTTGGAATTAAAGATTTCTCTAATCTTCTTCCAGGCCATGGTGGTGTGTTAGATCGTATCGATTCATTATCATTTGGCTGTGGTTTAGTCGCAACATTCTTAATTATGATTTCGAATGGATGGAACTTCTTAATCTAGTATGAAAACTGTTTTACTTCTTGGTGCGTCTGGCTCTATTGGTAGTCAGACTTTAGATATCATTAGGGATAATCCTAACGATTTTAAGCTTGTCGCCTTTAGTGTGGGGAATAGACATGAAAAGATTGATGAAATCTTAAAAAACCATCAAGAAGTCCGTTCAATTTATTTAATTGATGAAGGAAAAGCGATTGAATATAAAGCTAAATACCCGCATATTAAGTTTTATTCAGGTGAAAAAGGGTTAGCGAAACTAACTAATAATGCCGATTATGAAATGTGCGTTGAAGCGCTTGTTGGTATCGCTGGACTTGAGCCTGCTGTTATTGCTTTAAAGAGAAATAAAATCCTCTGTTTAGCTAATAAAGAAGCTTTAGTAACAGGGGGACACATAATCAATAATCTTCTTAAAGAAGGTAAAGGAAAACTATATCCAATTGATTCTGAACATGTTGCCTTAGCTAAATGCTTAAAGAAAGTTAAACCTGAAGAAATAGATAAATTAATTATCACAGCCTCAGGAGGAGCGCTTCGTAACGTTCCTTTAGATGAACTTGATAATAAAAAGGCTAGCGATGCATTAAATCATCCAACTTGGAAGATGGGCGCTAAAATAACGATTGACTGCGCGACGATGATGAATAAAGGCTTTGAAGTTATTGAAGCTTATTATTTATTTGGTTATGGCTTAGATAAGATTGAAGTTTTAATGCATGATGAATCTTTAGTGCATTCAATGGTTAAAACCAAAGATGGTCGTTACATTATTGATTACGGAAAGCCAGATATGCATAACCCAATTCGTTATGCAATGTATGAAGGAAAAGCTTTCTTAGACACGATAGAAGTTAGAGATTTAAACGAATTAAAAGATTGTCATTTCCACAAATTTGATCCAAAGCGTTACCCATGTGTTTTACTTGCTAAAGACGCTTTAAAACAAAAAGGTCTTTCTTTAGTGGCCCTTAACGCTTCAAACGAGATTTGTGTAAATGCTTATCTAAAAGATAAAATATCGTTTTTAAATATTTCTAAAACTATTGCTAGAATTATGTCAAAGGTGGATAATAATCCAAACCCTTCTTTAGAAGAAGTGCTAAACTTTGATAAATATATCAGGGACTTAACAAAGGAGATGATTAAATAATATGCAAATGCCAACAACTTGGTACGAATGGATATTAACAATTATCTTAGCTATTCTTAGCTTTGAAGTTTTAATCGCACTTCATGAGTTAGGTCATTTATTAACCGCGAAAGCATTTAATGTTTATTGCTTAGAATATTCTTTAGGTTTTGGTCCGAAGATTTTCCAAAAGAAACCAAAAGAAGGAAAAGAAACTAAATTCACAATTAGAGCAATTCCATTAGGTGGATATGTTTCAATGTATGGGGAAGAAGTTGAACTTGAAGAAGGTTTGAATATTCCTCATGAAAGATCATTAGAAGGAATTGCTAGATATAAAAGAGCAGTGGTATTTGCTGCTGGTGTTATAGTTAACGCTCTTCTTGCCTTCACATTATTCTTTATTTCAGATGTTTGCTTCCCACTAGTAAGTGCAACAAATATTTCCGAAGTTAAAGAAGGCTCAACCGCGGAAACTTCTGGTATTAAAAATAAAGATCGTCTCTATTTTGTGGGAAACGAAATGGATGGAGAAACTAAAGAAGAAACAAAAGAAGATGGAAGTAAAGAAACTTATACTTTTAATTCCAGAATCTATTATGAATACACTAAAGACACAGTGATTTATGCTGGATATTTATATATCGTAGATTCTGATATCCAAATTGGTGAATATCATTATGTTATGACTTATTACCCAACCGGTACTAAAAATAGCACTATCTTTACTAATGCTTTTAAACTCTACCCAGCAGATACATCAGAATCTAAAGAAATTAAGAATAGTGATGCTTTTGCTAACTGGAATAAATTTGGCTATGAAATCCCATATTATCCAAACTATAAAACTGATCCATACATGGTGGACCGTGATTTATCTTTTGATGCTGATACATATTTTAGAAAGTATCTTGGTAAGAACGAAAAAGGTAATGATACTTGGGCTACTCCAAGCGAAAGAGTATTACGTAAGTTAGTCATTCATAGTGAAAAAGAGGGGAGTTCCTATCATTGGAAAGATGTCGGACTATCTTTTATAACTCAAGAAGTATGGCTTGATTTTGGAAGCAGAATGGCTAATGTCTTTGAAGATTTTGGTAATGCTTCCATTGCAGTCTTTAGAGGTTTAGGAGTTTTATTTAGTGGTGGTATTAGAAATATGTCAGGCTTTATTGGCATTTTCCAAACTAGCGCCTCAATCCTTTCCTCATATACATTCTCTACTTATTTATATTTCTGGGGTTTAATCTCCGTTAACTTAGCTATCTTTAATTTATTACCTTTCCCTGGTTTAGACGGTTGGTCATTAGCGGTTACCGCGGTTGAAGGAAGTGTTAACGCCGTCCGTAAAGCTAAACTTAGAAAGATTAATATAGAAAACGATACCCCATATGAAGAGTGGAAGATTCCATCTAAAGTTAAGAATATTGTTTCTTATATTGGTTTAGGTTTAATTTTCCTCCTTATGGCGGTGATTATTGTCATTGATATTTTGAGATTATTTGGCGTATGAACAATAAGATGGTGAGATTCCTTAACTCAATCAATATCACCGATGTTAATAAATTTGACATCGATTTTGATGCTGTCTCCCGTAATCCATATGATAGAAATCAAGTCGATATGTTAATTGTTAAAGATCAACCATGGTCAAGTGAACTACTTAGTGAATTCATGGAAGGTCTAAGAATGATTCATTATCCATATGATATTAAGTTCTCTTACCGTAATAAACCTACTATTTATAACGCTTTAGAATTATTCTCTGACTGGTTTAGAATGACCTATCGTTATCCAACCACTCTTCAGCCTGAAATCGATATTGATACTTTAATGTTTAAGTTTAATAGTGAGACTGAAAAGGAAGAAAACGAACAGGTTCTCAAGGATTTTAAAGAATTTTTAGATTTTCTCGGCTACCGTTTTGATATTGACTCGAAGGTTATCGAAGTAGTGGAAGAAGTTAAAGTTTCACAACGTAAACTCGATAACATGGTTAAAAAAGCCGAAAGCGTTAGTGAAAATGCAATTAATGAGGCTTCTGAAGATTCGGATACTTATTATAAAGATGCGAAAGATATCATCGAAGAAGAGCAAACCGATATGGTTAAAAACTATCAAGAAGAAAATAAAAAGATGCTTGATAAAAACCAACAGAAGATGGAAAAGGAACGTAAATCTTATTCAAGAAAGAATGCTTGGAGAGATAAACTTCCATACACCGTTTATGAAGACTTATCCCAAATTAATGAAAAATCCGGAAACGTTGATATCACTGGTGAATTATTTGGTATAGACAAAGTTAGAACCATTAGAGGAGGTCTTTCTCTCCTTACCTTTGGTATTGGTCATAAAGGAACTGCTATTTCTTTAAAAGCGATTGAAAATGAAAATATGTCAGGTGATTTTATCGCCTCATTAATTAATGGGCTATACGCTCATGTTAAAGGTTACGCTGAAAAAGATTCTTATACCAATCAACTCTTAGTTAATGTTTCATCTATCGATATTCTTCCTCCTCCACCTTTAAGAGAAGATCATTACGAAGAAAAACGTGTTGAATTACATTTACATACTAAGATGTCAGTTATGGATGGGGTGGCTACCGCTTCAGATTATGCTGCCTTAGTGGCAAACATGGGTCATAAAGCTATGGCTATTACTGACCACGGTGTTGTTCAAGCTTTCCCTGAAGCTCAAAAAGCCGCTGATAAATATAACATCAAGATTCTTTATGGTAGTGAACTTTACATGGTTAATGATGAACTTCCATTCGCTTTAAACCCTAAAGATATCCCGCTTAATAAAGCTCGTTATATTGTCTTCGACTTAGAAACCACTGGACTATCTACGCGTTATGACCGTATTACTGAGTTTGGCGCGATTGTTTTTGAACATGGTTCTATCACCAAAACAGTGGATATTATCATCAATCCTGAAATGCATATCCCTGAACCAGTTCAAAAGAAAACTAAGATTACTGATGAAATGGTTAAATCTTGTCCAACTATTAAAGAAGTAATGCCTCAAATCTTAGAACTTATAGAAGACAGTATCTTAGTTTCTCATAACATCGCCTTCGATGTTGGCTTTTTGAATGAAGCTTTAATTCGTTTAGGGATGGAAACTTTAAAGAATCCTCAAATTGATACTTTATCCTTATCTAGATATCTATTCCCAGAAAGTAAAGCTCATAGATTAGGTAACTTATCCCGTAACTTAGGAATTACTTCATATAATGAAGATGAAGCTCACCGCGCTGACTACGACGCTCGTATTTTAAATGAAGTCTGGTTAGCGATGCTTTCTAAATTAACTCAAGGAAATAGCAATATCCTTCATAGTGATTTAGCAAAGATTAAATCGAGTGAAACAATGCTAAGGCATATGAGACCATATCATATTATTGCTTTAGCAAGAAACCATGATGGCCTTCATTCTTTATATGAATTAATTTCCAAATCTCATATTACGTATTTAAGTGATGTTCCTAAAACTCCCAAAAGAGAAATTAGTGAACACCGCAAAGATTTATTACTAGGTTCTGCCTGCTTTAATGGTGAAATCTTTGATATTGCACGTACTAGAAGTAAAGCCGAACTTGTTAACGCTGTTAAATTTTATGACTATATTGAGATTCAACCTTTAGCAAACTATTCTTTCTTAATTGATACAGGTTCACTCGAAAACGAAGAACAATTAATCAAACTTTTAAAAGATATAGTTGAAGCAGCGGATGAGGCAGGGGTTATGGTGTGTGCGACTGGTGACGCTCATTACCTTGATCCAGAAGATAAAATTATTCGTGATATTTATATTTCTGCAAAAGCCGTTGGTAATAAACCTCACCCATTAGCAAGAAACACAAAAGGCCCATCTCCAGAACAATATTTCCGTTCAACTGAAGAAATGATGGCTATATTCTCTCCTCTTTTTGGTGAAGAGAAGGCTAAAGAGATGGTTATTACTAACACAAATAAAGTCGCTGATATGATTGAAAGCTTTAAACCAATTCAGAAAGAATTACATGCTCCAGTTATTGAAGGTTCACCAAAAATCTTAACTGATTCATGTTACGAAACCGCTCATAAATTATATGGGGATGAACTTCCTGAACTTATTCATGAAAGACTTCAAACTGAGCTTGATGGTATTATCAATAACGGTTATTCCGTTACTTATTATATTGCTCACCAAATTGTTGAAAGAGCCCATAGTGATGGTTACATGGTTGGTTCTCGTGGGTCGGTTGGTTCATCATTAGCGGCAACCATGTTTGGAATTACTGAAGTTAATCCACTTCCTCCTCATTATCGTTGCCCTAACTGTAAACATTTTGAAGTGGTGGATGATCCAACTATTCAATCTGGTTACGATTTAAGTGATAAATTATGTCCAAAGTGTGGCACAAAGATGGTAGGGGATGGACAAAATATTCCTTTCCAAACCTTCCTTGGATTTAACGCTGAAAAGATTCCTGATATTGACCTTAACTTCCCATCTGATTATCAGTGGAGAGCATTCAATCTAACTAAAGAATTCTTTGGTGAACATAACGTCTTTAGAGCAGGCACAATTGAAAAAGTTGCCGAAAAGACCGCCTTTGGTTATGTTAAAGGCTATTTTGAAAGAGAACTTCAAATTAAAAAAGGAATGAGCGAAGAAGAAGCTAAACGCGAAGTATCAACTTATTCTCAATCTTTAATTGGTTATCTCGCTGCTAGAGCAATCGATGTTAAAAGAACAACTGGTCAACACGCTGGTGGTGTTATGGTTCTTCCAAAAGGACTATCTATTTATGATTTCACCCCAATTCAATATCCAGCGGATGATAAAGAATCTACATGGCTAACAACTCACTTTGATTATCGTGCGCTTCATGATGCTTTACTTAAGCTTGACCTTTTAGGTCATGTTGACCCATTAGCTCTTAAAATGATGTCAGAAATGACAAATATTGATGTTAAAACTATTCCACTTAATGATCAGAAAGTTATTTCCTTATTCACTTCTGATAAAGCATTAAATCGTTCTCAAAACTATTTACACGCTAGAACTGGTGCGTCAGGTTTACCTGAATTTGGTACTGAAACATGTCAAAACATCTTAGTGGATACTCAACCAAAATCATTTGCTGACCTCGTTGTTGTCGCCGGTTTGGCCCATGGTACTGACGTTTGGTCAAATAACGCTGAAGAGTTAATTAAGAATAAAACCTGCACCATTAAAGAGGTTATCGGTTGTCGTGACGATATTATGACTTATTTAATTTCGAAAGGTTTACCAAAGAGTGAATCATTCGCTATTATGGAAAAGACTCGTAAAGGTGACTTTAAGTCTGTAGAAAAAACATATGCTCCATTAATGAGAGCTTGTGGAGTACCAGATTGGTATATTGATTCTTGTTACAAGATTAAATACATGTTCCCAAAAGCTCACGCGGTTGCTTATACCACAATGGCGGTTCGTGTTGGTTATTTTAAACTATATCATCCACTTGAATTCTACGCTGTTTGGTTTACCGCTAGATGTGATGCTTATGATATTAACGCTATGCTTGGTGGTTATGAATCAATCTTAGCTAGATATGATGAAATTAAACGTAAATCAAACACCAAAGGTGAAAAAGCTACGCCAAAAGAAAAGAACATTTTCAAGATGCTTACCGTTGCGATTGAAATGGAAGAAAGAGGAATTGAATTCGCTAATATTGATCTTTATAAATCTGAAGCAACTCGATTTGTTTGTGACCACACTAACATGAAACTTATTCCCCCATTTATCGTTTTAGATGGTTTAGGTGAAGCTGCAGCGGAAAGTGTTGTTACTGCTAGAAAAGATGGCAACTTCTCATCGCAAGAAGATTTATTAAAGAGGACCAAACTTTCTTCTACTAACGTTAAAGATATGGTCGATATTGGTGCTTTAAAAGGACTTGGTGAATCAGATCAAATGTCCTTATTTGAATTTGGAATGGAATTTGGAGATTAGTTCGGGGCGTAGCGAAGCTTGGTATCGCGTTCGGTTCGGGACCGAAAGGTCATGGGTTCAAATCCCATCGCTCCGACCATTAATAATGAAAATAAGATAAATAGGTATATAATATCTACTCGATGCGCACATAGCTCAGCTGGATAGAGCATCTTCCTCCTAAGAAGAGGGTCGGACGTTCGAATCGTCTTGTGCGCGCCACTAAAAAAGGAAACGCGGAAAAAATATTTCTGCGTTTTTTATATAGGAACTCGGCTCTTTGAGACAAATTGTCCCAAACTTTTTCACTTTGCCATATTTTTACCCCCATTAATAGTAGGAGGTATTTTTTATGGAATTATCAAATTATTACAATCAAAAGAAAGTGAAATCACTCGGTTTTTCTGATCGTCTAATCAAAGAATTACTACCTGAACCCGTTTTAGAAAAGAACCCACATCACGAGGATGGCCACATGATGAAACTTTGGCCTAAATCAATTGTCAAAGCTGCAATGAAGGACAATAGGTTTTTAAATTATCAAAGAGAAAGACAACATCGCTCTATCTCAATGAAAAATGCTGCGGGATTAAAAAAGTTTGAAACACTTAAACAAGTGAATGAAGCATTAAAAGATTTAGTCGTACAGGTTTATCCTTATGAAACATTATTAGCAAATACTAAGAAGTTTTATGTTAGAAATGAAAAAGAAAGTATTAGGTTTGCTAATTTATCACCTAAGAAGCTTAATAAGTTCCTTCTTAATTATGTAAGGCATAAGTGCACTAACTATGAAAAGATTTACCTTAACTTATATGGAAAATATGGTTGTATCGATGCTTATATTCATTTGAGAGAAGAAGCAATGAAAGCTATTGCGAGATTTTATCCATTTCTAGAAGAGGCAGTCTGTGAAGATATTTTAAAGATGCGTAGTAAAAACCATGAATCTATGGAGATTGCCCATAAGAAATATTTAGAAAAAAGAATGAAAAGAATACACCTTAGAGAGCAATTTAAAGCTAGAAAGAAAAAACGTCTTGAAGAAAGTGCTTGCTTAGAAGCTAAAAATATTAAATAATATTAAGGCATTCAAGCGAGTGCAATGGGTCTGTAGCTCATCTGGGAGAGCGCCTCCATGGCATGGAGGAGGTGGCCGGTTCGAGCCCGGTCAGATCCACCAGATTGATAAAATATCCTGAGTTAGTTCAGGATTTTTTTGTTCTTAAATGTCAAATTTACCAATTATACACATTTAAATCATCACTAATGTGATAGTCATTTGAACCAACAAAATAGTTCTTAATACTTACTTCATTACCTTTTAAAACAAAAGTGGAAGCGCCATTAAGATTTATAATCCCATCATCATAATAAGACATTGTTTCACTAGTTTTAACCGCGTTAGTTAGCCTTACTCCTTCGTGAAGTAAAGTAAAACTATTGCCATGTTGATGCCCACATATTACATCTTTCATTCCTTTATCTTTCATTCTAGTAAAGAAACCGTTTTGAATTGATCCACTTAATGAGAAATGCACATGGACATCGCCAATCGCATTATCTTTATATTCTCTATAGTGGTGATACGCTAAAGAATATTCTGGAAGAGGTTTATGAAGGAAGACCATTGAGTCAACATAATTATCGTTATTTTTCTTCTTTAACCCCTCAGAAATCCACTCAAAATAGGAAATTTGGTCATCGTTAATTTTGTCTAAATAGCCAGAATCAACCATATAAAGAGCTTTTAAAATCTTATTATTTTCTTTAATAACAATTGCGTAATTTCCCAGCGTTTCAAAGTTGGTTGGGCCTCTTTTATATAAGGAATATTTTCCAGCTTCATATAAGTCTGAACAATATTCCATACTTGCTACGGCAGAATTAAAATCATTTCCATAATCATGGTTTCCAAATACAGGTGCCCATGGGATTTTATATTCATCTAGCCATTTAATTATTCTTTTTAAAGAAACTAAATTCTCGTTACTCCAAGTTTGGTCTCCTGATAGAGTAATAAGATCTGGCTTTGTTAACTTAACTAAATAATTCATTTCATTATGAACAATTGAGGCATTAAAGTAGTTTTCTGTGTCACATAATTGAACATCAGCAAGGTTAAGAATTACAAAGTCTTTATTAGGATCTTTATTAATATAAGTCACATCATTATCGTTAAATTCTTCTGACTCATTCCATTCATCAATTACTACTTTTCCTTTATAACGATGAAAGAAGGTAAAGTAGACATTTAAAACAATCGCACTTACCGCGGTTAATGAGATTAATGACGTTAGAATATACTTATCACGTTTATTCATTATTAAAAAGATTAGCACCCAAAATAGAAAATAAAAACCAAGATATTTATCGATAATTTACCTAAATTTTATATATAGATTTCTATTTTCCGGTTTTTCTTATATATAAATAAGAACGATTGAGTTACAATTAAAGAGTATGATTGCTAAGACTACGCATATTAAAGATACGAAAAATTTAGTTGGTTCATTACCTGCTATTCGTTATATGAAGCCAAAATATCTTTATATTGCGATGGCTAATGCTCGTTGTCCAAAAGCAGATTTATACATAAAAGAAGGAGATCATGTTAATTCTTTCCAAGTTATTGGGATGAGACATGGTCCATTTTTCGAACAACCAATCCACGCAACATGTTCTGGTACATATGTTGGCTTAGAAAAGCATTATCACCGTAATGGAAAACTAACCGATTTTATTAAAATTAAAAACGACTTTAAAGAAACCTTTGATCATTCTGTAAAAGAAAGATCTGATGAAGAAATTAAAGCTTTAACTAAAGAAGAAATGACTGAAATCATTAAAGACTGCGCTAATGTCGGTCTTGGTGGTTCTTCTTTCCCAACCTTTGTTAAATTCCAAACTGATAAACCAATTAAGATGATTCTTGTTAATGGTATTGAATGCGAACCATACATTACCGCTGACCATCGTTTAATGCTTGAATTCCCATATCGAGTTATGGAAGCAATTAAATACACGATGCAAGCTTTTAACTGTAAGCAAGCTAAGATTTGTATTAAATCAAAATACACTGATATCAAACGTGTCTATGAACAAGTTCTCAAAGAATACGTTGGTTCTGGTATCGAACTTTGCTGTGTTGGAAATTATTACCCACAAGGCTGGGAAGTAGAAATGATTCGTAACGCAACTGGTATTCAACTTAAACCGGGTGAACTTCCATCTAGCCAAGGAATTATTGATTTTAATGTCTCCACGATGGTGGGTATTTATAAAGCAATTAAATATAACATGCCAGTCATTAAAAGATTTATTACAGTTACAGGTGATGGCATCAACTATCCAAAGAACTTTAGAGTTAAAGTTGGAACATCAATTAAAGAACTTATTCCTCTTTGTGGAGGATATAAACATCCTGATAAAGAAAAAGTCTTCATTTTAGGTGGACCTATGATGGGTGCATCCGTTCCAAGTGATGACTGCATTATTACTAAAACTGTTACTTCTATTATTATTTTAGATAAAGTCAACTATGTTGAAGAACCATGCGTTAGATGTGGTTCCTGTGTTTTATCTTGTCCAGTTCATCTTGAACCGGTGCAAATTATGAACGCAGTTAAAGCTAACGATAAAGAAAGAATTAAAAAACTCAATCCTCTTAAATGTGTTGAATGTGGTTTATGCGCTTATTCTTGCACATCTAAGATTAATGTTACGGATTATGTGAAGAGGGCAAAGATTTTTGCGAAATTATGATTATCACTAAGGAAAACGCGCCACACTTAAGAAGAAAAGCAACCGTTACAAGAATGATGGTTGATGTTTTAATCGCGCTTGCCCCAACCTTAATCTTCTCTCTTATTGTTTATCCAATTAATACTTTGGTTACCTACACTATTTCTGTCTTTATTATGTTAAGTGCAGAATTTGTCTTTATCGGATTAACCCATATGTTCCCTAAAGATGGAGTTAAACGAACATTTAAAGAGAAATTCATCCATTCTTATAAAGGAACATTCACTCAAAATAATTTCTTAAGTGCCGCTATATCTGCTGTCATCTTTACTTTAATTATGCCAGTAGCGATGAAACTTCCAGATGGCTCAATTATTCCACCTATTTATCCTGCTATTGTTGGCTCATTGGTGGGAATTGTGCTAGGAAAATTAGTCTTTGGCGGCCTTGGACAAAATATCTTTAACCCAGCAGTTGTTGGTATGCTATTTGCTAAACTTTGCTTTGGTTCCACCTATGTTTATTATGCTGATACATGGTTCTTTAAGATGCCAGATGCAGTAAGCGGTGCTACTCCTTTAGGTTTAATTAACGATGGGGCTCTTTCTAATATTACAGAGTATCAAACATTTGATTTATTCTTTGGTAGAATCCCAGGAACACTAGGCGAAGTTTATAAGATTACAATTTTAATTGGTTTAGTCTATCTTCTTGTTAGAAGAAGTGCTGATTTCCGTATCGTTGTTTCTTATTTAGGCACATTTACTGTTTTAACCTTAGTTGCAGGGTTAGCGCTTCTAGGCTTAGGAACTGGTATTAATCCATTCTCCTTCACTTTATATAGCTTATTAAGTGGTGGTGTTTTATTTGGGGCGACATTTATGTTAACTGATCCAGTAACTAGTCCAATTAATCCTCCATCTAGAGTGATTTATGGTATGGTTGCTGCTCTTATCACTGTCTTTATTCGTTTATTTGCCGCTTTACCAGAAGGTGTTGGTTTCTCCATTCTTCTTTCTAATATGATTGCAGTTGTATTAGATCACTACGAATGGTCTAACCCACGCTTTAACTGGAAGAACATTTTAGCGATGTCTTTAATCGTTATAGTTGGAGCTTTGATTACTTTCCTAGCGCTTATGTATGGAGGTGTCTATCATGGATAAAAAACACTATATCCTCACCTCTTTAACTTTAGGCCTTATTGGTGCAGCTAGTGCTTTACTTGTTGGAGGCGCTAATCTTTTAACTAATGAACGAATTAAAGAAAACGAAGTTAAAAAGATAAATGATGGTATCGCTATAATCTTTGGCAAAGAAAGTAAGGTAGAAAAAACCGAGTCTAAAGAAGACGCTAAATTGTCTAAAGAATATAAATACACTAATACAATTTATACTGTAGTTAAAAATGGTGGAGAATCATATTCAGGTTATGCGATTAGAACCTTAGGAAGCAATATGTATGGAAAGATATCTTTAATTATTGGTTATGAAGAATCTTCTAAAGCTTTCCTTGGTTTAACAATTGTAACTAATGAACAAACATATGCTTCTACTTTAGTAGAAAATTATATTAATCCACTTAATAACGATGAAATTGATGTTGAAGATGTTAAGTGTGGTGCAACTTATGGCGCTAAACTAGTCCGCGATATGGTTTTAGAAGCTAAAGAAGTTGCCTTAGAACTTTGGGGTAAATAAATATGGCAGAAGAAAAGATGACCACTAAGAAGAATTTCCTCAAAGGTATTATCGAGGAAAACCCATTACTTGTTTCAATTCTTGGAACATGTCCAGCTTTAGCAACCACTAAAACAATTGAAGCAGCAATCGGGATGGGTTTACTTTTTACCATTGTTTTAATTTGTTCTAGTGTTCTAGTTTCTTTATTACGCAAATTAATCAGTGAAGAGATTAGAACACCAGCTTATATCCTAATTATTGCGACATTTGTCACAATCGTTAAGATGCTAACAAATGCCTTTATTCCAGATTTATATTCAACCTTAGGAGTCTTTATTTCCTTAATCGTTGTTAACTGTATCGTTTTAGGAAGAGCAGAAGCATATGCTTCTAAACATGGAGTATTTGATTCCTTAATTGATGCCTTAGGTATGGGATTAGGTTATACCTTAGCTATCGTTGGTATTGCTTTCTTTAGAGAACTCTTAGGTACAGGTGGTTTATCTATTGGTAAGATCTTCACCTTTATTCCAGAAGCTAAATTACAAATTATTCCAAAAGGATATGAAATATCAGTATTCCAAAATCCAGCGGGAGCTTTCATTGTTTTCGCTATCATCTTAGCGGTTATTGCCTTTATTAAAAACCGTAAAGAGGAATATAAGAAAGCTCAAGATAAACTTAAAAAAGCTCAAGCTAAAGCCGCTTTAAGTAAGGAAGGAGAAGCTAAATAATGTCTACTTTTGTTGCCTTTATTTTGGCGATTGCCTCAAGTATGCTTATCGATAACGTTGTCTTATCGCGTTTTTATGGCATTTGTCCTTTCCTTGGAGTTTCTAAAAAAGTTAAATCTTCTTTAGGAATGGGCTTAGCGGTTGTCTTTGTTATTACAATTGCGACCTTAATTTGTTGGCCACTTTATCGTTTGCTCGAACTTGCTCATATCGAGTTTATGGATACAGTTGCTTATATTCTTGTTATTGCTTCTTTAGTCCAATTGGTGGGACTCTTTATTAAGAAATTCTCTCCATCATTATATAAAAGCTTAGGTATTTATCTTCCACTTATCACCACAAACTGTGCGGTTTTAGGTGTTGTTCAATCTAATACTGATCAAGGTTTATCTTTCTTAAATTCTCTTGCAAACGGTTTAGGAACTTCAATTGGTTTCCTTCTTGTTATTGTTATCTTTAGTTGCATTAGAGTGAGACTTGAATCTGCTAATGTACCAAAAGCATTTAAGGGTTTACCAATTGCATTAATTATCGCTGCGATTATGGCAATTGCCTTTATGGGCTTACAAGGATTATTCACAGGTATTAAATTATGAACGAAAGCGGATATCTTATTTTAGCTATATCGATTATCGTTGCATTAGCAATAATCTTTGTTGTCTCTTTTGTCTTCTATGTTAGAACTCCTGCCCCTAAGGGTTGTGAAAACATTAAAATTAGTGAAGAAAATTGTTCTTCTTGTGATAAAAAAGAATGTCGATTCTATAAAGAAAAGGAGACTGAATAATGGAAATATTATACGCTGTATTAATCTTATTAGGTCTCGGTCTTATTCTTGGACTTGGCTTAGCTATTGCCGCTAAAGTTTTATATGTTAAAGAAGATGAAAGAATCGATGAAGTTGCTAAAAAGCTTCCTAACTATAATTGTGGTAGCTGTGGTTATGCTGGCTGCCGTTCTTTAGCAGAGGCCATTATTAAAGGTGAAGAAGAAAACTTAAGAAAATGTAAACCAGGTAAAGAAGACTCTAACTTCAAACCTATTATTGAATATTTAGATCAACATCCAAATGAAGACGGAACTAAAGTCAAAGTCCATCTTTAATTATGAAATTTAAACCATTAATTTATTTATCATTATTTCCTTTATTAACGTCATGCTCTAGTGGCGTTATTTTTGAAGATAAAGCATTTGCGTTTGATACGATGATTGATATGAAACTTTATGAGGGTGAATCTTCTTCATTAAAAGAAATTAAAAACCTTGCAAATACATATTCAAAACTTACTGATAACTATTTAACGAGCGATGTTAATAATGTCTATACAATTAATAACACTAACGAAGATGTTTCAGTCGATTCAAATCTATATAAACTCCTTAAATTATCTTATGAATTAAAGGGTAAAGGACTTACTTATTTCAATCCTTTATGTGGTTCTTTAGCTAAGAAGTGGAAAGAGGCTTTAGATAAAAAAGAAGTGCTTTCTAGCGGGATAATTGAAGAAGAATTAGCTAAAATCAATAGTTCGTCTCTAACTTTTAAAGATAATAATATTGTTCAAAGAGTAGGGGACGCTGAGATTGATTTAGGCGCTATTGCAAAAGGCTATTATTTAGATAGTGTTAAAGAATATTTTGTATCAAAGAATTACACTAAATATTTAATAAACGCTGGAACATCAAGCATTCTTTTAGGCTCTAAAAATACTGATGATGGTTTATTTAATATTGGGTTAAGTTATGTTAAAAATGGATATCTAAAACTTAAAAATTGCTTTGTTTCAACATCCTCAAATAAGAGTCAAGGAGTAATGATTGACGGCAAAATTTATTCTCATATTGTTAACCCTATTAATGGTAGTGCTCTTAATGAGAATGATGTAGCAATTGTTGTGTCTAATAATGGAGCGTATGGAGATGCTATTTCAACTACGTTAACGATGTGTAATATTGAAGAAGTAAAAGAAATCGAATCTTTATTTGAAGTTAAAGCAATCATTATTAAAGGTTCAGATATTATTTATAAAAACCAAGAATTAGAGGTTTATTATCACTAATGGATAAGAAAAAGCTTAGAAATGATCTCATCTTAATTATCTCTTTATTTTTAGTGATGGCAGTAACCTTAACTATTACTTTGTCTTTCAAAGTGAGAACTAATTTAGTCGCTCGTATTTTCTACGAAAATAATATTGTTGAAACTATCGATTTATCTAAAAACGAAGATAAAGATTATTTTGTTGATGGAAAACACGGAAAATTACATATTCATACTCATGAAGGCGCAATTGCGGTTTTAGAATCTAATTGTCCTCATCAAGACTGTGTTCATATGGGTTATGTAAGTGAATCCGGTAAACCAATCATCTGTGCGTATAACGCTGTTTCTATTGTAATTGATGGAAACAATATTAACGATGTGGAGATCTAACGATGAATATCCATAAGATTACATTAGTTGGAGTTCTTATCGCTGGTGCGGTAGTTATTGGCTATTTAGAATCTTTAATTCCATCTGTTGGGATTCCAGGAATTAAACTAGGCTTAGCAAATATTGTTATTCTTATAACTTTATATGAACTTGGAATAAAAGAAGCTATTTTTGTGAATGCTTTAAGAGTTATTTTAGTGAGTTTAATAACAGGAACTCTATTATCTTATGGTTTCCTAATGTCGTTAGCAGGAGCAATCTTATCGCTTGGAGTAATGATTTTGTTCCACACATTAATTAAGAAATTTTCCATTATTGGTGTTAGTGTTCTAGGAGCCTTATTCCACGTTATAGGTCAAATAATAGTAGCAATGGTTTTCTTAGAATCAGTTTATGTTTTATATTATCTTCCATTTATCGCAGTTACTTCTTTAATCACTGGTGTTTTAGTGGGCTTAGGATCTCAATTAATAATTAAAACTGGTGCTATTAAAAAGATAAAAGAGAAGTATAATTTCTAAAAAAGATATAGGAACTCAATTATTTGGGAAAAATTTATTAATTTTTAAATAACTAATTACTTATTAAATATATATTGCTATAATTGATAAAAGTGAAGATTATGAAAAGAGAAGTATTTGTTGTTGCAGGCGCAATTATAAAAGATAATAAGGTTTTCTCTGCCCAAAGAGGTAATAAAGGAGAAACTAAATTTAAATGGGAATTTCCAGGTGGAAAAATAGAACCAGGTGAAACTCCTGAAGAGGCTTTAGCAAGAGAATTAAGAGAAGAATTATCAATAAACGTTAAAGTATATGAATTAATTACTGATATTGTTGATGAATATGAAACTCAAATTCTTCATATTGCTACATATCGCTGCGAACTAATAAGTGGAACACCAACCTTAAGCGAACATATTAATATGGCGTGGTCCACTAAAGATGAATTAGATAATTTAAGATTCTCTGATGCTGATGAACCTACATTAAAAATTATTAAGGAGAAGTATTTAAAGTGATTGGTATAATTATTGGATCTATTTGTGGTGCTATTTTATTAGCGTTTATTCTTCTATTTTTAATGTGTGAATTAACCTTCCGTAAAGTTTTCTTTCAAAGAAGTGATGGTGATGTTCGTATTCGTTACGCTCCAATAAGCGAAGAACTAGATGTGGAAAGTGTTTCATTTAAGAATAATAAGAAAGCTACTTTAAATGGTTTTATTTATAAGAAGAAAGGTTCTAATTCTAAAAGATTAGTTATCGTTTCTCATGGTTTAGGAGCTGGACATGCTTATTTAAGACCATTAATCAATTATTTGGCTAATAAAGGTTTTGCGGTTTTTGCTTATGATAACTATGCTGCTTCACTTAGTGAAGGAAAAGTTGTTACCTGTATGAGCCAAGCCATCATAGATTTAAAGTATGCGATTGAATATATTACTTCTAGAAAACAATTTAGTAAGAACACTGAAATCAATCTTTTAGGCCACTCCTGGGGTGGTTTTGCAGTCTTAAACGCTTTGAACTTTAAAGATATTAAGATTAATAAGATTGTGTCTTTTGCAGGATTTGATAATGACGGGAAGTTCTGCGCTGGCAATTCTAAATTCTTAAAAGCCTTCTCATTTGTTATTACCCTTAGAAATGCCTTATATTGTGGTAAATATGCATTCTATAGTGCATCTAAAGGTTTGAAACTTAATAAAGATACTAAAGTATATTATCTACAAGGCAAGTTAGATGAAACAGTAAATCCTAAAGATAGTGGTTATGTCTTTGAAAAGATTATTAATCCAAATCTTAAAGTTGAGATGTTAGACAATAAATATCATTCCCCATTTATCGCTGATAGTGCTGAAAAAGAAGCGATGAAAGTCTTAAAAGATTTCGGTATTTTCGGTGGTGGTAACGCTCCTCTTGATACTATTTATTATGAAAATATTTCCACGCCTGACATGGAAATATATCAAAAAGTTCTTAATTTCTTAAACTAATTCTTATTTTTATAAATATAAATAGCTACTTCGAGTGGAGTATTAATTTTTCCTATTGTTTCAGTTGGAATTGGGGTGTTGAATGTCGATTCAACTTCAGAGAGCATTGACATATAAGTGAACGAATCACCACCTAAATCAATGATAAAGTGAGAAGATCTGGTGATTTTTTCTTTTTCAATACCGGAATTATTACTAAATATTTCAATAACTTGATCAATTATTGGATTTAATTCATCTTCATCAATACCTTGATAAGAGATATTTTCATTTCTTGATAACGCTATAAATTGTTCTGGGTTTTTATTTAATCTATCTTTAAGTTCGAATCTTTTGATCTTTAAAGAAGCGTTTAAAGGAATATTTTCTAATGATAATAAAGTAGCTTCGACTCGCATCGAAGTTGGCAAGGAATCATTTGCTCTTATTATCTCTTTTTCCAAAGTGGCTACTTCTTCTTGTTCAAGTTTACGGTTTAATTCTAAAACAAGAGTAACTTTATTAAGATGCTCAATAATCGCTAAATTAGAAACATATGGAAGATTCTTAAAGTTATTTTCTAATTCTTCAGGATAAATGTTTTCCCCATTTGCAGTAATTATTACTTCTTTAACTTTGCCATGAATAAAGGCATATCCGTTACCATCAATTTCAGCGATATCACCAGTGTGGAAATAACCATTTGAATCGACTTGTGCAGGGATTTTTTCTTGATTCACAAAACGATAAGAATGCATTTGCTTTGTTTTAACAAGTAATTCTTTATTCTCAATTTTATATTCAACATTTGTAAGTGGCTTACCAATTGAACCACGATTTCTTTGACTAACTTTTGGAGATAATTCAACTGATGTAACACCAATCTCAGTCATTCCATAGCCATTATAAAGTGGATATCCAATCCCGTTGATTGTTTCTAATGTTTCTTTACTTAAAGCGGATCCACCTGCAATACAATATCTAATTTCTTTTCCTAAAATCTTATTCTTCACAATATTTTGAAAGAATTTAGTGGTGACGATTCCAGCTTCAGTATCAGATATCTTCCCGTTATTATATTTCATCATCTTTTCAATAAGAGCTTGTTTCTTTGGACTTTCTTTAGAAACAGTTTGTTTAAATGATTTAGCTAATGAATCAAATAAAAGTGGAACCCCATATAAATGAGAGATCTTATAAGTCTTGGAGAAATATTGAATATCATTAGAAGAAATAGAATTTGGGAAAACGATACACGCTCCAAAGAAGCTATACCATAAAAAGACAGCAACAAAGCCGAAGATGTGCGCAAATGGAACGATAGCTAATAATCTAAGTTTTCCAAATTTTTCAGTATACATAATGTCTACTGTTGTATCAGGCATACAATATGCACTATAGATTTGTTCAACTAAGTTATCAGCAGTATAAACATATACTCTTGAATCACCAGTGGTGCCACTAGTTGAAAAAGCAACTTCATTAGCCCAATCTGGTTCGAATGTAGCAGACTCTATTTTTACATCATCTAATGCAATTGTTTGAACACTATATGTTTCTTTATCGTCAGTTATAATTCCTTTGGCGTTTGCTTCAAATATTAATCTTTCAGCGTCTTCTTTTCTTAAGATAGGATTAATAAGTAAAACATTAAATCCTGCCATTAATAAACCATAAAATGTATAGACCCATTTTGGTGAATTAACTAATTTTAAGGCTATATACTCGCCTCTTTGGGAATTTATTCTCTTTTTAAAGAAGCTTGCATACCCTTTTACAAAAGCATCTAAATCACTATATTTAATCACTTCGCCTTTACCATTTTCTTCATAGATAAAAAGTTCTTTATTCTTCCAATATCTCAAAGGTAAATTATATATTTCATTAAATGTGCGTTTAGATTGATAAAGTTCTTCTGCGATATCGTAGAAGATTTTCATTTCAGCTTTAGAGTTTCTTTTTGCCATATCGTAATTATTATAATTATTATTTTTAAATTTACTATATAATTAATATCGCGCAGTGGTGGCGAAACTGGTAGACGCATAGGCCTCAGAAACCTAGGGTAATACGTATGAGTTCAAGTCTCATCCACTGCACCAAAGGATAAAAAAAGAACCGAGTTCAACGCTCGGTTCTTATTGTTTAAGCATTGATTAGAAGAATCTTCCAATAATATCTTTAGAAGCGGCACAAGTATCTTCCATATCGCCGAAGGAGAGAATTTCACCAGCGTAGAAGGTATTCTTGTTACCTTGTAAAGCTTCAAGCTTGTCATACCAACCATCAGCGTAATCTTTACTAGAAACGTGTGGGCAATAATAAACTTCTTGTGCGTATAATTTTTCTTTGATTGGGAATCCGACTTTAGTCATATCTTCATCCATGGTCTTCATAACGACATCATAATCAACATCAGGAGTACCAGTGTGGTTAGCTAAAGCATAAACGGTACATGGACAATCTTTTTCAAGATATTCCCATCTATTGTAATAAACCATGGCGTGACCGAGTCTTTCTGGAACCATGTTTTCAACAAGATAACCAGAGATAACTGGGCTCTTACCTTCTTCAAAGGTAGCGATATAGTCGCAATATCTTTCATGAATAATCTTGGAGAATAATTCTTTTTCTTCTTTGGTTGCGTCTGCGTATTTAGCAAAGTAATCAAGTGGAGTGGTGACGATTAATTTATCAAATTCTTCAGTCTTTTCTCCTTCTTTACTCTTAACTGTTACAAAGATTTTACCTTCTGGACGTTGAACTTTAACGACTTCGTGTTCTAATAATGCTGGGTGTTTAAGTTTAGCGTTAACATGGACGTAGATTTCTTGTGTACCATCTTGCCATGTCCAAAGTTTCATATTAACGAATTCTAAAGCAGTGGTGACATCAAGATATTTCATGACTAAGGCTGCTGGAATTTCATCGAAGAAACCATAACCAAAGGATGTGAATGGTGCGATCCAAATTCTTTGAACTTCTTCAACACCATTGATCTTACAGAATTCGGCAAATGGAAGAGCTAAGTCTTTAAGATTTGGGTTTTCACCTTGAATATAATTTGGGAATGAGCTTTCTTTTGTTGCGCCACAATAGCCATCAACACCTTTAGAAATACCAAAGTATTTACCAGATGCAACGCCTAAATGACCATAGCAGTCATAACCAACGTATTTAGTTTGCATTAAGTGGTTGAGCTTCTTCATTTGTTTTTTAAGTTTGAGTAAGCCCGATAGTTTTTTGAATGAGAAGTTAACTTTTGGTTCAAATGGATGATCAATTTCGCCTGTAGTTTTGCGGAATTCTCTTCTCATATTTGGTTCGCCAGGTTTGAAATCTGGACCTTTATGATAATATCCACCGAATTCTTCCATTTCGCTAACAGCGTGGTAGGTAATAGCACCCATGATAGCACCTGTTTCGAAACTCTTTTCTTCTTCAACACCATTGTGTCTAACTTTGATCTTTGGAGAATAGCATTTACCACCAACTTTATTTAACTTTTCATAAATGACATAGTTAGTGTAGCCTTTCTTTTCAAGATACATGGCAGCAGAAAGTCCAGCTGGACCGCCACCAATAATACATATTCTTTGATTTAAATCACTCATATTATAAATATGCTCCTTATGTTTATTATGATATCGCTACTAAAATAAAAAATGAATAGTTTTCAATGAGTTAATTGTATTTTTCTCTTAAATTAATATAATTATAAACACTTGGCCTTGCAGGCGTGGCGTAATGGCAGCCGCGATAGACTCAAAATCTATTGCCAGCGATGGCGTGTGGGTTCGAGTCCCACCGCCTGCACCAATATGTCGATTTAATCGGCATTTTTATTTACTCATTTTCGAAAACTTTAAACAGTTTACTAAATGCCTAGTTATATTTATTAACTATGAGTGATAAAATTATAGATACTATGGAACTAATTAAACTTATTCCTGCATATAAATCATACATCTGGGGCGGAGATTACTTTCATAAACATGGAAAGAATTTCGATACCACATCAATTTCTGAACTCTGGGAACTTAGCGCTAGAGAAAACGATTCTTCTATAGTTGCTAGTGGTCCTGATAAAGGTAAAAAGTTTGCAGACATTTTAACTCCAAGTGATATTGGACCAGTTTATAACCGCTTTAATCGTTTTCCTCTTTTAATTAAATTAATTGATGCGAATGATCGTTTATCTATTCAAGTTCATCCAAGCGATGAATATGCTTTGGAACACGAAAATTCATTAGGTAAAACTGAATCATGGATTATTATTGATGCCGATGAAGGTGCAGGTCTTTATCTTGGCTTTAAAGAAACATTATCAAAAGAAGAGATCCGCAAACATTTAGAGGACAATACAATTACTGATTATTTAAACTTCATACCTGTTAAAAAAGGTGATAGTTTCCTAATTAATTCAGGGACAGTCCACGCCATCGGAAAAGGTATTAGATTAATTGAAATCCAAGAAAATAGTGATCTTACCTATCGTTTCTATGACTATAATCGTATTGGTAAAGATGGTAAACCTAGAGAGCTTCATATTGAGAAAGCTTTAAAGGTTGTTAACACCGAAAAATATATAAGAAGTCCATCCTTTTCCGAAATTTATATAGATTCTACACACTTTGAAGTTGTGGGCAAAACAATAAATAAAGAATTACTTATTGACCCTGATAAAGATTCGTTTATTTCGTTCACTTTTATTAGTGGTTCAGGCGTTGTTAATGATATTCCTTATAAACAATTTGATACCTTTTTCCTTCCATATGGTAAATCGTGCAAAATCGTTGGAGATGGAGAAGTTATTATCTCTAAAGCAAAACTATGAGTGATTATGTAAAAGAACTCCGAAAAGTGGTGGGGAATGCCCCTCTATTAATTCCTCATGCGGTAACTGTAGTTATTAATGATAAAAATGAGATTCTTTTTGAAGTTAGAAGAGATGATGGATATTTAGATTTTCCAGGTGGCGCTATCGAAATTGGTGAAGAAATAGAAGTAGCAGCCAAACGTGAATTATTTGAAGAAACTGGAGTAGTTGCTAATACCCTAGAATTATTTAAAGTTTATTCTGGCAAAATTACTCATTACATTTATAAAAATGGTAACGAAATATATGGCATTGATTTTGTGTTCATTGTTCATGATTATAAAGGTGAGCTTAAACCTGAACTTAGTGAAGTAAGTGAAATTAAATATATTTGTTTAAATGATGTGCCTTTAGAAAAACTTTCGATACGAAATAAAAAGATAATAGAAAATTTAAAAGCCTCATATTTTCGATGATATTTATAAATTAAATATTTTTTATTTGCTTTTATATCTCTGTTATGGCAACCTTATCAAGTGCGAAATTAGGGGATTATTATGATAATAAGGGACATATCAATTGTTACATTAACTAAGATAATCGAGAAAGGTTATCTATCTTTCGAAGATGGCTTAATTAAAAATATTGGTGAAGGTGATTACTTAGGTAATGAAGAATCTATTTCAAAACCTGGATTAATTGCGTTCCCTGGATTTATAGATATTCATATCCATGGTTCAGTCGGAATTGACTTCATGGATGCTAAAGAAGAAGATTATTCAAAAATTGCGGATTCTTTATATGAAGAAGGTGTTACTACATTTTTAGCCACAACTCTTACTAGTGATAAAGAATCTTTGGCAAGAGTTTGTAAAACTGTTAAAAATGTAATCAAAGATATTCCTTCTCTAGGTGGAATTCATTTTGAAGGTCCATATATTTCTTTGAAATATAAAGGCGCTCAAAATCCTGAATTTATTCGTGATCCAGATATTCAAGAATTTGATGAACTTCAAAAGATTTCTGGTGGAAACATTAAATACATTGCTATGGCTCCTGAAAAAGATGGTGCTTTAGAATTTATTAAACATGTCACTCAAAACGGTGTTGTTGTTTCCGCTGGTCATACTGATGCCTCATTTGATTGCGTTAGTGAAGCAATTAATAACGGTTTAACAAATACAACCCACACACATAACGCTATGTCACCACACCATCATCGTAATCCTGGTGTTGTTACTGCAGCGATGTATTTTGATGAAATTTATCCAGAAGTTATTTGTGATACTGTTCACGTCTGCCCAAATACTTTAAAAGCTTTCTATAAAATTACTGGTCCTGATCGCTTCATTGCTATTACAGACGCTTTAAAAGTTAAACATAGCAATATTGAACACTTTGAATTATTCGGTCTTGAATGTATCAGAAAAGAAGATGCTGCATATTTGACTACTGGCCCATTAGCTGGTTCTCTTTTAACTATGGATCAAGCCTTACGAAATTTAAGAAATATTACTGGAGCGGATTATGTCTCTTTAGCGAAGATGACATCAAAAAACGCTGCAGAAAGCCTACATTTTAATGATAGAGGGGAATTAGCTAAAGGAAAATTGGCTGATATCGTCTTACTTGATAAAGATCTTAAAGTTAAAGAAGTTTACAAACTTGGAAAGAGAGTTAAATAAGATGGTTAAGCCTATTTTAGAACCAGAATTTTTGCCAGCGATTATTGAGCTTCGTAAATTTAATGAAGACGTTAAAAAATACGAAAATAGACAACACTTAATTGTTGCAGTTGAAAGAGCAAATGGTTACGTATACCGCCGTGAATTTGATATCTTCCCAGATGGTGTTGATGATGAAAGAAATACTTTTATAACCGAAAGATTAATTAAAACAATTCTTTGGGTTATCGGTGGATTTAAGATTTATATCGCTGGTAGCCATGTAGTTTATAAGAATATTAAAGATTATTACCGTAAAGGTGGCTTGAGAGAATTTGACTATGATTTCTGGTCCACAACTTTTGAAAGAGAAGTTGAAGTTTTAGAAGCTACTTATGAAAATATCCCAGCAGAAGTTCCTTCAAGTGAAGCTGCAGGTGGTCATTTAGATGGAAAAAGAATCGGCTTTGATGCTGGTGGAAGTGATATTAAAGTATCTGCGGTTATTGATGGAAAAGTTGTTTCTAGTGAAGAAATTGTTTGGCTTCCTAAATTAAATGAAGACATTAATTATCACTATGAAAATATTTATAAAGCTTTAAAAGTCGGCGTTGAAAGATTAGGTGGAGACGTTGATGCAGTTGGTATTTCTACTGCAGGTGTTATCGTTACAGATAGACCAATGGTTTCCTCTATCTTTATTAAAGTTCCTAAGAAAGATTTCGAACTTGTTAAATATGCTTACGTTAACTCTGTTAATAAACTTGCTAAAGAATTAGGTCATCCTATTCCATATGTTGTTGCTAACGATGGCGATGTTACTGCTTTAGCAGGAGCTGTCGACTTAAAAGACAATTGCGTTCTTGGCATTTCAATGGGAACCTCTGAAGCTGGAGGATACGTTGATCATAACGGAAATCTTCCAGGATGGTTTAGTGAACTTGCTTTCGTTCCAGTTGATTTTAATAGAAACGCAATGGTAGACGAATGGTCAAAAGACTTCGGAGTTGGCTGCAAATATTTATCACAAGACGCTGTTATTAAACTTGTTGATAGGGCTGGAATTGAAGTTGATCCAAAACTTACTTTAGCTGAGAAGCTTTCTTATGTTCAATCTTTAATGGCTAACGATGATGAACGTGCTAAAAAGATTTTTGAAACAATTGGTGTTTATCTCGCTTATGCTTTAGCATACTATGCTGAATTTTATGAAATTAAACACGTTATCTTACTTGGAAGAGTTACTTCTGGCAAGGGTGGAGATATCATTTTAAATACCGCGAAAGAAACACTTAATAAAGATTTCCCTGAATACGCTCATTTCCACTTAACTATGCCAAGCGAATCTATGAGAAGAGTGGGACAATCAATCGCCGCAGCATCTTTACCAATGATTAAATAAAGGGGGCTACATGGAAAATTTAATTAAACAATTCGACATCAAAGGAAACATTGTTTCCATTAATAAATATGGTAATGGCCATATTAATAAAACATTTTTAGTTAAAACAACTGAAGATACATACATCTTTCAATTCATTAATAACAACGTATTTAACAATGTTAATATGCTTATGCATAACATTGATTTAGTTACTACTCATCTTTTAAGTAAAGGTAGTAAAACTTTAGAGATCGTTAAAACCAAAGATGGAAGATTATATACAAAATATGGAAATGATTATTTCCGTGGATATAAATATATCGATAATTCAGTCTGCTACGAAAAGTTACCAAGCTTAGAAATGGTTACTGAAGCAGCGAAAGGTTTTGGAAAATTCCATTCTGATTTATCTGATATTGATATTAGTCAAATTGGCGATGTTATTCCTGATTTCCATAATACTGCGAAACGTTATGAAGTTTTTAAAAGTATCGTTCAAAAAGACCCATGTAAAAGAAAAGCATTATGTGAAGATGATGTCTTATTCTTAATGAGTAGAAAAAGTGACTATTCCTTACTTGTTGATGCTCTTGAAAAAGGCAAAATCAATAAATCAATTACCCATAATGATCCAAAGATTAACAATGTTGTTTTTGATAAAAAAACCAATAAGGTCTCCTGTGTTTTAGATTTAGACACAGTTATGACTGGTACATTCTTATACGACTTTGGTGATGCGTTAAGATCACTTTTTACAGGTGATAACGAAGACTCCATGGATACATCTAAATTAGTTTGTAATTTGGATATTTATAGAGCGTATCTTGATGGCTATTTTGCAAAGATGAAAGATGTCATTAACGCTAAAGAAATTGAATTATTACCTTATTCTATTTTGGTTATTACTGAAGAGCTTGCTCTTCGCTTCCTTGGTGATTACATCAATGGCGATAAATATTTTGGTGTTGATTATCCAACCCATAACTTAGTTCGTGCTAAGACTCAAATTGCTTTAGCTAAGGACATTATTAAGCATCTTGATGATTTAAAACAAATCACTAACGAAATTGTTCAAAAATATAAATTAACATATAGGAACTGACCTATTTGGGAAAAAGTTAGCCAGTCGCGGCTAATTTTTTTATCATATTTAATGCATTTTCTTTATTAAATAATAAAATAGTAAAGATTAGAAAGTGAGGCCAACTTATGAACTCAATTAAAAAAGAACATTTAGAAGGATTATATAAAGAGGTTAAAGAAGATAAAGCTTTAACTATTGCTAGACACGCTTTAAGCAAAACAGATATCTATAGTGTTGCTTATAGCCAAGATAACGCTAAAGAAATGGATTTCAATTTCTCCATTGATATTAAGACTCTTCCTATTACAAACCAAAAGGCTTCAGGAAGATGCTGGATCTTTGCCGCGACTAACGTCTTAAGAGAAATGATTGCTAAGGAATTAAATCTTGAAAACTTTGAATTATCTCAATCTTATTTAGCATTCTATGATAAGCTTGAAAAGCTTAATTATGCTTTAGAAATTATCATTGAAACTATTAACGATGATTATGATGATAGAACTCTTCAATACATTTTAAAGAGTGGTATCGGTGATGGTGGACAATGGGATATGTTTGTTAATATTGTTAAGAAATATGGCTTATGTCCAAAGAATGTCTATCCAGAAACTTATTCTTCAAGTAACACAAGATATATTAACTCCTTAATTAATGCTGAAATGAGAGCGTTTGCTCCTGCCGCTAGAGAATATCTTAAAAAAGGTGGAATGGAATTAGTTTTAAAAGAAAAAGAAGCTTTAATGGACAAGTTCTATAAAGCTCTTGTTTCCTGCTATGGCTTACCACCAGAAACCTTTGATTTTGAATATACCGATAAGGATAAAAAATATAATAAAATCGAAGGCTTTACACCATTATCATTCTTCGAAAAATATATAGGAACTCAACTCGATGACTATGTTTCTATCATTAACGCTCCAACTGATGATAAGGAATTTATGAAGTCTTATACCGTCAAATATTTAGGTAACGTTGCTGGTGGAAAAGCAGTCACTCATTTAAATCTTCCAATCGAAAGAATGAAAGAATTAATTATTTCTCAACTTAAAGACGGACAAATCGTTTGGTTTGGTAGTGATGTCGGAGCGTACCGTGATGTTGATAGAGCGTCTTGGGATGATACCTACTTTGATTTCAAATCTTTATTCGGTTTAGATTATTATTGTGAAAAGGGCAAATCACTCGACTTTGCAATTTCCCAAATGACACACGCAATGTGTATCACAGGTGTTAACTTAGCTAATGACAAACCAACAAAATGGAAAATTGAGAACTCGTGGGGTAATGTCGGTCCAAATGCTGGTTACTATATCATCTCCGAGTCCTGGTTCAATCGTTATACTTTCCAAGCAGTTGTTAATAAAAAATACCTTACTAAAGAAGAACTCGACGCTTATAATGCAAAGCCTATTGAACTTAAACCATGGGATCCAATGGGTTCTTTAGCAGACTAAATAAATCTATATAAAAAACTAAGGGTCATTTTGTAAAAATGCGATAAAATGGCTCTTTTTTCATTTTAAATTCTCTATTTATTAATAAATACTTTTAATCGAACAAGTTATTTGGTTAAATTTTATTATGGCGGAAAAGAATGTAAGAACGATTGTTGTTAATCGAAGCGCATACGCTGATAACGACTTAGAGGCTTCTTTATTAAGAAAAAAGCTTAAAGAAGAAGGTGTCTTCCTCGTTAATGTTATGTCTTCTCCAGGAAGTGGAAAAACAACAACCTTAGTTCGCCTCATTAATCTCCTTAAAGATAAATATCGTATAGGAGTAATGGAAGCGGACATTGATTCTGATATCGATGCGCTAAAGGTTAGTGAAGTTACTGGTGTTAAATCAATTCAACTTCATACCTCGGGAATGTGTCACTTAGACGCCGGGATGACATTCGATGGACTTAAGGCTATTGACTATAAGGATTTAGACTTAATCTTCCTTGAGAATGTTGGTAACTTAGTTTGTCCCGCTGAATTTGATGCAGGTGCCCATCTCGATATCACCATTCTTTCAGTGCCAGAGGGCGATGATAAGCCTTTGAAGTATCCACTAATTTATCAGAAGTGCAATCTTGTGATAATAAATAAAATGGATACTCTTCCATACTTTACTTTCTCTTTAGAGAAATGTAAGGAAAACATCAGAATGAGAAATGAGAATGCAACCATCATTCCAATCTCGGCTAAAACTGGTGAAGGAAGTGACAAATTAGTGGATTACTTTATAAAAAGTATTCAGGAATTTAGGGAGGAAAAATAGATGCCTGAACAAAGTAAATTGATTACGCCTAAATACCAAGGTGAAAAGAATCCTGATAAGAGGTACTTAAAATTAGGTAAGAAGATTACCGATATTGTCCCTCATAAATTATTCGGGGTTAAATCAACTGACCCAGAGTACTGGGGTTTAAAAGAAATGTTAACCGGGGAAATGGTTGATGTTTTAAACAAAATGAAACTTAGAAAGTTCTACACATTTGAAGAACTTCTAAAAATGAACAAGAACCATGAAGCTATTGAACTTCAAAAGTTGCTCGATGAAATGTCCTACATTGGTATTATCGAATATGACTATGGTGATAATTACGATCATAATCATCCACTTGAAGATAAACCAAAAATCAAACGCTACCGTATCTCATTCTTCGTTCCAGGTTCTGCTGAATTATTCAACTCTTCAGTAGACCGTATTGCTAAGAATCCTACTGTCGCTACATTCTTTGAAAGAATGACATTTGTTCCACTTGCGGGCATTACCTCAATGATTCCTCCTGGTGGTGACGGTGTTGGTATGCACGTTATCCCAGTTGAAAAAGCTATTGAAGCTGATAAGACTTCTGTCGACTTAGAACATATCTCTTATTGGTTACAAAAATACGAAGGACATATCTCTGCTGGTATTTGTTCTTGCCGTGCTTCTAGACCATATACTGAAGAAGGTTGTACTGATGATGTTAACGATTGGTGCGTCCAACTTGGTGATATGGCAGATTACACTGTCGAAACTAAACGTGCCCACTATATTACTAAAGAACGCGCTTTAGAAATCTTTAAAGAATCCGAAAAACATGGTTATGTTCACCAAATCACCAATATCGATGGTTCCGAACATATCTTTGATATTTGTAACTGTAACGTTAAGATTTGTAACGCTTTACGTACATCCTTATTATTCAATACTCCATATCTTTCTCGTTCATCCTTTACCGCTAACGTAACAGCTTATAAGTGTGTTGCTTGTGGTAAGTGCGTTGAAGTTTGTCCAGCCGGCGCTGTCAAACTTGGTCAAAAATTATGTAAGAAAGATGGCACCATGGTTGAATATCCTAAAGCACCTCTTCCAGATAAGATTCACTGGGGTAAATATGCTTGGGATGAAAACTACCGTGATACCGCTAGAATGTCTAACACTTATGCAACTGGTAGTGCTCCATGTAAAGCTGCCTGTCCAGCTCACGTCCCAGTTCAAGCTTATTTAAAACTTGCTCATGATGGTAAGTATAAAGAAGCTCTTAAGATGATTAAGACTGAAAACCCATTCCCAGCCGTTTGTGGTCGTGTTTGTAATAAACGCTGCGAAGACGCTTGTACCAGAGGTCAAATTGATGCTCCAGTATCAATTGACGAAGTCAAGAAATTTGTCGCTGATTTAGATTTAAATTCTAAAGATCGCTTCGTTCCAGAAAAATTAGTTCAATCATTAGTTAATGATACTTGGGATGAAAAGATCGCCATTATCGGTGCTGGCCCAGCCGGTTTAACCGCCGCCTATTATTTAGGTGTTATGGGTTATAAAGTAACCGTCTTTGAAAAGAATGAAAAACCTGGTGGTATGTTACGTTATGGTATCCCAGCTTATAAACTTGAAAAAGACGTTATCGATGCTGAAATCGAAGTAATTAAAGAACTCGGCGCTGAAATCAAATGCGGTGTCGAAGTTGGTAAAGATATCACTATTAAGGAACTTAAAGAACAAGGCTATAAAGCTTTCTATATCGCTATTGGTTGCCAAGGTGGCCGTAGAGTTGGTTTAGAAAACGAAAACGCTAAAGGTACTGATATTGCTGTCTCTTACTTACAAGAAGCTTTATCTAATCCAAATAAGAAATTTAATGGTGACGTCGTTGTCGTTGGTGGTGGTAACGTTGCTATCGACTGTGCTAGAACCGCTCATAGACTTGGTGCTAAGAGTGTCAATATGTTCTGCTTAGAAGATAGAGATCATATGCCAGCTACAAACTTAGAAGTTAAAGAAGCTCTTGAAGAAGATGTTATCGTCAATAACTCCTATGGTCCAAAAGAAATAAAAGTTAATGAAAAAGGCGAAGTTTGTGCTGTTGTCTTCAAACGTTGTACTCGCGTCTTAGATGAAGAAGGTAAATTCTCTCCACTTTATGACGAAAACGATACCGTTGAAGTTAAAGCCGACAAGTTAATCTTTGCTGTTGGTCAAGCCATCGTTTGGGGTGACTTACTTAAAGATACTGGTGTTACCTTCTATCGTGGTAACTATCCAATCGCTGATAAGTTTACTTATCAAACCGCTGACCCAGATATCTTCGTTGGTGGTGATGTCTTCACTGGCCCAAGATTCGTTATTGACGCTATCGCTCAAGGTCACGAAGCTGCTGAATCCTTACATAGATATGTTAGACCACGCGCTTCTATGACAGTTGGTAGAGATAGAAGACACTTCACACCACTTAATAAAGAAGACTTATCCTATCCATCCTACGATACCGCTGGTAGAGTAGAACCAGGAATGGATGAAACTATTGATTATAAGAATTCCTTCAAGGATGCTCATAAGACCTTAACTGAAGAACAAGTTAAAGTTGAAACAGGCCGCTGCTTATCTTGTGGTGCCTCTGTTGTCGATCCACATAAGTGTATCGGTTGTGGTTTATGTACAACTCGCTGTGAATTCGATGCTATCCACTTAGTAAGAGATCATCCAGAATGCACTAATATGAGAGTAGCAGAAAAGAAAGTTACTGGCTTAGCTGCTTATGCCTTAAAACGTGCCTTCAAGATTATCGGATACTCTGGTAGTAAAGAAGCCAAGATGATGAGAGCTAAACGCAAAGCGTTTAAGAGAGCTCATCGTAAAGATCCTAACAAATTTACAGGCAATAGCGTAAATGCATGAGTTAGGAATTGTCTTCCACGTCATTAAACAAGCCGAAGAAGTCGCGGAAGCTAATAAGGTTCAAAAGGTATGCAAACTCACTTTAGAAGTGGGTCAAGTATCGGGAATCGAATTAGATTATTTCCGCGAATGCTTCGACTGGGCTATTAAAAAAAGCAAGTTCATGCAGGAATGTAAACTCGAGATCATTGTGATCGAAGGTATTACATATTGCCGTACTTGCAAAGAAACTTATAAGACCGTTGAACATGGACGAATTTGTCCGTTCTGCGGTAGTAAGGATACATATCTTGTCGTAGGAGACAAAGTTATTATTAAAGATTTAGAAGTTATTTAATAACTTAGTTAAGTGATTAGCAACTTCATCTACATTAATATCATTTAAAGCAGAGGTTACAAAAACTTCTGCTTTTTTGTTGCGGAGATGAATATTGTCTTTAACTCTATCAAAATCAAAATCAAAGACAGGAGCGACATCTTTTTTAGTAATAACGACGAAAGACGCTACTTCAAACATTAAAGGATATTTAAGTGGTTTATCATCACCCTCTGGAACAGATAATAAAACCATATTAGCGTGACTTCCTGTATCAAATTCAGCAGGGCAGACTAAGTTTCCAACGTTTTCTAAGATGACTAAATCTAGGTTCTTTAAATCAAATTCGTTAATAGTATCTCTAACCATTTGAGCGGTTAAATGACACGCGCCACCAGTATGCATTTGCATTACGCGCACGCCTGTCTTTTCTTTAATAGTATAGGCATCAACATCGCTATCAAGATCAGCTTCAATAACACCAATATTGTATTTGTCTTTAAGTTTATTAATTAAGTTAACTAAAAGAGTTGTTTTTCCACTTCCTGGAGAAGACATGACATTAAGTAAAAAGATACCTTGTTTCTTAAGTTCCTCCCTAAGTTCGTTTCCGATAGTGGAGTTTCTTAATAAGATATCTTCTTTTACTTCAACGATTTTAATTTTGTCCATATTTATTTCCTTCTTAGAATCATCTTAATTATTTTATCGTTTTCTACTAAAGAAACAATTTCAAATAATTCTAAAAAGGGTTTTACCTCTTCTTGAAGAGGTTTTAATTGACGGGAAACACCCATCGCATGTTGCTTGTGATGGGTGTTCAATTCCTCTCTTGGACAATCGTGAATAATTGCTAAAATTCCATTTTTTCTTATAAGAAGTCCGCTCTTTGAGACAAATTGTCCCACATCTAAGAAATGAGGATAGGCATCAAAACAGACAATTGCATCGAATGGTTCAGCATCATATTCGTAATAATCTTTATTAATGAATTTAACTTTTGGATTATTTGTGTTTAATTTAGCGAACTCAATCATCTTCTCGGATAAGTCTAATGCAGTAACGTCTGCATCAAATAAAACTTGGAGCTTATTTGAGATGATTCCTCTTCCAGCTCCTAAATCTAAAATTCGTGAGTTTTTATTAATATTAAGTGACTTTAAAAGTTCATCAATTCTTTCATTATCTTCATGAACGTATTGAGGAGCAATTTGATCGAAATATTCTTTAATTTTATTCACTGATTAAATCCTTAATATTAACTTTTCGATAGCCGCCATAAGCAGTGCTATATTCTTTCATCTCATCATAGATTTCTTTACCTAAGAATTTCTTAGTAACTTCGTTAGCTTTAGTTTTAATATCAAAATCAACAAAGTTAGTTGGATGAGTGACACTTGCAACATAATAAGTGGAAATGATTTGAATTTCAAGGTTTGTATAATACGCGTTATATGGAAGAAGGATATATGTTTCTCCGTTTTTAATTGCATTCATCGCGTCATATGTTTCAGAATCATTTTTATAATCTGCTAAGAAGCCACTTAAACCAGCGCCATCTAAAAAGATTCGATCAGGTTGAGCTGCTACTAGTTTTTCTTTTTCTAAAGTAACTTGTGCTTTAGCGTGAATAAATTCAGCCATGTCATCAACAATGTTTTTAGTTTTAGCAAAATCTAAAACAGGGTAGTGGACACTAGATCCTAATAAATTAGTTGATCCCCAGTTTCCAATACAACCAACGTAGTTTTTATCGTTATTCATTTCTAATTTAGCTAATTCATCTTTTTGAGCTTTAACATAGTTATTTAATTCAGTTGCTCTTTCTTCTTTGTTAAATATTTTTCCTAATAAGGTAATAGATTTAGCAAATTCTTCTCCAAAAACAGCATTATCTGAATGAGCAACAGCGACAACTGGAATATTCAAGTCTTTTTGTAATTGGGCGTTAACTTCTGGGTTACTATAAATGGAAATAATAATATTTGGACGAGCACTTATAATCTTTTCTTTTTCAGGAGCTTGATTCTTTGGCCCACCAACTCCAATTGATGGAAGATTTTTAAAGATATCTTTATTGACGTGATAATAAGGTCTTAAGGCAGTACCAACACCAAAAGGAGCTTTATCGATATCTTCAACACCAACGAGTTTATTTACATCTCCTACATAAGAATAAAGTCTTAAAGCACCTGCTCCTAAACAAATAGGACGATCTACTTTTGTTTTATCAATAGTGATTTCCCTATTTTGTAAGTCTGTTACTGTAATGATATTGCCTTCATCTCCACTTTGGCTTGGAGTAGGAGTAGAAGTACAACTCATTAAAAGTCCTACTTGAGAAAAAATTAAGAAATATTTCAGTGTCTTATTCATAAATAACTACCTTCCTTCCATCTATTTCTTTTATTGTTGTTTTGATTCCATATATTGTTTCTAAATCTTCGCTTGTTATCTCCTTAGGAGTGGTGATTTTATATATTTGTTCGTCTTTTAAAAGAATGAGTTTATCCGCTAAAGATAAAGCGAGGTTAATATCGTGCATTGAAATAAGAGTGCTTCTTTTATTCTCCTTCGTAATCTTTTTAATTAAAGAAGCAATCATTACTTGAGCCTTGATATCTAAGTTTGATGTTGGCTCATCAAAAATAATCGTGGAGGTGTTTTGAATATAGGCTCTTGCAATAGCAACCTTTTGTTTTTCTCCACCCGAGATTTCGAATGTATTTTTATCTTTGATTTCATTTAAAGAAAATTCATTTAAAACATCATTTAAGGCTATATAGTCCTCTCTTTTTGGGAAAAGATCAAATGATGGAAGTCTACCTAAAAGAATTGTTTCACTCACTGTTAAATCAGTTCCATTAATGTTTTGAGGAACAAATGATATAGCTTTAGAGAGGTCTTTGTTTTTAAGTCCTTTATTATCTTTATTATTAATTAATACTGTTCCACTTGTAGGTTTAAGTTCTCCTAAAATGCATCTAAGGATTGTTGTTTTTCCAACACCATTAGGGCCAAGCAAAATAGCGCATTCTCCATCATTTAAAGTGAATGTTACATCTTTAATAACATTTTTCTTTTTATCATAGGAAAAAGTAACATTTTTAAACTCAATCATGTTTCTTCCCCCTAGTTAATAAGATAACGATAAAGATTGGCGCGCCAATAATAGATGTAATTGCCCCAACCGGAAGCGATAATCCACCCAAGATTGTTTTAGCTAAAATATCACAAAGTAGTAAAACAACCGCTCCAAATAAAGCAGAAGTAATTATTAAAATCTTATGATCATTACCCACTAATCTTTTCATGATTTGAGGAGCAAGAAGTCCAATAAAACCAATGATTCCAAATAAGGAAACGGTTAAACCACATAGCATTGACGCGAGTAATAAAGAAATAAATCTAAATAGTTTAAGGTTAATCCCTAATGTTTTGGCGCTATCATCTCCTAAAAGTAAAGCGTTATAACGATAGGAAAAGATGACAAAGAAGATTAAGGATAAAGCAGTAGGGATTAATAAAATTAATAACGTATCATAACTCGCTCGACCTAAATCACCAAATGACCAATATATAGCGCTTGATAAAGTAGTATCGTTTGCAAAATATTGAATAATAGTAGTTAAACCAGTAAAGAAAGTTCCCATAGCCACACCAATTAAAATAGTGGTGCTAGGTCTAAACTTTTTAAAATGAGCTAATCCTAAAACAAGCAAAGTAGCAAGTAAAGCAAATCCAAACGCAAATATTGCTACAACATATGGATTAGAAATATCAACAATTCCTCCATGAGAAGAAATAATTCCTCCCCCTAAAATAATAATCGCGATATTTGCGCCTAATACTGCAGCGTTACTAACCCCTAATGTAGAAGGGGAAGCCATATCGTTATTTGAAACAGTCTGCATGATTGTTCCACTAATTGCTAGAGCAATACCAGCAATAATCGCTGCTAAAATACGAGGAAGACGAATGTTATAAATAATAATGATGTTTGTTTCATCACCAATTCTAAATAACGCTTTTAAACCATCTAAAAAAGACATACCGCTTGTACCAATAAATATTGAAGCGATAAATAAAATAATAAGTGCAGCCATTAAAGAAAAAAGGACAATAAGTCGCTTATTTTTTAAACTTAGTTCCTTCTTATTTTGGCTCATTATGTGGTTATGTTAACATAACGGAATTAGATAATTAACAAATAATCAAACAATAATAGGACAAATTGTTCGATTTGTGATATATTATTCCTATGAGATATAGAGCAAATGAAACATCAGCCTTAGATAAAATCTATAGTGCTACTCTTTCTTTAATGAAGAAAACTTCCTACGATAATATTTCGATCAGTGATATTATTCGTGAATCAAATATTTCTCGTTCAACCTTCTATGTTTATTTTAAGAAGAAAGACGATATTTTAATGAATATTTGTGATGATGTTTTTAATCATATTTTTGATAAACATCTTTCCATAGAAAAACATCACGATTATTCCTCTAATAGTTCAGAAGATTATATTCATAAAATTGAACATTCTTTCTGTCACTTCTTAGAAGACAAGGATGATATTATTCCAATCTTAAATAGTTCTGGATCAAAGATATTCTTAAACCAACTACGTAAAAGACTGACTCCATTAATTGAAAGTTTAATCAAAATGAAAGAGATGGGGGATAATGATATTCCTCTTGAACTTAAACTCCATCAATATATCAATGGTTATGTTTCTTTACTTCAATATTATTTAAGACACACTAACGGGATATCACCAAAAACAATCACTCAATATTACTTTGATTTATATAAATAAGGAGCTAAAGATATGATTAAAAAAGGATTGAAAATTAGCAAAGAATTTACAGTTGATGAAGAAGATACTGCTCGCTCAATTGGAAGTGGTACTTTAGAAGTTCTTGCAACCCCTCGAATTGTCCAATTAGTGGAGAACCTATGTGTTATTTTATTAAAAGATGAGATGGATAAGTTGACCACAACCGTTGGTTCTAAGTTCGATATTAATCACATTTCTCCAACATTCTTAAAACGTTCATTTAAAATTGAAGTAACATTAAGTAAAGTTGAAGATAAGAAACTAACTTTCACTTTTGAGGCCACTGATCAGGCTGGAGAAATTGCAAACGGTACACATATTCGTTATATCGTTGATACTGGAAGATTCTTAATGAATGCCTCCATGAAATAGTTAATATCTTTCTTAAATTGTTCTATCACTTATAAAATAAGGAATATAAAATAGTTATTATGAAACAAATTGATGTCCAAATTATATTCGTCGATATAGACGGCACTCTTTTAAACCATCGTAAAGGTCACGTCTTCGACACCCTTTCTATTGAATCACTTAAGAAAGCTCAAAGAGATGGTATCAAGGTCTTTTTAAATACCGCTAGACCTTATCACACAATCGAACAAACCGGTTTATTAAAAATATTTAAACCTGATGGTATTGTTTCCGAAAATGGTGGAGTAGTAATGATTGGAAATAAAGTTGTCTATCAAGACACAATTCCAGCTAGCTTACTTAATTCCTTATGTAAACACACTATTGAATCAGGATTAACTATCGAATGTATTTCCACTAAAGATGCTTTTTTAGCGGCTCCAAAAACTAAAGAAGTTGATTATACTTTTGAAGTTTATGCTGAAGAAGTTCCGCCTGTTAAAGACTACCATAATAAGAAAGTTGTCTCTTGTATCCTTTTCTCAAGAAGAGATCAAGATTGGTGGCTATATCCTCTTCTTCCACGAGACTTAAAGTACAACCGTTACCACGATTGCGCGGTTAGTGTTACTTATCACGAACATAAAAAAGGTAATGGCGTTAATATCGTTTTAGAGAAACTCGGAATTGATAAAAAGAACGCGATGGCGATTGGAGATTCCTGGGAAGATTTAGACATGTTCAATAATGTTGAATATAGTGTCGTAATGGAAAATTCCCCACAAGAACTCCATCATTTGGCAAAATTTGTCACCAAAGATATCGAAGCTAGTGGTGTTGATTTTGTCCTTCGTTACTATGGCTTAGCAGAAGAAAAATATCCAAAGAAAAACTGGGGTGTCTTACTTCCGGTTTCCTCTTTACCAAGTGAACACGGTATTGGCGATTTTGGTGAAGATGCTTTCCGTTTTATCGATTGGCTTAAGAAAGAGAATTATTCATATTGGCAAATTCTTCCACTTAATCCAATTGGTCCAGGTAATTCACCATATATGTCAACCTGTTCCCAAGCTATTGATAAACGTTATATATCTTTAACTAAATTAGAAGAAATGGGATTAATTAAAAACGTCCCAGAACATTATAGCCATACAACCCGTGTGGACTTTATTGACATTGATAAATTTAAATCCTATTGGTTAAAACTCGCTTTTGAAAAATATCGTAAGACCTCAATGAGTGAGATGAAAGAATTCGTTAAGAAGAATGAATGGGTTAAAGTTTTCGCTACATTTGTCACCTTCCAAAATATGTTTAAAGGTGAAGATGAAGATGTGACTATTCACTGGAACGAATGGCCACACGAATATCGTGATTACTTTGTAAACCACAAACTTCCTCCACGTAATAAGAAAGATGAAATTGAATTAATTGAATTTGAACAATGGATTGCTTCTAAACAATGGGAAGAATTATTAGAATACGCCCGCTCTAAGAAAGTTAAAATCATTGCAGATATGCCATTCTATGTTGGCTTTGATTCAATTGACGTATGGCTCCATAGAGATGAATTTATGCTTGATAGTAACTGCAAGCAAACTTCTCAAGCTGGCTGTCCACCAGATCAATTTGCCGCGGACGGACAAATGTGGGGCTCTCCAATCTATAACTTTGATAAGATGAGAGAGAATGATTATTCATTACTCGTCAATCGTACCGGTTATTTAACTGAACACTGTGATATTTTACGTTTAGATCACTTTAGAGCGTTTGATACATATTATGTTATTCCAGAAGGCGCAACTAACGGTCGTACTGGAGAATGGAAGATTGGTCCACGCGATAAATTCTTTGAAGAACTTTATAAAAACTATCCAAACGCTGAATTAATTGCGGAAGACTTAGGCGATTTATTCCCAAGTGTTATTGAATTAAGAGATAGACAAAATCTCCCAGGCATGCATATTGTTGAATTCACTATCTTTGATAACTATATGCCATCTGGCGATAATATGATTGTTTATAGTGGCACTCATGATAACCAAACTTTAGTGGGCTGGATTAATTCATTATCGAATGATAAGAAAGCTCATATCGCTTGGAGACTTCACTGCGATAACTGGGATCATCTATTGGATGCAGTTATTGATTATATTAAGAAACTTCCAAGTAAAGTTACTATCTTCCCACTTCAAGACTTACTCCTTTATGATGACACTGCAAGGATGAACACTCCTGGAACCCTTGGTCCTCATAATTTCTCTTGGAGACTTGATGGTTGGGGTTGGACAAAAGAGATTAAAATCCATAACAAATAATCAATATTAAGGAAAGAGCTGATTTTTCTAAAAAACATATAGGAAGTCGGCTCTTTTCAATTATTTTATAATCTCTTATGCATATTTGCGCTTATGTGTGTTATACTAACTCTAATCTAATTAAGGGCGGTATTTTATATGAAAAATAAAAAATTGTTTTTCTTACCTGTTGCTCTTTTTGCTCTAGCTATTCCTCTTTTAGGCGTTCACTTTTATAGCGCCAAAGAAGTAATTGAGCCAGACAATATTGAGTATAAAAATGACGGCTTAGTTCGTGATTTTGATGATCCTGATGTCGTTTATGAATCAAAACATAATAAAGTGGCAGATGTTACTGCTACATCAATTAAGATTCATTATCACAACGATGATGCTGAAAACGATAAGAGAGAATTCTGGGTTTGGTGTCCAGGTCGTAACGGCTCTGCATTTGCACCAACATCAATCTCAGCAGACAAAAAAGACATGGTTCTTTCCATCGATTTCACTGGAGATAATAAAGATTTCGCTAAGAAAAAATCTATCTCATTCATCGTGAAGAGAATTGGATCTTGGGTCGGTCAATCCGATAACGTTTTAGTCGAATATAGTGAATATCAACCTGATGCCAGTGGTTTAACTGAAATTTGGGCACTTCCAGGTGAAGGTAACGCTATTGAACTTTATAAAAGTGAAGCTGAAACCAAGATGGACCGCTTCCTTTATGCTAGCTTTAATGATTGGAAGAAGATTTCAATTATCGCTACTGATATTCCACAATCATTTAAACTTTATGCTTTGACCTCTAACTATATGTCAATTGCATCTTCCGCCTCAAAAGAAGATTTAGAAAGATATTTAATTCTCTCTGGTGCTAATCCAACATGCACTGATGTCACTTATAACTCAATGCCATGTAAGGAATTTTCCGTCGATTTAAATTTCACTGCTAAAATTAACGTTCAATATTATCTTGAAGGTGTCTTCCCAAAGAATCCTAACTTTGTTAAAACCAAATATGTTAGCTCTGCTTCCTTATATGATACCGCTAGATTTAAACAATATTATGAATATAAAGGTAACGATTTAGGTGCTACTTATAGTCCAACTGGAACAACCTTTAAAGTTTGGGCACCAACCGCCGCTCGTTTAAGAGTTAACCTTTATTATTCTGGCACACCTGAAGACTTAACTGATTACGCTAGAGGAATCGTTGGAGATGACTCTTACCGTGGTTTTACAATGGTCTTCCAACCTGGTGGTATTTGGGCTGTTACAATTAAAGAAAATATCGGAAGTTATTATTATAAATACGCTGTTACAAATTCCTTAGGTGTGAATGAAGTTATCGATCCATACGCTAAAGGATGCGGTGTTAACGGCGATAGAGCGATGATTGTTGATCCTTCTAATACTTCTCCAGAAGGTTGGGACAAAGTTCCATCCAAATGGGATGGCGAAGAAGGGTACGACATTAAATATCCAAACGAACTATCAATTTATGAAACACATATCCGTGATTTAACAATGGATGAATCTTGGAATGGTAAATCCATGCGCGGTACTTATAGTGCTTTCGTTGAATCAGGAACCACATATAAATCTGGTGATACAACAGTTACAACTGGATTTGATCACTTAACTGAACTTGGCGTTAAAGCCGTTCAACTTGAACCAGTATTTGATTCTGATAACTTAGAAACTCTTGGTGATAGAACTTATAACTGGGGCTATAACCCACTTAACTATAACTGTGTTGATGGAAGCTATGCTACTGATCCATATGAAGGCGTTAGTAGAATGGTTGAATTCAAGAAGATGGTCATGGCTTTCGCAAATAATGAAAACCATACAAGAGTCATTATGGACGTTGTTTATAATCACGTTAGCAGCGCTCCAGCATCATGCTTTAATAAATTAATGCCAAAATACTACTTCCGTTATGCATCTGATGGAACATATTATGATGGTTCTGGCTGTGGTAACGAAGTTAAAACTGAAGCTCCAATGATGAGAAAATACATTGTTGATTCTCTCGTTTGGTGGGCTAGTGAATATAAAATTAAAGGTTTCCGTTTCGACTTAATGGGCTTAATTGATGTTGGTACCTTAAACGAAGCGAGAAAAGCTTTATATGCTGTTGATCCAGATATCATCCTTTATGGTGAAGGCTGGACCGGCGATGGCAGTGGTTACGATTATAGCACTGGCGATATTTATCAAGTCCATGGTCATGAAGATAAACACTCCACAGCAGATACTACTCCTCAACAAGCGTACAACATGAATTTAGGAGCAGTTACTAGCGCTGTTTATCGTTTCCTTTATCCAAATCAAAATGCTTGTTACGTTGGTGCCTTTAATGACGCTGGCCGTAACGCGATGAGAGGCGATAATAACCTCGATAATGGCTGGGGCTTTATTGATCAAGGAAGTAAAGATGTTGGTGATAAATCATCTGCTGTTGCTGATATGATGATTGGTTATCATAAAGGTATGGGTGGAAATCCAAATCAATGTATTAACTATGCATCATGTCACGATAACTACACTTTATTTGACCAACTTTGTTATGGTATTTCTGATTCCAAAACAAGTATTGGTTTAGCTTGTGCAGCAGTTAGTGCGGTTGAATGTGCCATTATGTTCTCTAACGGTATTGCCTTTATCCATGGTGGTGAAGAAGTCTTTAGATGTAAAGAAGTCCGTTCCCCAGAAGATTTAGCCCTTGTTAAAGAAAGTGACACTCACATGATTAATGGCAAGAAGATTTGCCATAACTCATATAACTTATCCGATGATGTCAACGCTTATCGTTGGGACAGAAAAGTTAAGATTGGTGATGTTTCTACTATTGGTTATGTTGAAGAACTTACTAAAGCTATTCATGCTCGTAACAATTTGAAGAAATATAGTTATGATGATTTAGTAGCACATAATCCATATAGTGATAGTTCTCCATTCAATGTCTGGGGCTTTGGTAGTGGCAAGACTTCAATTGGTATTAAAAACGAAAGTTACTTCTGCTTCATTAGTGGCGTTAATAGTGAAACTATTCCATTTGATGCATATTATACTTACCCTCATGATTTAGTCTTCACCTCTAATAAGACACCAACATATAACGGTTATGAAGAAGACCCAGCTAATAATGGTATCAAACTTGGCTGGTACACAACTGTGTGCTTCTTACTTCACTAGGAGGGAAAAACAATGAAAAAATTACGTTTTATCTTATTACCTTTATTAGCTTTCTCCCTCATTTCTTGTGGTGGAGCAAGTGATCCAGGAACATCCACGTCAAGTGGTGCTTCTGATACCTCAATCGATTACGATACTGATATCACAGTTAATTTCTATGCTGACTACAATATGGCGGTTGATGGAACAACATTTAAAGTTGTAACTGTGAAAAACGGCCAAAAGTTAGAAAATCCTGGAACACCTCAAGTTGTTTTACCAGAATTCCCTGTTTTTAAAGGCTGGTCAACTCATGAAATTATTGATGATTTAAAATACTTATGGGATTTCGATAAAGATGTTGTTATGACATCAAAACCAACATTAAATTTATACGGAATTTGGGTTGCTGAAGGTGAATAATATCACAAATTTCAACTAATATATTATATATATAATAAAGGCTCTTATTGATAAATAATTACTAAGAGTCTTTTCTTTAAAAAATTTTCGATAAAATCTATATTCAAAAATATTGACAGCGCTTTCATAAGAACATAAGATAATTAATGTCAATTAATTTTAGGAGGATATATTTAATGAAAAATAAAATTTTGACAGGCTTATTTGCTTTAGGTCTTTCATTAACCCTCGCTGCTTGTGGTGGCGGTGGTGAACCTGCAACAGACGAAGGCAAAGTTTTAGCAGACGCCGATCATGCCGCATGGTGTTTACATGGCCAATTCATGCTCAAAGATGGTGAAACAGTTAATGGTTGGAACGGAAAATCCGATGAACTTTATGAAGCTTCTAAGATGACTGCTACCAGCATTAAAGATGTTAAAGCAATCAATGCTGAAGTTGGTAAAAAATTAGCTTCTAAGAACGTCAAATACCTTTATAAATATGAAGGTGCTGTCTTTGGCGTTAATGATGCTGGCTGGACAGCTCCATTTGCACCAGCAAGTGGTGAAGGTCAATATCTTGCCAATGGTTCTTATGTCTTCAAAGCTGCTCAATTAACTTATGATGAAGATGATAAGGTTTATTCTGAAGATTTATGGATTCCAGATCCAAAGAAAGCTCACGCTGAAGCTTTAGATGAAAACTTATTCATTCCACCATGGAGAGAAGAAGTTGATGAAGAAGGTTTCTCCTGGGCATCTAACCAAGTCGTCCGTGGTGGCGCTGGTAAATATACAATCATCGTTGCTCAATATAAAGAAACTTCAGCCGCTACTGTTCCAGGTTTCGGTATTGCTGTTGTTAAGACAGGTAGTGTCGAAGGTGGTCGTGATTATGTTAAACAAACAGACTTCACAACATATACTTCTTGGGGTGTTGTTGGTACAATCACCGATTGGTCAAAAGAAGGCACAATTCCTGATATCGCTATGACTCCAAATGCTGCTAAGACAGCTTATACTGCTACAGTTGATTTAACAGAAACTGATGCTTTCAAAGTTAGACCAGAAAACAAATGGGAAAACGATCAAGGTTTCGCTGCTGTTGATACCAAGACTTCAGATGAAGGCGTTAAGAATTCTGATGGTAACATTGCTGTCACCGAAGCAGGTAAATACGTTGTTACATTAACAGTTAAGAAATATTCTGTTTCTATCACTGTTGTTAAAGCTCTCGCTGCTTAATTTAAATTAGCACAATTAAAGGAAAGCATTTGCTTTCCTTTTTTTGTTGTTTTATATTTAAAGTATAGATACAATGAGGATTTTAGTATGAAAATAAGAATAATCCCGATTTTATTATCATCATTATTCATTCTTTCAGCGTGTGGAGGCAATGAACCTGAACCAGAAGCCGAAGGCGATGGTTATGTTGACGTGCTTCCAGATAAGATTGAAGAAGGAATGATATTTCATGCTTTTAACTGGACATATAAACAAATTTTAGAAAATATTGATTCAATTCGTGATGCTGGTTTTAGATCAATTCAAACTAACCCAGTTCAACAACCTAAATCAAATGGAACTAAATGGGAATTCTTTTATCAACCAGTTTCGTTTTCTATTGCAAAAACTTCTCCATTAGGAACTAAGGATGATTTAATTGCTTTAACAAGAGCTGCTAAAGAAAGAGGAATGTCTATTATTGCGGATATTGTCTTCAATCATATGGCCACTCCTGGAATGAACGAAAGTAGTAAAGTCCCTCCAATTGATCCAGAAATCGAACAATATGAGCCATATATTTACCAACATGAAAACGAATGTTTCCATCGTGTTGATACTTCATATGGAAGTGGCAATGTTACTCAACTTTATCCAGGACTTCCAGATTTAAATACTGCGAATGAACATGTTCAAGAAAGAGCGTTATCTCTTTTAAAAGAATGTATCGACGCCGGTATTGATGGCTTTAGATTCGACGCTGCTAAACATATTGAAACCCCAGAAGATCCAAACTTTGCTTCTTCTTTCTGGGATAACACATTAGAAAAAGCTAAAGAATACTATAAAACTCAAAATAATGGCAAAGAATTATTTGCCTATGGTGAAATCTTAAATGATCCAGATGGTGGTAGAGATATTTCTTTATACACCAAATATATGAAAGTTACCGATAACACATATATTTCTGGTGTTAATAACTATTTCAACACTAAGAAAGTTGATCGTGCATTAGACGCAACTTATGGTAAGAATACCGATGCTTCTAACTTAATTACCTGGGTTGAATCTCATGATACTTACACTGGTGGCGGTTCTCATATTGGCGATAAAAAGACAATTAGAGAATGGTCTTTAATTGCATCTAGAAAAGATACGATTTCTCTCTATTTTGCAAGAATTGATGATAACGAAACCGTTGCAAAAGTCGCTTCTTATGGCTTTGAAGATCCACATGTTGCTTATGCAAACCGTTTCCATAACCGTTATATTCATATTCCAGAATATCAATCTTCTGTCACCACTCAAATATATTTAAATGAAAGAGTTAGCGATAATCTTTCGGGTGCGTTCCTAGTTAATCCTAATAGCACTCCTGAAACTGTTGAAGTTAACTTCCCACATTTACCAGATGGATTTTATTTTGATCAAGTACAAGCTAAACAAGTTCATGTTAAAAACCATAAAGCTAAAATCGAATTCGATGATTTCGGTATTGTTTATTTAACTCCAAGTAAGAATGGACTTCTTCCAGTTTACACTCCATCTCATAGAACTAGTGGATATATTGAACCATTTACCTTAATCGTTGAACTTAAAAATGTAACTGATTCTTATTATCAACTTAATAATGGCGAAAAGATTCCATTTACTGATAAATTCTCTCAAAAAATTGGGGAAACCGCGAAAGACGGCGAATTAACTTCAGTCACAATCGGATTTAAAAATAATGGTAAAGAATCCACTCGAAGCCTCAACTTTACTAAAGTAGATTTACTTTCCGGTGGATTTAATATCATTCACTTTAATCCAGAATATGTTTCAACTTATGAAATCTATATTTGGACATGGACATCTTCTTCATCCGTTTGGACTAAAGATTATGAATTTAATTCTGAAAAGAATGTTTTATTAATTAAAAATTACGAAAATCTCACTGGCTTTATCGTTGCCTTATTTGCTAAAGGATATGTAATTTCTGATTTAACAAAATGGGATAGCAGATGTGTAAAACAAACTGCAGATATCCATCCAAGTGATATATATTTCGATGCATCATTATTCTAATTTTAGGAGGTAATTTATGTCTAAAAAGATTATTTCAATTGTATCAGCCTTATTCTTCGCTTTAACCTTAACCGCTTGTGGCGGAGGAGGAAACACTGATCAAGGTGGCTTAGTTCCACCTACAAGTGTCGTAAGTGACTATGTCTACGATAACACTGATATTTCAGGTGAACCAGCTAAAACTACTGACACAGTAAGAATCCACTATCACCGTAATGATGACTCTAATAATGACCGTAGTGCTTATCCAGGTTGGGGTATTTGGGCCTGGGATAAAACTAATGGCGGTGGTGGAGATTATTATGAATTTGATCACGCTGACATCTATGGTGTTTATGTTGATATCCCACTTAAAGTCCTTAATCCTTCTTCTATCGTTAAAGAAGTAGGCTTTATCGTTGCTAATATTTCTAAACAAGGTAGTAACTATACTTGGTATGGAAAAGATCCAGACACCGATAGAAGTGTTGAAGTAACTAGTGAATCTCCAAAAGGAATTAAACAAGTTTACACCATTACAAAGAATCCAAAGATTTACACAAATGCTGTTGATCCTTTAAAACCATATATTAGCTATGCTCGTGTCGCAGATGATTCTACAAAGAATCTTATTATCTATGTCGCTTACCCTGTTGATAAGATTGATATTGATCAAGCTAAACTAAAAATCAAAGTTAATGGTTCAGAAGTTAACTACAAAGTAGATAGTATTACAAATAATGCAAATTCAAACACTATTAGCATTAAGTTAACTTTAAATGAATATCTTAAATTAACTGATGATATTGATGTCAGTTATGTCTTTGATAGTTCTTGGACCGATAGTGTTAAGTTATTAATCACTTCTTATTTCGATTCCGAAGAATTCAAGAGAAATTATGCCTATAACGGTAGTGATTTAGGCGTTACTTTTGATAATGAAGACGCTCCAAGTAAAACTACATTCAAAGTTTGGGCACCAACTTCTCAAAAAGTTAAACTCAATTTATATACTTCTTCAGATTATATGACTGCACCAAATCCAGATGAAACTGTCGATATGGTTTTAGGTGAAAAAGGCGTTTGGTCTTACACTAAAAACGCTGATTTAGATGGTAAATACTATACATATACTGTCACTAACAGTGCAGGTACAAATGAAGTTACTGACCCATATGCCAAGTCTGCTGGTCTTAACGGTAAACGTGGCATGATCGTTAACTTCACTAAACTTAATAAAGAAATCGAAGGTTGGGCTAGTGATGTTCGTCCAGAATATGGAAACCCAACAGACGCTATTATTTATGAAGCTCATGTTAGAGATATGACAATTAATCCTAATTCTAATGTCACTGCTTCTAAACGTGGTACTTTTGCTGGTTTAGCCGAAAAGAATACAAGCTACACTAACGGAGCTGGTCTTAAAGTTTCTACTGGTTTAGCTCACTTAAAAGAACTTGGTATTACCCACGTTCAACTTCAACCATTCTATGATTACAATTCTGTTGACGAATCTTTAGATAATAGAGAAATGTCAAAAACAAATTATAACTGGGGTTATGATCCACAAAACTATAATGTCCTTGAAGGTAGTTATTCGACAAATCCAAGAGACGGTAAAGTAAGAATTAAAGAATTTAAAGAAATGGTTATGGCCATGCATAGTGAAGGTCTTAACATCAATATGGACGTTGTCTATAACCACACTGGTTCTACTGAAGGAAGTAATTTCCAACTCTTAGTTCCAAACTATTATTATCGTACTAAAGCAAGTGGTTCATTCTATAATGGCTCTGGCTGTGGTAACGAAGTTGCTTCTGACCGTATTATGGGTCGTAAATTCATCGTTGATTCTATTAAATTCTGGACCAACGAATATCATATGTCCGGCTATCGTTTCGACTTAATGGGTCTTGAAGATAACCAAACCATGATTGATGTCTTTGACGCTGTTAGAGCATCTTATAATAAAGGTTTAGTTTATGGTGAACCTTGGACTGGTGGTACATCTAAACTCGGTAGTGGAACTGATGCAAATAAACTTAGTTCACAACAAACAGTTCAATATTCCTTATGCCAAGCTTACTTTGCTGGTAGTCAAAAATACGTTGGTGCTTTCAATGATGTTATTAGAAACGCTGTCCGTGGTGATAACGGTCCAGGTAAAGGATTTGTTCAAGGTATTAACACTAATCCAACTGGCTTCTTAGCAGGTCTTGAAGGTAAATTCTCTCGTTCAAATACTGCAACTGATGTTGTTAATAAAATTGAACCAGAGCAAGTTATTAACTATGTTTCTTGTCATGATAACTACACCTTATATGATCAACTTGTTCAATCTATGAATGGTGATTTAACTTACGCATATTTACAAGCTGAACTCGCTGTTTTAACTGCTCAAGGTATCGCCTTTATGCAAGAAGGTGAAGACTTTATGAGAAGTAAAGCCTACATCAATGAAGAAGGTAGAACTAGATACGAAGGTAACTCCTATAATGTTGGTGACTTCATTAACAATATGGATTATGACCTTAAAGCTAAAAACGTTGAAATGTTTAATAAATTTAAGGAAATGATTAATCTTCGTAAATCTATTCCAGAATTAACACTTGATACTAGAGCTGAAATTAACGCTTTAATCAGTGAACCAACCGCTGAAAACAATGTTGTTTCTTATAAGATTAATAATGCTATTAATGGTGGTAACGATTTATATATCGTCCACGGTTTAAATGGCTTACTTGATATTGGTGGATATGATATCTTATTCTCAACCAAGACTCCATCATATACTACTGGAACAACCATCTTCTTAAGTGGCAACCAATCATTAGTATTAAAGAAAAGCGCATAATGGACTATCGATCTAATAAACTTAAATCGTCTAAATCAAAAGGGGTGATCATCTTCACAGGGGTCACCCTTGCCCTTTCAATTGGTGGAATAGTTGGCTTTATTTTTTTAAATGAAAATCCAGTTTTAAAAGGGTTTATGATTGTCATGTTTGCCGTCTTTGCAGTGGTGGCTTTCATTATTCTTTACGATCAATTATTTGACTATGTAATGATTAAAGATGATTACATTGTTTATCGCCTCTTCCTTGTTAAAAAGGCTACAAAAATAAAGAATATATCGAAGATAATCCTTGAAAAAGGAAGTTACGATTTATACGTAAAAGATAAAAAGTTCTGCACGATATCGAAATATGATAAAGTCACTCCCGCGATGATGAATCAGATTGAAAAACACGGATTTGATTTATCAAAAATCATTTCTAAAGATTACTCCGAATAGGGGTATTCTTTTTATAAAAAGAAGAAAATATGTAAGCGTTCACAATTTTTATTGCATATATAATATTGAAATATTAAAATAAATTTATCTAGGGCTCTTTTGAGCTAAAATTTTAAGGAGAATTTTATGAAAAAAACAAGATTACTAGGTAGCTTTGTTCTTTTTGGTGCAACAGTTCTCGGACTCGCTTCTTGTGGTGGTTCCGAAAACAAAATTGTTCTCTGGGTTGGTGAAGAATCTTATGAATTCTATACCCAAGCCTGTAAAGAATATTTAGAAGCTAACACTGATTTCGGCTTCACAGTAGAAGTCAAATCACAAGATACTGGTACTGCTGCCGCTCAAGTTATTGCTGACGCGACCGCTGCTGCTGATGTCTTCACCGTTGCTCATGATAACATCGGTAAACTCGTTCAAGGTAAATACGTTAAGCCTATTACCAACGAAGAATTAACTAATCAAATTAACGCTGATAATCCACAACCATTTATCGACGTTGCTTATTCCTCATTAGCAGGTGAGAAACAACTTTATGCTTCCCCATACATTTCTCAAGCTTTATTCTTAATGTATGACAAGAGATCTGTTAGTGACACTCAAGCTGCTTCATTTGAAGGTTTAGCAGAAGCTGCTAAAGCTAAAGGCGCAAAAGTTAAAGGCTGGACCGTCACTGGTACTGATGGCTTTAACTTCTCATTCACTGTCTTAGCACGTAATAATGAAACAAAAGCCACATCTTTAAAATTATTTGAAGGTGGCGTTAAGACTAAAGGTTCCTGTTGGTTCCAAGGCGATGACGAAGTCGCTTCTATGAAATGGGTTCAAAAAGCTCTTAAAGATCCTAATGGAATGATGTGGGCCTCCGATGCTGGTTGGTACCAAGACATTCAAAATGGTGCCACTGTCTCCGTTATTGGTGGTGCATGGCACTTCAAGACCTTCTCTAACTCTGTCGGTTCTGAAAACGTTGGTATCGCTAAGATTCCTACCTACACATTAACTTCTGAAACCGCATTTGGTACTGCTGCTGCCGGTACAGTTATGAGAGGCGGAACATTCGCTGACTGCAAATGCTTCATGATTAATGCTCGTTCTGCTGGTAGTAAATATGTTGCAGAACAAAAATTAATTCAATATTTATCTTCTAAAGCTATTCAAGACAAATCATTTATCGCTTGTAACAATATGCCTGCTTATAAAGGCTTTGCCGATAAATTAGATATGATTAAGAAAGAACATCCAGAACTTTCTGATAATTCTATTAAGCTTGCAAGAGCTCAATCTGATATGGGCGAATATGGTTTAGCTCAACCTTTCATTAATGGTACATTAAATACTTACTATTATTCTAAAGGTGGTCCAGAACTTTATAAGGTTATGGCAGACCAATACGATACTTCTACTAAGAAAGAAGTCTTCTTAACTGATGCCGATATCCAAAAAGGTTTATATCGTATTCAATACATCTGGCAACATGGTAAAGAAATTGATGAAAAACTCATTCCAGCCACATTACCAGCTGAAATTGATTAATTTATAATTAATTTATAAACATCCCTTAGACAATTTCACTCACTAAATTAAGAAAGGAGGAAGTAAAATGGCAAAAGCTAAACAAATTGGTGCCAATAAGAAACGTAATTGGTTCTTAAGAACTTGGGACAATTTTGTCTTCAAATTAGAAGAATTTGGAAAACGCTTTGTCGATGGTTCAATTGGTACTAAATTATCCCATTTTGTATTTGGTGCAGGTAACTTCTACCACAAACAATACATTAAGGGTGCGCTATTTTTACTTTTACAAGTTGGCATCATCTTATTCATGGTGCTATGTCCATCAGTCAATGGTGAATATTATGGTTATAAAGCATTAGTTAATTTAGCTCTTGGCGGTAGTAAAGGTGGCGAATTCGATAAAGAAACCGGCGAACAACTTCCACCAAGTGATGATAAACTAAGACTCTTATTTGGTCTTGTTACTATTGCTGTTATAGTTATTTTCTTCATTATATGGCTTGCTAATATCAAGTCTTCTTATAAAGCTGATTTAGATGTTAAACAAGGTAAAAAACCTACTACATTTATCGAAGACTTAAAAGAATTACTTGATACTCGTTTCCATCTCTTAATGTTAACCCCAACCTTAGTTGCGGCGTTAGTATTCACGCTATTACCAACCATCTTTATGATTTGTATGGCGTTTACAACCTATAACGACTTTGATATGACCGCTGAAAACACCACTCTCTTCTATTGGAACGGTGTTAATAACTTCGTTTATATGTTCACTGGTCAATCTCAATTAGGTAAAGAAATTTCCGCAAGATTCTTCCCAGTCTTAGGCTGGACCTTCCTCTGGGCCATCTTTGCAACATTTACTTGTTATTTCGGTGGTATTATTCTTGCCATCTTAATTAACAAGAAAGGATTGATGGGTAAGAAGATTTTCAGAACTGCTTTCGTTCTTACAATCGCTATCCCACAATTCATCTCCTTATTAGCTGTTAGAAACTTATTCTCATCATATGGACCAGTTAATACCTTATTACAAAATATGGGTCTTATCTCTGAACCAATCGGTTTCTTTGGTCTAAATGATAACGATAATGAAATCCTAGCTAAAGTAATGGTCATTGTTATCAATATGTGGCTAGGTATTCCTTACACAATGCTTATGACATCTGGTATCTTAATGAACATTCCTACTGATTTATATGAAGCCGGTCAAATCGATGGTGCTTCTAAAACCAAAATGTTCTGGAAGATTACTCTCCCATATGTCATCTTCGTTACCACTCCATACTTAATTGGATCATTCATTGGCAACATCAACTCATTTAACACCATCTTCTTACTTACTGGTGGTGGACCAACCTATTCTGGTTATAAAGCAGGTGGTACCGATTTACTCGTTACTTGGTTATATAAGCTCACCATTGAAAACGGTGAATATAACACCGGTGCTGTTATCGGTATTATGACCTTTATTATCACAGCGACAATCACGCTTATTACTTACACCCGTAGTAAAGCGTACAACGAGGAGGATACTTTCCAATGAGTACTACTGCTCCTAAGAAGAAATATAGATCACAAAAAGCCGCGAAGAGAGCTTCTCTTGCCGCTAGCTATGTCGTCTTAACTATCCTTTCCTTAATTTGGATTATTCCAATCCTTTGGATTGTCCTTACCGCGTTTAGAAATGACCTTAACGAATCGGGTGAAATTATCGGTACCGTCACTTCTAACTTCTTCCCAAATAGACCTGGCTTCCAAAACTTTGCTGATCTATTTACCTTCAAGATGAATGGTGTTGAGTTCGTCTTCTTAAGATGGATGGGTAACACATTACTTGTTTCCGTCGTCTGCTGTATCTTATCAACATTCCTCATTCTCTCTGTTGCTTATTGTATTTCTAAGCTCAGATTCAAAATGAGAAAAGGCTTCATGAAGTTCTCCATGATTCTTGGTTTATTCCCAGGATTCATGTCCATGATTGCTATTTACTACTTATTAAAATCAATCGGCTTAAGTGGTAACCCAGATAATCCAGCTTTATCCTTAGTCGGTCTTATGATTGCTTATTCCGCTGGCGCTGGCATGGGCTTCCAAGTTGCAAAAGGTTTCTTCGATGTTATTCCTAACTCACTTGTTGAATCCGCAAAACTTGATGGCTGTACCAATTTCAAGATTTTCTGGAAGATTATTCTTCCATTATCCAAGCCAATTATTATCTATACTGCATTAATGGCCTTTACTGGACCATGGATGGACTTCATCTTTGCGAAAGTTATTATTGGTAGCACTAACACTGCTTATTGGACCGTTTCTGTTGGTCTATATTCAATGCTTTATAGTGATAAAGGAAACCCAGATTACTTTACAAAATTCGCCGCCGGCTGCGTTATGGTCGGAATTCCAATCACTGCCCTCTTCATGTTCTTACAACGTTACTACGTTGAAGGCGTTACCGCTGGTGCAGTTAAAGGATAATTAGAAAGAAGGAGAAAAATATGGCAGGATTAACTCTTAAACATATTTATAAAGTTTACGAAAACGGTCACAAAGCTGTTAATGACTTCAATATTAATATTGAAGACAAAGAATTCATCGTCTTCGTCGGTCCATCTGGTTGTGGTAAATCTACAACCTTAAGAATGATTGCCGGTCTTGAAGAAATCACTGCTGGTGACTTATTTATCGGTGACACACTTGTCAACGATATGGAACCAAAAGATAGAGATATCGCAATGGTCTTCCAAAACTATGCTCTTTATCCACATATGTCAGTTTATGAAAACATGGCATTTGGCTTAAGAAATAGAAAAGTTCCTGAAGAAGTTATTAAGGAAAAAGTCCTTAATGCTGCTAAGATTCTCGATATCGAAGATTATTTAGATCGAAAACCAAAAGCAATGTCTGGTGGTCAAAGACAACGTGTTGCGTTAGGTAGAGCTATTGTTCGTGATCCAAAAGTCTTCTTACTCGATGAACCATTATCTAACTTAGACGCTAAGCTCCGTGCTCAAATGAGAACAGAGATTACTAAGTTGCATAAATCTTTAGGTACAACATTCATCTACGTTACCCATGACCAAGTCGAAGCTATGACAATGGGCACTAGAATTGTTGTTATGAAACTCGGTTATGTCCAACAAATCGATACTCCAATGAACTTATACAATAAACCATATAATAAGTTCGTCGCTGGATTTATTGGCACTCCACAAATGAACTTCTTTAACGTTAGACTTAACCGCGTTAAAGATAAAGTTGAAGTTATCTTCGCTAATGGTAACGTTATCACCGTTCCATACGAAGTAGTCGCTAAAGCACCTGATAAATATTTACATAGTGGTGTTGAAGTTATTCTTGGTGTTCGTCCAGACCACGTCCAAGTTTCTGAAAAGAAGACTGGCTTATGTGGTGTTGTTAATGTCGTCGAACATTTAGGTAACGAATGCATTATCTATGCTGATTTAGAAGGCAACGTTGAAAACGCTGAAGAAAAAGCTGAAGAAGGTATGTCTAAAGCTAACTCCATTACCATCAAGACCATTGAAGGTATTGAAGTTAATCAAGGTGACAAGATTTATCTTGCTCTTGACCCACATAGAATTCACTTATTCGATAAAGAAACTGAAATCACAATTATCGAAGAAGTACCACATGCCTCTAGCTTTATGGGTAAGGTTAGCGCTGGTAAATTATCAATGTTTGGTAAATCAGTCGCTCTTCCAGCCGCAGTTAAAGACGCTTTAGATGGTAAAGGCGAAGTTATGGTTGATATCCCACCATACGCTGTCGTTCCTGGAAAAGACTTCGCTCTTGAAGTTCATGATGTCGAAGAATTAGGTGATGTTAGACTTGCTTCCTTAATCAATGGTGATCGTTATTTATACGCTATTGTTGATAAGAAAGTTAAAAAAGGCGACACCTATGAATTTGCTTTACATTTAGATAAAGTAACATTCCATGCTGGTGATGAAGTTGCTCTTGCTCCAATCGGTGAAGAAGAAGCCTTAATCGGTACATTCTCCAAAGCTGATAGAAGAGAAAATAGAGAAAGAGTTATCGACTTCTTCTATAACATCAATGGTGTTCCAGTACTTGCTCCAAGAGAAAATGGTTACAAGATGAACCAAGTCGAAGGCAACAAGTGCTATAAGAATAACTACAAATTTGTCATCAACCGTAAAGCTATTAAGCTCGCTGAAGAAGGTATCGAAGGTGATGTTAAGGAAATCTTAGATTACGGTTACATCTCTTATGCTAAACTCGATGTTAACGGCCAAGAAATCTTAGTCGAAGCTCCTGTTGGCTTAGCAGATAGCAAAGTTTATATCAGCTTTGCTGGTGAAGATGTCGCAGTCCACTCACTCGATATCGATATGAGAATTTGCTAATAGCAAACTAAACTCGATAATTAGGCAAGACTTGTTCTTGCCTTTTTATTTTATTTTATAAATAATAGTTGTTATGAACGAAAAAGAAGAAGCCATCAATCTTGATAATGAAAATAAGCCTACGACAGTGATGAAACGCTTTTTAGCGGGCTTACTAGATATCATTATTCTTTTCTTTGTTCATTTCGGACTTTATTCTTTAACCGTTATTTCTCCTCTTGGCAATTTTGTGAATAATTACACCGATGCACAGAAGATGATTCAAGATCAATGCAAATTAGATACTGGTTATGGGGAAATTGTTCAAATTAATGAAGGCGAACAAGGAAACCATCATCTTTACACTAAATATAAAGACGATGGAACCGTTGAATATTATTACATTGTTAAGAATGTTTCTTTTACAACTAGAGAAGAACAACAAGCTAAATATAATGAATACGTTAATGAAATTAAAAAAGATAAAACATACACAATCACAACTTATTTAGGTGAAACTTATACAATCAATCATAGTGATGCTTCTACTTATAGACACATCCATAACTATGTTTTAACTATATCGGTTGGATTTGTTTTAGAGATTATATATTTCTTTGTTATTCCAATGATTAAGAATAACGGCATGACTCCTGGTATGTTTATCACAAATATTCGTATGATTTCATCTCGAGATTATATGAAGCCAAAATGGAGTCAGTATTTCGGCCGTTTCCTCTTTATATTCTTTATTGAATCGTCCCTTCCATATTTCGGTTTAGCGGAGTATACAATGCTTGCTGTGCCAGCAATACTTGCGATATTTGTAATTATCTTTAGAAAGAAAAACCAAACCTTACACGATTTGGTTTCTGGAATTATGGTTATTGAAAGAAGTACTTTCGTTAATCACGCTTTAGATAAAGATATCATTGATTTAAACGCTACAGATAATGATGTAGTGGAAAATAACGATAAATAATCTTTTCTTATTCAACTACAGTATTATGTATTTTTGAGAAGCTAAATTTGGTGTGCATACCAACATAGCCTGCAGTTTCAATTGCTTCAGTAATAGTAAATTCAGCTGTTTCAACATAGCTTGAATCGCTTGATAATTTAAATGTATAATTTATCTTCATTTCGTCAGATGCAGGCTCATGAACATAATATGAAGTAATTGGACCATGTGTTACTTTAATTCCAGTAGCAGAATAAACGCTCTTTGTTCCATCATATGAGAACTTATCTAGATTACCAGCAATAATCCCAGTTAAATATCCATAATTATCATCATACATTAAGAAGTTATCATAGATAATGGTTTCTACTGTTGCGTGTGGAACCGTGCAATAAACATTGTCGTTATCGACTAAATCGTAGGAACCACTTTCGTTTTTACTATACAATTTACCTTCTTCATCAATTTTATAGTATTCTGGTACATCGTCTTTTGGATCAACACTCCAATGTGGAGTTAAACAAATATTTTGTTTCGCAAAGGCTGCTGTATATCCCCAAACATAATCTGAGCCATCTTGTGTGCACTCAACATCAACTGTTCCGTTAGTGGTATAGAAAGATGTGGCTAAAGCGTTTATTAAGACATTTCTATCATTATTCTCATCAGCGGCTTTTTTAGCATTTCCATTTGGTACGCTATATAACGCACTAGAAGCTTTAGTGAATTTGTTATACCAAACTCCATCATTCTTTTCCCAAACAAGACGTGTATCTTCATCGTAATAATGGGAATAGTTTTCACCGAGTGAATTTGATGGTGCACCTTTTCCGTGAAGAATAGCTTCACCTGATTCAGGTTCTTTACCAGTATTTCCGCTACTTCCGCTGCTTCCACCGTTATTGCAGCCAGCTAATGCCATTGTTGCAGACAAAATTAGTATTAAATTGTTAATTTTCATATTAATCTCCTTATATTACATTTTAATATAAATCTCCAATTTGTTAATTCAATTAAAAATCATAGGTTCTAGTCTCTTTGGGACTATTATTCCCAAACAGTTTAGTTCCTATGATTTATTGATCTTCTTTTATGTATTTTATATATTCAACACTTGGATGTTCTAAGTGCGTTTTCACAAAGAATTCATATACATAATCATGATAAGCATCGATGTTTGCTTTTTGATCGAGTGATTCATCATAATATTTTGGTTGAGAAACATAAATTGTCATTTTAGGTTTTTTAGAATACCAAACTTTTCTCCAAATTGTGCACATAGCAACAATAGGGCATTTACTAACAGTAGGGTAGAAGAATGAACCAATCTTGAATTGTCTAATCCCATTATAATAAGGCCAAACATGTGCTTCTGGGAAAATTGAGATGCACTCTTTTTTATTTATATAATGTGTAATTGCGTTTGTTAATTTAGTTAAAGATTCTCGATTATTTTCAACTGGTAGTAAGCCAATCCCTTTAACTAACCCTTTAGCAACTGGAATACTTAGTGCATCAGAATAGCCAAGGATATTAGTTCTTTTTGGTCTAGCAACAAATACTTGTGCTGTCCAAGCATCAACCCAATGAGTGTGATTTCCGTAGATAATATAGCCTTTATGTTTAAGTTCTTTTAAAACTTTACGATTCTTTACTTTTACACTAACAGTGCATTTTCCAACAAGCCAAAGTATTGGTAAGGCGAGTCCATAGTAGAAAATCGTGGCAAAGAAGCGTTTTACAGCGCCTTTTCGTTCAAAGACATAATCTTCCTTGAGCTTAGGTCTTTCAAGGCCTATTTCGCCGAAATCGTCATTGAATTCGTCTTTATAATAAACAATTCGATTCTTCTTATCGTATCGCATTATTTCTTATCCTTTTTGTTAATCTGCTTCTTCGCGCCCTTTGATGTAACTTTTCCAGAATGCTTAATAACATCCCAATCGCGATTATTTTTATTAAGTAAACGGAAGAAGGCTAAAACGAAATCGAGGAAGAAGAACATAAACATAAGTGATACTTTAAATCCAAACTTAAACTTAAATTCAAGTCCTCTTCGATCTGCAACGATATCGAACACAGACACAAATACAAATAATGAATATATAAATATAAGTGAAAGTATCGCTGCAATTAAATAGAAATACCAGAGTTCATAATTATTTACATACGCTAAGCCCATTAAAACAAAACACGCAATCGCATACACAAGAGGAGTAACTACGATAAAAGCAAGTGGAAATACACCCATCATTTTGGTGTAATTCTTTAAGAAATGTTCGCTTTTAGTTTCGCCAACATGTCTTTTTTCTCTTTTATATTTGCCTGATGCTTGTAAGAAACCAAGAACCCAACGGTTGTGTTGCTTTCTCATTTGTTTTAAAGTAGCAGGCTGTTCATCATATAAAATAGCGTTTTCGTTATATCCACAGGTGATATTTTTCGCTAAAGAGTATTTAGTTAATTCAGCATCTTCGGTCAAGGTTGTCCAAATCCAGCCACCTTCTTTATCAATAACGCTTGTATCGATGTAGTAACCAGTTCCACAGACCGTAACGTTTCTAATATAATGAGCTTTTCCTTTTGAATCTAAGGCATACATGATGGAGAAAAGAAGAGTAGAGGTACCAGTAACCCAGTTTTGTTGACTATTTGTGGATTTACGGTAACCCATCCCAATTTCATATCTTCCAGTAGCTTTAACTCTATTAAGTTGTTCAATAAAGTTCTTATCAATAATATTGTCGGCGTCAAAAATCATCAATGAATCATATTTAATTCCGGTGGCTTTGATTTGTTCATACGCTTCTTGTAAGGCATACCCTTTTCTTTTTCTATTCTCTAAATTTGTTCTAAATAAAATCTTATAGCCAAGTTTCTCAGTTATTTCGATTGTTGGATCGTCTTTTCTTTCTACAATTACATAGACATCAAAATAATCTTTATCATATGTCTGCGCCTTTAAAGATTCTAAGGAATGAGATATAACTTCTGATTCATCTCGAGCTGGAATAATAACAGCGTAGCGGAACTTTTTATCTGTTTCAGGGAATTTAGGGCGATGAGTAGCGGCATAACAAATAAACATGAACTCATTAAATGAGAGCACAACAAATATTGAAATACAGCCAGTAGCTGCTAGTGTTGTAATCCAAAATATCCACCAAAAGTCCATACTGTTAAATTCTAGCATAGCCTTTTCTTAAAGAAAAATCTATTTTTAGATGTAATCGATACAATCGTAATTTCATAAGCGTTTATCTTGTTAATATTTCTTTAAACTAATATTCTATTAGAGGAGGTCCTATATATGGTCAATGTTAAAAAAGCGGCAATTATTGGTATTGGTGCAGTAGGTGCATCAATCGCATTTGCCTTAATGGAAAAAGGGATTTTTAATGAATTAATTTTAATTGATTACAATAAAGATAAAGCTGAAGGCGAAGCTATGGATTTATCCCATGGTATCTTATACGCTAATTCGCCAACTAATATTCATTCTGGTGATTATAGTGATTTAAAAGATTGCTTAGTCACTATTATTACCGCAGGAGCAGCGCAAAAACCTGGTGAAACAAGATTAGATTTAGTTAATAAAAATGCAGCGATTATGAAATCAATTATCGCTAATATCAAACCAGTGAATATTGAAGGTATGCTACTTATAGTAGCAAATCCAGTTGACATCTTAACTCATATTGCCTATAAAGAATCTGGATTACCTGCAAATCGTGTTTTAGGTAGTGGAACTGTTTTGGATACTGCTCGACTTAAATACGCTTTAGGAAGTTGCTTAAATGTTGATACAAGAAACGTTCACGCTGTTATGATTGGTGAACATGGTGATAGCGAACTTGCTGTGTGGTCTGGCGCTAATATATGTGGTCTTCCTTTAAAAGAATTCTGCGAAGTTCGTGGAGTAAAGAATTACGAAAAAGAATTAGAAGAAGTATATTATCAAGTTCGTAATGCTGCCTATGAAATCATTAAAAGAAAAGGTTCAACCTATTATGGTATCGCGATGGCAGTATCTAAAATTTGCCAATGTATCTCAAATGATGAACACACTATGCTTCCAGTTTCAGTAGAATTATTTGGAACATATGGACTAAATGATATAGCTTTATCAATTCCATCAATTGTGGGTCGTGAAGGTATTGAAACAGTGCTTGAACTTCAATTAAGTGATCTTGAAAAAGAACAACTTAAAAAATCTGCTGATAGTTTGAAAGCTATTATTGAAAAAGTTAATTAATTAAATTGTTAACATCACTTAAGATGCTACGAATAGTGGAAAGATTCGCTCTTTGTAAAGTATCAAGTAAATCATTTTGAATAGACTCGATATTAGAAAGATTAAGTTCAATCGTATCGAGTTTTTCTTTGGCAACTTCTTTAGTAATTAAGTTTGATTCAAAATCGATTAGAACTTGATAAATCTCTTCTTTTAAGGAATCTGCTTTTTCTCTTAAAGCAGTTGCTAAAGTGGTGGACTCTTGAACGCTTAATAAGCTATTTAAGGCGACTTGTTGAGGGATAATTGATCTAGAGAAGTCTTTTTTAGCCATGCTTGCAAAGTTAGCTAATTTAGTATCGTTACCTTCATTATCCTTATACGAAATAGCGTTATATAAATCTTCTCCACTATTAGAAGAAATAATAAGTTCAATGGCTTTTTTGAACGCTTCTTTGGTGTAATAGGTAACCGCGTATAAGTTATTTTCTAAGTTACCATCTTCATCTTTAATCTCTTCAGTGGAAATTACTTCATCACGAAGAGATATTAATTCATCAGTGAGCATTACATCATCACCATAAGTTGGATCAATTCGAATACCTAAAACATATCGTGGAATTAAATTGAAGACATCACCATTTGTATCAAATATAGATTCATACGCTAAGGCCGCATCAATAACTTCAGTTGCGTTTTCTTTATTTGAAGCGTCTTTTAAACCTAACGCTCCTTCAGAAATTTCTCCTTTTACTTTAAGGAGATAGTTTTTAACAATGTTAACCATGATTTCGAATTTCTCTTTATTTGCTTCTTCAATAGCTAACTTAAAGTCCTTATATGGCCTAACACTTTGAATCGCTAAATTAACTCCATTAATGGTGCTGTTTTCACTTATTAAAGCCATCGCAGCTTTCGTAAGTGCTAAGGCAAGCTCACCTTTAGCGTATAAATTTTCAATATCTTTCGCGTTAAATCTTTCTTCGACAAGCATGAATTTAGCTTTTGTGGATAAATTTGAGAAGTTATTCAATGCTTCTCTAGCTTGAGCTAATTTATCTTTTAATAATGAGAAATCTTTAGAATCATTATCTTTATCGTTATAAGAGATAACATCCCCAATTAAAGCAATATAATCATCCGCTTCTTTTTGGATAGCTTTATTCATATTGTGCTTATCATATAAAGAAGATATATAGGATGCTTTTTCATAGATTGTGTCCACTCCAAAATCTAAAGTGGTATCAAATTTTAAAGTGTTATTATCTGGTAAATTTAAATCTAATAATAAAGATACTGATGAACAGTGATTATAGTTTTTATAAGTTGGATCACTATAAAGAGTTAGATCTAAAGCGAAATCATTAATCGCAAATTCATCTAAAACTTTCTTAACTTCTTCATTATCTTGGCCTAATACAGAAAGAATAGAGGATAAAGAAGATAAGTTTTGTTTACCTAAATCATTTAAATAGAAATGAAGATTAATCCCATCATACCCTTTAACGTTAACAGGCTTATAGTCGATATTTGTGTAGCCAGATAAAGCAAATAGAATGACCGCTAAAACACGAGAAATAGTCTGAATACTCGTGTTAGTGTTTTCATCTAAAATTGTCGCTGGCTCTGGATACATATTCTTTAGAATAGTAACTAAATCGATTTGAGATAATGATAATTTAGATAAATCTAACATCCTTATTGTTTGCATTAAACTAGTGATAAGTTCAATCATCTCATTATCTTCATAAACGATTTCTTTAGCGGCTCTAGGGTAGATGTTTTCGTCAATAACAGCATAGCTATCCGCGTATAATCTATCGTTAAGCATTGCGACAGTGAAATGGTCTTCACCATAGTTTTTAGTTTCTTCTTTACGATTAAAAGCATACGCCATCGCTCGTTCTTCCCATGATTTTTTAGAAGAGAATAAAGAAGTTAATGAATTGTTATCGTAATTAAATAAATAATTAATAAATTCAACATTTCGCGCGGATTGTTCAACCGCAGTATAAGAAGTAGAAGCAATACCTTTAGTCCATTCAACATCGAAATGCATCTTAGAATTTTCATCATCAAATGCACCGCCTCTTGATTGATAAGTATAAGTAAGTGGGGCATAAAATACTTGACCAGTCTTTTCAAAGAAAGATGAATCAATCTTCATCGAGATAGTGCCTTTTTTAATCGCACTTTTAATCTCGTTTTCGTTATTTTCAACCTTAACTAAGCATGTTGCGATTTTATCGTTTGCTATTGCATAGACACTTGTTTCGCCACTAGCAATAGCAGTAACTAATCCGGTAGCATCAATTGATGCAATTGAGGAATCACTTGAGAAAAATGTTACTTCTTTTTCTCCTCCAATAGTCGTGGCTTCAAGAAGGAAAGTTTCGTTTGGGGCTAAAGAAATATAGGAACGATTAAGCTTAACAGCAGTGATATTAGAAGCGGTGCTTCCTCCGCACGAAGTTAAAACTAATCCCCCTGATAAGAACAATGTAAGTAGTAATCTTTTCTTCATATTTCTATTTCCTCCTTAATATTAAATATATTATTATTCCACTGATTTTAAAGATTCAATCATTTTGATTCCTCTAATTTTAAGCATCAGTAATCCATTAATTAAAACACCCACCAAAAAGGTGAATAAGAACGAGAAGACATAAGTTAAAGTAGTAACGGTATAAATATAATCAACCATTCCAACTTCATTAATTGTTAATACTGTTACCATAAAAGGCATACCTAAAGTTAAGCCAATCGCTGCTCCAACAAAAGTTAAAGTAAGGGTTTCAATTAATAATGAAGCAGATACCTCTTTCTTTTTAAAACCTAAAACTTTCATCGTCGCGATTTCTCTAATTCTTTCATTAAAGTTCATTAACCCGAGATTATATAAAGCGATCGTAGCAAGTAATAAGGCAAACACCTTAACCGCGTTAGTAATTATGGAAATTGAAGAGACGGCATCATTAACAATTTTAGCCCATCCTTCTGGAGTTTCCGCGCTTCCAACATAGCTTAAATCTGTCAATTTCTCCCGCACAAGTTCATTATTTTTGTTCGTTAGGTTTAACCAAGCACCTTCATATTTTGTGATAGGTTCACTAAATAAAGTGCTTTCTCCTAATATCATTATTCCGTTAGCGTAGAAGGCATCATATATCTTACTAACTTTAGCTTCGATTCTTTGTCCGCTATATTCAAATGAGATTGTATCGTTAACTTTAACTGATAGTTTTCGAGCGACTTTCGAAGATAGATAAACGCTATCTTTAGGAAGATTGCTCATTGAATAATGAATATTACTATCACCTTGGAAAGCGCGATATTCGCCCATAACTTGGATATAGGATGAATAAGATATGGAGTTATGGTTTATTTCTAAAGCCACTCTTGAGTACGGCTGATAACCATTGATTAACAATTCTCCTTCATCATCTTCAACTTTAAAATCGATATCAGTTTTTGAATTATCTTGTTCATAAACATAGGCTAAAGTCATATTTGCGCCTGAATGAACGAATGGATCATCGTTAATTCCTTTATTAATCGTATCTTCTATTCCAAATCCACAGCAAAGTAAAGCGGTGCAGCCTATCATTCCAAGTAAAACCATTAAAGATTTAACAGGATCACTAATCATATTTCTAAATGCTAAATGAGTCGCTAGTTTAAATGTATTAGCCTTATCGGTTTTCTTCTTTTTAATTCGTTTAGCTTTAAAGATGACATTTATTTCTTTTGGTCTCATTGATTCAACTGGTTTTAGTTTGATTTCTTTTCGAGATACATACCAAGTAATTAAGATTGAAATAGCAATGAACGCTAACCAAGTTAAGAAAGCATAAAACCATGGGAAAACAATTGTAATTCCTGGAAGAGTGTAAAGAATTTTGTACTTCATTTCGAGTAAGAAAGGAATCAAAAACGGCCCAGAAATCGCCCCAATGAGAAAACTAACAGTCGTAATAGTGCCTACTAAAAGGAAGTAATAAAGATAAATTTCTTTATTCTTAAATCCTAATCCTTTAAGTGTTCCAATTTGGTTTCTATCTTTTAAAATCAGTTGCCTAAAGGTCGTTAAAATAATAAGGATTGCCACTAAGAAAAAGATGAGAGGAAAAGCAAAAGCTAATTGATAAGATTGCTTTATATCTTGATTAACTTCCATTCCTCCAGAAGTATCATCAATTGCTTGAAGCATTAAATGGTTATCAACAGCTTTACTTGAAAAATATGTCTCAAGTTCGTTCATTAATTTGTCTTTATTCTTCTTATCATAAAGTTTCATTAAGAACTGATTACCAGTAGGGAACGATATTGTAGAGCCATAAGGATCACCATCTCCCCAATTTAATATTCCTTCAAAACCTTCTCTCCAGATAGTTCTTAAGCCTAATTCGGTGAATGACTCTGCTAATTTATCACGTAAAGAATTTCTAAAAACAGAATTAGAACACATAAATAAGCATGGAGAATAGGCTGCTCTCGATATGTTTTCTGGATGTTTCATTATTCCCGTGATTTCAAAATTAAGAATAAATTTATCTTGTCTAAACGGATTTTTGGCACCTGTTTTTAGTAGCACATCGATTTGATTTAAATCTTCTTCCGATAAACTAAAATAACTTGTATCAATAGTTACATCGCATATTTTTCCAACATCAAAATCAATTGTTTGAGTCGATATAGCGTTAGATTCACATAAAACTTCATCAATTATAAAGAAGTTATGATCGGTTTGTTTAGGGCTTGCTTTTATTATCTCAGATGGAGCGGATATAGAAGGCATTGAATAAGATATCGCACAGAGTGCGTTTTTCGAACTTAGTCCAGTTAAGGTGTAAAATCTTTCCTCACTATAGCCATATTTCGCAGCGATATCTTGAATCTTATCTAAATCATTTGGGTCAGGATTTCTTGGATCTAAAGTTAAAAATACATCAGCTACATTACCATCTTTATGCATAGAATGGACACGATATTCAAATGAAGATGCGTTAGTTAATAAACCAACGAAAAGATTAATAGCAAGTCCACCGATACCAACTATTGCTAAAAATTGCTTCCAGTTTTGTTTAATCGTGGAAAGTCCAAGTTTTAGTAATAGTTTCCTTGCTTCTTTTTTCATTACCAGTTAATTTCTTCAGGTTTCTTTGGATTTTTATTTGTTGTGTCTGTATCAATTCGACCATCTCTAACAATGATTAATCTTTCAGCACATTCGGCTATCTTAGCGTTATGAGTAACCATAACGACTGAAATATTGAATTCTTTAGAGATGTCTTTAAGTAACGCAATAATAGTGGAACCAGTTTTAGAATCTAAAGCACCAGTTGGTTCATCACATAAAAGAAGTTGTGGTTTTTTAACAAGTGCTCTTGCAATTGCGACACGTTGTTGTTCGCCACCAGAAAGTTGTGGTGGGAAGTTATTTACTCTTTTAGCAAGTCCAACTTTTTCTAAAATATCATACGAATCAAATGGATCATCTGCTAAGGCGGATGCTAATTGAACGTTTTCGACTGCAGATAGATTTGCAATTAGATTATAAAATTGGAAAACAAAGCCGATCTTTTTACGACGGAACATTGTTAATTCTTCAGGATTATATTTGGATACATTAGCGTCTTCAAAAATAAAATCACCATATGAAGGAGTGTCCATTCCACCAAGAATATTTAGAAGAGTGGATTTACCTGCACCAGAAGGACCAAGAATAACGGTGAATTCGCCTTTATTTAGGTTAAAACTAACTGAGTTTAAAGCTCTTACTTCGTTTTCTTTTCCTTCATTATATATCTTGGATAAATTATTGATTTTGATGATGACTTCTTCTTGCTCCATAATAAAAATTCCTATCTTCTAATACTCAAATTATATTAAAAATATAGGAAATTATTAATTATTTTCTTTTACATCAGAATAATCATTATCGATATTGATGTAATAATTGTAGTCAGGATATTCTTCTTTAAGAGTTCTTGAGATTGAATTAATCAAATCATAAGGTTTCTTTTCATCATAAGAAAGAACTAAATCGAATTTAACTAACTTAGTTCCATAATCGATATAGAAACCATGAAGCTCGAAAATATTTTTATTATCTTTGATTAATTCTTTAACCCTTCCTTTAATAGCCATAGCAATAGGATCATTTTCATTTAAAACATAAATCCCAATCGTTAAAGCAATCTTGTATTTAGCGTAAATAAGTGCCGCAGCATTTGTGGTCATTTCTTGAATTTTCGCCGCAGAAGTCGACTCATTTACTTCAATATGAACACTTCCAATCATCTTTTCAGGACCATATTCATTAATGATTAAATCATATGCTCCTAAGACTCCAGGAATTGAACAAATATCTTCTTTAATCTTATGAGTTAACTCACTATCAATTCTTTCACCTAGTAATGACGAGAAGGCTTCTCTAATAACATCAATACCGGATTTGATAATGAATAAACCGATACCAATACCGATATAACCATCGATATAGACATCAGCGAATCTTGCAACTAACGCTGCTACTAAAGTACCTGTTGATAAAATAGAATCAAGTAAGGCATCGGTTCCACTTGCTTTTAAGGCTTGTGAATTAAGTTTTTTGCCGCGAATCTTGAAATAAATGCCTAAACCAATCTTAACAGCGATAGCCACACCAATAACGATAAAGGCATAAACATCGTAAGTAGGTTTTTCATTATTGATTAAACTATTTATGGATTCAGTAATAGCAGTGCCACCTGCAAAGAAGATAAGCGCTGCAATAATAATTGCAGTTAAGTATTCTGCTCTTCCATGACCATATGGATGCTTTTTATCAGGATCTTTACTAGCTATCTTTGTGCCAATAATCGTAGTGATACTTCCTAAGGCATCAGTTAAGTTATTAATCGCATCGGTAATCATTGATACAGAATGAGCGAGTAGACCAATGAATGCTTTAAAGGCAACTAAAATTACGTTAGCAATAATACCAACGATACTTGTTCTAACAATCTTAGCTTCTCGAGAATTATTCAATGCTTGTTACCTCATATCCTGCATCAATAACAGCTTTAGTTAATACTTCATTATCTAATTCTTCTTTAGATTTAATAACTGCATTTGCTTTCTTTAAATTAACTTTGACATCGTTAACACCATCAACACTTCTTAAAGCTTTATCAACTCTAGCGACACAGTGTTCACACATCATTCCTTTAATATTCATAGTTTTCTTCATATAGTTTTCCTCATCACGATCAATCGTTAAATCCACTAAAGACATATCGAAATCAGTGGTTTTTCTAAATTTAGTTATACTATAAAGCTTAAAAATGTTTAAGCGTAATGCATTTAAAACAACGCATAATGATGATAACGACATTGCAAGTGAGCCCATATAAGGCTTAAGTTGATAAACATTTGCAAAGCTTAAAGCGCCTGCTGCAATTGGAATCATTATGATGTTATAGAAGAAAGCCCAGAAGAGGTTTTCTTTAATATTTAATGTGGTGGCTCTTGAAACACAAATAGCCGCAGCCACATCAATTAAAGTTGATTTCATTAAAATGACATCAGCTGAATCTATTGCAATATCTGAACCTCTTTTAATTGATACACCAATATCAGCTTGAGTTAATGCTGGAGCGTCATTAATTCCATCTCCAACCATAATAACTAAGCCAAATTCTTGTAATCTTTTTACTATTGTAAGTTTGTCTTCTGGAAGTACTTTATAAACAAAATGTTCAATACCAACTTCACGAGCAATTTCTTTTGCACTTTCTTCATTATCGCCAGTAAGCATAATAGGAATTAAGCCCAATGTTTTTAACTCGCTAATTGCTTGTTTTGAATCTTCTTTAATTTCGTCTTTTATAGCGAAAAACCCATATAAAGTCCCTTCTTTTATGATAAAGACTAAAGTATTTGCTTTCTTTTTATATGATTCAGTTTCATTCTCAAACGGATTAGTAATATTATTTTCTTTAATATATGATTCATTAACTATTTGGTAAGGGATTGAGTCGATCTTTCCCTTTAATCCTAATCCGCTTATATTTTCAAAATCTTTAACTTCTAATTGTTTAACATCAAAATCGACCGCTTTTTGTACAATGGCTTTAGCTAATGGATGTTCACTTAGTAACTCTAAAGAATAAGCAATTTGGATAAATTCTTTTTCATCACCAGTAGTAGAGAAGCCAGTTACTTCAGGAGAACCTTTTGTAATTGTTCCGGTTTTATCTAAGACAACAAATTTTGCTTTTCCTAGATTTTCAATAGCAGGGGAGTTTTTAAAAAGAATTCCGTTTTTCGCTGCTTTTCCATTTCCGACCATAATTGCAACTGGGGTAGCTAAACCAAGAGCACATGGACAAGAGATAACTAATACTGAAATTCCTCTATCTAATGAATAAGAAAGTAAAGTATTATGGACACTTAAATGAGTGTTAACAAAATCTTGTCCAAAGATCATCCAAAAGGTGAAGACAATTATAGAAATTCCTATAACAACTGGCACGAATACTAGAGAAACTTTATCTACAATTTGAGATATTTTACTTTTGGTTAAGCTGGCATCTTCCACTAATTTGATGATTTTAGAGAGAGTTGTTTCTTTACCTATTTTCGTCGCTTTAACATAAAGTACGGAATTGATGTTAATAGTGCCTGCTTTTACTTCATCGTTTATTGCTTTATCAATAGGTAGAGATTCGCCTGTAATCATTGCTTCATTAACAGATGATTCACCTTTAATTATAATTCCATCAACCGGAAAACTTTCTCCTGGTTTTACTAAAAGCAAATCATTCAATTTGATATCTTCAATTTTAACATCTTTAATTAGTTCTCCATTAACTAGATGCGCTTCTTTAGGCATTAAGTTAATAAGAGCCTTAATTGCAGTAGTGGTCTTTCCTTTTGAATAAGCTTCTAAAGTCTTCCCTATTGTAATAAAAGTTGGAACCATACCTGCAGTTTCAAAAGCAAAATTCATTGAGTAGTGCATCATTAATTCCTGATTATCGTAATTAACAAAAAGAAGAATTAATAAGACAAATGAATAAACAAAGGATATGCCTGAACCTAACGCGACTAAGGTGTCCATATTTGGCCCACCATGGAATAATGCTTTAAAGCCACTAGTGAAAAATTTGTGGTTTATTATCATTAAAGTTAGGGCAAGGATAGCTTCAATTATTCCTAATATAGTTAAATGCTTTTCTAACTCAAAAATATACCATCCCACCATGTATCCCATTGCGATATAAAAAAGTGGAATAAGTATTAAAAAAGATATAAGAAGTCGCCTCAATAGGACTTTTGTCTCATTATCAAGCTTCTTATTATTAACTTCTTTTTCAACAAAATGAGATGCGCCATAACCAGCATTTTTTACTGCAGAGATGATATCGTTATCACTTAACTTTTCATCGTATTCAACTTGCATTGAGTTTGTTAAAAGATTTACCGCACAAGTTGAAACACCATCTAAATTAGATACGGCTTTTTCAACTCTAGCTTGGCAAGCTGCACAAGACATTCCTGAGATACTATATTTTTCTTTTTTCATTTATTTAAGCTTTCTAACTAACTCGATTACTTCTTCTAAAGATTCATTTTTGTTATTTAAAACATCGTCTTTAACATAGGTATTAAGGTGATCGTTCAAAATAATATATCCAATTTCTTTTAATGCGGATTCGACCGCGGAAATCTGGATTAAAATATCTCCACAATAACGATTATCATCAATCATTGCTTTGATTCCGTTAATTTGGCCACTAACACGATTAAGTCTTGTGGTAAGATTAGATTTGAATTCGTTATCTCTTTCCTTATTTTTATAATGATTTTCACAACATTTGCATTCGCTCATAATATATACCCCCTTAAGGTATCCTGATAAAATTATAGACCTTCTTTTTAACTAATCAAGTAATGTGCTCTTTATTAATTAATAATGACGATTGCTACCCCTTTTGAATATTTATGAACAAAATTAATAATTTTCGTTTATAATATCCTTCGTATGACTGAAAAAGAGAAAATGATAGCAGGCAAGCTCTATGATTCTGATGACAAAGAGCTTCAAGGATTAAGAGAAAAGGCCTCTAAAATTTGTTGCTCTTTTAATGCTTTAAGTATTGATAGCGAAGAAAGATTACCATTATTGAATAATTTGCTTGGTTCATTAGGAAAGAATTCTTTTCTTAGAGGACCAATTTATTTTGACTATGGTTTCAATACTTATTTTGGTGATGGTAGCTATGCTAACTTCAACTTTGTCTGTTTAGATGTTTGCCCAGTTCGTATTGGAAATAATGTTTTTATTGCAAACAATGTTTCTATTGTAACGGCAACCCATCCTTTAATCGCTGAAGAAAGAATGTATAAATTTGATGAAGCAAAAGGCTATTCCCATGCTTTGGAATATGGCAAACCAGTTACTATTGAAGATAACGTATGGATTGGTGCTAACGTTTCAATTGGTCCAGGTGTTACAATTGGCAAAGGTTCAGTCATTGGTATGGGATCAAACGTTGTTAAAGATATTCCAGAAGGTGTTGTTGCTTATGGAAATCCTTGCCGTCCTATTAGAAAAATCACTGAAAAAGATAGTGTGAAGTATAAAAAAGAACTTTTTGTAGAAGGAGACAAATAAATGGAAGAAATGAAACAAAAGGTTAGCTTTGAAACTATTAGTAATGAAAAAGTAGTAGAAGCACTTGAAACCGATTTAGAAAAAGGACTTAGTAACGAAGAAGCTAAGGCTAGATTAGAAAAATTTGGTCCTAATAAACTTCAAGAAAAGCCAAAGAAATCATGGGTTCGCATTTTCTTTGAACAAATGAATAACCCAATGATCTTTGTTCTTTTCGCTGCGGTTGCAATTACTTTAGGTATTTCGGTCTATGAAACAGTAAAAGCAGGTTACTTTGATTTCTTAAATATTGGTGACTGGCCAGATATCGTAATTATTCTTGCTGTTGTTGTCATGAATAGTGTGATTGGCACAGTTCAAGAAATTAAAGCTCAAACATCGTTAGAGGCTTTAAAGAAATTATCATCGCCAGAAACAAACGTTATTCGTGATGGAAAACGTATCAAGATTAAATCTGAAGAGTTAGTTATTGGCGATGTTATTCTTCTTGAAGAAGGTGACACAATCGGAGCTGATATCCGTTTAGTGGAATCCGCTAACTTAAAAACTAATGAATCATCTTTAACTGGTGAATCCTTACCTGTTGAAAAAGATTCCAGTTTAGTATTTAGTGAACCAATCGGTATTGGTGATCGTAAAAATATGGCCTATATGTCCACTCCAGTTACATATGGACGTGGTAAAGGTGTTGTTACCGCAACTGGTATGGCCACTGAAATTGGTAAGATTGCTAAATCTCTTGATGATGAAGTTGATGAAGATACTCCATTACAAAAGGTTCTTGCTAAGTTGTCTAAGATTCTTGGTATTTTAACTCTTGGTATTGTTGTTTTAGTTCTTTTAATTGATATTGTTTGGATTTTTGTTAACGGCACACAAAGTGTTGTAGCAGAATGGATTGAAGCTGTTCTTGGTTCAATTGCATTAGCGGTTGCTGCTATCCCTGAAGGTTTACCAGCCGTTGTTACCATCGTTTTATCTATTGGTGTTCAACGTATGGTTAAGGTTAATACTATCGTTAAGAAACTCCCATCTGTTGAAACTCTTGGTGCAGTATCCGTTGTTTGTTCTGATAAAACTGGTACATTAACTCAAAACAAGATGACAGTTGTCGAAGCTTATAGCGACAATAAGTTCTATAAAGCGGAAGATTTTAAAGAAGAGAATAATGAAGCGGATTTACGTTTACTTGCATCCGGTATGTCACTATGTAGTAACGCTACTGTTGATGAAGGCGTCTTTGGTGATCCAACTGAAGTCGCATTAGTTGCGTTTGCAAACCAATTTAACTTACATAAATCTTCACTTGAAAAATTAACTCCACGTATTGATGAATTACCATTTGATTCAGTTCGTAAGATGATGTCTACCAAACACAAATTAAATGATAAGGAATCAATTATTTATACAAAAGGTGCGTTAGATTCTATTCTTTCTCGTACCACTCACATCTTAGATAATGGAAAAGAAAGAAAAATCACTGAAGAAGATATTAAAAATATCACTGAAGCTAATAAATACTTCTCTTCCAAAGCTTTACGTGTTTTAGCATTAAGCTACTCAAAGAAAGAAGAGATTGATGAAAAGAACCTAGTCTTTGTAGGTTTAACCGCGATGATTGACCCACCAAGACCAGAAGCTAAAGGTGCAGTTGCTACATTTAAGACTGCTGGTATTACCACAGTTATGATTACTGGTGACCACAAAGATACCGCTTTTGCTATTGCTAATGAACTTGGTATTGCTTCAGATATTTCTCAATGTTTATCTGGCGCAGAAATTGATGAACTTAGTGAAGAAGAATTAAGAGAAAAATGTAAGACAGTTCGTGTCTTTGCTCGTGTCTCTCCAGAAAACAAAGTTCAAATTGTTAAAGCTTTTAAGGCTAATGGAAATATTTGTGCGATGACTGGCGATGGTGTTAACGATGCTCCATCCCTTAAAGCCGCAGACATTGGTATTGCTATGGGTATTACTGGTACTGATGTTGCTAAAGGCGCTGCCGATATGGTTCTTACTGACGATAACTTTGCTTCAATTGAAAAAGCAGTTGAAGAAGGACGTGGCATTTATGCCAACATCAAGAAAACTGTTATCTTCTTGCTCTCATCTAACATTGCAGAAGTCTTTGTTATGATGCTTATTATTATTGTTGGATTTAAGACCCCATTCTTAGCTATCCACTTACTCTGGATTAACTTGGTTACCGACTCCTTGCCAGCTATTGCTCTTGGTATGGATCCAAAAGCTGATGATATTATGAGACAAAAACCTCGTAATCCTAATGATGGTATCTTCGCTCATGGCGGCATGAGAGATACTATTATGCATGGTTTATTTATCACCATTGCAGTTATCATCGCTTACTTATCAGCCTTCTGGCTTAACGGTATTTATAGCTGGGATGCGATTAAAGGTGTTACTGATGAAGGTGTTATTCATTTAGCACAAACTATGGCATTTACTTCTCTTGCCTTTGCTGAACTAATTCACATGGTTTGTATGTCTAATACTGAAAGATCATTTGTCATGGTCTTTAAGAATAAGAACTGGATGATGGCTTTAGCCTTCGCAGCAGGTGTAGCCTTACAATTCTTTGTTATCTTAGTTCCAGGTGTCAGAGATGTCTTTAAGACCGCTAGACTTGGCTGGGAAGCTTGGATAATTACTGCATCATTATCACTCGTACCACTAATTGCACACGAAATTATCGTTTTAATTAAGTGGATCATCCGTAAAAACAAAAAGGATAATTAACATGGAAAACAAAAAGGGTTCATTGTTTTTAATAGTAATTAAGAATTTAGTGAGCCCTTTTTCTATGCTTGTTTTATTCTCAGGAATTGTTAATTTGATTGCCTCATACTTTATGGGAAAGGGGTATTCAGATGGATTAATTCTATTCGTTATTTATTTAGTCCTTGTTATTTTACATATTATTGTCGAAGTAAAAGATCCTCAAATCAGAGATAAATCATTTTATAAGAGCTATGTTGATTTATTCAAAATAGTTATTTCGTTAGCATTTTTTGCAATTGCTATTGTGGTTATTTCTTCTTTGCTTCATCAATTTGATGTTCCTTCGATTATAAAAGGCGCTTCATATCCATTTTTAATTGGACTACCAATAGGTCTCTTACCTTTATATTTATTTATTAAAGAAAAAGATGAAGCCGCTATCGATAACGCATTTAAAAAATGCGCTAGCGAACTTCTCCCTATTTTAGTTGTTGAATTATTGCTTACAATTGTATTCCCAATTATGGGTTTAGGATTTGCATTTAATTCCAATGAACTGATTATTATCAATTTGGTATTTGTGTTTTTAATATATCTTTTTGATTTCTTAAAAATTAGAAAAGATCTTAAAGCGCCAGAAAGCCAATCTTTGGGACGAAATGTCTTATTTAGGGGAGTTCTTATTGGTTTTTTATTTACAGTGGTTGTATTAATGATTTTCCTAATTGCTCCTATGAGTGAATTATTAAATTCAAATCAATCAATAAATCTAAATAATATTCAACATGTTTTAAGAAATGAAAATGACGTTTTAAGTAGTGGCCAATGCCACATGTTTGCTTGCCTTTCATTTGGGCTTATTATTTATTCTTATTTCTTCTTTAACAAACCATCTGAAATCCTTAATTCAAAAAGATTTATCAGATCACTTTGTCATATAGCTTGTATCGCAATTCTTTTAGGAGTCATCTTGATTCCATGGATTAATACTTTTGTATATTCAACTTATATGGCATTAGTTAATTTGCTATACGCTCTATTAAGTGGCTTATCTTTAAGTATTTTTGCTCTTATTTATAAACTTATCGAACGAAAAGTTGATAATAATAAAAAAAGTGATTGAAATTAATTTCCTATCATATTATTATTTTTATCAGTCTCTTGCCGTTGTAGCTCAATCTGGCAGAGCAACTGAATCGTAATCAGTAGGTTGGGAGTTCAATTCTCTTCAACGGCACCATTACAAAATTACCAGCTTTGGATGTTTAGCTCAGCTGGGAGAGCATCTGTTTGACGTACAGAAGGTCACAGGTTCGAGCCCTGTAGCATCCACCATTTGAATAAAATACTCGGAATTGTCCGAGTTTTTTTGTGTTTGCAAAAAGAAAAATGATGTGTAATATATAATCTTATAAATTTCGAAAGGAATATTTTTTATGGAAAATAATGAGAAAAAGGCTCGTCCAAGAAAAAAGACTACTGCCCTCACTGCTTTAGCAATCATTACTTTAGTCCTTGCTCTTGGATCAATTGGCTATATGGTTTATCACCATTTAGTTATTGGAAGCTTCTTCTTATTCTTTGAAGAAGGAAAATTCGATTTCACTAATATGGGCTTCCTTATTGGGTTCATTACATTCTTAGTATGTATTGTTCTCGGTATCGTCTTTGGACTTGCCTATATCATTCGTGGTGGTGATAACAAAGTTAAAACTGCTGGATTAGCCGCTCCTGCATCATTATTAGCTGGTATCTTTGGCGGTGGTGCTTTAGGCGCTGGTTTAGTTTGGTTACTTGGTGGCGAAGCTTATGCTTGGCAAGTTCCAGAATATAAAGATCAAATTTGGACTCTCATCTTAGTTATCGCTGGTGGAGTCACTATGCTCTTCAACCTTTTAACCTTCATCGTCGGTATGGTTAACATCTCCAACGTTAAGAAAGTTGATGAACAAAACGAACAAGCTGATGCTGATGAAGCTCAAAGAGCGGAAGAAGAAGAGCAAGCTCGTAAAATGGAAGAAGAAGAAAAAGCTAAAGCCGAAGCTGAAAAAGCTCGCTTAGAAGCTGTTCAAAAACAAAGAGAAGAAGAGGAAGCAGCTCGTCAAAAACAACTTCAAGAAGAAGCTGAAGCAAAACGTAAAGCCCAAGAAAAGGCTGAAATGGAAGCTAAGATTCGTGAAGAAGTTCAAAAAGAAGTTGCTCGTAAAGAAGCTGAAGAAGCTGCTGAAAAAGAAAGAATTCAACGTGAAGAAGAAGAAAGAGCAGCCGTTCAAGCTCGTTTAGCAGAACAAGCTAAAAAAGAAGAAGAAGCCAAAAAAGCTGAAGAAGCCAAAAAAGCTGAGGAAGCTAAGAAGGCAGAAGAAGCTAAAAAGTCAACAGCGAAGAAACCTGCTGAAAAGCCAGCTGAAAAACCTGCAGCGAAAAAACCTGCTCCAGCTAAGAAAGAGGAATCTTCATCAGGTGCTAAGATTTACCACATTTCTCAACACGATAATGGCTGGCAAGTTAAAGCTCAAGGTGGAGAAAGAGCAGTTAAGACCTTTGCTACTCAAGCTGAAGCCATTGAATATGCTAAAGAATTAGCAAAAAGACAAAACGCCTCAGTTAGACTTCATTCTAAGAAGGGTTCATTCCGTTCTATTTAAAAATAGTGCGATAAAATCAAAACATAATTTAAGGGAAAGAAATTTCCCTTTTATTATTTTTAGAAAAGTTTAATATAATATATTATTCCTTATAGGAGATAGCGTAATATATAGTAAAGGAGGCCATCATATGAAAAGATTATTTAAAATCATTCCTTTAATGATTACCCCTTTAGTATTGACTAGTTGCTTTGTTCCAATTATTTTTGGTAGTTCTTCAGAAGAACCATACACTCCTTCTTATGAACCAGCATCTTATTCTTATGATGAAAACGCTGACTATAACGTTCTTCCTTCCTTATATAAATATAGAGATTATATGGAAGGCAACTATTTCTATTTAGGTTCCGCTCCATCAACTGGAGAGGCTAGTCTTTTGGTGGTTCCTATTTGGTTTACTGATTCTTCAACATATATTTCTAATAAGAATAATGTAAGAAGCGATATTCAAAAAGCTTATTTTGGCACATCAAGTGAAACTGGCTGGCATAGTGTTAAATCATATTATGAAACTGAATCTAGAGGTCGCTTAATAATAGACGGCACAGTCACTGATTGGTATGAATGCGGTAAAGCCTCATCTAAATTCTATACAGAAGACACAGGTGCGGACGCCACAATTAGTCTTATTGATGATGTTACCGCTTGGTATAAAAAGAAATATAACGTTAAAGACTTAACTAACTTTGATAAAGATAAAGATGGCTATGTTGATAGCTTAATGCTTATATACGCCGCTCCTGATTATCAAGCTATGGATTCTAGCGCTGCTAATTTGTGGGCGTATTGTTATTGGAAACAAGAACCAAGCGATAGAAAAGTTTCTGATCCTGGTGTTAACCAATTCTTTTGGGCATCATATGATTTCATGTATGGCTCAAATCGCGCCTTACTTAGAACTGGCAAATCCTCCTATTATAATGGCGATACTAGATATTGTTCAGTAGACGCTCATACATATATTCATGAAATGGGTCATATTTTTGGTCTAGAAGATTATTACGATTACTATACTAAAACAGAGTATAAACCTGCCGCTGGCTTTTCAATGCAAGATTATAACGTGGGTGCGCATGACCCATACTCTAAATTTGCGTTAGGTTGGGCGGATGCGATTGTGCCACAAAGATCCTGCTCTTTGACTCTTAAACCAATCGAATCAAGTGGCCAATTTGTCTTATTAACTCCAAGTAGTGATACATCTAAAGTATCTGCTTTTGATGAATATATTATTTTAGAGTTATACACAGCAACTGGCTTAAATGAATTTGATTCTAAATACAAATATTCTGGTGGTTATCCTCAAGGACCTAAAGCTAGTGGCGTAAGAGTGTGGCATGTTGATTCTAGATTACTCGCTATTAAAAGTTCTTCTGACTCTAAATTCTATGGAACTTTAACTAATAACCCATATGATAAATCTGCTTACCAAGGTGTAACACATGCTACATCAAATTCCGGTGGTGGTGATTATGGTTCAAATTACGCTGGTTCTTATGACTATAATATCCTTCAATTAATCCGTAATTCCGTAACTGAAACATATAAATCTAAAAATGAGTTATCCTCTAATGATCTCTTTAGAGAAGGTGATTCATTTAGGATGTCTACTTATAGTTCCCAATTTGTAAACGGAAGTAAACTAAACTCTAATAAACAATTAGGTTGGGAAGTAAATTTTGGTGCAATTTCTAATGAAGGGATTTCTCTTACAATCGTAAAAGGATAGGGTATATATATGAAAAAATTTGTTTTAGGTTCATCAGTTCTTTTATCTTTATGCCTCTCTAGCTGTGGCTTTTTAGATCTTCTTCCACATTCTTCTGGTAGTGAAGGAACATCTACTACTAGTGAAACCACAAGCACAACATCTGAAGATACATCCACAACTAGTACAACTTCAGAGGGCACATCAACTACAAGTACAACTTCGGAAGGTACATCAACTACAAGTACAACTACGGAAGATACATCTACAACAAGCGAAACTTCTACTACTTCAGAAGAATCAACTACTTCAGAAACTTCTATTTCTAGTGAAGAAAGTACGAGTAGTGAATCATCATCTTCAGAATCATCTAGCGAAGAATCTACATCAGAAAGTAGTAGTGAAGAAAGTACAAGTGAATCCACAAGTGAAGAATACTCTCCAAGTAAACTAACACCATCGGTTACATATAAGGACTACACTGAGAAAAACGCCTATTATTCGACTTATTGTCCACAAACAGGTAATCCTAAACTCCTTGTTATTCCAGTTTGGTTTACCGATTCTGATACTTATATAACTTCTTCAAATATGAAGAATAATGTTAAAAATGATATAGAAACTGCCTATTTTGGGACAACTAGTTCCACTGGCTGGCATAGTGTTAAGACTTATTATGAAACTGATTCATTTAATAAAGTATCTTTAACAGGCACAGTTTCTGATTGGTATGAATGTGAACAAGCATCAACTTATTATTACACTGATGGAAATAAAACAACCGCTCTTCTTACTGATGCAGTTACTTGGTATAAAGAAAGCCAAGGCTTATCAAATTTAAAGAGTTTTGATAGCAATTCTGATGGATATATTGATGGAGTTATGCTTATTTATGGCTCCCCAGATAGTCAAGCATTAGGAACTGATGCCGCTTCAAATATGTGGGCGTATTGCACATCAAATAGTAGCAAGAATGGGACCAAACAAAACCCTCAACCAAATATCTATTTCTGGGCGTCCTATGACTTTATGTATTCAAGTGGCACAAAAGCTTATAACCGCGCTGGTTCAAATTACGGAAGTGGTGATACTTCACATTGTACAGTAGACGCTCACACATATATTCATGAAATGGGCCATGTCTTTGGTTTACAAGATTATTATGATTATGGTAAGGCAACTAAACCTGCTGGCGCATTTTCAATGCAAGATTATAATATTGGTGCTCATGATCCATATTCTCGTTATTCTTTAGGCTGGACTACTCCTTATGTCCCAACTCAAACATGCACATTTACGGTTAAACCGATTGAATCCAGTGGAGAATTTGTCCTATTAAGTCCATCCTATACCGGTTCAGCATTTGATGAATACATCTTGTTAGAACTCTACACTCCAACTGGCTTAAATGTATTAGATTGCACTTATTCTTATGCAGGTTATCCAAAAGGACCAAATAGTTATGGCGTACGTATCTGGCATATCGATGCTAGATTATATGATGTTACTTCATTAAATTCGCAAGGTCATATAACTGGTGGAAATGTTACAATCACCCCAACATATAGAGGAGGATACAACCAAGGCGTGTATCATTACGGAGTTGTTCACGCGACTGGAAATAGTTCTACAGGTGAAAGAGTAATTGATTACGCAGGTAGCACTTTATATCGTGAGAACTATTTAGTTCGTAACAACACTTCCACAACTTATAGCGTTAACACAAATTTAAGTTCAAGCGATTTATTTAAAACTGGTGATACTTTTAGTATTTCTTCATACAAAAAGCAATTCCCAGGAAGCACCAAATTTAATAATGGAAATTCCTTCAATTGGAGTGTATCATTTGATTCAGTCACTTCAAGTGGAATGACTATTACTTGCACTCTTAACTAAGGAGTGCACATGCATCCGTAGTTTAGTGGTAGAACTTTAGCTTCCCAAGCTAACTGTAGGGGTTCGATTCCCCCCGGATGCTCCAATGACATAAGATTGGCAGTTTACTAATACTGCCTTTTTATTTTTTAAAAATATGTCGTATAATGTTTTCGTTATTATAGAATAATAAGTAGAAACCTATATTTATTAAAAAATTAAATGAATAGCGCTAGGAGACAATTAATATGAAGAATAGTAGAAAGATTAGTTTATTACTTGGAACTATTTTCCCATTACTTTTATCTGGGTGTTCTTTATTCCCTGGAGGAGGCGGCGGTAGCTCTAAAGATACTTCCACAACCGAAACCGAACAAATAACCTCATTTGAAATTCTTACTGATGATATTCTTTCTTATCAAACTTCGGGTGATGTCTCTTATTATTCAATGACTCTTTACCCAAGCGATACATATCAAATTCGTACCAATATCGATGATAAATTAGGCGATACTTATTACTTAGATTATCATCTTACTGAAGAAGATATTCCTTTCACTGTTAGCGATAAAGGGTTAGTTACTGTTAATGATTCAGTTGATAAAACTTATATTACTACCTTCCCTGTTCAACTATTTAAAAAAGGACAATCTAGAAGAATATATCTCCAATATTTAAGTGTTACTGTTAAAGCAAGCGAATACGCTACTATAACTCTCACAAACTCTGATCTTACTTTTGATAGCAGCACTAAAACATATACCTTAACTCTTAAATCTGGAAGCAATTATCAAATCACAACGAGTATTACTTCTAATACAAGATACACGACTTCCTATTCTTTATTAAATAGTGGAGATAGTTCATTTATAAACGTCAGCTCTAGTGGATTAGTTTCTACTACTGCGCTTAATAAAGAAAAATCGAGCACAATTGTTATTAAAACAATCTCTTCTTCTGCTAGTAGAACTTTAGACGAAGTTAAGTTAAATATTAACCTTACTAAAGGCGATGTTACTCCAACTGATGAACTATTAGTCTATGACGCTATAAGCGGTAACCAAATTAATGATGGTGATAAATATGATCTTCATAAACTTGAATCTTATTCTTTCACCGTTAAATATAACAAAGTTAGTAAAACCGGTGTCATGTCAGTCTCCAATTCTGATGTTTTAACTCTTGATAATGACGCTAATAAAATTACCGGAAAAGCAGTTGGAACTTCAACAGTTACTTTTGCTTATGAAGAATCAAGTATAACAATCACCATTGATGTTGTTAAAAACGATTTAGTTGATATCTCTATCTTAGGAGAAGGCGATGGCTTATTAGTAATTAATAATAACGTCCTTGTTTTAGGTGAAGTAAAAGTTAGATATGAAAGTGGTTTTGAAAAAGAGATCACTAATCATTCTTTATTAACATTTAAGATTACTGATAAAGATGAATTCTATAAAAATGTCACAGTTTCTTATCAAGAAGATAATGTCGAAGTCTCTAACACTTATAGTGTTAAATGGCATCAAGTAGATGACTATAAAGGCGCTACAGCAAAGTCCTATTTCGATGATTTAGCTAAAAACTATTACGCTGGTAAAGGAACACAATTACCTCATAGTGGTAATATTAATCTCCTTGTTATCCCAGTCTGGTTTAATGATAGTGCTGATTTCTTTAACGCTTCTCAAAAAGAAGAAATGATAGAAGATATCGGCTATATCTTAAACGCATCTAGAGGTGAAAAAGAATATAGCTCTTTAAAGACTTATTATGAAATCGAATCTCGTAATACACTACATCTTAACTCTATTGTAAGTGACTACTATTCATCTGATACATCTTATAAAAACTATTCTGACTTATCGAATGATAATCGAACTGAAAACTCTCACATCTTAGCAAGCGCAGCAGTTGAATGGTATTTTAGCACTCATACAACTGATTCCATTTCTAATTATGATAATGATAATGATGGAAGAGTGGATGGTGTAATTATTTATTACACCGCTAACTATTATGGTTACAAAACTGACAAGATGAGATCGACTGCTTTTGAATCCACTAACCACACTAAGCCAGCCTATAAATATAACAATATGGCGTTTATTCCAACTGGTAGTTTGTATGGTCTTAATAATAGAAATGTTGATGTAAGTAAACAAAAAGCATCCACCGACTTATCCAAATCATTTGAATATGCCTTTAGAGTGAATTCTCGTGTTTTAATCCATGAAGTAGGACACATGTTTGGTAATAAAGACCTTTATGAAACTACCTTAGCGAGTGAAAGATATTCTCCAGCAGGCTCATTCTCCATGCAAGATAATGACGTTGGAAGTCACGATCCATATCACCTTAATTTAATCGGTTGGAATAAACCAGAAGTATATGATGCTTCTAAATATGAAGTAGGGGATGAAATCCAAGTTAAATTATCTGATTTACAATCAAGTGGACAAAATATCATTCTTTCTCGTGAATGGAATGATTCTTTATTTGATGAATATTTAATTCTCGAATTATTCACTCCAACTGGCTTAAATGCTTATGAAAAAGATCATAGCACAATGAAGTATCTCACCAGTGGTATTAGATTATGGCATATTAACTCTATTCTTGATGACCATAGTCAAATTGTTGATGAAGAATTCGTTAAAACAAATACAATCACCGAAGGTGGTAAATATAGTCTAGCCTATTCTAACTATGATGTTGAAAGTGAATACGATTTAGTTCACTGGATTAGAAATAATGAAGAAGAAAACATTAATACTTCCTCAAAACTTTATAACGGCGATCTTTTATTCCAACCAGGGGATGAATTCTCCATGGCTAAATATAAATCACAATTTGTTAACGGTGAAAAACTTGATAATGAAGAGAAATTGGGTTGGGAATTCAAAGTTAATGAAATCTATCAAAATAGCGATGGTAGTTATGATTCAATCTTAACGCTAAAACGCATCGATAATACTAGAACTGAATTTAAAGAAAAAGTCGCCTTAAATGTTAATGTTAGTGAACAACCAACTCAAGAAATAACTGATTACACTAAAGAAGTCTTTGACGAAAACGAACGCTTCTCCTTACTTTATCGTTACGTTACCGCGCCAAGTTATTACGATCAAGGTACTCCAGTTTCTACTAAAGGAATGTGCTTATTCGCTTCTAGCGATGGTAATGGTGGTTATATTGAACTCAATATCTTTGATTCATTAGATCATGAATACATCATTAAGTCTGTTTCAATAACTTATGATGCTTTAACTAAAGCAAAATTAACTGCATCATCTTCTGGCGATGTAATTACAGGCACCAAATTTGAAGGAGAAATGATTGGTGAATATGCAGGAATAGGATATAAATACGAAGTAAACGCTAAATCTATCATCTTACAAAATACTTATGATGGTACCTTAGATTACTGGTCAATTATCTCCTTGCATACTTTAGTAATTGAATACGAAATGAAATAAGGTTTTATATTAATATAAAAAGTAATGGTTTCGGCCATTACTTTTTAGTTTAGTTATTATTTCTCTTCGCTCTTTTTATTCTTTTTATGGAATAAATCGATATGCATATCATCAGGTAATGCCCAAGAAAGAATAATTGAAATAACAAACATATTTAAGACGTTATTGGATAATAAATCTCCTAACCATCCTAAGCCCAATTCTTTAAATAAGCCAACTGACATAGCAGTGGAACCGTTTGATAAGGTAACAGTTGCGATTGTTAAACCAAATCCTAAACAAATCGAAATAGCGACAATTAAGATATTTTTATCGCTCCAGCCAAGTTCAGAGATTGATTTCATACCGACAACCGCGATTGAACCAAATAAAATAACCATGGTACCACCGATAACTACATCAGGAATGGAATAGATGAAGTTAGCGACTGGCGGGAAGAAGCTAGCGATAACTAAGAATGACGCACCAATAAAGATAGTGAATCTATTAACAACTTTAGTTTGAGCTACAATACCAACGTTTTGAGAGAAGGTAGTAAGTGGAAGTGCACCAAATAAGGAACCGATAGTGGAGTTAAATCCATCAAAGGCTAACGCTCCACCAAGTTCTCTACTTGTTGGTTCTCTTTCTAAACCAGAGTTACATAAAGCAGTGGTGTCACCAATTGCTTCTACAATAGCGACAATAAAGCAAACAGAAGTTAAGACACAAGGAACGACTTCAAATCTTAGTTTAGTGACATCAATAATATGTGGAAAATCGATAATTCCATGTGATCCTACTAAAGCGTTTGAATCGATAACAAGTCCACTGAAATTAACCATACCAGGGATACAGCAGGAAACGATATAACCTACGATAATACCAACGATAATGTTGATGTTTTTCCAAACACCTTTAACAAAGATTGACCATAAAATCGCGCTTATAATTGTGACTAATGCAACGATGATATAGCAAAAATAAGGGACTCCTGACGCTGTTTTTCCAGTTTCGATGACTTCCGCAATAACAGAAGTTCCACCAAAGAATTGGTTTGCGCCACTAGCAAGTAAAGATAAACCAATGCCTAAAACAACGATAGCAGGAACAATAGGTTTAATAAGTTTTCCCCACCATTTATAAAATAAGGAGAAAATAGTAGCAAAAGCTCCTCCAACAATAATAGAACCTAAAATTGTATAGTAAGCAGCTTCTCCGCCACCAACACTTAAACCAATAGTGATGAAGATAGGAACAAAGGTAAAAGATGTACCAATAACAATTGGAAGTCTTGCACCAATTAATAATTGGATAATAGTACCGATACCTGCCATAAATAAGGCACCAAGCATTGAATAGACTGCAAAGTCAGTTCCTAATAATCCAACTACAGAGAAAACAATGATAATAGGGGTGATGTTAGCGGCGAACATGGCTAAAACATGTTGAATGCCAAAAGGAATCGCGTTTTTTAATGGGGTTCTACCGGTAAGACTAAATAAGTTATCTTTTTCAGCAGGACCTTTAAAAACTTCTTTAATTCCTTCGCCGAGGTTCTTAAAGATTTTCTTAAACATTATTAATAATTCACCTTATCTGTGATTTCTTTATATTCTTTATAAAGTTTTAAACAAGCTTTGCGATCTAATTCGTGAACGAGTTTTTCTCTAGCACCTGGTTGTTGCATTTCATAGAACTTCTTATCTCTAAAGCCAATGTCTTCAGTATCTAAGATGTTACAGCCATAATAAACCATATCAATGTTTGCCCATAAAATAGCAGACATACACATTGGGCATGGTTCTCCAGTGGTGTATAATTCACAACCTGATAAATCAAATGTTCCTAAATTTTTACAAGCTTTATGGATTGCCATAATTTCTCCATGGCATGTTGGATCGTTGTTTTTAACAACTTGATTATGTCCTTTTCCGACGACAACGCCATCTTTAACAATAACGGCACCGAATGGACCGCCGTGACCATTTCTAATACCCTTGCGAGCTTCGTTAATGGCCATTCTCATATATTTGTTCATAGTAAAACCTACTTTCTAATTAAATTTTATTTAACCTCGTCTTTATTGTCTATAGCAAAAACCTATAAGAAATAGAACGGATGGGAAAAAATTCCCAAAGAGCCGAACCTTTGTATGAAATTTGTATGAATTATTTTTTTGATGAGTTGTTCATCAATATAAAGTGTTTGTTACTATATATTTAATAATATATACTATTATAGATATGAAAAAGTTTTTTAGACTATTCTTTGGAAGATTATTCTGGATTGGTTTAATCATCTTTGTTGAATTAGCAGCAATTATTTTGCTCTCAATCTTTTTCAATGAAATCCTTGAAATATTGTCTATTTATTTCTACTTTGCAGGATCTATTCTCCTTGTTCTTTTAGATGTGATTGTAATGATTTATATCATCAATTCAAAGGCCAATAGTTCCTATAAAATTACTTGGTTATTTATCGTTGGTCTTTTCTCATTTATTGGTGTGGTTATTTATTTAATGTTTGGTAATAAAAACACCACTAAACGAATGAAAAAGAAAATTGGTCCTATTGTTAACGCAACTAGACAAATTCCAACTAGTCCTAGAATCAATGAAGAATTAAGTAAAGATAGCGACTCATTAGATGCTCTTAAGATTGCTAACTACATTCAAAATTCATCAGGTTCTCCAATATATGACCATACCGAAACAACTTTCTTTAAGATCGGCGAAGAATTCTGGCCAGTTGTTTTAGAAGAACTAAAGAAAGCCAAACACTATATCTTTATTGAATATTTCATTATTGAAAAAGGCGAATTCTTTGATTCAATTCTGAATATTTTAAAAGAGAAGGCTAAAGAAGGGGTAGATGTTAGATTAATGTATGATGATGTTGGATCTATTTCTACTCTTCCAACCTCCTTCCCTAAGAAAATGGAAAAATACGGAATTAAATGTGTTTCCTATAACCGTTTTAAACCATTTATCAATGTTAAGATTAACAACCGTGATCATAGAAAGATTTTAGTTATCGATGGTTATATTGGTTTCACTGGTGGTCTAAATTTAGCGGATGAATATGTAAATAAAATCGTTCGCTTCGGTTATTGGAAAGATAACGCCATCATGCTTAAGGGTAGAGGTGTTTATGGTTTAACTATGTTATTCCTTCAAACCTGGGTTGCTAATAAAGGTGGATATCAAGAACTTTCTGATGAAAAATATAATTTCTCATATTTTTACCATACATCCACGATTGAAAATGATGGCTATATTCAACCTTATGGCGATATTCCTTATGATGATGAAGCAGTTGCTGAATCCTTATATTTAAGATTAATTAGTATTGCTAGGAAATATATTTATATAACCACCCCATATTTAATCCCAACTGAAGCGATGGAGATGGCGCTATGTAATGCCGCTAAAGGTGGCGTGGAAGTTCATATTGTTACTCCAGGTATTCCTGATAAGAAAGCTGTCTTTAACATTACAAGAAGCTATTATGATAAACTTATTAAAGCAGGGGTTCATGTACATGAATACACTCCTGGTTTCATCCATGAAAAGATGTTTATCGTTGATGATAAATACGCCACGATTGGCACCATTAATGTCGATTATCGTAGTTTATATTTAAATTTAGAAAATGCAGTTTTCCTTTATAAAGCTAAAACAATCCTTGATATGAAAGAGGATTATGAGGAAACGATGAGAGTCTCAGAAGAAATTACTTTAGAAAAATATACTAAGCTTAGCAGACATAGAAAAATCATATGGGGTATCTTAAGAATATTTGCACCAATGATGTAAGGAGGAATTATGTTAAATAAAGTTATTGAAGAATTAGTCTATTACGCTAAAACACATCTTGAATTAGATGATTTTGATGCCATCTATATTCGTAACAAATTACTTGCGAAGTTTAATCAAGTTGAACCTTATGAAGGCCAAATTGAAAAACAAGGTATTAAGAAACTCGATGTTCCAGATATTTTAATTCAAGCCTTATTAAGCGAATATGGAAAAGAATTAGATGCTCACGAAGAAGATTCTTTAGTAAGTGAAGTGATGTCTTTACTTTCTCCAATGCCATCACAAGTTAGAGAAAGATTTAACGAGAAATATAACTCCTCTCCAGAAAAAGCAACCGAGTACCTATATGAAATTTCTAAAAATAACTACTATGTCCAAAAGACAAAAGTATTAAAGAATAAAGTATTTACTTCTCGTGATGGGCTTGAAATCTCCATTAACTTATCTAAACCAGAAAAGAACAATAAAGATATTGCTAAACTTGTCGGCGCAGTCTCTACTTCTTACCCAAAGTGTGTCTTATGTTTAGAAAACTTAGGTTTTGAAGGAAACGCAAAAAAAGCAGCACGTCAAAACATTAGATTTGTCCCACTTAATTTAGGTGGAGAAACTTGGTATCTCCAATATTCTCCATATGGTTACTTTAATAGACACTGCATCGTATTTAGTGAGAAACACACCCCAATGATTATCAATCGTTCTAATCTTTCTAAATTATTCGATTTCGTTGATATGTTCCCTCACTTCATTATTGGCTCTAATAGTGATCTTCCAATTACTGGAGGTTCAATCTTAGACCACGAACACTTCCAAGGTGGAGACCATATCTTCCCAATGATGAAGCGTGAAGTCAAAGAAACATTTGAATCTAAAAAATATCCAGAAGTTAAAATTGGTTTATTAGATTGGTATAACTCTACAATCGTTTTAAGAAGTAAAAATCGTGAAGATATCATCAATCTCACTATGAATATCATTGATAAATGGTATAAATACGATAATCCTGATTTAGATATTATTTCTTATGAAGGTGAAGTTAGACATAACTCAATTACTCCTATCTTAAGAAAAGTTGGTAAAGAATATCTTTTCTACGTCATGCTTAGAAATAACCGTCAAAACGATGAATATCCTGATGGCATCTTCCATGCTCACCCAGAATATCATCACATCAAAAAAGAAGGTATTGGTTTAATCGAAGCAATGGGTTTATTTATTCTCCCAGCGAGACTTGAAAGACAACTTCCACTAGTGGAAGGAATTCTTGAAAACCATATTGAACCTGGAAACTATTTAATGATGAATCCAGATTTAGAACCTTTCGTTCCAATGATTGAAAAGCTCCGTCGCCTAGAGGGAAATCCTCATGATTTAGTTCAAAAAGAACTTGAAGATACTTGCCGTGGCATCTTAGATAACACAGCAGTCTTTAAAAATGATGAAGCTGGCCGTTCCGCTTTTATCAAGTTTGTTGAAAAGGCGATTAAATAAAGATTTATTGAAAATAAGAAGGGTCAACAATATACTTAAAATATATGAAAAAAGTTAGTCACGTTATTACATCTATTTCCTCGCTTTTACTTACTGCAATTTCCTTAGCAGTTTTATCTTCTTGCGGTGGTAAAGAACCTGATATGTTTGAAAAAGTCGTCACTGATGATATGGAACCTCATGAAGTTTTAAACGCTTTAAACGGTGTTATTATGCATGATAAATTTATCCCTTATAAAAACGCTTCATATTATTTTGAAAAAACTGATGCAGATCCGAATGTTAAAGGTAATATTTTCCTTTATTATACTGGTGAAAGCTATGAAGTTACTCTTTCTTCCTATGGAACAGCGGATAACCAATTAAACGTTGAACACGTCTGGTGTCAATCAAGATTTAGATGCTATTCCAATAATCCAAATGTAAATGATTATGAAACCATTAGAGTTCCTACACCATATAGTGATTTATATAATATCCGTCCATGCATGGGTAAAGTTAACACTGATAGAAGTAACTATATGTACGCTGAAAATACTGAAGAAGGTTCCTTAAATCCATTTGATCCTAAAAATTATCCAGGCTGTAAAGAAGAATATAGGGGAGATATTGCTCGTATTTTATTCTATGACGCGACTAGATATTTAAAACTAAAACTAATTGATAGCATCTCCGCTTCAACTAGTAACTCATTCGAAATGGGTCAATTAAGCGATCTTCTTGAATGGAATTTAAAATACGCACCATCCGAAATGGAAAAAAGACGTAGTGATGAAATTGAAAAGGTTCAAGGTAACCGTAATCCATTCGTTGATCATCCAGAATATGCTTGCCGTATTTGGGGTTTAACTAACGATAAAACAAAACAAATTTGTGGAATAAAATAAGGAGAAAAATATGAAAAGCTATAAGAAAATTATTCTATTACCATTTATCGCTTTAATGCTTACAGGTTGTAATGGTGGAAATAATCCAACAGATCCATCTAAAACAACTGATCCTACATCAGGCGATTCAGGGGACTCTATCGATCCAACTGCTTGGAATGGTTATTATGCCTCCATTAATACCGATATGGGTGCGACCAAACTTCAATTAGAGTTACACCGTTTAATGATTAATACTCACACTAAATACTATAAGTATTCAGAAACTAGAACATACGCTAATCAAGCTGATATGGATCCATCCGATACTTCAAAATTAGTCAACTACTATACTTCTAAAAAAGTTACATCTTATCAATCTCGTGAACACGTTTGGCCATGCGCTAACTCCAATGGTTTATGGGGTAGAGAAGGTGGACAAGATATCGGTGAAGATTATGTTGGCGGTGGTAGTGATTTCTACCATGTTAGAAACTGTGATGGTAAAGTTAACTCTAACCGTCAAAACTATCGTTTCTATGAATTTAAAGAAAACGAAGATTTTAAGCTTGCCACTGATGGTGGTACATATGCCTTAAAATATAATGTTGAAATGAAAAAAGCTGAGCCTGCTGATGAATGGAAAGGTGATATTGCCCGTACCGTTGTTTATCTTTATGTCCATTATGGAATGTATAAATCTGATGATGATAAAGATAGATACACCGGTTCACTTGATTTAGCAGATGTTATTTTTAAAGATTCAAGCGAATCATACACTGATTTATATACTAGAATTTGTAAATGGAATAGACTTGATCCAGTTAATGAACAAGAAAAATTAAGAAATACAAATGTCTATGCTCTTCAAGGTAACCGTAATCCATTTGTTGATTATCCATTTTTAATGGATCAAATGTTCGGTATTGAAAGTAACTAAATGAAATTTAAAGGCTTCCTTTGTCCAATATTTTCCTTACCAAATGAATATGGTAATGGTGACTTCGGGAAAGAAGCCTTTTTCTTTGTTGATATTTTAAAAAAGTATCATTTTACAGCGTGGCAGCTTCTTCCATTAAATCCTATTTCTTATGGGAATTCACCATATCAGCCATTCTCTTCCTATGCTTTTGAAGAAATATATATAGATATTGAAGATTTCCAAAAGAGGGGACTTCTTATAGGTTTTTCGTTAGAAGAATACAAATTCAATGAAGAAAGAATTAACTATAATAAATCTAAAGAAGTAAGACACACAATCTATAAATACGCTTTTAAAACTTATGTTGAACAAAATGGTTTTGATGAGCTTGATAAATTCTTAAAAAAGAATAAGCACATTAAAGAATTCGCTATCTTTATGGCTTTTAAAGATAAGAATAATCAATTACCTTTTAATAAATGGGAAGATACTAATTACGATGATGAATTCTCTTATTTTTATTATTATCACGCCTTCTTACAAATGTTTTTATTAAAGCAATATTTAAAACTTAAAAAATATGCAAATCAAAACGGTATTAAATTAATCGGAGATATTCCATTTTATGTTGGACTAGATAGCAGTGATGTTTATTTTAATAAAAAGTATTTCTTACTTAATAAAGATAACACTGCTAAATATATAGCTGGAGTAGCGCCAGATTATTTCTCTAAAACCGGACAAAGGTGGGGGAATCCAATCTATAACTTTAGAGCTTTAAAAGAAGATAATTATTCTTTCTTAATCGACCGCATTTTATATTCTTCTAAGATGTATGACATCATTCGTCTCGACCACTTTAGAGCATTCGATTCTTATTATAAAATTAAAGGAAAAGAAGAAACTGCAGAACACGGAAAATGGGTAAAAGGCCCAGGAAGTGCCTTCTTTTATGAACTTTATAAACAAAAACCAAATCTTAAACTTATCGCTGAAGACTTAGGTGATGTCACCCCAAGTGTCTTTAAATTAAGAGATAAATTCAATCTTCCTGGAATGAATATTTTAGAGTTTAACCTTATTGCAATCATAAATAATTGGGTTAGCTATAAACCTAACACCATCACATATATTGGTACCCATGATAATGACACTTTGGTGGGCTACTTTAATTCTTTAAATGAAAATGATCAAAACCTCATTCTTTCTTATCTAAAAACTGATAAAGATAATGTTTATAAAGCAATTATTAAGTATTTATTCAATAATTATCGTTATCCAATTGTCTCAATTACCGATGTTTTATACTTGCCTAGTGAAAATAGAATTAACTACCCATCAACTTTAAATGAAGCAAATTGGTCGCTAAAACTAAAAGATTTTAATATACTTATTAAGAACTTAGAGGAACTAAACGATGATTAAAGTAGGAATGATATCGATGGTTTTAGGTATGCTTAAAAGAAGCGATAATATTGAACTTGTTAACACTATTGAAGAAAGTGATGTAGTTATCATTAATACATGTGGCTTTATCGAAGCTAGTAAACAAGAATCAATTGAAAATATTTTAGATGTTGTTTCGCAAAATAAAAAAGTTATCGCTATTGGTTGTTTACTCGAAAGATATTTAGATGAACTTAAATCCTCCATTCCGGAAGTTGCCTTATGGGTAAAGATTAAAGATTACTCTACCTTAAACGAAAAGATTGAAGAATTATTTAATAAAGAAGTTAAGATTGAAAAAATTAATCCATTTGTTAGATTACTAGCCACCCCTCCATATATGGCGTATCTTCGTATCTCAGAAGGTTGTAATAACTGCTGCACTTACTGTGCTATTCCATTAATTAGAGGTAAGTTCCGTTCGAGAAGTAAAGAAGATATCTTAAAAGAAGCCCATCTTTTAGCGGCCTCTAACATAAAAGAGTTAGTAATTATTTCCCAAGACACAACTAGATATGGAAGTGATTTATCTAATGGTGAGAATATCGTTGATTTACTCTCCACATTATTAGAAATTAAAGAATTTACTTCGATTAGATTACTCTATCTTTATCCAGATGAAATCACTGATGATTTAATTGATTTAATCGCTAAGAACCCGGTTATTTCACCTTATTTTGATATTCCTTTTCAGCATTCTTCTAACCCAATTTTAAAAGCAATGAATCGACGTGGAACTAGAGAAGAATATGAAGCGTTAATTGATAAAATTAGAACAAAGATTCCTCATGCTATATTAAGAACTACTTATATTGTTGGTTTCCCAGGCGAAACCGATGATGACTTTGTTAACTTAGTAGATTTCACCCGCAAAATGAAATTCGATCATATGGGTGCATTTAAATATAGTAGGGAAGATGGTACTAAAGCATACGATATGCCAAACCAAATTCCTGAACCTTTAAAAGCGGGTCGCTTAAATAAAATTATGGATGTTCAAAAGAAGATATCTTATGAAAAGAATAAGGAACATATTGGAGAAGTCATGGAAGGTATTGTTATTGGCTATAACGATAAAGCTCTTCAATATAGCTTAAGAAGTTACTGGAACGCTCCTGATGATATCGATGGCAATATTTTCTTTAAGAGTGACCATGAATTAAAAATTGGTGAAGATGTTAAAGTAAAAATTACATCCGCTTTTATTTATGACCTATATGGTGAATTAGTTGAATAATTTTGTTGTAATAGAGTTTTTATAAATATATAATATCACTCGTTATCGCCTCCATAGTTAAGTGGTATAACGGATCCATGGTAAGGATTAATTCGTAGTTCGATTCTGCGTGGAGGCACCATAGGATTTAAATGAAATATCAAATGTATCTTCACAATATACCATTCAACTTAATTAAGCATGGTAGTTCAATATATTATTGAGGATGAATAGGAATTATGATTAGAGTAGCCATTAAAGATGATTTAGCTGCAGTAAATGATTTATTTAAAGAAATGCTTTTTTCTATTACCGCAAATCCTAATCAATGTGGCTATACTGATAATTATTTAGAAAAATTTGTATCTAATAGTGGAGATATTATTTTTTTAGATGTAGAAGATAATGAAATTGTAGGCTTTATATCGGTTGAACTATATAGAAATCCTGAGGAATATATTTACATTGATGATTTTTGTGTTTCAAAAAAATATAGAAATAAAGGTATTGGAAAGTCTTTATTTTTTGAATCTCTAAATTACGCAATAAAAAACAATATTGAAACTATATATTTGCATGTAGAAAAAAATAATACCCCAGCTTTATCTTTTTATAAAAGTTTTTGTTTTGATATTATTGAAGAAGCTGATAATAGACTTAAACTTTGTTTAAAATTACCTAAATTAACAAAATATATAGTTAAAAACAATAATTATATTTGCCTTAAATTATTAGGAAAAGGAAAAGGTGGATATACATATAAAGCTATTGGTAATAACAATAATTTTGTAGCCTTAAAACTGATTCATCATGAGCCTTGTGATTATTATACTTTTGGAAATAAATTTGCATCGGAAATTAATGATTATAAGACATTAACTCAAATCGGAATTCCAATGCCAAGGTTAATTGATTCAGATGAAAAACAAGAGATAATTATTAAAGAATTAATTGATGGACCTACTATTTCTGAAATGCTAAGCCAAAATATAGATATTACAATATTTCTTAAACAGGTTAAAGATATAGCGTCATTACTTAAAAGTAATGACTTGAACATAGATTACTATCCAACTAACTTTATGATTAAAAATAATCAATTGTTATATGTAGATTATGAATGCAATAACTATATGGATGAATGGAGTTTTGACTCTTGGGGCATAAACTACTGGATAAAATAGATCAAAATTTAGGAATCGAGTGGAAATCCTCGGTAATTTAATTGCCGAGTAGTTCACTAAGATAAAAAATATATTGTTTGAAAGGAAAGGATAGATATGCGGGCATTAAGTAAGAAAGAATTATCAGATGATTTGAGAAGACTCGGACTGGAAAAAGGCGATGTTGTAATGGTCCATACATCTTTAAAAAAGATTGGATATGTATGTGGAGGCGCTCAAACAGTAATTGAAGCCTTGATAGAGGTAGTTGGCCCTGAGGGTACAATTATGATGCCAACGCAGTCTTGGAAAAATCTAGATCCTGAGACAGGTGTGCATTGGGATGCAGATGAATCTGAATGGAATAAAATAAGAGAGAATTGGCCTGCATATGATAGAAATTTGACACCAACAAATACAATGGGCGCAGTTGCTGAGATGTTTCGAAAGTGGCCAGGAAGCATTAGAACAAATCATCCGGCGAGATCCGTTTGTGCATGGGGAAAACACGCAGAGTATCTTACGGAAGAACATACATTATCAAATATCTTTGGCGAGGGGTCACCAATAGCGAAACTATATGAGTTGGATGCGAAAGTGCTACTACTTGGAGTTGGATATGATAAAAATACCTCAATTCATCTAGCTGATGTTCGTGCGAACTATCCAGGGAAACATGAATGCATAGAACATAGCGCGATACTAGAAAATGGTGTTAGAGTATGGAAGGAATACAGTACGTTATTTGTTGATGGAGAGGATTTCGAGAAAATAGGCGAAGCATTTGAAAAAGCCTATAAACCAGCTATTGGAAAAATTGGCGAGGCTGATGCGAGATTGATGAAGCAGAAAGACATCGTTGATTTTTCTGTATTATGGATTGAAAAGAATCGACGGTAAAATTGAAAATTTCATGAATCTAGAGAGTTCAAAAAACTTCTTTATACTGCACTAACAAATGATATTGATAATAGAGAATTATTCATGAAAGGCATTGACACTTCTTATTATTATGAGGAAGTTTAATTAACATTCTGAAAAGTAGTGTATTCACTTATGAAAAATCTATTTATAGTCTGCTAAGGCGTATACATTTGTATTATTTCTATGGTTCTTTTACAGATGATAGAAATTCCCACTTTTGTGGGATTTTTGTTTGCGTTTCATCTTTGTACAAATTATTTGCATCATTATTCAAATGTAATATAATAGTGCCCATAAAGATTGATAGAGGCGCAATTGCGATCAGTAATCAGTGGAGGGGACACCCAGAGAAACTGATGAAAGGCAAAATTGCCGAAACATTATAAGGGCACTTGTAATGGTTGGGCTATGAGAGAATATCTCAATAGACTCCTACAACTTGTAGAGGCGCTATCGATGACATTCCGAAATTAGGTTGCATCGATACATGCAATCTTTTTGTTAATATAGGAGGAATGTCGAAATGAAATTAACAAAAAAATCCCCAATGCTTTTCGTGGTTCTAGCAGTATTAGGATTAAGCGGATGCGGTACGTCACGCGTGGATAACACAAAACTCGTCATCGGTATGGAATGCGGCTATCAGCCCTTCAACTGGACGGTGAATAAAGCGAACGATTATACACTTCCAATCCATGGCACAAATCAATTCGCGGATGGTTATGATATCGCAGTCGCGCGTTATCTCAGCCAAGACCTCGGTAAAGAAGTGGTGATCAAGAAGATTGAATGGGATTCATTAATCCCCTCTTTACTCAATGATGAAATCAATATGGTTCTCGCGGGGATGAGCGTCACCCCCAAAAGATTAGAGACGATCGATTTCAGTGACCCATATCTCGCCAGCGATTTAGCATTCTTGATCAAAACGGAAAATTTACCTGAAGGTAATTCTAAAGAAAATCCCGCGAGTTATGCGGATTTAAAAGCCTTATTCAATAACCAGAACTTAGTCTGTCAGGCTAATGTCGTCGGTGATGATATCATCGAAACATATTTCTCATCTTTAACAGATGTGAGTATCCATCATAATACCGCGTTAGGAACTTATCCATTAGCCGCGCAGGATGTGAAGGCGGGTTTAGCTTTTGCGATGCCTGCGGAATTACCAGTCGTGGAAGCGATGACTAATTTTGGAGGATTATCTGTCCTTTACTGCGATTATCAGAGCTTTTTAAGCGAGGATGATATCACTGGATTATCCGTCAATGTCGGTTTGAAGAAGGGTAATGATGAACTTAGAAAGGAAATCAACGCTTCTTTGAAGAAACTCACACAAGAACAGAGATCCATGATGATGGGCGAAGCTTCAGAACGTAGCGCGAATAACTAGTTATGAACTTCAATAAAATTGGACAGATAATTGCGGAGAATCAAGAATACATCTGGGCGGGTATCGCCTCGACCTTGATTCTCTCCATCTTCGGCACCGTAATCGGATTATTTTTAGGCATCCTTCTCGCGTACGGCAAACTCATCAAGGTCAAAGAACTCGATAATGGGTTTGTCAAAGTATTGAAGAACATCTTAAAAGGATTCTGCATCGTCTATTCGACAGTCTTTCGAGGGACGCCGATGATGGTGCAAGCTTTGATCTTCAAATATGGCTTTCAAGCCATCGGGGTAAATTTTGAGAATTTCTTCTTCGGGAGCATGGTCTCAAATGTCTTAAATGGATGGCTCATCTGTGGACTAATCGTCATCACCTTGAACACCGCTGCCTATATGGGAGAAGTGGTGATATCTGGCCTTAATGGGGTGGACCTCGGTCAAGTCGAAGGGGCGAGAAGCCTCGGTTTATCCTCTCGGCAGACTTCGATGTCAGTGATATTGCCTCAAGCGTTGAGAAATGCATTGCCGACAATCGGTAATGAATTCATCGTCAACATCAAGGATTCTTCCGTCTTAAATGTCATCGCAACGACCGAACTATATTATCGTTTGAAAGATATCGCAGCGACCAACTATGCATTCTTAGAATCATACTTGATTCTCGCGGTCATCTATTTAATCATGACTCTCCTCGCTGCATTAGCCTTTAAACTCGTGGAAAAGAAACTCGATGGCAAGAAGATTTCTCTCAATCCATTCGGCCGTTTATTAAGGAGGAATGAAGTCTGATGTCTGTCGTTTTAAAAATTGAAAAATTAGCGAAATACTTTGGAACCACCAAGATTCTTAAAGATATTTCTTTAGATGTCAATAAAGGGGATGTCATTGCCATTCTTGGTCCTTCGGGAAGCGGTAAGTCGACTTTCCTACGTTGTTTGAACTTATTAGAAACGCCGACGAGAGGGAAATTATCATTTTATGATAAAGCCTATTTCAACATCGACTACTGCAAAGATGATTTCGTCGACTATCAAGCCTATAACAAAGCTCTTGAAGATTATGAAAACCTCCGCGTGGAAGCAGAGGATGAACTCGCGATTTATCAAAACAAGAAAATCGAAGGTGATAATTCCAAAGAATTAGCCCAGAAAATTAAAGAGGCGAAGAAGAGATATAAGAAGGTTTTAAGTAACCCCGTAGAAAAAATCGATTTCTTCGACAAAGAAAAATATAACGAGATGAGCAAGAACTCTGCGAACTTTGTGATCGGTGATAAGGAACTCAACAACTTAAGAGCAAAGATCACGATGGTTTTCCAATCCTTCAATATCTTCAACAACATTGATGTCTTGACCAACTGTGTAATGCCGCAGGAGAAGGTCTTAAAAAGACCGCATCAAGAAGCGCGTAATCGCGCGTTCACCGAGCTCAAGCGCGTCAATATGGATGACCGTATGAATTATCGTCCCTCTGCTTTATCGGGCGGACAGAAACAACGCGTCGCAATTGCCCGTGCCTTATGTATTGACCCTGAAGTCATCCTCTTTGATGAACCTACTTCCGCGTTAGACCCCGAGATGGTCAACGAAGTCCTCAACGTCATGAAGAAACTCGCTCAAGAGGGAAGAACGATGATCGTCGTCACTCATGAGATGGATTTTGCAAGGAATGTCGCTAACCGCGTCGTCTTCATCGATAATGGTTATATTGTCGAAGAGAATAATAGTGCGGATTTCTTCGCCCATCCTAGGGAGAAGAGAACTCAAGAATATCTTCGTTTCCGTCAAGGGGAAGAGTAATAATCATAATGATTATTCATATTGATATTTTTCTACCATTTTGATGAGAATATATTTGCTGCAGCTATGGCAGAACTATCAGACGCGCTAGACTTAGGATCTAGCGGGGCAACCCAACAGGTTCGATTCCTGCTAGCTGCACCAACTTAGTTAAATAGGATTGATACATAGTTGGGTAGCTCTTTTAATAGGGTCTATCAAAATAAAATGTGGTCACTTGAACTTGAACCAAAACTAGGGGGTGCAATTGTATTAAAGAAGGTAAACCATTCCATCTCGATTGATATAATCCCTGATACAAATCGGGGATTTTTTACATTTCTGTCAAATATAGCTTAATGAATAGAAGTAAAATGTAAGATTTTTCTTACAAAATTAGTTATACTTAGTTGGTAGATATAAGCCCTCAAATTTTCTACGATAATAGCAGAAAGTGAGGAATCTATTATGCAATTTGAAAGAAATTTAGTTTTATTAAGAAAGAAAAATAATCTGTCTCAAGAAGAATTAGCTTTTGCCGTTGGTGTTACTAGACAAACAATTTATTCTTGGGAAGCAGGCCTTAATTATCCAAACATCGTTATGCTAAAGAAGTTAGCGGATATATTAGGAGCAACAACAGATGATCTTTTACATGGTTTTGAAGTCAATAGTCTTCCAAGAATTGTGAAAGATTTGAAATTAACATATGTTAAAGAACATGACGGAGTAGTGAAATACGAAGAGTTACCAAACTGGTTCATAAAATTAAAACCAGAAGAAGAAGTGTGTTGGGCAATTTATGATTTAAAAGGGAACGAACTAGTTAAAGATTATTCTTACCATATTTGCACAAAAGGTAATGTCTTCATTCATAATCTTGACGGTATCGAAATAGAAGTCAAAGAATACGATGAATCATTATCCCTTTCAAGAGTTTATAATCAATTTATTTCCTTAAAAGATGATGGGCTAGCGTGGATCGGGGAATCTTCTTTTGTGGATGGTAAAAAAATAATCAAAACCTATAAAGATCAAGATTTCTTAGATAACTGGGGAATAGATGGAAAACTCATCTATCAAAAGATGGAATACCAAAAAGCTGAGGATTATCTTCTTGAATATAATGGTAAGAAGCAAAAAATTATAAAAATATCATACTTTGATTCAGAAGGAAGTGGAGACAGCAAAAAGGTATACTTCGAATCATTCTTGAATCAAAATCTTGAGACAATGGTGTGGAGAAGATACACTAAATCAAGTTTTAAAAACAACATCACAGGGAAAGCGATAAAGATTGGCGAAACTGAATATGATTTGGATTATTACGTTTTGACCAACAGATTGAATTGATTAAAAAAGTTTGATTGTATCGACATTTTGCAAAGGTGAGACTGACACTTAAAAAATGATAAAAGGTAATGTAAAATGAATCTATGAAATATCTTTCTAAAATACCATTTATTAGAATATGGGCAAATCTTTTTGTCTTTAAAGGAAAAGAAAACAATAAAGACTATAAAATAGATTATTTTATTTGGCTGGCCACAGCACTATCACTTTTAATTACCGCTATTATTCTACATTATAAGATTGGTAATAATAACTATGACAAATTTAATATCTTATCATTTTGTATAGTTTGGTTATATTTCAAAATCCCTCTTCTTGCCATGAGCGCTAGAAGATTAAGAGATAGTGATAATCCATGGAAATTATGCTTTTTAATCCTTTTGCCTTTTGGATCTATTTGGGCACCAATTGTTTGTATACAAGCCATGAGCAGAGAAGAGGCTGGAGAAGAATATCGAAGGATAAATAAAAGAACAATGTTTGGTCCTTCTTTAGCACTGGGCATTATTTGTGTTGTTACATTTCCAACTAGACTTATCATATATGGTCTTTGGTTCATCGATATTCCGTTATCTGAAAGAGGCAAAGGAAAATTGATTGACATATCAGAGTATGAAACATATAGAAGCAAAATAAAATATGCCGAAGAAGGGTTACCTTCCCTAGATGAAATCGGAAACTACGAGAATGCAGTGTTTGGCTATCGTAATGTTGTTCACTTGTATCTACTGGGCTTCGAGAGTTATGGATTATCTCTTTTTGCGGATTATGATGTTTCTCAATATACATCTGCTAAAGAATTTGCAGAATCACACTATACTTTTATCACCGCCCCTATAGTTCAAGATGATGGTGATTACACATTCCCAGTAGCAGAATTTTCCTATCAGGGTTATGAATTCAAAATAGCTTATACAAGTGCTTCGGTTTATTATTCAACAGGCAAGAACGGTGAAAAAAGGGAACATATTTATCCAAAATCTTTCACAATGGTTGGATTTAACGATACAAAAAATAGCCTAGCCTTTCTATATTATTATGATTTTGATTTAGATTTTCTTTCATGGGCATTTGAGTCACAAGAAGTAAGAAATGGAAGAATGCCTAGATTAATTGAAGAAGAATTTTATTGGCGACAAGATTAAGAATAAAGTAAGATTTTTTAAAAGTTCTTTCGGGGTTAAAAAATTCTTTTGCCCCTCAAAAAGTTCTTTGTATCATTCTCGTAGTAGTAAGACATTACAGTACACAAAGCTTAATTCACGAAATTAGGCTTTTTTTTTACTATTTTTGGCTATTTTTTACCTTTTTTAAAGGTACCTACCTCCAGTCAGAACTGTACTATCGCCCCTTTTTATTAAAGTTAAACTTTACTATTCATTCTACTTGCTTTTAAGAACGTTAAGAGCGACTAGTGGAATTATAAGGGAGGTCACATAAATGATTAATGAGAAAGCAACGAAATACCTTATGGTAGTTTCCATTTTCATTGATTTCTACAAAGAAGGCTACCTTACTGATGAAGAATATGAAGCGGCGGAAGAGAAGATAGTCAAAAAATGTGGAATTAGTCCACTGAGCAGTTATAGAATACCTATTATAAAATTGAAATAAAAATTGTATTCTCACAGAAAGATGTTGTAATTTTAAAAAACAAAAAAGGAGAAAGAACAGAATGAATAAACACATTGTAAATGCTTTGAGTAATTATGAGTTCACATATGATAAAAACTATGGATACGGTTTTATTAATGATTATGAAGTTAATGTTTTTTACAACATAATGGCAGCAGGCCCTGTTTTTATTTTTTCGACATTTCTTTCTCAAACCAAAAAGAACGACTTCGTTTTAAAGATGAATGCGAGAAAAATATCTTTAGTTCAAACTCAAGCATTTGACTTTGGAGTGATGGTGATGATTGGTGTAATGACTACAAACTCTTTTGAGAAAAAATGCGCAGAAGTGTTACCAATAATTCTAGATACTTTAGAATCACTAGAGGCTCCAAAAAGAGATATTTGCCCTCAATCTGGTGAAAAGATTGATGAACAAGAGTGCAAAACAATTGTTTTGCCGGACAGCAAAATAAAAATACGCCTTTCTAACAATGCTGTTACGACTGTTAATAGTAATATTGAAAAGAGTAACGATGATTACCAAAATGCGCCCAATAACTATTTAAAAGGATTTGGTGGTATTATGATTGGCGCTTTAGCTGGACTAGCTTTAACAGTAGGTTTTTCTTTAGTGGGTTTCATTACTGCTATTGCTCCAATGGCTTCTATACTTCTTGGTGTTTTTCTTTATAAGAAATTCGGTGGGAAGCCAAACTATGTCATGATTATCATGAGTTTTGTCACAACTTTAGTAGTTATTTTGGGTGCTCTTACTTTAATGTATGTTGTGGCTGCTAATAAGGCAGTTGCTCAAGCAGAATTGGAATATCGAGGCTTCGAAGCGTTAATCTATTGCATTAAAAATGTTCCAGAATTCCAAAGACAATTTAGTTTGGATTTGGCACTAAATGGTTTCTTCATTCTTTTGGCCGAAGGCTTCTCGATTTATCAATTAATTAGAATGATTCAAAGGCCAAAAAAGCTCCAATGATACTTTTTCTATAAAAATGATACTTTTAAGAGAAAAACGATACTTGTATCATTCTCGTAGTATATAGACAGATTAGTGCACAATCCCTGATACAAATCGGGGATTTTTTGCAAATCTAACTGTTCAATAAACCTAACTTTTTGCAAATCTAACTGTTCAATAAACCTAACTTTTTGCAATTAAATAACATCTTTATTACAATACAATCATAAAACAAACAGTTGGTGATAAAGTTGGCAAAAATGTTTTATTGGAGATTATTAATTAATGGGATTATTAGAGATATGCAGTCATAACTCTTATTGGAGGGGTTTGGATTATTTTGAAAATAAACGTGTTAAGACTTTAAAACAAATAAATAGATATGAATTTGAGGCTGATGTAGAAGGCACTGAAACTTATCATGTTCATTTAGATATTGCTCATCCTAGAAAATCGACATGTACTTGTCCTCACGCTGCAGGTAAATCAACGATATGTAAACATAAAGTTGCTGTCTATTTTTCTATCTTCCCTGAAGAAGCTCAAGAAGCAATTAATGAAAGAAATCGTTATTGCGAAGAATTAGAAGAAAGAGAAAAAGAGTACGATAAAAAAGTTGAAGAAGTGACTAAAAGATATAGAGAATATGTTGATAATCTTTCCATAGAAGAAATGAAAATAATGCTTGTAAATTATATGGTTGATTCTTATATGGAAGGTGAAGATGATCCATATGAAGACGAAGATTATTATTAATAAAGTATACAAATCATCAACAAATCTTTAATAATAAAAAATAAAATACGACAAAAACGCCTTGTTAAATTGTTTTATTTAATAGAGATGGAAAGAATTGGTTATTCGATTTTAAAAAAACTATGTTCAACTTCTACTGAGGAGATGAACAAAGCCTTTAATATCATTTTTGAGAAATATCGTTATCTTGTCTATTATGTTTCCTTCGACATATTAAAAAATGAAGACGAAGCAAAAGATATCGTTAACGAGACATTCCTTAAGATGTATGAGAGAAGAAGAGATTTCATGGGTGAAAGCAAACTTAAATACTTTTTACTCGTCACAGCGAAAAATCTATCAATCAACCGTTATAAGCAAACCAAAGGCCATCTTACTTATTCCGATGATACTGAAGGGAAAAATGATGAAGAAAGCGTTTCAATCTATCTAGAGAAATTCAAAGATGTCTTGGATGAAGATGAATATAAATTCTTAGTATTACATCTCATCTATGAATTCACTTTTAGAGAAATTGCAAAAGCGAATGATTTAACCACTTCACAAGTATCCTCAAAATATCAACGCGGAATTAAGAAACTTCGTGATTACTATGGAGGTAAATAGCGATGGGTGAATTAAAAAAACAATTCAAAAAAGATTTTGAAGAGTCTAGCAATAAGAATCTTTCTTTTGATACAACCCAACTAGAACCAAATAGCGCTAAATCTAAACATAAAATCAAACCATATAAACTCGCTTTAATCGTTACTACCGCAGTAATAGTGAGTATCATTGCTTTCCCGTTTTCTGTGATGTTCTTCGCTTCCTTAAGGATAAAAGATAGCGTTAATACATTTAATCGCAGTTATTCTTTAAACGAGATAAGGATCGCAGAATCAAATACATTCAAGAAATTAAACGATGTTATTTATCCTGATGGTAAAGAACCATTAGTGTCTAAAATTAGCGAAGTAGAAAAAGAGGCATATAATAATTTCTCTAATCTTACATATCATTCTTTGGTGGATACTTCCAAAAAGGATAATATGTCTTATTCTGTCAGCAGTTTATATTCAATAATAAACGAAATGACTAATGCGACTAGTAGAGAAGAATTAAAAGAAAAGTTTAACACTCTTTTAGGACTCAATGAGAGTAGCAGGGTTACCTTCTATGACAAGGTTATGAAAGCTAATTCTTTTGCTAAAGATGAATCAACGATTCAACTTAAAAATTCAGCCTTCTTTAATAACAAATTCAACTATAACCAAGAATTTGTAAATAGTTTGACAAAACTATATTGTGAAGCTTATCAGATTAATTTTAAATCTGAAGGAAATAAGATGGTGGAATGGGTGAATCAAGCCGTTAATTCTAGTGGATTTATTGATGATAAATTTTTAGAAATGAATGACGAAACCCAATTATATTTATTCTCGACATTATATTTTAAAAACGGATGGTCACATAAATATCTATCTGAAAACAATATCAAAGATGATTTCTATCTTAGTAATGATAAAACAGTTACTGCGACATACATGAACCATTCGTATATAAGCCAGTCTTATTATGATTATGGTTCCTATATTTCAGTGAAAGACTATTATTCTTTTGGTAGTGCATCGGTCACATATCTAGTTCCAAAGAAAGTTGAAGATAATATTTTTGATCTCACAAAAGACGTAAATATCTTTGAAGAAAAAGAAGAAAATATCGTCAAGAATGGAGAATATCGTTATTTTATGGTTAATTTATCGACTCCAAAATTTTTGGCAAAATCAGATGTCGACTTTCAAAAAAGTTTAGAGAATTTAGGTTTCGGAGATATTTATAATCCTAACATTGATTCCTTCAAAAACGCTTTTGATGATGTAAAACTCGACGACTATAACATCTATATCCAAAAGATTAAACAGAAGAATGAAGTAGAATTTAATGAAGATGGTTCAATTGTTAAAAGTGTTACAATGGCGTCGTTTGGAGCTGGAAGTGCTGCCCCAATGGAAAATGACACTCTTGATGTGAAACTCAATCAACCTTTCATCTATATCATTAGAGATATTAATGGTACGCCAATATTTGTGGGACATGTTGATAATCCTACTATTTAGTAATAAAACCGTTACATTAGAAAAGGCGACAATCTGACTTTTACGTGACAATTGTAACAAAAAGTTAATCTTTTCCAATTCCAAAATTTCCTAGATAAATACCTTCCGTTTTAGTTTTTTCTTCTAAAAGCTGCGATTTTTTTAATCATTTTTTCTTCCGCCTTAAAACAAAGTATCAATAACAATTAACCGAAGTAACAATAAGTAACAATCATTTTTATGAAAACAAGTTACAATATAGTAGGTCGAATTATGGAGTTCAAAGATAAACTTAAAAAACTTAGAATTGAAGCGGGCCTATCTCAAGAGGCTTTAGCGGATGCTGTTCACATTTCTAGAAGTGCAATTGCCAAATACGAAAATGGTGGTGGAAAGCCCAGCGAAGAAACATTAAAACTAATTGCTGATTATTTTAAGGTTGACATAAGTTATTTCAATGATGATGAAGAAATAAAGAAAACAAAAAGACCAATTGTTGGATTTATTATTACTCTTGTGTGTGGCGTTATCTTTGTTATTACCGCTACCATTGCTTCTATCTTTTATAATCAAATGAAATTATCAGTTTCCTTTTCTGATTCTTTAAAAGCGATGGGACTTTTAGCTCTAATTATTGTT
>CADAIJ010000005.1 GCA_902787955.1 uncultured Erysipelotrichaceae bacterium
CAAAGGATGGGACACATCCGGATAGCTTGTTTATGCTTGGCTCATTAGAGTCATCGAGCAAGAAGCCCCCACTTCTTTAAGTGGTGGGAGTATGTCACATGACAACTAATAAGCTCAATATATTTTTTGCTAGTGTTAACACTAATAATGCCACAGATGTGCCACACAAAGATAAATGGAAGATATTAACACAATTAAAAAGTCACTCTATTGGAAAAATTTTCCCAAATACGGCACTCCTTGCGTATTATCTTTATTTTTTTACGATAGAGATTAATAGTATTTGGTGTTAACATAGGCTTGATATGAGTTTCTATGAATGGTTTTTCTTGGAAAAAGATAGGCCTCCTGCAGGTTTGTTTTCTTGGTCCCATCTTTTAAGTGTAACCATCATTCTAGCTGGCTTTATTACGCTTGGTTATTTTTTAGGAAAGAAGCATAGAGATAATCAGAAAGCTCAACGACTCACTTTTATAATTACCACTGCTGGGATTTTTACTTTGGTAATAATGAAGATGTCATTCCTTTTAGCGACATCAGATGATATAGGAAATACATGGTTAGAAAATCTTCCGTTATTTTTCTGTGACATGATGATAATTATGATTCCGTTAGCAACATTTGCAAAAGGGAGAATGCAAGATATCTGCTACGATTTTATTGCGATATGTGGCTTTATTATGGGTACGTTTGGAAATTACTTAGCCGGAAATATATATGGAAGTCATCCTGCTATTAGTTATTTATCACTAATAAGCGCAGTTAGTCATTCAATTTCTACGTTTGCAGCAATGTATGTTTTTAAAGCCAAATTAAATAAGATGGAAAAGAAAAATATCCCATTTGTTATAGGGATTTTGTTTGTTTATATGACTATTGCCTTAATAGTAGACTACATCACCGGGAAGAATTACATGTTCTTCTTAGAATCCAGTGGTACTCCATTCCAAATCTTCCTTGATATGGTTCAGGGCAATCTTATTCTCTACCAAATTATTATCTACAACTTACAATGTGGATATATAGGTGTCTTCTATCTTGTTTACTACCTAATTAATAGGTGGATTAAAAAGAAAAAGAAAAACGCTATTTAGTTGTTATTTACATAATTCGTACCATTTAAAGTTACGATAAAACCAAAAGAAAGCAATAAAAATCTCTTAGTGTGAAAACTAAGAGATTTTTCCCAAACAGGCGAGTATATATGGTAATTTTGATAAATCGAGCTGTAATTTAGCTTATAACTTTGGTTTTGTATTAATCATTAAAACTACAACCATTTAAAACCACATTTTTTGCACACATAGAACCAAACCGGTGACCCATCCATTTTGTGAATTTGCTGTTCTTTATAGTATTTATCATGGCCACATTTTGGACATTTAATTGTTGAAGCACATCCACCGCCACTAACAGCGGCTAATTGTTCGTCAGTAAGTACAATATTTTCTGTTTTAGCCAAAGCTAATAATTCTTCACTAGATTTACACGCTTTTACTTTAGCAATTTGTTCTTCGGTTAAGCCTTTTAATAATTCTTTATTCATATTCAAAGTTCTCCTTTACGATAATATGTTAGCATATGGTCTGCCACAAAAGTGCCACATAAAGAAAACCGAGCAAACTGCTCGGCTGTTCTTAAATATTTTGTTTATTCGAGATTTTTATTAACTGTGATCTTGTTGCAATACTTGCATCTATACCAAGCGTCACTAACTTTTTCCATGCAGTGGCTATTAAGACATTCTGGACATTGCATGTTATCAATTTCGTACCATTCTTTTGATTTGCCACATCCGCCATTAACAGCTGCTAATTGTTCATCAGTAAGGACAACGCCTTCTTCTTTAGCGAGTTTTAATAATTCTTCACTAGATTTACACGCTTCGACTTTAGCGATTTGTTCTTCAGTTAAGCCTTTTAATAATTCTTTATTCATATTCAAAGTTCTCCTTTATGATAGTAGGTTAGCATAGAGAGTGCCACAAAAGTGCCACAAAGAATCCAAGATATTAGTCTCCAGTATAATAGTTTTATTTAACGCAAATAACAAATAAACTAATAAGCGGCTATTTTATTAGTGCTTAATTATTTATGAAAGTTAACCAATGCTTTAAAAAATGATGAAGCGGATTCTAAATCCATATAATTTGAAGCATCTGCTTCTTGTTCGACATGTTTTCGCACCGCAACTTCAGGATGGAACTGGACACCTAAACAAAATGAAAGATCTTTTCTTTCTACTCCTTCAATAATTCTTACTCCGTCAGTAACTGTTTCCGCTACTAAGGATAATTTGGTGTTATCTAAAGATAAAACACCTTGATGATGCCAAGAAGGTACATTATTTAAGGTAGTTGAGTTTGTTATTTTATAAAGTAATGAAGAATCATCAATTACATTTACATCATGAGCGGCAAAAACTTTCTTTTCATTGTCGCGGTGGGTTTCGTTATCGTTTTTACCAAGTGAAGCAAAATAAGTTGGAATATCGTTAATCATCTTAGCCCCAGAGACAGTAGAAAGCATCTGCATCCCACGACAAATAGCAAGCACTGGAATATCTTTTTCTAAACAATATGACATTAAGAGATAATCAGATACATCTCTTTCAGCGGAATAATCAGTATCACCTTCTATGCCATGCCACTCCCCTTCTTCTTTCCATAATGTTGGACAAATATCTGATCCACCTGGAAAAATGACGCAAGTAACATCTTTAGCAATTTCATTAACATTAGAATTCTTCCACAGATTTGTTTTAACTTTATTAGCTAAATTAGAGAGAAGAATACCGTGTTCATCGGTAGAGTCCACCAACATATTATCTTTATAAGATAAATCATTGGAACGAACCATATTTAACACGATGGGATTACATCCGATAGCTTCAATTGTTTTAAGTGTAGAAATAAAACTATAGCTATCTTGTTTGTTACTCCAGGCAACATAAATATTCTTTTTAGTCGGAGCACTAGAACAACCAGAGGCAAAAAAGGTCGCTATTGAAATGGTTATTAATGCACATATTTTATTGATTTTCATAACTAGGAAAATTATAAAGTAAAAATTGATATTAAAACAGTGAGCATAAGAAAAGCCGTTTTCACACGGCTCTTTATCTTAATAAATTAAGAAACAAAATTTTTGATATCTTCCCAGAGGTTATCATTAAATTCGTGCCCACAGTTATTGCAGTAATAGTCTTTTTTGCCGACACAATCTTCGACGATAATGTTACTACCACATTTTGGACATCTAACGGTATAAGTACCACATCCACCACTGACTGCTTCTAATTGTTCTTCAGTAAGTTCAATGCCTTCCTCTTTAGCAAGCTTTAATAATTCTTCATTATTTTTACATGCTTTTACTTTAGCGATTTGTTCTTCACTTAAGCCTTTTAATAATTGTCTTTTCATAACTTAAAGTCTCCTTCATTGGTTTTATAATATCATAAGCTTTGCCACAAAAGTGTCACATAAAAAGCCGTTCAAACACGGCTTAATTTTAAGGGGTATTTGGTTATTACGCTTTTTAAAATTAAAAAATGTAAAAGGATCTGCCGCATGATCTACATGTGCCACAAAATTGGTAATCAAATAAAACACCAGTACTTTCTCTTTTATATTTGACGTCTTTTGATCCACAATACATACATGGGTCGTTTGGTGTAGATTGACAATAGTCTTTGCCACCGCCACTAACAATTTTCAATTGTTCGTCTGTTAATTCAACGCCTTCAGCTTTGGCAAGTTCTAATAATTCATCGTAGTTCTTGCATTTCTTAATTTTAGCGATTTGTTCTTCACTTAAACCTTTTAATAAATCTTGTCTCATATGGGTGATATCTCCTTTGCTGATTTGATGTTATCACACTTACTGCCACAAAAGTGCCACAAAAGAAAAACCGAGCTTTAACACTCGGTTGTGATTAAATGCTTATAAATTATTAATGTGGGCAATAGCTATCGTCTACATACCATACGTAACCACACTTTTTGCAAGTGCGTTTATCGCCATCTTTTTTAGGACCATTTTTGCCGCATTTTGGGCAATCGTTTGGATTGATTTTATCCCCAATATCTGAAATAACGGAGCAAGCGCCACCGCCACTAATGGCTTTGAGTTGTTCGTCGGTTAATTCGATACCTTCAGATTTAGCTAATGCTAATAATTCATCACTATTCTTGCAGGCTTTTACCTTAGCAATTTGTTCTTCGTTTAAACCTTTTAATAATTCTTCTTTCATATGCATAAATCTCCTTTGCTGATTTGATGTTATCACACTTACTGCCACAAAAGTGCCACAAAATTTAAAACCCAGATATTTCACTCAGCTAGTCCTGTATCTAAGAAATATAATTTTGGACGTTTTACCACTCGTTTAAGAGTTGAGTTTTCATTATATGGTTCTAACAAATAAACAATATTGCCTTTTCGTAATTATTTAACTTGCACTTTAATTTTTACGCAAATATGTCGTGTTTTACCTCATTCGCGAACAAGCAAAAACCAGGCTTTTACACCTGATTAATTCTAATGTTCCATATAAATAATTAATATTTGATTCCGAACCAGAAATAAAGATTTGTGTCACCAATTCCGTAGTCAACGATAGCTTTTATTTTTTTATCAAACTATCGTAACCACTAAATCTCGATAGATTGAGTTATTGGCCACACTATAGACTCTAATTGTTACTTCGCCAGCTTTAAGCGCAGTAACATAGTAATTTTCATACTCGTCTTTAGCTAAGGAAATATATTGTTTTTCACTAGATGTTAATCCTCTATAGTATGTTTTGTGATCAGGCGTAGCATACGGAGTAACACTTGCATAAAAATAATATGTATCCCCCACATTTATATTAACCTCATATTTTTCTTCGGATGTACCCGATTCTAATAACTTTAATCCTGTAATAGGAACTTCATAAGTTTCAACGTAAATACTAGCGGACACCCCACTTCCATCATTAGCGGTAAATGTTATTTTGGTTGTGCCAAGTTTTAAACCAAAAACATCAGCCCATTCTGAATAGTACGTTGACACATCTGCAACTGTTGGATCATCGGCTTTCCAAGATAAAGATTTATCAGTTGCGTTACTTGGAAACACTACAACATTTACTTGTAATTGAACATATGTTGATACAGCAACCTGAAGAGGATGAGATGGATCGGTTCCATCATAAATTTTTATTTCTTCTACTAAAACTACTGGTTCAGTACTAGTTGATGAACTTTCTTCACTTGATGAAGATTCACTACTTTCTTCGCTAGTTGAAGATGAACTTTCACTAGAAGATTCATCAATTGATGTTGATTCAACTGATGTATCACTTTCTGTAGTAGGTTCAGTTGAAGATTCTGGGAGTAAATTAAAGAATGAACACCCTCCTAAGGAGAGAACACTCACTAAAGCTAATAAAAATAGATTTTTCTTTTTCATTATTTTTAGTCTTCTTTCTTATTAAATGCACTTTTCATCATTAATACTATAATCGACCTCAATAATGCTTTAAAGCGTAAAATGTACTTAAAAAGAAGCAAATTCATAAGAAAAAGACCTCCAAGGAGGCCTATTCTATTTTTACACGCTTTAACTTTAGCGCTTTGTTCATTAGTTAAACCCTTTAACAATTCTTATTAAATTGAGTTTCCTACTCTCTCCATTTAAATCCGCAGCTTTGGCATTGGAATAGATTACCTTTGCCTTTCACTGCCTCAACTTTATTGCTTCCGCATTCAGGGCAATCAAAAGGATTGAAAAAATCTCCGACATCTGAAACAACACTACAGGCACCACCACCACTAACAGCGGCAAGTTGTTCGTCTGTTAATTCGATGCCTTCAGATTTAGCTAAGGCTAGTAATTCTTCATGATTTTTGCACGCTTTGACTTTAGCGATTTGTTCTTCACTTAGACCTTTTAATAATTCTTTTTTCATATTTATAAATCTCCTCTACTTTATTAGGTTAGCATAATGTGTGCCACAAAAGTGCCACATAAAAAGCTGTTTTTAAAAGACTATTCTTTTTTCCATTTATGACCACAGTCATAACATTCACAATCGTAAGCAGGGCTGAAATCAATAATGTCATCATTATCAAATTGATAATGAATATTATGTGACTTGCATTTTGGACAATGACATGGCGCGCTTGGTTTGCCACATCCACCATTAACCGCTGCTAGTTGTTCATCGTTAAGTTGAATTCCTTCATCTTTAGCTAGTTTTAAAAGTTCATCACTACTTTTACACGCTTTGACTTTTGCGGTTTGTTCTTCACTTAAGCCCTTAAGTAATTCTTCTTTCATATTATGGTTTTCCCTTATCGGTTAAATAATATTAATGTTATAACTAATCATTAACTGTCCATTTATGGCCACACTTTTTGCAAGTGTAATTATTGCCATCTACTATAGTGTCGTTAGAACCGCATTTGTTGCAATTATAAGGAGTGAATGTTAAATTTTCTCCAAATTCTGAAACAACACTACAAACACCGCCACCACTAACGGTTTGTAATTGTTCGTCAGTGAGTTCTACGCCTTCTTGTTTGGCTAATGCTAATAATTCTTCATGACTCTTGCATGCTTTAACTTTTTTAATTTGTTCTTCAGTTAAACCTTTTAATAATTCTTCTTTCATAATTAGAGTTCTCCTTTTAACAATACATTGTTAACTCATTTATTGTGTCTATATTATAGAGACCACTCGTGACCACAACTATTACATTTATAAGTACTGCATCCGCTTATTTGGTAATTTGGCAATTTTCTATAGTCTTTTGAACCACAATTTGGGCATTTAAAACTTGAGAGGCATCCGCCACCATTAACGGCTTCAATTTGTTCACTAGTTAATTCAACACCTTCATCTTTTGCGAGTTTTAATAATTCTTCTTGGGTTTTACATTTTTTAACATTAGCGATTTGTTCTTCAGTTAAACCATTTAATAAGTCTTTTTTCATATTCAAAGCTCTCCTTTGTTGATTTTATGTTATCACAGGGGTTGCCACAAAAGTGTCACACAAATAATTAAGCCTTAAGAAAAGATCTCCGAAGAAGCCTAATTTATGATGGATAAGTCTTTGCAAATAAAAACACATAGGTTCTTAGCCCTTTGGGAAAATTATTCTCAAATTTAGGACTTCCTATGTGTTTTTAATTAATAAGAAAAACCGAGATATTTCACTCAGCTTATAAATGTTTAATTGTTTTAATGATTTTCCTTTTTCTTCCTTGATATAATCCAGTACCTTCATATATCAATTCAAATCCACATTTCTCTAACACTCTTCTACTTGCTTTATTAGCCGCTAAAGCGATACCGATTATTTGTTTGAGATTCGTGTTGTTTTTGATGTAATCCAAAAATAGATTAGCAGCTTCAGTGGCGTATCCGTTACCGGTATAAATCTCAGCGATGTGATAACCGATTTCCCATCCTTCTTCTATTTTTATAAGTTGAACATAGCCTAGATTAGCATTATCTTTCTTTCTTAAAACCGCGTAGACAAACGGACCTTCCTCGCTATCATAACAATTGATAATTTGATTAACTACTTCACTAGTTTCTTCTAATGAATTAAATACTTCATCGGGAACAAATTTACGATTATTATCATCTTGCGAGTTTTTATAAACATCGTAGTACATTGATTGATTCATTCTGACGATTTGCAATCTATCGTTTTCAATAATGATTTGTTTATTACAAAGAATATCTTTGTTAACGATATTTTTCCAATCTTGATAATGAGATAAGACTCTTAAAATATAAACACATTTTGCAATTTCGTTGACTTGATAAATAGTAACGTGATTTACGCAAATTAAATAATATGCTTTTGCATAATCAAAAAAAGAATTGGCTATCTTAAGTCCACTATAAGGGAAGGCTTCTAATTGTTCGAATCTATCAAATATTTTAAGGATATATTGTTTAGAGATTTCTAAATTATCTTTATTAGTAAAAAGTTTAATGCTTACAAGATCAGAAAAAGCACTATCGGTGATAATGATTTTATATGTCATAGTAATTTCTTTTTAGCGTCTTCTAAGGACATAACCCTTCCAGAATTAACGTCTGCAATTCCTTGGTTTATTTCTTGCATGAGTTTGATTGTTTGATAAAGTTCATCTAAAACATTTGAATCAATGATTGCGGTATCTTCTCTACCATTAACCGTTATATAAACTGGCTGGCCAGTAGTTTTGCATAGTTCGCTTATTTCTTTATATCTATTTCTTAAATCCGCACTTGGTCTGATAATTGCCATAAAAATACCTCGTTATATCATAATTATATCATAAACAGATGTATTTTAAAGATTTAAAAAGCCGCTTTTACACGGCTATAATCATACGTTTAACAATTATTATTCAGCATCCCACTTATAGCTGCAATCTTTACATTTGCACTTATAGTAATAATCGGTAAAAGTGAATTCGTGTTTCATACTTTCGACACGAATATTTGTGGAACCACATCTTGGACATTGAGTTGGCTTTTCTGCAGAGTTACATCCACCACCATTGACAGCTTGTAATTGCTCATCGGTAAGTTGAATTCCTTCTTGTTTTGCTATTGCTACTATTTCTTCAAAGCTTTTGCATTCTTTTATTTTTGCAATTTGTTCGTCGGTTAGGCCTTTAAGTAATTCTTGTTTCATATTCGATAGTCTCCTTAAACAACTTAATGTTAACAAATCACGTGTCACAGATGTGCCACAAGAAACAATAAAGTCTAAAGAAAAGACCGACATATTTCATTCGGTCTTAATAAAATCTTTAGTGATGTCAATCTGCATCAACGTGCATCCATTTGTGGCCACATTTTTTGCATTTGCGCATGCCATCACTTTTTACATCATAATCATTACAGCCACATTTAGGACAATCATTAGTGTTGATATAATCTCCAATATCTGAAATAACACTACAGGCACCGCCACCACTAACGGTTTGTAATTGTTCGTCAGTGAGTTCTACACCTTCTTGTTTGGCTAATGCTAATAATTCTTCATGACTCTTACATGCTTTAACTTTTTTAATTTGTTCTTCAGTTAAACCATTTAATAATTCTTTTTTCATAGTCAAAGTTGTCCTTTATCAACTTAATGTTATCAAACTAATTGTCACAGATGTGTCACACTAAGAACTTAAATAGGGGAACTGTTATCAGTCCAAACATAGCCACACTTTTCGCAAGTATACGTTTTGCCATCTTTTACAGGGCGATTAGCACCACATTTTGGGCAATCCCATGGATTTATAGAATCACCAAGATCTGAAATGGCACTGCAAGCACCACCACCGCTTACAGCGGTAAGTTGTTCATCAGATAATTCAATGCCTTCGGCTTTTGCTAAGGCTAAAAGCTCCTCATGATTTTTGCATTTTTTAACTTTAGCGATTTGTTCTTCAGTTAAACCTTTTAATAATTCGTTTTTCATATACACGGTATCTCCTTTGTTAGCTACATACTATCATAATGTTTGTCACAAATGTGCCACAAATAAAAAACGACCTCTGAAGAGGTCTAATCTATGCTGGATAAGTCTTTTTGTCCTATGAAATATATATTAATAGGCCATTTTGTCCTATAACACAAGAAAAGGGGCTGTTAAGAAACCTATGAGGTGACTTAGCCCCTTTTTCAATGCCATACGTTATCTATTATTTATTTTCTTCTTTTTCTTTTTCTATTCTTTCTAATTCGTCAATCTTTTTGAGCACTCTTCTTATCTCAGCTTCATCTCTTTTCTTATTCATTTCATTATAGAAATTGACGATGATAGAGGTAAATAAAGCGACAACAACAATACCGCTTATGCCGAGGATAACGGATAATATTCTTCCTAGTGTCGTGGAAACGGTGACATCACCAAATCCGATTGTGGTGATGACAGCGAAAGAATACCATAAAGAATCGACATAGCTAGTCATCGAAGGTTCAACAATGGTGAAATAAATGGAACAGAGAATAACTAAAATCAATAGAGCTAATATGATTTCATAAACCATCGATTTTTTAATGATTCGAGAAACAACATTAAGCCTAAGTGTTTTGTGGTAAGGGAAAATGACATTTTTACTACTAGAAACAAGAATCATCACGCTGAAGCAGATAATAATAAAGTTAGAGTTAGAGACAGATGTCGCGTGTTTTTCGTAAATAACAGGGAAGAAAAAGACAAAAGAGAATAAAAAGACAAATACCATACAGAGGATATTAAAAATAATCGATTGTATGGAACGATCTTCTTTTATTTTAAATAAACGAGAAACAATGATGGTTAACGAATATAAAAACATCGTTGAGGTGAGGAAATAAATACTATATTTGGTAAAGCCCATTAAAATGGCTAAAACAAATATGAAGGCGGTAAGTAAAATGTTCTCTAACATATTTTCTTTAAAATTGCTTAGATGGAATCCGATGCGATTAATACCTAAAAGAATAAGGGCAATCGAAAGTGTATAAATAGATATGTAGCTATTATTAACCGCGAATATAATCGCTGTTATACAAGAGACAATCGCTAATATGCCACTGATAAGGCCAATGACATACGCGGCATTTTTCTTTCCGTTAATTTCTTTCATTTTATTTCTCTCCAAATATCAAAAGATATTATATCTTAAATCAAAAAAGAAAATACTTAATAACTACCGAATAATAGCTTAGCAACTGCGAGTTTTTACACCCGGATCTACTTCTGAATAATAATACATCGTAGCATTATCAAGTTTCTTTTATATATTTTTATCTATATATTTATTAATTTAAAAGGATATATCCTCTAAAACCACGGACTGAATAATATGAATCCGCGCTATTATGAAAATAGAAGATGTGGCCATATCTTTTTTCACAAAATAAAGCACCGCCTTTACTTCTAATACTCTCCGGGGTTTTTATCCAACTTGATGTTGCTAAATCAAATTCTTCGATATTTTGTAAAAAATTATAAATATCTAAATCCATTAATAAAATGCCGTTTTTATTCGCTTCTTCTATCGCACTAGATATAGGAGCGTTTTTCTTTCTACTTAATCTAGCCATCTCATCATAACAAAGACTTCTTCTACCTTTAGGTGTTTCTTTAGAAAAATCACAAAGGATTAATAGGTTTAATGGTGCAATAAAAGCAACATCTACTTCTCCACCAGTTTCTTCCATATATTTAATTGACGCTAGTGTTTTTGGGTTATTGATTTTAGTTAAAACATCATCCCATTTGATGCCTTCATGCCTATATAAATGTTGATCAAATCTGCTTTTTATTGTTTCTAAAACATCATTCATACAACTATTATCTTATAAATTTTTATAAAAAGATACGACAAAAAGAAGCAAATCAATATGCAGATTAAATAAGGAATAATTAATAAAAACGAAGAAAAGAAATAAGATTTAAGGCCTCTTAAAGAGGCCTTTTCTTATCAGTAGTTGTATAATAAGTAATTAAGGAACTGGCTTTGGCTTTAAATGTACTCAATTGGTAAAGCATAGAGATTATCTCTAAGTTTTATTTTATATTGACTTGTACAAACAATTGCACCAGTAGAATGTTTTTTAGAAATATCTTTGTCGAGCACATCAAAAGCATCAGCATCATGCTCGTTTGGATTTCCGTTCTTTTTGATTTCAATCGGATAAAGTATGCCATTTTCTTCGATAACCAAATCGATTTCGCACTCAACATATTCTCCGTTTCCGTCTTTTTTATTTCTCATTTTGTCTTTTCCGCGATAATAATAGACGTATTTTGAGAAGTCTTTACCACTATTAACAAAAGACTTGGCAATTTCATTGACGACAAATGTTTCAAAGAAAGCTCCAGCCATAGCGCCATGTTCTAAAGTTTCAGAAGTTAACCAAGAAGTTAAGAAAGCCGCTAAACCTGTATCTCTAAAATAGATTTTTGGTGTTTTGATGGCCCTATTTAAATGTGAATTATAATAAGGCCTTAAAAGAAAGATAACGTCTGTGGCTTCTAAAATAGATATCCATAGCCTCACCGTTTCAACGGAAACCCCGACATCATTAGCGATGTTTGTATAATCTAAAATATTTCCAGTTCTAGCGGCTACCGATACCATAAATCTATAGAAGGTATCATAATCTTTGACTTTTGTAATATCGTAAACATCTCTTTCAATATATGTAGAAACATATGATTGATAATAATCTTCCCAGTCACGGGCATCTTCATCGTAAAGTTCAGGATAAAAACCATGGTGTATTCTTTTCCATAAATTGTCATATGGTTTTAATTCTTTTTCTCTTGTTTTCAAATAGTCTTCTGAAGGAACAAATGATTCATTGAAATGAATTGCTTTAATTTCTCTCATGGATAGCGGTAATAGTTCCATAATTGAAACCATTCCCGCGAGAGACTCTGACAAACCTTTCATAAGTTCCCATTTTTGTGAACCAGAGAATAAATAATTGCTCTTCCCACCAATTTCATCAAGAAGAACTTTAGCGGAAGAAATAACTTCTGGTACCCGTTGGACTTCATCAATAAATAAAGGACGATCAAAACTATTTAAAAATCCATCGGGATCTTTTTTGGCAGCATTATATAAAACCATATTTCTTAAATTAATCCTTTTAACATTAGGAAATAATGTTTTGGTTAAAGTAGTTTTTCCAACTTGTCTAGCCCCTGTGATGGCCACAGATTTTGACTTCTTGAATTTACTTCGTAGTAATTCTTCTGCTGCTCTATTAATATATGACATAAACCAATCTCTGACTATTTTCAAATTCAATTTGATTTTAGCCATAATTATTATATTTGTCAATTGTCATATAAACAAAAAAAGAATGGTTAACTCAACCATTCAATCTTTTCTTTCCTTTGCGAGGTTTTCGCACTGTCGGGACTTCCATCCATATACATGAGAATTCCTCTGGTGTATTTTATGAGTTAAGAATTTGTAGTTATACAAACTCATCCATCCACTTTTGTTTAAATCTACCTATCCATATTTTGTCGTGTTTATAGTCGTTCGCGAATAAGAAAAAGCTGGGCTTTTACACCTAGCTAATTCTTTTCTTTTGATTATGTTATTTTATGAAAAAGCGGATTAAAAAAAGTATAAAATGTAGGAATGTTTAAGGGTGACTTTATAGTTCTTTTTCCCCATTCCAATATTTTAATCCCCAATTATCCAAATTCCATTCATCCGTATAAGAGTTACATTCGTAATCTATATAATAAAGCAACTTATTTTTTACCACAAAATTAGTGGGGTAATAGTCAATATTTAATCCCTTTTCTTTCGCTAATTTTGCCATTTCTTTTAATTGAGGAATATATTCTTTTATTGAATGTTTTTCCTTAATTAAATCCGAAATAACATCACCTTCAATATATTCTTTGATGATGATTTCTTTTTCTACATCAATATCAATCATTTTAGGAATACGAATTCCAGCATCTAACAATCTTTGATAGTCATTGTTCTCTGCTTCAATTTTGTTGCCAAATTGATAATATTCACAAGGTTCATGATGGATTTGTTTTAAAACATATTCTTTATCACCAACTTTTGCTAGATATGACACCATTAACGGTTCTCTCTTCTTTCTTCCAATAGAAGGAATAATGGTTTTTCTTTTTAAAACCTATCCTTTGATAGAATTCTTGTCCAGAATTAACTATTGCTCTTTTTGCACCTAATTCTCTAGCGTGATTAATCGCGGTGTAGACCATAGCCTTTCCTAAACCCATCTTTCGACATTCAGGAATAACACAAACTGGTTCTACATAAGCGTAATCGGTTCTTGTATCATACCAAGTTGAGGCACTAGCCACCAGTTCACCTTGTTTATTTTTAATAACAATACATAGATATGGATTAAAATGCGGTCTAGTTCCAGTTGATTCCTTATATTGTTTTAAGAATTCTTCTTTATCATTTCCGTGATCAAACCCTTGCCAAAATAACCACTCTATTTCTTGTGAATTCTTTTCAGCGTCAAACGTTTCAACACTAAATCCTTCAGGTAGGGAAATAGCAAATTCCTTATCAAGATTAATTTCACAATCTATTTCTTCTGCTTCAACTTTACTAAAGCCTTGTTTAATTGCTTCATTAATTTCATCTATATTTTCATCGTGGATAGATATGCCTAAGCCTTGATCATCTTTTAAATTATCAAAGGCGTATTTTAATACTTCTACATATAAGCTTTGATAGTCATTTAACACACTAGCGAACGCTTCACCAAAAAACATATCAATTAGAGCCGCACCCACAAGATGATTATCATCAAACCATAGCCCCATTTCATTTAATAATTCTTTGTTGGTTAAAGGATGCTCATACATCCATTCAAATCTAACCCAATTCCAATTGTTGTGATAATTATTCTCTTTATTAATTTCAATTAAAAAATCACACACTTGTTGATAATAACTATGTTGAAACTTTTCAAATCTAATCATTTTGCTTTCAATAGAAATTATACAATGTTTCGAACAATGAAAAAGACCTCACGAGAAAGTTGGGGTTTGAGACACAAGAAAAGACCTCCGAAGAGGCCTTAAATCTTATTTCTTTTCTTCTTCCTTCTTTTTGAATCGACTGAATAAACCTTTTTTCTTGGTTTCGATAATTGTCACATTATCGTTATCAAGGGATTTGGTTACTTCAACTTCTTCAAAATAATTATATTCTGGAGTAATTGCCTTGGTGGTGGTTTCGTTGAAGAATCTTGCGTAATCAGTTTCAATTGCCACTTTAATTTTATCTCCAACCTTCAAATCGTGTTTGTTTGGCATCTTGAGAATGACATTGGCTTTACCGATTTTGCCATAGACATTGAGAATATCACCCAGTAATTCAATGATTTCAATAGTCATTTCAAAGGAATATTCTTTATGATTTTCAAATCTTTCATCTTTTTCGTAGATTAAGTTTTCTGGTCTAATACCATAAACCATACCATGTCCAACATAATCCTTTAGAAGATTCATTTGTTCTTTGGTCATCTTGATTTTCATATCAGTTTCATTTGGAACGAAATAACCGTTTTCAAGCTTGCCATATAAGAAGTTCATTGCTGGGGTACCGATAAATCCAGCGACAAACATATTGACTGGATAATGATAAATCTCATTTGGTTCACCAATTTGTTGAATGAATCCATCTTTCATGACAACGATACGATTAGCCATTGTCATCGCTTCGATTTGGTCGTGGGTAACATAAATGGTGGTTGCACCGACTTCTTTATGAATACGAACGATTTCACTACGCATCGCCACTCTGAGTTTTGCATCGAGGTTAGATAATGGTTCGTCCATAAGGAAGACTTTTGGACGTCTAACAATTGCTCTACCAAGGGCCACTCTTTGTCTTTGGCCACCAGACATAGCACGTGGTTTTCTATGTAAATATGGAGTTAATCTCAAGATATCCGCAGCGGCACGAACACGGCGATCAATTTCGTCTTTTGGCACTTTTCTGAGTTTCAAAGCATAGGCCATATTATCGTAAACGGTCATTTGAGGATATAAGGCATAAGATTGGAAAACCATAGCAATATCCCTGTCTTTTGGTGCAGTGGTGTTCATCAAAACATCATCGATATAGAATTCACCATAGGATATTTCTTCTAATCCAGCAACCATTCTTAAAGTTGTTGATTTACCACAGCCAGATGGCCCAACGAAGGCTATAAATTCCTTATCTTTAATATCGATGGAGAAATCATGAACTGCATGTACCCCACCATCATAAACCTTGTTTACATTAACTAATCTTACAGATGCCATATTATTTAACCGTCCTTTCGATACTTTCTAAATCACCCATCGCTTGTATAGCGCCATAATTCATTGTTGTGTATGCTCCTGCCTTACAGGCGAACTCTAACATCGTTTGATAATTATTATCATCATTATCCAAGAGTTCCTTTTTGACATTCTTTCTTAATAATAGTCCTAGGAATGCTCCGAAGAATGAATCTCCTGCTCCTGTCGTGTCCACGGTTTTAACTTTATATCCAGGACAGTAGAAGCATTTATCTTTTACTAATAGTTTTGCTCCTTTTGATCCATCGGTGAGCAAGAGAATTTTTATATTGCTGGTAAAGAATTCTTTAATGGCTTCTTCTCCAGTTTTGCCAGTGACAAACTCCAATTCATCTTTTCCGATTTTTATCACATCAGCAAATTTAGCATATTCATTAACCACTCTTCTTAGTTCTTCTAAGTCATCCCATAAGTTGAATCGTAGATTTGGATCAAAGGCGATAATTGAACCAGCTTCTTTCGCTTTTTTAATGAGATATTTATGAGTGTTTCTTGCTACATCCGTTTGTAAGGCAACGCTTCCGAATTCTAAGATATCATCTTTGTGGAATTCTACTGATTTGAAGTCTTCTTCTGTGAAATAGAGATCAGCAGCCGCTTTACGATAGAAACTAAATTCTCTTTCTCCATCGCTTTGGAAACTGACAAAGGCTAACGAAGTATTATATTTTTTATCTTTTAAGATGAACCTTGTATCAATTCCAATCTTCTTTAGAGTTTCAATTAAGAAATCTCCGAATCCATCATCGCCAACCTTTGTGAGGTATATTGCTTGATTTCCAAGTTTTACTGCCTGAGCACATACATTTGCGGGTGCGCCACCGGCTTTTTTCACAAATTGATCGGTATCTTTTAACGAACCAGTTCCAACGGATTGGAAATCGATTAATAGTTCACCAACTGAATATAATTTACTCATAGAATTCCATTCCTTTAATTTCTACTTTTGCTTTATTTGAATAAATGGTGAAGAAATTATTTTCCATATTCACTAAGCGACAAGTCAAAGCGACTTCATCATTCACATAAACGGAAATAATTTCATCATCGATAATTGCGTTCACGGAGTATTCTTTATTTTCTTCAAAATTATAATAAATGCTTGTTAATGCGGAACCATATCTTACGATACTTGAAACGTTGTTATAACAAATGATACGGTCTTCTTTTAAATCAAAGGAAATCATTCCATCTCCTAAACAATTGTTGTATTGATTATTAAGTCCAAAGGAAATACCAAAGTCACCATCGTCACCTAAATTAGATAATGTCATGGCCATTCTTGTGACGTTAGTGGATTTTTTATTCAAAGCGTGAGCTTCAAATTTTTCCCCAGCAAAACTATATTGTTCTTGCTCTCCATAACTAACTTTATGTGAGAAATAATCTTTATATGTTTGTGGCATAATTGGAGACAATTCACCATTCTCGTTTTGCTTTAATTCATGAGAAACTAAATTTCCTGCCCAGTCAAAGCTACCAGTGTTACCTCCAGTAAGACGTGCGCACCAAGCAAAGGCCATTAATTTTTCTCCTGCTTTTTCTAATCTTCCAGCGTAGAATCCACTTGCATCGATAGCATCTCTACTTGGTCTAATCCAATCGCCTGTATTAGTGTTTCTATAACGGTAGTGAGTTACGCGGTTTTCGCCTTGTTCACTATAGGCTAAATAGAATTTGCCATTATATTCAACATAAGATGGACATTCCATGTTGTAATTGCCGTCATCATTGATGAAGAAGAATCCTTCATCTGCAACCCAGCCATCTTTGTTCACTGATAACGAATCTGCTTGATATCTTTTAATAACAGCATTCCCAGCGTGTCTAGTGGTTATTAACATGCAATATTTGCCTGATTCGACATCTTTATAAACGTATGGATCACGGAAATCATCTTCGTAACCAAAAATCATAAATTCTTCATCTTTTGTCCAATTGACTTGGTCAGGACTTGTCGCATGTCTAATAGCTTCAACATGTGGTAGTTGGACATCTTCATCGTGAGCATTTCCGTTATGGCCAGTATAGAAACAGTGATATAGGCCATTATCATCTTTTATAAATGATCCAGTTCCTAACGCTGCATCGATTGAAGAAATATCTTCTTCGTAATCTAAAACGACTCCCTCGTCTCTATAATGGATATAGTCGGAGGTCGTTAATCTAGCAATTGGGTGATAGAAAAGGCTATTAGAACCGGTGATATTTCTTAAATGATAAATATTCATTGTCCCATTATCATAAAAAGGCATGACGTCACCCATTGTAATGGCAACGGAATCATCAATTGTGGACGCTGGGAAAACAGTGGCTCCCGTTTGATTGATTCCACTTTCCTGACATGCGGAGAGTAATAATGCCGCTATTAAAGCTAATAAATTTGTTTTTCTCATTGCTTATCACCTATTTCCTTTACTTTGATATTTTTGACTATTCCATTTGTTTCTAATGTCCATTTTCCATCGATATAGAATCTATCGCTTATAACTTCTTTTCCATTTTCCACGAATATTTCAATACTTGATGTATCGAGTAAAATTCTTAAAGAAGCATGGTCGTATTGGTTATTCGTATGACGAATTGATTCGTACATGCTGTTTCCATTGCGATTATCGAAGTATACGCCTCTTTCATCGTTACCGATGAATAAACTCCCGTTTCCACCTTTTAAGATTAAAGAAGAGCCTTTTTCTAACTCGAGATATATATCGGATGTACGAGGAATGATATCGCCATCTATTTCCTTTTCATATTTTTCTAGTTCATCAATTGGCCATTGATAAACATCATTATTTTTGATGGAGATTAATCTTGGAATTGAAAACGCACCAACATAGCCGTGTTTGAATATGGAAGTTGGATATTTCTTGGACCACATTTCTAACCAACCAACCATAACAGGCTTATTGATATTTCTAATAAATTGTGGAGCATAGAAGGAAGGTCCCTTATCAATTTCTTTAATGAAATCAACTTTCATCGTTCCTTTTTCAAAATCTAAATCACCAACGATAAAGACAGAACAATTGATGTTTTTAAAATCATTATCTCTTCTCACTGTGTTACTTCCCGAAACGAGCAAAACATCTTTATCGTCCACTTTGAAGTAGGATGGGCATTCCGCCATATCACCGAGTTCATAATATGGACCTAATAAGAAGGCATATTCAAATCTGTGTAAGTTCTTACTCTTAAGCACAATAATCACACCTTTATTGGTGTTTAAGTCTTTTCCACCAACAAAGATATAATATGTATCTTTAATTCTAACTGGACATGGATCTCTAAAATCAGCGCGGCTAATGTTTATTGGTAAAGATTCATTATCAAATACCAATTCACCTTTATCAAAAGAATAACCATCGCTAATAGAGTGATAAACTTCTTCACATTTGACATCTAATCCTTCGATTGGACGAGGAGCAGTCTTTCTTTTTTCATTTTCTTTTTCAGTTAAGATTTCCACACCTTCAAGGATATCGCCATCATATCTTATTCCTTGAGATTGCTTTTCTAAGTGTAATGTATAGAAGATATTAATCTTATCTTCATCAACAATAGCGCCACCAGAATAGGCATTTTCTCCCTCTTTTTCTAATGCTAAAGCTATTCCTTCGTCTTTAAAGGATATTAAATCGCTAGAGACAAAGTGTCCCCACATCATTTGTCCAGGGCGAGTGCGATAAGGATTGGCTTGGTAATATAAGTGATATTGGCCATGATAAAACACTAGACCATTAGGGTCATTCATCCAACCAACACGAGGACTCATATGATATTTGAGTCGATATTGATTGTTGATTTTATTCTCCTTCTCGCGGATATATTGATTTATCTCTTCTAAAATCATTTTAATTAACCATCTAACTCTCTATTTCTTAAGCAAATTGAAACATCGTATACATCGATATCAACGTTTTCAAAAGCTTGGTTTTTATCAGAACCGAATTGCCAAACAAATGTATAATCGCGATCTGCTCCACTAGCGTTCATGAAGAAAGTGAAAACTTGTTCTTCGCTATTTAAGTAGATTCTTTGCCATAAAATAGTTGGATCCCATCCACCTTTAACAGGTGCGGCAACAACCGCTTCAATTGGTGCGCTAGCCTTTGCCTTGAAGGTCAAAACATAGTTACCACCGCTACCATTAACAAAGAAAGCGGGACTAGTTACTTTTTCATTACTATCAACGGAACCAAATTTATTAATATGATATTTAAATGCGCCGAGTCTGGATGTAAAAGTGGCTTCTCCAATTAAGGAATCATGGTATTCTTCATAATCTTGAATTGGATAAGTATCGCGACCATAAGCATTCAAATGTTCGATGATTTTGAGATTGCTCATTCTAATCGTATTAGTCTCAGTTCCAGATTGAACGTAGATAAATAAGGTATCTAATTTAGCAATGGAAGCTTCAATTTCCACAACCATATGTCCTTTTACATCAACATATTCTGGATTCATATATTCGGTTGTGTAGTTATTCTCTCCACCCCATTTGCCACATCTGAAGACGATTTCATAATATTTTTCTTCTTCGACATCCATATCGAAAGAAATGGTGTATTTTGTCCCTTCTTTTAAAGTGACGCCGGTATTAACAAACATTCCACCTTCCCAAATGTCGGTGCAAGATGCGGTAACCTCGAGAACACCTTCTTTACCATCAAGTGTGGAGAAAGCATTTCCTCTAACTGGTAAAGAGGTATTGAAGTTAGGTTCAACTCTTCCACCAAAATCAAAATCGCCAGTTAAATCGATTTCTTCTCCTTCGTTTTGTGGATATGTGGTTTCAACAGCTTCAATGACTAAATCGACATTTCCCGTAATATTGCCAAAGCACAAGGAAATTACGACATCTTCATAATCTTCATCTGATTGGACGATATGACCAAATGAGAGAATATTATCGCCAACCACTAATTTGGCTTCTCCACAATATTCGTTATTCGCTAAAACTTTAACTTTTCCCGCACATTGGGAATCAATTGTGTATTTAAATGTATATAAGGTATTTGATTTTAAGGAGAATTGACGATTAACTTTTAAATCTTCTGCGATTTGATGTCCTTCTCCTTTGACGACGAATTTGCCGTTAATCATTCCACATTCTGTAAACTTTGCTAGTCCATTTACTTCCGAATAGAATCCAGATGGCATAGCAAAGTTAAGATATTCTTCTCTAGTTAAGACTTCGATATAAGAATTCTTTTGGGCGGTTCTACCTTCGCTATCAGTGACTTTGTAAAGTACTTGATATTCGCCAGGTTTAGTAAAAGTAGCGTATCCATCTTCGGAAACTTCAATAGAAGGGGAAACAGTTATGTTTAAATTAGGAGTAATATCTCCATCTTCTTTATCTAATGCCACAACTCCATCAAGAAAATCGACAGTGGTGTTAACGATGCATTGAAAACCTTTAACTCCCATGATTGACGGAGCTGAGTTAGAAGCTGAAGCGGTATTGTTATTACAACTTGCTAGAGCAAATATCGATAGTAACGAACCGACTAAATATTTACTTTTTCTCATTTGTTTCCTCCTTCACCCTCAGAATGGTTAATGTTTCCATTTTCATCTAGATAATTATCTGAGAGTTCTTTTTGTTTTAATTGATAGACATTTATTCCTAACACTCTTGCCTTTAAGACATAGAAGTTTTCAATCATTAGCTTAGTGATGAGTAGCGGAGCTAAATATAACGTGGCAATTACTACATACGGATATAGAAGTATGGCTGCAATCACTCCAGCGACGATAGCTAAGGCTAGTAAGGTTCTAAAGAAAGAACCAAATAGGAGCATGAAGCCATTCCGTAATAGTTGAAAGAAGTTGACATTCATATTCACAATAATTGTTGGAGCGGTTACGAAGTAAATGCTTCCAAAAACTAATGCGGCATAGCTAATTCCAAGAAAGAAATAATTCATACTTTCTGGATGTGTGTTTAAGAAATAGATATTTAGGGTTGGAGCTACAATAATCGCTAATTGGAATAGTGAATAGGGAATCAATATTTTCCAATTCTCTTTTATCGTTAGGAAGATATCTCTAAATAAACGAACGTCTTTTTTATTTTTGAAATATCCCGTTAGACCAACCATCATTGGAATAAAGAAGATAACACTCATAGCTGAAACAGCAACAAGTATAGTAATGACTAATATTTCAAGAATATAATCACCTAAAATCCTTATTCCTTTCATAAGTCTCCTTTGTTATTTGTCTTGGGTAGCCGCTAAGTAGCGGTCATATGCTGCTTGGTTGATCTCAAGAACCTTTTCAATAGATGCTTTGTTAGTGTTCAAGAAATTTTGCCAAGATTCTTTTGATGGGATTCCTCCATTTGTCACGCTTGTGACATACCAGCTCTTCACATTATTTGATAAAGAAGATTCGTAAACATTAAGAGTCACTAGTTCATCTTGTGTGTAGTTAAGATTTGGAACTGCCTTAGCGTTTTCATACGAATATGGCTTTACATAGTTTTTCAAATCTTCAAGACGTTGTTTCGCTCTAGATTCCATTTCCACACTTTCTTCCCAGACTTTTTCTGTTAAATAGACCACACCATATGGAGCGTTTTTCATTCTGAAGTCATCAGCGCTTTGATTGCCATGATCATCGTTTGGAATGAGCTTTCCATTCACTTTTTCTGGTAAGAAGGCTCCTGATTTGATAGAACCATAGTTTAACTGTGCGGAATAAATTGGTTCAAAGAATTTATCAAAATAGCTCAATAAACCTTCTTTATCTTGGCAAGTTTCCAAAATGACACATTCGCCTTTTTCGATTTCTTGTTCATTAGAAACACCAACATATCTTCTTCCTTTTCCTGTTTCCGGGTCGATATCATCATCATTTCTAAGTGGTAAGACGATCACATAATCATCTCTAAGTTCTTTAGAAAGAACGGTATTCTTTTCCCACCAATAGAAGGAACCATAACGGCCATCTTGACCTTTTGCTAAGAAGTCGTTATCTCCTTGGGTATAGGAAGTTGCTTTAATGAGCTTCGAATTAAACCAAGTTGCGAGTTCTCTGACCGCATTGAACCATTTCTCATCAGTGAAGGTAAATGTTACTTTATCTCCAATAATGGTTTTATGTTCACGATTTTCTGGTAAACCAAAGGAAGCGATTAAATCTGCCTCATTTCCTTGCCAGTTGCCAGTGACGAATGATAGTGGAACTTCATTAGATGTTGAACCATCTCCATCCATATCGTTAGCGTAGAATTGTTGTAAGATGCCTTTGAATTCGTTTCTTGATAAATCAAGGCCATCTTTTAAATCTGCTTCAGTTAAAGTTAATCCAGCGGGTAATTTGTTTTCATCAATTAATTTCTTTACCCATTTCTTATTTAAATAAAGAATATTAGGGTATGCTTTTAGACCCATTTCTTCCACTCTAGGGAGGGAATAGATGTGTCCATCTGGTGATTTAAGTGCCTCTAAGATATCTTTTCTTTCATCTAATATCTTTTTGAAATTAGGCATGCTTGATAAATATTGATCAATAGCCACGATTCTTCCACGACGGCCATAATCATATAACTTAAGATTTGAGAAACCGGAATGGTAAATCGCATCAATTCCTTTAATACCAACTGGGTCAGTATTGTTTGAATATTGTGCGGAAGTGTTATAAATCCATTTCACATCGATACCGGTTTCATTAGCTAAATCCTTAAAAACTGGCATTGTGTTATAGTCTTTGACGGAATCTTCTTTAACTGTAAGAACGACAAAACCATCTCCAGATGTATTTTGATTTGTACCTAATACCGCAAATGCGGCGGATGCTACTAGCCAAACAAGAGCAACCGATATTCCAATAATTAATTTCTTCATATCGTCATCTCCTATTTGAACGAACCAACGAGCACGCCTTGACCGAAGTGTTTCTCAATCATTGGATAGAGGATTAAGATTGGTAGGGTCGCAACAATAATCGATGTAAACTTGATTTGCGTGGCCATACGCATTTGTTCAATAACCACTTCACCTTCACCAGTTGTGGTGGAATTAAGCATTCCGTTAATAACGGTTTGAAGTGGATAGAAACTCTTATCAATATTGAAAATATAAGCATCAATATAGTTGTTCCAGTGTCCGACTGCGTAGAACAACACCATAACGCTGATAATAGAACTAGCAATTGGAAGAATTAAGTCAAAGAAGACTCTCACTTCACCTGCTCCATCAATTTCTGCGGCCTCTAATACTTCCTTTGGAACATTGCTTTCAAAGAACGATTTGCACATAAAGACGTTATAAACAGAAACGCCACCACCAATAATGAGGATTAATGGGTTTTGATATAAGCCTAATGAACGACAGAGAATGATATATGGAACCAATCCACCACCGAAGAACATAGTGATAATTAGTAAAGCCATAATTAATTTTCTAAATGGTAAATATTTTCTTGATAATGCCCATCCAGCAGGAATGGTTAAAGCTACGTTAAATACCGTGCCTAAAACAGTGTAAGCCAAGGTATTAAAGTATCCTCTCCAAACATCTTCGTTATTAAATAATGTTTGATAGCCTGAGAATGTTAATTTAATTGGATAAATCCAAACATCCCCTCTCATAACGGAATCCGCATTAGAAATAGAAGCGATAACAATGTAATAAAGAGGATAGATAACCACTAAAGCCAAGAGTGTTAAAATAACTCCACAGATAACGTAATAAATGTAATCTTTCTTACTTTCTTTAATCTTGTTTTGTTTCTTTAATTTTTTTAATTCACTAATTTCCATAATTTGATACCCTCCTACTAGAACATTCCATTTCCGGATATTTTCTTTGATGTGAAATTAGCGATAACTAATAATACGACATTGATAACAGAGTTAAATAAACCTGCTGCGGTACCAACGCCATATTGACCGCCGATTAAACCAAAGGTGTAAACATAAGTTGATAAGATTTCACTGGTGGCTAAGTTTCCTGGTGTTTGCATAAGCAAGACTTTCTCATAACCACAGCTCATCAAGTTTCCAACTGAAAGAATCATTAACATAACGATAGTTGGGGCAATTGCTGGTAAATCAACGCTGAAGATTCTTCTAAAGCGAGAAGCGCCATCAATTTTGGCTGCTTCGTGCAAAGAAGGATCAACACCTGATAAAGCTGCTAAATAAATAATTGCGGACCATCCAAAATCTTGCCAGTTTCCTGAGAAGATAAATAAAGGTCTAAAGGCTTCTGGAGATAAGAATAACTTAAGACCATTCGCATCTCCGCCTAATCTAATACTTAATTGATCAATTAATCCGCCTGAGTCAAATAAGAGTCTCAGCATACCAACCAAGACGACAAGAGAAATGAAGTGTGGGGCATAGAATAAGATTTGTAAGCCTTTTTTCACTTTATGACTGCGGACAGAGTTTAGTAATAAAGCAACAATAATCGGTAATGGGAATCCAACGATAAATCCGAGAATACAAAGCAAGAATGTATTCGTGAAGTACTCCCAGAAGTTTGGATTAGAGAAGAATGTCAGGAAGTTATTAAATCCGATCCATTGTGTTGAAGCACCAATGATTTGGTCTCCTGGCATATAATTTTGGAAAGCCACCAGAATTCCATACATTGGGATGTAACAGAAAATGATGACGTAGATTAAAGCCGGTAAGATGAACAATAAAATCCATCCTCTACGTTTGAAATTGGCTTTCCATTCTTCCCATTTAGAATGCGGCTTTTCTTCGAATTGCTCGGGACTAAAGGATTCATCCACTAATGCTTTTTCGGCCATATTCATACCTCCTATCTATTATTAGCGTTTCAAAATTTTGGAGAATAAAACATATCCCAAAATGAGAACGCCAAATATTCCAATATCAATGAAGAAAAATGTGTGATTTGGTGCTGGTGGAACCTCAGGAATGATTTCCACAGATTCATATAATGAGAATTCAGCTTCCGGACGTCCGTTATTTGTAAAGAATTTAGCGGTATGTTTACCACTTACTAATCTAGCTGCAGCTTCTTTATCAACGGTGAGGATGTTATCAGAGGTAGTATATACAAATTCAAACTCCTCGTTATCGATATATGTTTTACTAACTACAGTGTCTTCACTAAATTCAAATCTTAAGCTATCCCCACGATAATACTTTTCAACCGAAGAGATGACTTGAACTCCAACGCTTGGTGTGGACACATAGAAATCAAAATCGGTTAAATCGGTAATCGCTCTAAATTTGTAATCAGAATTAGTTTCTAATGTTTTTAAATAATCTCTATCGATAGTGATAACCCCATCAGAAACGCTATATTCGGTATCATTTAAACGGTAATTTCCATCGCCTAAATTAACCACTCTTAAGACTTCATAGCCTAAACAATTAAAGTCTCCCGTGTTAGTGTTTAAGCTTTTTAAAGAGGTTTTTGAATAATCGAAATGACTTTCTTCTAAATTAGAAGCGACTTTTCCTCCTTCATAATCGGATAAGCCATAGACCAAAGAAGCGACATCATTACCATCCAGATATAATTTGGCAATGCCATCATTAACGATAAGATTGACTTTATATTCGCGGTCAGATTCAAATTCCTGGCTCACTGATTTGATTTCTTTTTCGTGATTTCCAAAAGAAATCTTTCCTTCCATAAAATCAATCGTTAATAATTGATACTCTTCAAGGTTTTGGCTTGCTCCGAAAAGTAGTTGAAACGTTTTTGCATCGCTATTAACTTTTTTCAAAGTCACGGAGTAAATAAAGTCGTGATATACGTGTTCACTTACTGGTGCTGCCATAAGCCTATCCTCCTTACATTGCTTCTCTAACAAGCAAGTGAGAAATAGATACTTCGTTAATTTCAGTTCCCATTTCAAATGAGATCCATAAAACACCCGCTTCTTCGGAAGTCGTGATTTCTACTGTTTCTTCCACATGTTCATCACTTGGCCCGTAGGTCGCAAATGGGACAGCATCCCATTGCTTATTTTGAAGCATGACCTTATATTCTTTATCATCTTCTTTATGCCATAAATCAAAGCTAATATTATATGTTTTTCCTACTTCGAGTTTGATACCAGTATTGACGAACATTCCGCCATTCCAGATATCGCTTCCTGGAGTAGTAACTTCGACGTGGGCATCTATTCCACCTTCATTAACCCAAGTATTTCCTTCAACTCCTGGATCAAATCTTTTAATAATACGACCATTGAAGTTGAAATAACTTGATTCTTTAATGAGGAGTTCAGAAAGAGTTAATTCATTAACAGCGGTTCCCATTTCAATTGAAATCCATAAGAAACCTTCAGTTTCATCAGTAACATCAATATAAGCAACGATATGTCCTTCTTGATTTTCATATGTGACAAATGGAACGGCATCCCATTGTTTATTTTGTAGCATCACTTTGTAATCACCGGATGTTTCATGAGCAAGACTAAAACTCACCATATACGATTTATCCGCTTCAAGTTCAAATCCGGTTTCCACGAACATTCCACCGTTATAAATTTCAGCACCTGGATTAGTAACCTTAACGTGCGCCTCTGTCTTATTAACTATAGAGGTTTCGCCTGCGCACGGTGAATCAAATCTATCACGTAATTTACCAGTAAAATCAAAGTATTCAACTTCTTCAATTAATAAATTAAAGATAGAAACTTCATTAACAGCAGTACCCATTTCAAATGAAATCCAGAGTTTACCAGCACTACTGTTATCGACTTTAAATTCAGAACCAACATGGCCTTCAAATGATTCAAATGAATCAAACACATGAGCATCCCACTGTTTATTTTGAATCATCACTTTGAAAGGACGATCTTCTTTACGCCAAATATCAAAGGTGACTGAATATGTTTTTCCGTTTTCTAAATCAAGGCCAGTATCAACAAACATTCCGCCATTCCAAATGTCATTTCCTGGAGTAGTAACTTCAACGTGAGCGTCGGTGTGGTGAACAACCCAAGTATTACCAACACATGGAGAATCAAATCTTCCGATTAATTTACCAGTGAAATCAAAATATTTAACTTCTGGCTCAATGGTTGGTATCTTTTCCACTTTTGTTTCATTACAAACGATACATTTATAGGTACGTTCACCTTCTTCGTATGCGGTTGGTTCAAGAGTGACTTCACCCTTGTCCCAAACGTGAACACACTTAGGAGTTAATGTGAATGATAATTGTCCTTTTGCTTGGCATTCGCCAGCTTTGTATAAAACTAAATAGACAAAATCGCCTTTATTAAAGGCAAAATGATTTTCAGATTCATAAGCCCAATTCTGTGCGTCTTCATCAATTCTATTATTTGAAATAACATTTCCATGACTATCCGCAACCACTAAATAGCCCACTAATCTAGTGTTGGTTTCAATTCCTTTAAAAGAAACTTTGGCTTTAACAGTGATTTTCTCTTCTTCTTGGATTAATGAATAACCTAAAACAGCAATTCCACTTGCATAAACATTGCCTTTTGAGATTTCTACGCCTTCATGAGTGTATTTTCCTTCACCCTTTGTTAATGCATGAGGATTTATGTTAAGAGCGCTTGGATCGAATGTTTCTAAATATCCATAGGTCCATTTGTTTTCAAATTTACCAAATTGTTCTTCAAAGTCAGCATGAGCAGGAACATCAACGTGTTTAGTTTCGTCGCATCCTGGATGAACACAATGGTCTTCTCTTTCTCCGCCTTCTAATAAATCAGGTATTTTCACTAATTCACCTTCAGCGAATTCATGTTCTAACTTTTCTATGACAACTTCTTTTGTTTTATTACATCCTTCGTTGATGCAGGTATACGTTTTAATTCCTGTGGAGTAGCAGGTTGGTTGAGTTGTAATAGTGCCCTCATCCCAAGTATGAGGAAGCATGGTGATGTTTTCGGTTTTGGTTTGACTGCAGCCTTCGAATGTACATTTGAAAGTTTTAACGCCTTCCGAATGGCATGTTGGTTCCGTAGTTACTGTTCCCTCGTTCCAAGTATGATCGTGTTCAGGGACGGTTCTTCCTCCACATGAAACACTAAGCATGGAAAAAAGGAACGCTGGTAAAGCTAATAAAATCGAGACACTTTTTTTCATATTCTGTTCTCCTAAAAAGTTGCATCAAATGAATTGATAAAGCATCAATAAAAATAAACTTCTACTTCATGGTATAAAATGCATTTTATGGTGTCAATTGCCCACATTTAAATTGTGCAAATAGAAATTAGAAAAAAAACACATTTGTGCAAATGAACAAATTAGTTTAGACTATATTTGAAGTAGAAAATGATAGGAAAACATATGAAAAAGGCTATAACAATTAAAGATATTGCTGAAGAATTGGGTTTATCTAGAAATACCGTTTCAAAAGCATTAAATGGACAATATGTTCCAAATAAGACTCGTGAGCTAGTTTTGAAAAAAGCTCAACAAATGAACTACAAGTCCTTTAATAGTGAATTATTAAAATCAAAAAAATATCGTATTTTACTTTTAACGGGAAAACCAATTTTTAATATGAATTTCTATCTCCCTTTAGTTAACAGCCTTGAAACGTATTGTTTTGATAACAATTATGATTTCTTTGGCTATACCTATAAACCTGATGGAAATGCGTTTGATAAAGTTGCAACATATATCAAAAATTTAAATGTCGATGGAATAGTGGCAATCGAATGTTTTGAAATAGAATTCATTAAGAAGTTATTAAAGCTCAAACTTCCAACGTGTTTTATCGATTTTGCTGGTCATGCTTTTGAAATCGAAGACAATTTCGATCTTATCAGTTCAACTGATCAAAAGAATGTTTGTGATTATATCAAATCACTTATAACCAAATACAATTTCAAGTATTTCTCTTTTGTGGGAGATTTCAGGCATTGCTTAAGCTTCCATGAAAGATATATGGGGATGCTCAGAGGTTTAGGTAGATGTAACTTAACTCATTCCACAAAGGATGACATATTGGAAGATGATAAGATATTTGATTATGGCAATATCGAATTATTAAAGAGCAAATTAAAAGAATTCTTCAGGCTTCCAGATTGCTTTGTTTGCTGCAATGATTTTGTCGCTAGAAAAGTTGCAACCGCGATAAAAGAATTAGGATATGAAATTCCAAAAGACACAACAATAATCGGATATGATGGAGTCATAGAATCAGAAGAAGGTGATCCAAAAATCACCACATTCTATGTTGATAAAACATTCCTTGGCGAAGAGGCAATTAGATTACTTATTGGCAGAATCAAAAACCGTAATTGTCCAACAAGAATCATGTATATTCATAGTGATTTAGTGGAAAGAGAATCCACGATTAAATAGATATTATATACTGAGTATATAAAAAAGACTGAGATTCAATTTCTCAGTCTTTGTTTTTGTTGTTTCAACTAAGCCGCTAGTGGGATTCCGTATAAACCTGCGAAATATGCAACGGATTCACCAACTGTGCTTGTTGGATAATCTGTTGTTGGATTGGCAGCAACAGCAGCGGCAATTGTTCTTTGCGCAGGAACTAAATCACAATATCCATAAATTAATTCTTTGACATCATCTTCGTTAGCTGAACAAAGTGCCATACCTGCATTGGCTGCGTTCCATCTTGCGGCAAACGCTTCACCAGATTCAAAACTGACGCGTTCCAATAGATCACCTTTATTCGTTTCGGCTTTGAGTTGGAAATCTCTAACTGTGACTGTGAAATCACGATTTGTTTCAGCTCTGATTCCGCCGAGTCTTAATAAGACGAATGGATCATCGTGAGTTGATGTGAATGTTCCGCCAATTGTAAACCAGTTGTTTTTAGTGAAATCTCCATTATAGCCAGTATCCCATGCTTCCCTGGTTTCGATTCTAACAGAACTAAATTTATAATGTTTTTTTGCATCATCATCTAATCCTTGAGCGTTTTCACCATAACTATCAATTTTTAAAGTAAATTCACACCAATAAGTTGAACCTTTTTCAACAGGAATGTTCCATTTAACTAAACCGAACGCCCAATCTTCAAAATGCCCTGCTGTGACATGAAGAGCTAATCCATCAGCGGTATATTCAGAAGTATAAGTCATTGTTGTCTTTGGATCTCCGGCTTCATCATTTCTGACATCAAATGTTAATGTATTAAATCTAGCTGCTTCGACTTGTCTGAAAGCAACTTCTTGTTTCTGAGATGCTGCGAAACCAGCCATGCAAACGATACCTAATGTCGCGGCACCGAAGACACTAAAAACAACACCTAATTCCTTTTTATTCATTTTCGAACCTCCTAAGTTCAAAGATTATGATATTGTCAAATATACCATATAGATTAGTTTTAAAAAAGAATGGTGGGATATTTGTTCATATACAAACTGTTTTTACATAGCATTTGTGCATTTGCACATTATTTTTTATTGTGGAATCCTTATTATTTTAGTAGCCAAGGAAATACTTAGTGAAATGAAAAAAGAAGAAATAAAGTTTACCAAAAACAAGATTATATTTGCTACCAAATTAGGCTTTAAATCACATTATCTATACACACGGCTCAAATACGAGTATAGAAAAGAAAAAGAAAAAACCTTATCTATTCTAAGCATTAGTGGCGAGAAACAATCGCGCTCCCTATGCCCCAACACGCTAAGAATGTCAAAACTATTGCTAAAAGAAGAATCAATAAACGGAAAATATGTTTCCTTGTAAATGCGGCAAAGACAATAGCAAGGCCAGAAAATAAACCACTGATGCCACCTCCGATAGCGCCACCAACATAATAGAAACCAGCATCTACTAACATCGGAAGATTCCCTAATACCATGGTCATTATAAATGGAATGACTCCTAATACATATACATACCAAGGACATTTTTCTGTGACGACAAACGTCTTTTCTTTAACTGAAAACTGAATTCCGGAAAACAAATTGCCATAAATATAAATTTTGTATGAATTTTGTGGTAAGGAAACTAATAGAACTTTCTTTTCAATTCGTGTTGCTTTAACGCCATTAATGCATGCGTTATAGCGTCCAGTAAAAGAGTTATATGAAAATTCAATGTTACCTATTTCTGGGTCATTAAATACTGTGGTCATATCTCTTATCCCCCTCGTATGATAAATAATATCTTATACTTATGCGCCTGTATTGTCATTTGTTATCTAAATTATTCTTTACACGCGAGTAGTTTAACAAGAATAAAATAGCCCTGAGTTGAAGTGAACCCCAAATTGGACACTTCAATTACGCTCGGTCTTTTATTTCTTCATTTTTATTCTTATTTGCAATCTTGTTTGCTAGCTTAATTATGCCCATCAATAGAAGTGTGATTAATGCAGTGGCAATTGGATACGCCACAAAAAGCATTAGGAATGAGAATAGCAATTGTATATTGTGTTCAATAAAGAAATCAGAAATGAATGGAATGAATCCGTTTGCATCCATTAGCATCATATAGTCAGGGTTAGAACCATTGTTTGGAATGTATTTAATGATGAAGTTAGCAGGGATAACAAACGCACTGAATAGCACGATCGGAACCATACCTTCATAAATTGTTTTAAATGAAGGAGTGTATAGTTCGGTTGCTAATAGTGAAACACCGACAAACACAATGACACCATGGAAAATAACGGAGTAAAGACCACCAAAGGTAAATATTGGATACCATCCAGCAGCACTTAAGTAAACAAAGTTAGATAAACCTGCCACTAAACCGATTGAACAGAAAAAGGCCATTGAGAATTTTTTCATATGTCCTTTGCCCCAAGCGACAAATGGTAAGAAATATAAAAGCATTGAGCAGGAGTATAAAGGAAGGATGCCACCTAAATTAAATGGTGCACCATGAGTAATATCGGCATAGGAAGAGAAAGTAATTTTTGCTACTTCTAATATTGGCATGAATATAGCAATTACTTTGTAAATGGTAAACATCTTCTCTTTCTTGATTTTTCTTAAAAGAATAGAGCCAATAATAATGAGCACTAATAAAACACCCATAACAATGAATTGTTTTGGGGACATTCTGTCAGAACCGGTATATCCTTTTTCTGCTAAGGTATAAGAATCATCAAAAAATCCGTAATTGCTCATGCGAATGATTATATGCTATTACAGAATAATTATCCACCGGACAATCCGGTGGTTTTGCATTTTCGGGCAACATAGCCATCTGGTACCAGCTGCCGCTCAAGGCGGCCGCGGGAACGGACCAACAATATGTTATTTCGTTTTAGGCAAGGTGGGTCTGCATGAAGGCGGCGATTCCCCAGCGAGAGAGCAGCGTTTTATCGCAAGAGGACATCTCTTCCCCTTCTTCTCCATAGGCGTTCACTTTGTTCGCACGTTCCTTAATAAGCGTGTATTTGGATTTTTCTTTTTTCATTTTCGCGTACCTCCTATCGGTACGGCAATATGATAGTCTTCGGCAAAACCAATGTAAGATTGGAAGTGCTTCCAGGAAACGCTTTCAAGAAATCGTTCTATTTCTTTAGGCAATTTCCTTGCCTCAAAACCCCTCATCAAAAGCTCTAAAGACATGAAAACCGCCCTTTCGGACGGCCGTCTATGGATACGTCGTTTTGTCCAACTTCGGATAAGTGACTTTGGACAACGACAATTAGAAACGATTCTGGTGGGTTGAAGTGGATTCGAACTTTTTGATTGGATCAATGTAAGAATTAATCCTTGATAAAATTCAAAATAAAATCGATTGCCCCGATGATTGTATACCCGTTTTCATCTCTCATTGCAGGATTGTTTCTTTTGATGATTAAAACTTTTTGAACACCATCATTTATTTTGGTAAAAGGTTTGATTTCCCTATTCTTGGTTTTTAAATCATTGACATCTGCTGCTATTTGAAAATAATAAGCTTCAGTACCTCTTGTGGCATAAAAATCCATTTCGTAATTAACTCTTATGGTCTTACCATTCTTATCTTTTTCGTATGATTCAAAAGTACCAACGGTAAAGTTAAAGCCACGATAAACTAGTTCGTTGTGGATAATATTTTCTAACACCTTACCCTCATCAAAAAATGTAAAATCCAATAAAGCGTTTCTTAAGCCGATATCAGTAAAATAGTATTTTCTTGTCGCACCAACGTTTTCTCTTCCTTTAATATCGTATCTAGATACTTCGTTGATGATGAACGCATCTTTGAAGAAGCCGAGATATTTTGAAACGGTGTCTTTGTCTATTTTTTCGTGTTTAACAGATTGATACGAACCAGCAATTTTATCAGAATTTAACAAATCACCAACAGATGAACTTAAGATTTTACATAGTTCATCAAATGATTCGCTTTTGTTTATATTGTTTCTCTCTAAAATATCTGCAAAATATGTCTTTTGGAAAAGTTTTTTAAGGTATGTTTCTTTTTCTTGCTTAGAAGAAAGCACTGCAAGAGGCATTCCTCCATGCATCATGTATTCATCAAACGCATCAACTTTGCTGCCACCAACATAGTTGTAAAATTCTTCAAAAGAAAGCGGGCACATGTGAATTTCTGTAGCCTTGTCTCTAAATTCAGTAATGATGTCACTAGATAGCATTTTTGAATTGCTGCCAGTTACGTATAGGTCAATATTTGGTTCTCTTGATAGTCCTAACACCACATCAACAAAAGAAATCACTTCTTTGTCATTATCTTTAGCTAAAATAATCTTTTCTTCTGTCAATGTCGGATTGATGATTGTATATACCTTTTGTATTTCATCTAAAAAAACATAATGAATCTCACTATTGGTACATATTGATCTAATATACTTGCCTAATTCAATTGGGTTTCTTAATTTTTCATTTTTGTCATCATCAAGTTCTAAAACAATAATGTTTTCTTTCTTAATCCCATTATCTAGTAAATACTTTTTGTAAATATCTTTAAGAAGATATGATTTTCCACATCTGCGAATTCCAGTTATGACTTTAGGAAAACCGTTTTCTTTAGCATCTATTAGTTGCTTTAAATACTTTGGCCTTTCAATCATATTTTCTCCTTTTTTGTGTAAATACACATTTTTTTCGATTTTATTGTATAAGATAGAAACTTAAATAGCAACATGTAAAGTTATAGAAGCAAAGAAAAAGAAGGCTTTACTCCTTCTTCTTCGACTTTTTATATTCACTGATCGGTATCGTCATCCAGTGACAGGAGAAGTCACCAAGACTATGTAAAACGTTCAGCATACTGTAGTTGGCTGAACTCATTTATCCGCTTTTGGACAATTTCATCTATCCGTATTATGTCGTGTTTATAATCATTCGCGAATAAGAAAAAAAGAGAACATTTAAAAGACCATAATTAAATCTTTGATAATTTATCTACTTTTAACAAAAACAAGCGACACATGGTCCCTAAAGCAAAATAAAAGGCTACCCCATGAAATCTGTTAAAAGTGAGGTAGCCATATGCGATGTGAGAGGTAAAAAATAAAGTAGAGGTTGGAATATGCTATAAAAGGAGTAATTTGTAATAGATGGTACTCTCGCATCATCCACTATTACCATGTAAGATGGACACAGACAACCCACATCTTACGCAACTATTATGACATTTATTTAAGTTGATTTGGTCCCTGCTCAAGAGACAATTAAGCTTGTCCTTCAAGTTCTTCAATCGCTTTTAAATCAACATGAGCTTTTTTAACGATATTTAAATAATCTTTTTCAGGAATAAGGCCTAACTTAAAATACGCTTCGATAACGGCTTCTTCAATTAATAAGTAATTGTGGAATCAATTTTTATCGGAAAAGACATTTTCAAATTCTTTTGATGAGTATCTCTTAATCATAGTTAGGCCTCGCTCTTATTAATGTTCTGAGAATAATAATTCTTCGTATGTTGGCATTGGCCAGTAATTCTTTGGCATCAATGTTTCACATTCGTCCACTACTGCTCTGAGTTTAGCCATAAGCGGCAATAATGTATCTTTGATAATGAAAGCTTGCTTTTCAAAACAATCAATTTTATTAGCTTCCAAATATTTATCATTTAAAGCGGTGGTTAGCTCATCAATTTTTGTGAGATTATTGCACAATTTATCAAGTGTATTTTTTTGATAATTGGTGGAGATTGATTTATCAATAGCGATTAAGTTAGTAATATTGTTAGCTAATTTACCAATGTATTTATTAATCGCTGGCATGATATTTCTTTTAGCAAGATGCACCATTGTTTTAACTTCGATATCTAAGGATTTGACATAGTTTTCAAAATCAATTTCTTGTCTCGCTTTAAGCTCGATATCGTTTAAGACATTATGCTCGCCAAATAATTTGACATTCTTTTCGTCCATTAAATGCGCAAGAGCATCTGGTGTAGTTGGGAAATTACACAAACCGCGTTCTTTAGCCTCTTCCACCCAAGTGTCGTTATAACCATTACCAGAGAACAAGATTTTTTGATGCTCTTTGATCGTATGTTTAACGATAGCATGTATGGCTTTATCGACATTATCACTAGTCTCTAATAGATCAGAGAATGCTCTTAAAGATTCCGCCACTGCCGTATTTAAAACTGTATTAGCGTCACTAACACCTTTATTGCTACCCGGCATTCTAAATTCGAATTTATTGCCAGTATAGGCGAATGGGGATGTTCTATTTCTATCGGTATTATCTTTAACAAGACTTGGTAAAACGCCACTACCTAATAAGATTCTTTCTTTATGTGACTCAAACTCTTCATCGTCATTAGCGATTGCTTTTAAGACTTTATCTAATTCGTCACCTAAGAAAATAGAGATAATCGCTGGTGGCGCTTCATTTTTGCCTAAACGATGGTCATTAGAAGCGGAAGCAACACTAATTCTTAATAAATCTTGATAATCATCAACCGCTTTAATAACTGCTGCTAAGAATAATAAGAAAACTTGGTTTTTAAATGGTGTGTCTCCAGGGGATAAAAGATTAATTCCTGTATCTGTAGAGATAGACCAGTTATTGTGTTTACCACTTCCATTAACGCCTTCAAATGGCTTTTCATGGAATAAGATAACAAAGTTATGTTTATCAGCAATCTTAGTCATCATTTCCATCACTAATTGGTTTTGGTCACACGCTAAATTACATGTTGTATAAATAGTTGCTAACTCGTGTTGTGCGGGAGCGACTTCATTATGTTCGGTTTTTGCAGAGATGCCTAATTTCCAAAGTTCTCTATCAACTTCTTCCATAAAAGAGGCGACACGTGGTTTAATGACACCAAAATAATGGTCATCCAATTCCTGACCTTTTGGAGATGGCGCACCAAATAGAGTTCGACCGGTTAAAACAAGGTCAAGTCTTTTTCCAAACATCGTTTTATCAATAAGGAAGTATTCTTGTTCTGGACCAACATTTGTGACGATATGTTTAACATCATTCATCTTTAAGACTTTAAAAACTCTTAAAGCTTGCTTGTTCAAAGCATCAATACTTCTTAATAATGGAGTCTTCTTATCTAAAGCGTAACCACCATAGGAGCAGAATGCTGTTGGAATGCATAATGTATTGCCCTTAATAAAGGCATAGCTTGTCGGATCCCAAGCAGTATAACCTCTAGCTTCGAATGTGCTTCTTAAACCACCAGATGGGAAAGATGAAGCATCTGGTTCACCTTTAATTAATTCTTTGCCTGATAATTCTAAGATTGGATTACCAGAGGAAACAGTAGTTAAGAAACTTTCGTGTTTTTCAGCGGTAATACCCGTTAATGGTTGGAACCAGTGTGTATAGTGAGTTGCACCATTAGCGATGGCCCAATCTTTCATGGCTTCCGCTACAGCGCTCGCTAGTGTTGAGTCTAAAGACTCACCATTTTTAATTGTTTGTTCTAATTTATCGAAAACATCTTGACTAAGCGCTTTTTTCATCGCTATTTCGTTAAAGACGAGTTTTCCAAATTCTTCTGGAACTATTTTCATAATCATTTTCTCCTTTATTCGTATTCAATCGTGGCTGGAGGTTTACTAGTAATGTCATAGACCACTATATTAACACCTTGAACCTCATTCACTATTCTTTGACTTGCCTCATCAAGAATCTTATAAGGCAATTTGACATAATTAGCAGTCATGAAGTCAGCTGTAGAAACCGCTCTTAAGGCTATCGTATATTGTCTCCCATCACATCAACGCTTCGAATATTAGTTAAGACAGCGAAATACTGACTGATTTTGTTTTGATATTCATTTTTAGCAATGACTTCTCTAAAGATATAATCGGCATCCTTTAAGATATTTAATTTATCTTCTGATATTTACCTTCTAAAGCTGATGATATTAAACCCACGAATAATGGATGTGGTTTGGTAGGTCTAGATTTAAATTCTAGATGGAACTGTGAACCTATATAATATTTGCAAGCTGGGCATTCCACGATTTCCACTAAATTTTTATTTGGGGATAAGCCACTTAAGACTAATCCTTTATCGATGAATTCTTGACGATAGATGTTATTGAACTCATATCTATGTCTATGGCGCTCGTTAATCATGTCTTTGCCGTATAGCGATTTTGCTAGGCTATCTTTTTGTAAAGAACAAGGGTAGCTACCTAGTCTCATAGTGGCACCTTTGGCGACGATATTAACTTGTTCAGGTAATAAATCAATGACAGCGTGCGCTGTATTTGGATTGAATTCACTGGAGTTAGCGTCCTTATAACCTAGCACGTGTCTAGCGTATTCAATAACCATCACTTGCATGCCTAAACAAATGCCTAAACATGGTAGATTATTTTCTCTTGCATATTTGGCTGCATCAATCATCCCTTCAATGCCGCGCACACCGAAACCACCAGGAATAATTATTCCATCAGCGGCTTTGAGCTTTTCTTTAACGTTTTTAACGGTTAGTTCTTCGGAGTTAATCCAAAGGATTTCCGCTTTCGCATCTAGTAATGAAGCAGCATGGAAGATTGATTCTTCAACGCTTAAATAAGCGTCGTGCAATTCTGTATATTTACCAACAAGAGCGATTTTCACTTTTCTATGGGCATTTTTGATTTTATCCACCATTGCAGTCCATTTTTCTAAATCTGGTTTAGTAATTGGAAGATGTAGTTTTTCGCAAACAATATCAGAAAGGCCCTCTTTTTCTAAAAGAAGAGGTACTTCATAAATACTACTAGCGGTTAAATTCTCAATAATCGCTCTTTTATCAATATCGCATAATAAAGCAATCTTATTTTTGATTTCTTGGGTTAATGGTTGAGTGGAACGGCACACTAGGACATCTGGTTGAATGCCTAAGGAATTAAGTTCTCTAACGGAATGTTGGACTGGTTTACTCTTGAGTTCACCACTACCAGGTATTTCAACAATAAGTGGGACGTGAATATAAATAACGTTTTCTCTACCCTTATCTTGACCAACTTGTCTAATCGCTTCTAAAAATGGTAATGATTCAATATCTCCAACAGTACCACCAATCTCACATATGGCGATATCAATGTTTTGCTTTTCAGAAATATAAATCCAATTCTTTATTTCATCAATAACATCAGGAATGATTTGAACAGTTCTTCCTAAATAGCCACCAGTTCTTTCTCTATTGATGACATTCCAATAAATCTTGCCAGAAGAAACTGAGCAAGATGCATCTAAAGAAACATTAGCGAATCTTTCATAGTGACCTAAGTCTAAATCTGTTTCCGCTCCATCATCAGTGACAAACACTTCACCATGTTGATAAGGAGACATTGTCCCTGGGTCAACATTTAAATAAGGATCAAATTTTTGATTTTTAACACTATAGCCTCTTTGTTTTAATAAACGGGCTAAAGAAGCGGCACAAATCCCTTTACCTAACCCAGAAACAACACCGCCTGTGACAAAGATATATTTCATATTCGACAACCAACTATGGCGATATACTACCACGTATAATTATCAACAATGAAATACATATAACATTATGGTTATCATATATTTTTTGTATGTTAACTTTTACTTACTTGTTATTAATAAATAATGCCCTATTTATAATAGTTATACAGTTTTTTAAAGGCAGGTAAAGAGTTTACAATTTGTTGATAAGAGACACAATAAGCAATTCTTACATAGCCCTTATAATCAAATGGATCGCTAGGAACTAACAGTAATTCAAACTTTTTAGCGGTCTCACTAAATTTCTCGGCATCTTCGTCTAAAGCTTTAACGAATAAATAGAAAGCCCCTGTTGGTTTTACTACCTCATAGCCGATTTCTTTTAACGAGCGATAGAGAAGTTCTTGATTCTTTTTATATTCATCTAAATTACTGGTATAACCTAAAACATAAGGTATGAGATGTTGAAATAATGCAGGCGCGCATATATAACCAAGCATTGATGCCGCACCACAAATAAGCGCATAGATATCATTAACATCTTCACATTTTGGATTAACAACAATATAGCCAATTCTTTCGCCAGGGAGAGATAAACATTTAGAAAATGAATAGCACACTAAAGAATTATCATAATAATTAGTGATAAACGGATATTTCTCTTCTTTATATAATAGTTCTCGATATGGTTCATCGGAAACTAAATAAATGGGATGGTCATATTCTTTTTCTTTCTTTGAAAGAATATCCACTAATTTCTTAATAATGTCTTCATTATAAAAGGAACCTGTAGGATTATTAGGGGAATTATAAAGTACTATTTTAGTTTTATGAGTAATTTTCTTTTCTAAATCAATAAAATCAGGCAAGAAATCTTGGTCGGGAAGAACGGGCACTAAAACACCACCCATTGCTTCTACATATGTGCGATATTCAGGAAAATGCGGAGCAAACACTATCATTTCTTCATATGGAGTAATTAAAGCTTTAATAACTATCGCTAACGAAGCCGCTGCACCACAAGTTAAAAAGATATATCTACCATCTAATTTAGTCTCATATGTCTTGTTTAAATAAGAAGCGATAGAATCTCTCACATTTTTTTCACCAGCACTTACTGTATAGCCATGTATTTTAACCGAATCTTCTTCCGTTAATATTTTTACTAATGTTTCATTGACTATACTTGGTGCCGGAATGGAAGGATTACCAATACTAAAGTCAAAGACTTTATCTTCCCCAATTTCCGCTTTTCTTTGTAAGGCATATGTATATAAATCTCTAATTGTGGATTGGCTATATCCAATTTCTAACATTTTCTTATTAAACATCGCATTAAATTCCTTTAATAAAGTATACTAGCACATTGAACTAGTTATACATAAATACATATAATTGAATAGTAATAATACGTTTTTCGTATAGTAGGAGATCATATGGACATTAAGACACTTCGCTACTTCATTGTGGTCGCCGAGGAATTAAATATTACAAGAGCGGCTAAGATTTTGATGATGAGCCAGCCACCACTTTCTAATCAAATTAAGAATTTAGAAGAAGAGTTGAATACGACTTTATTTATCAGAGGAAAAAGGCATTTAGAATTAACTGAAGAAGGTAAATTTCTCTATCAAAAGGCTAAAGATATCATTTATTTAAATGAAAAGACTGTTAATGAAATCTTATTAATGAATAAGGGTTTAAGTGGCACGATTGCTATCGGTTTAGTGGAAGGCACCGCTCCTGATATCGCTGCGGAATGGATTTCTGAATTCTTAATGATTCATCCGCGTGTTAAATTTAGAATTCTTGATGGTAATAGCGATGATTTAATTGAAAAGATGCGCGCCGGATTAATTTCTCTCGCCGTTATTACTTCTCCATATGATCAAATCTTATTAAACAGTTTTAAAGTTGGCGAAGAAAAGATGGTCGCTTTTATGAATAAAGACCATCCATTAGCTAAATCCCCAAAAGAAAAGATTTCAATTGAAGAATTAAAAGATGAAAAGATTATTGTTCCTAGTAGAAAAATCTATGTCGACGGCATTAGTAAATGGTTTAGAAAAATCCATGTTGATCCAAACATTGTTTGTGAAATGGATAATTATTTAGATGCAGCGGCGATGGCGGGGAGAGGTGTAGGCATCTCTATATTCCCTAAAACCGCTTATATTATGAATAATTCTTTGATTACTAAAGAAATTGAAGGCGAAGATAAAAAAGTCGACTACTTATTCGTCTGGAGAAAGGGTCATCAACTATCCACTCTCGAAGAGAATTTCATCGACTTTATTAAAAATAAATATGCTAATTAATGTTTTTAAGAACTTAATATTATTAAAGCAACTTAATAGTTAAATAAGGAATTATTAATAAAATATATTTATAAAAGAAATGCATCAAATGGCTCGAATACGAGTAAACAAAAAAAGAAAAAAAGCCGCTATTATTACACGGCTCTATCTTGGATAAGTCGTTTTGTCCAACTTTGGATAAGTGACTTTGGACAACGACAACTTGGCTACAAATGGTGGACCTGACCAGGATCGAACTGGCGACCTCCTCGTTGCGAACGAGGCGCTCTCCCAACTGAGCTACAGGCCCGTGAGTAATAATATTAATTACAATTGTGATGAAAATCAAATCAAAGTAGTAATATTTACCCACTTTTTATTGCTTTATCGAGATTATTTCCCATAATATTATCCCTTTAAAACTAAGATAAATTCTAGCACAGAAACACTACAAAACAAATCGAACAAATAGATTAAACTAAGCTGATTTTTATAATAGAATTTATAGTGCTATGGATTCTAAAATTGCTGTCATCGATCTAAAAGCTTTTTATTCCTTTGTCGAGTGTGTTGAAAGAGGACTAAATCCTTTAACCACCCCACTAGCGGTTTGTGATGCTTCTAGAGGTGATGGAACAATCGTTTTATCAGTTAGCCCATATTTAAAAGAAATGGGTGTTCCTTCACGATGTAGAAAAAGAGAATTACCTGATATTCCTGGAATGATTTTTGCGACTCCTAGAATGGAACTTTATATCAAAAAGTCCGCAGAAGTCGTCTCGATTGTCTTAGATTATGTTGGGGAAGATGATATTCATATCTATTCTATCGATGAGTTATTTATCAATTTAAGTCCTTATCTAAAGATGTATAAAATGACTCCTTATGAGTTAGTTAATACGATAAAAGAGAAAATATTTGAAAAGACAAGATTAGTATCCACGGCTGGAATTGGCGATAACATGCTTTTAGCCAAGTTAGCGTTAGATTTAGATGGAAAGAAGAATCCACCTTATATTTCGGTTTGGACTAAAGAAGATGTTCCAACTAAGCTATGGCCAGTTACACCTTTATCTAAAATGTGGGGAATATCTACTAATTTTGAAAGAAGACTCAATAAATACGGTATTTTTACAGTTGGTCAACTTGCAAACGCTGATAAAAACTTCCTAAAGAAAGAACTTGGTGTTATTGGCGAACAACTTTGGGAACACGCAAACGGAATAGATAACACTAATATTAGAGAGAAATATGTTCCTGAATCTACTTCATTATCTTTAGGTCAGGTTTTGTTTAGAGACTATAACAAAGATGAAGCTAAATTAATTGTAAAAGAGATGTGCGATGATTTAACTTCTAGGCTTAGAGAAAAAGGTTTTAAAACTGGTTGCGTTAGTGTTTCAATTGGCTATTCCATGGGAGTATATGGTGGATTTTCGAGACAGGCTAAGTTAGAAAGCCCTACTAATGATACGCATATTATTCTTAAAGAATTAAATAGAATATATGATAAATATATAGAAGATCTTCCAATTCGAAGAGTGTATTTATCTTATGGGATGTTAACTGATTCAGAATACACACAATTATCTTTATTTGAGGATAACGAAGAATCTTTAGAAAGAGAAAATCTTGATAAAGTAATGGATGAAGTCAAAAAGAAATTTGGAAAGAACGCAGTACTTAGAGGGTCTTCTTTAACTGAAGCTTCCACTGCTAAAGAAAGACATAGTCAAATAGGAGGACATAAACGATGAGTGATCGCGGAATGAAAAAATGGGCTCCTTTTGCCTCCTTAATAGAACAAAGTGAATTTCTTGAAGCAATGTATTACGAGAAAAACAAAAAAGATAAACCAAAAATATCAAGTGAACGCGCTGAAGAAATTAATCAAATTCTAACTAATTATCATGGAGAAGTAGTTATTATTCAATATTTCTATGATGGCTACGTTTATAAGATTGAGACTATTTTAAAAAGAATCGATGTGTTAAATCGAAAATTGATTCTGGAAGATGGGTCTATTCCGTTTTCCGCACTAGTGGATTTATCATATAAAGATTTCTAAGTAAATTCACCCTTTAGGGTGTTTTTATTTTTATATAATTTTCAATTGAATTAAGTATTTATTGTTTTGGAATTCATTTGCTTTTCATTTCCGTTTTTTAGCACATTTTTAGCGGTTAAAATGGTGTTTTTAGACAAATTTCGGAAAATAACTTTATTTCAATTCCAAAAATGCTATGATTTTATATGTGTTTGCCTGATAAGGGGAAGAAATTTATGGGAAATTATACTAAAAAACAAATCTTAAACATCGCTAAAGAAGAAAAAGTTCATTATGTAAGACTTCAATTCACTGATATGTTAGGAGCTTTAAAAGCAGTTGAAATACCAGTAAGTAAATTAGAAGATGCTTTAAATAATCAAATCATGTTCGATGGTTCATCCATTGAAGGCTTTGTCCGTATTAAAGAAGCTGATATGTATTTAAAACCTGATTTAGATACATGGCTTATTTTAAATTTTGAAGATAGTTCATATGGTAAAGTAGCTAGATTAATCTGTGATGTTTACACTCCATACGGAAAACCATTCCCTGGTGATCCAAGATTTATCTTAAAAAGAGCAATTAAAAGATTAAATAACGCGGGTATTGCTACTTTAAGTGTTGGATTTGAACCAGAATTCTATATTTTAAAAAGAAATGAAGTTGGTGAATTAATTACCACTGATGAAGGAAGTTATTTTGATCTTTCTCCACTCGATGGTGCTAACTCAATTAGAAGAGATATTGCCTTAGAATTAGAAAATTTAGGATTTATTGTTCAAACCGCTCACCACGAAGTTGGAAGAGGACAACAAGAAATAAACTATAAATACTCCGATGTTTTAACTGCTTGTGATAATGCTCAAACATTTAAACAAGTTGTTAAAGTAGTCGCAGCAAAACATGGTTATATTGCAACATTTATGCCAAAACCATTCGCTACATTAGCAGGTTCTGGCATGCACGCTAATGTTTCTATTCAAGATTTTGAAGGAAATAACTTATTCTATGATGAAAAGAAAGACATGAAACTTTCTGATATATGCCGCCAATTCATTTATGGTGTTTTAAAACATTCTCGTTCATTATGCGGTTTAACAAATCCTACTGTTAACTCTTATAAGAGATTAATACCAGGTTATGAAGCTCCATGCTATGCATGCTGGAGTGATGCAAATAGATCATCTATGATTCGTATTCCTGCGGTTAGAGGACAAGCAACCAGAATTGAAATTAGAAACGTTGATCCTACTGCAAACCCATATTTAGCTTTAGCAGCTATTATTAACGCTGGTTTAGATGGAATTATAAATAAAGATAAAACTCCAGTTGTTCCACCTGTTTATGACAATATCTTCTCCTTAACAAGAAAACAAAGAGAAGCGTTAGGTATTCCTAATCTTCCAGAAAACTTAAAAGATGCCACTAAAGAAATGGAAAACGATCCACTTATTAGAGAAACTTTAGGCGAGCATACATTTGATAAATATATCACCGCTAAAAAACTTGAGTGGGATGAATATCGTAAGATAATTTCTGCTTGGGAACAGAAGAAATATTTATAAAAGAGTGGACTTCCTATAGGAAATTAGCTCTTATAGTATAGTCTATGTTTATAGCTCATAGGCTCTTCAGTGATATTGATTCCTAAACGTTTAAAGGTATCTCTATCTACTTCAGAGAGAATATGAGATGAATGGGCCTCGAGCCCTTTTAATTTTGGAATTTGTTTTAAGATTAAATCCGCGAGTGGATTAGTTTGAGCTTGGATTGAAAGAATAAGAAGAATCTCTTCACAACGTAATCTAGTATAACTACGATGAAGGGTATCAACTTTAATGTTATGAACTGATTTAACAACGGTTGGAGATAAAAGTAATAAGTTTTTATCTAATTTTGCTAAAGATTTACATGCATTTAAAAGTAAAGCGGCCCCTGATGAAAGAAGTTCGCTTCGATGAGAAGTAACAATCTTCTTATTTGGTAATTCAATAGCCATAGTTGGTTCATTTTTAATTTTGAACATATCGTTACAAGCTTTGACGCATTTTCTTTTTTCAATTGATGTCTCAGCTTTTTTCATTAAGAAATCAATCTTTTCAAGAGCACTATCTTCGAGCTTGCCTTGATAAATTTTGATTCTAGTTTCGAAATATCTTCTAACGATTTCTCTTTGGCAGGCGTCTTTAACTTTTGCTTCATCAGAAATAGCAAATCCAACCATATTAACACCCATATCGGTTGGGGATTGATATGGTGATTCACCATAGATTTGCTTAAAGATTTCCTTCAATAAAGGAAAAACTTCCACATCACGGTTATAATTAACTGCTAATTTGTTATAAGCTTCAAGATGATATGGGTCGATCATATTAACATCTTGTAAGTCAACTGTCGCAGCTTCATAAGCTAAATTAACTGGGTGCAAAAGAGGTAAATTCCACACTGGGAATGTTTCATATTTCGCGTAACCTGCGCGTAATCCTCTTTTATTTTCATGATAAAGTTGTGACAAACAGACCGCCATCTTGCCGCTTCCTGGACCAGGTGCGGTAACAACAATTAATGGTCTAGTGGTAACAACATATTCGTTTTTACCCAAGCCTTCATTAGACACAATAAGTGGGATATTTTGAGGATATCCGTTAATTCGATATGATTTATAAACTTTAATATCGTTATTTTCGAGCTTCTTTTTAAATTCGATAATGCTGTGAATGTCTTCGTAGAAAGATATAACAACACTAGAAACATATAAACCGACTTCACGGTAAGTATCAATTAATCTAAGAACATCATCTTGGTATGTAATGCCAACGTCTGCTCTCATTTTATTAGAAACAATGTCGTTCGCGTTGATAGCAATAATAATTTCAACTTTATTTTTAATACCTAAAAGCATTTGGAGTTTGGAGTCTGGTTTAAAACCAGGAAGAACTCTTGAAGCGTGATAATCATCAAAAAGCTTTCCTCCAAATTCGAGATAAAGTTTATCGCCGTATTTTTCGATTCTCTCTAAAATAGCAGCGCGTTGAATCTTAAGATATTTATTGTTATCAAACCCGGTTTTCATAATTAGAAAGCAAACACTCCATCTTTAAAGATTTGTACTCTTTCACCATTACGTTTAACACCGACAATATTTAAATCTTTCGATCCAATCATAAAGTCGACATGAATAGATGAATCGTTAACACCCATGTCATGCAATTCTTTTTGAGTGTAATTTTCGTATCCTTTTACTAGATTAGTAAATCCCATACCTAAGGCAAGGTGACAGACTGCGTTTTCATCATATAAGGTGTTACAGAATAATAAGTTTGTTTGATTGATTGGAGAGGTAAATGGAACTAAAGCAACTTCACCTAAGTAGCAAGCGCCTTCATCCATTGAAATCATTTCTTTTAATAGTTCTTCGTTCTTTTCAGCGTGAACTTCAACAGCCTTACCGTTTTCAAATCTAATCCAGAAGTTTTCAATTAATTGGCTTTGATAAGAAAGTGGTTTTGTGGAGTGAACAATACCTTCTGCTTTCCCTTTAATTGGAGAGGTAAAACATTCTTCAGTAGGGATGTTAGGATTGAAAAAGATGCCACTTCCTAGGGTTTTTTCGCCTCCAGCTTCCCAAATTACTTTGTCATTTAACCAGACTTTAAAATCAGTTCCATTACTTGATTTATATTCTAAATAATCCAAGTCTAAAGAGTTTAAAAACTCAGTGTGTTTTTGTAATTCTTTATTATGTTCGTCCCAGGCTTTAATTGGGTCTTCATTACATCTAGATGTCTTTAAAATAGCTTCCCATAATTTTTCTACTGCTTTTCCCTTTGGAAGATCTGGGAATACTTTTTTAGCCCATGCTGGAGAAGCCGCACCAGCGATAGTCCATTGATATTTATTTTCTCTTTCTTCACGGAGAGGTTTCATAATTGGATAAACCATCTTAGAAACTTCCGCTAATTTCTTTTGGCTAACACCTTTTAAACCATCTGGATCTTCACTATCAATGAAGATAAAAACAGGTAAGGTTTTGTTATAGTGTTTTTGTTTTTCAATTTGCCAATCATTAACAGTTCCTAAAACTTTAGTTTTAGCTTTACGATATGTTACTCTAGCACAAATGTCGCTTCCCCAGTCGACACTAACATGACGAGCGCCAAGTTTATAACATTCTTCCATAACATAGGAGACAAGTAATTCTTGGTCAACACTTGCGCGGATAACAACATCTTGTCCTTTTTGGACATTGCCACCAACTTTTGCAATTAATAAAGCGTATTTTTTAAGAACTGATTTTTTCATAATTTATTTTCCAATCTTATTTTTATAGGCTAAGACAAGGTTAGACATTAAACTTAAACGAGTTAATAAGCCAACTCCACCTGGAACAGGTGTTTGTAAAGCAACATCAAGTCCTGGTCTAGCATCACCATGTAATCCATTTTCATCTCTAGAAATACCAACATCCACCACAACTGCGGATTTTTTAAATGTTTGTTTATCTAAGAAATGCATTTTACCGATAGCAATAACAATGATGTCAGCATGAGCAATATAGAAATTCATATCTTCTTCTTTAGTTCTAGAGTGTAAAACAGTGACATTGCAGTGTTCTTGAAGAAGAAGTTTTGCAACTGGTTTTCCAACAATATTAGATCTACCAATTACAACCGCATTTTTACCAACAAAGTTGACTTCTGAGGCTTTTAAGTAGTCAATTATGCCTTTTGGAGTGCATGGAACAAAGGATGAAAGTGGATGGAAACCATCAACATCTTTTGTTGGATTAACACTTAATTTAATTAATTCTTCATCAATACCTTTTGGAAGAGGCATTTGAACGATTAAACCATCGACTGATTCATCGTTATTTACTTTTTCAATTTCTTTTAATAATTCTTCTTGAGTAATAGTAACAGGGAATTTAAGTAATTCAGCGTTGATTCCGATCTCTGCGGCATCTTTAAGTTTTCCTTTTACATAAGCACAAGAAGCTGGGTCATCATTTACTTGAATAATGACAAGTTTTGGGGTTCTTTCAAAAGAAGAAATTTCATCTTTTAAAACGTTTTTACGTTCACGTACATAGTCTTTAATAATCATAATGCAATAATTCTACACCATGAGAAGATATCTTTAAATAAAATTTAAATAAAAAAATAGGCAATCGCCTACTTTATTATTTTTGCCTCTATTTATCTTAGCCTTGCATGACGCTAAATAAGATAGCTAAGAACATAAAGACAATGCCAAATCCGAATGTTAACCAGGTAATGACTTTTTCAGAACCTCTTTCTTTTGTTTTAACAAAGATGTTCATACCACCACCGGTAATCGCGCCGGAAGCACCTTCGGATTTACCACCTTGAAGCAAGGATAAAATAATGATTATGAGGGCTACAATCAAGAATAAGATATCATACCATTTCATAGTTATTTCTCCTTTTTTCGCTTTAATATAATTACACAATATTTAAATTAAAGCAAATGCTTAATTAATTTAATGACGCTTTTAGCTCAAATAAGGCATCTCTGATTTCTGCTGCTCTTTCGAAATCATATTCTTTAGCAGCTTGCTTCATTTCTTTTTCTAAACGTTTAACTTCTCTTTCAATTTCAGTTCTAGAAGATACTTTAGAAAGTTTTTGAACAGATTCGCTTTCGCTTTCAATATTTTTAAGAGGTGGGCGAATTGCTTTAATGATAGTTTCAGGAACAATTCCATATTCTTCGTTATAATCGTTTTGAATTTTACGACGACGGTTTGTCTCATCAATAGCGTTTCTCATGCTATCAGTAACAGTATCAGCATACATAATTACTTTACCGTCTTTATTTCTAGCGGCACGACCGATAACTTGAATTAAAGATCTGGTACTTCTTAAGAAGCCTTCCTTATCAGCATCTAAAATTGCAATCAAAGAAACTTCAGGAATATCTAAACCTTCTCTAAGTAAATTAATACCGACAAGAACATCATATTTACCTTTACGAAGTTGATAAATTATTTCACTTCTTTCAAGGGTTTTAGTCTCGTTATGAAGATACGCTACTTTAATATCGCGGTCTTTTAAATATGCGGTTAAATCTTCCGCCATACGGATCGTTAAAGTGACAATCATGACTCTCTCATTTTTCTTCATTCTTTCATGAATTTCATATAGGAGGTCGTCTATTTGCCCTAAAGTTGGTCTAACTTCAATAACTGGATCAAGTAAACCGGTTGGACGAATAATTTGTTCAGTTACACGATGTTCACATCTTTCTAATTCATAATCTCCAGGAGTGGCGGATGTGCAAATTGTTTGAGGCATTAATGATTCAAATTCTTCAAAATTTAATGGTCTATTATCTAAAGCACTTGGAAGTCTAAAGCCATATTCCACTAAAGTGGTTTTACGGCTTCTATCGCCATTAAACATTCCTCTAATTTGAGGGAAGGTAACGTGAGATTCATCGATGATTAATAAGAAATCTTTTGGGAAATAATCAATTAAGCAATATGGTCTTTCTCCTGCTTTTCTTTTATCAATATGTCTTGAATAATTCTCAATTCCTGGACACATACCAAATTCAAGAAGAGATTCCATATCTTGTCTTGTTCTCATTTCAAGACGTTCTGCTTCGAGAAGTTTATCATTATCTTTAAAGAATTTAAGTCTTTCTTCTAATTCGATAGAGATAGTCTTTACAGCTTCTTTAAGTCTTTCATGAGTAGAAGCGTGATCATAGGCTGGATAAATTGGATAAGTTTTATAACTATTCTTCACTACTCCAGTTAACGAATCCACTAAAGAGATGCGTTCAATTTCGTCGCCAAATGTATCGATATGTAAAACAAAATCAGTGGAGTATGGAGGCGCGATTTCAATAACATCTCCTCTAACCCTAAACGTACCTGGTTTTAAATCTAAATTATTACGGGTGTATTGAGCGTCAATCAATGATTGAAATAATTTATTTCGGTCTATTTCTTCACCTTCACGAATCTCAAAGACAAGATTACGATATTCATCAGGATCAGTTAAACCATAGATAGATGCAACTGAACCGACAATAATTGTGTCTCTTCTTTCTAAGACGGAATTAATTGCGCTAGTACGAAGCATTTCAATTTCTTCGTTCATAACTGCACTTTTATCAATATGAAGGTCAGATTTAGGTAAATAAGCTTCAGGCTGATAAAAATCGAAGTTAGAAACAAAGTATTCCACACGGTTATTTGGGAATAATTCTTTAAATTCCGCATATAGTTGTCCAGCTAGGACTTTATTATGAACAAGAACAAGAGTAGGTTTTTGGACTTTTTCAATTACATTAGCCATTGTAAAAGTTTTGCCGGTTCCAGTAGCGCCTAATAGTACTTGTAATTTCTTTCCTTCGTTAAGTCCGTTTACAAGATCTTTAATAGCTTCAGGTTGATCACCAGTAGGTTTAAATTGAGATACTAATTCAAATCTATGTTCCATAAATTTCCTATAGGAAGTCCACTATTTTACTTCAATTCGGTGTTTCTTGCTAATAATTCAAGATAAGCAAAAATGAAGTTATCAATCTCACCATCCATAACGGCATCAACATCACTTTCACTATAATTTGTGCGGTGATCTTTAACCATTGTGTATGGACAGAAAACATATGAACGGATTTGACTGCCCCATTCAATATCTTTTTGTTCTCCAACGATATTTTGTAAGGCTTTTTCTTTTTTTTCCATCTCCATTTGATAGAGGCGAGATTTAAGCATTAGCATTGCTCTTTCTTTGTTTAATAATTGGCTTCTTTCAACTTGGCAGGAAACAACAATTCCAGTTGGGATATGAGAGATTCTAACCGCGGTTTCAACTTTGTTGACGTTTTGTCCACCAGCGCCACCAGAACGATATGTATCTACTCTAATATCTTTATCCTCAATCTTAATATCGACATCATTTTCAAAGATAGGAACGACGTTAATTGATGCGAAAGATGTATGTCTTCTTTTATTTGCATCAAAAGGTGAAATACGAACTAATCTATGAACACCTTTTTCGGATTTAAGCATTCCGTAAGCATTCTTACCTTGGACAGCTAAAGTCATTGATTTAATTCCAGCTTCTTCACCGAGTTGAGAGTCTAAAACTTGGAATTTCATGTTATGTCTTTCACACCATCTAACATACATTCTAGATAGCATATCCGCCCAGTCTTGAGATTCGGTTCCTCCTGCTCCTGGATGGATTTCGAGTGTGCAATTTAAATTATCAAATTCACCCTTAAATAATAGTCTTTGGCGAAACTTCTTAGTGGTTTTTTTAAGATCGTTAAGCATTTCTTCAAGGAGTTCTTTTAAGTCGGTATCTTCTTCAGGAGTGGACGCCAAAAGATCTTTAATATCCTTATGATTTTTCTCAATTTCAACATAGGTATCACGCTCTTCTTTGGCGTTATTATATTCTTCAATCACTTTTAAAGCGGCTTTCTGGTCATTCCAAAAGCCATCTTTATTTTGTTCAATATCTAATTCAGCAATTTTTTTGTTTAAAAAGTCGAGGTCAAAGAGAGTCACCGAGTCTATAGACCATTTCGGAGACTTCATTAAAGTCTTGGCGAAGTTCTTGTAGCTCTTTCATTATTCCTTTTTGCTTTCTTCAGGAGCTTTATCTTTAGCTTCTACTTCAACTGGTTCTTCTGCCGGAGCTTCTTTAGCGGCAGAAGGTCTTTCAACTTTAACTTGAACGACAACATTTAAGAATTTGAAGACTGCTTCGATAGAGATGTTTTCTAAACATTCTCTAAATAAATCAGAACCTTCGTTAACGTAATCTTGAAGTGGGTTAACGTTTGCATATGAACGTAAGTGAATTGCTTCACGTAAGTGAGCCATAGTGTCGATTTGTTTAGTCCAGTTTTGGTCAATAGTTTGTAAAGCGATTTCTCTTTCGACTTGGTTAGCTACTTCAGGAGCCCATTGTTTTCTTCTCATTTGATAAACATCATATAAAATGGCGCCTAAATCTTGGCCGGCATCATCTGCTGGAGCTTCATCAAATGAAGCAGGTTTAAATGAACCAACTGGAAGGAATCTTGGTTCAAGTAATTTACGTAATTCTTCGCCATTAATTAAGTTATCTCTTGAATCTGCTGGAACAGACTTATGAGCTAAAACGAGGCCAGCTGTTGTGAAGAATTCTTGAATTAAGTCATCAATAGAATCCGCGAACATGATAGCGTCACGTTTTTCATAAATAGCTTTTCTTTGACGAGAAATAACATCATCGTAATCTAATAAGTTTTTACGAATATCGAAGTTTCTTCCTTCAATTTGTTTTTGGGCGTTAGTAATAACGTTAGAGAAGATTTTGGATTCAAGAGCACCTTCATCAGTCATTGTTTCTAAACGTTTTTGAATAGATTCAGCGGCGAATCTCTTTAAGAGATCATCGTCAAAAGAAACATAGAATCTAGAGAAGCCTGGGTCACCTTGACGTCCGGAACGACCTCTTAATTGGTTATCAATACGTCTAGATTCATGTCTTTCAGTACCAAAGACACATAAACCACCTAAGGCTTTAACTTCATCATTAATCTTAATATCGGTACCACGACCCGCCATGTTAGTAGCAATTGTGATGGAACCTTTTTCACCAGCGTGAGAGATGATTTCCGCTTCACGAGCATGGTTTTTAGCGTTTAAGACTTCATGTTTTAAGCCTTCTGCAGTTAATAAATTAGAAATTTCTTCAGAAGATTCAACTGAGACTGTACCAATTAATATTGGTTGTCCTTTTTCGTGTCTTTCCTTAACTTCTTTAACTAAGGCTTCAAGTTTTTCTTTCTTATGAGCAAAGATATAATCAGTCGCATCAATTCTTTGAATTGGTCTATTGGTTGGAATGACAACGACTCTCATGTTATAAATCTTTTGGAATTCTTCTTCTTCAGTTTTGGCGGTACCGGTCATACCAGATAATTTTTTAAATAAACGGAAGAAGTTTTGATATGTAATAGTCGCAACTGTGACAGTTTCAGATTTAATTTCAACATTTTCTTTAGCTTGGATAGCTTGTTGTAAACCATCAGAATATTCACGACCTTTTAAAATACGACCAGTGAATTGGTCAATTAATTGAATTTGGTTTTCATCATCCACCATATATTCAACATCACGAGCGAAAATATAATTAGCTTTTAAAGCTTGATGAATTCTATGAACTAAATCTTGATGTTCTGGATCATAGAGGTTACGAATACCAAACATTCTTTCAGCTTTGCTGTTACCTTCATCAGTCAAGGCGCAAGATCTTTCTTTAATATCAATTTCAAAGTCACGATCTTTCTTTAAAGTCTTAACAAATCTATCAGCAACAGTGTATTGTGAGGCACTAGCTTTATTACCACCTGAAATAATAAGTGGGGTTCTAGATTCATCGATTAAAATGGAGTCAGCTTCATCGATAACAGCATAATTTAATCCACGAAGGACACGGCCATTAATTGATTTAGCCATATTATCACGTAAGTAGTCGAAACCAAGTTCGGCGTTAGTGGTATATGTAATATCGCATCTATGAGCGGCTTGTTTTTCACTTGTGGTGAGTTCTCTTAAGTTACAACCAACAGTTAAACCTAAGAATCTATAGATTTGGCCCATCCATTCAGAGTCACGTTGGGCTAAGTATTCGTTAACAGTAACAACGTGGACACCTTCGCCTTTTAAAGCATTAAGATAGACGGTCATAGTAGCAGTTAAGGTTTTACCTTCACCAGTTCTCATCTCGGCAACATCACCATCGTGAAGAACTAACGCACCTATGATTTGGACTTCAAATGGGAATTGTCCAAGAACACGTTTAGCAGCTTCTCTAGCAACAGCGAAAGCTTCATATTTAATATCTTCTAAAGTTGCTCCATTTTTAAGAGCGGTTCTAAACATATCGGTCTTAGCGCGAAGTTCATCATCAGAAAGAGCAGCCATCTCATCTTGATAGGCAATAACTTTTTGTGCTTCCTTTTGATATTTCTTTAACGCTCTTTGATCGAAGCGAAATATTTTTTCAATAATATTGGCCATAATTAACTCCTAACTTTTAAGGGATAAACGATAATATTTTAACAATTTTTATTGTTATATCAAACTATTTAATTTCTCTTGTATTTTATACGGTCTTCCTGATTATGAAGTTGTTTCGATAATATTAAAATTTTTATCGACTTAGGATGTGCTTTTTTCACTAGCTTAATCATCGCGTTTATAGTGGAACCGGAAGTATAAACATCATCAACAATTAAAACTTTTTTGTTTCGGATTTTATTAATTTTCGTTAACGCAAAATATTTACCAATTTCTTTTCTTCCTTCCATCGATTGTTCTTTTTGTTCACGGTTCGATGTTTTAATTATTGCTTTAACGATTGGAAGATTGAGTTGAGCAAACAATTCCTCTGCATGATTGAAACCTCTAATTGCATCGCTTTCTGGAGATGATGGAGCGGGCACAACGACATGATCGCGATATTCAAATCTAAGGTCGTTAAGTAGATATTCGAAAAATACTTCTCTAAGTTCATAATCGCCATTTGCTTTAAATTGATATATGGAATTCTTTATTTCGCTAGAATATCGAAAAAGGATTCTTGTTGGACAATTTTGTAACTTATATCTTTCATCTAAAATCTCAAATTTCCCATAACAACTGCCACAAATTGAAGTATTTGGATGAAAAAGAATATGAAAATTATCATATTTAATTGGGTTACCACAAACCTTACAAATAGGTGTTTTTATGTCTAATGGATTGAGCAGCTCTTTCCATCGCAATTGTTTTAGTTTCGCCAATAAAGACGACTTCTCCATCTGGTGCATCATATTTTCTTCCAACCCTCCCTGCTATTTGAACTAAAGAATATTCGTCATAGATATTACTATCCGCATTATAAATAATGACTTGCAGATTCTTAATAGTTACACCTCTTTCTAAAACAGCGGTCGTAACTAAATATGAGTAGCGCCGTTTTTTAAATAAGGAGATGATCTCTTCTCGCTTATTTTTTAATGAATGAACACACTCTCCACCCGGGAAAAGATGTTTTAAAAGTGAATATAATTTTTCTGCTTCTTTTATTGTGGGAGCAAACACTAAAACTGGAAAATTTTTATTTAAATAGCATCTTAATGTTTTTACTAAAATATGAAATTTAATTGGGTTCTTACTAATTATTAGCTTAGGTACAGGAATCTTATGTCCATGAAATCTTGTGTTAAGTTCCACTAAATCGCGGCCCTTCTGTTTAAAGTAATTTAGCGTTTTTTCATCAGGTGTAGCGCTCATTAAAACATAGTGTCCTCTTAGGGCTTTTTTAAAGAAGATATTAAGTAAATCGTTTCCCTTAAACGGGAACGCATCTATTTCATCTAAAACAATTAAATCAAAATAATTTTCGTATCTATAAAGTTGATGTGTTGTTAAAACAACAATATCTCCTTCAAGAATATCGTTATGTTGTCCATAAACTGCTACTACTTTGTTACGAGAAAACGCGTCCTTAAGTCTTTCTTTTAGTTCGATAACGACATCTTTTCTCGGAATTGCAAATGCGACAGTTTGATTATGTTTAAGAGCATATAAAATTACATCATAAACAAGCTCAGTTTTACCTGCACCACAAACAGCGTTTATTAAGGTATCGATTCCGTTTTGATAATTCTCTAATACTTTTTTAGATACTCTTGCTTGATCTTTTGTCAAAAAATAAGACACATCTAAAATTGAGTTAGGTGTGCTAACATTATGTTCTTTGGCGGTTTCTCCTTTGAATTTAATACAAAGACGACAATATGGTTTTCCATGAATATAGCCAACCCATCTTTCATCTTTATTTCCGCATCTTTCACAAATAAATTGCCCCATATCATATATAGGGAAAATAAAAGAAAAAGGGAGAAATAATCTCCCTGTTAATTCATAGAATTAAAATTATTTTTCAGCGTCAACGATTTCGCCAACTCTTCGAGCGTGACGACCGCCTGCAAATTCAGTATTTAAGAAGATATCAACTCGGCGAATAACGTCTTCATTGTTCATAAATGTTGCGCCAAAAGCAATCATATTAGCGTTATTGTGTTCTCTAGTTAATCTTGCTACATCATCGTTATAGCCGATTCCACATCTAATACCTTTAACTTTATTAGCAGACATCATAATACCTTCACCAGATGAACAAACAAGAATACCATATTCAGCATTACCGCTTGCGACTTCGTTAGCAGCAGCAATTCCAAAAATAGGATAATCGCAGGAATCTAATGAGTTAGTTCCTACATCAATTACTTCATATCCTTTATTAATTAAATGTTCTTTGATTTTATTTTTTTGATTAAACCCAGCGTGGTCACTACCTAATGCAATTTTCATATTATTTTATTACAGAAAGAATTTGTTCTTTACTGATTCTCCCTTCCCTAAGTATTTTAACATCGTTATCAACTAGAACAATAGTAGATGGAACCTTAGAAGTAGCTTCTCCTTCAACAAGTAAATCGAGCTCATTTTCGAAAATTGAGGCGACTTCTTGTGCTTTATTTAATGGAGGTTCCCCAGATCTATTGGCGCTTGGAACTAGCATTGGCTTACCTAAATCATTTATAAAATCTTGAATGAATTTATTATTAGGAACCCTAATTCCAACGTTACCTTCTTTTGAAATAACCCAACTTGGTAGATCTTCTTTTCCTTTTAAAATAATAGTTAGTTCTCCAGGAAGAAAAACATTAATAATCCTCTTTGCGGTTTCATTAATATAAGCATACTTTTCAATATCACTAGTTTTACCACACATTAATGTAAATGGTTTATCTGGTGGTCTTCTTTTTACTTCTATTAGACGGTCATAAGCTTTTTTATCATCAAAAATAACACCAAAACCGTAGACAGTTTCAGTTGGAAAAGCGATTAAGCCACCATTACGGATAGTAATTAAATCTTCTTCACTATAATTTTTAATTCTTTTCACAATTATTTCTCCAGCACCAATATTCTATATTGCCCGTTTAAATCTTTGTAGTAATTCTTTTTATAAAATGAAAAATAATCAGTTACTAATTTATCAATAAGTGGCTTAATTTCATCAGAGATTTCAAAAACAATTAAAGCTTTATCGTTATGAATAGAATTGGCTTTGAATAATATTTTTCGATAAACATCTAAGTTACTAGTTGTATATAAAGCATAATTAGGCTCGTATTTCTTTGTCTCTTCCGAAACTGGAGCATCAATAATATAAGGAGGGTTAGCAATGATTAAGATATTTGAGTCGCGATCAAATGAAGTAATCTTTTCTAATGAATCCTGCTTTTTGATTGAAACATCTCTTGGGAGTATTTTCTTATTTAAGCGAACGTTTTCTCTTGTTACATTTAAAACTTTCTCATAATAATCAGACAGAATTAGAGTTTGAACAGGTAGATGTTGGCATAAAGAAATTCCAATACACCCAGTACCTGTACAAACATCATAAACGGTGTAAGGCAAACGGTTCCCAAAGTAAATTCGGGCGACTTCTGCCGCTTTTTTTATTACTTCTTCGGTTTCCATACGTGGAGTTAAAACGTGTCTATTTACCACAAATTTTAGCCCATCAAAATATGTTTCGCCTAAGATTAATGATACGGGTATGCCCTGGCGATATTTCCTTATATATTTCTTAAATAATTTAACATCTTTTAATTCATCATATTTATGTATGTAAAAAGCGGACATATCATTATATCCGTTAACTTTATTTATGATTAAGCGTATTTCTACTTCTTGATTTGGATTCTTTAATTGTTTAACGCCATAGTTATAGGCATCTAAAACAGTAAAATGTTCATCCATTAATTATTAGTTTCTCCAAGCATTTTCATTTCTTGGTCATAATGGTTCAGGGCTTCTAAAATTTCATCAATTTCACCTTCCATTACACGGTCAAGTTTTTGAATTGTGAAGTTAATTCTATGGTCAGTGACACGGTTTTGTGGATAGTTATAAGTTCTAATCTTCTCACTTCTTTCGCCTGTACCAACTTTAAGTCTACGTTCAGAGCCAACTTTTTCTTCTTGTTCTTCTTGTAATTTTTGATAAATCTTCGCTCTTAACATTTGCATACAAATTTCACGGTTTTGAATTTGAGATTTTTCAGTTTGGCAAGAAACAACAACGCCGGTTGGTATATGAGTCATGCGGACCGCGGATTCAGTTTTGTTAACGTTTTGACCACCGGCACCTTGAGATCGATAAGTATCAACTTGGATATCCGCCATATTGAGTTCAACTTCAATATCTTCCATTTCAGGCATAACTAAAACTGTAGCTGTGGAAGTATGAATACGACCTGATGCTTCAGTCTTAGGAACTCTTTGAACTCTATGAGCACCACTTTCAAATTTTAGTTTTGAATAAACGCCATCACCTTTAATCATAAAAGCAACAAAGGCAAATCCTCCTGCTTCAGATGGGTTTTCATCAATAATTTGAATTTTCCATCCTTGTGATTCAGCGTAACGAACATACATTCTGAATAAGTCACCAGCGAAAATGTTACCTTCATCACCACCAGCGGCTCCTCTAATTTCAACAATAATGTTCTTATCATCATTTGGATCTTTTGGAAGAAGCATAACTTTAATTTCTTCTTCTAAAGTATCCATTTCAGAACTAATACGCTTATGTTCTTCTTTACCTAACGCTGATAATTCAGCGTCTGCTTCATTTGACATTAATAAAGCTTCCTCTAAATCGGAGGCTAATTTTTGATATCTATCAAAAGCTTCAACAACAGGTTCAAGATTTGCTCTTTCTTTGTTTAATTCTCTAAACTTTTTCATGTCTCTCATGATGTTTTCATCGAGGAGTTCTTGATCAATTTGAGCTAATCTTTCCTTTGAAACTTCGAGTCGTTTTAATAGTGCGTTTTCCATATTAACGAAGATTATAACATAATAAATATTTGAAACATAGAGCATCTTATAAATATTAATTTTTAAATTAATTTGATAGTTTTTATTCTTTAAAAGAGCACTCAATATATGTATAATTGTTTCTAAGAATTTTTATGTCATACAAAGCATTATATAGAACTTATCGACCACAAACTTTTGAGGAAGTAGCTGGACAAAAGCACATCGTCAAAACTTTAAAAAATGCATTAGAAAATAACAAAATCGCTCATGCATATCTTTTCTGTGGGCCTCGTGGTACTGGAAAAACATCTATGGCGAAGTTATTTGCGAAAGCTTTAAACTGCGAAGAGGGAATCGGACATCAATGTAATAAATGTTCGAATTGCACTGATGTTATTGAAGGTTCTCACCCAGATGTAATCGAAATCGACGCCGCTAGTAATAATGGTGTTGAAGAAGTAAGAAACTTAATTGATACAGTTAACTATCTTCCAATTAAAGGAAGATACAAAGTATATATTATTGATGAAGTTCATATGATGACCACCAACGCTTTTAATGCGTTACTTAAAACACTTGAAGAACCACCTTCTCATGTTGTGTTTATTTTGGCCACAACTGAACCTCATAATATTCTTCCAACCATTATTTCTAGATGTCAAAGATACGATTTTAATAAAGTTAGCGACGCTGATATCAAAGAACGTTTAGTAACAATTCTTGAAAAAGAAGGAATTGGTTATGATGACGATGCAGTTAACGCTGTCATCTCTTTAGCTGATGGTGGTGTCCGTGATGCTTTATCAATCTTAGATCAAGTTTTGGCCTATTCTGGAAACACATTATCTACTGATGACGTTTATATGCTATTTGGATTAGCGTCCAAAGAAGAAAAGATTCAATTTATTAAGAATATATATGAAGGTGATGTTGCCTTATCTTTAGATAAATTAACTGCATTCTCCAAAGGCGGAGTTGATTTAAAGAGATTAAATAACGATTTATTAGAAATACTTAAAGATGTTCTTATTTATAAGAAAACTGGTATTGAACAACAATTAACTTCAATTAGAGAGGAAGATGCAATTGAGTTATCTAACTTAATGGATATTGGTTCTCTCAATTCAATGATTGGAGCGTTTTTGAAAGCTCAAATTGATTTTAAGACCGCCTCAAATATTAAGACTTTATTTGAAGTTACAATTCTTAAATTATGCACTCAAAGAGATGAACCAGTTGCACCACAAATCAAAGAAAAACCTATAGGAACTCCTTCCTTTGAGAAAAAATTCCCAAAAGAGGAAGTTAAAATTGAGAAACCTGTAGTTCAAGAAAAACCGGTTATTCAAGAAGTTAAACCAACTTTAGAAAAACCTTCTTTAGTGGAGCCTCTTGTTAGACCAGAAGTTAAAGTTGAACCAAAACCAGTTCAAAAAGAAGAACCAAAAGTTGAAGAACCACCATCTTGGTTATTCGATGATGAAGAAACAAAAGATAAACAAGTTGTTGAGGTTGAAGGCGATAAATATCAACTCGATGACAACACAATTATCAAATTAATGGTTCTTGGTGATAAATTTGAGAAAAGAAATCTTCTCCAAAGATGGAATGAGTTAGATTCATATATCATGCATCCACAACTTGGAGATATGGTTGCCTTACTTAAAGATGGTAGACCATATATTCTTACTAAAGATGTATTAGTGTTAGATTATGATTTCTCGAATTTAGCAAATAAAGTTAATATCAAATCCAATCAGGATCATTTATCTAAGATAATGAGTAAAATGCTTGGAAGAGACATTTTTGTGTACGCTATTTCACGTAGTGAATCGACGAGAATTTATCGTTCTTATCAGAATTTAAGTCAGATTTCTGCGCTACCAAAAGCAAGCACAATTTCAATAGATGTAAAGGAGTTTAAATAATTATGGGAATGAACCAAATGCAAGCCATGATTCAACAAGCACAAAAAATGCAAAGAGAATTAAAGAAAGCTCAAGAAGCATTAGATGCTAAAGAATTTGTTATTAAAAAAAGTGGCATTGTTACTGTTACCGTTATGGGAAGTAAGGAAATCAAATCAATCAATATTGATAAAGATGCTTTCGACGCAGAAAACAAAGAACTTATTGAAGATTCAATCGCTTTAGCACTTAAAGAAGCTTTCGAAAAGATTGATGCTGAAGTTGCTGAATTTAATGAAAGAATTACCGGTAGAGCCGGAGGATTATTTTAAGTAATGAAAGAATTGAAAAGCATTAACAAATTAGCGGATAGTTTTTCTCGTCTTCCAGGCGTTGGAAGAAAATCCGCAGAAAAAATGGCCTATGCTGTTTTAGAAATGGACCAAGATGTTGTTAATGACTTTTCAAACGCTTTACTTGAAGCAAAAGAAAACATTCATCACTGCCCGAAATGTGGAATTTTTACCGAAGATGAGATGTGTGAAATCTGTAGTGATGAATCAAGAGATAAAACAAAATTATTAGTTGTTTCTTATCCAAAAGATGTGCTCTCTTTTGAAAAATTAGGCACATATACTGGCTTATATCATGTTTTAGGTGGCGTTTTATCCGCGGTAAGCGGAGTTGGCATTGGCGATTTAAGGATTGATGAACTTATGAATAGAATTGAGGAAGATCATGTTCAAGAAATCATCCTTGCTACTAACCCTACAACTGAAGGAGAAACAACTGCCTTATTTATCGCTAAATTATTAGAAAATAGCGATATCAAAGTATCACGCTTAGCATACGGACTTCCTATGGGAGGTCATCTTGAATATGCTGATTCATTAACTTTATCTAAAGCCTTAGAAGGTAGAAAAGATATAAAAGGAGAATAGCTTATGTTTGTTACGATTGAAGGACCAGAGGGAAGTGGCAAGTCTTCTGTTACAAAAGAAGTTGCAGCGAGATTAGAAAAAGAAGGTTTCGAAGTTGTTTTAACTAGAGAACCAGGTGGCACACCAATCGCTGAACAAATCCGTAATGTTATTCTTGATAAAGAAAACACTAAAATGGATCCAGTTACTGAAGCATTATTATATGCTGCTAGTAGAAGACAACATTTGGTGGAAAAAGTTTGGCCATTAACTAAAGAAGGAAAGATTGTTATTTCTGACCGTTTTATTGATTCTTCTTTAGCTTATCAAGGTGGCGCAAGAAACTTAGGAATTGATTATATTCTCGAATTAAACCACTTCGCTACTGAAGGCTATTTCCCAGATTTAACTTTGTTATTCGATATCGAACCTGAATTAGGTTTAAAAAGAATCGCCGCTAATAAAGGTAGAGAAGTAAATAGATTAGACTTAGAAAAAATTGAATTCCATCACCAAGTAAGACAAACATTTTTAGATATTGCGCATAGGTTCCCAGATAGATTTGTAATTCTTGATGCTTCTAAATCATTTGAAGAAGTTATCGAAGATGCCTATCACGCAATAAAAGATAGATTAGCTTCATGCAAATAAAAGAATATTTAGAAAAATATCAACCAGTAGTTTATAGAATCATTGGAAATGCTATTAGAGATGATAAGCTTTCTCATGCTTATTTAATTTCTGGTGCGGTTGGGATGCCAATCAAAGAAATTGCTGAATATATTGCTAAATCAATTCTTTGTCCAAATCATGATCCGTTTGCCTGTGATAATTGTTTAACCTGCGCAAGAGTTGATGAACACACTTATGGCGATTTAATTATTATTGATGGTAGTGAAAGTAAAATTAAAAAAGGTGATGTTGAAAAAGTTATGACTACTTTTGATAAAACAGCCTTAGAGAAAAACGGGATTATGATTTATATTCTCCACTTAGTGGAGACAATGACTACTGTCGCGGTTAACTCTCTTTTAAAATTCTTAGAAGAACCTGGCAAAAATGTTTATGCGATTTTAACCACTGAAAATGAATCTAAAATTCTTCCAACTATTATTTCTAGAACACAAGTTCTTCGCTTAAAAGAAATCGAAAGACAAACCGTTATTGAAGATTCTATCGCTAATGGTGTTGCTCAAGATGATGCTGAATTATTAAGTGGTTTATATTTTGATCCAAACACAATTAACACTGTTTCCTCAGATGAAAATTATTTAAAAATTAAAGATTTAGTATTAGCTGAGATCGATGCTTTACTTACTTCCAAAGAAGACGCAATTTTTACCTGTGAAAGTATTGTTATTAATGAAATAAAGACATATCCTCAAGCCAAATTATATTTAGACTTACTAATTATCTTTTTCCAAGATATGTTAAATTTAACATCTAAGGGTGATATTTATTTAAAAAGTTATGCTACAATACTTGAAGACTTATCTAAAAAGATTAAGTATGTTGATAAAGCATTATTAACCTTAATGAATTCAGTAGGTCAACTATCCCTTAACTTAAATATCGGATTATTGTTCGATCACATAATTTATGAAATAACAAAGGAGGAATAAAAAAATATGGATATTAAATACTATGTTGGCGTGAAATTTGAAAATTCCTCAAAAGCTTATTATTTTGGAACAGACATAGATGGATTAAAAGTTGGCGATTTTGTTATTGCTGATTCAATTAGAGGTGTTCAAGTCGGTAAAATTGCTACCGAATCTTTTGATATTAAAAACTATAAGAGTGAACTACCTTTAAAACCAATTGTTCGTAAAGCATCAGAAGATGATTTATTTATCTTTGAAGAAAACAAAAAACGTGCAAAAGGTGCCTTAAAAGTGGCATATGAAGAAATCGAAAGATTAAAACTTGAAATGTCACCTCTTGAAGCAGAATACGCACTTGATGGCACTAAAGTTACTATTACATATGTTGCAGATGACCGCGTTGACTTTAGAGAATTATTGAAAGCTTTAGCTTCTAGACTCCACTGCCGCATTGAATTAAGACAGATTGGTCCAAGAGATAAAGCACGTTATATCGGTGGTATTGGTATTTGTGGACTCCCACTTTGTTGCTCCACATTTATCCCTTCAATGGAAGGCATTTCTATTAACCGCGCTAAAAACCAAATGCTTTCTCTTAATATTCCAAAATTAAGTGGGCACTGTGGCAAATTAATTTGTTGTTTATTATATGAAGATGATAACTACACCGAACTTAAGAAAGACTTCCCTAACATTGGAACTACATTCTTTAAAGACGGTGTTCAATTTAAGATCACTTCCTATAATGTTTTATCTCGAGTTGTTAAAATTGAATCAGGAGACGATGTTGAATTTGTCCCACTTGCAGAGATTAAACCATTAATTAAGAAACGCTATGAGAAGTAAAAATTTTCAGGATAAAAAACCACTCCTTTATTTAGTGGCAACACCAATCGGAAACCTTGAAGATTTTTCTCCACGCGCCTTAAAAACCCTACTAGAAGTCGACTTAATTGCCTGTGAAGACACTCGCGTAACAGGTCGATTATTATCGTTTTTCCAAATCAAAAAACCTCTTTATTCTTTAAGAGAACATAATGAGGTTCAAGCCTCAGAATATGTGATTGAAAAGATGAAAGAAGGCACTAAAGTTGCTTATGTTAGTGATGCTGGATATCCAGGTATTTCTGATCCAGGACAATTACTTGTAGAGCACGCTTTAAAAAACGACATTAATGTTTCAGTTATTCCAGGTGCTAATGCTTTATTAACCGCTTTAGTGGCCTCTGGTCTTGATTCTTCCAAATTCTATTTCCATGGATTTTTAAGTGCTAAAGAATCAGAACGAATTAATGAATTAAAAGATCTTTCTAAAAGAAAAGAAACAATTATCTTTTATGAAGCACCTCATCGTATTGAAAAGACATTAGGAGATTTAATGTCTATCTTTGGTAATAGAAGTATTTGTATTGCGCGCGAATTAACTAAATTACATGAAGAATATATACGCGATACTTTAGAAAATGTTCTCGAACTCGATATGAGCACGATTAAAGGAGAAATTGTTTTAGTTATTGAAGGTAATAGAAACGAAACTCCAATCAATATTGATGATACTGAATTAATTAAGATGGTTAACTGTTTAGAAAGAAACGGTGTTTCCACGAAAGATGCGATTAAAAGAGTAAGTGAAAATACCTCAATTCCTAAAAACTATATCTATAAGATATACCACATGAATTAATTAGTGGTTTCTTCTTCTTGAATATTATCTGCTTCGGCAGATTTTTTCTTTTTATTTAATCTAATAGCTAAGATTGTTAAACCGGCAGTTCCAAAGACACTAAATATTGTCGCAGCAGCGCCAACTCCAGTATAAGGAGTCATATATGTCATTTCATATTTAACTTTACCTTTAGGAGCGACAAATCCCACAAATCCACCTTGAGAATTATAAACTTTTGGATAAGTTACATTTCCGTTTTCTTCGATTGCTTTTACTTTCCAACCAGGAGTGTATGCTACTTGTGTAACAATATATCTTTCTTTTTCATAATTAGATTCAAAGGAGAAATAATCGGTTCCAAGTTTAACATTACTGACCCCGTTTTCCATCGCTTTTTGATATCTATCAATGCACTTTTCGAATGGCTCGTAATATAAAGCTGGAGATAAACGATATAAGCCACCAGTAGGAAGAATAACAATGCGTTTAACTTTTTCAAGTGAATATAATTCACGAATAGTTTTTCCATCATTTCTTTGGTTATAGCGACATTCATCATAAGTAATAACTTTTGATTTGCCGGAGTCATCTTCACCGATTAACCAAATAGAAGCGTTATAGTTTGAATAAGAAGTTGCTACTGGATAATCGAGCATATAGCAGCCGCCTTTTTCGCCAATATCAAAATATGTTCCGCTTTGTGGTTCTAAAACAATTTGCCATTTAGAGACATTTTTATCAGTGGTTGTAACAATATTTTCATCCTTATAGTCACGGTCAGGATCCTTAGGATCAAAACTCTTTCCGTTAGGGTTCTTATATATTTTTGCAGCTTTATAATATATCTTTGCCGCGTCAATTCCTGGAACAGTATCAACATAATTAAAGCCAGCATCTAGATGGTTTGCTCTAATATCATAGATATCATCATTATCTAAAATTGTTCCTTTAAAATACATTTCTTCGTTTCTAATAACATCACTAGCTGTATCAGCATAATAAGTATTAACTACTGTGCCGGCGCAAGAATTCTTGTAATAGAAAGTATCGTGGCTAGTAGCAAAGTTTAGATGATAATTGTTTTTATAAACACGATATCCGTTTTCTTCAATTATTTTTTCAAAGCCTAATGGGATATTTGGATTAAAGACAACGCTATACTTAGTTCCATCAGATCTTGAGTATGTATATGAGGTCTCAGAATCTTTCGAAATATAGTATTTAACCCCTAGGAACTCGTCTAAATTAGTTCTTTTTGAGAAGGCGGTTCCGGACCAAGATGTATCTCCTTTAAGCACTAAAGAGAAGCGTTGGAAATCATCAACATAGTTATTATAGAAGGAGTGGAAAGTCGAAATTCCGTTATAACCTAAAGTTAATGGAATGTTTGGATTTCCATCTTTCGCTCTTATAGATTGGATACGATAGAAAGAATTATCATCTTTTTTAATCTTATCCACTAAAGCTTGTTCGGTTGGGACATTATTATACCCGCCGTTAACACTGGTATAGATACTTTGTAAGCCGTGATTCATTGCAACTAAAGTTCCCATAACAACAACTTCAACTGCTAAGCTAGCCCCCATAAATTTATAAATGTGTTTAGTTTTGATACCAAAGGTAAAGACTAGCGTTTCTAAAGCCACTAAAATTAGTTGATAAATAACTAATCCGATATATTCATTCGGATCTAGGATATTTGTGTATTTTTTAGAAAGGTCCACTGCGACAAAATACATTACTAAACTTATAACAAAGATAATTATTCCAGAAACTGCTATAGCAGGTTTTCCAATTTCTTTACGTTTATCAAACCCTAAAGCGGCGTAAGTAATAATAGAAATAGATACAACAATTTCCCATCTACCATAGACGTTTGAGAACATGCCACATAAGAAGTAGAAGAATGGAACAAATAAACAAATAGACAGCACCGCAATCGCAATAAAGTGCGATACTTTTCTATCTTTAAACGACTTATATATTGAAGCGAAAAACATTATCATCACTGGAGTGTATACAAATATTGAAGTCGCTGAATTTTCAAAATAACGATAATGAATAATGTTTGTAAAACGATCAGATATAGTTGGATAGAAGAATGACGCTAATGGGAAATATTGAGAGAACATATAGTTAGCAGGATTAGTTCCAGAATTAGCTACACTTGTATTCCAAGAATAGAAAAGTAGCTTAAATAATTCGTCCCAATCTTTCTCTTTAAAAGCAGATTTTAGTTCGGTTATATAAAGGGAGCTTGTACTACGTTCAATTCCAAAAGAGCTGATTACCGCAGGTAAAACTACGATTAACGAAGATAGCGAACCGAATAAAAATCCAGCAAAACCAAATCCTATAACTTGGAGATGCTCCGCCATAGTTTTACGGTCTTTAATTGTTTGGAAGAATCTAAATACAGCATATGCTGCACCAAATATACCAGCGGTTAAAAGGAAGAAATAGTTACTGATTCCTAGTAAGAACATGCCTAGAGTTAGAGCCCAAACATGTTTTTCTTTAATTACTTTTTCAACACCAAATAAGACAAGTGGGAAGAAACTTAATACTTCATAGAAAGAGTTAAACCATAAGAAATAAGCAATCCAGCCAGTAAAAGCGTACGCGATTGAAAATAATCTTGCGGTCTTTTCTTCGGCGCCTAAATATTTAAGATATACTCTAAAGAGTAAACCACCCACTACAAGTCTTGCTACAGACATTAAAGCTTGGGTTTGTGGTAGCCAATCTCTTGGGAAGAATAGCATTGGAAAAATAAATGGAGAAAACAAACCATAGAAGGTATTTGCTTGAATATTATCGTTACCAATAAAAACATTATGAACAAAGTTTGGGAAATTACCTGTTCTAAAAAATGTCCACCAAGAATCGTAGAAGTTATAACAGAAAGTTAATCCTTGTTGTGAAAAGTCACCACCATATGGAGTGGTAAAATTTTGATTAACTAAAGCATAGCCAAAGAAGCCAAAGCCAAGAGCAAGTAAAACTACGACGTAATAAAAAAACGAATTAATGTGTTTCAAAAATTCGAACTTTGGAACAATTACTTGATTCCAAAATCGTTTATGTGACATTACGCCTGCATCCATATATGGCTATTCTATCACACGATTAAAATTTCTTTTAGAAAATTTAGAGTTTTGATAACAAGATATATATTATTTCTTACCAAATAACGCTTTAAATTCTATTGGCATTGGGGCGGTAAATTTCATTAATCTTTTACTAATTGGATGAATAAACGAAAGCTCATAAGCATGTAATCCCAATCTTTTGATTGGATCAGCTGGCTCACCATATTTATCATCGCCAATAACATGATGACCGCGATGACCTAATTGCACTCTAATTTGATTCTTACGTCCTGAATCAATATTAACGTTTAAAAGTTGATAGTCTTTATTAGACCAAAGTACTTCATAACTAGTAACACATTTCTTCGCGGATTTATCATTTTTATTTGGAGTAACATACATCAAATTTAAGGAGTTTTCTTTCAAATAATCCACAAAGGTTGCCTTATTTTCTTCCATATGGCCTTCAACGATTGCAAAATATCCTCTCGTTTTTACAATGTCTTGCCAGTTCTTTTGTAAGATGTTTCTGATCTTGTCATTTTTTGCAAATAATAAAACACCAGAAGTATCTTCATCTAATCTATGGACGACATAAACTCGATTATTACGGTTAGATTGTTGGAGGTAATCAGTTACCATTCGGTATGCTGTTCTACCTTTTTCTGTATCGCTAGCGATAGAAAGAAGTCCGGATGGCTTATTGATAACAATAAATTCATCGTCTTCATAAATAATAGGAAGTTTTCTTCTTTCTTTTTTCGCAATTCGATTTTTAGAAACAATAACAATATCATCTTTAACAAGTTTGAAGTTATATTGTGAAATTGGTGCGCCATCAACTGCGACTTGATGATTACTTAATAAATTCTTAACGTTATTACGAGATAAGTTAGGATATTTAGACAATAAAAATTGAAGAAGTTCGCATTCTTCTTTCACTTTAAATTCTTTAATCGAATTAGGATTAACTTTCCCTTTATTTATCGTTTGTTTTTTATCGTTTTTATTCATCTTTTGCTTCTAAAAATTTAACTAAACGAGAATAACATTCTGGTCTTCTATCACGGAAAACACCCCAGGAAGTCCTCTCTTTATTGATTTCCGCTAAATCAAATTCATGAATTCTAAAGCCTTCTTCAGTGCGATTCATTTCTTCTACTACTTCTCCATGTTGATCAGCAATGAATGAGAATCCTTGGAATGTCATAGTAGAGTTTTTAGCTCTTTCTTCGCCGACACGGTTAGAAGCAAGAACAGGAATAATATTAGCAGCGGCGTGTCCACACATAGTGTTTCTCCAATGTGGCATTGAATCTCTAACTAAGACTGGCTCGCTACCAATTGCAGTTGGGAATAAAATCATTTCAGCACCTTCAAGAGCTAAAATACGTGCTGTTTCTGGGAACCATTGATCCCAACAAATAGCCACACCGACTTTGCCAAATTTTGTATCAAATACTTTAAATCCTGTATCACCTGGAGTGAAATAGAATTTTTCTTCATAACATTCGCCAGTTGGGATATGGGTTTTACGATAAATTCCTAAATCTTTTCCATCAGCATCAATCATGACTAAAGAGTTGAAGTAATTTTGACCACATTTCTCAAAGAATGAGATTGGTAAAACAACGTTATATTTTTTCGCAACTTCCTTAAAGTGCTTAATAAGCGGAGATTTTTCTCTTTCAATAGCAAGGTCGAATTTATCATAATCTTCAACTTGGCAGAAATATAATCCGCTGAATAATTCTTGTAACAAAATAACATTTGCGCCGGCTTCTGCAGCTTTTTTTACAAGTTCAGTAGCTTTATTAACGTTTTCTTCGTAATTATCAGAACAGCTCATTTGAGTAATAGCAACTTTAATCTTCATCTTTATCTAACTCCTTGCTATATGGGATTTGCATTGTGATACAGTGGATATTTCCTCCACCAAGTAAAATTTCTTTGGAATAAATTTGGATAATATCCTTATTAGGATATAATTTCTTCATTTGGTTTTTAGCGAGCTCGTCTTCAGGTTCACCAAAAGCTGGAAGAATTACAAATTTATCACCTTGGTAGAAGTTAATATAACTAGCTGCTAAACGTAAACCTTCTGGTCTTGATTTAGCATCATATTTACTAGTTTTAATTCCTTTAGCTTCTTGCTTAGACATATAAAGTGGTTTTGGTAATTTAACCTTAACAACTTTAATCTTTCTTCCTTGAGCATCAACGCTATTTCTAAGAACCTTAAGAGCGGAATTAGAGAACTCGTATTGTGGATCGGTTTTATCATCAGTCCACGCTAAAGCGACTACACCTGGTTCAATAAAACAGGCAATATTATCAACATGTTCATTTGTTTCATCGTTATAAATTCCATGTGGTAACCAAATAACTTTTGAACAGTTTAGATATGTTTTTAATCTTTCTTCGATTTCCGCTTTAGTCATTTCAGGGTTACGGCCTGGAGATAATAAGCATGCTTCGGTGACCATACATGTTCTTTCACCATCTACATGGATACTTCCACCTTCAAGAACAAACTCATCGAGATAATAACGTTCAACGCCTAAATATTTAGAGAATACTTTAGTTAAAGCATCATCGTCTTTGTAATTTGAATAAAGGCCATCATAAGATCCACCCCAAGCATTGAATCTAAAATCAACGCTTCTAATTTCGTTATTATCATTTAAAACAAAGATTGGGGAATTATCTCTAGCCCACGAATCGTTATATCTAATTTTTACAGGTATAACGTTTTTATGATCTTCAAATTGATCAATCACTTTAGAATAAATTCTAGGGTGAATACCAACATATACTTTCTCGTATTTTGCTATAGCAAAGATAACATTTTTAAATTCTTTTAAAGCAGGTTTAGCATCTCTTCTCCATGTATCTTTTCTAAATGGAAGAAGAATAAATGTTCCATGATGCTTTGTACCTTCAAACGGCATCGCATAATTATCATTACGAGGATTAGTTAAGCGTTTATTAATATAGTCTTCGAGTTTATTCTTATATGGACGATATTTTTTCCAATTATCAATATCAATAACATTAACGTACCCCGCACCTGGGAAGTCACTTAAAATTGTAGCACCATAGCTATTTTTATATTCTTTAACACGGTCGATTATTTCTTGAGTAAAAACTTCTCCAGGGACAATTAAAGGGATTCCTGGTGGATAAATCATAATAGATTCACGAGAAACTTGGTTTAAAGCTTCATCAATTAAAATCTTTTTCGCAGGAGCGTGATACGCTGCTCTTGGACGAATAAGTTGGAATGGAAAATCAATTCCATATGATCTAGTTGGTTTTTCATGATTCTTAACATAATGGTGTTTAGAAACATCTTTTAGCGCTTCAATAAAGTTTTTAACTTGAGTTTTATTATTTCCAATAGCAAAGATACAAAGAATAACGTTTGTTTCTGCTAATTCGATTTGAATTCTATATTTTGTATTTAAGATACGATAAAGTTCAAAGCCACTAATATCTAAAGAATCTAGTTTAATAACGAATTTAGTTTCATCATAATCAAAGCAACCTTTAGACATGAAGTATTCTTTACCGCATGGAATGAAACCTTTAATCTTTTTAATCTCATTATGAGCATATTTAACAAGTTCATGAACTCTGTTCATGTTTTCTTGTCCGTGAATGGCATCATAACATCTTGCCGCATCAATACTTGCAAGCAATAGAGTGGATGGTGAGGTTGTATTTATAAGGTTTAATGTCTTACGAATTGACGCAACATTAATAATTTCAGAATTAAAAAGTAAAACACTAGATTGAGTTAAACTGCCACCAGTTTTATGGAAGGAAACTGAAGAGATATCCGCTCCTGCTTCCATAGCGTTAATTGGACCAGTTTTATCAAAATAATAGTGAGCACCATGAGCTTCATCACATAAAACAGCCATTCCACGAAAATGAGCTTCTTCAACTAAACGTTTTAAATCATTAACAACACCAAAGTAAGTTGGGTTAATAACAAATATCGCTTTAGCGGTTGGATACTTGTTCATCGCGTATATATATTCTTCAACAGTTGGTTGGTTTGCAATCTCAAGTTCGCTATCAAGCTTAGGCATGATATAAACTGGAGAAGCACCAGAAACAACTAAAGCACTGACGATAGATTTATGAACGTTTCTTGGTAAAATGATTTTATCATGAGCCTTGCAAGCCGCCATTATCATCGCGATAATCCCGCTAGAAGTCCCATTAATGAGAAAATATGATTGTTTTGCACCAGTAAAATCAGACATTAATTTTTCTGCTTCAAGAAGCACACCTTGAGGATTAGAAAGATTATCAAGTCCATAAGGAGCGTTAACGTCTGATAGATAAACAGTGTCACCTAAGTAGTCTTTGAGTTTATTTGAAACACCGCCCATATGATGTCCAGGAACATCAAAAGGAGTTATACCAGATTTGGTATATTTCTTTAATGCATCTAAGTAAGGTGTTTTTCTTTGATCTAATTTTGCCATAGGAAAGATTTTACTTTAGTAAGAACACTATTTCAACCTACATGTTTCAAAATGAATTCAATCATCTTTTCATTGCAGTATTTTCCTTCGTTTTCAAAAACAAAATGATTATAGACATGTCCGATCTTTTTATCAGGTGATTGTTCATCGATATATTCGAAGTTATAACCTAGTTCTTTAGAGTCTTTTATTAATAAAACTGTTTGGAAACGATAGAAATCATGTAACGAGGTTGAAGCGAAGAATGGTTCTAAATCTAATTTCTTATGAAAATAATATCTTGGGGAATTTAATCTTTGATAATCAGGGTCTTTATAATTAACCGAGAAGATGTTTTTCATTCCTTTATTAGACATATATTTTCTTGAATACTTAATTAAGCTTGGATAATCAAACATTGGAGAATTAAGTGCATAGCACTTTGGTAATATATCAGGTAAACGATTAATACCAAAATATTTTTGAGCTTCTTCATCATGGCAAATGATGTTTGTTAATAAAGATAAATGTCCACCAGCGGAATCACCAATAATCGCAAAACGATCAGTATCAAGTTTATAGTAGACACGGTTTTGTCTAATGAACTCTAGACAATAAAATACGTCGTGAATTTGTTCTTTTAAGGATATCTTTTCTTTTGCACTTGCTAATCTATAGTTCATAACAACAACAGTAAAACCACGACTAGCAAAATAAGAGGCATATATTAAAGTTTCATCTTTTCCGCCATGGACATAAGCTCCACCATGAATACATAAAAGAGTTACACCATTACTATTTTCAGCTGGATAAACAATATCTAGTCTATGAGCCCAAGTTCCATCAGGAATATATTGCACATCTTTCTTTACATTGATGTTGCCAAAAGTTTTGTGGGTTTTCATAAATTTTTTATCCCCACTCTTCATAAAATGGATTAATAATTTGTGAGACACTTTAATAATCATAATTTTATAATAAATTATCTTTTGTATTATTAATAGAAAAATTCAAAAAAACATATAGGAAATCAATTATTTGGGAAAAATAAAACCCACCGAAGTGGGCTTATTTGAATATCTTATTTAGCGGATAAAGAATGAATATACTCTGTTTCAACATTCATATCTAATCTTGGGAATAAGGCATTACCCTTAGTCACATTAGATCCAGCATATGGACAGAATTTTTGTAATGCTTCGTAGTTTCTTAATTCTTCTTTAATTCCGAAGATGTCATAAACCTTATCTAATGTTTCCACTAAAGCAGGAGATAATAATTTGGCGGCAACCATAATTGTATTAACTAAGACCGCCATGACATTGCCAAGTTCTTCAACTCTACCTTCTTTAGATAAAACCCAAGGTTGAGATTCTTCGATGTATTTGTTAGCAACATTAAGTAAATCGATAACTTCGCTAAATCCTTCGTTAACTTTTAGATCATCTAAGTAGTTTTCATAAGCAAGGATCGTTTTCTTAGTGAGATGTTCGATTTCTTTTATCTTTTCATTTGGATTCTTAAGTTCAGGAACAACCCCATCAAAATATTTAACAATCATTGAAGATGTTCTAGAAACTAAATTACCAAAGTTATTAGCTAAATCCATGTTGGTTCTTTCAACGAATAATTCTGGAGAGAATCTTCCGTCGCTACCAAAGCTAAATTCTTTAGCAAGGAACCATCTAACAGCGTCAACACCATATCTTTCAATAAGTGGAAGAGGGGAGACGACATTACCTCTAGATTTAGACATTTTTTCACCGTTTAAATCTAATAAACCATGCACAAATACCCTGTCTGGGACTCTAGCACCAATTCCTAAAAGGAACATTGGCCAATAAATAACGTGGAATCTAGAGATATCCGCACCAACAACATGAACGATTTCGCAATCAGGATCTTCCCAGAATTTTTTGTATAATTCTTCATTTTCAGAATGATAGCCAAGAGCGGAAATATAATTAGTTAAAGCGTCCATCCAAACATAAATAACATGTTTTGGATTTTCTCTAATTTGAACACCCCAGTCAAAGGTTGTTCTAGAAACGCATAAATCATCTAATCCAGGTTTAATGAAGGTATTAAACATTTCATTCTTACGTGAAATTGGAAGAATGAACTTAGGATTCTTTTCCATTATGTCCAATAATTCAGGTAAATATTTTTTAGTGTTAAAGAAATAAGCTTCTTCCTTATCTCTATGAACTTCACGATGACAATCTGGACAAAGATGTTCTTCACCAACTTGGGTGTCAGTCCAGAAAGATTCACAAGGTGTGCAATACCAACCTTCGTAATTTCCAAGATAAATATCTCCGTTGTTATAGAGTTTAGAGAAAACATCTTGGACAACTTTAATATGTCTTTCTTCGGTTGTACGAATAAAGTCATCGTTAGAAATCTTCATTGCTTTCCAAAGGTTTTTAAAGTTACCAGCAATTTCATCGACAAATTCTTGTGGGGTAACACCTTTTAAAGCAGCATTCTTTTGAATCTTTTCACCGTGTTCATCAGTACCAGTTAAAAAATAAGTTTCTACACCACGCATTCGTTTATATCTAGCTAAAATATCACACATGACTGTGCAATAAGCGTGTCCGATATGGGCGTTAGCGCTTGGATAATAAATTGGGGTTGTAATGTAGAACTTGTTTTTCATATGAGGTACTCCTTGTTCTTTAATTAATAAAAGCATAAAGATTTTAACACTCTCTTTATATTAAATAAAGCAATAAGCAAAAGAAAAGCCTACATAGCTGTAGGCGATATCTTTCATTTTATAAGTATTATTTGAGACCGTATTTTTTGTTGAATCTGTCAACTCTACCATCGGCTTGAACGAATCTTTGTTTGCCAGTGTAGAATGGATGACAATTGGAACATGTATCAACGTGTAATTCTTTACTTGTTGAGTGGGTTTCAAATGTTGCACCACAGGAGACACATGTAACTGTGACCTTATGGGATGCTGGGTGGATTCCTTTTTTCATATTTTTAACTCCTTCCGCCTTAGACCACGATTGGGTTCTAAAGAAAGTTTGCTTGTAAATCATATCATTAAGAATCAGACTGAGCAACTTTTAAATGAAAAAAATCTAATTCATAACAACTTCCTAAGATCAATTTGGGCAAAGAGATGGAAAATCTAGTACGAATTAGATTCGCGAGACATTATAAAGAACATTTTATTTTTAGCAACATATTTTTGTAGATAATCCTCAAAGTATCGATGTTTTGGGACAATTTTTCCCAAAAGTAAACGCTTATAAAAAATAATCATAGACAAAAGGCAAAAAGATTAATATCATTGACGAGCAATGAAAAATACGAACCCAAAGAAAATTATCATTATCGGTGGAGGAATCGCAGGACTCACCGCTGGTATATACGCACAAAAGCATGGTTTCATAAGTGAAATTTATGAAAAGAACCCAATTGCTGGTGGTTTATGCATGTCTTGGAAACGTAAAGGTTTTTTAATTGATGGTTGTATTCACTGGTTAACTGGTACTAAAGAAGGTACTCAATTAAATGAAATGTGGAAAGATGTCGATGCTTTCGATCAAGAAGACATCATTCATCCAGAAAACTTTGGAACTGTAGAATACCAAGGTCAAACCTTAACTTTCTATACTGATTTAAATAAATTCGAAAAACACTTAATCGAGATTTCTCCAGAAGACATTAAAGAAATTAAAAAATTAGTTAAGTTAATCATTAAGATTCAAAATATGCCACTTCCAATGGATACTCCTGTTGGTTTAATGGATTTTGTTCGTTTAACTGAAGTTGGAATTAAACTTCTTCCATATATGCCTATGTACAACACCACATTCAAAATGTCTTGTGCACAATATGCGGAAAGATTTAAATCCCCACTCATTCGTTATGCATTAGCTCATATCATTCCAGGCAAGAATAATCTCTATGGCACCTTATATGCTTATGGTACAAACTGTGTCCGTAATGGTGGTGTTAAAAGAGGTGGATCATTATCAATGGTTCAAAGAATGGTTGATGAATACAATCGTAATGGTGGTTTCATTAGATATAATCAAGAAATTAAAGAAATTATCATTAAAAAGAATAAAGCTATTGGTATTGAAACTAAAAAAGGTGAGAAAATCTATGCTGACTACGTTGTTACAGCCTGTGATGCTCACGAAACCCTTAAACATTTACTTAAAGGTGAATATTTAGATCCTGCTTTTGATAAGAGATTCAAAAACCCAGTCATCTATAGTGTTCCATCAGATGTTTATATTTCATACGCAATCAAAACTGAGAAGTTTAAAGAATTAAATGTGACTCATACTTATCAATTCGATACAGAACCATATCGTGTTGGAAATTCCTATCACACCTCCATTAAATTCAAAGATTATTCTTATGATGATTCGTTCATTAATGGGGATTCAAACTTCTTTAATGTTATGATTCCACAAGATGACTTTGATTTCTCTTTCTGGGAAAAGTTATATAAAAATAAGGAATTATATAGAAAAGAAAAAGAAAGATTATCTAACTATGTAATGAAACTTATTGAAGAAAGATTCCCATCCTTAAAAGGTGCTCTTACTCCAATCGATGTTGCTACACCAATGACTTACAAACGTTATTGTAACGCCTATCGTGGAGCGTATATGCCATTCGGACTCGACTTTAGAAGTTCAATGCTTATGCACTCTGGTAAGATTAAAGGTTTAAAGAATCTCTATATTGCTGGTCAATGGATTCAAATGCCAGGTGGAGTTCCATTAGCCCTTATGTCTGGTAAGTTTGCAATCCAAAGAATCTTAAAGCAAGAACATCAATGGTTCAAAATTACATCTAAATCTTATGTAATATACAAAAAATAAGTTCGGAATTACCGAACTTATTTTATTATATAAAATATCTTATTTAGTTTTGATATATAAGATACCTATTGTGCCAGGACCACAGTGACAAGAGACAACACATCCTGCACGTGTGTGTCTAATGATACTTGGATCAACTAATTTAGCGACTTCATCATGGAAATATTGTTTATCTTCATCGCTGACACCAGAATCAGTAATCATAATATTGTCCATATCGACATTTGGTAAATCATTCTTAAGTTCTAAGATTTGTTCATCGATACCTGCTTTTAGTTTTCCGCGTGGTTTTTTATAAACAATCATTCCACCATCAACAACTTTAATTACTGGATGGATATGGAGAATGTGACCAAAGATTTTACTAGCACCACTACATCTTCCGCCTTTATGAAGATAATCTAATTTATCAACAGCGAATTGAGCGGAAACCATTGGAACTAAAGGAGAAACTAAATCATAAATTTCTTTAGCAGATTTTCCTTCATCTCTATATTTACACATCTTCATAACAAGTAAGCCTGAAGCGGATGATAAATTATTGGAATCTAAGATAAAAATCCTATCAAAAGCCCCTTCAATTGCGTTTTTAGCAATGTTTGCGTTTTGAATTGTGGATGATAATTTACTACCAATTCCGGTGAAAATAATATCGTATCCTTCGTCAATATATTTTCTAAAAACTTCTTCAATTTTGAGTGGGACTGCTGCGGCAGTATGTGGAAGTTCACCTTTTTCTTCGATCATTTTATACATTTGATCTGGAGTAATTTCGGTTCCATCATCATAGGCATCTTCACCAAAATTAATGCTTAATGGTATGACTTCAACATTAAGAGCTTCATACATATCTTGATTAAGATCAATTGTTGAATCACAAATAACTTTAACTTTATTCATAAATAACCTCTCGTTACATTTTTAGATTATATATTAATATAAGTTTATTTTGAATAGCGTTTGAATTATAATAACGACAAAAGGAGGAAGAACAATGTCAAAAAAGAACAAAGAGAAAAAAGGCTTTTTAACTGAATTCAAAGAATTCATTACACGTGGCAACGTCATTGATATGGCTGTTGGCGTAATTATTGGCGGTGCGTTCAGCGCAATCGTTAACGCAATCGTTAATAAAGTGTTCATGCCTTTAATTGCTATGTTCACTGGAGGCGGTTTACAAGGATTCGTTACAGTCTTAAATCCTGAAAAGGCTCTTGCTACAGCGGAAAGCGCAAATGTTGTTACCTATTGGGGTGTCAAATATGACGCTGATGTAGTTAACGTCATTAACTGGGGCGATGTCATTAATGCAATCATTAACTTCTTAATTATTGCTATTATCCTCTTCATCATTATCAAAGCAGTCGCTTATGCGCATGCTAAGAAAGAAGAACTCGATGCCCTCAAACTCGAAGCTTATTATCAAAAGCATCCAGAAGAAAGACCTGTACCACCTGAACCAGGTGTACCAGAACCAACAACAAACGAACTTCTTACTCAAATTCGTGATCTTTTAAAAGCTAAAGAAGCTCCAAAAGCTAAAAAAGCTAAAAAAGAAGCCGAAGAAGTTAAAGAAGAAGAAAAAGCAGAATAATTTAGAAAAATGAAAACCATCGAAAAAATTGATTTCATCATTAAAACCACAAAGTGGTCAAAAAGAAGGTTCACTAAAAAGTTTTACCTTGCCAAAGATGCTCTCGATAGATGGTACGCTGGTGATGAACCAGATGAGAACGACGTTAAAAATATTTGTAAATATTTCCGTCTTTCTCCCCAAGATTTTCTAAATGACAACTTGAACATCTTCCTAAAAAGTACAGATAAATTCTGTGTCTTCTCGTTAGACGACAATGATATATCTTCTCCGGAAGATTATCCTCGCGAGGATAACGCTCGTTACGAAGAAAAAGACTAGATTATGTACTTCATAAGGCCCATCTTGCATGGGTCTTTTTTTGTTTGAAAATATATAGGAAGTCCACTCTTTGGGAAAAATAAAAACCCACCGAAGTGGGCAATATATTATTTTTTTAAGTTATTAGCTTGGTTGGCTTAAATCCCAATCAGGATGAGCTTCTTTAACTTTATTAATCGCGTCATTATATAATTCTTCTTCAATTTTGGCGCGACTTGTTAAAGCGCGTTTCATGGCTTTAGGTTTTCTAGAGTTAGCGTATTGAACTTCTCCTCTAGATTCATCAAGTAAGCCAGCGATTAAAACATATGCTCTAACAGATTCCATTGATAAGTCGTTTGAGATAAATCTTCTAACTTCATCAGGAATATTTTCTTCGTAATACTTCGAGGCTTCTTCTAAAGATAAAGTAAGAATTTTAATATAAAGTTTTTGAGCAAGTAAACGATATCTTGTTGCATTAGAAATCTTGTCTGGGTTTTCGATAATTTTATCAATCATCTTTTCCGCTTCATGGAAATTTCTTTTGCCTAAGTTATCATAGACAGAAATGAGGTTTAATGATGCTGTAAATTCAGTAATTTCATCAAACACTTTAATGTTATCAATTTCCTTACCTTCTCTTTGAAGATTTTCAATTCTCATAAGTTCGTTATAAGCTTCAACGTTAATTGGTTTAGAAATTAAAGTTAAACGATATCCATCAGTCATAGAATCAAGACGAAGTGGAACAAAGTTATATAAAGCGATCATGGAAGAAACTGCCACAAAGACAATCGCAGTAATTGCGACAATCTTTAAACCGGAATCAGTATTTCCTTTACCACTTCCAATTGAATAAAGGATAATTCCTACAATTAATTCAACTAAATAGCCAAGAAGTGGGAACCAAACAAATGCTTTTGGGCTAGATTTTTCACTCTTTGGAGAGAGAATTGTTTCGCCAGTTAAACCATCGAATGATCTAAAAGCAAATTTCCAATTAGAAGCTGCTTTATAAAAGCAAAATCCTAGAACGTTGAAGGAAACAATATTGTATTTACCAGCTTTACCACCTAAAACATGGAACACTTCTAACATAATAATGTTAAATAGTAAGGCTCCAAGAATAATTAAGAATGTCCATAAGTATGACATTCCGGCAGGACCGCTAAAGACTGTGCCAGATTGGAAGATTGGTTGAATAACTAAAAGACCTACTAACAAGGCGATTGTTAGCATGAGAATATAGACAATAAAACTAGCAATATCTTCTTTTTTCATAAAAAACACCTCCATAGGAGTGTATATCAAATTCACCCCTAATCAAGCTTTGGTTAACGAGTGCCAACCAACGTGTACATTTCGTTAATTTGCTTAGTGGAGTTCTTCTTTCGAAGTAATCAAATTTTAACACGAAACCAATATATATCAAGAAATTATATTCTTGCCTTCTTTAAATCACTTAAATATCTAACTGATAAATAGTTCCATAAAACATCGGTTCGTTTTAATAAATCTGCACTCTTTTCTTTACGTTTTGTGGAAACCCAGAAATTTAATTCTTTCGCCATAATCGTGGAAATATATCTAACTATCATCGAATAATTAACATCCGCTTTTTGAGATTTACTTGCGATGTTAATTAAGTGACGATAATAGAATGAAAAAACAAAATCAGAAAATTTATCGCCCGCATATGATTTAACAACTTCAGAAATAAAACGGTACGAAACATTAACATAGTTAACAAAAACTTTATTAATAGCTTCAAAATCGTTCATCTTCTTACCAATCCCAATTTTTTCCTTAAGGAAAATGCTCTCGATTACATCGGAGATATCGCGGTAATGATAATAGAAAGTTTGACGATTAGAATGAACGTAGTCACAAAGCATGACAACGTTTATCTCGCTAAGTGAGACATCATTCATTAGTTCGATCAAGCCGTCTCTGAATTTTCCTTCGGTTTTCATTTTCTTAGTTCACAAAGTTCTTTAGCAACTTTCGCTCCTAATTTAGCGTTATTAATAACTAACTTAATATTTGATTCAAGTGAATCTCCACCAGTTAATTCAACGATACGTTTTAATAAGAATGGTGTAACATCTTTACCTTCAATATGTTTATCTTCGCATTCTTTCAAAGCTTTAGAGATAGCGCCATTAATGACAACATCATCCATTGCAAATTCTTGTGGAATTGGATTAGCAACTAAGATACCACCATCAAGTTTATAATCGCGTTTAGCTTTAATGATTGAGGCGATTTCTGCTGGGGAATTTACGATATTTTCCATCTTAATTCCAGAATGTCTTGTATAGAAATCAGCGAATTCATCAGTTTGATAAGAAAGAACTGGAACACCTTTTGTTTCTAATATTTCTAAAGTAACTTTTAAGTCTAAAATTGCTTTAACACCAGCGGAAACAACAGTTACATTAGTAGACCCGAGTTCTTCTAAATCACGAGAGATATCAAATGTTTCTTGAACACCGCGATGAGCACCGCCAACACCACCAGTAACAAAGATTTCAATACCAGCTAAAGCAGCAAAAATCATTGTGGCAGAAACAGTTGTAGCGCCCCATTCTTTTTTAGCAATAACAACAGGGATATCTCTTCGAGATACTTTTTTGATTCCGCTTCTTTTACCAAATTCTTCAATTTCTTCTGGTGACATACCAATGACTGGTTCGCCATCGATAATTCCGATTGTCGCAGGAATAGCTCCGTTTTCACGTACTTCTGCTTCAACCTTCATCGCAGTTTCTACATTTTTTGGATATGGCATCCCGTGTGAAATAATCGTAGATTCAAGTGCCACGACAGGGAGATTATTTTTTAATGCATATTCGACTTCTTTGTTAATTCTCATTTGATTTTTCCTTCTCTTTCTAGTTTCTTCATATAAATATCGATTAAATTAACCGCTAATAAGTAGATAGAAATTGTGCCAACTGCTACAACAAGCATGATCCACCAGTTGGAACCGTTAATAGTTTCATAAGTTATATCAAAGAAGCTCTTACCAGTCGCAGCCATATAAGCAAATTTATCTATGATAAATAGTAATATCATCATTATAAATATCCCAATAGATAAAACAGTACGATATATATCGAATGGGAAACATATTGTAAGAAGAACAATATAGCTGGTAAACGAGAAAACCATGACAGTCATCGTAATCATAGTTTCTAGATCCATGAAATCTCTATTGTTCCAGTGAATAATCAAGAGGATTGTTGCAACTAAAATTTGAATAGCCGCACCTGGAACCGAGTTCTTTAAAATATTTTGGTTGAAAGTATTTTTCAAACGTTCGTTGTTTGGTTGGAACGCTAAGAAGAATGACGCCATACCAATAGTGAGCAATTCCCAAACATATAAGTTTGGTGTGCTATATGGGAAACTATATGAAGAATCAATCCAACCAAGGATTGTAAATAATAAGGTCATAAACGCCGCAAAGAATGTTTTGCATAAGAATAAAGAACAAGTTCTTTGTAAGTTATTAATAACTCTTCTACCTTCTGCAACAACATCAGGTAAAGCAGAGAAATTAGAATCTAAAGAGACGAGGTGTGCACTGTTTTTTGCGGCTTGAGAACCTGACGCCATAGCAATAGAACAATCAGCACTTCTAAGAGCTAAAATATCGTTAACGCCATCACCAGTCATAGCAACAACGTGTCCTTCTTCTCTCATCGCAGTAACTAAAGCTTCTTTTTGTTCAGGAGAAACTCGTCCAAACACAGTATATTGATTTGCTATCTTTCTAACTTCATCAAGAGGCATTCCATCTAAAGAAACATACTTATCCGCATCAAGAACACCAACTTTAGCAGCAATCTTACTAACGCTTAATGCATTATCACCAGAAATAATCTTAGTTGTAACCCCGTTTTTCTTAAACCAGTCAATGTTGGTGATTGCATCAGGCTTAATATTATCTTCAAGAACTAAAATAGCTTCAGGTTTTAAATTAGATAATGGTTTTTCAACATCAATTGGTTTAGCGCTAGAAACTAAGACCAAAACTCTTAAGCCTTCTGCTTCAAACCCTTCACATTTCTTAATTATTTTCTCATCGGATAATCCAACAAATTCTCTAGCTCCAACCGCATAAGTTAAGCCATTTTTAAGTAAAACAGCCGAGTATTTGCGTTTACTTGAGAAAGGAATTGAAGAATGAACTTCTAATAATTTGTTGTTTTCGAAGGCTCTTAGGAAAGCGTTCGATGTGCTGTTAGTGTCGCCTGTACCTTTGGTTAAACTTAATACAATATCACCAATATCGTTCTTGGTTAATTCACCTAAAGTTATTACATCAGAAACATTCATTGTGCCATCAGTGATAGTTCCGGTTTTATCTAAACAAAGAGTATCAACTCTAGCTAACATTTCGATGCAATAGAGTTCTTGAACAAGCATGCGTTTTCTACCAAGCCTAATAACACCAACTGCTAAGGTGGAAGATGTTAATAAATACATGCCTGTTGGTATCATAGATACCAAAGAGCCAGAAACGCTAGTAATAGCTTGTTGGAAGGAAGATCCTTGAACAGTGCCATCAGGATTAAAAGAGAACTTCCCTTGAACTGCATAAGTAATAATTAAGGCTGTACCAAGAGCAACAACAAAGAAACCAATAATTTTAAATACGCGCTTTATTGATGTAATGATTTCTGATTTTGGTCTTTTAAATGATCTAGCTTGTTCTTGTAATCTTTCAGCATAACTACCTCTACCAATAGTTTTAACAACGATTTTGGCGCGGCCACCTGTTACAAATGAACCGGAAAGAACTTTAGAACCTATTTCTTTTTTAATATCTAAGGACTCACCAGTTAATAAAGATTCATTAACTTCTAAACTTCCTTCAATAAGTTCACCATCAACGATAATTTGATCGCCAGTTTTTAAGATTAAGACATCAGAAAGTACAACTTCTTTTGAACTTACTTCAATTTCTTCTCCGTTTCTTAAAACGATTACTCGAGGAGAAGTAACAACTTGTAATTTATCAACCAATTTTCGTGCGTGAATATCTTGGTATAAGCCAATTCCAATATTTATTATTAAAATAATAAGAAATGCAAAATATTTAATCTCAACTTGCGCTACCACCATCACAGCGGCAATCGCAAATAAAAGAATATTAAAAAAGTTAATTAAGTTATCAGATAATATTTTCCAATAAGATTTTGTAACGTGTTTAGGAGGTTTATTAACTAAGCCTTCTTCAATTCTAGTTTTAACTTGTTCTTCAGTTAAGCCAACACTAGGGTTTATATCAAAACTAGTGGCGTCTTCGATTTGTTTATAAAACTTAGCTAATTTCTTTTTCATATAAAACCTGTAATAAAAAGTATGAATTAAAATTCATACAATGTCAAAAAAGAATAATAGAGATTTGGAAAAAATATTTCAAAAAATATATAGGAACTCGCCTATTTCGCTCTTTTTTCTTTAAAATAATTTTTAATTATCGATGAGCATTCTTCTTCTAAAACGCCGCCAATAATCTCTGGATGATGATTAATATTAGGTGTATCAAAGATATTAACGGATGTTCCTAAGGCACCACCTTTAGGATCTTTTGCACCATAAATAACTCTTCTAAACCTAGACCACATAATTGCACCAGCACACATAATGCAAGGTTCAACTGTAACATATAAATCCATGTCACAAAGTCTCCAGTTATTAACTTTCTTTGAAGCTTTTCTAATTGCGTTTATTTCAGCGTGACTAGTCGCGTCTTGCTCTTTCTCGCGTTTATTATATCCTCTAGCAACTACTTTATTGTTATAAACAATAACACATCCAACAGGTACTTCATCAATTAAAAGAGCCTTTTTGGCTTCTTTAAGCGCTAGTAACATGAATTTTACATCTTGATTCATAAATTAATAAACCACCGCACATGCATTATTTGCTTAAGGCTGCTATGTTCCCATCCTGACCTGGTTCGCAGTAATACATCGCGATGGCTCATTTATTATATATAAATAAATATAAAAAGAAAAGCAGAAGCCAAAATAACGGACTTCTGCTATGTTTTTTGATTAATTTAACTTATTTTTTCTTTGGATAAATACGGTCTAAGCCACCCATAAATGGTCTTAAGACTTCTGGAATAATTACTGAACCATCAGCTTGTTGATATTGTTCAATAATTGCTGGGAAGACACGGCTTGTTGCTAAACCGGAACCATTTAAGGTGCAAGCATATTTAACTTTACCTTCTTTATCACGGTAACGGATCATGCCTCTTCTAGCTTGATATGTATGAGCGGTAGAAACAGACGATACTTCTTTAAAGATTCCCATAGATGGAATATAAACTTCAATATCATAAGTTCTAGCCATAGAAGCACTGATATCTTCGGCGGCTAATTTAGAAACACGGAAGGTTAAGCCGAGTTTTTCCATTAAAGATACGGCTTTTTTAACTAATTCTTCAAAAGCAGGCATATCTTGTTCTTCGGTAGTATATTGGAACATTTCAATTTTATTAAATTGATATCCTCTAATCATACCTCTTTCTTCAGTACGATAGGCACCAGCTTCTTTACGATAGCACGGGGTATAAGCGAAATATTTCTTTGGAAGTTCATTTTCACTTAAAATCTCATTACGATGTAAGTTAACTAATGCTGTTTCAGCAGTTGGAAGAATGAATTTAGCAGGTTCAACATCTTTTAATGAGAATACATCATCAATAAATTTAGGGAATTGGCCCGCAACATAACCAGATTCATAGTTTAAGATATGAGGTGGAAGAATGAATTCATAACCATCTTTTAAGTGTTCAGAAATGAAGAAGTTTAATAAAGCCCATTCAAGTTGAGCACCTAAACCAGTATAAACCCAGCAACCATGTCCGGACATCTTAGCGCCTCTAGCATAATCAATTAAGCCAAGAGATTCACATAGATCAACGTGGTTTTTGGCTTCAAAACCAAATTCTTTAACTTCTCCATAAGAATGGATAACTTTATTGTTTTCTTTTCCGCCTGGAAGTAAATCATCATCTGGAATATTTGGAAGTGGTAATAAGAAATTTTTAATATCTTCTTCAATCTTTGCTAATTCTTTTTCATCATCAGCAGTTTCAGCTGCAATTTGTTTAACTCTAGCAAAAATTTGCGTAACATCTCCACCGGATTTCTTAACTTCAGGAACGGAAGCAGATAATTTATTACGTTCTGCTTTCGCATTTTCAACCTTAATTAATAATTCTTTACGACGAGAAACTAAGTCTAAGAAAGGCTTAAAATCAACAATGCAACCTTTCTTAGCTAACTTTTTAGCAATTTCTTCTGGGTTTTCTAAAATAAGTTTTTGATCAATCATTTTTAGTATTTCCTTTCAAGACTAATTCATATTCTTTTTCAAGCTCTTCACCGAGATTAGATAAAGAGTTTTCTTTAGCAAATTCATAAGCTTCATCAATTGTGGAAGCAATATTGCCATCCATATATGTATTAATTAGATTAGCGGTTTCTTCTAATGACACACACGCGTACGCGCGCGTTTCATTTAAATAAATAGCCTCATCCATTGTTGCTGAGATAATTTGAGTCTTACTAGCCATTGCATCTAATAAAGTTAATGGGGATGCACTATTAGAATTAAGAACTAAATATATCGAAGCGTTTTTCATCATGGAACAATAAATCTCGTCATTAACAACTGGTGATAATCTTAAATTGCTTGGAATATTTTTAATCTTAAATAATTTACGTTCTTTTCCTTCAACTCCAATGAAGAAGAACATATATTTTGGACATAATTTAGCAATCTCAATAATTCTTAAGAGTTGCTCTTTCTTTTCATATGTACCAATTGAGACGATGAATTTGGTGCCACGTTCGATTTGGTTATAATCAAAGAAAACATTATCGGAGGCATCTCCTGTTAAAACAAAACGGGATAAATTAACTCCGGGAGTAACAATTGAAATAGGTGAAATAATGTCATTTTTCACTAGGTAGTCCCGTGCTTTTTCACTTGGAACAAAAATGCGGTCAACTTTATTAAGCACTCTACCAGCTTTAACAGATAGCTCTGCTTCGTTACTACTTTTATAGCTTAAGATACGAGCAGCAGGATCGTTTTCACATGTAAGTGCACTAAAGACAACCTTCACATTGTTCTCTAAAGCATCATCGATCTTACTTTCATCATCTAAAGAGATAAAATGAACTAAATCATGACGGTCAAATATCGATTTAGCGTAATCAATATTTTTAATTTCGAGGGCACCTTTGATGTTTTTTCTTAATCTAGCACCCTCAAAATTATCTTTACTTGCTTTAGGCGAAAAATAAATGCACGGTTTCATTATTCTTCGCTATCTCCTAATTCAGTAGCATCAGTCATTGGAGCGTCATCAACTTCTGGAACGCTTTCGACTGGTACTTCTTCAATAACATCTTCACCTTCTTCACCATCATCATGTGGGACAACAGTGATAGATGTGACTTTAGATTTATCATCATCAAGTCTAATGACACGGACACCTTGAGTATTTCTACCCGCAACTTTAACTTGTTCAAGTGGAATACGGATAATAATACCACCAGTAGTGACCATCATTAAATCTTCATCGCCATTAACTGCTCTTAAAGCAACTAAACGGCCAACTTTTGGTGTGCAGTTAAGGGTGACAACACCTTTGGTGCCTCTATGTTTTGGTGTGTAATCATAGACTTCAGTCATCTTACCATAGCCATTCTTGGAAATAGCTAAGATATATTTACCTTCAAGTGAGGTAGCAACACCGACGATTGGTGAACCATCAGTATCCATACCGATAACACCACTTGCGGTTCTACCTAATGGTCTAACTTCTTCCCAAACTTTGAAGGTTGCAACTTTACCTTTAGCAGTAGCTAAAGAAACTATTGTTTGATCATCGATATGTTTAACATCGAATAATTGATCGCCTTCTCTTAAAGCAATGGCAATCTTACCATTTCTTCTAATTGATTCAAATTCGGAAAGTTTGGTACGTTTGACAAGACCGTTTTTGGTAATAAAGAAGAGGTAATGATCTGGGTTATATTCATCAAGAGAAATGATGGACATAATCTTCTCACCTTTTTCTAAATTGAGTAAATTTTGAATAGGAAGTCCCTTAGAAATTCTACTTCCTTCAGGAATCATATATCCTCTTAAGCGGTAAACACGGCCTAAAGATGAGAAGAATAAGATGTCGGTATGAGTATGGGTATGAACCATAATTGAGACATTATCTTCATCATTAGTGGACATACCTTTAACACCACGACCACCTCTATGTTGAGTACGGAAGATATCAGCTTCCATACGTTTCACATAGTTATTGGTGGTTAAAGTAATAACGATGTCTTTTTGTGGGATGAGAGCTTCGTCTTCAATAGAAGCGGAAGCGTCACTGATTTCAGTTCTTCTTTCATCACCATATTTTTCTTTAATTTCAAGTAATTCTTGAACGACAACTTCGATAACATTTTCTCTTGATTCAAGAATATGTTTGTAGTTCGCAATAGCTTCTTCGAGTTGTTTTCTTTCTTCTTCAAGTTTAGAAGCTTCTAAGCCAGTTAATCTACGAAGGGTCATCGCTAAGATAGCGTTAGTTTGTTCTTCGCTGAATTCATATTTTTCAATTAACTTATTAGCAGCGTCTTCTGGGGTATCAGCATGTCTAATGATATGAATAATATCATCGATATAATCGATAGCTTTAAGTAAACCAACAACGATGTGATCTCTAGCTTCCGCTTTATCAAGTAAGAAACGAGTTCTTCTTTCAATAACTTGAACTTGGAAGTTTAAGTATTCTTTTAAGATATCGGTAATTGGTAAAATCTTTGGTGCGCCATCAACTAAGCAAAGCATGATGATAGACATACTTGTTTGAAGTTGAGTCATCTTATAGAGTTGGTTAAGAATGACTTCTGGGATGGAGTCATGTCTAACATCGATAACCACTCTAATTTTGCCTTTAGAAGATTCATCACGAATATCAGTAATACCTTCAATGACTTTATCTCTTACTAAGTGAGCAATTGATTCAATCATTGTAGCCTTATTAACTTGATATGGGATTTCGGTAATAATGATTTGTTTTTTACCACTATGTTCATTTTCTTTAACTTCCGCTTTAGAACGGATAACGATACTACCAGTACCAGTTTCATAAGCTTCTTTGATGCCAGAGCGACCTAAAATAATCGCACCAGTTGGGAAGTCTGGACCATAGAGGTAATTTTGCATAATTTCAAGTGGAGTAATTTCTGGATTATGAGCAACTGCCACAACCGCATCGATAACTTCACCTAAATTATGAGTTGGAATATAAGTAGCCATACCAACCGCGATACCGTTACTACCATTAACAAGTAAGTTAGGGAAACGAGATGGTAAGACTTCAGGTTCTTGTTCAGTGCCATCATAGTTATCAACAAAGTTGACAGTGTCACTATTGATGTCACGTAACATTTCCACTGCGTATTTAGTCATTCTAGCTTCGGTATAACGCATAGCCGCTGGTTCATCACCATCGACAGAACCGAAGTTACCATGTCCATCAACGAGAGTGTATCTCATAGAGAATGGTTGAGCTAAACGAACTAATGTGGAATAAATAGCAGCGTCGCCGTGTGGGTGGAATTTACCCATAACATCACCAACGATACGCGCACATTTTTTATATGGAGAGTTTGGTGTCATTCCTAAGACGTGCATACCATAGATAACTCTACGGTGAACTGGTTTACAACCATCACGAACATCAGGAATAGCACGGCTAACGATAACCGACATAGCGTAGTCAAGGAAGCTTGATCTTACTTCTTTAGCTAAATCAGTATCACGGAGACCAGGAACGATGCCTTCTTCAATTTGTTCTAATTCTTCTTCGTTAACTTCAGATTCTTCTTCTTCGTTAACTACTTCATTTTTAATTTCATCTGCCATAGTTTAAAGTCTCCTTTCATTAAATATCGAGGTTCTTAACGAACTTAGCATTTTTGTGGATGAAGTCTTTTCTTGGGAATACTTCGTCACCCATTAAATCAGAGAAGACTTGTTCCGCTTCCACAGCGTCACTTAAGGAGACACGAAGCATCTTTCTAGATTTAGGATCCATTGTGGTTTCCCAAAGTTGTTCAGCATCCATTTCACCAAGACCTTTATATCTTTGGAAAGGATATCCAGGTTTTAAGTTAAGTTGCTTTTTAATAACTTCGAGTTGTTCATCGTTATAGGCGTAATATTGCTTACCATGGTATTCAACTTTATAAAGTGGAGGTTGAGCAATATAAACATAGCCTTCAGTAATAAGACTTCTCATATAACGATAGAAGAATGTTAATAATAAGATACGAATGTGAGAACCGTCGACATCAGCATCGGTCATGATGACGATTTTGTGATATCTAATCTTACTTACATCGAATTCTGGATCAACACCACCGCCGATAGCGACGATCATGTTACCAATTTCAGCGTTTTCAAAAGCTTTTTCATGAGTGGCTTTTTCAACGTTAAGGATTTTGCCTCTTAAAGGTAAGATAGCTTGTGTTTCACGGTCACGACCGTTTTTAGCACTACCACCAGCGGAGTTACCTTCGACGATGTATAATTCGCATTTTTCAGGATCTTTAGAGGAACAATCAGCGAGTTTACCAGGAAGAGTGGTAACTTCTAAACCGGTTTTTCTTCTAACGTTTTCTCTTGCCATTCTCGCCGCCATACGAGCTTCAGCAGCACGGCAAATCTTAGTGAGAATGATGTCAGCGACTTTAGGATTTTCAAGGAGGAATCGTTTAAGATATTCGCCAACGACTTGAGAGACGATCTTTCTAACTTCGGTGTTACCAAGTTTAGTCTTAGTTTGACCTTCATATTGTGGGTTTGGGTGTTTAATCGATACGATTGCGGTTAAACCTTCTAAAATATCGTCAGTAGTAAGTTTTTCTTGACCTTCCTTAAGATATTTCTTTTCAAAGGCGTAATCGTTAATAACACGTTGAACAGCCATTCTAAAGCCTTCAATATGGGTGCCACCTTCGTGAGTGTTAATGTTATTACAGAATGAAGCGACAAATGGGTTGTAGGATTCGTTATATTGCATCGCTACTTCGCAGTAAATATGTCCTTCTTTTTCTGGAGTTAATTGGAAAGTTCCGCGACCCTCGCAGTAGATCACCTCTTCCATGATTGGTGTCTTAGCTTTATTTAAAGCGGAGACGTATTCGACAATACCACCTTTATAGCAGAATGTTTCGACAACTGGGGTTTCTTCACGTTCATCTCTAACTTCAATAGTGATGCCACGGTTAAGATAAGCCATTTGTTTTAAGTGGTCACGAATGATTTCATAAGAAAATACAGTTTGTTCGGTAAAAATAGTTGGATCAGGTTTGAATGTAACAGTGGTACCACGATCAGTACAATCACCAATTCTTTCTAATCGACCTAAAGGTTTACCACCTCTACCGAATTTAATGTAATAAAGTCCGCCATCTTTATGAACGGTAACTTCAAGCCATTCGGATAAGGCGTTAACAACTGATGCACCAACACCGTGGAGACCACCAGAGACTTTGTAACCTCCAGTTTCACCAAACTTACCACCAGCGTGAAGAATCGTAAAGACAGTTTCTACGCCAGATAAGCCTGATTTCTTGACGATGTCGACTGGAACACCACGACCATTATCAATAACGGTTATAGTGTCTCCTTTATTGATTTTAACAACAATCTTATCACAATAGCCTGCGAGAGCTTCGTCGATAGAGTTGTCAACAATTTCCCATACGAGATGGTGTAAGCCAGCTGGACCGGTTGTACCGATATACATACCAGGACGTTTACGAACCGCTTCAAGACCTTCGAGAACTTGAATATCAGTAGCAGTGTATTTTTCACTAGCGCGATCTTCCATTTGTTCTTGGGAATTGAGTTCAGTCTGGACTAATGTTTCTTCTTCCATTAAGAATTCCTCCTTGTAACTTTTTGATTTTTGTTTACTTCATAGATAGAAGCATTTTTAACATTTATGGATGTGGAAGTAATGAATACTTGTTCAAACTTCCTAAGAAAGCTGATTAATCTTTCTTTATGAGTATCGTCTAACTCAGACATCACATCATCTAAAACGATAATCGGGCGTTTCTCTCTTTCTTCGATTAAGAAGTAAGGAGATAACTTAAGAGCGATAACAGCGAGTCTATTTTCGCCCTGAGAGCCATAACTCGAGATATCTTTATCATTTAATATCATTGAGTAATCTTCTCGGTGCACTCCCACGGAGGTTACTTTATGTTTAACGTCACTCTCATACGCTCGCTCATACGCGCGTGTGCATTGCTCTTCATAATCATCATTTAATTCAATAAATGGTTCATAGATGATTCTGACGTTATCATTTTCCCCAGATAACTGGGATGTAACCTTGGTGAGGATTTGATTCAAATCGTTAACATATTTAACGCGATGTTCATCAATTGTTTTACTCACTTTTACAAGTTGAGAAGTAACAACATCGATTTGAATCTTATTTGGCTCATCATCCTTAAGCAATTTGTTTCTTTCTTTTAGAAGTCTTTCATAAGTGATGAGAGCATCTAGATAGAGAGGGGATTTCTTAGATAAGTTGATATCAAGGAAATTCCTTCTAACTAATGGGGACTGTTTGAACATTAGAGCGTCTTTTGGTTCAAAGACGATAACGTTCACCAGTTTAGAGAGATCGGATATCTTTTTGATCTGATTGTTGTTACAGGATATCTTTTTCGTATTAGCGGTCAATATAGCCACAATATCTTTCTTGGAGGTATTTTCTACCACCCTTGCTTCAATTGTTGCGAATTGACAGCCTTTTTTAATCAAATCAGTACTTTCTTGAGTTCTGAATGACCTCGCTAACGATAAATATTGGATCGATTCAACTATATTTGTCTTTCCTGCTCCGTTAGCGCCGACGATGATATTTAACTTTGGACTAAATTCTAAAGATAAATAATCATAGTTCCTGTAGTTGCGGAGAATTATCTTTTCAACAACCATTTCTGATTTCGTAGACTTTGTTTAGAATTTCAACTTTATCTCCATCTCTAAGTTTTCTTCCTCTACGATTATCAACTTCACCATTGATGATGACTTCATTTTCAGAAAGGAAGAACTTCGCTTCTCCTCCAGTAGAAATCACATCAGCGTATTTAAGAAATTGGCCGAGAGTAATAAATGGAGATGTGATAGTGATTTTTTCAGTTTTTTTATTCATAAAAAAGTCGCTTTCTCTGCTCTAGAAGGAATTATACCACAATAATTTTATATAGGGAATAAAATATTCCCTTAAATTATTAGAGAGCTTTAAAGGGCGATTTTAAGCGAAATAGAGATAAAAGAAAAAGAGACCTCTCGTGAAGCCTCTTCATCATTAAAAGTTGTTAGTAAAATTTGATTATGATCTAAGTGGTGTAACAAGCATATCGATAGTTTGATCATTTTGATTTTTCACTACGAATGGTTTCATTTCACCGATAAAGCAGATAGTTACATCTTCACTTCTTAAAGCCTTAATTGCATCGCTAACAAAGGATGCTCTAAAGCTAATTTCAAATCTATCTCCTTCGAATTGATACATGTTGATTTTTTCGTTCGCAGAACCCATTGTGGCGCTTCGAGAAATGATTTCAACGCTTTCATCAGACATGAGAAGTTTAATAACTCCATCACGGTCACTTGAAAGGATAGAAACACGTTCCATCGCGTTGATAAATTCTTTAGAATTTACATGTAAGTAATAATTGAATACCTTTGGAACAATATTTCTAGTGTTTGGATATTCACCATTTGTTAATCTAGTGGAAATAATTGTGTTATTAAAAGCGAATTGAGCTTTCTTATCAGAGATAGAAACTTCAATCATTTCTGCACCTTCAAAGCTATGAACAATGTCTAAGAATTTCTTAGCAGGAACATTGACTGAGAAGTGAACATCGTTATCGATTTCGATTCTTTTACGAGCAAGTCTAGCAGTATCTGTTGCGGTTGCGGTGAGCACATTATTATTGGCTTCAAGATTGACTGCGGCTAAAACTGGTCTAGCTTCTTTTGTAGAGGCCGCAAAGGCGGTTTGTTCGACTAAGGCGAGTAAATCATCACCCCTAATTGAAAACACGCTTCCAACAGGGTTTAAATCGATTTCTGGATACTCATCTGCACTTATTGAATTGAGCTTGAAGTTAGATCTTCCATCATCGAGTCTTAAAATTGTGCCATCGATGAGTTCAAAGGATACCTCTTCGCCTTCCATTCTACGGACGACTTCAAGAAGGATTTTGCTACCGATAAGAACTGCACCATATTGGTAGTTTCTAATTACATCTAATTCACCAATTTTATATGGGACAGTAACACGAATATTCATATTAGAATCACTACCAGTAATTTCTAAACCTTTATCGTTAAGTTCAATTTTGACGTTTGCTAAGATTGGGAGTTCGACTTTTTGTGGAACTGCTTTTGAGACTGGGCCTAAAGCTTTTACTAATTGTTCACGATTGATTGTAAATCTCATTTAATGCCCCTCCTTTTTATTATTAATTTTTGGAATTTTTAGTTAGTTAGTTTAGTTATTTGTTTTAGTAATAATATTAATTAGTGTTGATAATGTGGATAAGTTTTGTTTCTATCAAATAATTCTACCAAACATTTTCTTTATTTTGAACACATATTATTAATATTAATAAAATTATGATTTGAGTAACTTCTTAATATCGTTAACAGCGGTCTGGATTAAGACGTTAGTTTTCAACTCTTTTTCCACTTTTTTACAACCTGACATAACAGTGGAATGATCTTTACCAGAGAATGTCATGCCAATCTTCGTGTATGGTACATCTAACATTTCTTTAATAAGATACATACATATGTGACGTGGAAGAACGAGATTACCCATTCTAGAACGGCCAGTTATTTGGGATGGAGTTAAACTATAATAATCCGCGACAGTGTTAATAATTTTTTGCTCATTAATTTTAGTTTTTGATTCCTTGATATCAATGAGTGGTTGAAGTGCTTCAAACGCAACATTCATAGTAATATGTGATGTAGGATTTACTGATGTAGTGTAAAACACTAATTTATGTAAAGCTTCATCGATACTACGAATATTTTTCGAGAATTTTTCCGCGATAAATTCAAGAACTTCTTGATCAAAACTCTCTAAATTAATAGGAGAAGAATTGATCTTAGATTTAAGAATGTTTACACAAGTGGCAACATCTGGATTATTGATTTCCATAGTTAAGCCAGATTGGAAACGAGAGACAAGTCTTTCTTCAAACCCTTTGAGTTGCTGTGGGTGTTTATCACTTGTGATAACAATTTGTTTACCAGCGTTATACATTTTAGTGAAGACTTGGAAGAAGAATTTCTCAGTTTGTTCTTTACCAGCGACGATTTGAATATCATCGACAAGTAAGATGTCATGAGAAGCGATGTATTGTTTAAGTTTTTCACCACTATCTTCTCCACGAACCACCATAATGAATTCACTGACAAAGTCATCAGATGTAACATAAAGGACTTTGCGGTTTGGGCTTGTTTCTTTGATGTAGTTTGCTATAGCAAAAAGTAAGTGAGTTTTACCTAATCCAGAGTTCGAATAAATGAATAATGGATTATATAATTTACCTGGGTTTGAGGCGATAAGAAGAGCAGCTTGTTGTGCTGCTTTATTGTATGGACCAACGACAAAGTTATCGAAGGTTTCATTTGGGTTAATGATCGAAGAAGAATAATATTCAGGTTTAAATTCCTTAGTTTCTTTTTCTTCTTCTTTCACTTTCATAGCTTCTTTGTCACCGAAAACTACCTTTGCATTAGCGTTACCAGTAGCGTTTTGAGCAGCAGTATTAAATATTTCAGCATATTTTGATGAAAGTAATGAAACTGCTAACATTGAGTTAAGGCCAACTGATAAAACATTTTTCTCATATGATTGAAGGAAAGAATCACCAATAAAGGCGTCATAAATCCTTGCATCATTTATTTGATCCTTCACATCGTCTAAGATACGAGACCAAAGACGGTGAAGTTCTGTAACATTTTCTGCCATAAAACCTCTCTATCAACGACAAAATTATAGTATGGTTTTTAAGATATTTAAAGTAATTATTTAACTAATTTATTTTTTATCTACAAAATGTAACAAAATGAAACAAAAAGTTAGCGAAATCTAATTGAGTTATCCACATTTTCGAAGTGTGAATTTTTATGGCTGTGAATTGGTGTGGAAAACTAAAATATTTTTAATTAACATTTTGGCTAAGTTTTACACACGTTTCTTATTCTAATATAAATATATTATAGATATATACGCATACACATACACGTTATCCACACGTTGTGGAAACCATATTTTTTGTGGATAATAAATATTTTTCTTGACAAGATTTTTAATGAAATTGTGGATAAAATTATTCTTTTTCTTCACATTTTGAAATTTGTGTGGATAATCTTGAAAATTTTTACTGAAAACGCTTTCAAAAATTAAGTATTGTGTTGATAATTTTTTGGTATATATTTATTAAATTTTTATCCCATAATTTTCTCTTGTCAAACACATCTTAAATTATTTTATTTTTCCTTCCTATTTAGTTTTATCTTTTCAAAATTCTTTGACTTAAAATCTACGCGCATATATAATTTTGTTCGCGTGTAGACAGGAGAATACATATGAAAAGAACATTTCAACCAAGTAAGAAAAGAAGAGCACATCTTCATGGCTTCCGTGCCAGAATGTCCACTGCTGGTGGTCGTAAAGTTTTAAGAGCAAGACGTGCTAAAGGAAGAGCTAAACTCTCTGCCTAATTTTATTCATGAAAGTTAAATATCGAGTTAAAGATCGTCAAGAGTTCCAAAATATCTATAAAAACGGAACATTATTAAAATCTGACACCATTTCTCTTCGATATTTACCGAATAATTTAGGTTATGCTCGTGTTGGGATTTCGGTTCCGACAAAATCAGGTAACGCTGTTATAAGAAACAAAATTAAACGTCAAATAAGAGCCATCCTTGCTCATGATATGAATTTTGTTCAGCCAGTAGACATAATATTGGTGGTCAGAAAAAGCTATATGATTGAAGATTTTGTTAAAACCGAATCCGACATTAAAGAGTTACTAAAGAAAGTAGGAAATATATAGTGAAAAAATCCCGAAAAGTTGCTTTATCAGTATCCGCTCTCGGCTTTGCTTTACTTTTTACAGCAAGCTGTACAGCCAACTTTTGTAGTGATATTGATAAGTCTCGTATTTTATTTGCTGTAGAACCTGGTGTATCTCATTATCTTGATTTAAGTGGTACTGATGAAGAAATCGCTAATAAGAAAAGTGAGTATGAAACCGCCAGTAATCAAGGCAAAGAAGATGGTAAGAAAAATACTTTCTACTACGAACCTGCTTTTGGAGTTGGATCAACTAACACCACACTTTACCGTGTAGTTACTAAAGACTTCGAAGGTGGTTATGTTAAATCAAACGTTCTTACCACAATCGTGAAAAGCGCAAAATCTAATTTAGGTTATCAACCATTAACCGAATATTTTGCCACCATCGACAAACTAGTTCTTAAAAAAGCTGTCGAACAATATAACATTGATTTTCCAACTAACCCAGTACAAGAAGCAACCTTAAATGCTGAACAAGCTAACACAGTTTTAACTAAATGTGGTTATCTTAAATATCATCTTAATATCGATAACGAAAAACCTGCTATTTTTGATAACTATTACACATTACATAATCAAGCTGTCTTAGAATTAACTGCTGAAAAATGTCCATCTAGAGACTTTGTTAACTATTATGTTCAAACATTAAACCAACAAATCGCTAATAACCGTTCCTGTATTTCAACATTTGAAGTCAGCGATAAAGGATACGTTGAATATGGAAAAAACACGCCTGATGTTGAGATTCAAACAAAGGATTGGGGATATGCATGGTCTAAAGGTTTCTTTGAAGGCTTACTCGTTTTCCCAGTTGCCTGGTTAATTGATACATTCACTCAAGCTTTTGGTGGTGTATCCGCTAACGGTGTCAACCAATTATTAGCCTTAGCCCTTGTTACTTTGATCGTTAGATTATTTATCTTTGCTTGTACTTTCAAGTCCACATTGTCACAACAAAAGATGCAATCTTTACAACCTGAACTTGCTAAGATTCAAGCTAAATATCCAAACGCGAATACATCTCAAACTGAGAAACAACGTTTGGCTCAAGAGCAATCCGCTCTTTATAAGAAACACAAGATTAATCCATTATCACAATTACTTGTCATGATTATCCAATTCCCAGTCTTTATCTGTGTTTGGGGTGCTATGACTGGTGCGACTGTCCTTTCAAGAGGTACATTTTTAGGACTTAATCTTTCTACATCAATTATGTCTGCTTTATCTAATGTCTCAACCTTGCCAGGCAATAGTGGTGGTTGGTGGACCGCTTTAGTGCTTATTATTTTGATGTCTGTTTCTCAATTCTTATCCATGAAATTACCTCAATGGATACAAAAAGCAAAACTTAAAAAAGTTGCAAAATTTGGTAAAAACCCTGCACAAACCCAACAAAATAAGACAATGAACATTGTTAGCTATGTTATGTTAGCCTTCATTATCTTCATGGGCTTCAGCTTGCCTGCTGCTATGGGTGTTTACTGGTTCTTATCCGCTCTTATCTCGCTTGGAATTTCATTCTTAACCCAAGCTATTGTTGGTGCTTCTAGCAATAAAAAAGGCGGTAAGAAACACGCTAAAAGAAAATAGGAGTTAACTACTAATGAAAGAATATTCTGCCAAAACAATTGATGAAGCAGTAGCGTTAGCCGCTCAAGAGCTCGGTGTTGAAGTAGATGCAGTAATTTATGAAGTTCTTGAAGAAAAGAAAGGTATTTTCTCTAAGAAAGCTACAATTCAAGTCTACGAATTATCCGATGTTGTTGATTATGCTCAAGACTATTTAAAGAATGTGATTGAAAGTCTTGGCATCACTGGTGTTGGTACCACTGCTTATATGCAAGAAGATATCATTCGTATTGAGATCGAAAGTGATCATAATCCAGTCTTAATTGGTAAGAATGGTAACACACTTCGTTCTTTGAACGAAATCACTAGATTAGCCGTTTCTGGTAAATTTAGACAACGTTACCGCATCTTACTTGATGTTGGTGATTATAAAGATGGTAAGTATAGCCGTATTGCTTCTATCGCTAGAAGAAGCGCTAAACAAGTCCAAAAGACTAAAATGCCAGTTACTTTAGATCCAATGCCAAGTGATGAAAGAAGAGTTGTTCATAATGTTTTGAACAAATTCTCTCACATCAAAACTGAATCATCAGGTGATGGACATAAGCGTGCTGTCACTATTAAATACGTTGATTAATTTTTAATTATGTTTGAAACAATCGTTGCCCTAGCCACCCCACCATTAAAGTCTGCTTTAGCGGTTATTAGGCTATCTGGCGACGATTGTTTTTCTATTGTTAATAAAGTTTTTGATAAGGACTTACTAAAGAATAAAACTAGAGGAATCCATTATGGTCATATCGTAGATGATGACAAAGTAATCGATGAAGTAGTTTTATTAACTTATGTTGCTCCAAACTCTTTTACTGGTGAAGATTCGATTGAAATTATGTGTCATGGTTCAATGTTAATTGCTAACCAGATTATTAATCTTTTCCTAAGAAGTGGCGCTAGAATGGCGGTAAATGGAGAGTTCTCATCAAGAGCGTTTCTTAATAATAAAATTGACTTAGTTCAAGCGGAAGCTATTAACGATTTAATTAATTCTACAACTGAAGAAGCTAAGGAATTATCTATGCTTGCTTTAGAAGGTAAAACTAGTAGTATTTTTAGACCATTAAAGTCCCATTTAGGGGAGATGTTAGCGAAAATTGAAGTAAATATCGATTATCCAGAGTATGAAGATATTGAAGAAGTTTCCCGTGAATATTTATTGGAAAATTCTAAATATTTAATCGACGAAATTAATAAACTAATTAACCAAGGTGAGAAGAATAGACTTTATCATGATGGGCTTAATTTAGTGATTGTTGGTAAACCAAATGTCGGTAAATCTTCCTTATTCAATGCTTTACTAAAAGAAGATAAAGCTATTGTTACTAATATCGCTGGAACAACTAGAGATATCGTTGAAGGTGAAATTAATTTATTTGGTATTCCTACTAAGATTTATGACACTGCAGGTATTCATGAATCCAAAGATGTTATTGAATCAATTGGAATTAATAAAGCTTTATCTATTATTGAAAAAGCGGATTTAGTAATTTATCTTCTTGATGAATCTAATGAAGATTTAGAATTATATAATTCTATTAAAGATAAGAAACATATTATTGTTCACAATAAAGCAGACTTAGTTAAAGAAAAGAACAAAGATTATGTTTATATTTCCGCGTTAAATAACGATATCGATCCACTTCTTAATAAGATTAAAGAAGTTTTAGATATTGATGATTTAGCAATTGTTCCTTCTTTAAATAATCAAAGACAACTAGGTTTACTTAGAAAGATGGTTACTGATTTAACTCGTGCGGTTAAAGATTTAAATGATAACCAACCAATAGATTTAATTTCAGTAAGCTTATTAGCCGCGTATAATTCAGCGATTGATTTACTTGGTGAAGGTAATAAAAACGACCTTAGTGATGAGATCTTTTCTCGCTTCTGTGTAGGTAAATAAAATGATAGATTCTCACTGTCACATTAATGACGAATTATATATAAATTATCCTAAAGAATACATAAAAGAGGCGACTTCTATGGGGGTTAAGTCTTTTTTAGTGGTCGGATTTGATTTAAAAAGTTCTATTGATGCGGTTAATATCGCTAATGAGTTTGATAATGTTTACGCCGCGGTGGGAATTCACCCAAGTGATGTTAAAAAAAGAGGAACTAATGATTTAGAAGAAATTGAAAAACTCTTATCTAATAAAAAGGTAATCGCCATTGGAGAAATTGGGCTTGATTATTATTGGGATAAAGAAGAAGAGATTATTAAAGAACAAAAAGAATTCTTTATTAAACAAATCGATTTAGCTAATAAATATAATTTGCCTATTTCCATTCATTGTCGTGATGCGATTGGTGATTGTTTGGAAATCTTAAAAGAACATAAAGTTAATAGAGGCGGAATTATGCACTGCTATGCTGGAAGTAAAGAAATCGCTCCTGAATTTATTAAACTTGGTTTCTTATTAGGTTTTGGTGGAACTATTACATTTAAGAATTCAGTTAAACCAAAAGAAACTGTAACAAGTATTTCTTCTTCAGATTATGTCCTTGAAACAGATGCACCATATTTAACCCCTGTTCCATATAGAGGAAAACCAAATCACTCTAAATACTTAATTTATGTCACTAATCAAATTGCTGAATTAAGGGGAGAACCTGTTGATAAAGTGATTTTAGACACTACAAATAACTTCAAAAGAGTTTTTAAAATATGAAGAAACAAATCAAAGGTATTTTAGTAGTAGAAGGTAAAAGCGATGTTGCCTTTTTAACTAACTATATTGATGCTGAGTTTGTAACAACAAATGGTTCAGATATTCCTTTTGAAACAATTAGCTATTTAAAAGAAATGTCTAAATCTAAAGATATTATTGTTTTAACTGATCCTGATTTCCCTGGTAAAAAGATTAGAGATACTTTAGATAAAGAAATTCCAACCTTAAAACATGTTTTTATCGATAAAGAAAGAGCGATTAAACATCATAAAGTTGGGGTTGCAGAAGCGGACATTGATATGGTTTTAGAGGCCCTTAATCATCTTTATGAAAATAGAGATCCTTTAGGCACTATATCAATGTCTGATTTATATGAATTAGGCTTAATTGGAAAAGATGATTCCTTTTTAAAAAGAAAAATTGTGTCAGAAAAACTCCATTTAGGATTTTGTAACGCAAAAACATTCTTAAAAAGAATAAACACTAGTAATATATCTATAGAGGAACTTAAAGAAGCACTAAAATGATGAACGAACAAAACTACTTTGAATTAGTTAAATCTTATAAGTTACAAGCTAATAAATCGCTTGGACAAAACTTTTTAATTAATCCTGAAGTTGCTTCAAAAATAGTTAGCGCTTTAGATCTTAAAAAAGGTGATGAAGTTATCGAAATCGGCGCAGGACTCGGCTCAATTAGTTATTTTTTAGCAAAATCTCCTGCTAATTCAACCTTAATTGATGTTGATGATCGAATGATCGCTTTTCTTGAAGAACAATATAAAGATTCTTCCAATATTCTTGTTAAAAGAGAAAATGTTTTAAAATCTGATTTAAGCCAATATAACAAGATTATCGGAAATCTTCCTTATTACATTACTACTGGTATTTTAGAAACAATTTTACTAAAAGGGATTAACGCTGAATCTATTGTTTTAATGTGTCAAAAAGAAGTTTATTCAAAGTTACTTAAAAACACGAAAGATATTAGTCCATTATCTCTTTTCTTAAATTACGTTTCGAATATTGAACTTGTCACTAATGTTTCTCGCAATAACTTCGCTCCAATACCTCATGTTGATTCATTAGTGTTTAAATTAACACCAAATGAAAATATTAAGCATGAAGATAACGCTAGCTTATATAATCTTATGAATAAATTGTTTTTACACCGTAGAAAAACAATATATAATTGTTTACGCTTCATAATTAACTCTAATGAATTAACTAGTGAAGTACTTGCTAAGGTTAATATTCAAGAAAACCTTAGACCCGAACAAATCAAAATTGAAAGCTATATTGAATTATTAAACGAATTAAAAGCTAGGAATTTGCTAAAATAGAAAGAGAAATAAAACTATGTTTATTAAAGCAAACGCGAAAATCAATGTATTCTTAGATGTCGTCTCCAATAGAGAAGATCAATACCATAATCTTGATATGGTAATGCTTCCTATTGAATTACACGACATGATTGAAATTGAAAAATTACCTTCAACTAGAGATACATATGTTGTCTGCGATCACGTTGAACTTAAAGAGACTAAATATAATTTAATCATGACCACGATTAATGTTATGAAAGAAAAATATGGCATTAAAGACAATTTTGATGTGAAAGTTCATAAAGAAATTCCTATTTGCGCTGGTCTTGGTGGTGGTTCTTCTAACGCTGCCGCTACAATTAAAGCTTTAAATACAATGTATAAACTCAATATGTCATTAGATGAAATGATTAATATTGGTAAAACAATTGGAGCAGATATTCCATTCTGTTTAACAAATTCCCCAGCAAGAGTGACCGGAATTGGCGAAAATATCCGTCGTATTAAGTTACATCACGGTTATGACGTTTTAATTGTTAAACCAGATGAAGGATTATCCACGAAAAAGATGTTTGCTTTAGCAGATGAACAAGGAGTGGAACATTCTAACGGAGATGAAGTAGAAAATGCATTAGTCTTTGGAAATGACACCAAATTATCGGAATGTGTCTTTAACTCCTTAGAAAAGATTGCTATTAGTCAAATCCCAGAAATTGAAAAGATAAAACAAATGCTTAAAAACGACGGGTTTAATATTGTTTTAATGTCAGGTTCTGGAAGTGCAGTATTCGCTCTTACAACTGACCACAAAAAAGCACGTACTATGTTTAAAAAATACGATAAACAAGGATTCAATACTTATTTAACGAGGACTTTATAATGGAAAAATTTGCAATTATTTTAGCAGCTGGTAAAGGCACCAGAATGAAATCACTTTTAGATTATAAATCTAAAGTTAGTTATGAAATTTTAGGTGTACCACTTGTAAAACATGTTCTTAACGCTTTAAAACCATTAGAGCTTAAGAAAGTAGTTACTATTGTTGGTTTTGGTGGAGAAGTTACTACTGAAATTGTTAAAGATGAATCTGAAGTAGTCTGGCAAAGAGAACAAAAAGGTACTGGTCACGCTGTTATGCAAACTAAACCAGTTCTTAAAGATGAAAAAGGTGCCACAATCATTCTTTGTGGTGACACCCCATTATTAACAACTGAAACATTAAACGGTTTATTCGAAGCCCATATTAATAACGGAAATCAATTAACATTATTAGGTGCGAGAATTGAAAATCCTCAAGGATATGGCCGTTTAGTTATTAATGACAAAGGTGAATTAGTTAAAATTGTTGAACAAAAAGACTGCACTGAAGAAGAAAGAAAGATTAACGTTGTAAATGCTGGTGTATATGTCTTTGATAACGAATTACTTTACAAATATCTCGATTTAATTACTCCTAACAATAAAGCTGGAGAATATTATTTAACTGACTTAATTGAAATCTTCAAAAACCATGGTCATAAGCTTGGTTATAGCATTATGGATGGCGATGAAGAAATGCTTGGTATTAATGACCGTAACCAATTAGCGTATGCTGCTAAACTTATGAAGCGTAACATTAACAAACGTTTAATGCTTTCTGGTGTTACTATCATTGATCCAGAAAACACATATATTGGTCCATATGTTGAAATTGAACCAGATACAATTATTAATCCAAACACTACTATTTTAGGTAATACTCATATTGGTCAAAGAAATGAAATTGGGCCAAGTTCCTATATCGAAAACGCTAAAATTGGTAACGATAATAAGATTGAATTTTCTAAAGTCATTAATAGTGAAATTGGTAACCAAAATAACGTTGGACCATATTCACATATTAGAAACACTACCATCATTAAAAATAAATGTAGAGTAGGTAACTTTGTTGAACTTAAAAATGTTGTTTTAGCAGATGATGTTGCCGTTGCTCATCACTCCTATATTGGTGATGCCACAATTGATGAACACTCTAATATCGGTTCAGGTGTTATCACTGCTAATTATGATGGAAAAGTTAAACACACTACTACAATTGGTAAAAATGTCTTTGTTGGATCAAATTCAACATTAATCGCACCGGTTGTCCTAGAAGATAACTCCTTTATTGCTGCAGGATCTACTATTACTGATAATGTAGAAGAAAATGCCTTAGCAATCGCAAGAAATAGACAAGAAAATAAAGCGGATTACGCTGAAAAGATTAGAAATAAATAAAAATGCTTTTTATTGATAGTTTTGGGAAAAACATTTATATTGACGAGCAATTAGCCGGATATATTTCGATGGAAGGAACCTTTTATTCTAAAGGTCATTCCTTTGGTAACTTAACTGATTCAGGTGAAATATATTTTAACGGAGAATACGTTGGCTATATCGAAGATAACGGCGATATCTATATCAGAGAATCTTATGCAGGATATGTTGAAAATGGTGATTTATATTTCGATAGCCTCGCGATGAATAATAATTAATTCTTTATTAATAAATATATAAATAATCCATCAGAAACCCTGCGTTTGGGAAAATTGATGGATTTTTTAATATAAAAAAGGCGCCTCATAACGAGACGCCCAATAGTTAATTACAAACTATTTTTTAGCTTTGGATTTAATCGCAGCTTGAGCAGCGGCTAAACGAGCAACTGGAACACGGAATGGTGAGCAGGAGACATAGTCTAAGCCGACATCATGGTAGAATTGGATGGAGTTTGGTTCACCACCAGTTTCACCACAAACACCTAAGTGTAAATCTGGTCTTGTCTTACGACCGAGTTCAGCTGACATCTTAACTAATTTACCAACACCGTGTTGGTCAAGTGTCTTGAATGGATCTTCTTCAAGAATCTTATTAGCATAATAATCTGGTAAGAACTTGGAAGCATCATCACGGCTGAAGCCGAATGTCATTTGTGTTAAGTCGTTAGTACCGAAGGAGAAGAATTCTGCTTCTTCAGCGATTTCATCAGAGAGTAAAGCAGCTCTTGGGATTTCGATCATTGTACCGACATGGTATTTCATGTTAACACCAGCGGCTTTAATGACTTCATCAGCAGTCTTAACAACGATAGCTTTAACGAACTTGAGTTCCTTAACATCTAAGGTTAATGGAATCATGATTTCTGGTTCGATATGATAGCCATGTTTCTTGCTGACTGCAATAGCAGCTTTAATAATAGCGCGGGTTTGCATTTCGGCGATTTCTGGATAAGAAACGTCTAAACGGCAACCACGGTGACCCATCATTGGGTTGAATTCGTGTAATTCATTGATACGTTTATGGATGGCTTCAACACTATGACCAGTTGCTGCACTTAATTCAGCAATCTTGTCTTCTTCTTGTGGTAAGAATTCGTGGAGAGGTGGATCTAATAAACGAACGTTAACGTTGAGTTCGCCCATTTCTTCAAAGAGACCTTCGAAGTCTTTTTGTTGTAATGGTTCGATTTCTGCTAAAGCAGCTTTTCTATCTTCAACGTTATCAGCAAGGATCATCTTACGGAAGTGGAAGATTTTATCCTTATCGAAGAACATATGTTCAGTACGACATAAGCCAATACCTTGGGCACCAAATAATTTAGCTTGGTGAGCATCTCTTGGTTGGTCAGCGTTAGCGCGGACTTGTAATCTTCTAGCAGCATCAACCCAACCCATTAAGCGACCGAAGTCACCACTGGAGAGGTCTGGTGAAACTTTCTTAATATCACCAACATAGATGTTACCGGTAGAACCATCGATAGAGAAGACATCGTCTGGTCCATAGACTTTACCATTAATGGTAACTGTTTTTGCTTCTTCATTGATTTGAGCAGCGGCACAACCAGTGACACAGCATTTACCCATACCACGAGCAACAACAGCTGCGTGGGAAGTCATACCACCACGCATTGTGAGAATACCTTCAGAAGCGATCATACCGATTAAGTCTTCTGGAGATGTTTCAGCACGGACTAAGACAACTTTTTCACCAGCGTTGTGTCTTGCTTCTGCTTCTTCAGCAGTGAAGGCTAATTTACCAGTACCAGCACCTGGGCCAGCTGGGTTACCTTTAGCAATTAATCTGTCTTTAGCAGCGGCTAAGTCGTCTTTATCGAAGTTTGGTAATAAGAGTTTATCGAATGAAACTGGATCAATTCTTAAAACAGCTTCATCAGTAGTGATTAAACCTTCGTCAACCATGTCACAAGCCATCTTTAAGGCTGCGGCAGGAGTACGTTTACCACTTCTAGTTTGTAAGAAGTAAAGTTTTCCTTCTTCAACTGTGAATTCCATATCTTGCATATCGCGATAGTGGAGTTCCATGTTTTTAATTGTCTTAACAAATTGTTCGTAGACTTCTGGCATACGACGTTTGAGTTCGTCGATGTGGAGAGGAGTACGAATACCTGCGACAACGTCTTCACCTTGAGCGTTTGGTAAATATTCAGCAGAAATAGCTTTTTCACCAGTAGCAGCGTTTCTAGAGAACGCAACACCAGTACCAGATGTTTCGCCTTTATTACCGAAAGCCATGGATTGAACGTTAACAGCAGTACCCCAAGAATATGGGATAGAGTATTGCATACGATAAACGTTAGCACGTGGGTTATCCCATGAACGGAAGACTGCGGTAACAGCTTCGATTAATTGAACTTTTGGATCAGTTGGGAATTCTTCACCAAAGGTGGCTTTATAGTATTCTTTGTATTTACCAACTAATACTTTTAATTCTTCAGCAGTAACTTCTGTATCGAGTTTGTATCCTCTTTCTTCTTTTAAATCTTCGAGCATCTTGTCCATAGCGGTACGTGGATGTCCTTTAGCGATGTTTGTGAACATGAGGATGAAACGACGATAAGAGTCATATGCGAATCTTTCGTTACCAGTTTCTCTAATTAAAGCGGCAACTGTAGTGTCATTTAAACCAAGGTTTAAGATGGTGTCCATCATACCTGGCATAGAGACTCTAGCGCCAGAACGAACGGAAACAAGAAGAGGTTTTGTGGAACCACCGAAGTTTTTACCGGTTTCTTTTTCCACTCTTGCGATACCTTCGTAGATTTCTTTGACTAAATAGTCTGGTAAGTTTTTACCATTTTCGTAATAAAGAGTACAAGCTTCTGTTGTGACTGTGAATCCTTCAGGAATTGGGACTCCAATGTGAGTCATTTCAGCAAGACCAGCACCTTTACCACCGAGGAGTTCTTTGCCTAAGCCATAGGCATCTTTGAAATTATATACGTATTGTTTTGCCATAAATCCTCCTAGCGTAATAAATATATAAGTGAATGTGCTAACACTCGCATTGATAATATTATCAATTGCGGGCCTTATTTACAATATTTATGACTGAAAAATAACAAAAATAATGAATATTTTCGTTAAATTTGAAGAATTTTTACAAATGTTAATCGGTTCAGTGAATAAATTTTTTGACACTATAATCTTCTCAATATGTATTAAAATATATTTGTCGATTCTGTTTCGAAGCTCATTGAAAGGATTTTATAATCATGAAAGACCCTTTAATTCTCACAATTGATTTTGGCACTCAATCTGTTCGTGCCGCTTTATTTAATAAAAAAGGTGAAACAGTTGATATTAAGAAAGTTCAATATGATCCAGCTTATAAATCTCCAAAGCCAGGTTATGCTGAACAAGATCCATATTACTTTATAGAAGTATTAAGTGAAGCAACAAATGCTTTAGTTAAAGATAATAAAGATAGAATGGAAGATGTCTTAGGTATAACTATGTCTTTCTTTAGAGACTCTCCAGTTATGCTAGATAAAGATAATAAACCAATTAGAGACGCAATTATTTGGTTAGATGAACGTAGAGCGGACGCAAAAGAACCACTAGGTTTCTTTAAAACTGCAGTCTTCAAATTAGTTGGTATGGGACCAACCATTGAATTAAACCGTAAAAGAACCATGTCTCATTGGTTAAAAGAAAATGAACCTGAAAACTGGAAAAAGATGGATAAGTATATGAACTTGTCTACCTTTGTAACTTTAGAACTATTAGGAGACTATGTTGATTCCCCAGCATCTCAAGCAGGTCATATTCCAATCAACTTTAAAAAAGGCCAATGGTATAAAGATGGTGCTCTTAAGAATGTTTATGGAGTGCCAAATAAAGCCCTATGTAAACTTATTCCTGTCGGAGAAGTTATGGGTACAATTACTGAGGAAGCTAGTAAAAAGACTGGACTTCCTATGGGTTTAAAGATGTTTGCCTGTGGTTCTGATAAGTCTGCTGAAACTCTAGGTTTAGGTGTTTTAAGAAAAGATATCGCCGCGGTTAGCTATGGTACTGCTTCTACGATTGAATTAACTATTAAAAAGTATTCTGACGCTGAACCATTCCTTCCTTCTTATCCAGCGGTTATTCCTGGATATTACAATATGGAAGTTCAAGTATATCGTGGTTATTGGATGCTTAACTGGTTTGCCCGTGAATTTGGTTCTAAAACCACTGTTGAAAAACAAATTGAAACAACAGATGTGCTAAAGAGTTTAGATGAAGAAATGACAAAGATCGAACCAGGGTGTAATGGTTTAATTCTTCAACCTTATTGGTGCGCTGGTCTTAGAAGACCATTAGCGAAAGGTGCAATTATTGGCTTTAGTGATGTACATACACATGTGCATTTATATAGAGCGATTATTGAAGGCATTGCATACGCTTTAAGAGAAGGTCTTGAACTCTTTGAAAAGAAAAGAACTCACACTAAAGTAAAAATGATTCGTATTGCTGGTGGTGGATCTAGAAGTGACGCCATTTGTCAAATCACTGCGGATATTTTTGGTATTCCAGTTTCAAGAATTCAAACTAATGAATGTTCATCTTTAGGTGCAGCAATCTCCGGTTTCTTAGCAGCAAAAGAATTTAATTCTCCAGAAGAAGCTGTTGAAGCAATGGTACATCAAAGCGATGTTTTCGAACCTAACGAAGAAAACCACAAAAAGTATGATTACTTGTTTAAGAAAGTATACTTAAAAATGTATCCAAATCTTAAGAATTGTAATAAGGATTTAAAATATTACGATAAGTTAATTGAAAACGGAAAACTCTAGAGAGTTTCTAGTACATAATCTTTAAATTGTAAGGCACTATCGACATCATCGAAGGTTGCAAAGTAGAAGTGTTTACCCATCGCTTGTGCAATCTCCTTCGGATAAGTGCCTTCTATTTTTATATGCTCACCATATTTTGCCATTATTTCATCATGAGAATGGACATATTCTCTATCTCTATTTGCTACTGAAATAGCGATATATTGTTTTTCTGGGATTTTAACTCTTGATTCATTAAAACAAATTACATCAGCATAGATTTGGTAGTAGTTTGCGTTTAACGCTAAAGCTAATAAATCAGGAGTGTCTCCACCTGGTGAACGCATATTAACTTCTAAGCCAATAATATCACCCTTCTTACCTAAACCTTTTTTAGCTTTTTTAAGTTTAAAGAATTCGATATGGAAACAACGTTTTGAAATACCAAATGATTTAACTACTCTTTTACCTAATTCTCTAAAGTCATCTGGCATTGAAGTAGAAGCGTAATAATAAATATCGAGTTGATTATTAACAACTTCTGCAATTGGAGTTAAGAAATGTTCATTGAAACAGACCACAACGTTTCCATCGATATCACAAATACCATCAAAGGACATTAAATCACCATCAATGTATTCTTCCATGATGTAAGTTGTTTCTAAATTTGAGTTATGGAAGTTTCTTAATTCTTCTTCGTTTGAGATCTTGTATGAGTGAGCAGCGCCAACGCCATTATCTGGCTTAACAAATAAAGGATAGCCGACTTCTGCAGCGAATTTTAATGAATTTTCTAATGTGGAGACTAGAATATAACGAGCAGTTTTACAACCTGCTTTTTCAAAATATTCTTTCATTTTGCTCTTATATTTAATCTTTTCCATATCAGCTGGATAGAAGCCAGTATCGATGTGGAATTTTTCTCTAAGTTCAGCGTCTTGCATAAGCCAGAATTCGTTATTAGATTCTAAGAAATCAATATGACCATATTTTTGTTCAAAGTATCTAACCGCGTTTTCTAATGCACCTTTATCTGCTAAAGAGGACACATAATAATATTCGGTAATGTTATCTCTTAGTTCTTGGACTGTATCAAAATAAGGTGTATCACCAATACCTAAAACGGTTGCACCATTATTTTTAAGTCCTTTTACGAAATGAGAATAGATTTTTGGGAAATTTGGAGAAATAAATAAGAAATTCATACTAAATTCTGCTCCTTCTACGGAATAATTCTAAAACAATATCTTTATCCGGTAACATAGGTTTGTTTCTTTTATGAGTTAAATAAGAGGAACAATAACCTTTAAAAATATATGTAAAAGTAGTAGCGATATCATCAGGATCTCCACCTGTAACATCACCCTCTTTTTGACCTTTTTGAATGAGGTAAGAAATATTATTAAATAATGAATCCTTTTCTCTATCGTCAAGTAAAATAGCAGTGATAGAAATTGAGTCTTTATCTAAAGATAAAACACTTAATAAATTAATAACAACATCCTCTAATTTTTGGAATGAATATAATCTATTTGTATCTAGGATTTTTTGTTTAATTTCAATTAGTTTTGGAAGTTTAAATAATGAATCATAAACTTGATCTACATTCTTAAAATAATGATAGAAAAGACCATGTGAACATTTACTTGCAGTAGTTAATAAATCCACAGTAGTGTTATCTTTTCCGTATAAAGCAAAAACCACTAAAGAGGCATTTAAAATTGATTGTCTTCTTTCGTCTTTAATTTCTTTATTTTGAGAAGCTAATCTTGGCATTGATTGTTTTCCTCTTTTTTATCAACAATCTTTAAAACAAAATATGTAGCGACTGCTCCAACGATTAATAATGGAATACCGATTGTTAATTCAATTGGATTAGCAATAATTCCAGCATAACTAACCCCATCTCCAAGCCACAAATCAACGTTGAGGAATAAGGCTGGAAGTGAACCAATAATAAATCCTAAAATCGCATAGAAAGTGATAACTCTATGTTTTTCTAAAAGATACTTCATTAACTTAGAAATAAAGAAGAATCCGAGGATAATTCCAACGATAAAACACGCAAGAAGTCCAGCGTTTTGGAAAATATTCTCACCATGAACTAAACTGTGGATAGTATCTAAAATAGGTTTATAGAAACCAATAACAAGTAAAAGCATTGATCCAGAAATACCTGGAGTAACAAGAGCAAATGAACCAATAACTCCTACTGGAATCATAAGAACATATAAGTACCATTTAGGATCAACGAATAATGACGCAACACTATAACCTGCATTTAAGTTAATTAAGAAAGATGCAAGAGCAATTCCTAAAACAAATACTAAAGAAATAATAAAGGTAATTATGTATGACTTTTTAATTGGTTCTCCTCTAACTTCTTTAGAAATACTTGGGATACTTCCTAGGATTAAACCAAAGAATAAGGCAACAATTGAAAAGAGAATGTAGCTAAAAGCTAATCGAACTCCTAAATAACCAATTGCAACACCAATAATAATGCCAATACCTAAAGGTAAAAGAATTAAAAATGATTTAATAAAATTCTTAAATAATGTTGAGACTGCACCTATAAGCTTATCGTAACATTTAGTTAAGACAGCCATTGTGCCTCCAGAGACACCAGGGATAATACAAGCGATACCAATTGCTGCTCCCCTTAAGACATCAATTAGCCAATTAACAAATTTCTTCATAGCGATAAATACTATACTCTAAAATTTTATAACTTAAAAATCTTTTGTGATATAATCACAGCGTATGAAACTTATTGTAGGTCTAGGTAATCCAGGTAAAGAATACGAAAAAACCCGTCACAACTCGGGTTTTATGGCGTTAGAACAATTTGCCGATATGATGCAAGTTGAACTAAATCGCGAAGACTTTAAAGGACGTTATACTAAATTCAAATTAGATGATGAAGATATCATTCTTTTTGAACCATACACTTATATGAATTTATCTGGAACTGCAGTAGTTCAAATCGTTCATTTCTTTAAAGTAAATATTAAAGACATTGTTATCGTTTTTGATGATATGGCTCTTCCAACTGGTGCAGTTAGATTAAGACTTAAGGGTTCTAGTGGCGGACAAAAAGGAATGCAAAACATCATTGAACAACTTGGAACTGAAGAAATTAAAAGAATTAGAATCGGTATTGGCGAACCAGAATTTAACGCGATTGATTATGTTTTAGGTAAGCCGACTGGCGATGAAAAGAAAGTCTGGGAAGAAGGCATTAAGAAAGCTGCTCAAGCGATTAAATGCTTTGTTTTTGATGACTTCTTAAAAGCAATGTCTAACTATAATGGTGGAGGTAGTAATTGAAACAAAATATCTTAGATTTGTTAAAACAAAATAGTGCTGTTACCTCCCTCCTAGAAATGAAGAAGGGACATTTTCGCGTGGATGACACCATAGGTGTTGCCTTAATGTTCTCTGCTTTATTTAAACAAAAACCTGATAACTATCTAATTGTTTCAAATAGCTTATATAACGCTCAAAAGATATCGGATACAATTGCAACTTTAATTGGAGAAGATAATGTTCTTCTCTATCCATCAGATGATTTACTTAGAAGCGAATTAATTTCTGCCTCCAAAGAGTTTTTAGCGCAGCGAATTTATGTTCTAAACGAATGTCTCACTTATAAAAAACATATTGTTGTAGCGCATACTTCTTCAATCCTTACTCCTCTTCCAACTGTCGAGGAATTTAAAAACAAATCTATAGATGTAAAAGTAGGGGATTCTATAAATCTAGATGAATTCAAGAATACTTTAGTTAAATCTGGCTATATTAAAGTTAATAAAATTGATCAAAGTTTAGAATTTGCCTCAAGAGGGGATATTTTAGATATTTTCCCAATTACTTCTTCTAATCCAGTTCGTATTGAATTCTTTGGAGATGAAGTAGATTCAATTCATTTATTTGATATCGCCAATCAAACTTCAATTAGTTCCATTAACGAAATTTCAATTAGTCCTGCTAACGACTGCTTATTTACCGATGAAGAACTTATTAACTTTAGAAATAAACTAGATAAACAGTTAGAAAAAGATATTAGTTCTTTAAGTCCTGAATTAGGAAAAACGTTAAAAGAAAACGTTGAACAAGATTATGAAAAGATAACTTCTTTAATTAATCACCCACGCGTTTATAAATATTTTCTTTATATTAAAAAAGATATAAGAAGTCTAACGGATTACGTAAATCCAAAGTTTGTTTTTATCGCAAACGAGAAACAATTTTATGCTTCTGAAGAATTCTTATTAAGTGAGGCTCACACCTATTTCCGTTCTTTATTTGAAGAAGGAAAATTACTTTCTCATTTAGAGATGTACATTAATAGTGATAAAGCTTTTAAAGGTTATAAAGTAATTGAATCTTCTCCAATTAGTTCTTCTTCCAGCGATATTGTTTTTAATTCTCGTCCAGTTGCAGTTCCTAAGTTTTCTTTAGCGAACATTGATTTAGTATTAGATTCTTATTTATCTCAAAACGATAAAGTAATTTTGACTTTGTCAAATAAACAACAATATGACACTATTGCAAACACATTAAAAGAATTAAATATTGAATTCGAAGAAGTTAAACCATTAGAGATTCCTAATAAAACTATTGGTTTAGCGTTATTCCATTTAGATGAGGGATTTGAATTAACTGATCTAAAAATCTCATTTATATCTTCTAAAGAATTATTTGGTTATAAATCTGGTGCATCTAGATTCTTTAATAAATTCAAAGAAGCCATCATTATTAAAAATTACGAAGAACTTCGACCAGGTGATTATGTTGTTCATGAAAACTATGGTATTGGTAAATTTATCGATATTAAAACAATGGAATTCCAAGGAGTTCACACTGATTTCTTATATATTCAATACGCCGGAACAAATGCCTTATATATTCCTTTATCTCAATTTAGATTAATTCGTAAATATGCAGGTAGAGAAGGTGTTGCTCCAAAATTATCTAATCCAGATGGTAAGAGCTGGGAGAAAACTAAATCAAAAATTAAAGAAAGAATTAATGATTTAGCGGATAGATTATTCAAACTTTATAGTGAAAGAAGTCAAATTGAAGGCTTTGCCTTTGATAAAGACGATGAACTTCAAGCGGCTTTTGAAGCAGAATTCCCGTTTGAATTAACTAAAGACCAACAAAGTTCATTGGAAGACATTAAAAAAGATATGGAATCACCATATGTAATGGATCGTTTATTATGCGGTGATGTTGGCTTTGGGAAAACTGAAGTTGCTTTTAGAGCAATTTTTAAATGTATCGTTTCAAATAAACAGGCTGCGATTCTTTGTCCAACAACTCTTCTAGCTAGACAACACTACGAAAGAGCGGTGGAAAGATTCGCTAATTACGGAATAAAAATAGTGATCTTATCTCGTTTAGTCCCAGATAAAGACATTAAAGAAGGGCTTAAATTAATTGAATCAGGACAAGCGAATTTAGTTATAGGAACCCATAAGTTACTTAGTAAAAATGTTCATTTTAAAGATTTAGGTTTATTAGTGGTAGACGAAGAGCAACGCTTTGGTGTGGAACAAAAAGAAAGAATTAAAGAACTTAAATCCGCTGTGGATGTTTTATCACTAAGTGCTACTCCTATTCCAAGAACACTTCAACTCTCTTTAATTGGGGTTAGACCGGTCTCACAAATTCAAACTGCTCCATCAATTCGTAACTCAATTCAAACCTATGTAACGCCATATCGATTTGAGGTTGCAAAAGAGCTTATAGAACGTGAATTATCCCGCAGAGGTCAAGTATTTTACATTTATAACTATGTTGATTCCATCTTCCAAAAAGCAGATCGAATTGCTTCAGCGATACCTACTTGTAATGTTGGTGTGGTCCATGGACAAATGGATAAAGATGAAATCGATGACACAATGACAAGGTTCTATAACGGGGATATAGATGTTTTAGTAGCGACTTCAATTATTGAAAACGGAATCGATGTTCCTAATGCTAACTTAATTATTATTGAAGATGCAGATCGCTTTGGTTTAGCTCAACTTTATCAAATCAAAGGTCGCGTTGGTCGAGGTGGAAGAATTGCCTATGCATACTTATTCTATAGAGAACAGAAGAATTTAAGTGATGTTGCAATTAAAAGATTAAAAGCTATTCAAGACTTCGCTGAACTAGGAAGTGGCTTTAAGATTGCTCAAAGAGATTTAATGATTCGAGGTGCGGGAGATATTTTAGGTCCTGAACAAGCTGGGTTTATTGATTCAGTTGGTTTAGATCTTTATCTCAAACTTTTAAATGAGGTTATTGAAGAGAAAAAGACTGGGAAAGAACATGAACCACCTAAGAAAGTTAAGATGTTTAATATTGATGCTTATATTCCTGAAGGCTATGCATCTAAAGAAGATAAGATTCAACTTTATCAACAAATTGATGAATGTAGAGACTTCAAAGAACTCAGTGAAGTTAAGAAGAATATAAGAGATATTTATGGCCGATTACCTGAGGAAGTAAAACTCCTCTTTGAGCGTAAAAGACTGGACCTCTTAATGGATAATGAAGAATTTGATGATGTTTTAGAATATCCGGATTTTATCGAGGTAGCGTTATCTAAAAAGTTCTCTAATATAAACGGAATTGGTTTAGAAATGTTTGAATTATTAGAACCTTATATTGGTAAGATTAAGATGTCTTATCACCATAAAGAACTTAAACTTAGATTAGAAAAAGAAGGAGACTGGATTAGAGATCTCTCCTCTATTCTTGATATAATCCACACTCTTTATAAGAGGCGAAAACCTAAGAAAAATGAAGAGACTAGCGAGTAAAAATTCCCAAACTTTTCTTTAGTTGTTGACACTTTATAAAAAAGTGTGAAAAATAAAGTAACAAACTTTTATATTTTGTAAAAGAAGGACGGTAACCCATTATGATGTTCAATTATGATTTCGATAAAAACGCAACATACTTATTAGCGTGTTCATTTGGTCCAGATTCTATGGCTCTTTTCGATATGCTTGAAAAGGCTGGAGCACACTTTGTGTGTTGTTTTATTAACTATCATAAACGTGGCCAAGATTCTATCGATGAAGAAAATAACTTAAGAAATTATTGTGCCAAACACAACGTTCCTTTTGAAATGCTAGATGCTAGAACCATTAAAGAAGAAGGAAACTTCCAAGAATGGGCTAGAGAAGTTCGTTATATGTTCTTCACTCAAATGTATGTTAAATATAACGCTAAAGGTTTGTTTGTCGCGCACCATCAAGATGACATGATTGAAACTTACATCATGCAAAAACAAAGAAACGCTGTCGTTAAAGAATATGGAATGAAAGAAGTTAGTAAAGTTAGAAGAATGACTGTTATTCGTCCACTTCTTCATTACACAAAACACGAACTTGAATATTATGATAAGGAAAATCTTGTCCCGTATTCAATTGATAAAACAAACCTTACTAATCAATACGAAAGAAATAGAATTAGACACGAAATTATCGATAAGTTATCTGCGGTGGACCGCGAAAGATATCTTAGAGATATTGAACGTGATAATAACGAACTTGATGAATTTGAAGAAGCTCTTGATCAAAAAATCGAGATTCAAGATGAGTTAGATATTCGTGAAATTATTGCTTTATCGAAACGTGAATTCGCGGAAGTAATCCGTCGCTTTGCTAATTCAACTGGTATTCACGTTGATATTTCTCAAGGGCAAATTGATGAAATTAGAAAGCTTTGCTTATCACCAAAACCAAACTTAACATTCAAGTTAGCAGATGAACTTTATATTCTTAAAGAATATGACATCTTAATTATGGCAAATAAAGTTGGAGAAGATGATTATTTATACGTTATTCCTGAACCAAGTTCATTTAGCTGTAAAGAATTTGATTTAGACTTCTCTATGGGCGCGGAAGATAGAAATGTTCTCCCATCATCTTATCCACTTATTATCCGCAATGCTTATGATGATGACGCTTATAAAGTTGGAAGCAATATTGTTTCCGTAAATAGATTATTTATCGATTGGAAGATGCCAATGAGATTAAGAAAAAGCTGGCCAATTATCCAAGATCGTAAGGGAAACATTATTTATATCCCAAGATATCGTAAAAACTTTGTCGATAACCATAAATCTAAATTTGTTATCAAACTCTAATATTCATTTCGTAATGCGTTTCACTATGAATTTGGAATATTAATTTATATAATTAACTACAACTTTGCTTTGAAGGAGGTATTTGTATGAACGAACAAAAACCACGTCGTAATATAATTTCTATCATTTTTCCGTATGTCATAATCGCTGCGGTTATGGGTCTATTTTTTGCCCTATTTATTAATAATACCTTCAATAAACCTGCTGTCTGGTCATACGATGTTTTAGATGCAAAGTTAAGTGAATATTCTATTAGAATCGCCGATGTTTATAACAAAGAAGTAGTTACTGAAATTACTGGTATTGCTCGTAAAGAGGAAAATAATAGTGAAATTAGATATACAGTTACTATCGATACATATGTTTACGAACATGACTTCAAAAATGCTGATGGAACTGATCACCAAGCATATAGAACAATTTTTGAAAAGAAAGTCGCAGATTTTAAAACTGCTCACCCAGATCTTGCCAAAGCAAATCAAACATATTTTGCCGTTCACTATGCATTCCAAACTAACTTCTGGGATACATGGGGACCAACCATTATTATTACCGCAGTTACTATTTTAATTGCCTATTTCTTATTCTCTAGATTATCAGCTTCCGTAGGAAGAGATAACAATAGAGCTCTTGATTTCAATAGAAGTAGAGCTCGTCGTGTTGATGCTTCTAAAGTCCGTTTTGATGATGTTGCTGGTTGTGATGAAGAAAAAGCGGAAATGGTTGAAATCGTCGAATACTTAAAGAATCCAAAAAGATTTACTGAAGCTGGTGCTAAACTTCCAAAAGGTATTCTCCTTGTTGGTCATCCAGGCACAGGTAAAACTTTATTAGCGAAAGCTGTTGCAGGCGAAGCTGGCGTTCCATTCTATAGCATTTCCGGTTCTGACTTCGTTGAAATGTTCGTCGGTGTTGGTGCAGGACGTGTTAGAGATATGTTTAGAAAAGCTAAACAAACCGCTCCATGTTTAATCTTCATCGATGAAATCGATGCTGTTGGTAGACAAAGAGGTGCTGGTTTAGGTGGTGGTAACGATGAACGTGAACAAACCCTTAACCAATTACTCGTTGAAATGGATGGTTTCGAAGATAACGCTGGTATTATTGTTATCGCTGCTACAAATAGAGAAGACGTCTTAGACCCAGCCTTACTCCGTGCTGGTCGTTTCGATAGAACTATTACTGTTTCACTTCCTGATAAGATTGGCCGTGAAGCAATCTTTAAAGTTCACGCTAGAGGTAAAACATTTGATCCATCAGTTGACTTTGCTGTTCTTGCAAAACGTACTGTTGGTTTCTCTGGTGCAGATATTGAAAATATCCTTAACGAATCTGCTATTTTAGCAGTTAGAGATAATCGTAAAGTAATTACTACTCGTGATATTGATGAAGCTATTGATAGAAGAATTTCTGGTCCAGCTAAATCTAATAAAGCCTTTAGCGAAAAAGATAAAAGACAAATTGCTTACCATGAAGCTGGCCACGCGATTATTGGTATCGCTTTAGAAAACGCTGATACTGTTAGAAAGATTACAATTATTCCACGTGGTAACGCTCTTGGCTATGTCATGATGACACCTGATAAAGATAAGGTTAATTACACCAAATCCGAACTTTTAGCCGAGATCTGCGGCCTTTTAGGTGGCAGATCTTCTGAAGAAATCTTCTTCCAAGATGTTACAACAGGTGCTTCTAACGATATTGAACGCGCTACAAGAATTGCCCGTTCTATGGTTACTGAATATGGTATGTCTTCATTAGGACCAATCCAATATGAATCTAATACTGGTTCAGTCTTCCTTGGCCGTGATTACACAAACACTCAAAAGAATTTCTCTGCGGCTGTTGCAGATGAAATCGATAAAGAGACTCGTAAGATTATTGAAGATGCTCATCAACAAGCTGTTAAGATTATTACAGAAAGAAAAGATGATGTTATCTTAATCGCTGAAACTCTTCTTGAAGAAGAAACAATTACCGAAGAACAAATTCTCTATCTCCTTGAACATAGAGAAATGCCTAAAGGTGATTCTAAAGAAGATAAACCTTCCAAGGATGAAACGAAACCTTCTGATTCTGAAGTAAAAGTTGAAGAAACTTCTTCTAAAGAAGAAACAAAAGAATAAGATTAGGGAGGTTTCCTCCCTTTTCATTTCTTAATATATGTTTAAAATTGGTAACGTTAATATTGATGGAAAAGTTGTTTTAGCTCCTATGGCGGGAGTTACATCTTTAGCCTACCGTAATTATATGAAACCTTTTGGTGTTGCTTTAACTGTCACTGAAATGGTTAGTGATTGCGGACTAATTTACGATAACCAAAGAACTAAAGATTATATTGTTACAAGTGATATTGAAAGACCTGTCGCTATTCAACTTTTTGGTGGTAACGCTGACCAAATTGTTGAGGCTATCAGGATAGTGGAGAAAGAAAACCCAAACTTTGATATTATTGATATAAATTTAGGCTGTCCAGTTAATAAAGTCGTTAATAGTAGAGCGGGCTCATATTTATTAAAAAACCCACAAGAACTTGAATCTTTTATGAAAAAAGTAGTGTCTGCCACAACTAAACCAGTTACCGCAAAAATTAGACTTGGATATAGTGAAGATTCAATCAATTTTAAAGAAAATATTAAGGCTTTAGAAAATGCTGGTGTAGCGGCAATTGGAATACACGCTAGAACAAGGGATCAAATGTATGCTGGTAAAGCTAGGTATGATTTGCTTAAAGATTTAGGAGATGAAATGAAAGTTCCTTTAATCGTTAGCGGAGATATTTTCACTCTTGATGATGCAATTAACGCTTTAAATATCACAAAAGCTGATGCAGTTATGGTGGCAAGGGGTGGAGTGGGAAATCCTTGGCTTATCAAACAAATAGATACATTTTATAAAACTGGCGAAAGACTTAATGATATTAGCTTAGAAGAGAATATTCGAAATCTACTAGATTTCACCAAGATGTTAATTGAGGAAAAAGGAGAAAGAAGAGCAATGATGATTCTTAGAGGAATTGCTCCTAAATTCTTTAATAATTACCCAGGAACTAAAAAACTTAAAAACACTTTATGCCAAAACCTATTCTCATATGATAGTCTCATTAGAATTCTTAATGAATTCGGATATGCTATAGAACAATAAAATGTTAAGTGTTATAATAACGCGGAGGTCAAAACAAAATGGAAGAAAAATTAACAGATCAAGAACTTGCTAGAAGAAATAAATTAGCCCGTTACGTAGAAATGGGTGTTGATCCATATGGACAAAAATTTGAAAGAACTGACACTGCTGCTACAGTTCATGAAAAATGTGATGCTTTAACTAGTGAAGAATTAGATGCAAATCACGTTTATGTCACTTTAGCAGGACGTATTATGTCTTTACGTAGAATGGGCAAAGCCTCATTCATGAATATCAAAGATGTTACTGGCAATATGCAAGTATATGTTGGTATCGATGTTGTGGGTGAAGAAGCCTATAACTTATTTAAGCTCGCTGATATTGGAGATATCGTTGGAGTTTATGGCCGTGTTATGAGAACAAGAACTGGCGAAATGACTATTAGATGTGAAAAATATACACATTTAACTAAATCATTAAGACCTCTTCCAGAAAAATTCCATGGTTTAACTGATGTTGAAGAAAGATATCGTCATCGTTATGTTGATTTAATTATGAACGATGATTCTCGTCGTATTGCTTTAACAAGACCAAAAGTAATTCGCGCGATGCAAAATTATTTTGATTCCTTAGGATTTGTTGAAGTTGAAACCTCTGTTTTATCTCCAATCCTTGGTGGTGCTGCTGCTAAACCATTCATCACTCACCACAATGCTTTAGATAAAGATTTCTACTTAAGAATTGCTACTGAAATTTCTTTAAAGAAATTAATTGTTGGTGGTCTTGAAAAAGTTTATGAAATCGGTCGTTTGTTTAGAAACGAAGGAATGGATACAAAACACAATCCTGAATTTACAACTGTCGAGTTATATCAAGCATATGGCGATTTACAAGATATGCGCCATTTAGCAGAAAATCTCTTTAGAGAAATTGCTATGAAGGTTCATGGAACTACAACAATTCCTTATAAAGATGGAACTCTTGATTTAGGTAAACCTTTCCATTGGAAAACTATGATTGAAGTTGTTAAAGAAGCTACTGGTGTTGATTTCTCTAAAAATTATTCATATGAAGAAGCTGTTAAATTAGCTAAAGAACATGAAGTCGTTTTAGAAAAACATATGAACACTACTGGCCATATTATTAATGCTTTCTTTGATCAAAAATGTGACGATTTCTTAAGAGAACCAACATTTGTCCATTCTTACCCAATCGAAGTTTCACCTCTTACTAAGAAAGAAAAAGATAATCCAATGTTCACAGACCGTTTTGAATTATTCATTGATGGTATGGAGTATGGTAATGCTTATAGTGAACTCAATGATCCAATCGATCAAAAAGAAAGATTTATTAAACAACTCGAAGCTAAGAAACTTGGTGATGAAGAAGCTTCTGAAATGGACGATGACTTCTTAGATGCTCTCGAATACGGTATGCCTCCAACTGGTGGTATCGGAATTGGTATCGATCGTTTAGTTATGTTAATGACTAATCAATCATCTATTCGTGAAGTCATTTTATTCCCATGTATGAAAGATTCTAACAAATAAAATTTGATAAAAAACCAATAAGAAGTCCCGCGTTTGGGACTTTTTTTCCCAAATTTTTGCTCGTTTTTATCCCTAACACTCCTATTATATAGTGAAAGGAGAAAAATGATTTGTAGGCCAATTTCAGCAGTGTTAAGTCTTTCTTTTCGTGTACGTATATAAAATACTTGTTATTATTTTTAACCATCTTTATAATATATGCGCGAAATATCGCAACATTTCTCTGCTAATCACAAAGATTAGCCAGAAGACCAAAGGGAGGTGCTAACATGAAAAAGTACGAAATTATGTATATCTTGAAAGCTGATCTTGATGAAGAAGCTCGCAAGGCAGAAATCGAAAAGCTTCATGGTATCTTAACCGCTAACGGTGGTGAAGTCACTAACGTTAACGAATGGGGACTTAGAGAATTTGCATATCCAATTAATGATATGCTCAAAGGCTACTATGTCGTCATTAAAGTTACCACTGATAATGAAGCTTTAAGCGAATTCAGACGTTTAGGTAAGATTAATCCAAACGTTGTACGTCACTTAATCACTGTTGATAAAGACAAATAGTTTAAAGGAGGATTAATTGTTATGGTTAATCGTATCGTTTTAGTAGGACGCTTAACACGTGATCCAGAACTAAGAAGAACAAACTCAGATACTCCTGTTGCAAGTTTTACTCTTGCTATTGATGATAGAGTAAAAGATGCTGAAGGTAACAAAGTTACTACATTTATCGGAGTTACTGTTTGGAATCAACAAGCTGATAATGTGGCAAAATTCTGTCACAAAGGCTCACTCGTCGCTGTTGATGGTAGAATCCGTCAACGCTCATTCATTAGAAAAGACAATACAAAAGGATCGGTCATTGAAGTTATTGCAGATTCAGTTCAATTCTTAGAACCAAAGGAAGTTAGATCTATTCCTAACGAAGAGTTCTTTGAAGATGAAGCTCCTGCACCAGTTGAAGGTAACAATTTAGATTCAATTGATGTTACAGATGATGACCTTCCATTCTAGAAAGGAAGATTATGGCTTACAAAAAAATTAGACAACATAAAAAAGTTTGCTATTTTACCAAAAATAAAGTCGCTTACATCGATTATAAAGATGTCGAATTATTAAAGAAGTTTATTACTCCAACTGGTAAAATTGCTTCTCGTCATTCTACCGGTACATCTGCTAAATACCAAAGAGAATTAGCAGTTGCTATCAAAAATGCACGTTTTATGGGATTACTCCCATACACACAAGACTAATTAAAATTGTTGTAATTATCTAAACTTAATTATTCAAACTTAGACAAATATCTCTATCACAATAATTAACACAGATAACTTACACACAAACTAAGAAACTAAGATCTACTAACCCTAGATCTTTTTTTCATACTTACTATCTATAGCTTACCTACCTATACTACCTACTCACTACCTATATATAACTACTTACTTACATAACTTCTCTCTACATCTCACACAACAGCTTAACGACCAGCTCACCGCCTACGCCCTACCTATTTATATATATAATATATAGCCACCGACCAAGCCTACGCCAAAAGCCTACCGACCAGCCCTCGCACCAGACTCATTCTAACGCACCAAACAAGCTCCACATCGCACCGAATCGACCAGCTCAAGCAAATACTCACCGGCTCTCAAAACAGCTCCCCACACGCCCCGCCCCCGCAACAGCAACAGAAAGCTGTAAATGCCCGCTCGCAAACGCTTCAAAACACGACATAATACGAATAGACGAATTCAGACAAAACTGAATGGATCGCTTTAGACAACGATAATTGTTGTAGCAGGACAGTCGCGATTTGCCTCAGTTGGCTAAAAATGACTTTCCTCTTAAAGCATTAGTCGAAGCATATGGTAAGGCCCTGAATTTAGGCTAAATCAATGTAAATTAAGTCGTCCATAGTGGCGGCTTTTTTTGTGCTGTCTGGGCGGTCTGTCTGGCGTCGTCAAGGTGTGCACGTTTCGTACGACTGTGTGTGAAGCAATTGGAGGCCTGCGTGTCGAAGCTTTGTCGGGCAGCTTGTCGTGTCGTCGTCGAAGTAGTCGTGGCAAAATTGGACAACTGGTGTCGCAGGACGAACCCGATTCTTCCCGTTCATACGAAGATCGTTCTCCCCAAAGCACGAAGCAACAAACCAACAAGACCGTCCCTCGCTGGGCGTTTTTTTCTTATGTTTCTCCTGTTGTTAGTAGTATAATTGGCTTGGGAATGATGTCTCCCATCTAGAAATAGAGAACCGCAATGAAGTGCTGATGACGTCTATGACTTGTTTTGTCATAGAAGTC
>CADAIJ010000006.1 GCA_902787955.1 uncultured Erysipelotrichaceae bacterium
ATATAAACTATGTTTAAAACCTGACGTCTTTTTCATACGTCCTCCTTTCTAAGTAGCATCAGGTATCAATATTTTATCAATTGAAGAGGTAAATAAAACAAGTCACGAAGATTTGTTGCATTTAATTTTTCAATTAAGGTTAGTAAAATTTCTATCCTATTTCTTACTAAGTAAGTGCTAAAATAATGTTTAAGGATTACCTTTAAGGTAAGTAGGAAAATATTATGAAAGAACAAATTTCTTTTAATGAATATCAAAAACAAGCTTTTGATTTGATTAGTGAAGACGGTCGTAAAGATATGATTTTGAATGGCGTTTTAGGTTTAACTGGTGAAGCGGGTGAATGCGCGGATATCGTGAAGAAAAATCGTTTCCAAGGTCATGAACTTGATAAAGATCATCTAAAAGATGAATTAGGTGATGTTTTATGGTACATTGCTGAAACCGCCTCAGGTTTAGGTATTACTTTAGAAGAAGTTGCTCAATATAATCTTGATAAATTACATAAAAGATTTCACGGCAATCACTTTAACAAAGAAGATTCCATTAATAGAAAGGAATAAACTATGCGTAAAACAAAAGTTATTTGCACAATAGGCCCAGCTTCTGATAACGAAGAAATTCTTATCCAAATGGCGGAAGCTGGAATGAATGTTGCTCGTTGTAATTTTTCTCATGGAACACATGAACAACATCGCGCTCGTATGGACATGATTAAAAAAGTGAGAGAAGAACTTAATCTTCCTATCGCTATCATGCTCGACACCAAAGGCCCTGAATACCGTATTGGTTTATTTAAAGAAGGTAAAGTCACTCTTAATAATGGTGATAAATTTATCTTTACCACTGATGAAATAATGGGGGATAACACTAAAGTATCAGTTTCCTATAAAAAGCTTCATGAAGAACTTAATAAAGGTGACACAATCTTAGTTAATAATGGCTTAGTAATCTTTAAAGTGGAAGAAATAAAAGGTCATGACATTGTTACAATAGTAACTAACGGTGGTGTTATTTCTGACCGTAAATCAATGTCATTCCCAAATAAACACCTTAAACAAGTCTTCTTAAGTGAACAAGATAAATCCGACTTACTATTTGGTATCGAAAATGATGTTGAATTTGTCGCTGCTAGCTTTGTTTCTTGTAAACAAGATATGGTGGATATGAGAAAATTCCTCGACGAGAATGGCGGGGAAAATATTGAAATTATCGCTAAGATTGAAAATAGATCAGGCGTTGATAATATTAAAGAAATTTGTGAAATCGCTGATGGCATTATGGTTGCCCGTGGTGATTTAGGCGTTGAAGTTCCATTTATTGAAGTTCCTTCAATTCAAAAAGAACTTATTAAGAGATGCCGTTTAATGGGCAAAATCGTTATTACCGCGACCGAAATGCTTGAATCTATGATTAATAATCCTCGTCCAACTAGAGCAGAGATTAGTGATGTTGCTAACGCTGTTTATGATGGAACAAGCGCGATTATGCTTTCTGGAGAATCCGCGAGTGGTAAGTATCCAGTTGAAGCAACTCGCAATATGGCTTCTATCGCTGAATTTACGGAAAAGAATATCGACTATCGAAAACTCTTTAGTGAAACTAATTTTGAAATTAGAAGTGCAATTGACGCAGTATCTCACGCGACATGCGATATGGCAATCGATGTAAATGCTAAAGCAATTGTTGTTTCTTCTATGACCGGCGCAACTGTTAGAATGGTTGCTCGTTTCCGTTGCCCAGTTGATATCTTAGGTGTTACTACAAGTGAAAAAGTTTGGTATAAATTAGCTCTCTCCTGGGGTGTTACTCCAGCGATGGCGGGTAAATTTGAACATACCACCCCAATGTTTAATAACGCGTTAAATTTAGCTAAGATGACATTTAATCTTAAGTCTGGGGATCACGTTATTTTAACTGGTGGTAGTGCAGGCGCTAAAGCTGGTTCAACTAATTTAATTAAACTTGAAATTGTTAAATAAGTTTAACAGAAAAATCATAAATAAAAGGTAGGTTCTCAAGCGAATCTACCTTTTCATTAATTCATATATCTTATCGAAATCATTCGAGAGAGGATATTTTTTAATGTCTTCTTCTTTGATAAAGAATACCTCTCCTTCTTTAGAAGATTTAATCGTGCCACTAAAATCATTTGTTCTAAATAGGACCGAGAAATGTCTAATGCCATCTCCAAAATCATTCCATTCGATATAGCCTACATTCTCAAGATTTTTAACATCTAAGCCTGTTTCTTCTTTCATTTCTCTAATACAGGCTTCATACATCGTTTCATCATCTTCAACGTGTCCACCTGGGAAAGTAAGACCTGGCCAGTCTTTTTTAACACGGTTTAAAACAAGGAATGAACCATCATTCTTATAAACCATGCACATCATAGTTAATTTAATTGGCTTCATTGTTTTCTAGTGTTTCGTCTTTAATTTCTTCTAATTTAGTGATTTCACTATCTTCTTCTTTGGTTCTTAACTCAAGAATGAAATAGACTAAATTATAAACCGCTAAGAAAGCGCCTAAAGTGATCCAAAAGGCTGCGTCATAACTTTCCACAGTAAGAAATACGATAACATTAGGAATTAATAAGACACCTAAAGCTCCTAATAAGATGCCTTTTAATATTTTCTTTTTGGAAAAGATTATATAAATGCCGTAGATAATCATTCCTAAACAGAAACCTAAAACTGATAAAACAAGTAATTTAATTAAGACTGATATATCTAGGAAAGAGAAATATAATACGATACCGATGATTGCAAAAATAAATGGATATGCAAAATCGATAATTTTTACAGGTTGTTTCTTAAAGATACTAACAACGACAGGAACAATACTAATAACACCAAAGGCAATCATAATGCCTCCTAATGACTCCGGAATAAAATTAAAGATTGCGGCAAAAATTAATAAAACGCCGATTGCAACAGTTAAAGCATAATTAACTAAAGAAATGATTTTATAAATAGACATAATATAGACCTCACCTAATTTTATTATTTTTATATACTTAAAACTACTTTTAATATGAAATGGTATGTAAATAATAAAAAAATATCGACAAAGTCGATATAATTTTTAACTGGCGGAGCAAGAGAGAATTCTACTACTAAAAAATAACATCATGAATATAATTTTCTGATGTTAAAGTTCTATTCGGATTACCTTTTTTTGATATTGTATTTCTTGAAATTACAAAGACTAGTATCAAAAAAGTATCAAGAAGCTATTTTCCCAGGAATAAAAAGTGGTAAAATGAAAAATGGCTAAATTAATTTTTGTGGATTTTGACTTTATAGAGTGTAAATCAATAAAGCTAAAATTATGATTAAGATGAGAGCATAAACAAAAATTTCTTTAGCCTTTTTCATTTTTTCACCTCCTTTTAGAATAAGATTTGATATCTTTTGATATCTCATCGATATAAAAAAAGGTTGGTGAACTGGGTGTTATAAGGTTCGGGCGATAATTACTTTTATTTTATTAATTTGTTCCTGGTATAGATTCTTGATTGGGTTATCAACTATATCATCGATTGAAGCATTGAATAATTTAGACAGATCCAACAATACTTTTAGCGGCGGATCTATTTTTTCATATTCGTAGCTTCTATATGTTGATAAATTGATGTTTATTAAAGAAGCGACTTCTCTTTGAGTCAGTTTATTTAATTTTCGATAGAATTTTATTTTCATATTTTTGTGTTGGATTTTTTCATCGTTTGGATTATGAAGTAGATTACTTCTACCTGATATTCGGATAGACCTTTTACGGATATCGAAACTTCTGATGTAGTGATTTTTCTTGGTATATCCGATAATCCAAATAGATAATCAGCGCTTATATTTAAAGTAGTGATTAGTTTGATGATGGTTTTATAATCTGGAAACCTATCATCTCTTTCATATCCTCCGTATGTAACTCTTGGGATATTTAGAAGTTTTGAAAACTCGGTTTGGTTGAATCCTTTTTGTTTTCTGACTGTTTTTAGCCTTTGTCCGAAGGTTTCTTTCATGATTTTAGAATAACTAATTAATTCATGGTTTTGGAAGAAAGTCTCGATTTGCGACGAAAAAGATTGACTTTTTTTTTAATCATTTATGATGAAATCAAGAATTGCTTCAATTATTGCGATTTTTGACTAAAATTTCCGCTTTTGCGGTACATCCAAGAAAGTTTGTGAAAAATTATGTTTCAAATTGTAACGTCGCAATTCGCGACATCTAGTTCGCTCGTGCATGGCGAATTAGGTGGATTTATCTTTCATCGGCGCATAGATGATTGATGATTCTTGTGTTTCATCAAAAGATATTGGGATAAACATTGATGAACCAAGAATATTAAGTTCAGAGAAAAGGAGGATTTATATCGTATGTCTGAACAAGAAAAGAAAGCTGTCAAGGATCAAGCAGTGGAAATAATTGATCCATTAAAACAATTTGTTCCTTATCGTGAAATGACTAAAGAACAAATTAAAATGCTACCAACTTGTAAGGCCACTTACATCCGTGAAGTTAACGTTTCTGGTAGATCTCAATTTAGTGTCGAATTAGAAATTATGCCTGGTTTGCACGTTTCATTGAGATTAACAGAAGCAGGTTATACAAACGCTATGATGGTCTTACGTAAATCTGAAAATCGCGTTAATACACGCGGTTCATCTATTTTCAAATTTACAGCTAATTTACCAATTTATTTAACTAAAGGCGTCCGTAATTTTAAACAAAATGGTGTTGAAAAAACTCAACCTTATGTCCGTTTTGAAACCTTTGCTTATTTAAAGACTTGGTATTGTGCATTCTTAAATGATGAACAAATTCAAACTATTCAGATTAAAAAGGCTCTTGGTGATAAGTTGCCTTTTGAATTAATCGAAAGACCTGAAAAAGAGATTATTGATGATTCCGATGTTTTGGAATCATTAGACTAGTTTGATTTTATGAGTGGATCTGACTTTTCCTTTCTTTGTTTGTTGGATCCACTCTTATTTTATTAAAAGGTAGGTTAATAAAATGTTCGGATTTAGGAAAACTAAAAGGAAATATTCTCTTCAAGAAAGAAGGAAATATTATAAAAAACAACTTAAGTCTAAGAAACTTAAGAATTCTTTTGAAAAGCAGTATGCAGAAGGCTATTTAGCAGGTTCTTCCCAGGGAAACTATTGGCTTTTTGCTACTAGTAAAAGCGAGAAGTTCAAAAGCGGCTATTTAAAGGGCTGCGAACATCGAACTAGAGCCTTTCAAAAGTTTAAGTTCTAAATGGAGGATGGTTTATGAAAAAAGCTACTAGAACTGGATTAATTGTTGCCGCTGTTATGGCGGTCATTGGAGGTGGCGCGATCGCTACTTCTGTAATTACTAAGGGTTTTTCTGAATGGAATACCGTCACTAACGTTATTAAAGGTGGGACAGTTGTTGAAAGCTTCAAGGCCAAGGATGGTTTTAAAGCTACCATTGATAAAAAGTCTGTCACTTTAACATATACCGCTAGTAACGATGTTGAAAATGAAGAAGATAAATTGATTCTTGGTAATGATGAAGGAACTCTTCGTTCTTTGAGTTCTTATACTCAAATTAACAAACTTTCTTTAAAAGACCAAAGATCTTTAAAAGATGCTGTTACTTATGAAGAAGAAACCTATGTTAATGGTGATTCATTATTGATTGAAATCAATCGTATTGATGAAGCTACATCTGAATATACCAAAGTTGGTTACTTCGATACCGTTAGAATCAATTATAAAGCTCGCGGTCAACGTTATTTATTAATCAACGAAGAATCTTATGCAGATCCAGATGATAAAGAAGAAAATGCCTTTATTAAGAAAATTGCCGTTGATGGTTGGATTGATTATGCAATCGCTGAAACAAACGAAGATTTTCCATTAGCAGTTTCTTCTTTTATGGTTACCACTTTTTCCTTAGATGCTCTCGAAGATAATACCTTAGAGATTACATCTATTGAACTAGTTAAGAAAGCGGCTGGTCATGCGAATGAAACAGTTGGTTTCGCTCAATGATTAAAGCTAAGAACAAAAAAGTTAAAAAGCTTCACTTTAACGTTGAACGAATCATTGCATCAAACATTATCGGTTTAATCAATGTTTCGGATGGTGTTGTTGTAACGAATCCACGTAAGAAAAGAGTTCTTTTAATTCGTTATAAGAATGATCCAGATACTAAGCTAGCAATACATAAAACTAAGAATGGTTTGCATTATTGTGATGTTAATGAGAAGGATCTATTCAATTTAAAAGGAATTCAAGATGTTATTTATAAGGGCTTGGATTTAAAAAAACAAGGAGGTTCAAAGAAATGAAATTAATTAAATGTTTATTACCTTTAGCAGCAACGATTCTTTCATCCTGCGGTGGTCTTAATTTTAAGTCTATGAACCTTCTATCTGTTAAATTACTTGATAGTAACGAAAACTCTTTAACTTATTCTTACGAGGTTCGTCCTCGTTCTGCATCTTTTGATATTGATGTAAGTTTATCCTGGGTAAGTTCTTCTTATAATGCTGACATCAATAATTATTTATCTGCATCTATCGATTGTGCTAAGGAAACATTTACGGTTACAAAGCTTAATGATTTTGATCATCAAGCAAAGTTAACTTTGTATTCTAAATCGAATGATGAGGTTAGAACTAACGTTACCATAGATTTAATGCAAAAAGATCTTGGCTTCAATAAATATGGACGTGGAGGATCTTCTAACGAATACGGTGTTATTTATAAAGAAAATAACGATTGGGAAGGCCCGCATCTTGATTTTTCGTCTGCTTTAGATGCTTTGTGGACTGGCTTTATGGATGTTTCATCCGTTTATACTATTCCATTTATTCCAGAAGATAATTATTATCGTAATTTATACGACTGGGTAAATGAATCTAATTGGTATTCTGGAACTCCAGTTTTTAATACTGTTGATGTAGGTCTTTATCCTTATATTGAAATTCATAACGGAAGCCTTAACTTTAATTATTCTCCAGATGATTCTTTAAACGAAGATCCAGACGATATTGCTAACGACTTATGGAATAGTAATAGTGCTTTAGTATATTTGGCGGCGGATATTGATAATACTGGTGAATATACGAATCCTTATTTAGATCCAGATTATGCATTTGATCATGATGAAGTTTCTCGTAGATTAATTGCGGATCTTCATAACGGTTCTACTAACTGGTGCGCTAGTGTTTTATCTGCTATTGATGCTGCACATCAAGCTAGTAGTCATTCACAAAATTATCTTAATTTATGGCTTCCAATTTTATGTTCTTTTAATATTTCTAATTTATTTACTGTAACTAATGAATCAAGCTGCTCTGGTATAGCTTGGTGGGGTTGCAAGATCTTTGTTGATGATTTTTATAATGTTCAAAACCTTTCATCAAACACTCCTGTAGTGGTTTTTTAGATAAGCGCATTCGTTATTGATAATTATGTCTAGAAGTGAATTTAGATGGAATAAGAAACGTAAACATTATTCCTACATCCATAATGATGATGGAAATAAACGAATTAATATTGTTATTTCTTCTAAGCCATGTGTTAAACGTAAAGGTAAAGTTGTTATTAAAAACGTTCCTTTATATAGACATCCAAACGTTAATAAAGATGGTCAATTCTATGTTATTCCCAGAAACTATGCTGATGACAAAGATTCATTTGATGGCAAAGTTTACGATTGGTATTGGGATAGAAATGACAAAAGAAAGATTAAACGTATTAAAAAGAATAAGCATATTAAACGTTAATTCAATAAAAAAGTCGGTTACGTAGCATTATTTCAGCAAATCACCGACGTCAATATTTATATCATACATGTCTACTTAATGAAAGGAATTTCTTACTTATGAAAAAAAGACCTCATGAAGAATTAATTGATACTCTTAAAATTAAGTATTTTTCTAAATATATTTTTAGTAGGAATCCTGAATTTTCTTATAAAGAACTTTCTGTCGATTATGGTAAAAGTAAGGCCGTTATTCTTAAAAATGGAAAACGTAAATTATATGTTATAAACGTCGATGATAAAAATTCCGATAGGACGGTTAATAAAACCGGTATTCATCGTACCCTTGATGGTCAATTTATTATGAATGTTAAGAATTCTGATACTAAAGATTATGAAAAATTAACAAAGATTATTGATAATGCTTTGAATATTAAATAAAAGGAGGGTTATTTATATGAAAAAACTCGCAAAGAAAATTTTTATTCCTTTAGCTGCAGCGTTAACTGTTGTTGTTGCTGCTGGTGCGACCGTTGCCATTGTTCGTTTCGCTCATAATGGTGCTACAAATGTTATCGTCGATAAAGCTAAAGAAAAGATCTATGGCATGGGCTTCGATGAAGAAACCGAAACCTATGTTCATCTTGATGATGCTGTTGGTTTTAAGTATGGAATCAATGGTGCTAAAAACGATTTTGATAAGGCTTATCCTTGGTCTGATATTAAAACAGTTTATGATAAGGGATCTTATTTTGTTGAAGTCCCTAAGTTTTATATCATGACCGATGAAGAAGGCATTCATATTTCTGGAAAGAAGCATAATGAAAATTGGATTGTTGATCCAGCTTTCTTAGCAGCAGATAAAGAAACCGAACTTCCTTGGTTCCGTGTTGGTGCTTATGAAGCTTCTTTCACAAATGAATCTAAATCAGCTTTAGCTAGTGTTCCTGGAAAGATGCCAGCAGCAAATATTACAATGGCTCAAGCTAGAACCATGGCGATGGGCGCTGGTAATTATTTATTTGATGCTCGTGAAAATTCTGCTTTACAAAAGTTATTTGTCGTGGAATTTTTAACTTTTGATTCTCAATCAGTTATGCTTGGTGCAACTGATTATTGGGATCTTGCTGGATCCTGGGATGCTGGCAAAATTTCCGTTTTCCATAACATGACTATAGATGATACTAATAGTTCAACTGAAGATTTAATGAAGCAAAAATATGTTGTTTTCAGTGATGAAAATGGCAATTATTTTGATTATCGTGAAATTAAAGAAATCATCGATAATGGCGATGATACGTATGATGTTCATTTAAAGAATTCAGTAGAACTTCCAGAAGGCGATAGCTCTTGTATTTATATTGGTGAATTTTTGCCTACTGGAACAACAGATAATATGCGTGGTTCTTCTAAAGGAACCTCATTTAGCGGAGCAATGAACTATCGCGGTGTTGAAAACTGGTATGGTAACTATGATACCTGGTTAGATGGCATCGGTTTTAAAGATTTAGCTGGCGATAACGGTGGTTCACTTGTTTATTCATTTGATCCTAATCGTTATTCATCTTCAGATTTTTCTTCTTATGAAGAAATTGAAAATGTAAATCTTAACGGTTTTGACGGCACTTATAATGTAGATGATTTTGGTTTGATTTATCCAACTAATAATGGTGGAGAATCAATTGATAATACATATTGCAATATAAGTTCTTCGAATGAAACAGTCGCTTATCGTATTGGCTTTATGGGCGGCTCTTCGTACAATGGTTCGGATGCTGGTGCCTTCTACTTGCACCTCTGGCTTGATGCTTCGCTTGCTGGCGCGTACTGCGGTTTCCGCCTTTCGCAATATCCTTCTAAATAGGTTCTAGGGAAATGTTGTTCCCTAGCTTTTTGACGTAAAGAATTGAACAACAAGGGTAATTGACTCTGGAAGCGGCAATTCGAACAATGGTTCGGATGCTGGTGCCTTCTACTTGAACCTCAGGAATGATGCTTCGAATGCTAACACGAACTACGGTTTCCGCCTTAGATTTACCGATTGATTTTGAACCTTATTGGTTGAGTCAATTATCCTGGGGTTCCCGAAATTAAAATGAAGGGTTTCTTTAGTAAATTATTGAAAGAGAAATATAGGTAAATGAAATGAAAAGACTTGGTTATTTATTTGAAAAAGTTATCGATGAAGATAATCTTCGCTTGGCTTTTATAAATGCTGCTAAGGGTTCTTCTAAAAGGAAAAAAGCAAAGTTTTATTTAGATAATATTGATGCTTTTATTCCTTTATTGAAGTCATTATTTGTTAATGATTCATTTCAACCTTTAGTTAGAAACAGATTTATTATCCAGGAGAAGTTATCAAACAAGGTTAGAAAGATCTCTTCTTGTAGATTCTTCCCTGATTTAGTTGTTCAACATGCTTTATTTCAAGTTTTAGAAAAGGATGTCATTTTGAAAGGATCTTATCCATATTCTGTGGCATCGATTAAAGGTCGTGGTATCAGATGTGGAAAAGAATATCTTGAAAAAGTTTTAAAGAAAAATCGAGCTCGTTATTGTTTAAAGCTCGATATATCTAAATATTATGATTCGATTAATCCTTCTATTTTATATGGATTTATCGAGAAGAAGATAAAAGACGTTAAGGTTCTTTCTATTCTTAAAAAGATAATCTTTGTTCAAGAAAAAGGAATTCCTATCGGATTTTATTCTTCTCAAAAGTTTTCTGAATTATATTTACAGTCTTTTGATCATTTTGTAAAAGAAGAACTAGATATCAAATATTATGTTCGCTATTGCGATGATTTAGTTCTTATCGATTCTAATCGAAGAAAGCTCTTAAAATCTTTAGATCGAATTATTGAATTTTTAAATAATTTAGGTTTGAAGATTAAAGACAATTGGCTCTTATTTAGAATCGATGACGAAAATGGTGTAGATTTTCTTGGTTTTAAGTTTTTTAAATCTAAGACATCAATTAGAAAACGTATTTGGAAGAACATTAGAAGATGCTTATTAGATCTTAAGGTTCGCTTTTGGTCTTTAAAGCTTCTTCAAAGGTTTTTCTCTTATTGGGGATATATTAAGAATTCGAATTGTTTCTATATAAAGAATTTTTATCTTAAGAATATTCGTTTTGAAATTCTTAAAGAAAGGATTGCTTCTTATGGCGCGTAGTAAAAGAAAAAGAGTATTTAAACGTTATGTTGTTTTAGCGATTTTTTCTGTTGTTATTTTGTTAGTAGCGGCCTTTCTTTTTTGGTATATCCCTCAACTTCAAGTTCAAGCTTCTGGTGGAGGCAATTATTTAAATCCATTTATTATTCCAGAAGTTGAACATATTTATTTTTAGGAGGTAGATTCTATGAATAAGAAATTGATGATATTATCGTTAATTCCATTAATTCCATCTTTGATTGGATGCTCAAATCCTTTAATGGTGGAAGCTTCTGGATCTAAATCAATTTATGAATCGACTGTTCTTGATGATTTAACTTCTGATGAGTCTTTCCATGAAGATATTTATACAGTAGATGATTTTGCTGTTATAAAGTTCATGGAATTTGGCTATGCCAAGAACAGCGATACATTGTTTGATTTATTTTTCTATTTTTATCTAACTCCTGATAAATCTTATAATGTTTCAAAATTTAGCCAAATAGTCGCGGCAAACTCTAATAATGATTATGAGTCTTATGATTTAAGAGTCATTGATTCAAACAATGGGTTTTATAAGACTCAAGTAATAAATTCTAAATCATTATATTTAGATAATCTTAATACGCGTGTGTATAACATCTCCAAATATACCGTCTATTCTCGACCTTTAGATGATGAATCAGAAGATAAGATCTCTTTCGATGTTTCTTCTTCATTTACATTTAGTGGTTTTGCTGAATCCATGAATGGGAATGATTCATCCTCTTTAGAGTGTGCTGAGAATACGTTAGAAACCATCAATCTTGATGTCAGTGTTGGTAATTGGCTTTCAAAATCTTCTGGAGGCTATCGAAAGAACATTTTCTATGCCTGGTTTAATATCCCTAATCATTTATTAGATTATTATGGTTATTTAGATAAAGTTGAGTATCAATATAGTTCTGTTGTATTACCTAATTATTTAGCTTTAACTGAGGATCAAACAATCGCTGTTTTTAATAATGGTGCCAGAACCAGCAGTAATTCTTCTGTTTCCTGGGCTCCATATACATCTGATTTAAATAATCTTAATAATGATTTTTTTAGATTTTGGATTCCTACTTGGGATTCACCTGTTTCTCGTAAAGAAGTTGAACTTAGATCCAAACAGTTTTTAACACCTGCTTTAGATTGGACTTATCACCATATTGAAACGGAGAATATGGAAGAATCATATTCGATTACTGAAAACCATCTCAATGGTTTTGAAAGATGGTGGGAAGAAACCTTTCACGGTATTGCTTATAGTGAATTTGATCTTGGGGATTTAAATGTTTGGGATATTTTAAGCACAAGTGATTTGGGCTTAAGCAAATCATCGTTTGGATCCAAATATTTTGTTGATGAAGAAGATGTTGATTCTATTAAATCCTATTTATCCAGATCATCTCAAACGACTTATTTACTAAGATATCATGATGATGATTATTATTCAGAAAATGTTCGCCATGAAGCTTTAGGCGAATACCTTGGTTATTACTTTAGTTCTCATGCGTGTCTTGATTTTGAAATCATCACTTTCACTTTTAGGAAAGATGGGGTTTCAAAAATTATTCCTGTGATTCATTCTCCTTTAAATAATTTTCCAAAAGGACTAGCCGCGGATGTTTCAGATCCATGGGGCTGGCTTAAAACAATGTTGATGGCCATTATTCCTTTTGTTCTTGCTATTTTTGGAGGTGTTCTAGCGTTTTCTCTTATTAAAGCTAGGATATCGCGTCCAAAAGTAAAAATTAAAAAGTAGGAAAAATAGGAGGTTGGCCATGAATAACGAAATTTTTAGAAAACATCGAAGTAGCAAGAATGTACTTCTTCTTGTTATCGTTCTTGTTTTATCTATTTTTACTACATCAATTTCTTTAGTCATTTCTCATAAAGAGATTCCTTCTGATATTAATGAAACATTTTTTGTGAATTATAGATTGGTTAAAGGTTATCTCTTTTACGAAAAATCTTTATTTGTTCTTGAGGGAAAGAAGGAAGATGATAAGTCATATTCCTGGCAAATCGCCACCTTCTTTCCATACACGATTTATAAAGATTATGTTGAATTAAAAAATTCAAATATGGTTTTAAAGTTCTATAGCAAATATTTATTTGATGGAACTAATTTATTCACTTATGGAGGTGAAATGTCGTTATGAAGAATTTTAATTATCGATATATCATTTCAATAAGTGTTATAACGTTGATGCTTCTTCTCTGTATCTTTGTTTATGGAAATAATGTGATTCGCATCTGGTATTCTTTCCAAGTTTTCGGCGAGGAGATTTCTTATTATTTCCTTTCAATGTTTAACGAAGATGTTGAAACACCAACATTATATTTTCAGCTTCTGGTTGATGAAGAATTTTTAAGAAGCTATTTTCTTCCAGAGAATTTCGATGAACTTCTTTTAAATCTTGGAATGCTTTTCCGTTTCTTTGCAGTAAGCGATTTTTGGTTTATCTGGTTAGAATTTTTAGCGAAATTTTTCTCAATTGGTTTGTTGGTTGTTATGTTTGGATTTATCTTTTTCGTCATTATGAAGATTTCTTATTCATTTATGTTTAAAGAAAACGAAAATGGATTAGAGCAATCTAAAGGAGTTATTTCCTATAAGAAATTCGAAGATAAAGTTCTTTCGAAAGTTATTGCCTGGATTAAAGAAGAAGTGGATTTTATTTTGCATGCTCCACTTTCAAAGATGTTTAGGATCATCTTTTATCTTGAATTAGCTTTTATGCTTAATTTGTATCCTTTGGTTATTGTTTTTATCGGTGGAATTTTCTATCTTTCTTGCTCTGGAAATCTCCTTTTATTGCTTGAATTAGTATTTAACATAATTGTTTTATTTATCGACATGGTAAGAGTTTTCTCTTTGCCAGGTTTAATTCTTCTTTGTTTAATTCTTTTTATTGTTTTACGTGTCAAGGCAGCTTATCGTCATTTGGAATTCTTAGAATCAATTGATAAGAATTTTGTGGATAAGCTAGGAGTGGTTACTTCCATCTCTGGTGTTGTTGGATCTGGAAAGACCTGGCTTGGCACAGATTTTTATTTGACCGCGATCGATGTTTTTCGCGATAAGGCGCTTAACATTCTCAATACAATTCAACTTAGATGGCCAACCTACAATTTTTTCTATGTTGAAAACTTTGTGAAGTTAGGCGCTTTTTCGAATCATTATTCAGTTAAAGACGAGCTTCATAAGCTCTTTAGGACTTATATTAATGAAAAAGGTGAATTAATCTTCGATATCGAAGATAAGCTTCATCTTTTTGATGTTGAATGTTGGGCATATTTTGATGGTTTGAGGTATCAAAGCTTATTAGATAACATTATTGAGTATGCCCAGGTTTATTACATTTATAAATCGGAGCTTGGCTCTGCTAATTATTCCATCAGAACATCTGATTATAAGAAAGATTTAGATCATTTCCCTTTATATGTGGAGAATTATTTTAAAGAGAAATGTCCTGATAATGATTATTATTCGAAGATTGTTGATTTCGATTCTTTTAGACTTAAAAAACAAATTGATGAAAATGATAAATTTAAGGATATTGTATGTTTTGGTGTTTTCTCTTTTACCGAGCTTGATAAAGAAAGAGGCAATGCTTTCGAAAATCGTGGAATTAAAAAGACTGCGAATGAAGCTAATCAGATGAATGATGGCTTCAATCAATTTTTGAAGCTTATTCGCCACAAATGTACGATTGGCCATACTTGTTTCTTTAAGATGTTTTATGATGGTCAAAGAAAGAACAGTATCAATGGTGATCTTAATTCCATCGCCGAGAATCTTATTTATTTAAGAAGTGCTTCTGGGGAGGATAAATCAACGTTGACATTTGTTTCGTTTTTCCTTCAATTTCCAGATTTCATCGTTTCTTTTTATAAGAGATTTATTAATCATTTTAGATTCTATAGAGAAGATACTAATTTATTTAGTTATCTTTTCTCGAAGCTTGCTTCGAAATGTTTTAAGCTTTTGGAATTTATTTCCAAAACATTTTCTTATCGTGTCTTAGAACTTGATGTGAACCATGGGGATATTGATGGCAATACCGTTAAGGATGAGCCAGCTTCTTATTATCGCCTTTATAAGAAAGTTGGCTATCGCTATAGCACGGATTGCTATCAGTTCTTATTTGAGGATGCTGCGATCTCCTCCGAATTTGGATTAAATGACATGCCAAATTATCAGGATATTGTTGCAAGCCGCGAAGAGCTTCTACGCCAAAATTCTTATTTCTTTAACGAGCTCTTTAAGAAGCGTGGTGAGGAACCTTTATCTCAAGAAGATGAATCTGGTTTAAAGGATGAAGTTTCATCCGATCCAGATTCATCTATAAGATTTGATTCCGATTTCTTCGGAGGGAATTTAAAGTGAAGATCTTCACTTGGTCAAACACCCGGGTAATTAAGGCGGTCAATTTTTCAAATTGTGGGGGTGGAGTAACACCCATAGTTATACCAACAATCTATATGGAGGCAGATTATGAAAGCAAAAGATAACGTAAACATTCTTATTGACTATTTTAAAGTTGGTTTTGATTTCACTGTTTCTTTTAAGGAAGGCTTTTATGTTGAATTTTTAAAACTCATCTCTAAAGACGTAAAAGATGCTGAAAGAATTCCTTATGCCGCGTTTGGTTATAACGAAGGATACAACGTTGGTGAAAACATTTTCTTTTTCTCTGGTGGCGATTTTACTCGCAATAAAGCAGGTGAAGAAACAAGTCTTTTCGAACTTAAGGGTTCAGCTTGTCGAGAATTCGAAGCATATGGTGGTTCCTGGCTTAGTTTATTTGAACTTGTATTTCAATATGGCGGTCATTGCACCAGAATTGATATCGCTATTGATGATCAATCGGGATTGATTACAATCGACGAACTTAAAGATAAAGTGTTGAAGCATGAATACACCACTAAGACCAGGAATATGATTTTAGATGAAAATCTTCCAGAAGAAGTTATGAACCAAGAGTTCGATGAACCTCAAATTAGAACTTCAAATAATAAGGGCTTTACTGCAACTTTTGGGGGAAGATCTAATTCGCAACTTTGTATTTATAATAAAAAAGCGGAAAGAGAAGCTCACGGTTATATCGTAACTTACTCTTCTTGGATAAGGTTTGAATGTCGTTATTATCATTCAACCGCTCAAAGTGCTTTTTTGAAACTCTTTAAAGTTTTAAAAGAGGATTTTATCAATGGTGCGATTGATCTTTATCCGAAAGCTTGTTTATCATTCTTAGCTCATCTAATTGAATTTAAGGAATCGATTAAAAATTATGGTAGCTCTAATCGCTATTTAGAAACGAATTGGTCTAAATGGGATTTATTCTGCAAGAAGATTGAGAAATGTGTTCCTCATTGTTCTCCTAAATTAGAACAAACTCTTTTTGACAATTATTCGTGGTTTTATAGAACAAATAAGAGAATTTTAAATCGTTTGTTTGGATCTGATCCATCTAGATTCAAATCTTTTATTTCTTACTGCATGAAAGAAGGCTTTCGTGAAGGAAAAGTTACTTTAAATGATATTCAAGTCATTAATAACTTTAGAAAAAAAGAAGGATTTGAGCCAATATCTCTCAATCAATTAGAAAATTATTTAGCTTCTGAAACAGTTCTAGAAGAAGATTCATCTTACTTTGAACGTTTTAAAGATAAATACACATATAAGGAGGAATATTAATGTTTTTGTTAGCTGTTATTACGAATCGATGTGAAAAATGATAAATTCGGTGGTCTATTTGTAAATTTTATTTAAGAAAGGTAGGTATTTATTAAAAATGGCAAAAGAAAATATTAGTCAGGCGACTGACCAACAAGAATTATTAGTTCTTGAAAATAATTACAAAGTTAGTTCAGTTATTAATTATCATATTGATCATATTGTTGAAGAATTAAAAGATTTAACAAATCATTTTTTCAATCTTGGTTATCATTTATTTAAATTAAAAGAATCCTGGGATGAAAATTTAACAAAAAGTGAATTTTATAACTATTGTGAAGAAAAGTTTTTTCTTAAATCTACATCTATTAAAAATTTTATTAATGTTTATAAATCATTTAGATCCATTGATGATGAAGATGAGTTAGATGAAAGATTTGAAGGCTTTTCTTTTACTGCATTGGTTGAGCTTCTTCCTATTTCTGATGATAAAGTGTTTGCTAAAGAGTTTAAGCAATTATCCACTAGAGAAATAAAAGAAGTTGTAGCTATTGGTAAAGAAGATTTTTCTGATGATAGTTTTTTAAAGCAAGTTTTTGGCTTAATGAAAATTCTTTTAGAAAAGAAGAAGGTGAACTGTGAATTTTTATCTATCGATGTTGAATCATCTCTTCCTGTTATTTATTTGGTTGTTTCATATGGAAACGCTAAAGTTAAAATGGAACTTTCATTAAAAGTAGGAACTACTTATTATGGCAATCAAGAAGATGAAATATTTTATTTAAGATCTCATGATTACATTGCGGCTTTTGAATTTTGGTCACAAGCTTTCGGAATCAACGATTTATCTGAGGTTGTTAATAAAATTGCTAAAGCAATTATTAAATATTCTGATCTTCGTCAAGATGAACCTGAGGAAACTAAAAAAGTAATGTTTGTTCCAACAGGTGCTGCAAAGCGTTTAAGTCTTAAGAAAAAACAGTTAGTAAGTTATGTAGATAATCCTGAAAATTACATGGAAGATATAGAAATTCATGTTTTTAACAACGATTCTTTTTTTCCTGAATTTCAAATTCGTTGCTTAAGATGTTGTGATTATATTTGGGGTATCTTTAGAAAACCATCGCCTGAAGATTATGGTTATAATGATTTATCTGAAGAAGAAAAGAATACATTTAAGCTTAGAAAAATTATTAATAATCGTTTTGTTGAAATTAATAATTGGGAAAAAGAAGAATTGATGCTTAAGGAATAAGGCTGAAAGGAGAAAACAATGTCTTTAGATGTTTATTTTGTCCGTTTAGACCAGGATCTTTATGAGTGCCTTAAATGGTTTATGGGAGTTTACAAAATTTCTTCTTTGGAAGAGGTTATTGTTAAGCTTGCTCAATATCACGAAGGTATTGTTGATTATAACTTTAATTTAAAGAGGAAATAACATGGATGCTTTATATTATTTAGAATCAATTCGAATTTATTCCAAGGTCACAAAATCAGATGTTACTAAAGTGAAATTATTTAGCGGTTTAGAATTTGTTAAATATTTTTATGATTTATTTATCGATAGTTACAAAATGAAACGCTTGTCACCTGTTTACAGTGATTTTGGTTTTATTTCAATGATGTTAAAACTTTTTGTAACTGGAAAGGTTTGTGGAACCGATATTTGTTATGATATCGATTTCTTATTTTCAATATTTGATAAAAATAAAAATGATTTATTAAAAGACATTAAAGATTACCATCGCTTGTTTGTTTTTCTTTATTGTTTCGTTGATGATATGAATCGAACTTTCAAATCTCGAATTAATAGTAAAACATTGGCTTTTGAAAAATCATATCGAAATAGTGAGCTTGTAAATGAAGAAATACCCGAATTGTTATAAAGATAAAGAAGGAAAAATATTTGTTAAATTTTCAGTTGATGGATCTGTATATTTTTATCGAACCAATAACGGGAAACATTTTTCCTCGTTTAAAGAAGCTTATGATTTCGTATTGCTTAAGAAACGTTCTTTAGCGGCATCGCTTGATGATGATGAAATAAAAGCTTCTGGTGCTGATCTTTATCATAAATCGTTTGAGGATTTTATATCATCAATTTATAAGGAAACGACTGCTTATTGTTATATTGTTCGATTAAGAAGTCTTTATCCTTATTTTGATAAAGTGAAAGAATTTGATAAGAAAACCTTAATTGTTATAAATAACAAGATTAACGAAAAAACATCGTCAAGATCTTTTTATTGTTTTATTGCTAATATGTATTTAGATCATCTTTATTCAGAAGGTTATTTTAAAAAACTTTGTGATTATAAGTTTTATGTTATTCGCGGTATTAAAACAAATATTGAAAAAAGAAAGATTTGTTTTTGGGATTATAGTGAATTTAAAAAGTTTTTGAATAAAGTTGACGATAGATATTATCGTTTATTGTTTTCTTTTCTTTATTTTTATGGTTTAAGGATCTCAGAGCTTCTTGGCTTAAGATGGAGTGATATTGACGAAAAATCTGTTTCTGTCAATCTCTCCAGGAGCACGAAAACTTTCGAACATGGTCGTGTCCTTACTTATCTTAAGACTCATGCTTCTGAACGTGTATATCCTATGTTGGATTTTCTTTATGAAGATCTTCAAAAGATAAAAAAGGATTCTGAATTCGTTTTTGATGTTGGGGAAACTACTGTAAGGCGCAAATTAATTGAATATATTCGTAAAGCTCATGTTAAGAAGATAACTCTTCATGGCTTTAGACATTCTTGTGCATCTTATTTGATTAATAATGGCGCGGATTATATGCAAGTATGCGCGTGGCTTGGCCATAGTTCTCCATCTACAACTCTTACTATTTATTCACATATTTTTCCTTCTAGAAAAGAAGCTATTAAAAAGATGTTTGATAACATTGTTCTTAAATGATTGTTATTTTATTTTTTTATATAATGAGTATCAAAAATGTATCAAAAAACGGTATCATTAATAAAAAATATCGATTAAATCGATATTATATATTAATGGCGGAGCAAGAGAGATTTGAACTCTCGCACCGGTGACCCGATCTAACGGTTTAGCAAACCGTCCCCTTCAGCCTCTTGGGTATTGCTCCAGTATTAAAGATAATAACACATTTTTTGCTTATTGCTAATAAGAATTTATATAAATTCATTACCTTTCATATTTTTCAAAAAATCTTATTCTTTATTCTTTGTAAATATATTAATATTTCTATTGTATGAAAAAGGTAGTCTGCACACATTGTTATTACACTTACGAACCTGCGGATTTTAAAGAAGAACAAGTTTGCCCTAAATGTGGTAAAGCTTTCGGTTTATCTCAAGGTGAAAAACTATATCAAATGGTTCTCGTCCGTCATATGAATGATGGCTATAAATATTTAAATGAATTAATGGATTATAAAAAGGCTATTGAATCTTATAACAGATTAATTCTTTTAGAACTTAGTGAAGATGCAGTTTTATATTTAATCGAAGCCTATATTAAAGATTCAAGAGTTAGAGAAGACCATTTAAATGAAATCATTAATACTTTAAAGCAATATAAAGATATTCTTACTCCTAATGAAGATAACAAACTTAAAGTTAATGATTATTATTCTGAAATCATTTATTTGTTATCCGATTATGAACTTGGTTTAAAGAAGAACTTATCCAAAAATGATAAGTTCTATTCGCTTGAAGCAAGACACATTTATTTGAACAAAAATTCCCAAATAGTGGAGATCCTATCCTTTATTGATGAAAATTTCTTTAAAGATGTTGATTATACAGAAGACGCCACAATTAAAGAAAGTGAGCTTTTAGAGATTATCGAATCAATTAAAGAAAATGGCTCAAAGAACTATGAAATTATTGAAAATAGTGGCTATGTTTTAGCTCAAGATGAAGAAGGAACACCGATCAAAGATAATATCTTTAAAGATGGTTCTAAATTTGTTAAAACAAAAAGATTCTTAACCGCTCTCAGTGGATTAAGTGTTATCGCTTTAATAATTGGCTTAGTTTTAATTTTCTCGATTAAAGATAACATCTATCCAGGTGTTATTGTATTAGCTATATCAGCGGCAGGATTTATTATTTCCTTTGTCGCTCGTTTAATAATTTCTAAATTAGTTAATTAACTTTTTATCTTTTAGATATTTAACAAGTTGCCCTAAAGCCTTAGCGCGATGAGAGAACTTGTTTTTTATTTCGCTACTAGCTTCTCCAAAGTTCACTTTTCCTTCATAAGAATAGAAGATTGGATCGTAACCAAAGCCACCTTCTCCTACTGGAGCAGGTAAGATTTTACCTTTGCAAACGCCTTTAAAGACAACTGGTTCATTCTCTACATTTAATAATGTAATAACGCAAACGAACTCAGCATCTTTATCGTCGTGTCTTTTTAATAATTCAATAAGATCCAAGTTTGCTTTACCGTTTCCGCCTCTTTCTTTAGCAAAACGAGCGCTATAAATGCCAGGGAAACCTTGTAAAGCATCAACACATAAACCAGAGTCATCAGCAATAACTGCCATCTTAACTCTATCTGCTAAGTGTTTAGCTTTAATTAAAGAATTCTCTTCAAATGTTTTTCCGTTTTCTATTGCTTCATCAGTAATATTAAATTCTTTAGGAGAATGAACATTAATTCCTAAAGGAGAAAACATTTCTTTATATTCTTTAATCTTGTGATCGTTATTAGTAGCAATTAATAAATCAAACATAATTATTTCTCTTCTAAAGCTTTTCTTACATCTTTAGGGTCTAAATGTTGGAATGTAACTGTATCAACGTAAGGAGCAACTTTTTTAAGTTGTTCATCTCTTTCAATTGTCCAAACATTCATAAATTTACGTTTATGGAGTTTTTGGAAACGTTTTTGTTCAAGTAAAACATCTTCAATATCAAAACCATTGAAACGGAAATGGAAAAGATTATAGACATAAAGGTGAGTATGAGTAACTAATAAGACTCTTGCTAAACCTAGCTTTTTAAGTGGAAGTAATGAACGTGGATCAAAAGAGATAAGAGTGTATTGTTTCTTATCTTTCATATTCTTAAGTAAAACTTCCTCCACCTTTTTAGCGAGTTCTTTATAGTTTTTACGGAATACTTTTAATTCGATGACAAGAGGTACTTGTTCGTTAACTAAATCTAATAATTCTTGGAAAGTAGGGATTAAAGAACCATCCATTAAAGTATAGTTTTCTTTTAATTCTTTAACGGTTAAATCCTCAACAACTCCATCCTTTCCGGTTAAACGTTTCAAATCTTCATCATGAATAACCACTAAATCATTATCTTTAGTGAGGTGAATATCGAGCTCAATTGCAACGTTATGTTCAATTGCTCTTTTAAAGGCGCCCATCGAGTTTTCGGAATTATTTTCATCCCAAAGTCCGCGGTGAGCCACACCTTTAAGAATTCTTTCATCAAATAAGCTTACAAATCTATTTTTATTCATAATTAGTCATCTTGATCTAAGGCTTCTAAACCTTTTTTAAATGTAGTCTTCTTTGTCTTAACGTTTTTAACGAAGAAGAAGATAGTTGCGGAAATTAAGATACAAATTCCAGCGTAGATTGGTAATAAATCCCAGTCGAATGATGGAGAGAGAAGTAATAAACCTAATAAAACTGGAGTAATTGTTTGAGCAGACATTGAAGCAGCATAGTAGTAACCAGTGAATTGTCCGACTTTCTTATTAGTACAAAGTTCAACAACCATTGGATAGGAGTTAACGTGAACAAGAGACATACCAAAACCTTTAAATAAGGTAATAACGTATAACCAAATTGGTAAACCATTAATACCAGGACCACTAAATCCAGCGGTAAAGGTTAAGATAATCCAAATTGCATACATGGATAAAGCTAGTAATAAACCAGAAAGAAGTGTCCATTTACGACCAATCTTACTAGCAATAATTCCACCGAAAATAAAACCAATAACAGAACCAACACCACCAACAATAGTTAAAATAGCAGTGGAGGTGGATTCAGCACCAACGTTATAAATAATATAGTTATTAAGGAAGGTCGAAACACCGTTATCAGCCATAAACCAGAAGAATTCAGCACCAAGGATTAACCAAAGCATAATCTTATTAGCTTTAGTCATAGGGGCTTCTTCTTCAGCTTCTAATTTATCAACGATTTCAGCTTCAGCTTCGCCTCTAGCTAATTCATCTTTAATTTCTTCTTTAACTTTGTTTTCTTTAACTAAGATAAATAAGACAACAGCAGAGATAATCATTAAGACTGAACCAACAAGGAATGGTCCTTCAATTGCCCAGATATTATGATATGCCCATGTGTTTGTTCCTTTTTTACCAATTCCTAAATAGTCAGTAAGAACAAAGACAAAACCAACAACAGTAGCAAAAGCGCCACCAATATAACCCATGATGTTAATAATACCATTAGCTTTACTGCGTAAAGGCTTTGGTGTTAAATCAGGCATTAAAGCAACTGCTGGGTTACGATACATCATTGCAAATAAAACGACAACTGCCATCAAAACGATAGTTCCGCCAACAGAGTTAGCGTGGAATAAAACAGGTATGAATGGGAATGCAATCGCACATAATGCAGTTCCAACTAAAATATAAGGCATTCTTTTACCGATACGGGTATTAGTTTTATCGGATAAACGTCCGAATAATGGCATAAGTAATAATGCTGCAACATTATCAAGCGCCATCATGATACCAACTAAGTATTGAACTTGAGTTTCATCATCGATACCAAGTGCGTTCTTAAATAATTCGGTTAAGAATGTTGGGCACCAAGTGTCATAAACTTGCCATAAAAGCAAAATTCCAAAGAAAGCAAACCCAATAGTAAACGTACGTTTGTAACTGAGTTTAAATCCTTGTTTTTCTTGTGTACTTTCCATTTTTGTTCTCCTTTGAAAAGTTAAATTTTATTCAAAAGGGCTGGTAAGTCCTTAATTGAATCCAAGATGTAAGTAGGGGAGTAGTCATAATCTTTTAAATCTTCTAATTTAGTTTCCCCTGAAAGAACCATAACGGTATCAACTTCGGCGTTTACTCCACATAAGATATCGGTATAGATTCGATCGCCCACCATTAGAATGTCTTTTTTCTCTAAATTATACTTATCCATGAAATAGTTGATGATTTCTGGATCTGGTTTTCCTAAGTCTTTTGCTTTTTTACCAGTAGTTAATCTAAGCCATTCGCACATACCGCCACAATCTGGGATATAAAGACCATCTTCAATAGGGCAGCGATAATCTCTATTTGTAGCGATGAATTTGCAGTCAGTTGTTTCTAGATATAAAGAGGCATCTCGTAGCTCTTTATAGACTAATTCAGTTGAAAAACCCGCAACAACTGCCTCCAATAGGGAATTTTTCTCATAATCATTAATAATATTAAAGTTATGTTCGAGTTTTTCTCTTAAGAATTTGTTACCGATCAAATATATATTATTAATATTATTTTTCTTTAAATAAGATATAAGGATTTCAGTCGTAGAGTAGAAATTATCTTCTAAAGTACATTCCACTCCAAAGTTAGTCATCTTCTCATAATATGTTTCTAAGGAATGAGAAGAATTATTTGTGAAAAAAATATAACGAATATCGTTCGCTTTTAAATACTTAAATGTTTCTAATGCTCCATCAATAAGGTCTTTCCCTAAGTAGATGGTTCCATCCATATCAAAGATGATTAGCTTTTTCATGGTACTTTTTATTATATAAAAAACTCAATAGGAAAGATACTAAGTAATTTTTCTTTTCTTATATTTATAGCTATATAAGCAACTTCTTATAGGATATTTCAAAATAAAAACCTCGACTTAACATCGAGGAATTTAATTATCTGGAGCAGATGGCGGGAATCGAACCCGCATAACCACATATGGAACGCTAACAGTACGTAGTAAATATTATACTAATATTTAAACCCTATTACAATACTTGGAACTGTAATTATGTCTACAGTTCTTTTTAGTATGCACATATAAATATATACGCATATACGTGCGTACGCGTATTGTATGTCGTATTTTTAAAAAAAGACGGTTCAACAATCCATTGTCCCAGTTATCCGGGCAAAGGAGAACACGTATAAAATGGAGATTAAGAAGCTCATTGAGTCTTTTAAGCGTACTAAAATGGCTCAAACAACTGAAGAAACGCAAAGATTTTACAGAGATCACCTCAAATCCGTTGAAAAATGGATTGATGATGTTGGTCTCAAAGATATCAACGATATTACCGCTGATATGGTCAATGATTTTATCATTGATTTAAAAAATGATGGATTATCTCAAAAAACCATCAACAACCGACTCGGAATTATCAAGCAACTTATCAAGCTAAGATTGCTTCCTTACGAGTACACAAAAGAACAAAACTTCATCATGCAAGGAATTTTGGCACGTCCTACCGATCCAGAACATTATCCAGCACTTACCCGTGAACAATTCTCTCAATTTCTTAACTACGTTAAGAAGTTAGACGAGAACAAACCACAAGAACTTAAACGCAAGATTGCTTTCCTCTTGTTCATTGGTAGTGGTGCTCGTAATTCTGAAGTGCGAAATATCCGCTTACAGGACGTCGATTACGATCATAAGCGAATTATATTAAAACACACCAAAACGCACAGCCAACGCCACATTTTCCTCGATAAAAAGACTATTTTGCTTCTAGAGAAGCACATAGCAATCAATAATCCAACAACTTACATTATCCAAAACGAAATGACCAAGGGTGTAATGTCCAGAACTATGGTTCAAAAATACTTCCTCGAAGCTACTTCTGAACTTGGATTTCATGTCTGCACTCACATTCTCCGAGCCACCTTCATCACTATGATGATTGAAGATGGAACGAGCTTGGGTTCAGTAATGAAATTGGCTGGTCACAAACATCTCACAACCACTGAACGTTATCTTCATATGGTTGATGATAGAATCGCTGCTGAATATGAAAAACATAATCCTCTTGCTCAAATTGAGCAAGGCGATTGGATTCCAGCTGAACGTATTAGCAAATCTTCTGATAATGTTCTTCTGGACGCATAAAAAAAGAGTAATCCTTAAGTGGATTGCTCCTTTTCTCTGCTTAATTTTCTTCGTCATAATCTCCGCTAGTGAAATCAGGAAGACCTAATACAGATAGTGGAATCTCATTAAAGTAATAATCGCAACCTACATCTTTAATGTATTTTAACACATCTCTATATTCTGGCTTCTTAAACCAATCACAGAGGAGATATATGTATTTAATCTTGTAATCTATGCTTGCAAACAGCCTTTCGTATTGACGACGTTTAAAGTCGCAAGTTTGCAATTTTTCGTCAACAGAGCCAGCAGATGACTGGAATTTCTTTTCAATTACATACACTGTCTTATCTCTATAATTAACGAAACAATCGTCTGGTAGCATGCGTTTTGAGAGGATATCACGCCAATCAACACCTAGTGGTTCTAGGAAGTCTTTGTATAGGTGCATTTTTTGAACTAATTTACCTACATTTTCCTTTCCGAAGTATATTAAATTGGTAGGAGTTAAAATGAAACCAGCTTCCATTAATGCGTCAGCTAAAGTTGTCTCTTGTTCAAAACCAAGACCATTGATATTGGTCTGATTCCCTCCTCCAACAGTATTCTTCTTTCTAGGCATTACTTGTCTTCCTTGTACCTACGCTTTGTTAACTCTAAATATTCTACCACATTATCTATTCCGATATAACTTCTATTAAGCCTATGAGCAACGATACCAGTTGTTCCAGAACCATTAAAAGGATCTAATATAAGATCTCCTTCTTTAGAAGCTGCGGTAATTAATCTTTCTAATAAAGCCAAAGGCTTTTGTGTTGGATGTTTTCCTTGTTTTTTCTCTCTTTTTGAGGCTGTGGAGGACTCAAAAAATTCTGGATCAGGAATTTCCCAAACGTCCTTCATTTGCTTGCCTCCGTTCTCTTTTTTCATCTCTTCATAATTGAAGTAGTGCTTGCCTTTTTTCTTTAATGTGAGCTGTTTTCTCGCCCATATAATCGTTTCTGTTGAGTGAGTGAAACATCTGCAAGCAAGATTTGGAGCGGGATTGGTTTTTCTCCATATGATATTGTTAATTATTGAAAACCCTTCCATCTCTAAAGCAACACCGATAGCATATACGCTATGCAATGTAGCACTTATCATTATAGTTCCATTATCCTTAAGGATATTACGACATAATGCAATCCATTTTCTGTGATATAACAATTTCTCGTCTATGCTTTTGGAATAGTCCCATTCGCCTTTATTGACCGAGACTTGCTTCCCCCCTGAACAACTTAAACCACCGCTGGAAAGAAAATAAGGGGGATCAGCAAAAATCATATCAACTGATTTCGGCTCAATCTTTTTAAGTATCTTGAAAGAATCTCCGTTGAGCAACGTAAAATTGTTTTCTTGGAAGTATATATTTTTCTTTGTGTACATCTTAATAATTTGTAATTATGACTTCTTCAACTTTGCCTCTTCCATCACCCTTGGAGTTGATGTTTCTCCTTGCTGTGACAACGTGAATATTGAAGTCCTTGTATAATTCATTAATGAATTCCGTATTGGCGTTGCTTGCCATAACATAAACGCCTTTATCAGATAATTCTTTGAACACATCTCTTAATCGAGTTTGTTCATCTTTACCAAATCCACCTTTGGTGTAGTCTGTAAAGGATTGTTTTCCGACAACGTCGTAAGGAGGATCAAAATAAACGAAATCTCCTGCTTTTGCTGTTTTTACAGCCTCAGCAAAATCTTTACTATTGATAATTGGTTTTCTTTTCAAGAAATACTTATGCACTTCTTGAATATTATCCTCATCAAAACAGTTTATCTTATCCTTTCCGTTAAAAGGGACGTTGAATTGTCCAGAACCATTGACTCTATATAATCCGTTAAAGCAAGCTTTATTTAAATATATACATCTAGCTGCTTTTACATAACTCGGCTCGGAAGAATATGATTTCTTTTTATCCATATCCCTAACCTTGTAATAGTATTCTTCAGAATGGTTCACTTCGTGTTCTTTACAGAGGCCATACATCTTTTTAAATAGTCTTTTACTACGTAAACATCTATAAATACAAATAAGTTCTTTGTTAGAATCGTTGATGGAAGCATGTATAGGTTCTAATTCTAATAGTAGTGCACCTCCACCGACAAACGGTTCGAAATATGTTTTAAATTTCTTTGGCTTGTGTTCTAAAAGCTTGTCCATAATTTGACGCTTGCCACCAGCCCATTTGACTAAAGGATTTGACATAATTACCTCCGTTTATCGATAAATGATCGTCTTAAATATTCTATCAAATATCGTTGCCTATTGATATTGTTTTATAAAAATAAAAAAAGAATCATAGTGGTCTATGACCTTCTAATAATTCTTTCTTATACTTGTAATAGGTTTTCCTGCTACATTTACATAATTTGATTACATCAACATCAGATAATGAGCCACCAAAAGTGCGTGAATAACGCAAAATGGTTTCTTTATCTATAATTGATTGTTTGTGAACAAGCGGTGTGTTTTTTCTATGCCCCAGTGTACGATTGTTGAGTCTCGCAGTTATCAAGCCTTCCTTTGTTCGCTGATGGAGGTCATCGACCTCTTTTTGGGCGACCTCAAAGGCTAATGATATCTGTTCTCTCGCTAATTCCATAAGGTATTTATTTATACCCTCTAAAATATAATCAACACTGGTATTAGTTAATGGAATAGCTCTGTCTTTTGCGGTTTTGTAAGTAGTGGTATTTATCTGTGGCTCTTTCAAAAATATGAGGTCTATATTCTTTGAATATAATTCTTCATATAATTTAAAGCCATCATCAGCATTACGAGACATACGAGAAACACTATCGAAAACGACAGTGTCTCCCGACGTTAACCTACACAATAATTTATTAAAATTAGGTCTATCTAACTTAGTTCCTGTATAGGCTTCTTGAATTATATATGCCTCTGGATATGCTGATTTTATATTTCTTATCTGTCTTTCTATGCTCTGATGTTTAGTAGATATTCTCGCATATCCGTATATCATTTTTCGTTATCTCCACCGAGGTCAAATAGTGGAAAAATAGACCATCGTCTGATTTACCATCGTATTTGCCAGTAAAAATATATCAAAAATGTAGTATAATAAACGATACGTTAATTTTACTATTAGGAAATACTAAATTTCTTACTTGGGATTTGCTTTAAAAACATAGCATAGAGTTCTTCATACTTGGCTTTGAACTTGGATTTATCAAAGACGGAGGTCAATACGTCTTTATATCTCACAATATGTTCACCAACTGCTAATTCTTCTACATTTCTCGCTTCCATTTCCTCTTTTATTCTATTTTTGAGGTTTTCAGCGACTAATTGTTGTTGTTTGATTTCTGCGTCCAATTCTAAAAAATCATGGACAAGGATATTTAATTCTGGAATGCTCATCGATTTCTTCCTCCTTTATGATTTCGATTATTTCCGTGAGTGATTTCAAAACAACCTTTATGGTTATTTAATAGGTTAAGTAATTGCTGGTTTTGTACGATAGTCATCTTTTCGCCTCTTGCGTTTTCTAGATGAATCTTCGTAGTGACCTGTGCCGCTACGTTCCTACCACGAGTGAATTTTGGAACGATTGAAGCTGGCACGCTTATATTGGGCTGTCTATATGATTGAACAGGATACCCTCGCCCATTAGGTCTCCTTGTTATTGGATAATTCTTTTTCATAGTAGTGGTGCTTACTAAATAGTAAAAAAGGACAAGCTATGCTTGTCTTCTTTTCAATTGTCTTGGTTGCTTATATGGATCTAAAAGTCTGTAAGCTTTGAGCCTTGTGTCCATTGGGACAAAAACCGTATCATCGTCGCTTGCTGCTGCTTCAACGATTTTCATCAAGGTATCTCGCTCGCTTCCTTCCATCATAAAAACTATTTCATAGTTCTTTGCTATAACTTCTTTGAATGCTTCATAAGTGCTTGTCTTTTCTATAAAGACATCTCGCTCATCGTAATCAAATTTATAGCCGTTTCTAGAGATGTAACTCTCATCTTCTAGGAATTGCCTTATGTAGTGTCCTAAACTGTCTAATTCAGCCGTTTTAGACACGTACACAGCGGTTTTTACCTTACGATTAGGTCTATCCTTTAGAAACATCAATAATCTATCAACGCATGGACTAGTAAGCATATTTCTTCCTCCTAGAATATATCTTCCTTCTTGTTTACAAGAATGGCACCGTCTCTTATTAGCTCATTATTTAGCGAGCCACAGAGACCTTTTTCTGGCATGACGAATAATTCCTTACCAGCACCTAATAAATGGTCTATAAGTAGGCATAAACGTGTATTATTCTTCTTTGAAGAAGTAATCAATGCCTTATCGCTTAAGAACGCTATAATTCTGGTCTTGGCAAGCTGAGTTTCGTCTATTTCACCGCTTGTAAATCCGTATTCGGAAATTACACAGCCGTGATTGACAGCATATAAAAAGACCTCATCATCGAGGTCAGATTCATCAATAGCTTCATTCAGGACAAGAATGAGCGGTTGATTGTTCTTCATTACTATTTGTAATGCTTCTCGTTCAATGGCACTGTCGTCTCCATTGATTATGATGTGGCTATCACTAAGTTCGTTGATTAGCTTTGCTAATTCGCTATTCCCTTTATCTGAGCCACAAATAACCATTATGTTATCCTTATTTAATAAGGATAGGTCTCCTTCCCAGAATAAGCAAAATGGTGGTTTAAAGCTTTGCTTTAATTTTGTTGGATAATCTGGATCAACTAATGTAGTAACGTGATGATATTGATTAATATCAACATCTTCTTCAGGATAATTTGCTCTATTCTGAATATCGTGATACATTTTGTCCCAGTTACCATTATTTTTCTTATTTAGAAAAATTAGAATGTTTCGTGCTGATAACATATACTATCTCCTTTATTACTAAAGTAATAATATACATTTTCACTTTTGTGTTTGGCAAATGATATAATTGTGGTATGGATTTTAGTGAATTTGATACCCCAATTCCAAATAGCCAACTTATTAAGTGGATACGCTTACCTCGTTTTGAAGCTGAATTAAAAGAACTAGGAGTAAGCTTTGCTTATGCTGACGATACAATGCTTGAAGCAGGTCTAGTAGTTGGTGGTGAAAAGGGAGTCTATGAACAATACGCTCTAGAGGTTTATAACCTTTGTAAAAGCGATTTAGCTTTAGCTAATCACGATTTATATGAAAGATTTCTAAAATTAGTTCCATACATTAATGATCCAAGAAAATTTAATGGTGAATACCATTATAAGGGTGAAGGCACTTATGATGATTTTCAAAATTCTCCTAAGAAAAAACAAATGCTAACTGAATTAGGAGATTTTGCATATCATTTCGGTACTTATGTTTTTGATGCATTTGGTATTCCTTATGGATTTATTTCATACGTGTGGAATAAAGATTTTTACAGATTAAGACTTAGTTATACTGATTTCAATACAGAGAAGAATTGTTTAAGTGAAGAAATTATATTTTACTTATTAGTAAAAACTGATGAAATAATGAGTTCATATGGTTTTTATCTGAAATAATCTCGCGTGTGCGTATGTACACGCGATTTTATATTTGTTTTAAAATTTGTAATATTTGTTTAATTATTTTTAAATAATTATGATATTTGTTTTTATTATTTCTATTATTATCTTAATTATTATTAATAATTAGTTATAATTATCAAAAATAGAGGAAGATAACAAAGAAAAAGAGACGGAAATAGAAAGAACCAGGTAAGAAAGAAAATTAGACACGGCGTCCCGTTTCCTTCTTTGGAAACTAAAGGAAGAAAAGCGGAGAACGTCGGATATCAATATTCATCGTCATATAATTTGTTGTTACTAGTGTTAATGTCAATTTTTTATTAAAAATAAAATATCTATAATTAAGTATAAAAAAGTATAAAAAAAGTTTTGGTTGAGATTTACCCCTCTATATTTTTTATATAGAATATAACTCGGATTGTTAATCCAGAGACATAAAAAAACACCCCAATGGATCAGATTGGAGTGTTATTACAGTTGCAACGAATAGGGTTACAACTTTCTCACAAATGGAGCAGGCGACGAGAATCGAACTCGCGTAGTCTGCTTGGAAGGCAGATGTACTACCATTGTACTACGCCTGCATATAAGGATAAACCTTATATACCTTATGGTTTGTGCTTAGCAGTTTAGTTTTCTTTAGCGGTTGACCGGGAATCGGACCCGTATAATTAGCTTGGAAGGCTAATGTTCTACCACTGAACTACATCTGCAAGTGGCGGACCGTAGGGGATTCGAACCCCTGATCTCCTCCGTGACAGGGAGGCATGCAAGGCCACTACACCAACGGTCCGCGAACGAATAAAATAATATCATAACTTTGTTAGGTTGCAAACAAAAATTAAATAGTATTATTATTCGGGAGTTTTAAGATTAATTAAGCAATGAATTGTTTTAGTGCTTCAAGTGGCATATAAGTAGATTCTCTTTTAACTAATTCGCCACCTTTAAATAACATTAATGTTGGGATGGTCATAATTCTAAATTTACGAGCGATATCTCCTAATTCATCAACGTTAATCTTAATGATTTTAAGACCTGTTTCTTTTTCTAAAGCTTCAAGTTCTGGGGCAAGCATTTTGCATGGACCACACCAATCAGCATAGAAATCGACTAAAACTAAATCTCCTTGTATTTCTTTTTCAAAATCTTGACTGTTTTCTAAATGTAAAATCATATTTGTTTCCTCCTACAACCCAAATATTAAATAAAAAATTCCAAAAAGTATAATGATATGCACCGGAAAGTATAAATAACTTCCGTATTGAAACCATTTTGCGTTATATCCTCTTTTACCGTTATAAAATAAAATTGGTAAAAAAGCTGTTATCATCCAGGTCTGAATACTTGATTGATAGATATCTAGTGGGGCAATATTCCCGTTTTTAATTATTCCTGAGAAAAACACTAATAAGGTGACAATAACAATAACACCAATCGATAACATGTTTGATATTGTTTGTTGATACATCTTTGAATCGTTATTATCTTCTGAATTATTATCGACATAGATATATTTTTCACTGAGCTTTTTAGCAAAATAGAATCCCACTCCAAGAAGAAGTCCAATAAGTGAATAATCACATCTTAGATAGAATGGTAACCAATGAATTGTAACATTGAGGTTATTTCTACTATAAACATCGACTACAAAACATAAAATAATATAGGCGGCAGGTAAGATAGCTAACCAACTTAGTTTATCTTTTCGGTTTATAAAATAAATAGTTAACGCTATAAAGACTAAATCAATAAACGGAGAGCTAAAACTACTTATTGATGAATCGTATAAATAGAATGCTAAAATTTGGAAAATCATTATCACTAAAGCAATGATTCCAATACGCAAAAGATATTTCCAAAAGTTCTTCGTATGAATAACACCTTCCACAATTAAAAAGACAATAAGTGGGAAAGTTATTCGACCTATTTTAGAGAAGATATCACCTAATTGAAAAGCGAGGTCAGGATCAGGCATTTTTCCTGCAAAAACATATAGGATCTTGCCTAAATGATCAATTGTCATGAAAAAATAGGCAATGATTTTAAGCCAGAATCCATTAAGTTTTAAAAGTCTATTCATGAGGTATAAATGTTAAGCTTATAGAAAGTAAATTATTTAAAGTATGCGCAGTAATTGATGAAGCAAGACCGAACTTATCGTATAAGAACGAGAAGGTAAATCCAGCGAACGCATATAATGGTAGATTAAGTAATTCATTAATCACTTTAGCAAAATAGTCTGGATCACTAAAATTAAATAAAGCGCTAAAATCAAAATGAATTAAAGCAAAAACTAAAATAACTAATAAATAAGGTAGCCATTTATTAATTCTTCTTAAGATACTAAATAAGCCAACACGATATGTTAATTCTTCACAAATTGGGCCAACTAAACCAAAGATTAATATAGAAAGAACTGGATACATTCCAATAATCGTATTGATGCTACTTTCATTGGTGTTGTCTACAATCTTAATCTTTAAAATAGTTAGAGTTAAATTATAGATAAAGTTAAAGCCAAAGATAGCGATTAAACCAATTAAACCTGCAACATATGGAACCCATTTTGCAAATGATTTAAATAGTTTAGGAATATCAACATTAATCGTTCCTAATAAAGCACAAATCAAAACACCATAAGAAACAAAATTAATTATAGCGGTAAAACGAAGCATCTCCTCTGCTGGAGTGTCTTTATTAATTCCTAATGCCAGAATTAAAATAACTTGAATAACAAAACTAACAAGTTGAAAACCAATAGATCCACCGATAGTTAAAAATAATTGTTTAAGCCAATGAAGTGGAACAATGTTTTTATATTCCTTTAAATCATCGTCTTTATTTACTTCTCCACACTTTGGACAAGTTTCTAATAAAGGGTCATATTTACCCTTGCAGTATTCGCATGTTTTTATAAATTTTGCCATGAAGTAATTATACAAGTAATCAAAAAATATGTATAATAATTTCGCTATGCGAACAATTTTAGAAAGAAATGAAACAACCCTCATTCGTGACCGTTCATCTTTTATCGGTATTTTAATCCACGTTACGAATAAGGATTTTGTAAAAGATCTTCTAAATGAAATTCGTAAAGAATACCCAAAAGCTAAACACTATTGCTATGCCTATATTATCGGCCAAGATAAGAAGTGCTCTGATGATGGAGAACCTGCTAAAACCGCGGGTAGACCATTACTTGAACTTCTTGAAAAGAAAGAAATGGATGAATGCCTTCTTGTCGTAGTTAGATATTTTGGTGGAGTCCTTTTAGGAGCGTCTCGCCTCATGTCTACTTATCTAGAAAGTGGGGTACAAACTCTCGATTCCGCGGACATTGTTTCAATAAAACAAAAGTATGTCTATCATATGGAATTATCTTACCGAGATTTTGAAGCCTTAAAAAGAATTGCAAATCACTTATCATATGGCTTGGAAAATATAAATTATGGGACTAAAATTAGTGTCGATGTTTTGTTAGATAGTTCTGATACTGAAGAACTTGTTAACAAATTCCCTAATGCTTCAATTGAAGTTTATGGACAAAAGAAAGTGTATAAGAGGGATTATCAATGATTAGTGCAAATGAATATAAAGAACGTAGAGAAAGACTACTAGACAAACTTGATGAAGGTACTTTAGTCATTCTTTTCGCTGGAGCCGCACGTAAATCAAGCGCGGACGCAACTTATGATTTTGAAGTTAACCGTAACTTCTATTATTTAACCGGTATCGATCAAGAAAACTCCATATTAATGCTCGTTCGTGGTTTCTCAGAAAACCATGTCATCTTATTTATTGATGAAAAAGACGAAAGAAAAGAAAAATGGACTGGTTTAAAACTTCCAATTGACGAAGCAGTCAATATCTCCGGTATTGAAGATGTTTTATTAACTTCTTCATATGAAGGAAAACTTGAAGTTATCTTAAATAAAGAAAATGGTATTTACGGCTTAATTAAAACAGTCTGCTTAGATTTAGAAAAAGAACTTAAGATAGCGGAATGTAAATCCACAAACGAATATGCCACTGAATTAGGTTTAAGATTCCCACATATTAAAGTTTTTGATATCTACCGTGATATCGCTAACTTAAGAATGGTTAAATCTCCTGAAGAAATTGAATTAATTAAAGATGCGATTAGAACAACTGAAGTTGGTTTAAATAATGTCTTAAAAACCATGGAAGTTGGTAAATATGAATACAATCTTCGTAACATGTTTGAATTTACTGTCGCCGAAGATATGCAAGCTAAATTAGCTTTCCCAACAATCGTGGCATCTGGTAAAAACGGTATTATTCTCCATTATCCAAACGCTCATAGTTTACTCAATAATCACGAATTAGTTTTAATGGATTGTGGGGCTCGTAAATCTTATTACTGTGCCGATATTTCCCGCACATACCCAATCAATGGGACTTTTAGTGAGAAACAAAAAGAGATTTATGAAATCGTTTTAGCCTGTAATAAGTTAACCGCTAACTTCATTAGACCAGGGGTTACAATTCAAGAAGTTAAAGACTTTGCTAAAAACTTCCTCGCGGATGAATGTCTCGCTCATGGTTTAATCGAAAAGAAGGAAAATATTATTAAAGTTTATTATCATGGTTGCTCTCACCATTTAGGTTTAGACACCCATGATGTTTCTGATACTTTAGCTAAACCACTTGAACCAGGAAATATTATTACTGATGAACCAGGTTTATACTTTAAAGAATTTGGTATTGGTATTCGTATCGAAGATGATATCTTAGTTACTGAAACTGGATCTGAATGTTTATCTAAAGATATCATTAAAGAAGTTGAAGATATCGAAAGAATCCTTCAATCTAGATAATCAAATTTATAAAGAAAAGACTGGCACGCCAGTCTTTTTAATTACTGAAGTAATTATTCTTCTTTTCTTCTTCTAATAATATAGAAGGAAGCAACACTAATTATAGCAATCGAACCCACGACAAGAATGATAATTAGTTGATTAGCAGAATTACTGTTTAATCTTGGGTTTGTAACGGAATTAGAAATTACTCTATCAATAAAGTTAGTAAATGTTGATGTTCCGTATTTTCGAATGATTTGATCATAACGAGCCATTGCTTGAGCGCGCCATGACGCTTCTAAATCATTATTAGCAGTTGTTTCTTTAAGAATAGTTTTCGCTCTTTGAGTTAAAGCAGTATATGCAGTGTTTGCGGTGCTCCACTTCATTCCAGATTGATTATAACCGTCATTCATACATCCTGAAGTGTAATCAGTTAAGAATGCTTCACCAAATTGATCAGCTTCATATTCGTATGATTTAAAAATCATAACGTTACGTAATAAACTGCCACTATCATGGTTTTCACAACTGAATCTAGGAGTGGTATTTCCGCCATAATACATATTAATTTGGTCATTACTATATGTACCGTTACAGATAATATTTGCAAAGCCATTATTAATTGTTATTGTCCATTTAGAATTATCATCAAGTGTTTCTGTTGTTTGCAAATTATGATGTGAATCAGACGCTGGGTATAAATAACCTCCAGTCACATTTAAAACCCATTCATTAGAAGAACCGGTTAATGTGATGACTTCATAGTTGTTGTGTTCACTAATATTTGCAACAGTATTATTGTTTGTTAATGAAATTGAATTAGCGGTGCGAACATAAGGATCTTGTGAACCCATTACTAAATAATCATTTTCACCTTTCATACCAATAAGAAGAATTTTATCGTTTTCTCTTAAGTCTGAAATGTCATTTACTTTTTCAAAAATTTCATAATCTGTAGTTGGGTTAAAGGCTGGTGTATCATCATTTAGTTCAATTAAAACGCCATTGATATAAATGCTGTTTGCTGTACATGTCACAGTAATAGTAATTTTCCCATCGAGGGGACTTGTTGCGGTATATTCGATGGTTCTAAGGGTTGTTCCACCTGTAGTAGTGATTTCACTTACAGGTGTTAAAGAGGTGCTGCCAACTTTGATATCAACACTACCTGCGCCCTTAGTTGCATTAGTACAATATGATAAAGTAATCTTACTTACTTTTTTATATGAAATAGGTGATATTGCACCTGCTCCAGAAAGTGAGCTTGTAATTTGGACCCCTTGATTAGATTGTAGCGAATTACCATCCTTAATGGATTCCCAGTTATTAGTTTCTGACGCACCTTCAATTGTTGTTCCGCTAACAGCGCCCCAACTTTTTGAATTAAAGCGGAAAGCAATTGTAGTGATTTCAGCAACCTCAACTTCACAACTATCGCTTAATCCATTAGAGGCATAAGCAGTAATTGTTACAGTTCCTTTTGAAAGTCCTGTTACTAAACCTTCATCAGATACTGAAGCAATTTCTTCATCACTTGTAGTCCATGAAATTGATTTATCATCAGCATCATCCGGAAGGACACTAGCGGATAATTGCAGTTCTTCATCAATTAAAATTGATGCGGAATGCTTATCTAATGTAATGCTTGTAACTTGAATTGGGATTGCTTCGTAAGAAACTTCAATTGATAAGATTTGAACATTAGCAGTCGATGTTGAAATATTCCAGTATAGTTTACTTACATCACTGTTATCGGAAGAAAATGTTCCACTTTTAGTGACTGCGCCTGTGACTGTTGAATCTCTTTCATCTAGCACTTCGTCAGAGTAAGATATGCCAATTTTTCCACTTACACCTGTTGAACTACTAAATGTTACATTAATGTTTGTTGGATAATAGCCTGTTGGACAATTTGATGAATAAATATACCCATAATTTGAATAATACATGGCGTAGTTATATTTGGTGCCACCCTTTGATTGAGTATTAACACCTGAATAATTAATTGTTAAATCATTAGTATTAACGATAGATTTTTTGATTGTTCCGCTTGTGCCTTGATCGCCATAACCCTCTGTGTAATCGCTTAAAGAAATAGTTGTATCTAAACCAGTAGTTCCTGAATCAGAAATAACTTTCACATTACATGTTTTGGTATAAACTTTTTCGTTAATAGTAGCTGTTACTGTAATAGTAGCGTTACCAGCACTAATGCCTGTAACAGTAATAGTGCTTCCACTCGTGGAAGAAATAGAAGCAACTTCGCTATTTGAAGTCTCCCAAGTTAAAGGTACATTACTTGATGGAGTCGCGGTTAAATTAACGGTTTCATCAACCATTAAAGATTCGCTTGTGCTACTGATTCCTAATGAATCACCAGAAGCATTTTTATATCCATTAATTACATCACTATTTAAATCTACATAACCAGAAGGAGTGCTATCGTAAGAGACATAAGTGCTTCCGTTATAGTTTACTGTTCCCCAAATATAATCAGCCCATTCAGGATAATCAATAAATGGATTTCTATTTTTGGTGTAGTTTCTAAATAATAAATTATTCCTATGGATTTCAAATTCATCAACTGGGTCAGCATGATGCCACGCTAATAAATCGGTAAGGACACCCATTTTTCCTGTTAAAGTTGTGGATGAAGCATATCCTTTTTCTTTGAAATCACTATTTTGGACTAATTCAAGATTAGGATTGTTGGAATCAATCCCATCAGAATCGCTGCCAGATAAATAGTTGTATCTTGCAACCATGTAGAAAATGGCTCTAGCAATATCACCTTTATCCGAATCTTGTGGTTCAAAAACATAATTAGTGTCACCATTTCCTAAAGTTTTAGAATAACCATAAAGGTTACCTTCAAGGTTATAGTATTCGGTACCGGCATCGGAGTAAGTTCTATTCTTATCAACATAAGCAAAATAATAATTGCTATGGTAAGATCCGTTAACTTTACCATTTCCTGCCCAAAGATGCATCGGGTCGCCTCTAGCTCCTGCTCCACCTTTGGTTTCAAAGCCATTTGATTTTGCCCAAATATGTTCTTGATTTATACCCCATTGAGATTGATCATGATCTCCCCATGCGGTAGTAAGATTCTCATCATCACGATTAATGTATAAAGCATGGACATATGGTCCAGGATTTTGAGCGCTAACTGTTTCTAAATATGAATAGCCAGTAATCTTATTTGTGTTGGCATTATAACCAGCAATTTCAGATGCAGGTGATTTGACCCAGTCTCTATCAATAATTTCATACAGCTTCCAAATACTTGTCTTAGCAGAGTCGTATGAAAAATATTTTTGGTCAAGTTTTAATCTAGTCTTTAAATTTTTTAGTAAATTAGTTCCTTTAAGTTCATTTTCGCCGAGTGAACCAAGAGTAGTGGAGTAATAATTTTTAATTTCATCTTCGCTACAATCATTTAAATCAATATTTTTAGTTGGCGAAGCTGTGTCATATTGACTAGCGCCATTTGCTTCAGAAGCGTTAGCAACTGTTAAAGCGCTAAAGGCACCTAAACCTAAAGCAATAGATGATAAAATAAGTGATAATTTTGTTTTTGTCTTCATAAGGGGTCTTTATTAATAAAGCATTTATAAAATAAAAACTCAACCACTAATTTGTAAATAATTATAAAAGTAAGTTTGTCCTATTTTTACAAAGTAAAATAATGTTATAATCTAATTTAGAATTAAGGATGGACCTATTATGACTAAATTTGTAATGGCAATTGACCAAGGAACTACTTCGACACGCGCGATTCTTTTTGATTATGAAGGAAACGCGATTAGTACTGCTCAAAGAGAAGTTCCAAACATTTTTCCAAATGAAGGTTGGGTAGAAATATCTCCACTTAAAGTTTGGATATCAGTTGTTGATGTTATAAATGAAGTTTTAATTAACGCTAATACAGATATGGCTCACATTGACTCTATTGGTATTACTAACCAAAGAGAGACTGCAATTATCTGGGAAAAAGAAACTGGATTACCTGTTTACAACGGTGTTGTTTGGCAGTCTAGACAATCAGTCGATATTTGTGAATCTTTAGAAGAATATCGTGAAATAATCCATCAGAAGTCCGGTCTTTTGATAAATCCATACTTCTCCGCTAGTAAGATTAGATGGATTCTTGATCATATCCCAAACGGTCAAGAAAGAGCGGAAGCTGGCGAACTTATGTTTGGTACAGTTGATACTTGGATTATCTATAAATTAACTCAAGGAAGAACATTCGCTACTGATGTTACTAATGCTTCACGCACCATGTTGTTCAATATTTTCGAACTTAAATGGGATGATGAATTACTTAGAATCTTTAACGTTCCAAAGTGCATGCTTCCAGAAGTTAAAGCTAGTAGTGATGATTATGGTGAAGCTTCATATTTCCCAGGTAATGTCCATATCTTTGCAGACGCTGGTGACCAACACGCATCCTTATTTGGTCATAACTGTTTTAACGCTGGTGATTCTAAAAATACTTATGGTACTGGTTGCTTTATGCTTATGAATACTGGTACAAAACCAATTCTTTCTAAAAACGGCTTATTAACCACTATTGCGTGGAAGATTAAAGATCAAGTCGTGTACGCTTTAGAAGGTTCAGTCTTTGTTGGTGGCGCTTCTATTCAATGGCTAAGAGATGGCTTACAAGTTATTGAAAAAGCTAGTGAATCAGAAAAATACGCTACAAAAGTTGAAGATTCTGAAGGCGTCTATTTTGTTCCAGCCTTTGTTGGACTTGGCACACCATATTGGGATGATGATGTAAGAGGCTCTATGTTTGGAATTACTAGAGCTACAACTAAAAACCACATTATTAGAGCAACACTTGAAGCTATTGCCTATCAAACTAGAGATGTCTTCGAAGTTATGAAGAAAGAAGCTGGCATTGAAATTAACTCTTTAAGAGTTGACGGTGGTGCAACCCAGAATAACTTCCTAATGCAATTCCAATCCGACATCCTTCAATTAGAAGTTAAGAAACCTAAATGTTTAGAAACAACTGCATTAGGTGCAGCTTATCTTGCGGGATTATATTCAGGATACTGGAAAGATACTTGGGATATTAGAAGTAAACATCAATACCAAGCTAAATTTAATCCAAAGATGGATAAAGAAGTTGCCGCTAAAAAGTTAAAAGGTTGGGATTTAGCGGTCAAATGTGCTATTAATTTTAAACCAAGAAGAGAAAAATAAATGAAGAACATACCAATTAGTCGTGAGCATTTCGAAATCGTTTATCAAAACCTCAATGTTTCAAGTAGGATTGATAAGGATTTTATTTACGATGCCTATTGTATCGCGATTGATGGCGCAAATGATCTCGCGGAATCTAATGTTCTTGGAAGAGAAATTCCAATTAACCCTGTTTCTTTAATTCTTTATTTAATTAATGAATATGGCTTTTATTTAGATACAACTAAAAGCACAAACGAACAAATTAAAGAAGATGAAAAGGCAGCTAGAATTATTATTTCTACCTCCCTTGATAAATACTTTACTAACGAACATTTAGATTTCAAAAATGAAACCCATATTTCTAAATTTTCCCCGCAGATCTCCACTCTTTCACTATATATCAACTTTATTTTGGGGGTCTTGAATCGTTATCGTAAAAGAGAACCTAAGACTACTTTAATTACTGATATTCTCCAAAAAGGTTTTTCAATGGCAAAAGCTATTCTTGAACTTATGGTGTCTGGTTTTGAAACCGAAGCATTTTCTACTTGGAGAACAATTCACGAAACTGAATGTATCTTATTATTACTTGTCAGTAATGGAGATAAAGCTATCAAATCATATTTAAGACATATGGAATATGCGATGGCATATCGTGGAATCATTCCTTCTAAAGAAGAAACTGACGCAATCTTTGTAGAAATTAAAGAACACATGAAAGAACACGATCTTAAATCCAAAGATATGAAAAAATTCATTGAATATGGTTGGCTTTATTCAATTGATAGCGCAATTGAAACTGAAGGATTTAAACTTAATTTCCGCGATGGTGTGGAACGTTTAGCAAATCTTTCCCAATATTCCTCTAACTATGAAATGGCATCTGAGATTGCTCATAGTTCACCATTAATGATTTATTCTAAATCTGATTATTATTTGCATCTTGTCTTATTAAATCTATTTGAATCTTTCTTTAGACTTGAAAAAGTATTTACTCAAATCTATTTAAATAATATTTCTAAAGAAGAAGCAGATAGATACTTAATGATGAGAAATTTATATTATTCTCAGCTTGAAGTTTTATATCATTCAGAAAGACAAATATTCGCTCATAAATTTAAAACCGTAAATAGGTTAAATTGAGTACAAAAAAAGGACACTTTGTGTCCTTTTTAATTGCGTCATTATTTATCAAACATCAGCGTAGCAGCTTCCGCCGATAAATTCTCTCATAAGTGAGTTACATGGAACCCATTCATCAGGCATATCGACGAAGTACTTAAGCATTCTGATTAATCTTTCCGCAGTTGGATAGAATTCATTATCGATATCGATTGCTTCAAGAAGTGGCATCGCGTATTTCTTCATAACTGGAAGCTCGTAAGAAAGCATGGAGTTATAAACATAGTTTGCACCTTCTTGAGTATCGTAAATCCAAGTAAATTCACCTCTTCTTACGCTAGCCCACATACCGAGAGTTTCATCTGCCGCAGCATTTCTGAATTTGTAGTCACGAACGATACGACGGATAAGTCTTAAGTCGGTTAAGGAAAGTGGTGTACCGTTATCAAGGTTAATTTGAACTTGAGGAGCGATAAAGATTTTGAATTTTTGATGCTTTGGAATTAAGTTGGTAAGTCTTTCATTTAAGGCGTGGATACCTTCAATAATAATTGGTTCATCATCACCAACTTTTAAGACTCTACCAGGAACGCGTTTTCCGGATTTAAAATCAAATTTAGGAAGTTGAACTTCTTCACCATTGATTAAATCAAGCATATTCTTATTGAATAATTCAATATCTAAAGCTTCGATTGATTCAAGATCTGGTTTACCATCAGCATCAAGTGGTACTTCATTCTTTGGTAAATAGTAGTCATCGATAGAAATTCTAATTGGCTTAATACCGCGAGATAATAATTCAATTCTTAATCTATTCGCAAATGTGGTCTTACCAGAAGAGGATGGTCCAGCAATACAAATAAGACGAATATCAGTGATATCTCTTTCAATTAAATCACCAAGTTCAGTAAGCATTCTATTATGTCTTGCTTCACAGAGTTGAATGAAGTCAATAATACCATCACGTTTGATGTGAGCGTTAATACCTGCAACGGTATCAGCACCAGCAATTTTTGACCATTCATGGGACTCCTTGAGGGTTTTTCCATATGTTGGAGCGTCTTCGAATGGAGGAATCTTACCACCAAATTCAGCTCTTGGATATTGAAGAATAATGCCAGGTGGATATAATCTCATGGCAAAATCTTTGAGATAACCAGTTGATGGAACCATACGATAATACATATAGTTTTTATAACCATCACAGTCATATAAATGGACAGTCTTTTCTGGACGATAATCAAGGATTTCAAGTTTGTCATCATAATTATTATCGATATAGAACTGTCTAGCTTCTTCTTTAGAGACGGTATATCTTGTCATCGCTAAATCAGCAGCAATGATCTTCTTCATTTCTTCTTGAATAGCTCTAACCATATGTAAGTCAGCTTTTTTACCATCAAGAAGTTGGATGAAGATAGAACGGGAAATGTTATAGCAGAATCTAACTTTTAAATCTGGATATAAGCGGTGGAAAGCCATAGAGGCAACAAAACGTAATGAAGCTTCATAGATTTTAACTGCTTCGGTGTCAGAGCAAGTTAAGAATTCGATTTTAGCATCATAATAAACTTCGTAAGTTAATTCTCTGGAGCGATTATTAACTCTAGCACATACAAATTCTTTATCGTTTGCCTTTTCTCCAAGTAGGTCGAGAAGACGAACTTTTTTATCGAATGTCTCTGTCTTTCCTAAGTATTGTAATGTAAATGACATATATAACCTCCTTTCAGGTTAACATTTCATTATATAAAAAAATATTTGGTTTATGCAACCGCTTACAAAACTTTTAATATTTCTTTACATTCTTATTTATTTTAAATAGAATAAACACGCTAATTTTATTAAAGTACAAACATTTGTATTTTGAGAATAGGAGAAATTATTATGTCCAAAAAAGCTATGGTCTACATTCAAAGTGGTGGTCCAACTTCCGTAATCAATACTTCTTTATATGGTGCGATTAGAGAAGCCCAAAAGCATAATGACAAGATTAGTCATATCTATGGTTCTCTTCATGGTATTGAAGGTTTAGTTGACGACAACTTAATCGATTTAGATCAAGAAGATTTCGAAGAAATTGAATTATTAAAACAAACTCCAGGAGCGGCTTTAGGTTCCACTCGTTATAAACTTCCAAAAGACTATCATAACCCTGTTTATAACAAGATTATTGCTAATATTCGTAAACACGATATCGGTTATGTCTTTGTTAACGGTGGTAATGATTCAATGGATACTTGCTATAAATTATCCGTTTTATGCCAAAGAATGGGTCTTGATGTTAAAGTCATTGGTATTCCAAAAACCGTTGATAACGACTTAGCTGAAACCGACCACTCTTTAGGTTTCCCATCTGCTGCTAAATATGTTGCTAATACAGTTAAAGAAATCTGTATTGATGCTCGTGTTTATCGTAAAGGTAAAGTCTTCATTATTGAAGTTATGGGTCGTAACGCTGGTTGGTTAACTGCTGCTGTCGACTTAATCGATGGTCCAAACCGTCCAGACTTCATCTATTTACCAGAACATACCTTTGATGTTGAAAAGTTCTTAGACGAAGTAAGTGTTAAATTCCATGAAAAAGGTAACGCTATTGCAGTTATCTCTGAAGGTATCATCTTCGAAAGAGATATTTCTACTGCTCGTGTTGACTCCTTCGGTCACATCCAACTCGGTGGTGCTGCTTTAGACTTAGCTCGTATGATTGAAGCTAGATTCGATCTTCCAACTAGAGCTATTGAATTATCCTTACCACAAAGAGCTTATGGTGCTTTAGTTTCTAAAGTTGACCAAGACGAAGCAATCGCTGTTGGTAAAATGGCAGTTGAACTCGCTATGGAAGGAAAGACCGCTTTAATGGTCGCTATCAAGCGTGTTAGTGATGATCCATATAAATCTGAACTCGTTCCAGTTGATATTTCAAAAATCGCTAACGTTGAAAGAATTGTTCCAGAGTCAATGATTAAAGATAATACTCAAATGGATGATTCTTTCCGCAAATATTGCTTACCTTTAATTCAAGGTGAGATTAACGTTATCTACGAAAACGGCATTATTAAATCTGCTAACTTAAAGAAAATTAAAGTTCAATAATTTTCCCAAATAGGCGAGTTCCTATATGAAATTCGCATCTATTAATGGATTAGTTATGATCTTAAGAGGTTGAAAAAATCAGCCTCTTTTCTTTTAAAAAATCGCTAATTCGATTAAAAAACCTAATTTTATTTAAAAATAAAAAATACTAGTTTATAATATTGACCTATGAAGAAGTTTTTAACACGTTTTACCGAACTTCAAGGCATGATGATTCTTGGTGCTATCATAAACACTATTATTTGCTTAGCGTTTTTAGTAGTAGGAATTTTAACTGGTTATTATGGCTGGCTTTACGGTGCTTTAATTGGAACTTTCGTTGAATTAGTTAGTATCTTCCTTCTTTTCAAAGGATCAGAAGTTATTACCAAAACTTTTAAATCATCATTATTTTTAATTTTCTATTTTGGCCGCATGGTTTTATTCCTTGCCGCTTTTGTTATATGTGCTTGGCTTCAATTTGGAATTGGCCCATTTGCGAAAGTCGAAGCATTTGATTATTCCATTTGGGGTTGCTTAATTGCTATATCTCCTCTTCAACTTATCGTAATCATTATTATGGGTGTTACTCATAAAAACCCAATGAATTTAGTGGAAAAAGCGGAAGAAGCTTCAGCAAGTGAGGAAAACAAATGACATTTGGTCCAGAAAATTTTAAAATCGCTCCAAATTTAGAGACAATCATCGCGGTTGCCATTTGTTTAATTGTTGCTATTTTTGCTATTATCGTTGGTATTTTAGCTAAAAAATCTGATCCTAAGAAAGCTCCTAAAGGAGTTGTTCTATTAGGGGAATGGGCTGTTGAAAAAATTGATAACTTCACTAAAGAAAATATGGGTGAAGGTTTTGAAAATTTCGGTGGTATCTTACTTGGTATTATCGCTTTCTTATCACTTAATTTCTTAGTGGGTATTACTGGACTTCCTACTCCAATGGCCTATCTTCCTGTTCCACTTTCTTTAGGCTTAGTTACATTTATTTTAATTCACTATACTTCGATTCGTTTTACTCACTGGAAATACTTCAAACGTTATGTTGATCCTTTCCCATTTTTCCTTCCAATTAACTTAATTTCGATGTGGGCTCCACTTCTTTCATTATCACTACGTTTATTTGGTAATGCTTTAGTGGGTTTTGTCTTATTAACTTTAGTTAACTTTGGTTTAGAATTTGCAGGCGCCGCTATATTTAGTATCCCACTTTATTATGGTGCAAACGGAATTGAACTAGCTTCAAACCTCACTTTAATTCCATTTGTAACCCCAGTTTTACACGCCTATTTTGACGTGTTCTCAACGTTTATTCAAACACTCGTGTTTGTATATTTAACAACATTATTTGTTGCTCAAGAAAAACCAGAATCTGACGTAAAAGAAGAACTTGAAGTCGGTTCTAGAAAGGAGATTACACAATGACAGATATTGCTGCTATCGCCTTTGGTGCTGCTATTGCTATCTTTTCATCTGGATGTTCATCTATTGGTGAAGCTATGGTAATCACTAAAGCAATTGACGGTATGGCAAGAAATCCTGAAGCAAGTGGAAAGCTTCGTTCATCCATGATTATTGGTGCGGCCTTAGTTGAAACTTGTGGTATTTATGCCTTACTTGTCGCTATTCTTTTGATCTTTGTTCTTCCTGGATCAATTCATTAATTTTCTTTTTCAAAACTTATTTCGTAAAGGAGGTTAGAAGATGAAACGTAAACATTTACTTCTCATTGGTATGACTTTAACGTCACTTCTTTTAAGTGGCTGTAAAGATGCTGATGGTAATCCTATCTCTCCATTTAAGACTGAAGACTTTACTGGTCGTATTTCTTTTAATGTCTGGGATTTTTTAGCAGTCTTCCTCGCGTTTATCGTTCTTCTACTAGTAGTGTTCTATTTTGGCTATAAGCCAATTAAGAAAGCAATTCAAGCCCGTAAGGACTATGTTGAAGGTAATATTAAAACTGCGGAAGAAAGAGAAGAAAAATCTCGTGGACTTGTTGAAGAAGCTAATCAAAAATTAGCAAAGTCTAAAAAAGAAGCTTTTGAAATTGTTGAAAAAGCTAAAGTCGATGCGAATAAGGAAAAAGAACAAATTATTGAAGAAGCCAAATTAGAGGCTAAAGAAGAAAAACAAAAAGCTCGTGAAGAGATTGCTCAAGAAATTGAAGCAAATAAAGAACAAATCCGTAAAGAAATCGTTGATGTTGCTTTAACTGCCTCAAGTGAATTACTTGGTCGTGAAGTTAATGACAAAGATAACAAACGTTTACTTGATGATTTTGTTAATGACTTAGAAAAAGGAGATAAATAGTTAAGTGGATTCACTTTATTCTAGATATGCTTCTGCCTTACTAAGCATCGCTAAAGATGAAGGTAGAATTAAAGAATATAAAGACGCTTTACTTGAGGTCTTATCGTTTTTTAACGCTAATCTAGAAACAAAGAAATATTTAGAATCTTACTTAATTCCAAATGATGCGAAATACGAAATTGCGGATAAGATTAGCGAACCATTTAAGCTTGCATATCTCGCCTCTTTTCTAAAAGTCTTAATCAAAAAGCATCGCTTCCATTCCTTTAAAGAAATCGTCTATGAATATATTAAAATCGCTAACGAAGAACTTGGAATTCTCGAAGGCTTTGTTTATAGCACGATTACATTAACTAACGAAGAAGTGAAACGCATATCTAAATCGATTTCTAAAAATATTGGTCAACAAGTTGAACTTAAACCTCTTATTGATACTCGCCTTATCGGAGGAATTAAAGTTGTGGTTCGTGACCGTGTATTTGATGGATCTATTCTTGGAAAACTTAATTCCTTAAAAACAAATTTAACTGAAAGGAGCAAAGAATAATGAAGATTAATTCCTCGGAAATTTCTGCGCTTATTAAAAAGCAAATTGAAGGGTTTGAACATAAAGTCGAATCTGATGATGTCGGTACAGTTGTAACCATCGGTGATGGTGTTGCCTTAGTTTATGGTCTTGATAAAGCAATGCTAGGTGAACTAGTCTTATTTCCTAATGACATCTATGGCATGGTCATGAATCTTGAAGAAGAAAATGTTGGCTGTGTCCTTTTAGGAAATGATACCGAAATTAAAGAAGGCGATATGGTTAAAAGAACCCACCAAGTCGTTGAAGTACCTGTTGGAGACGAAATGCTTGGTAGAGTAGTTAATGCTTTAGGACAACCTTTAGATGGCTTAGGCGATATTAAAACAACTAAACGTCGTCCTGTAGAAAGAATTGCTCCTGGAGTCATGTATCGTAAATCGGTTGATACTCCACTTCAAACCGGAATTAAAGCAATTGATGCGATGATTCCAATTGGTAGAGGTCAAAGAGAATTAATTATTGGTGACCGTCAAACTGGTAAAACTGCGATCGCAATTGACACTATCATTAACCAAAAAGGCAAAAATGTTATTTGTGTTTATGTTGCGATTGGTCAAAAGAATTCAACAGTTGCATCAATTGTTGATAAATTAAAAAAATCTGGTGCAATGGATTATTCTGTTGTCGTTAGCGCAACCGCTAGTGAACTTGCTCCACTTCTTTATATCGCTCCATATTCAGGTATGGCAATTGCGGAAGAATGGTTAGAGCAAGGAAAAGATGTCCTTATCATCTTTGATGATTTATCTAAACATGCTGTTGCATATCGTACTTTATCACTATTACTTAAAAGACCAAGTGGACGTGAAGCTTACCCAGGTGATGTCTTCTATCTCCATTCCCGTTTACTTGAAAGAGCTTGTAAGTTAGATCCTAAATATGGTGGTGGTTCAATTACCGCATTACCAATTATTGAAACCCAAGCTGGTGATATTAGTGCCTATATTCCAACCAATGTTATTTCTATTACAGATGGACAAATCTTCTTAATCACAGATTTATTCAATGCAGGTCAAAGACCTGCGGTTGATTCAGGTTTATCTGTAAGTCGTGTTGGTGGTGCCGCTCAAACTAAGGCGATGAAACAAGTTGCTTCTTCATTAAAGATTGAACTTGCCAGTTATCGTGAACTTTTAGCGTTCTCTCAATTCGGTAGTGATCTTGATGATGATACTAAACGTGTCTTAGCTCATGGTGCAGTATTAATGGAAGTCTTAAAACAAGATCAATACGATACTTATTCTCTTGATAGAGAAATTATTGAACTCTATACTGCTAAAAACCGCTACTTAGAAAATATTGCTATTAAGGATATTAAACCTAACCTCAATCGTTTATACGAAAATATTAAATCATCTCACCCAGAATTAATTGAAACAATTCTTCTTGAAAAGAAACTTTCTGAAGAAACTGAAAAACAATTATCTTCCTATATTGAAGATTACTTTAAAGTCATTAAGGAGTTCTAATAATTAATGTCTGCTAATTTAACAAAGACAAAGCGTAGAATTTCATCGATCAATAGCACGAAGAAAATTACAAACGCGATGGAACTAGTCGCCACTGTAAAACTAAAACGCTACAAAGATACGATGTTTGAAAATTCTAATTATGTTAATGAAATAGTTAATCTAATTCATAAGCTTTCGTATTACAAATCTAGCGACAAATTATCTTCATTTGAACTTCCAAATAACGCGACTAAAGACCTATATATTGTCATTAATTCCAATCTTGGATTATGTGCTTCATACAATAACGATATTTATAAATTCGTTGAGAAAAATATTGATAAAAACACTGCAGAAGTCCTTCCGATTGGGTTAAAAGGCGATCAATATTATAAAAAACAAGGGTATGTAATTGATGAATCATTTTACGATTTAAATGAGAAAATTGATTACCTTAAAGTAATTAAGTTATCCCGCTACATTGAATCATTATTCTTAAGCGCTAAATATCGTAACATCTATTTAATTTATACCCGTTATATTAACTCCATTAAATTCGTTCCAGATATGATTAAAATCTATCCACTCGAATCCGATAATGAAGTTAAGCGTGAAGATAGATTAGAATATCCACCAATCTTTGATCCTGATGTTGATACATTATTTGATGAATTAATTCCAATCTACACTTCTTCACTTTTATATCAAAAAATCGTTGAGTCTCAAGTTAGTGAACAAGCTAGTCGTAGAACCGCGATGGAAAATGCGACTGATAACGCTGATGAGCTCATTGAAAAACTTACTCTTGAATACAATAAAGCTAGACAAGCAGCCATCACTCAAGAAATTACCGAGGTTGTTTCTTCTAGCTTAGATAAATAGGAGGCATTTACTATGGCAAAACAAAATATTGGTGTTGTCGTTCAAGCTGTTGGACCTATCATCGACGTCCGCTTTAACGAAGACAAATTACCAGAATTATTAACTGCTTTACTTGTAAAGTTACCTGATGGAAAAGTTTTAACCCTCGAAGTTGAACAACATATCGGTGATGATATTGTTCGTACTGTTGCGATGGGCGCTACCGAAGGTATTTCTAGAGGTTTAGAAGTTATTGATACTGGTAACACAATTACTGTTCCAGTTGGAGAAAAGACATTAGGTAGAATGTTTAATGTTTTAGGCGATCCAATTGATGAACTTGAGGAAGTTAAAGATGCTCCTAGAATGCCAATTCATCGTAAAGCTCCTACTTTTAAAGAACAAAATGTCTCTACTGAAATTCTTGAAACTGGTATTAAAGTTATCGACTTACTTTGTCCATATATGAAAGGTGGCAAGGTCGGTTTATTTGGTGGTGCTGGTGTCGGTAAAACTGTTTTAATTCAAGAATTAATTCATAATGTTGCCACTGAACAACATGGTATTTCCGTCTTCGGTGGTGTTGGTGAACGTTCCCGTGAAGGAAATGACTTATATTACGAAATGAAAAGCAGTGGAGTTCTTGCAAAAACTGCATTAGTCTTCGGTCAAATGAACGAACCTCCAGGTGCTAGAATGAGAGTTGGCTTATCCGCTCTTACAATGGCGGAATATTTCCGTGATAAAGAACATCAAAATGTTTTACTTTTTATCGATAATATTTTCCGTTTCACTCAAGCAGGTAGTGAAGTTTCAGCCTTACTCGGTCGTATGCCATCTGCTGTTGGTTATCAACCAACACTTGCTACTGAAATGGGTCAACTTCAAGAAAGAATTACTTCCACTAAAGATGGATCTATTACATCAGTTCAAGCTATTTATGTTCCAGCTGATGACTTAACTGACCCAGCTCCTGCAACGACATTCTCTCACCTTGATGCTAAAACAGTTCTTGACCGTAACACTGCAGCTTTAGGTATTTATCCAGCGGTTGATCCACTTGATTCTACATCTAATATCCTTGATCCTCGTATTATTGGCGAAGAACATTATGAGGTAGCACGTGGAGTTCAACAAATCTTACAAAGATATAAAGAACTTCAAGATATCATCGCGATTTTAGGTATGGATGAACTTTCTGATGAAGATAAAGTAATTGTGAATAGAGCTAGAAGAATTCGTAATTTCTTATCTCAACCATTCCATGTTGCAGAAGGATTTAACGGATTTAAAGGCGTCTATGTTCCTGTTAAAGATACCGTCAGATCATTTAAAGCTATCTTAGAAGGAAAATACGATCATTATCCAGAATCCGCCTTCCTTTATGTAGGAACTATTGAAGATTTAGAAAAGAAAGCTGAGCAAAACAAATAATGTTTAAGTTAAAGATTATTACTCCGAAAGGTGTCTATCTTGATAAAGAGATAGAATCTTTAACTATAAAGTTAACTACTGGATACCGCACTATTTTAAGTGGCCACGCTCCATTAATTGGTTCAGTTGATTATGGCCCAATGCATTTAATAATTAACGGCGAAACAAAATATTATGCCGTTATGGGTGGCGCACTTAGTATTGATGAAAGTGGTTCAGTTTCTTTAATCATTAATGGGATAAACACTAAAGAAGAAATCGATTTAGAAAGAGCTCTTCAATCTAAAGAAAGAGCAGAACATCGTCTTAAAGAAAAAGATGATAACATCGATCTTAGAAGAGCAGAATTATCACTTAAAAGAGCTATCTCTAGAATTGATACTTATAATTCCTAAAATTATCAAATTTCCTATAACAAGTCGGCTAAAAACGCATGTATATCGCCGGCTTGTTTTTCATGTGCCATCACATTTACTAACTCTTGATTCTTATAATGGCCAGCCATAAAAGAAATAGGAGGAAAATCGCCAAATCCAAACTTATCATAAAATGCTTTTGCATCAGCTTCACTAAATCTATCAATATCTACTAATGCAAATACTTTATTTGTGCGATTAATTAAATTTCTTACTTCGTTTTTAAAAACTGAAACACTAAAAGAGTTTGTGCGTTTGTGAGCGTAAAACACTAGTTCGTCATTTTTTTCGATGAATTTATTAAACGTGTCCAAAGTGGAAATGTTATAAACATTTGTTTCATAAACATATTCTTTCATCGCGTTTGTAAACATTGCGGTGGTTTCGTATCTAGTGTTCTTGACAAATTGACATGCTTTTTTTGCGCTGAAAACATAAACTTGAGGAGTAACAATAGATCCTCCAGGGAAAAAGAAATCACTATATGCTTTTCCAAGTTTTTGTAAATCTTCAGGGCTTGTTGATATGTCAAATCGATAAATAAGTTGTTTTGTATCTTTAATGTAACTTGTAATTTTGTCTTTAAAGTCAGTGCAAGAAGCACAATTCTTATTTGTAATATAAAAAGTAAATGTTTCTTCCGCTTTTATTAAACTATCAATTAAATAAAAGTTTGCATCAACAAAAGCAGTTTCGTAAGTTAAATTATCCTCATACATGATTTCACCATTTCGGTATGATTCAGTATCTCCTTTAAATGAACAAGAACTAAGGAGTAGAGGGATTATAGATAATAAAGTAAAAACCTTTGTTTTCATAATTCTTTAATATAATAACAAATATTTATCATTATTAAATAAATAAGTATTCTTGTATAATAAACTAGTTAGGAGAAAAACATATGAACATTTGGCATAGAGCAGATCCAAGAAGAATTACCCCTGAGAGCTTTTTAGCATGTATTGAAATCTCTAAAGGCAGTAAAAACAAATACGAATTAGAAAAATATTCCGGTGGTCTTATTTTAGACCGTATTTTATATACCGCGACCCATTATCCACAAAACTACGGATTTATTCCTAGAACATACGCTGGCGATGGAGACCCACTTGATGTCTTAGTCATCTGTTCTGAACCAATCGTTCCACTCGCATTAGTGGATTGTTATCCAATTGGTATGCTTGAAATGACTGACCAAGGTCAAGTTGATACCAAAATCATTGCAATCGCTAAAAACGATCCTGTTTTCAATTCCTTTGTCGATATTAAACAAGTACCAGACCATATTCTTCAAGAAATTAGACACTTCTTTATTGTATATAAAGAACTTGAAGGAAAACAAACATACGTTGAAAAATTCCATGGTAAGGAAATGGCCATTAAAGTTATCGCCGCATGCATTAAGAAATATGGCGAAGTATTTCCAGATAAATAATGGAAAGATATAAATTATATTTATTTGATTTTGATGGAACTTTAGCTGATTCTTTTGAAGCTTTAGCTATGGTTTTTAGACGCTCATTTGAAGCAGTAGGAATCAAAATTAAAGATGAAGATGTTAGTTGGTTATCTCGTGTTCCTTTAGATGAAAGTTACGCTAAACTTGGCGCTCCAGAAGATAAAGCCGACTTATTTATTGAAAAGATTAAGTATTATCTTCACTCCGAAGAATCGGTTAAATTAACTAAATTCTTTCCAGACGCTTTAGACTTTTTTGAAAGAGCTACAAAAGAAGGGATTAAGATGGGCGTTGTCACTTCAAATGAAAAGCGTCATGTATATGATGTTTTAGAAAACGCTGGACTTCCTATAGATATTTTCGATGTTATAGTAGGTTCAGATGAGTGTTTAGAATTTAAACCAAAACCAGATTCAGTCCTTATGGCGTTAGATAAACTAGACTATAAAGGATCACTTGATGATGTAGTCTACGTTGGGGATAGTCATAATGATTATCAATGCGCGATTAACGCTAAAGTAAACCCAATTCTTATTGTTAGAGATGGACGAGACACAACCGGATTTAATACTATTTATAAATTAACTGAATTATTAGATTTTTAATTATGTTACACATTATTCTTTATCAACCTGAAATTCCACAAAATACCGGTAATATTTTAAGAACCGCGATGGCAACAAATTCTATGGTTCATATTATTGGACCATTAACTTTTTCTTTAGATGATAAATCTTTAAAAAGAGCAGGAATGGATTATATTAAAGATGCTAATTTTGTAATTTATAAAGATTATGAAGAATTTCATAAGAAATTCAAAGATACAAAAATCTACTATATTACAAAATATGGTTCACATGTTTATTCCACGATTGATTTCTCTGATCCTATCGAAGACGTTTATGTAATGTTTGGAAGAGAATCGACTGGAATTGATAAAAAGATTCTAAGTGAACATAAAGACTATACACTTCGTATTCCAATGTTATCTACTGCCCGTAGTTTAAATTTATCTAACTCAGTTGCAATAGTGGCCTACGAAATATTAAGGCAAAAGAAATTTGTGGGTTTAGCCACTCACGATATGATTAAAAAATATGAAATCTAGTCGTCACATCTGACGGCTTTTTCATATAGTTCGTAACTTCTATCTTCAATATTATTAATTTTGATAACAGTGTAATTCTTTAAAATTGCCTCGCCAGTTGTGCGACCTTTTCTAACATTCTTTTTAATAGCAACAGTTACATTTCCAACTTGGCTTTTCGAAGCAATTAAGGCGATTTGTGCAGCGAAATCTATCTCTTTTGAGCTAGGTTTTCTTTTAGCGATTATGACGTGACCACCTGGTTTATCTTTAACATGAAGCCATACATATTCTCTATCGAATTTCTTATTAAATGAAAGGTAATCATTTTGTTGAGCGTTCTTTCCGAAATAATAAAAGACACCATCTTTATTAATTTTATAAGGCATATTAAATGCGCTAACTTGTGTTGGGTGAGATGATTTCATAAGACCACTTTCGAAAACGATTTTATCTTTTTCTTTTTCACTACTAGCATTTTCAAAATTCTCTAAAAGAGATTTGTAGTAATTTAATTCAATTTGGTAACGTTCTTCGTTCTCTTTTGCAATTTCAACAGTTCGTTTCCCCTTTTTATAAAGATTAATGAATGAATCGATATTTTCTTTGATTGTTAAGGACTTATCTAAAACAATAGTTTGTCCTTCATATTCGACATAGTCTTTATGACTTTTAAGATCTAAATTTAGGGAATATAGAATATTAACTGTGTCCATTAATTGAAGATTAGCTTTCCCTTTTTCTAAATCAGCATCAATTAATTTCTTTTTTCTTAAGATTCTTTCATATCGGCGATTAGCTAAAGTATAGAAGTAAGAATATTTTTGTTTAATCCTTCTATCTTTTTCATCTTTATATAGTTTTTCTAATGTTTCTTCACTATATATTTCACCTTTAGTTTGGAATTCTTTAGAAGTAACGAAATTATTCAAAAAACATATAGGAAGTCCATTATCTTTAGTTAAATTAAACGCAGTTACAACGTTATCTTTCTCATCTAAAACATAAAGATTTGGTCTTAAAGGGAATATCTCGATATATATCTTTTTCGAGTTATTGTTATCCAAATCAAATGATTCGATTAATAAAGTAAAATCATTATTGAGATTTTCGATTTTCTTTATTTCATTTTTGCCTAAATACTTTCTTAATCTTTTAAGCGAATCATTATCGAATGAATCTAGTTTTGGAAGGTTTGGAAGCAATCCTACGAAAGGATTTTGATGATTTAAAGAAACGATTAAAGAACTATGTGTATCTCTAATTGGGAATACAATAGTTTCATTATTTAAAAGAAATGGCACTAAAAGAACCTTACCAACCAGTTCGTTTTTAAGGTCTTTTATATATTGTTCATAGCTCTTAAATTCGAATCGCATATTTAAATTATAAAAGTTGTTATTCAAATTGATAATTAAAATGTCTTTTATTATAATAAACGCATGGAAAATAAAAAACGCGGTCTACTCATCATAATGTCTGGCCCAAGTGGTGTTGGAAAAGGCACTGTTACTAAAGAAGTGATGAAAGATAAGTCACTCAATCTTTTTTATAGTGTTTCCATGACAACTCGTCCACAAAGACCTGGCGAAGAAAACGGTCGCGAATATTATTTTGTAAGTAAAGAAGAGTTCCAAAGAAATATCGATAATAACAACCTTCTAGAATGGGCTGAATTTGTCGGCAATAGATATGGTACTCCTAAAGATAAAGTTGAAGAGATGAGAGATAAAGGCTTTAACGTCTATCTTGAAATCGAAGTCAATGGCACAACCCAAGTCTTAAAACAATATAGTGGAAATGATATTGTTTCCATCTTCTTAATTCCACCTTCTTTAGAAGAACTCGAGAAGAGAATCCGTGGAAGATCTACTGAAAGTGAAGAAGTTATTAAGGAAAGACTTGAAAAAGCTAGAAGAGAATTAGGATTAAAATTTAACTACGAATACATTGTTTTAAATGACGAAATTGAACGTGCTGCTGAAGAAATTAAAAGCATCATCCGTTCTAAAATGAATTCAACAATAACCAAATAGTTTTAAGGTGGTTTATTGAATGAGACTACTTCAAGTCTTGATTGAAAGAAAGGCCCAGTCTCTCAATAGACTTTTTTCTTATTATTACGAAGGAAATAAACCAGTTGATAAAGGATTTCGTGTACTAGTTTCTTTTGCTCATAAAGAAGTAGTGGCCTATGTCAAAAACGTTGAAACAATTAATAAAACTATTGATGAAATAGAAAAAGAATCAGGCTTTAAAATATCCTCAATTATTGATGTTATTGATGAAAAACCTTTATTAAATGAAGAATTAATGGAACTCGCTACAAAGGTATCAGATTACTATCTTGCACCTGAAATTAGTGTGCTTCAAGCAATGCTTCCAACTTCACTTAAACCCGCAAGAAGTGCCCTCAATGGTCCTAAAATTGCATATGATAAATATGTTCATGTTATTGATGATAATGAAGATGGCTTAACTCCGAAACAAGTTGAATTATTACGATTAATCAAAGAAAACATCAAAGTTCTTAAAACTGAAATTAAATCTCAATCAGTCCTCGATAAATTAATTAAAGCTGGAAAAGTAAATATCGTTTTAGTGGAAAAACAGAGACTTAATCTTTCGCCTCTTTTTAAAGATGAGAAGAAAGTTTTAACTGAAGAACAAATTAACGCAATTGAATCAGTTAAAAATACAGATAGAACCGTTACTTTAATCGAAGGAGTTACTGGTTCAGGTAAGACTGAAGTATATCTTTCTTTAGCGGATTATTATCTAAAACAAAATAAGAACGTTTTAATTTTAGTTCCTGAAATTGCTTTAACACCTGTCATGATGTCTTATTTCATTTCTAAATTTAAAGATAAGATCGCTATTTTGCATAGTGAACTTACAAATGCCGAAAAATATGATGAATATCGTCGTATTGCTAATTGCAAGTGCAATATTGTTGTCGGAACTAGAAGTGCTATATTTGCACCTCTAACTAATATTGGTTTAATCGTTTTAGACGAGGAGCATGTTGAATCATATAAGCAAGATTCTCTTCCATATTATCACGCTAAAGATGTGGCAATTATGAGAGCGGAATATTATGGTGCTAAAGTTGTTTTAGGAAGTGCCACTCCTTCTTTAGAAAGTAGAGCAAGAGCGATGAAGGGAAATTATAATTTTGTTCTTATGAATAAACGAATAAACCAGCAAGAACTCCCTCAAACTAGAATAATTGACCTTTCTAAACCATATAATTTAACTCGTGAATCTTTCATTTTTTCAAAGCAACTTATTGAAGAGCTTAAGAATGTTTTAATACGCAAAGAACAAGCTATTTTGCTTATTAATAGACGAGGCTTTTCCGGAAATATAACCTGCCGTAACTGTGGACATTATTTTGTATGTCCTGATTGTAATATTCCTCTTACTTATCATAAAAAAGACAATATGCTTAAGTGCCATCACTGTGGTCATGTTGAGTTCTTTGAAGAGTTTTGTCCAGAATGCGGATCTCATTATTTTTCTAAAAGTGGATTTGGAACAGAAAGAATTTGTGAAGAAGTAACTAAACTTTTTCCAAATGCTAGAGTGTGTCGACTTGATTCTGATGTTGGTGAAGTTAGAAATAATATCGCTAAAACAATCAAAGCGTTTTTAAACCAAGAATATGATGTTTTAGTCGGAACTCAGATGATCGCTAAAGGCCATGATTTCCCAAATGTTACATTAGTTGGAGCAGTTTTAGCAGATATTGGTCTATCAATGCCAACTTATCGTGCTAGTGAAATTACATTTGAATTAATTACTCAGGCTGTTGGAAGAAGTGGCCGTTCAAATAAAGTGGGGCAAGCAATTATTCAAACATTTAATCCAATGCACTATGCTGTCATCTTAGCATCCCATCAAGATTATGAAGGTTTCTTTAAAAAAGAAATGGGTATTAGAAAAGTCCAACAATATCCACCTTTTACATATTTAGCAACTCTCGAATTAAACGGAAAAGATGAAGAATATGTCACCCAAACAATTACAAAAATTAAGGATGATATGAATGATAAACTAGCCCCAGATGTTCAAGTTTTAGGGCCTGTTAAACCATACATTGAAAAAGAAAATGACAATTTTAGAAGAGTTATATTAGTAAAATATAAAAATAGTGATAAAATAAAGCCATATTTATCCGAGATTTTAGATTCTTTGAAACTAAATTCTCGTTTGAATATAAAAATCAATATTAACCCATACAACTTCTAGGAGGATTTAATCAAATGATTATTATTTCCATCAGCGGTCTTGATCCATATGTTACCGCTCATTATTCAAGGGATCACACAGCTAACTTAGCTAATCTATTCGAAGTCGAAGAAACTGAAATAGCCTTCGAGGCAACATCAAATGTGATGGTTTATAAAGGTGTTGAACAACTTTCTTGGAACGCATTAGTTAGAGTGTACGCTCCTCATAAATATGAAGTCCTAGAGAAAATGGTCGCTCAATACTTATCTCAAACTTTAAAAGATTTTTCAATTCATGTTATCGTGGAATTCCATTATATTCATGATCATTCTCAACATTTATCATTTAATGATAGCTATCCTCGTTACATTGACGAAAAACATATCGACTTTACTCAAGAAGAGTTTGAAGAAGACGAAGATGAAGATGCAGGATATAACGAAAATATTTACGATGGTAACATTTTTGAAGGTTTTGAAGAAAAACTTGATGAAGTCTATGATCGCTTAGAAAAGGAAGCAAAGAAATAATATGATTGAACTCGAACTTTCTCAAAAACTTTTACTTAAAATAATCTACGAAGACAAAGAATTCAAAAAAGTAATTAAAGAAGAATTCTTAAAAGAAGATAACGCTAATTTGTCTCATCAAGTCACATCCTTAATTGGCTGTGTTCTTCGTCATTATACCTTCTTAACTTATCTTCTTAAACCATACGAATTATCTAACGAAGATACCTGCTATTTACTCGCCGCTTTAGCGAATAATTTATTCGTAAAATCTTTAGATGTTAATAAGGTAAATGAATTCATAAAAACAATATTAAACGATAGATACTCCAGCGAATTGGAAAAAATTCTCACTTATGAAGGTAGTGTTAAAGACTTACATGAATCTAATTCTCCTAAAGATGATGAGAAATTTATCGCTATGCGTTTTAATGTTCCAAATTATCTTTATAAGATGTGGAAGAAGCACTTTGGAACAGGTATCACTTTCAAAGTTTTAAAACGCAATATCAAAGTTGCTTCCCAATATCTCCGTGTTAACACAATGAAGACAATGGAAGATACTTTACTTGCTGAAAATAAAGATTTCGCTAAAACAGAATTTGATGACATTGTCGTTTATAACGGTAAAGGCAATATTCGTAAAACCGAAGCTTATAAGAAATATTTAGTTTTCAATGAAAAGATTGCTATGAAACAAGCTGTGGATAAAGTTTTCACTCCTGATTTAGAATATGTAACTTTATTCTCAGGCGCCGATAACGCTGCTTTTAGAGAACTATATTTAAGAGCTAATAAGAAAGTTGGTCTTTCTGTTGCAGTTCCTTCTATCGATGAAAGAGCAGATATTCTCCGCCACATTCGTTTGGAAAAATGCACTAATGTTAATTTATTTGAAGCAACAGATTTCACCATGATGAAAGCAGCGATTACTTCTCCTCAAGATTTAATCGTTTTAATGCCAAAATCATCATCCTTTGATCTCATTAGATTATACCCAGATTACTTACTACATTTTAAACAATCTAATTTAGATGAACTTATTAGAGTTCAAAAAGAATCATTACAAGAGTTCTCTAAATTCTTAGTAACTGATGGCCTCCTCCTTTATATGGTGGACACAATGAACAAGAAAGAAAGTGTTGATGTCATTCAAGATTTCTTAAGTAAGAATAAAGACTTTGAACTTGTTGAACATCGTCAATATTATCCATTCGAAAAAGAAGACTCCACTTTCTATTACGCTATCTTAAAGAAAGTCGATCATAATAATGATTAATCTTTACGGACAAGAAATAAAAAAACTTGAGGAACTTTTGATTAGCCGCGGTCAAAAGAAGTTTCGTGCTACTCAATTATTCTCTTGGATTTACGAAAAGAAAGTCACTGATTTTGATGAGATGAGTGATGTTTCCAAAACTTTCCGTGAAGAACTTAAACGTGATTTTTGTTTAGTTCAACCTAAAATCTTTAAAAAACAAGTTAGTAATGATGGGACAATTAAACTCCTTCTTGAACTTGAAGATGGTTCTAAAGTTGAAACAGCCTTAATGCCTTATAACTATGGGAACGCAATATGTGTTTCATCTCAAGTAGGCTGCAATATGGCTTGTGCGTTTTGTGCCTCTGGTCTTCTTAAAAAGAAGAGAAACCTCGAAGTCCATGAAATGGTCGGTCAAATCCTTGTTATGAATAAGTTACTTGAAGAAAGAAATGAACGAGTAACTCATATAGTTGTTATGGGAACTGGTGAACCATTTGATAATTATGATAATGTTTTAGATTTTGTTCGAATCGCAAATCACCCAAAAGGCTTTGCGATTGGAGCAAGACACATAACTATCTCAACTTGTGGTATCGTTCCAGGAATCTTAAGATACGCTAAAGAAGGTCTTCAAACTAACTTAGCTATCTCCTTACATGCCCCTAACGATGAAATTAGAAATAAAATTATGCCTATTTCAAAAGGCTATCCACTTGATAAATTAATGGAAGCAGTACGCTTTTATGAGCGTGAAGCGGGTCGAAGAGTGACATTTGAGTACATTATGTTAAAAAATGTTAATGATTCGATTGAACACGCGAAAGAATTAGTTAAACTAATTAAAGGAACTTTGGCGTACGTTAACCTAATTCCTTATAACCCAGTGGATGAAAATTCATTTGAAAGAAGTCCAGATAAAGCTGTTCATGATTTCATGTCTTATTTAATGAAACACGGAGTTAACACGACAGTTAGAAAAGAATTTGGTAACGATATTGATGCTGCCTGTGGACAATTAAGAGCAAAAGAACATTATGAAGAAGAAAGACGAAAAAATTAGAGGCGTATTCGCTTATAAGACTGACCCAGGTCGAGTTAGGGTAACTAACGAAGATCATGCAGCAGTTTTAACATGCTCTGCTGGCTATGTCTTAATGGTCGTTTGCGATGGTATGGGTGGACATAATAAAGGTGATTATGCATCTAAACTTGCCATTGATACCGTTTGTGAAGAATTTAGAAAAGTTACTAAATTTTTAACACCACTTTCTGTTCGTAATTGGATCACTCGTACTGTCCGTAAAGCTAATAGCATTATTTATAATGAAGCTCAAACCGGCGAAGAATATAAAGATATGGGTACAACCTTAGTTATGGCCCTTTTATATAAAGATAGTATTTTCATCGCCAATGTTGGTGATAGTAGAGCATACGCTGTTCGTTACGCTGGTTTAAAACAACTTACCCAAGATCAAACTTATGTTGAATATCTTTATAGAACAGGAAAGATGACTAAAGAAGAAACTGAAGTATCTGAAAAACGTCATATTTTAATGAATGCTTTAGGTAGCTTCCCATCTGTTTCCTGTGATATATCAGTAGTTACTAATATTAAAAGTCCAATTTTACTTTGTAGTGATGGACTTTATAACAATGCTTCTGAAGCAGAAATTCATCGTGCATTACGTAGTAATGATTCAGTAGAACAAAAGATTGATACTTTAATTGGAATTGCTAACGCAAATGGTGGCTCTGATAACATTGGTATTGCATATTGGGAGGCGATTGAATAATGGTTAAAATCGGTGATCGTATTGATAATCGTTATCGTATTACCGCCCGACTTGGTACTGGTGGTATGGCGGAAGTTTTCGAAGCGAATGATTTTGTTAGTAAACGTGTAGTTGCTATTAAAATCATGAGAGAAGAACTTCTTGATAATCATGAAAATGTGGAACGTTTTGAACACGAAGCTACAGCCTGCGCTCAAATGAACCATCCTAATATCATTAAAGTTTATAATCATGGTTATTATGATGATCGTCCATACATGGCTTACGAATATATTAAAGGCCAAACTTTAGCAGAAAAACTTGCCTTTTTAACTCAGTTAACTGTTTTTGAATCTTGTCAAATTATGGTTCAATTACTCGACGCTGTTTCTTATATTCACGCTCACAATATTATTCACCGCGATATTAAACCACAAAATATCTTCTATCTAGCAGATGGTACAGTAAAGATTGCTGACTTTGGTATCGCTGTGGATGCAAATATTGATGAAACTAAAACGGAAAAAGGAATTATGGGTAGTGTTTTCTATCTTGCTCCGGAAATTTGTGAAGGAAAACAATGCTCTATTCAAACAGATATTTATTCGATTGGTGTTACATTCTTTGAATTAATTACCGGTCGCTTACCATTTGAAGAAGGTCGAGCAGTGGATATTGCTATTGCGCACGTTAAAAAACCTTTCCCAAGTGCCACTAAATATTCACCAACCGTTCCAAAAGAAATCGATAAAATTATTTTAAAAGCTTGTAAACGTAATCCAAAGGAAAGATACGCATCTTGTGAAGAAATGAAAAACGCTATTGTTTCAGCGATGAATAATCATAATAATTTCGTGGAAAAGAAAGGCTTACTTAGAAGGATTTTTGGTTTTAAATAATGAGAGGCAAAATCTTATCTACAGTTGGAGGAGTTTACACTATCTATTCTGATGGTGTTACCTATAATGTTTTTCCAAAAGGAAATCTTAGATTTAAAAATAAACATCTTACTATCGGCGATGATGTTGAAATTGATGATCGACTAGTTATCGTTGATGTTTATGAAAGAAAGAACGAATTAATTAGACCTAAGTCATCTAATATTGATCAATTATTAATTGTAATGTCGGTTGTAGAACCAGAACTTTCACTTGAGTTAATCTATAAATTTTTAACTTACGCGAACATGAATAAAATCCCTTCATTAGTCGCACTAACTAAGGTTGATAAAGTAAAAGATTTCACTAAGATAAATATTCTTAAAGAAGACCTAAAAAAGATAGGAACTGACCTCTTTTTACTTTCTTATGATGAAAATAGTGAGATTGCTAGACTAAAAAATACCCTCGATAATAAGACTACAATTATTATGGGACAAACCGGTGTTGGTAAGTCTTCTTTAATTAATGAAATTGATCCTGCTTTTAACCGTAAAGTTGGGGAATACTCAATGGCGCTTGGAAGAGGAAAACATAAAACCAAAGAAGTTATTCTTCTCCCATATAATAATGGCTTTATTGGAGACACTCCCGGGTTTTCTTCTTTAGAGCTTGATATCTTCAAAGAAGATTTAGCCCATTATTTCCCTGGATATGAAGAATTATATTTAGATTGTTATTTCAGCGATTGCTTACATCAAAATGAGAAAGAATGTGCGGTAAAAAAGAACATTGAAAACGGACATCTTTCTAAAGAAGCATATGAAACATATCTTAAATTATTGTCTGAATTGCCTTATCATAAAGAGAGGTTTAAAAAATAATGAATCGTAAAGTATATGTTGCTCCAAGCTTATTAGCCGCTAATAAAGATCATCTTAATGATGAGATCAAGTTAGTGGAATCTTTAGGCAGTGAATATATTCATTGGGATATTATGGATAATATTTTTGTTCCAAATATTGCCTTAAATAGTAAACAATTACACGCTAATTATAATATCCATAAAATGGTTAACGATGTTCATATTATGGTTATTAATCCTATGGATTATGCTAAAGAATTTATCGAAAATGGCGCAGATCTTGTTACTTTCCATATTGAAGCCACTAAAGATGAAGAAGAAGTTCTTTCTTTAATAGATTTTATTCATTCTAAAGGTGTTAAAGTTGGTATTTCAATTAAGCCTAAAACCTCTCCTGAAGCTGTTATTAAATATCTAGATAAAATTGAATTAGTTCTTGTAATGTCTGTTGAACCTGGTTTTGGTGGACAAAAATTCATGCCTAATGCATTAGAAAAAATTTCTTTCTTAAGAAAGTACATCGATGAAAATCATTTAAACTGTTTAATTGAAGTTGATGGTGGAATTAATGATGTCACTGGACAAGAATGCATTAAAGCAGGTGTTGATATTTTGGTGGCAGGTTCATATTTATTTGGACACGAAGACATCAAAGAAAGAATCGCTAAGTTAAGATGATTGATTTAATTGTTATTTTATTACTTGTATTTACAGTCTTACTTTTTGTGGCAAGATTCTTTCTTACTCGTTTTGTTGCCAAGGCTAATAATTTAGATAATGTTTTTACTAATAAATTTCCATCTGAAATATTTAAAGCAAAAGAAGGACCTATATATTTTAATAAGGTAATTAATTATATATACGCGGGTATAAGCTTCGGTGGAATCTTTATTATCTTACCAAATATTAAATCATTTGGTGGGGTCGAAGTTTTTTCTATAATTGTCTCATCCGTGGCAGGTCTTGTGGGTTTATTGGGAATTATTAACGCTGAAATATCCGTCTATTATGTCAAACAACATATCTTAATTTCCACTATATTTATGGCAGGTAATTTCCTCTTATCTGCTTTAGTAGGAGTTAACTCTTATCTTTATTATCAAATGGGACAAACAACCAAAGCGAGTGGTGGATCAATTATGTCAATTGTCTTTGCGGTGCTTGCCGCTTTAGTGGCTGTTACTTCTTTAATAATAATGTTTAATCCTAAACTTAAAGATTGGGCAAAACTTGTTCGTATTAGTGAAAATGATAATTCATTTGTTCGCCCTAAATATTTCCCACTAGCTTTCTCGGAATGGTTATTTAACTTAATTCACTTCTTATCATTATTAATATTTATCTTATCGATAATGACGATGTAAAAAAGGTACCGTGATTTCTTCGGTACCTTATTTATTCTAAATAAAATTACAAAAACTATTTAGCGTTTTTAAGTAATGCTCTATGGGCACGGGCAGTCATTCTAACTGTGACTTCCTTACCATCGATTGTTACTTTATATTTTTGTAAATTAGCGTTCCAAACGCGACGTGTTGCTCTGAAGGAGTGGGAACGGTTATTACCACTTTTTGGACCAACACCACTAACTTGACATACTCTTGACATAATTAACACCTCTTTCTTAAAAAGCGAATAACAATATATCACAACTCTATTTGTTTTGTAAACAAAGAATTATTTCTTCGCATTTGGGAATCTTATTTTATATTCTTCCCAAGTCATTAAATTAGCTTTTTCTAAAACTGTATTATAAATAATCTCATCTTTATCAAAAGCGAGATAATGATCTCTCCCATCATTTAAATACATTAATACCATTTTGTGTTTTTTAGACCATTCTTCATCAACATAAAGTATATCTTTGTATTTAATTTCAGTTACTTTCCCCATTTTATGATGAACGATTTTATCTTTTTCAATCTCATAATATGTTTGGGTAATTGATAAAACGCAGAACACTACTGAAACAACTAAGATTGCAGGTGTGTAAATATAAAACGACATATCAAAAGGAAAGAAACCTTTATTGAAATCTTGCATTGTGAAATAAAAGATTGCTTCAAATATTAAAAAAGCGATGATAAAAACAATAATTATACGAATCGGTCTTGGAGTTAAATGGTTTAGTTTTTTATTTGCCATAACGAAAAGATTATAACTTATTTTCTTTAAAAAGAACCAAATATATCGACTCTTTTAGTCTAGAATTACTTTCTTATATTTCTTGATTTGATTATAACATTTTTAAATGTTAAACTATAAAAGACGATAAAATGTATCAAATAAGAAAGCGAGGCTAATTATGTCGAAAGAAATAGTTGCCATGATTCTTGCTGGTGGTAAAGGCACACGCCTTGAAGCTTTAACCAAGAAAGTGGCGAAACCTGCAGTAAGTTTTGGGGGGAGATACCGCATTATTGACTTTCCATTATCTAATTGTGCAAATTCCGGAATTACAACCGTTGGTGTTTTAATGCAATATGAATCTATTGTGTTAGACCAATACATTGGTAGTGGTGAAAAATGGGGCCTTAATGGTGTTCGTGCCTTAACCCAAACTCTTTCACCAAGACAAACCGAACAAGGTATGGCGTGGTATAAAGGTACTGCTGATGCTATTTATGAAAACTTAGATTTCTTAGATAGCCAAGATCCAGAGTATGTTTTAATCCTTTCTGGTGACCATATTTACGGTATGTCTTACCGCGATATGCTTAACAAACACATCGAGAAAAATGCTGATGTCACTATCTGCTCAATTGGTGTTCCACTTGAAGAAGCTTCTCGCTTTGGAATTATCATTAAAGATGACAACGATCGAATTGTTGAATTCCAAGAAAAACCCGCAAAACCTCGCTCCAATTTCGCTTCTATGGGTATTTATATCTTCACTTATAAAGTCCTTAGAAAGCTCTTAATTGATGATGCTAAAAACGAAAAATCTTCTCACGATTTTGGTAAAGATATTCTTCCAAAGATGCTTGCCGATAAGAAGAGATTATTCTCCTATGAATATAAAGGCTATTGGAAAGATGTTGGTACAATCGCATCCTTACATGAAGCCAATATGGATTTAATCGATTCCCCAGCGGGAAGTGACTTATCTAAAGTAATTAATAATAGTCTATATAGTGAAGACACTAACTCCGCTCCTCAATATATCGGTAGTAACGCTTCGATTAAAAATTCAATTGTTAACCAAGGTGCCGTTATTTTAGGTAGCGTTGAACATTCTATTATTTCGAATGAAGTATATATCGAAGAAGGCGCTACAGTAATTAATTCAGTACTTCTTCCAGGAGCCCATATTTCTACTGGTGCTCTGGTTAAAGACGCAATCGTTAATAATGATGCCTTTATTGGAGAGGGCGTAAAAGTTACACCAGAAAATGGCAAGATTGAACTTGTCAGTGGAAGGAGAATGGAATAATGAAAAATATTATTGGTTTATTAAATTTATACGATTCTCCAGAACTTGGACCATTAACTGAAAATCGTACCCTTGCTTCAACTTCATTTTTAGGTCGTTACGCGATCATGGATTTCGCTTTAAGTAATTTTACTAACTCCGGAATCGATGATTTCTCTATTTTAGTTAAAAATAATTTCCGTTCAGTTACTAAACACGTTCACACCATGAAAGCGTGGGTTTCTAACACTAAAATTGGTAAACAATATTTACTTATTAACGCTAACGGAATTAGAGATAAGAGTCTAAATAACGATATCAATAATATTAAGACAAATGACTGGATTTTCTATGAAAGTGACGCTCAATATATTGTCGTTCAACCAGCTCATATTATCTCTCAAATTAATCTTCGCAAAGTCGTTAAATCTCATATCGCTTCAGGCGCAGATGTTACCTTAGTTTATACTAAAATCACTAACGGTAAATCAACTTTTAAAAAACACCTTATTCCTGAACTAGATGAAAAGGGTAAAGTCATCTCTTTAAGAAAGAATAACGGTGATGTTGCTCGTATCAATGTATCGTTAGATACATATGTAATCTCTAGAGAGGTTATGAAGAAGATTCTTAACGCTCGTGGTAATAACCGTGCTACATCATTAAGACAAGCTTTAATTAAAGGGGTGGAAGATTTCTCATTAAATGTTCAAAGTTATTATTATGAAGGTTATGTCCGCTGCTTTGATTCCTTTAAAGCGTTCTGCGATATTTCCTTTGAATTATTAAATTACGAAAATGCTAAACAACTATTTGATACTGGTTGGACAGCATACACAAATACACATAATACCCCACCAGCCAAATATGGTGAAAATGCATGTGTCAAAAATACATATGTCGCTAATGGAGCAGTAATCGATGGTACTGTTGAAAATTCCATTGTTTCACGTAATGTAGTGATCGAAAAAGGAGCCGTTGTTAAAAATTCTATAATTTTAACAGGGACAAAAGTTTCTGAATGTGCTATTATTGAGAACGCTGTTATCGATAAGTGGGCATTTATCAGCACTGGAGCCACTATTAAAGCTCCAAAATCACGTCCTACATACGTTAGACAAGGAAAAATAGTTAAATGAAAATTGCAATGATCGCTAGCGAGGCCAATCCTCTCTATCATACGGGTGGGTTAGCAGAAGTAGTTTATTCTTTATCTCGCTCATTAAATTCTTTAGGGCACGAAACAATTGTTGTCGTTCCCTTCTACAAATATTTAAAAAATTATAAAGAAAGTATTAAACCTGAATTCGTTGGTTCTTTTAATGTCTTTATGTCATGGAGAAACCAATACACTGGCGTTTTTAAACTTGTTTATAATGGCATAACTTTCTATCTCATTGATAATGAACAATATTTTATGAGAGATGAAATCTATGGGTTTAATGATGATAATGAAAGATACGCTTTCTTCTCAATCGCTGCGTTAGAATCATTACGTTTAATCAATTTCCACGCGGACATTATCCATGTTCACGATTGGCAAACTTCTATTATTCCTTGCTTACTTAAAGAAAAATATAACCGTGATCCATTCTTTAAAGGTGTTAAGAGTGCTCTTACTATTCATAACCCAGCCTTTAAAGGCTTCATGGATAAGTATTTCCTAAATAACTATTTTGGATTATCTGATTCCTTATACGATATGGGCAAAGTCAGATTCGACGGCCTTGTTTCCACTTTAAAAGCAGGTATCGTTTATTCTGATGTTATCTCTACAGTTAGTCCAAATCACCGTAACGAATTACTTGATCCTCTTTCTTCATTCAAATTCAATTATGTTCTTGAATTAAGAAGAGACGACTTTGTCGGTATCGTTAACGGTATTGATTATGATGAATATAATCCTGAAAAAGATGAAATCATCGCTAAAACATATTCTCATACCACCTTTGCTAAAGCAAAAGAAGCTTGTAAAGCTGACTTATTAAAATCATTCCCAATTAAAGAAACTAAAGGACCAGTCTTTGGCTTAGTTACTAGATTAAGTGAACAAAAAGGTCTCGATTTATTACTCGCTAACATTCCATATCTTATGAATGAAGGAGCAAGTCTTGTTATCGTTGGTAGTGGCGAAAAAGATATTCAAAACAAACTTCAAGCTCTTCGTGACCAATATCCAGATCGTATCGGTGTCTATTTTGGTTATAACACTAACCTTGCTCACAAGATTTTTGCAGGGTCTGATTTCTTCTTAATGCCATCTCAATTTGAACCATGTGGTATTGGTCAACTTATCTCCGAAAGATATGGTACTCTTCCAGTTGCTAGAGAAACAGGTGGTTTAAAAGATACAATCATTTCCTTTGATGGAAGTAACGCGAGTAGCGCAACTGGTTTCTTATTCACAAACTTTAACGCTGATGAACTTCACGCTTCATTAGAAAAAGCACTTAGCTTATATCATGATAAAACCACAATGAACAAGCTTATTAAAAACGCTATGAACCGTGATTCTTCATGGGCTAAGAGTGCACAAGAATATATCAAATTATACGAGAAAGCTTTATTAAAATTATGAGTAATTATGAACATAAAGTAATCGAAACAAAATGGGCGAAAAAATATGAGGAACTCAAGCCTTTTTATTGCGACACCCATGATTTTAGTAAGCCAAAATACTACGTTTTAGATATGTTTCCTTATCCTTCTGGACAAGGTTTACATGTAGGCCATCCTGAAGGTTATACCGCTAGTGACGTTGTTGCTAGAATGAAAAGAATGCAAGGATTTAATGTCCTTCATCCAATTGGTTGGGATGCTTTCGGTTTACCAGCAGAACAATTCGCAATTAAGAATAACCAACACCCATCAATTTTCACTTATCGTAATATCGATCATTTCCGTGAACAAATTAAGAAACTTGGGTTTTCTTATGACTGGTCTAAAGAAATCGCAACCTGTGATCCTGAATACTATAAATGGACCCAATGGATTTTTACTGAATTATATAAAAATGATTTAGCATATGTATCTTCTATCCCTGTTAACTATTGTCCACAACTAGGAACAATTTTAGCTAACGAAGAAGTTATTGATGGTAAATCAGAAGTAGGGGGTTTCCCAGTAATTAAACTCCCAATGAGACAATGGGTTCTTTCAATTACTAAATACGCTGATAAATTACTTGATGGTCTTGAAGGTTTAGATTGGCCTAAATCCACAATGACCATGCAAAAGAACTGGATTGGTAAATCTTTAGGAGCGGAAATCTCCTTTAAGATTAAAGATACTGACCGTTCATTCAAAGTATTTACTACTCGTGCTGATACCTTATTTGGTTGTACATATTGTTGCTTAGCTCCAGAACATCCTCTTGTTAAAGAACTTGTTACTCCTGAACAAAAAGAAGCGGTGGAACAGTATGTTGATTCTATTAAGTCCAAATCCGATATGGAAAGAACTGAACTTAACAAAGATAAAACAGGTGTCTTTATTGGAAGATACGCAATTAACCCAATTAATGGCAAAGAAGTTCCAATCTATGCCGCAGATTATGTTTTATTTGGTTATGGTGAAGGTGCTGTTATGGCAGTTCCTGCTCACGACCAAAGAGACTATGAATTCGCTAAAAAGCATGGCTTAGAAATGATTCAAGTCCTTGAAGGTGATATCTCTGAACACGCTATGGAAGAAGATGCACCTCATATGAATTCTTCTTTTGCTAATGGACTAAATATCAAAGAAGCTAAAGAAGCTATTATTAATAAACTTGAAGAATTAGGTGCAGGCAAAGTAAAAGTTAATTATAAATTAAGAGACTGGATTTTCTCTCGTCAAAGATATTGGGGTGAACCAATTCCATATGTTGAAAATGATGATGGTACTTCCTATGTTTTAGACTTAAAAGATCTTCCATTAACTCTTCCAGAAATGGAAAAATACGCTCCAAGTGGTGATGGAACATCTCCGTTATCTAAAGCCACTGAATGGAGAAATGTTGTTAAAGATGGAAAACACGGATTAAGAGAAACAAATACTATGCCACAATGGGCTGGTTCATGTTGGTATTTTATCCGTTACATTGACCCACATAACAATAATGCTTTTGCTGATCCAGCTTTAATTAAACACTGGTTACCAGTAGACCTTTATATCGGTGGTAGTGAACACGCTGTTCTTCACCTTTTATATTCTCGTTTCTGGTTTAAGTTCTTATATGATAAAGGCTACGTTTTCACCCCTGAACCATTTAAGAAATTATTCCATCAAGGAATGATTTTGGGTGAAAACGGTGAAAAGATGTCAAAATCTCGTGGCAATGTCGTTAATCCTGATGACATTGTTGAAGAATATGGTGCAGACGCACTTCGTTTATTCGAAATGTTTGCTGGTCCACTTGAAGAATCATTCCCATGGAACACTAATGCTCTTGCCGGGGCGCGTCGTTTCATCGATAGAGTCTATCGTTTATTCACTGATGATGAATTTGTAAAGAAACAAACTGATGTGAATAATCATGAATTAGACTTTGTCTATCATAGCACTGTTAAGAAAGTTACAAATGACTTTGAGTCACTTCAAATTAACACTGCTATTTCTCAAATGATGATCTTTATTAATGCTTTATATAAAGCTGAACAATTATACAAACCATACTTAGTTAACTTTGTTAAAATGTTCTCATGTGTCTGTCCATTTGTCGGTGAAGAATTATTCTATCAATTAACTGGTAAAGAACTTGTCGACTATGAAAAATGGCCAGAATATGATGAATCTAAACTAAATGTTAGCGAAGTTAATATTGCTATCTCAGTTAATGGTAAAGTTCGCTCTACTATTAAAGTGAATAAAGATATTGAAGATAAGGAATTAGAAAAAATTGCCTTAGGCTTAGATGCTGTTCAAAAACATATTGAAGGAAAAACTGTTCGAAAAGTAATTATAGTTAAAGGCAAGATTGTAAACATTGTTGCTAATTAATTATGAAAAACTATTTCTTAGCTATTGATATCGGAAATACCCAAATATCTTTTGGGTTTTTTCAAAATGATGAAGTAATTTGTCGTTTTGACCTTGATACTCACTTAGCTGAAGAAGAATTAAAAATAGCTATAAGAAACGCGATCAATGAGACTAATTGTCCAAAAGAAGGGGTTTCTGATGGATTAATTGGTTCTGTTGTTCCTTCTGTGACATCAGTTATTGCAAAAGAAATTAAATCTATTTTTGGTTTTGATATCGCTATTTTAAATAATGAAATAAATAAAGAAGTAAAGATGGATATTGATAATCCTCTTGAAGTAGGTGCTGATATTTTAGCTGATATTGTTGCCGCTACTAATCTTTATAAATCTCCTATTGTTGTTACCGATTTAGGTACTATTACAAAATATATTGTTATTGATGAAAATAAATCATTTATTGGAACATCATTCTATCCTGGCGTTAAGGGCAGTTTAAAAGCTATGGGACAAAATACTGCTTTACTCCCTAACTTAGATACCATTAAAGAATTTGATCATCCTTATGGGAAGAATACTGTCGATTCGATGGTGTCAGGAGTATATTTTGGAACCGTATCTAGTGTACTTGGAATTAACAATATTTTAGATAAACAATTTAATATGCCTGTTAGTCATGTACTTACAGGTGGATACTCTAATTTGATACATAAAGAATTTGAATCCTTTATCTTTGATAAAGATTTGACTCTTAAAGGATTATATTTACTTAAGAAAGGAATTAGATAATATGAACTACAAAAATCTATTAAAGCCTTACTTAACACAAATGGATATTGCGTTAAGAAAATTTGTTTCTATTAATTCAGTTTATGATGAAACAACTATTACTAAAGAAATGCCATTCGGTAAAGGCGTTGACGAAGCTTTAAAATTCATTGGCTCACTTGGTGAACAATATGGATTTAAAGTTGATTACTGCGATGGATACTGTACCGAACTTACAATTGGTGATGGAGATCGCTTAATTGGAATCTATGGTCATGCTGATGTAGTGCCTATTTCAGGAAACTGGTCTAATCCTCCTTTTGATTGTATTTTAAAAGATGGCAATTATTATGGCCGTGGAACTAGCGATGATAAAGGACCTGTTATCGCTGCATTTTATGCTTTAAAAGCACTAAAAGATAACGGAATGTTAGATGGCTATAAAGTTAAATTTGTTGTCGGTGGTGATGAAGAAAGAGGTTCTTCTTGTCTTGAACACTATTTTGAAAAACTTCATAAGCCATATCCAGATTATGGCTTTACCCCAGATTCAGATTTCCCATTAATCTATGGCGAAAAAGGTATCATTAACTTCTATCCAGAACTCAAGGTGAACGTTCCTCAAATTAAGTCTATAAAAGGTGGCGTCGCTACAAATGCTGTCTGCGATAGAGTAGAAGTCGTTTTAAATGAATCCATTAACGAGTTTAAAGAATATCTCATTATTAATAAGGTAAATTGTGAATCCGCTGGAGATGTTGTTACTTTTTTAGGTAAATCTGCTCATGGTTCAACTCCTGAAGCAGGTGTTAATGCTGCTTTAATTGCACTAAAACATTTAGGTGAATTCTTTAATGTTGAAGAATTTAAAATGATTGCTGAAAAACTAGAAGATCCATCTGGAAAACTATTTAATGGATTTGCTTCTACTAAGTTACTTGGTGGAACAACTTACTGTTTAGGTATCATTGATTATGAAAATGGATTATTAAAATTCACAATTAACTTCAGACACCCTGAAGGTATTGATCCATTATTATATAATGAAAACTTTAATAAAGAGTTTGGCACTACATCCACAGTAAGTGAACCTTCACCTGAATTACTTTATGATCCAGAATGCAAACTTGTTCAAACATTATTGAATGCTTATCGTAAAGAAACTCATGATATGAGCGCTCCTCTTACCACTGGTGGCGGTACTTACGCTAAACATTCAAAGAATACAATTGCTTTTGGTGCTTTATTCCCGGGAAGAGTGTCTACAATGCATGAACCAAACGAATTAATGCCAAAAGAAGATTTCGAATTAGCCGCTGTTATTTATGCACGTGCTATATATGATTTAGGACATATTGAATAATGAGAGTAAAATACAAACCATGGGCTGTTCAATATTTAGTTGATCATCCTGATGTTGCTAAAGAAAAATTTGATCCTAATGATGACTTTTTTAAAGCACCTAAAATCGCCCTTGAAATTGGAAGTGGTAAAGGTGACTTTATTCTTACTTTAGCAAAAAGAAACCCTGATACACATTATGTTTCAGTAGAAGTTATTCGCTCAGTTGCAGGTGTATTAGCTAAGAAAATAGTGGATAACAAAATGGATAATATTTTACTTTATCCAGTTGATGTCGAATTTCTATTTGAAGCCATTCCTGATGGGTTTTTTGATGTAATTTACTTAAATTTCAGTGATCCTTGGCCGAAGAAAAAACACGCGAAAAGAAGATTAACTTTCCATAAATTCTTAGACCAATATCATCGTTTATTAAAAGAAAACGGAAAAGTTATTTTTAAAACTGATAATACAGGCTTATATGAATTCTCAATGGAAGAATTTAAAAATTCAAAGTTTGTTAATATCTCATTCATTGATGATTATGTTTTTGATGAAACTAATGACGCAATGACTGAATATGAAACTAAATTTAGAGCGGAAGGGAAAGTAATACATAAAATTATCGCTCAAAGGAGTTAAAAGGTATGGAAGAATTAGAGATTAAACTTAAAGAAGAAGGAAAGATTTCTCGTCTAACTAATAAAACATTTAAATTTGATCCACGTTTAGGAGAAGGCTTTTTCGCCGCTAACTATTTCTTAAAATCAAATAAAATTGTTAAAGAGAATAATCCAGGTCATATCGTTACAATGCAGTTCTTTCAAAGAAGAGATGATTCAATGGTTTGTGGCCTTGATGAAGTAATTGCTTTAATTCATAAATTTGCTCATCATCCAGAAAACTTAGAAATCTATGCTTTAAATGATGGGGATATTATTCAAGCTAATGAACCAGTTTTAAAAGTAACTGGTAAATATGAAGACTTCGGTTTTCTTGAATCAATGATTGATGGTATTTTAGCGAGAAGAAGTAGCGTTGCCACTAATGTATATGAAGTTGTTAAAGCTTTAAATGGTGCAGATGTCTTCTCTATGGCAGACCGTCAAGATGAATATCACACTCAAATTGGTGATGGCTATGCTACTTATGTAGCAGGTATTAGAAAAGTTTCCACTGACGCTCAAGGTTATTGGTGGGGTGGAAAAGGTATGGGCACAATGCCACACGCTTTAATTCAAATCTCTGGTGGAGATATTTGTAGAGCAGCGGATTTATACCATAAAACCTATCCAAATGAACAAGTTACAGCATTAATCGACTATAACAATAATGTTGTTCATGATTCTATTATGCTTGCTAAACACCTTGGACCAGTTTTAAGAGCAGTCCGTGTTGATACATCTAAGGCCTTAATCGATCACTATTTTGATGATAAAGATACATCTGGATTTGATCCTCATGGTGTCTGTAAAGAACTTATCTTTGCTTTAAGAGAAGAACTTGATAAAGCTGGTTTCCCAAATGTTAAGATTATCGTTTCTAGTGGTTTTACCGCCGATAAAATTAGAGAATGGGTTAAACTAGGAGTTCCTGTTGATACTTATGGTGTCGGAACCTCATTAGTAAACAATATGACAGTAGGATTTACTGGAGACCTTGTTGAATTAGACGGTAGAGGCGAAGCTAAAGAAGGCCGTCATAATATGCCTTCAACTCGTTTAGCAAAAGTTCCTTACCCAATTTATTAATAAATAAAAATATAATATAACAATTGCTTATGAAAACGGTTTCATATAAAATGAAATTGTTTTCTGGAGGAAAAATTTTCATGGATTATTTGAAAGATCGCGTAACCATATATGAAGTCGCTAAAGCTAGCGGCGTTTCTCTTGCTACTGTTTCACGTGTTATTAATAATCAAGGCAATGTTACAGAAGCCACTCGTAAAAGAGTTCAAGATACCATTGCTCGTTTAGGCTACAAACCTTCAGGTTTAGCGCAAGCTCTTGCTACCTCTAAATCTACAACTATTGGTATTGTTATTCCTTCTGCTAACTATGTTTATATTTCTAACTTCTTAAACGGAATTACTGAAATTGCTAAAGAAAAAGGCTATAACTTATCTTTATTTGTTACTTCTCACTCTAAAGAAGATGCTAGAAGTGTTCTTGAAAAAGTTATTAAATCACATGTTGATGGTGCTATTGTTTTTGATGATGAACTTGAAGAAGAAGATTTATCACAATTATCTAACTATGCTGTTCCATGTATCGTTGTTAATAACCGTATCGAAACTGAAAAGATTGGTTGTATAACATTTGGCTACGAACATCTTTTAAGAGAAATCATCCGTTCTCACTTAGAACATGAACCTGATAAAATGCCTATTTTCCTCCATGTTCATAACTGTGGTCGTTTACTCGAAAGAACCGAAAGATCATTCATTAGAGTGTGCGATGAAATGAAGAAAGAGTATCGCATTATTAATTGCGATGATAGCTATACAAGATCATATCAAGACTTCCTTGAATTCTTTGAAGAAGAAAAAGGTGGTAAATTCTTTATTGCTTATCGTGATTCTATCGCTGCTGCTGTTATTAACGCAGCCACTGATAGTGGTTTAAATGTCCCAGAAGATGTTGAAGTAATGTCTTTAATTGGTACTAAATATGCTTCTATCATTCGTCCATCAATCACTTCTATGAATATTGATATGGGTGAAATCGGTAAACGCGCTATGTATATGTTAATCGATTTAGCTACCGGAAAACTTAATAACAAACGCTACAAATTCGAATCTACTTACACTAAGAGAGATTCTACAAAGGAATAAATTTTAAATGGATATAATTGAAGAATTAGAATGGAGAGGTCTAATTAAAGATCTTTCTAATGAAGAAGAAGTAAAAAAACTATTATCTAAACCACAAACAATTTACTGTGGTTTTGACCCATCTGCAGCATCAATGCATGTCGGTAATTTCGTTATGATTTCTATGCTTATGAGACTTCAAAAAGCAGGTCATAAAATTATCGCTGTTGTTGGTGGGGCAACCGGAATGATTGGAGATCCTAGTGGAAAATCGAAAGAAAGAAACCTTTTAGGAGATGAAGCTTTAAAGGAAAATACCCAACGTATCAAAGAACAACTTGAAAGATTTATTGATCTTACTAATCCTGAAAAAGGAATGATTTTAAATAATTACGATTGGATTTCTAAACTCAACGTTTTAACTTATCTTCGCGATTATGGTAAATATTTCCCAATCAACTACATGATTAATAAAGATATTGTTGCATCAAGACTTCAATCTGGCATTTCTTATACTGAATTCTCATATATGATTCTTCAATCAATCGACTTCTTAACTTTATATCGTAATCATAACTGCCGTATTCAAATCGGTGGTGGAGACCAATGGGGTAACCTAACTAGTGGTCTTGAATTAATTCGCAAAACCGAAGGTGTTGAAACTGAAGTTGGTGTCTTTACCGTTCCTCTTTTACTTGACCAAAACGGTAAGAAGTTTGGCAAGAGTGAACAAGGCGCTTTATATCTTGATCCAAAGATGTGTTCACCATATCGTTTATATCAATATTTCATTAATGTAAGCGATGATGACGCGGCTAGATACCTTAAGGTATTCTCTTTCAAAACTCCTGAAGAAATTAATAAAATCATTGAAGAACATTACGCTAATTTAGGAGCTCGTATTGCTCAAAAAGCTTTAGCTACTGAATTACTCACCATAATCCATGGTGAAGAAAAGATGCAAGAAGCTATCAATATGGCTAACACTTTCTTTAGTGGAGACTTTAAATCACTTAAAGAAGATCAAATTATGGAATTACTTGGTTCTTCTTTAATTGAACAAAACGAAGGTCTTCTTTTAGAAGATTTACTCATTAACATTAAAGCAGCTTCCTCTAAACGCGAATCTAGAGAATTTATTAAAGGTAATAGTGTCTCTTTAAATGGCGATAAAGTTAATGATCCAGTAATGGTTATTGATAAAAATTCCGCTTTATATGATAAATATGTTATTGTCAGACGCGGCAAAAAGAATTATTATCTCGTTAAATTAGTTAAATAGTTTATGAATAAAAAAGTTCTCATTCCTTTATTAGCAATCCTTCCTCTAGTGGCATCTTGTCGTGGCACTCCTATTCAATATGAAAGAGCAAAGGAAATTAAAGAATCAATCAAAGCTAATATTAATAATGCAGAATTTGTTCCTGAAGTTAATCTTTTCACTAAAAAATACTATAGTGTCGATGGAATTGTCGAAGTAACTAGACAAGAAATCTATCATCGTGAAAAAATGTTTCATTCCGAATACGAAGTTGTCGGTGGGGCGGGTAAGTCAGTAAACGAAACATTCTACTTCCGTCAAGATGATCCTGAGAAAGGAATTTTCTTGATTTCTGCAGCCAGAATACGCGGTGAATGGGACAGTAGTAAAATTGTAAGAACCCATTATAATACCGAAGAAGATGTTAGAAATGCTTGGGAAAAATATCATAAAGAAACTATTCTGCCTAAAATTATTTCTGAATCAAAAATATGTTTAAATAAAATGGAAGAAATCTTCGAATATGCTGATGGAGATGAAATTACGGTTAATGTTACATGTATGTCTGAAAACTCTGACTCTTTATCACTTGAAGCTAGATATAACGAAGATTCAGTAGTGTCTTCACAAACAGTCATTAATAGACACGAATATCGTTTATATTTAAAAGATAATATCATCGCTTCTGATGAAAGACATGTTGATTCATCTCATAATTCATCACTTGGATATAATTATTCTAAAGCAATAGTTAATCTTCCAAAACTTCCTTCATAATTAACTATTATTACTTAGTAATAAAAAACCAGACCACAATCGGTCTGGTTTTTGTAATAATATCGATAAATTAGAGAAGTCTGTTGTAGTATTCAATAACTTGAGCTTCATTAATATCTTGTGGTAATTCGTTACGTTCTGGAACTCTAATGAATTCGCCACATAATTTTTCAGCATCAACTTTGACATAGCCACATGCAGATGGTCTGCTTTCGAGGGATTCTTTAACGACTTTGAGTTCGTGTCCTTCTTTAAGAGCAATCTTATCGCCAACTTTGCAAAGGTAAGATGGAATATCAACCTTTTTGCCGTTGACAGTGATGTGACCGTGATTGACTAATTGTCTAGCAGCTCTTCTACTTCTAGCAAATCCCATACGGAAGACTAAGTTGTCTAAACGGGATTCGAGAATACGGAAGAAAGCTAAACCAGTAACTTCTTCAGATTTAAGCGCTAAGAGGAATAAACGACGGAATTGTCTTTCGTTAACACCATACATTTGTTCGAGTTTTTGCTTTTCTATAAGTTGACGTCCATATTCGGATGGTTTTTTCTTACGACCATTACCGTGTTGACCTGGGCCATATGCTCTTTTAGCAAGTTCTTTACCTGTTTCAAGAGTAGAGAATCCAAGACGACGTGAACGTTTGTAATCTGAACCAGTGTATCTCACTTGATTTTTCTCCTTTCACTAATATTTGGCATATTAAGCAAAGGTGTAAACCCCAATTTCGGATGTCTTAGTTAGAAGTTTCACCTTTTAAGCAATAGGTTACTCCTTGACCCGATTGATTCTAGACATCGGCCAAATTGTATTTACATGCTTCGTAAATGCAAGGAATATATTAAAGAAGTTAAATGGATGTGTCAACATTTTTCTTATATTTATAATATAAATAATAGGTTCTCAGCCGTTTGGGACGATTTGTCTCAAATAGTGGATTATTTATATATTTTTTGTTTTTGTATTTAAAACAACATATATAAATGTTATGATTTTGTGAGATAAAATTTTTTGATATGAGAATTTATAGTATAGATCCTGGAACTCCTACAATCGAACCGTGGATTATCGCCGTAATCGCTGGTGGTACCGCTGTTGTTTTAGCTGTTGTCTTATTTTTCCTTATCAAATTCGTCTTTATTCCTAACAAGATGAAACGTGAAATCCGTGATTTAGATCGACGTTTTCAATACCTTCATTCTTTATTAATTGGGCAAGATGCTCAATGTATTAAACGTTTAGAGATTGTTTCTCGTACTAATCTTTTATACGTTGATATCCACACCCGTTACTTGAAGAAGTTTAAAGAAGTTAGAGATAAACACGATAGTCACGCTCAACAAACTATCAATCACCTCAAAGATTTAGTGGATGAAAAAAGATTTAAACAGCTTAAAGAAGCCTTAAGTGATGCTCGTGACACTATTGCAAGCTATGAAAAGGAAGTTAACTCTTTAAACAATGACTTACTACGTGTTATCAAACCTGAAGAAGATTGCCGTCAAGCATCCTTAACCTTAAAAGAAAACCTTAGAAGAGTTAAACAAGACTATTACGCTAAAGAAGGAGACCTTCAATTAGTTAAAGAATCATTTGATGTTATTTTCGAACACATTGAATCATTATTCTCTCAATTTGAAGAATATGTCGAATCTGCTCAATATGAAGATGCTAACGAAATTCTCCCACAAGTTGATAGCATCTTAAAACAAGTAACAGCAGCCTTAAATGAACTTCCAAACCTTTGCGCTTTAGTGGTCTCTATTATCCCTGAAAGGATTTCTTCATTAGAAAACGCTTATGAAATAATGATTCGTGATCAATACCCACTCAATCATTTACTTAATAACCAAACATTTAAAGAAATGAGATCAGAAGTCGCTGCTTTAACAACTAAAATTAAACAATTTAATTTAGCAGGCGTTTCTACTGAACTAGATAATATGCTTTCTCGTATTGAAGAATATTTCCGTTTATTTGAAGATGAAAAAGCCGCTAGAACGAAATTTGAAGGTGAAAACGATGAAATCTATCGCGTTGAAACCGTTATTGAAAGAAGATTTATTAAACTTTGTAATAACGTTCCAGAAGTTGCTAAAGTCTATGTTATTAACGAAGAACATCGTCAAAACATCGAACAAATTAGAGAATCTATTAACCGTGTTGGAAATCTTAAACGTGTTTTAGATACTTATATCCACACTGTTCCAAGACGTCCATTTACCACTTTAGTGGAAAAGATGGATGAACTTAAAGAAGCAAGCAATGAAGTTATTCAAGAAATGGATGATTTCTCTAATTATCTTGTTTCTTTAAAGAACGATTCTCAAAACGCTTATCAATTAATTACCGTTCATTATTTCAAACTTAAAGAAGCGGAAGAAACTATTCGACTTATCAATAATCCTAATATCGAAGCTAAATACGCTGAACAAATATCAAGAAGCTATGAACTGATTAATTTAATTAATGGTCTTTTATATACCGCTCCTATTAATGTTGATCAAGTAAACGAATACGCTAAAGAACTCTGTGATATTGGACAAGCTATCTTAGATAAAGATGGTGCTATTGCTCAAGACCATAATATGATGATCTTAGCCGAAAACGCTATTATATACGCTAATCGTAGTAGAGCTGATTTCTCTAACGTTAATCAACTTTTAGCGCAAGCAGAAGTCTTATTCAATAATGGTGAATTTGAACAAGCTTATATCTCTGCCGGAAACGTCTTACAAAATATTCGAAATCAAAGTGAATGATTAATAAGAAATACGATATTTATCTAGATAATGCAGCGACAACTAAACCATATCCGGAGGTTGTCGCTTTAAATGATGAAATAAATAAAAAGTATTTCGCTAACCCTTCAAGTACCCATCATCTTGGTCTTGAAAGTAGTGATTTATTAAATAAAGCACGCGAAGCAATCTTAAAAACTTTAAAGTTAAACAAACATAAAGTTGTCTTTACTTCTTCATCTACAGAAGCCTTAAACCTCGCTATCAAAGGCTACGCTTTTAAATATCAAAATAGAGGTAAGCACTTAATTACCTCAAATATTGAACATCCTGCTGTTTTAGAGTGTTTTTACCAACTTCGTGATTATTTTGGCTTTAAATTAACAATTTTAGAAGTAGATGAAAATGGCGTTATTTCTAAAGAAAAAGTTGAAAATGCAATAAAAGATGACACCATCTTAGTTTCTATTATGGCGGTTAATAACGAGATTGGTTCTATTAACCCTATTAAGGAAATCGCGGAGGTAGTTCATAAACATCCTAAATGTAATTTATTAGTAGATACCACCCAAGGAATTGGAAAAGAAAACTTTGATTATAACAATATTGATATGTTTGTTATTTCTTCCCATAAGATTCATGGCCTAAAAGGTAGTGGAGCTTTAATCTATAAATCCACTTTATCTTTCCTTCCATTAATAAGTGGTGGTGGTCAAGAAGATAATCTTAGAAGTGGAACATCTTCAATTAATAACGCTCTCACATTAGCGAAAGCCTTAAACTTATCTATATCTTCTTTAAATAATAATCACGCGCACGTAAAAGAACTTTATAATCACTTATATAAAGAATTATCTAAACTTGATAATATTCACATAAATAGTCCAAAAGAAGGGAGTTCCTATATACTTAACTTCTCTTTATTAAACAAAAAAGCCGCAGTTATAGTTGAAGGACTTAGTGAACTTGGTATCTATATTTCTAGCGTCAGTGCGTGTCACTCTAAATATGAAAAATCTTCATATGTTGTTAAAGCTATAACTAATAATGATGTATATGCTTCTAATACCTTAAGAGTGTCTTTTTCTAATGAAAACACCCTTGAAGAAATTGATATCTTTATTAAAGAACTAAAAGCGTTAATGGAGAACTTAAAATGAATTACGATCACATTATGGTTCGCTTTGGCGAATTATCCACTAAAGGGAAAAACAAAAAAGACTTTATCCGCGTTTTAGCGAAAAATATTAAAAACGCTCTATCTGATTTTTCTTCATTAGAATATATTGTTCAATTTGATCATATCTATATCAAACTCAATAATGAAAACCATGATGAAGTAATTAAAGTCCTTCAAGATATAAGCGGAATTCACGCTCTTTCATTAGTGTTGAAAACTAATGACGATATTGAAAACCTTAAAAAAGTCACTCTCGAACTTATTCAAAAAGAAGATGGCAAAACATTTAAAGTTAAAGCAAAAAGAGCGAATAAAGCTTATCCAATAATCTCTGATGAAATTAACCGTATCATTGCCTCTAATATTCTTAAGAATACAAATTTAAAAGTGGATGTTCATAATCCAGATATTTTAGTCTCAATTGAAATTAGAGAAGAAAGTGCTTATGTTTCCACTCATACATATAAAGGAGCGGGGGGTTATCCAGTCGGAACAGGTGCTAAAGTAATGCATATGCTTTCCGGTGGAATTGATTCACCAGTCGCTGCCTATCTTCTTTTAAAAAGAGGCTTAACCATTGAATGTATTCACTTCGCCTCTCCTCCATACACCAATATTGGAGTTATCACTAAACTTAAAGATTTATTATCTAAACTAAATAAATACCAAGAACGCATTAAACTCACCATTATTCCATTCACTAAGATTCAAGAGAAGATTTACGAGGTAAGTGATGAAAGTTACGCCATTACTATCATGAGAAGAATGATGTATCGCTTTGCTGATCGATTATCAAAGATAAATCACTGCATGGGCATCTCAAATGGCGAATCAGTAGGCCAAGTTGCTTCCCAAACCTTAGAATCTATGAATGTAATAAACGCAGTTACAAATGTTCCTGTTTTACGTCCACTCGTTGCGATGGATAAACTTGATATCATTGATTTTTCTCGTAAAATTGATTGCTACGATATCTCTATTCGTCCATATGAAGATTGCTGCACAATCTTTGATCCTAAAAATCCAAAAACAAAACCAGCTTTAGATAAAGTAATCGAATTTGAATCTAGATTTGATTATGAATCAATGATTGAAGATGCTTTAAATAATAGAGAAGTTATCATTGTTAAAAAAGGTGACGAAGATATAATCTAAAATTTATATAATCATGAAAAAAACCACTCAGAAGTCGAGTGGTTTTATCTTTTTGATTCGTTAATTATTTAGCTTTCTTTGCAACTGCAACTAATTCAGCAAATGCTTTCGGATCGTTAATTGCGAGTTCAGCAAGCATCTTACGATTAACCTTAACACCAGCTTTGTTTAAGCCATCGATAAATCTAGAATAAGAGATATCGTTTAAACGGCATTGGGCGTTAATACGTTTAATCCATAATTTACGATAATCGGATTTTAGTTTCTTACGGTCAATGTAAGAATAACGTAAGGAACGAAGAACTTGTTCTTTTGCGGTCTTGAAGAGAAGATGTTTGCTACCGAAGTAACCTTTGGCTCTCTTTAAGATTTTTCTACGTCTCGCTCTTGTAGCGACACTATTTTTAACTCTAGCCATTGCTTGTTCCTCCTATTATCCTTGGATAAGGATCTTCTCGCGTTTGTAATCACTCTTAGAAACTAAAGAAGCCTTTCTTAAATGTCTTTTTTGTTTTGTGGTCTTGTGTGGAGCAAGATGGGAAGTATAAGCACTTTTTCTTTTAAGTTGTCCGCTGCCAGTGACTTTAACACGTTTAGCGAGTGCTCTTTTGGTTTTCATTTTTGGCATGTCTTTTTCCTCCTATTTGACAGTAGATGCTAAGACGGCTGTTAACCATTTGCCGTCAAGAGCAGGGGCTTTGTCGACCTTAGAAATATCTTGTAGCATATCAATGAAGCGATTTAACACTTCTTCACCAACATCAACATGGGACAATTGACGACCACGGAATCTCACTCCCACTTTGACACGGTTTCCATCTTCTAAGAACTTACGAGCCGCTTTAGCTTTTGTTTCTAAGTCATGGAGTCCGATTTGTGGAGTTAATTGGATTTCCTTTATTTCAATGATTTTCTGTTTTTTCTTACTTTCTTTAGCTTTCTTTTGTTGTTCGAAGCGGTATTTGTTGTAATTGATGAGCTTGCATACTGGTGGGTTTGCACTTGGTGCGACACAGAGTAAGTCAAGTTCTTGTTCAACAGCGATGTGGTAAGCTTCACGAGAAGACATCTTGCCTAATTGTTCGCCATTCGCGCCAATAAGAAGAACTTCAGGGAAACGGACTCTCTCATTGATTAAGTCTTTGTTGTTGTTTTGTGGAAGCTTATTTTGGTTTCCACCATATTGATTTGGATAACTTGGGATAAAAATCACTCTCCTTTACTACAAGAAAACGGGTACGAAGCGCACCCGTTAACATAACAAATTTGAGTCTTTGTTACATAGCATTTACCAACCGATTGATCAGTCTGGTGAGAAGCAGGTGTGCTCTTCTTTCTACGTCTTTGCGAGGATAATAATACATTTATCTATGATAAGTGTCAACAAAAACTTTTTTGCGATTTATTTAATTAGAACTACGATTATTAATTTCTTCTTTAATCATCTTGATAAATTCATCTAAAGAAACAGTGATTTGTTCTTTTTCACCATATTTACGGTAAGTGACTAAATTATCAGAAACTTCTTTATCGCCAATAACTAATTGATAAGGAATCTTTTGCATTTGAGCGTCTCTAATCTTATAGCCAAGTTTCTCTGGACGATAATCTGTTTTCACTCTAATTTTTTCCGCTTTTAATCTTTGATATAATTTATCACTATATTCTTGATGGAAGTTAAGATTAACTGGAATAATCATCGCTTGGGTTGGGGCTAACCAAGTTGGTAAAACACCTTTTGTTTCCTCTAAGAGGAAAGCGATGAAACGATCCATACTACCTAAGATTGCTCTATGTACAACAACTGGTCTCGCTTTTTCACCTTTTTCATCAATATAAGAAAGCTCAAATCTTTCCGGTAATTGATAGTCTAATTGAATCGTGGATAAGGTAACATCATGACCAATGGCGGATCTAACTTGAACGTCGAGTTTTGGACCATAGAAAGCAGCTTCGCCAATCGCTTCATAATATTCGACGCCAAGCTCTTTTAAGACTTCTCTAAGTTCGTGTTCACTTCTTTCCCAAAGTTCATCATTACCAAAATATTTTTCAGTATCGTTAGGATCTCTTAAAGAAAGACGGAAACGATAATTTTTAAAACCAAAATCGTTATAGACATCAAGAATTAATTTAGTAACTTCTTTAAAGACATCTCCAATTTGACTTGGCATACAGAATATGTGGGAATCGTTTTGATAGAACGCTCTGGTACGTTCAATACCAGTTAAAGCGCCTGATGCTTCAAAACGGAAGTCGGCAGCAATTTCCGCAATCTTAAGAGGAAGTTCTCTATAGGAGTGGAGAGTGCTACGATACATAACCATATGATGTGGACAGTTCATAGGTCTAAGGACATATGATTCATTATCAACATCCATTTTTGGGAACATATCATCTTTATAGTGAGCCCAGTGACCACTTGTTTTATAAAGTTCAACGTTACCTAAAGCAGGAGTTAAAACATGTTGATAACCTAAATCAACTTCCTTATCGATAATATAGTCAGCAAGTAATCTTCTAACGATAAAACCGTTAGGTAGCCACATTGGAAGACCTCTTCCAACGAGTTCATCAAACATAAAGATACCCATTTGTTTACCTAGTTTACGGTGGTCTCTAGCTTTTCGATCTTCTAAAACTTCCATATAGGCTTTAAGTTCTTCTTCTGTGCTCCAACAAGTACCATAGACTCTTGTCAAAACATCGTTTTTACTATCGCCTCTCCAATAAGCACCTGCTACGGAAAGAAGTTTAAAGTATTTTAAAACACCAGTGGAAATGACATGCGGACCACGGCATACATCAGCGTAATCACCTTGTTCGTAGATACCAACCATATCATCTTCGACGGCGTCAATTAATTCGCATTTATATTTATCATTTTTAAATTTTTCTTTAGCGTCTTTCTTTGAAAGCATGTAATGGTTAACTGGAATATTTTCTTTAACGATCTTTTTCATCTCGTTTTCAATTTTTTCTAAGTCTTCATTACTAATGGCTTCAGGTAGAGCAAAGTCATAGTAAAATCCTTCTTCAATTGCAGGACCCACTCCACAACATGTTCCTGGATATAATCTTTTCATCGCCTGGGCCATTAAGTGAGCGCAGGAATGATTGATTACATCAAACGCTTCTTTATCTTCAAAGAAAACGAATAATAATTCAGAATCTTCATTGATTGGAGTCTTTAAATCCACAAGCTTACCATTAAGTTTCGCAACACAGCATTTTTTCAAAATACCAAGTTCTTTAGCAATAACAACAGCGAGTGTTCCTTGTTCGACTTCTTTAATTGAGCCATCGAGTAATTTTACTTTGACCATAACTTTTCTCCTTTTAAATAAAAAACGTCCCTAACTAGATAAGGACGAGTTATCGCGGTACCACCTTAATTCGTATAATTTTATACGCTCTTATATCTCTTAACGCGAGTAACGTCTAAGTTATTTCCTTAGAAGCTCAGAAGTGGTTTTAAGGGACTTCCTATAGGGTTTTTCACCAACCAACCCTCTCTCTAATAGGCTCATCCGTTAACATGTCTTCGTCAACGCTAGATATAATATAATTCTTTTTAGAACTATATTCAAATTAAATATGTTGGAAAGCAAGAACTGCCGCACCCATAAGTCCTGCCCCTTCTGAGAAGTGACATTCAGTTAAATTAGAATATGGGTTAAGTTCACATAAATCTTCAAAGAAGATCGCTTTCTCTTTCATAACACCACCTGTCACAGTGATGATATCTGGCTCATATGAATTTTGAACCATTGTGATGAAATCAGTAAGAATTGTTAACCATTCTTTATAAATATATAAAGCTTTTTCATCTTTCGCTCTAATTAAATCAAATAATTCTTTCGCGGATTTAATCTCTAAACCATGGAGTTTACATAAATGAACTAAACCATCACCAGAGGCTAAATATTCATATTCATAATATTCACCATGATAATTAAAATGAGTGTGACCAATTTCAGTAATGTAGTCTTGGTTTAATTTATCAACACATAAGGCTCCACCTAAACCTGTGGAAATAGTAATAAAGAAAACACGGTCAAAGTTCTTACCTTTTCCTAAGACTGCTTCCGCTAAACAGGCGACTTCTGCGTCGTTTCTAATATATAAAGGTAAATTAAATTCCTTCATTAAGAACTCACCTAACGCAACATTTTCAATATGAACATTAGGTAAAGTATAAATAAAACCTGTTTCACGATTAACAACACCTGGAACCCCAGCGCCAATCGCACTGACTTCACTTAAATCAACATCTAAATCTTTGATAATCTTTTTAATGTTTCCTAAGAAATCTTCAATTGAACCTCTAACCGTTGGGTATTTAAGTTCTTTTTCAATTTCAAAATTCTCGTTAACTAACGCTAAACGAGTATTTGTTCCACCTATATCAAACGCTAAAACCTTTTTCATATTATCTATTAACTAGATCAATCATCTTCATGAGTTCAATATGCTTATTCTTTGGAAGATCAAGAGCTTCAAGAATATCATAATGGACAAACTTACCATTAATAATACCAATACAAATTCCTGATTCACCATCAAGAAGAGCTTCAATCGCATGAACACCATATTCAGTGGAAAGAATTCTATCACGAGCAGACGGAGAACCACCTCTTTGTAAGTGACCAAGAACCTCCGCTCTTGATTCAATACCGGTAAGTTGGGTTACTTTCTTAGCAAAAGCATGGATATCTGGGAAAACTTTTTCACTAACAATAACAAGGGAATGTTTTTTCTTACCATCCCTTAATCTAAGTAAGGTAGATATAATTTCATCTTCTGGGATTGGGTGATCATTTGTAATAATCATTTCCACCCCTTCGGCGATACCACTATATAAAGCTAAGTCGCCACATCTATTACCCATAACTTCAATAAAGGTACATCTTTGATGCGATGTGGTGGTATCTCTAATTTTATCGACACATTCGCAAATAGTGTTTAAACAAGTATCAAATCCAATGGTTTCGTCTGTAGAAGCAATATCGTTATCAATAGTGCCTGGTAAACCAACAGTTCTAACTCCCATTTCGGTAAGTTTTTTAGCACCCATATAAGAACCGTCACCACCGATAACAACTAAACCGTCAATTCCAAGTCTATTTAAGTTATCGACTGCGACTCTTCTAACTGCTTCATCTTTAAATTCAGGAAGACGTGCACTATGAAGAATAGTTCCGCCTCTATTAATAATATCGGAAACAAAGTTACGGTCGACTTGGACAATATTACCTTCGACTAATCCTTTATATCCTTCATAAACAACAAACATTTCAAGACCGCTTTTTAAACCCGCACGAACAACCGCACGAACACAAGCGTTCATTCCTGGCGCATCACCACCAGAAGTTAAAACACATACTTTCTTAACCATAAATTTGACCTCGTGATTAATTATATTATTTTCTTTTTATAAAAGAATAGAAAAATATATTATTTTGTATTTGTGCTTAGCCATGATCTTAAATATTTTATATTATCATTATTTATTTATATAATGAGACATATGAAGAATCGCGTTTTTTTCTCCAACAGTTGTTCAGGGAAGGCAAAACAGGCCTGTTTTTACCGAAAATGATAAAAATTGACTATTGTTGTTATGCTAAGAATTATTTTTAAAATTTTATGAAAAAATATATTAAAATACCTTTAATTATTACTTGTTCAGTTGCTATTACATATGCTCTTGCTTTTTCAATAGGGTTCTTGACTGACAGATATTCACTTCGTTTTGTTGACAACTTAAAAGGATATGAAAGCCATTTTAAGCCTGTTAATGAATTACCAAAGATTATTGATAACGAAGAGTATAACAAGGTAATGTTTGACAATAACAATTTACACAAAAAGAGTTTAAAGATTTTTCCATTAAACATTGCATATCCTTCGTATTTCTTGCTTTTTACTCAAAAAGTAAAATATTTCAATAGCGAAATAGCTGATAGAGCTGAGATTTATTTGGAATGCAATTATGAAAGTTCTGATTTTGCAAATGAAGTTGATAGGATTTCAAAAATTGAAGATAAAAAGAATAGGATACTTTATAGCGAAAATCTCTTTTGTCTTCCATCATTTATTGTTCAGTACAACGACTCATCTAAATATCAATATGCTATAATAAATAGCGAACAAAGAATAATACGTTATATTTTGTTAATTGTAATTGGAAGCGCTGACTATATCAAATTTGGTAAAGATTTTATTCCGAATCGGAGAATAGTTGATTCAGACTTAAGAGAATATGCACCATGGGGCAGGTTTTCAATATTTGAATAAAATTTTAATTGATATTTTTTAACTGTGGAAAAGTCGTGGATAACTTTTGGATAAAATCGAAATAACGGACTTCCTGACACTTAATTTCTATAAGCAAATGTGGGTAAGTTTCCACACTATATTTTTATAAATATTTTGCTCAAAAAATAACTCTAGAAATTAGTAGTTTTGAGTGTTAATATTGAGCCACTATGGTAGAGTATGTTTCGGTAAAAGATGAGTATGAGATTCGCTTAGCATCTTTATTAAGCAATGTTGATAAAGACGTTATCATCGAGCTTTACCAACCTTTAATTGGTTCGATTGCATCGATTCTTTATCTTAATTTATTAAAACAAAAGAGAAATGAAGATGAAGAACAAACTTATTCTATTGAACAACTAGTTATTAATATGCAAGTTCCACCTGGAACACTTCTTAACGCTAGACACTTATTAGAGGGTGTTGGTTTACTTTCTACATTCGAAAAAAATAACGGTGAAAATAGATCATATATCTTTGTTTTATACGCTCCTAGAACACCTAAAGATTTCTTTGATGATATCTTATTCAAAGGCTTATTAATTCAATCAGTAGGGGAGAAGGAAGCAAGAAGACTCGCTAAAAAGTATCAAATTAATCTTACTATTCCCAAGGAATACACTAACATCAGTGCATCATTTAAAGATGTGTTTAACCCAGATTTTAATGATCCTTCTTTCACTAAAGCATTCTCTAACGATATTGTTGGAAGAAAGACAAGAAAACTCAAAATCGATTTCAATTACGATTTATTCTATTCTTTAGTGGAAGAAAACTCCCAAATTAAGAAAACTTCCATTCCTGACAAAGATATAAAAGAAATTGTTCGTTTGTCTGCTTTATATGGTGCAAGTGAAAAGAATATGGCTTTTGCCTATATCGATTCATATGAACCAAACGAATTACCTCATGTTGATTTAAAGAAATTAAATGAAGTTACTAAAGAATCTTTAAGTTTCCCTAAATTTAATAATGCTGTTAAAAAACAATTAACTCAAAGTGCTAATGAGATTAATGGTGATACTTATCTTTCAAAGAAAGTTAAAATCATGAATAGCACTGGCCCAGCTGCCTATTTAAAACTTCTATATAACAATGTTAATCCAACAGAAACTGAACTTGATATTATTGATTCCATCTCTGTAGCATATGAATTGCCATTTGGAGTTATGAACGCTGTTATCGAATATACATTAATTAAATGTAATAACTCTTTAAATAGAAAATACGCTTCTAGCTTAGCGGCTACAATGAAGAAAGAAAACATCTTAACAGCAGTGGATGCTTTAAATTATTTAAATAATATTAATAACCGCTATAAAGGCAAAAAAACCATAGGAACTCAAGCGGATGAGACAAATAGTCCCGCAATAGAGAGCGAAGAAAAACCAAAATCAAAAAAAGAAAAACAAGAAGTTAGTGATGATGAATTACAAGATATTCTTGCTTCTTTAAATAAATTTACAGGAGGAAAATAAGATGGAAAAAATTAACCCAAATGAATACTTTTCAATTAATGAAAATATGTCATCTTATATCGATGAGTTAGTCCAAGCTTTAAGAAAAGATCTTCCTGTTTATGGTGAACTTAAAAGATTAAACTTATCCGTTAAAGAAGTTAAAGAAAATATTGCACGTCTAACTGATTTTAAAAACGACTACAATTATTGTAAAAATTGTCCAGGCATCGATAAATGCGATAAAACCATTCCTCACCTTAAAATGATTATTTCTCGTGATGGCAACTTCATTAATTCATCTTTTGAACCATGCGACAAAATCTTAGAAAAGATTAGAATTGATAATCAATATCTATACGCTGATTTCCCTGAAGAATGGAAAGAATCATCTTTACAAACTTTAGACATTTCTAAAAACCGCGCTCCAATTATTAAAGCTTTTAATGATATTGTTACAAATAAAGCTCGTCGCTGGATTTTTACCTATGGTAATAGTGGCGTTGGCAAATCATTTATCTTAGTTACGTTAGCTAACACTTTCGTTAAAGGTGGTTTAGGCCAGGTTGCAATTATTAACGCTCCTCGTAGAATTAAAGAATTATCTGATTTATCTAGAATAAATAAAGAAGAATTTGCTTCGGCAATCGTTCAATTATCGACTGTACCTTTATTAATTCTTGATGATTTTGGTAATGAATATAAATCCGAATATGTTCGTGACACAATTACTCTTCCAATCTTACTTGAAAGACAAAGAAATGGACTTCCTACCTTCTTTTCTTCTCAATTCTCTATTTCGGAAATTCAAGCTTTATATAGCACTGGTGATGCATCAGGAAAAATTAAGGGTAAACAAATTGGCAATTTACTCCGCAATATGTGCGAAGAAGAATTTGACCTTAACGGCGTGTCGTTTTATCGATAATTAAATCTAAAGATTTATATAATTCTTCTAAAGAACCATCATTGTCCACGATAAAAGTGGACTTTTCTTTATTCTTATTTAAGTTAAAGTTTGAATTAAGTTTCAAGTATTTATCAGGATCAACGCCGCGTTCTATTAATCTTTGTCTTTGTGTTTTATAACTTACATTAATAATAAGTGTTTCATCGCAATAATCATCGAGGTGCGATTCAAAAAGAAGCGGAACATCTAAAATGATATTTTCGTTTTGTTTGCTGTTTCTAATAAATTGATCTATTTCTTGTTCCACTAAAGCGTGGATATATTTTTCTAATCTTTTCTTCAAAGAAGGTTCTTCTAAAATAGCTTCTCTAATCCTAACAAAATCCACTCCATTATTATCAACTGATAAAGGAATCATTTTAGATAGTCTTTCTTGGACATCTTTTCTTTCATATAACTTATGAACTACTTCGTCCGCAGAAATAGCTTTATAACCTTTAGAAACAAAATAATTTGTGACTAAAGATTTCCCTGACGCAATGGGACCAGTAATCCCAATTACGTGACTTCTTATAGGATTTTTTTGACAATTTGGACAAAATGTAGTGCCCCTTCCATTAACAAAAATCTTTCTTAAATGATGTTTACATCGAACGCAATTTCCATCTTTATGTCCGTATACTTTTAAACTAACTTGGAAGTTACCTGAAACACCTTCTTGAGGGTGATATGATTTAATTGTAGAGCCACCTTCTTCAATAGCTTTAGCTAAGATTTTACGAGACGCTAATAAGATTTCATGCAGCTTTTCTTTAGAAACTAGTTTAGCAGGGGTCTCTGGATGAACTTTTGTATCAAATAAAACTTCATCAACATAAATGTTTCCTAAACCCGCCATAACGCTTTGATCAAGTAAAGCAGTCTTAATTGCGATTGTTTTATTTTTAAATGCTTCAACTAATCTAGTTTCATCTTTCATCATAAATGGATCTGGTCCAACTTTATTTAGTGGTTCTTCTTCCATATATGTTTCAGCGGAACATAGTTTTAAAATGCCGAATTTTCTCGTGTCATTATAGGCTAAATAAGTATCATCAGAAAAATTAAAAATAACAATGTCGTGTTTATTATATTCTTCGTTTTTATTTCTTAGGAAATACTTACCTTCCATTCTTAAATGAGAAATAAGAACATAAGGTTTGTCTAAATGAAAAATGATGAATTTCCCAACACGAGAAAAATCTTTAATCGTAGATCCTTCTAATATCTTTTTAAATTCAAGAGGATCATTTTCAATATTCTTCGCTCTTAAAATATTAACTGAAGTAATATGCTTACCTAGTGTTAAGTTTTTAAGAGTATTTTTAACTGTTTCTACTTCTGGTAGTTCTGGCATATTTATTTAGCATCGTACCAAGTACGGCCATAACCTCCATCAACTTCAAGTTTAACATCAAGTGTTAATGCGTTTTCCATAATATCTTTCACTAAATTCATAACGATTTCTTTTTCTTCAGTTGGAACTTTAAATAAAAGTTCGTCATGAATTTGTAAAACTAGTTTAGACTTAAGTCCTTTTTCTTTTAAAGCATTAAAGGTTTTAATCATTGCTATCTTAATTAAATCTGCAGCGGTACCTTGAATTGGGGCGTTCATCGCCGCTCTTCTAGCAAATTCTCTAACTTGGAAATTAGAATCATGGATTTCATTTAAATATCTTCTTCTACCTAATAAGGTAGTGGCGTAGCCTTCTTTAGTGGCGTCATCGACAACTTTCTTAAAATATTGCCCAATTTCAGGATATGCATTATAGAAGTTATCAATAATTTGTTTAGCTTCTTTAAAACTAACTCCTATTTGTTCACAAAGTCCCCAATCAGAAATGCCATAAATAATACCAAAGTTAACTGCTTTAGCTTTTCTTCTTTGTTCTGGAGTTGGATTTTCAACATGGAAGACATTTCTAGCAGTGCTACTATGAATATCTTCTCCACCTTTAAATGTATCAATTAATTTTTGACATTTGGAAAGAGAGGCTAAAATACGTAATTCAATCTGAGAATAATCTAAAGAAAGAATCCAATAATTTTCGTCTTTATAATAGAAAGCTTTACGAATTAATTTACCTTCTTCATCACGAACAGAAATATTTTGTAAATTAGGTTCACTAGAAGATAATCTTCCAGTTGCAGTTAAAGCTTGATTAAACATTGCATGTATTTTACCGTCCTCTTTAACATGAGAAATTAAGGAAATTACATAAGTAGACATTAATTTAGCGTATTTCCTATAGGTTAATATCTCTGGAATGATTGGATGCTTAGTTACAAGTTCTTTTAAAACATCAACGGAAGTAGACATCTTTTTATTAGAAGGAAGTCCTAATTTATTAAATAAAATATCAGCGACTTGCTTTGGAGAATCAATATTAAATTCTTCACCAGCAAGTTCGAATATTCTTCGTTTCGAATTTTCTAAATTAGCTTTAAAACCTTCACCCATTTCTTCGAGTTTATCTGGATCAAGTGGGAAGCCTTCAATTTCCATATTCGCTAAAACGTTAGCGAGAGGTATTTCAATCTCTTTATATAATTTTAAGCAGGCAATTTTATCTAGTTCAGTAAATACTTTATTAGCGATATGTAAACTAAAATAAGCGACTTCTGCAGCCTTTTTCGCGTTTGAATTATCAAATAAAGATAGTTCACTTTGCTCTACATTTGATAAATTAACTCCGAAATAATTCATCACTCCCTCGAGATTATTATTTAAGGATGAATCAAGGAGATATGCTGCTAAAAGAAGATCAAAATATAAACCGTTTAAGTCGATATTAAGATATGATAATGCGACCTTGATAGCCTTAAAGTCGTAACAATATTTCTTTATATTTTCGTCTTCTAAAATCTTTTTAAGTTCTAAATCATTTTTAAGGTTATCGATATTAATGTGGTAATTATGTTTTTCATCAACAATGGCTAAACCATAGATAACCGCGCTATTATAGTTGCCTTCATCTTTATCTAAATAGATACCAACTCCTTTAGAAGTGTCTAATGTAACATTATTAATTGAATCAATTTCACTAAATTCAACATTGTTATTAGTCTCATCTAAGATTTTAAGTTTTGAAGGCAGTCTATTCATGAATTGTTTGAGTTCATATCTATTCGCAAATTCATTAATTGTTTTAAAGTTATAACCGCTATAAATTGTGTCTTCGACTGTAAATGGAAGATCCATATTAATATCGATCATCGCTAAATGATAGCAAAGGCGGCCTTGTTCTTGATAAGTAACAATATTTTCACCAACTTTTGATTTAAAGTTAGGTGCTTCTTCAATAATCTTTTCAAATGAACCATATTCTTGAATAAGTTTAACCGCAGTTTTATCACCAACCCCAGGAATACCAGGTAAGTTATCACTCGCATCTCCTCTTAAACCTTTATAGTCAATAATTTGAAGAGGTTTAAACCCATATTCTTCAATCATTGCTTTTTCATCCATAATCATGATGTTAGACATACCTGTTTTAAGAATATGGATAGTGATATTATCATCAATTAATTGAAGATAATCGCGGTCAGAAGTATAAACAATTACATCGTATCCTGCTTTACCAGCAAGTTTAGAATAAGTTCCAGCGATATCATCCGCTTCAAAACCTTCTTTTTCGTAAGTGAAGATATTTAAAGATTTTAAGAATTCTCTTACTATAGGCATTTGCTCTAAAAGAAGTGGTGGGCAAGGTTTACGGTTCGCTTTATAATCTTTATTTTCTTGATGGCGGAATGTTTCTTTCCCAGTATCAAAGGCCACAAAAATAGTGTCACCTTCTTTCAAAGAAGAAAGGATACGGTTAATCATATTAGCAAAAGCAAATAAAGCGTTAGTAGGAACCCCGTCTTTAGTTCTTAAAACTTCATCATCGTTTCCTCGATAAGTCGCATAGAACGCTCTAAAGAGTAAAGAGTTTCCATCTATAACATATGCTTTAGCCATAATTATTTATTCTCCTTTTTAAATGAAGACAAAGTCTTCGCTACAAATCCGCCTCGTTCTTTTTGATAATATCCTTCAATTATAATTGCGCTATTACGTTTAAGTAATTGTGAATATTCTTCGTATAAAGTAGAAAAGATCGTGGATTCAATTTCCATCGTATCATCATATAAAGATATAAACGCCATCGGTTGACCATTTTTAGTTTTGATTGTCTTAATTGTTTTAATAATTCCCACAATAGTGACTGTCTTACTAGTTTTAATCGCATCTTGAATTTTAGTAACATTCATCTTGGCAATTTCATCTTTATAAATATCAAGTGGGGAACCACTAATCATTAAACCTAAGGCTTCATTTTCTAAATTAAGATTTTCAATATAGTCATCTTCAATATGATTATAAATAGGTTTAGCAAAGCTAGACATATCAATAATTGCTACCCCTTCTTCATCAGAAAGAAGATTTGTGTAATTAATGGCATTCGGCATATTAATTCTTAAAGACGCTCTTGAAGGATCTAAACAATCTAAAGCCCCAGCGTTAATTAATTTCATTAACATTGGCGCGCCAAGCTTATATTGTTTCATTCTTAAAACGAAATCATAATAATCGGTAAATGGACCTTTAATTTCTCTTTCTAAGATGATGTTATTAGCTTGTTCTGTAAATAAGCCTTTAATTCTATTAAGTGGGAAAACTAGTTTCCCTTCATTAATTACAAATTCATGAGTGGAAAGATTAACGTTAGGGGTGGTTACTTCAATACCAGCGTTTTTAACTTCGTTAATGGCAAGGACAAATGAATCAGATTCACCACCTGTATTATCTAAAATAGAGGAATAGAATTCTTCAGGATAATTTGCTTTTAAATAGGCCATTCTTGTGGAAAATACCGCATATGATAAAGCGTGAGATTTATTAAATCCATAGTCCGCAAATTTAGCGATAAGCTCAAATACTTCATCCGCAACTTGTCTTGAATGACCTTTTTCCATCGCTCCTAAAATGAAGGAATTCTTTAAAGAAGATAATTTAGAAGCGTCTTTTTTAGAAATCGCTCTTCTAAAGATATCGGCTTGGGATAAAGAGAATCCTGCAAAAACGGATGCTATCTGCATAATTTGTTCTTGGTAAACAATTATTCCATAAGTTGGCTCGAGTATCTTAATCAAATCTTTAGATGGATAAGTAATCTTTTCAATTCCCTTTTTCCTATTCGCGTATGTTTTAATTTCTTGCATTGGGCCTGGTCTAAATAAAGCTAATAAAGCCACAACATCTTCGAATTTCTCCGGTTCTAAGATTTGTATCGCATTTCTCATCCCACTAGATTCAAGTTGGAAAATACCAGTAGTGTTACCTTCTTTAATAACTTTAATAGCAGCTTCATCTTTATATGGAATATCATCCATCTTAAGATTCACGCCTCTAGCTTTAAGTTTTTCTAAACATTCTTCAACAATAGTTAAATTACGTAAAGCAAGGATATCCATCTTTAAGAACCCTTGTTTTTCTAAATAACTCATCTCATATTCTTCGATATATTTACCATCGCTATCAATTGAAACAGGGATAACTTTATCAAGTGGTTCCGCATTTAAAACAACACCGGCCGCGTGCATACCAGCTTGTCGAATAAATCCTTCAATCTTAGAGGCTAAAGAAACAATCTTTAAATAATAAGCATCGTTATCTACTAAATCGCGGAACGCTTTAACTGTTTTATATGTTTCTCTTAAAGTAATATTTTTACTATGATGAGTTGGTATTAACTTGGTTAATAAATCTATATCTCTTTGTGGATATTTAAAGATTCTTCCCGTATCTCTTAAGGCTTGTCTAGCTAAGATAGTTTGACAAGTTAAGATATTCGAAACATGGTCATTTCCGTATTTCTTTCTTAAATAAGAAACAACCCATTCCCTTTTAATATCAGAAAAGTCAACATCGATATCTGGCATAGTTTGTCTTTCTTTATTTAAGAATCTTTCAAAGAGTAAATCATATTCAAGTGGATCAACCATCGTGATTCCTAAAACGTAGGAAACAAGTGAACCTGCTGCAGATCCTCTTCCTGGACCGACTGGAATATTATGGTTTCTAGCCCAATTAACGTAATCTTGAACGATTAAAAAATAATCCGCGAAACCCATCGAGATAATGACATCAAGTTCCATTTTTAATCGTTCTTGATGAGCTGTATCAGCGATATTAAGTTTAATTAAGTTATCATAGGCTAATTTCTTTAAATAATCTGGGCTAGATAATCCTAAATCGTTAGTGAAATTAATCATCTTTCCTCTTTTAGAGGAAATATCAAAATTTATATAGGAAGCAAGTTCTTCAGTGTTATTAATTTCTTCTTCAGTATATAGATGCTCAACATCAGTTACATTTAATAAATAATTAGGACCTTTTAGTTCATTTTCTTCTAATGTTTCATCATTTTTAATTGCTTCACACATTCTTAAAATAATCGCGTCTTCTTTTTTCGCATATTTAATAAATGGGAAGGCAATTACTTTGTAGGAGTGAGGTGAGGCAAATTCACGGAAGTCTTCAACATATTTTTTATTACTTCCATCATCGTTTATTCCGAAATAAAAATAAGGAAGTCCATCAGTAAAGCTAGAAATATATTTACCAAAATCTCTATCTCCAGATTTTTCGATTAATTTATCCTGCATAATATCTAAGACTACAATTAATCCGTTTGCGTTATCTTTGATATCAGTAAGAGTAACTCCACTAAGTTTCTTTTTATTACCTAAATTAACAAGAGAGCGATAACCAATTTCACTCATCACAAAAAAGGAAAACACTAATCCTTCGATTTCGATATCTTCACCAACGATAGCCTTTTTCCCTTTAGCGTAACAAAGATCTACGAATAAAGGGGCACCAGTTAAAGTTTCAAAATCGCATAGACCAATATTTTTATAGTCTAGTTTAGTGGATTCATTAATATAGTTTTCAAGCTTAAAACCACTTCTTAAAAAAGAATATTGGCTATAAACATGAAGCGGGATAAAACTCATAACAATATTTTAGCAACACTATTTATTAAATAAAATAAAAAAGGTTACTTTTAGATAACCTTTCCTCTATATTTATTTATAGTAACTTATTTCCCTTTAGCGTACTCATCAAGTTCGTTAATAAGTTCCATAACTTCCTTCATATTTTTTGGCTTTGCTCCAGAGGCTTGAGCGTGACCTCCGCCATTATACTTTAAAGCGATTTTTTCTATAGGAAGTCCAGCGGATCTAATTGAAGTACGCCAAACTTTCTCCTCAACGTCTTCACTAAATGAGCACCAAATTTTAATGCCTTTATAGTGATCAAAAACGTTGATATTGTTCTTCCCTTGTTTAGCCTTAATTCCAAGTTTATTTAAGGTCTCTTTATCTAAAATGTAGTAGGCCACTCCATTAGGGGTAACTTTAAAATTATCCAAAACATAACGAGTAACATTTAAAGAAGATAAGTCTTCTTCATACATCCTTCGGTATAAGTCACTTAATACTATTCCTTTCTTAAGTAACTCAATTGAAACTTCAAATGTATGTGGGGTAACTGAATCATATAAGAAACGATTTGAATCTCCAGCGATAGCCATATAGAGATAGAACGCGCACTCGCGTGTGATAAGTCCACCTTTATGATTAAGTAAGATATTTGCAACTAGTTCTCCTGCCGCGGATAATTCTTCATCAACGATTTGTAGTCTTCCATAATGGTCAACTTCAGGATGATGATCAATCTTAACTAGATATTTACAAAGTTTATATCTTTCATCAGAGATTCTTTTCTTTTGGGAAGTATCCACTGCGATTGCTAAAACATCATGTTCTTTAAAAAATGAATCATCGACATATTTAACTTCTGGAACACATTGAGGCATTAAGTCTTCACTATTTTCTCCAACATAAACAATATGTTTATTTGGATAATTATCTCTTAAATAAGTATATAAACCCATCTGGGAACCAACTGCATCAAAGTCCGGTTTAACATGTCTAAACACTGCGATATAGTCGTATTTCTCAATTAAACGGAAAAACTTACGATATTTTAATCGTCTACTTTTCCCGTATTTCTCTATTTCACTATCTTTTCTCATATATTAGAAATATATCTTAATTAAAACGTTAAATCAATTTAAGCGATAAGAAAAGGGGCTGTTAAGAAACCTAAAAGGCGACAAGGCCCCTTTTAGTTTACAAAAAAGAGGTGAAATCGTAAGAAATCGCCTCTTTTGTTACAATATCT
>CADAIJ010000007.1 GCA_902787955.1 uncultured Erysipelotrichaceae bacterium
TTCTTCGCGTAGCATCGAATTAAACCACATGCTCCACTGCTTGTGCGGGTCCCCGTCAATTCCTTTAAGTTTCAGTCTTGCGACCGTACTCCCCAGGCGGTCAACTTAATGCGTTAGCTTCATTACTGCCTCACAGCAATAATTAGTTGACATCGTTTACGGCGTGGACTACTAGGGTATCTAATCCTATTTGCTCCCCACGCTTTCGTGACTGAGCGTCAGTATCGAGCTAGTAAGCCGCCTTCGCCACTGGTGTTCCTCCATATATCTACGCATTTCACCGCTACACATGGAATTCCGCTTACCTCTCTCGCACTCTAGCTAGACAGTTTTCGAAGCTGTATGGGGTTGAGCCCCACGCTTTCACTTCGAACTTATCTTGCCGCCTGCTCACTCTTTACGCCCAATAATTCCGGATAACGCTTGCCACCTACGTATTACCGCGGCTGCTGGCACGTAGTTAGCCGTGGCTTTCTAATAAGGTACCGTCAAATACGGAGCATTTCCTCACCGTATCATTCTTCCCTTACAACAGAGCTTTACAACCCGAAGGCCGTCATCACTCACGCGGCGTTGCTCGGTCAGGGTTTCCCCCATTGCCGAAAACTCCCTACTGCTGCCTCCCGTAGGAGTCTGGACCGTGTCTCAGTTCCAGTGTGGCCGTTCACCCTCTCAGGTCGGCTACGCATCCTCGCCTTGGTGGGCTGTTATCTCACCAACTAGCTAATGCGCCGCAGGTCCATCAATCAGCGAGGCTTTGGAGCCCCTTTTAGGATCCGGAGATGCCTCCAGACCAGTTATCCGGTATTAGCCAAAGTTTCCTCTGGGTATCCCAAACTGAAAGGCAGGTTACCTACGTGTTACTCACCCGTTCGCCACTCGAGTACAAGTACTCTCGTTCGACTTGCATGTATTAGGCACGCCGCCAGCGTTCATCCTGAGCCAGGATCAAACTCTCAAAAAGTTATATATCTTAGTTCAAAATTATTTCTGGTTTATTGAATATAAAAAAATTGACGTTAATTTGTGTTTTGTACATCTGTTCAGTTTTCAAAGATCATTTGCGCCCTATACGCTAGTATAGTCTATAGTCCTTTCGAACATGCGCTTTGTTATCATAGCATTTCTAATAATATCGTGTCAACAACAATTTGAAGTTTTTTTACGCTTAGAAACGCTATTTAATTTTTTCAGTGCTGATGAACGATTATTTTCACCGCACTGAGAGAAGATTATACACCTATTTTTAATGCGTGCAAGAGAAAAATAAAATATTTTTTCGCGTGGGCGTAATTATGCGCTTACGTATACGCATAAAGTTCGATAAATTCGTATTTTCTTTATTTATTATTTTCTACGCACTTATTTTATAGAAAAAGCGCACGCATATACGCGCACGCTCACATTAGTTCAGTTAAATCAATTATGCTTTCCAGAGTCCATGGAGATTGCAGTAAGCATAAACAGCGATCACTTCATCTCCTGGAAGAAGAGCAAATCTCGCTTTTGGTTCATCACCAGGATTAAGTCTTACTCTTTGATTACCATTTTTGGTTTCAAGTAAAACCCATTCAATATAATGATTTTCAAGCATTGGATGTAAGGTGGAACCTACTTCAACATAAACAATATTATCTTTAACTTCAAAGACTGGAATATGTTTTTCTAAAGCAGCTTCTTGAGTGTTTGCAACGATTTCTTTCATTGCTTCACCACAGCAGATAGTTGGGACTTTAACATCGTTAACTAAAGCGATGATTTTCCCACAGTGCATACATTTGTAAAACTTCATAGTAATTATTCTCTCCTTATTTAAGTTCAACAATTTGATATTCTCTTGTTCCAAGTTTATGGCTTTCACTTGCTTCAACAGTATGAATAGCGTGTCTAGAATCCATTCTTTCAATTAAAGCAGCCTTACCTGGATCAGAAGCGTTTTTAACTGCGTCATAGCAGGCCTGATCAAGAGCGACAGGATCTAAAGAGGCAAAGATACCTAAATCAGCCATCTCTGGTTCATGTGGATTAGGATCGCAGTCACAGTCAACACTTAAGCGGTTAGCGACGTTAATATAAACGATATTTTTCGAACCCATATAATGGATAACCGCGTCACAAGCATCCGCCATCGATTCAAGGAAATCATCTTGTTTTGGAAGATAAGTCCTTGTATCTTCTTGGTCTAATGTTCGGCCAGCGGAATGGATGTTAAGTTTTCCATTTGTGGAAGCAATTCCAATAGACATATTTTTTAATGCTCCACCAAAGCCACCCATAAGATGACCTTTAAAGTGTGAAAGCATTAAGATGGAATCATAATTCTTTAAATGTTCTCCAACGATATCTTCTTTAAGATGGAAACCATTTTCGACTGGGATAGAGAATTCACCAAATTCATCCATGATATCCACTTTGAAACGAGGAGTGAATCCGTGGTTTTTGATTGTTTCCCAGTGTTTAGCTTTGTCTTGGCGGGAACCACCATAAGCGGTACAGCATTCAACAATTGTGCCGTTAAGTTTATCGACGAGTTTACCGATTAATTCTGGTTTAAGGTAGTTATGTCCACCCATTTCACCAGTGGAAATCTTGACCGCGATATTGCCGTGGAGTTTAACTCCAAGCGCTTCATAAATTCTCACTAATGAATCAGGAGTAATTTCTTTTATGAAATAAACAGTAGCTTTTTCCATAAAAACTAGTTTCTATTTCTAGCAAGTAAAGAAAGGATACGAATCAAAATGTAGATAAAATCTACATATAAAGAGAAAGCGCAATAAAGGGCTAAATTCTTTGTTCCATAACCACTTTCCGCGATCTTCTTAATGCGATATACATCGAAAGCTGTAATCAATAAGATTGCTAAGAACATTATCGCACTGATACCAAGATTTAAATAATAGCCAACACCCCAGTTAAAGAAATAGATAAATGAGGCAAATAAGGAGAGAATAATCGCTCCAAAAAGTAGACCTATACCAATCATTCCAAAGACTCTAATACGGTCTCCGCCTAAAAAGCCGATTAAAGCCATTAAGCCGAAAATTAAAGAAGTTAATCCCACCGCTAAAGCTAAGGTATAGAAATCTAAATATAAAGTGAAGGAGGATAACAAAACTCCCATCGCAGTTGCATATAGTGCAAAAGGAACTACTAACGAGTGTTTTCCTCTAAGTAGTGATAATTGAATCCATAAAGTCATTACTAAAACAACGACTGCTGAACCAATCATAAGACCAAGAAAAACGTTTGTAGCAGTTTCACTAACTGCGCGATCTGGCCCTAAAAGTAAATAGGTAAATAAGGCCCCTAAACCTAAAGAGACAACAGCTGTCCAAAGTAAAGCAATAAACATAAAAAGGAATGTTTTAGCGATAAACTTTGAACCAGTGTATTCATCCGCATAGTTTTTTGTTAAAGTAGCCATAGTTATCCTCCTTTCCTAAAATCTAATAATTATAAATTATTAAAGAATGTTTTCAATAAGTTGACGGAATGATTCAACCTTTAAGGATGCACCACCGACAAGGGCGCCATCAACGTCTTTTTCGCCTAAATAAGCTTTGACGTTTTCTGGTTTAACAGAGCCACCGTAAAGAATTCTAACTTCTTCACTAGCTTCTTCACCAAAGACACCTTTAACAAGTTCACGGATGTAACCACAGATATCTTCTGCGATTGTAGTAGAAGCGTTTTTACCAGTACCGATGGACCAAACTGGTTCATAAGCGATAACAAGTTTCTTAACGTTTTCTTTAGTTAAGCCTTCTAAACCAACTAAGACTTGTTCTTTAATGACATCTTTAGTTTTGTTTGCTTCGAATTCCGCTAAAGTTTCACCAACACAATAGATTGGAGTCATGTTATTAGCGAATAAAGCTTTAAGTTTTTTGTTACAGGCCTCATTAGTTTCACCGAAATATGTTCTTCTTTCGGAGTGACCAATTAAACACCAGGTAACACCTAAATCTAAAAGCATAGGAATAGAGATTTCACCAGTGAAAGCACCATGGTCTTCAAAGTGACAGTTTTGAGCGGCCACACAAAGATCTGGATTAACTTTTCTAACACCACATAAAGATAAGAATGTTGGAGCAACACCAATATCGATATTATGGGCTTTAGCGAATCTATCTAATTCTTTGGCTTCTTCCGCGAAAGCTTTAGCTTCTTCGCGGGTTTTATTCATTTTCCAGTTACCAAATAATAATTTTCTACGCATAAATATCACCTATTTTAAGATATCAACGCCTGGTAAATGACCATCGTTTTGAATCATTTCTAATGAGGCACCACCACCGGTAGAAACGTGGGAGAAGTCTGCTTTATAACCGAATTGTTTAACAGCAGAAGCACTATCACCACCACCACAAACGGTGAAAGCTTTACCGCTTAAATCACGGATAGCTTCGCAAACAGCTTTAGTTCCTTCTTGGAATTCAGCTTGTTCAAAGACACCCATTGGTCCGTTCCAGAAAACCATTTTTGCTTTAGCAATGATTTCAGCAAACTTCTTAGCGGATTTTGGACCGATATCGACGCCTTCAACGCCTTCTGGGATATTACCTTCGATAACTTTGATTAATCTACCTTCAACTGGTTCAAAGGAATCAGTGACGACAGCATCAACTGGAAGGATAATGCGACCATGAGCTTCTTCTAAGCACTTCTTAGCGTAATCTAAGGCACCTTCATCTAAGAAAGAGGAACCGATTTCTTCGCCTTGAGCTTTCTTAAATGTATAGCTCATAGCACCACCAATAATGATGTAATCGCATTTTTTAAGTAATGTATCGATAACTTGAATCTTATCGGTAACTTTTAAACCACCTAAAATAGCAACATATGGTCTATCTTCGTCTTTAACTTCGACACATCTCATAAGTTTTTCAACTTCGTTTTGGACTAAGTAACCACATGCGACTGGTTTACCTTCTGCTTTTAAGCATTCTGGGACGCCATAAGTAGAAGCGTGAGCGCGGTGAGCGCTACCGAAAGCATCCATAACAAAGACATCGACTAAGGAAGCCCATTCTTTGCTTAATTCTGGATCATTCTTTTCTTCACCTGGAAGATAACGAGTATTTTGAGCAAGTAAGACATCACCATCTTTTAATGCAGCGACAGCTTTAGCCAAACCTTCTCCTCTATTTTCTTTAGAGAAGGAGACATTAACTTCGTGACCTAAAGCAGCTTCTAAGTGAGCTTTAAGTGGGCTGACAGCGATGGATAAGTCATTTTTCTTCATTTGACCATCGATATCTTCTTGGGTCTTTTCACCTTTTTTAAGTTTCTTCCAATCAACTTTACCTAAGTGAGACATTAAGATAACTCTTGCGCCTTTTTTAAGTAAATCAGCGATGGTTGGAATAGCAGCACGAATACGATTATCATCGGAGATAACTTCACCTTTATGTGGAACGTTGAAGTCGACTCTGACATAAACTTTCTTGCCATGTAAATCTTGTAAATCTTTTACAGTTAACATATTTTTCTCCTATTTATTAATAAAGCGCCCATAAAGGGCGCTATTGTGAATTGCTTCACGGGGTAATGCTACCCTGATCTTTTTACTTTAGTAATTATTTAAGTTCAGAGAAGTATTTAATGGTGCGGACCATTTGAGAAGTATAAGAGTTTTCGTTATCGTACCAAGCGACGACTTGAACTTGATATAAACCTTCTTCAATTTTGGTAACCATTGTTTGGGTTGCATCGAATAAGGAACCAAATCTCATACCGACGACGTCAGAGGAGACGAGTGGTTCTTCAGTGTAACCGAAGGAAGCGCTAGCTTGTGCTTTCATAGCAGCATTGATTGCTTCTGGTGTAACATCTTTACCTTTAACAACTGCGATTAAGATAGTTGTGGAACCGGTGAAGACTGGAACACGTTGAGCAGAACCAATGAGTTTACCATTTAATTCTGGAATAACTAAACCGATAGCTTTTGCAGCACCAGTGCTATTTGGAACAATGTTGGCAGCACCAGCACGAGCACGTCTTAAGTCACCTTTACGATGTGGACCATCAAGAATCATTTGGTCACCAGTGTAAGCGTGAACTGTGGTCATGATACCAGATTGAATTGGGAAAGCATCGTTAAGAGCTTTGGCCATTGGAGCTAAGCAGTTGGTTGTGCAGCTAGCAGCAGAGATAATTGTATCTTCTGGTTTTAAAGTCTTTTCATTAACGCTGTAGACGATAGTTGGTAAATCTTTACCTGCAGGAGCGGAAATAACAACTTTTCTTGCACCAGCATCAATGTGAGCTTGTGATTTTTCTTTAGAGCAGTAGAAACCTGTACATTCTAAGACAACATCAACACCGAGTTTGCCCCATGGAAGATTTTGGGCTTTTGGTTCGGCATAGATTGTGATTTCTTTGCCATCAACTGTAATGGAACCTGGAACGACGACGGTCTTACCATCTTCTGCTAAAACAGGTTCTTTTGAAGAAACTGTATGTAAGTTTTCTCCGAAGACACCGGCATAACCACCTTGAGCGGTGTCATATTTTAATAGGTTTGCTAACATCTTTGGACTTGTTAAGTCATTGATTGCGACGATTTCATATCCTTCGGCACCAAACATTTGTCTGAAGGCTAAACGGCCAATACGTCCAAATCCGTTAATTGCAACTTTTACTGACATATAAATAATGTCCTCCTTTTTATATTGCCGTCTATAATTATAAATAATTAATAGAAAACAACCAAACAAATTCGTAAAAATTTTTCATAAAAAATGGCTCGTTTGAGACAAATTTTCCCAAAGAGCCGATTTCTTATAGGTTTTTTGTTATTTTTATTTATAAACCTGGAATAGATTCAACGCCCTTAAAAAGGCCTTCTAAAGAGACACCTAGTGCATCAGCGATACGTTCTAAAACATCTAGGGTTGGATTTCTTCTGCCTTTTTCTAGATCACAAATGTAGTTTTTGTTGACCCCTGAATCGATAGATAATTCGAGTTGAGAAAGTCTCAATTGTTTGCGTAAAAACTTAACGCGTTTTCCTAATGATTCACTGCTTGTCATAATATGCCTCCTTATAGTGTTCTGCCATTTCATGAATTGCTCTAAATAGATGAGCAACATTGCTTCTAGATATTTTTGTTTCGAGTTTATTTGATAAAAGATCTGCTAATTGTTGGTAAGAGGCATCATCGTTTTCAAGTCTGAGTTTCATTAATTCTCTTTGTTTAAGATTCATAACGTTTTTAAGACCTAAAACAGTATCAATAATTTTAATATCTAATAACTGTTCTTGAGCGGCACTTGATGTCTTTGCGTAATTAGCAGTATCTAAATTAGATAACCTATTAAGGTTATTGGAAAAATCTCTTTCAATACGAACATCTTCAAATTTTAAAGCGGAATCAGTTGCCCCTACTAAAATTAGAAAGTCCGCAATCTGATCACTTCGTTTAATATAAACAACAAATTGGTTTCTTCTTTTAACAATTTTCGCGTTAAATTGCCCGCCATGATATTTAACAAATAAACGAGCAAACCATTTCGCATAGTTTTCATCATTTAAAGCGATTTCTAAGTGATAATTTGATTTTTCAGGGGAATTTACTGAACCACTAGCTAAAAAGCCCCCAGTTAAATAACCTGCAATCATATCATCATTATTAATTATGTTTTTATGGATTTTACCTTCTAAGAAATCTATTTCTAAATCTCCTAGAATGTAATCCGCTTCAGTATCAATAATTACGTTATAAGAAATACGCTTTTTAAAATTCATCATTCTCGTATAGGAAAAATGAGGAACTAAGCCATATACTTTCTCAATTGAAGAATAGATGAATTTAGCAATCTTTGCGTTTTCAGTTCGAATAATTAATGATTCATTTTTATTAGAGAAATTAAGGCTTCCATTAATTCGAATAAATGCTGAAAGAATTGCTCTAAGATGTTCAGGAGTGAAATCTAAAGCAACAATTTCTTCTTTGACGAATTGAGTAAAAGACACTACTTCCTGCATAAAAATCGATTAATTTCTCTATGTTTGATATAGACAATATATTTAGGTGAAAAATAATCTTTTAAGTATTCTGCTAATGTGATGGAACGATGTTGTCCTCCAGTACAAGCAATACCTACTAAAGGCATTCTTTTGCTTCTTTTCTCCATATTTTCAAAATAATAAGAAAGGAAGTTTTCAACATGGTGAACATATTCCATCGCACTTTTGCCATTTAAAACGTAATCGCGAACTTCTTTATCTAAACCACATTTATTTCTTAGTTCATCAACCCAGAAAGCATTTGGAAGAACTCTAGCATCGATAACTAAATCAACATCAATCGGATTTCCAAGTTTAAAACCAAATGACTCTAACATAATCATTTCTTTATGTTCTCTTTTAGCTTTAACAATTAAAGTTAAAACATCTTCAACATCTTTAGCAGAGAAGAATAAGCCATCAAAATAATGTGTTAAGTGGTTTCTAGCGTTATAAATTTGTTCACTATAAGGTAAAGACGAATCATCAAAACCAATAAAGGAAATATCATTTTCTTCATCATCTTTAATACGACGATAAACTTTAATAATTTCTGGATTAGTGCTAACCACAAATTCTTTATCATGAAAAACACTTAATCCTTCTACTAATAGACGTTCAGTATAGCCAAGCGAGTCTAAAACTTTAGATGCGATTTCGCAAATCTTTTTATTTTTAGAATAAAGAATAATTATGTCTTTCATTTTATTTTAAAGTCCTTAAATATGCTTGAATGGTTGAGGAAGCAATCGCTCCATCGTTTGCACTTGTCGCTAGTTGTCTTACTTTCTTATCGATGCAATCTCCAATCGCGTATAATCCTGGGATAGAAGTCATAAAATCTTCATTAACTACTAAAAATGTTTTATTCATATTTGGGGATAAGTTCGCTAAGAAAGCTGCGCTAGATTTATGACCACTATAAGGGAAGACACCCATGACTGGAATTACTTCGTTATTTGATAATAAAATCTCGTTAACCCCATAAAGATCCCCATGGATTTCTAAAATAGTCTCATTTAATCGAACTTCTACATTGGCTTTTTCAGTTAATTCTTTAATGAGTAATTCATCACCAAGTAATTTATTATCTTTAGAGATGAAATAAACTTTTGAAGCAAGGTTTGAAAGATATAAGGCTTCTTCTAATGCAATATTATTATTTCCATAAACAGCGACATCTAAGCCTTTAAAGAAACTTCCATCGCATGTCGCACAATAACTAACACCTAAACCACGATACTTAGTTTCATTAACAATTTCTTCTTTAGGTGCGCTTGTACCAGTGGCTACGACAACCACACTTGAAATAATAGATTCGACATCGGTTTTTACTTCGAAGCCACCTTCATTTTTTAAGATTGTTTGGACTAAACCATATCTTGTTTCAATCTTAAAATAATCTAATTGCTGTTTTAGATTATTAATTAATTCTTCCCCGCTTATTGATAATAAACCTGGATAGTTTTCAATCTTATTAATAATATTAAGTTTTCCACCAACTTTATCACCTTCGAGGAGAACAAAATCAATATTAGCTCTTCTTAAGTAAATCGCTAATGTAATACCGGCAATACCTGCACCAATAATGACTACTTTTGTTTTCATTAGTTACTTACCTCCTCAAAGAATTTATTAAAGTCTGTAATAACATAATCTGGTTCACCATCTAATGTATCTTTTCGAGCAGACCAGTTTACGATAGCGAATTTGATTCCAGCGTTTCTCGCGGCTAGATAATCAAAATTACTATCACCAATGTAAAGCACATCTTCTTTATTTATTATATTAAAATGCTCCATAGCTTTTAATAGACCTTCTGGGGATGGCTTTCTTTCTTTAACTTCATCGCCACATATAACGTGATCAAAGTAACCTTGAATACCAAGTAAATCAAAAGCGAATTCAGTTGTGTATCTTCCTCTAGAAGTAAATAAACCGGTAGAAATCCCTTCTTTTTTAAGTTTAATAAGTAATTCCTCTACTCCTGGATATAGCTTAATCGTGGTAGGATAATAATCCATTGAAACCTTAAGATATTCCGCCATAATGTCTTCAAGTTTAAGATCTGGGAATTCTTGTCTTAAAGTTTGTTCCATTGGAGGACCACTAAAGGTAAGAATATGCTCAATAGTGAATTCCTTATTCGGATAATATTTCTTATATAAATCAAAAAAGGTAGCGACAAGCATGTTATCGCTATCTAAGGTTGTGCCATCAAAATCAAATAAAACTAGTTTAAACATTAATCTAAATTAAAGGTTTTTATATGCTCTAAGTTTTTGTGTTTCTTTTCTAAATAGGCCCATAAATAGAAGCCACCAATCATTGCTAAACCAATGCTAATCATAACAATTGCGGTAACAAGTGATTGAGAATAACCATAAGCTTCGCTTTCAGTGGTGCCAGTATAACCATATCTAAATGGCTCAAGAATTAATCTAACTAAGCCATACCAAACTAAATATAAAGAAGCTTGGAAACCAAGTGGAAGATATTTCCAAAGTGGTTTTGTCGCGTATCTAATAATGAAATAGCCACCAAAGTTGATAACGGATTCAATTAAGAATAAAGGAACATAGATTTGGTTTGTCCCCACAAGTGATGGAGCGCTACTAGATAATTGAAGTTGGTATAAGATTACTTTTGGTAAGAACTGCCAAGAAGCCATATCCACTGCTAAACCGTGAACTTCACAGTTAAAGAAGTTACCCCATCTACCAATAGCTTGTGCGATTAAAATAGTTGGAATACAAACGTCCATTGCGAAACGAATATCAACATATCTTCTAAAGATGAGCATGAAGGAAATACCAACAATAATTCCCATCATTGCCCCGCCTTGAATAGCTAAACCACCATCCCAAATATGGAAGATTTGAACTGGATTAGAAAGATAAACGCCTGGTTCAAGAACTAAACAATACCAAAGTCTTGCCCCAATAATTCCGGCTGGGAAAGCAGTTAAAAATAATGTATCAAGTAAACCGTGTTTACCATATTTCTTATAGAAATAATGATCTCCAATAAAATAAGAAAGAGATGCACCAAAGACAATAACAACTCCATAGAACGGAATCTTAAATGATCCGCTTTGTTTATAGTTAATTAAACCTTCAGGAATAGCTAAGGCATTTGGAAGAGGATAAATTAGATGCGCTCCAATCGCGTCCATCATTAAAAAGAAGAAAATGATTACAAATGGAATTGAACCAAATAATGAATAACGAACAAATTTTCTTTCTTTCTCCACTAAAGTTGGACGATAGAAATATAAAACAAACGCAGTAAATAGTAAGGCAAAACCAGTTCCAAAGATATAAGAACCAAAGATAATTTCAAAGTGTTCACCAACACTTAAATTCCAAGCACCCCAAACTGCTGCACCATAACTAGACGCAATAGTAAATAAGCCTTGGGATAAAATTAGAATTAATAAACGCTTATAAATATCTTTTGGAAGAGAACATTCTTCACCTTTTTTAATACGGTTTTTCTTTAGATAAGTCGCTAAGAAGTAGGCTAAATAGGAAAATACTCCAATTCCTAGGACTAGTGCAATAATAAACATAATAGGACTATTCATAATACAAATACTCTATCACTCATGGATTCCTTTTAAAACTTCTTTTAAATACTGGCCAGTATAGGATTTACTAACCTTACTAACCTCTTCAGGTGTACCGGTTGCTAAAACATAGCCACCTTTATTTCCACCTTCAGGACCTAAATCAATAATATGATCGGCGACTTTAATAATATCTAAGTTATGTTCAATGATTAAAACAGTATCACCATGATCCACTAAACGATTTAACACACTAATTAAACGTTTAACATCATCACTATGTAAACCAGTTGTTGGTTCATCTAGAACAAATAATGTTTTTCCAGTTGGCTTCTTTTGAAGTTCATAAGCAAGTTTAACTCTTTGCGCTTCGCCACCAGAAAGGGTTGTAGCTTGTTGGCCAAGTTTAATATAACCTAAACCAACATCATATAATGATTGGATTCTTCTTTTTAAAACAGAATGATTCTCGAAGAACTTAAGCGCTTCTTCGACAGTCATCTCTAAAACATCGTAAATTGATTTACCTTTATATAAACAAGATAAAGTTTCTTCGTTATAGCGTTTGCCGTTACATTCATCACATTTAACGTAAACATCAGGTAAGAAATTCATTGGAATACATCTAACACCAGCCCCACCACAATGTTCGCAGCGGCCACCTTCAACGTTAAATGAGAATCTTCCTTTTGTGTAGCCTCTAGCTTTAGCTTCAATTGTTTCGGCAAAAATACCGCGAATATCATCAAAGAATCCAACATATGTTGCAGGATTACTTCTTGGAGTTCTACCAATAGGTTCTTGGGTAATATTAACGACTTTATCAATATTCTCTAAACCTAAAATAGCTTTATGCTTTCCAGGATGAAGATCTGCTTCTGGATTAAGTGATAATTTAATAGCAGGAACTAAAGTTTGATTGACTAAGGAAGATTTTCCTGAACCAGAAACACCAGTAACGGCGACGAATTTTCCTAAAGGAATACTAACATCAATTTTCTTTAAGTTATTACATTCCGCACCTTTGATAGTTAAGAATTTTCCGTTTCCTTTTCTTCTTTCGTTTGGAATTGGAATATATAGTTTATGTGCTAAATATTGGCCAGTAATTGATCTTGGTTCTTTCATTACATCTTCCACTGTTCCTTTAGCGACTACTTCGCCACCGTGAACACCTGGACCAGGACCAATATCGACTAAATAATCAGCCTCTCTCATTGTTTCTTCATCATGTTCTACAACAATTAAGGTATTGCCTAAAGCAACCATATCTTTCATGGTCTTAATAAGTTTAGCGTTATCTCTTTGATGTAAACCGATACTTGGTTCATCAAGAACATATAAAATACCTGATAACTTAGATCCTATTTGAGTAGCAAGTCTAATTCTTTGAGCTTCACCACCAGAAAGAGTCATCGCATATCTTGATAAAGTTAAATAACCTAAACCAACATCATTTAAGAATGTCGCTCTTGAATCAATTTCACGAATAATAAGTCTAGCAATTTCTCTTTCGTTTTCTTTTAATGAATCATTAACTGAACGAATATATGCGATTAATTCTTCAATAGAAAGACAAGTGACTTCATAAATATTTAAGCCATTAACTCTAACTGCTAAAGCAGCATCATTAAGTCTAGCTCCATGACAGGTAGTACATTCACTATCTCTCATATAGAATTCATATATTTCTCTCATCATTTCACTAGATGTGGAATTATATAAACGATCCATTCTAGACTTAACACCTTCGATAAAGCCATTACGATGAGTCTTATTTCCGTTTACTGAAGTAAGTTCATATTTAAATGGTTTATCGCTACCAAACATAACAATATGCTTTTCTTTTTCAGTCAAGTCCTTATATGGTTTATTTAAATCAATGCCATATTGGTTACATAAATATTCAAATTCTTGCCACTCTAAGTTTTTAGAGCCAACAATGTTTCTTAAATAACGAATCGCACCTTGATTAATTGATAAATTTTCATCAGGAACAATAACGTGAACATCTGCTTCTCGTTTCATACCTAGACCTTTACAATCTGGGCAGCAACCAAGTGGAGCGTTAAAACTAAATAATCTTGGTTCAAGTTTTGGAACACTAAAACCACATTTTGGACATGAATGGTGTTGAGATAATAATCTTTCTTCGTTATCAGTTAAAAAGACACAATATCCTTTAGACCAATCGCACGCTAATTCAATTGCTTCAACCACACGACTTCTGATGTCTTTTTTGATAACAATACGGTCCACAACAATTTCAAGATTATGACGTTTATTCTTATCAATTTCAGGAACTTCGCTGATACGATAAATAGTTCCATCTAAACGAACGCGTTCAAAACCTTGGCTTCTTATTTTATTTAAAGCGTCTTTTTGTGTGCCTTTTTCATTATGAACAACAGGCGCTAAAACCATAAGCTTAGTGCCTTCAGGATAATTAAGGGCAATATCTGCCATTTGTGATGGAGAAAAAGAAATAATTGGTTCATTATGTTTTGGACAATAAGGAACGCCAACACGGGCAAAAAGTAATCTTAAATAATCATAAATCTCAGTAACTGTACCAACTGTAGATCTTGGGTTATGAGATGTTGTTTTTTGATCAATTGAAATAGCAGGAGATAAACCAGTAATTTGATCAACATCTGGTTTTTCCATTCCGCCTAAGAATTGTCTAGCATAAGAAGATAAGGATTCGACATATCTTCTTTGACCTTCAGCATAAATTGTATCGAACGCTAAAGTAGTTTTTCCCGAACCAGAAAGTCCAGTAAAAACAGTTAATGTATATTTTGGAATAGATAAATCTATATTTTTAAGATTGTTCTCTCTAGCACCTTTAATGAATATTTCTTTATTTTCCATAGTGGCGTAATTGTATCACAATTAATTTGATATGTTCAATAAAGTCGCTCAAAAAGAAAAACAAAATAAAAGCTAGGAACTAAACTGTTTGGGAAATTTTGTCCCAAAGAGCCGAGTTCCTATATATTTTTCTTAATAAAAGGCCCTAGGAATAAACCTAGAGCCAATTATTGTTAATTCGTTAAATTATAAACCGAATTTTTTGATTCTTTCCCAGCGTTCCTTAGCGCATCTTTCACTCTTTTGTAAGAGTTCTTCAGCGTGTTCTGGATTGACCTTTGGAAGTTGAGAGAATCTTGTTTCACCCATGACGAATTCACGGAATTTAGAGAAGTCTGGTTCTTTGCAGTCGAGTTGTAAGGCTGGTTTGCCTTCAGCAGCTAAACGTGGATCATAACGGAAGGTTGTGAAGTAACCACATTCAACAGCGCGTTTTTCAACTGCCATAGAGTTAGATAAGCCACCTTTAATACCATGGTTAGCGCATGGAGCGTAGCAGATAATTAAGGATGGACCATTGTAACTTTCAGCTTCTTTAAGAGCTTGAATAGCTTTCATTGGGTTTGCACCTAAGGAGATTTGGGCAACATAAGCGTGTCCATAACTCATAGCGATAAGGGCAAGGTTCTTCTTTTCGCCAGTCTTACCGGAAGCGGTAAATTTAGCGATGGAACCAGTTTGAGAAGATTTAGAAGATTGACCACCAGTATTGGAGTAAACTTCTGTATCTAAGACTAAGATGTTAACATCTTGATCGTTTGCGACAACGTGATCTAAGCCACCGTAACCGATATCATAAGACCAACCGTCACCACCGACGATCCAAACGGATTTATCAAGTAAGTCACGTTCATAAGCAAGAACATCTTTAACCTTTTTATCTTTAGATTCTTTAACGAGTCTAACGAGTTCTGGGATAATCTTACGAGCTTCATCTTTGTTCTTAATATTTTCTAAGTAAGAACGGATGCAAGCTTTAAGTTCTTTTTCGACACCTCTTCTACCTAAAGCTGGTTCTAAGATATCGATAATTTGAGATAAGCGATAATCAGTAGCAGTTCTCATACCATAACCGAATTCAGCATTATCTTCGAATAAGGAGTTAGCCCAAGCAATACCTTGTCCGTTCTTATCAGTGCAGAATGGGGTAAGTGGAGTGGAACCACTATAGATTGAGGAACAACCAGTTGCGTTTGCAACGAGCATATCTTTACCGAATAATTGAGAAACTAAACGGTAATATGGAGTTTCACCACAGCCAGCGCAAGCACCACTGATTTCCATATATGGCATTAAGAAGCCGACACCCTTAACAGAGTTAGTTGGGAATAAGGACTTATATTCAACGTGTTTATATAAGTAGTTAGCACCTTCTTCTTGTGGGAATTGTTCTTTAGCTTCACCCATAACAAGAGCTTTCTTACCGGCTTTATTAGCCATACATTCGCTAACACAGAGACCACAACCAACGCAGTTTTGTGGGGAAACTTGTAAACGGAATTTGAGGCCTTTAACTTGTGGACCACCGATAGCGTCTTTAACGTCATTCTTAACAATTTCAGGAGCTTTTGCTAATTCTTCTTCAGTTAATAAGAATGGTCTAATTGTAGCGTGTGGACAGACAAAGGCACATTGGTTACATTGGATACAATCATCTTTATTCCAAACTGGAACTCTATCTGCGATAGAGCGTTTTTCTTTAAAGGTGATATCGTTATTCATGGTACCATCGAGTAATTCGAATTCTCTGAATTTGGAGACTGGAAGTGTATCACCATCAAGAGTACCAATAACGTTAACGTAAGAGTCGAAGTATTCATCACCAGTAGTTTCTCTTACACGGGCAGTTGATAAGTTAAGCCATGCTGGATCAACTTTAACTTCTCTTAAACCTTCAGTACCGGCATCGATAGCGTTGTAGTTTCTTTGGACAACTTCTTCACCCTTCTTAGCATATGTCTTAGCAGCGAATTTCTTCATCCACTTATTAGCTTCATCATATGGCATAATGCTTTGGTTAAGATAGAAGAAGGAAGCTTGGAGAATGGTATTTGTATGTCTGCCCATACCAGTTTCTGCTGCAATCTTATTAGCATCAATAACATAGAACTTAGCGTGTTTTTCGGCTAATTGATGTTTCATACGATTTGGAAGAGCAGCGATGAGCTTAGCGTCATCCATATCGGTATTAAGTAAGAATGTACCACCTTCTTTTAAGTTCTTGATCATATCGAACTTGAAGACATAAGTATCGAGGGAACAAGAGATAAAGTCAGCGTTTTCAACATAATATGTTGATCTAATTGGAGTTTTACCAAATCTTAAGTGAGAACGGGTAACGCCACCAGCTTTACGGGAGTCGTAAGCGAAATAAGCTTGAGCATATTGATGGGTAGCATCACCGATAATCTTAACGGATGATTTATTAGCACTAACAGTACCATCAGAACCTAAACCATAGAATAAGCAGGATGTGTAATCAGCTTTAACATGGAATGATTCATCAACTGGGATAGAAAGATGAGTAACATCATCATTAATACCAACAGTGAAGTTATGGAATGGTTGTTTTTCTAAGAAATCATAAACTGATTTGATATGTTTTGGTTGAGTATCTTTTGAAGATAAACCATAACGGCCACCATAGACTTGAACGTTTTTGCGACCAACTTGTTTTAAAGCGGCAACAACATCAAGATAAAGTGGTTCGCCAGTTGCACCCATTTCTTTAGTTCTATCTAAAACAGCAACACGTTTGACGCTTCTTGGAAGAGCTTTGGATAAATGAGCAGCGGAGAATGGACGATAAAGATGAACTTTAACAAGACCAACAGCACGTCCTTCTTTTCTTAAAGCATCAATGACTTCGATTGTGGTTTCTGTAACAGAACCCATAGCAACGATAACATCAGTAGCTTTTGGATCACCATAATAGGTGAATGGTGCGTAATTTCTACCAGAGAGCTTGGAAGCTTTCTTGAAGTATTTTTCCGCAACTTCGATAACATGATTGAAGTGTTCGTTTTGAGCTTCTCTACCTTGGAAGTAGATATCGTCGTTTTCCGCACCACCACGAGTAACTGGGTGAGTATGTGGGTTTAAAGCGCGAGCTCTAAATTCTTCGACTTTATCCATTGGGAGAAGTTTTCTATATTCACTTTCATCAATGAATTCGACATTTTGAATTTCGTGAGATGTTCTGAAACCATCGAAGAAGTGCATAACTGGATATGAAGCTTCGATAGCGATTAAGTGAGCCATAGGTGCTAAATCAGCAATTTCTTGGACACTATGAGAACAAATCATAGCAATACCGGTTTGACGGCAAGCATAAATATCTTGATGATCACCAAAGATTGATAAGGAACGGGTGGCTAAGCTACGAGCGGATACGTGTAAAACAGCAGGTAATAATTCACCACACCACTTATAAATATTTGGAATCATTAAGAGTAAACCCTGAGAAGCGGTATATGTGGTAGCTAAAGCACCAGCTTGAAGAGCACCGTGAACGGTACCAGAAGCACCAGCTTCAGATTGCATTTCAACAACCTTAACAGGGGTATTGAATAAGTTTTTCTTTCCTTGGGAGGCGTAAACATCAACAAGTTCAGCCATAGGAGAGCTTGGGGTAATTGGATAAATACCAGCGACTTCGGTGAAATAATAAGAACCAATAGCAGCTGCGGTATTACCATCTACCGAGAGAAATGATTTTTTTACTTCCATTTATATTTGACTCCTTTATAAATAGCACTCTTATTATAATACGCACACGCGTATAAGCAATAAAAAAATCGGTTAAAACTACCGATTTCTTATTTTTTTATATGTTTAACGACGTTTTCGAGGTTTCTTTTTCCCTTTTTTGCTATTTTTTGAAATCTCTTCATCGACTAGCTTTTTAAGGGTTTTTAAATCAACTTCATTTAAAACAGCGTTACGATTTACAAGACCGTTAATTGAATATTTTTCATAAACAAATTCAGCAATAGAACCGTATTTTTGAAGTTCGCTTTTCTTAATAACAACGCGAGCTTTCTTCTCGGCTTTTGCTTCTTCTTCCTCAATATAGGCTTCAATTTGAGGTAATAAATCACGGATATTAATATCTAAATCCATAGTAATTATCGGATCAAAAAAAGATAACTGTTCACGAATAATTTCTGGATAAATACCCATGTGTCTACTTAAGGCATCACTAGTTAAATGTTTTGCCTTCGCGGATTTAATTTCACTGACGTATTTTTTTGCTAATGATTTATTCATATATAGTTATCTTAACACAATATAAGGATTATAGGTTTTTAAATTTATGATAATCGAAGGTTTTATAATAAACACAGTATTCATCAAAGCCTTCAAGAACTTCATCAGAAGGTTCTTCCATTGAGTTATACATATTACGGACAACTTCTTCTGGAACAACTTTATCAGGTTCTCTAAGTTGATTTTGTCTAAGGATAACATCTAATGGTTTTTTAAGAATAATTAAGACTTTACGGTCGAAACCTTTAACTTTTTCAAGCGCTCTTAAACGATAAGCATTTTTTAAGTTAGTAGCATCCGCAATTACGGTTAAATCATTGGTGGTATCTTCTTCAGCGTACTTATTAATGTAATCAAAGAAACGTCTCCACACTTCTTCTTCGCCTGTAAAAATTTGATAACCACCGGTGACTTCTTTACGGATTTCATCACTAGAAACAATTTTGACGTTTCTATGTCTTCCGGCATACATCTTTGACCAAGTTGATTTTCCGCATCCAGCGACTGCAGATAAAAGAATAAATGATTTCATACGCGAATATATTAGATAATTTATTTTAAAAAATAAAGATAATTATTTTGAAAGAGTTTACACTTTTTCCCAAAGAGTGGGTTTCCTATATGTTTTTTAGATATAAGAAAGAAAAAAGTCTCAAGCGATAAACCTGAAACTTAGTTTTTAAGATGGTACACGATACAGGCCTCGAACCTGCGACCCGCTGATTAAGAGTCAGCTGCTCTGCCAACTGAGCTAATCGTGCATTGCCTTAATAATATAATATAAAGTGAAAAAATTGACAAGTAAAAAAGGAGCCATTATGGCTAAGCATAACAGCTCCTATTTGATTATTTAATCAAGATTACTAATTATTTTGCGACTGAGATAGCATCAGCAGAAATTTGTGGCATAAGGTTCCAATCGTAACCACTAGCTTTAAATTTAGCGTTGGATTCTTTATCAGCGTAAATTAAGTTACCTTTAATGGTGATAGAATCAGTTGTCTTTAATCCATCAACGATCGCTTTCCAAGCGGTGCCTTCTTCGGTAGCCTTACCACCTTTAGAACCGGTATGGTAGTCATAAGCAACAGTTAATTCATGACCATCACCATCGACAAGGACAAATGTACCTCTCTTAGTAAGGTTGATAGTTGTGGCTTCTTTTAAATGAACACCTCTAATTTCAACACTATACATATGTTTATCAGAAACCATTGAGAAACCTTTGATATCATGAATATCAACAACGTTATCAAGAACTGGTTCAGCGATAGAAGCGTGATCTTTTAATTCATGAGCATAAGATATGTAGGATAATTGGATATTACCATAGTAGTTAGCAATTTCACCACCGACGGCATAATATTTACCAACTTCAAGACCTAAACCATCAACTTTGTAAAGGTAGACGAATCTAGCACCGTCAGCACCGATAGCAAAGTTGTTATCTGGTGTGATGTAAATGACTTTACATGGAAGTTCAACATAATAGTATCTTTGATCTTGACCTTCAGCGTTTTTGTTAACACCGATTGAACCATCATCTTTATTCCATTTGAATAAGCCGTTTGAAGCAGGGGCATAGAATTCTTCAAGAGTTAACTTCTCAAAAACGATGTTAGCTTTTTCAAGTTTAACTTTGAAATTGGCTGTAGCTGTTTTAGTACCGGCGGTTAATGTTCCAAAGAATGTAACGTTTTCGATATCTTTTTCAGTTGAATAATTGAAATAAAGGTTTTTGTGGTATTCGTCGATATTGCCTTCTGCATCTTTAACATCTTTAATACCAGAGATTGCTTTAGCATCAGGTTGTTTATCATCGTAACCCCAGGCAATAGCAACTTCAACTGTGCCTTTACCTCTAATGTTGACAGATTGTTTTGTTGTTAAAACAACACGTTGGTTTTTATCACCAGATAATGTAGAACTGAAATCAGGTGTTAAAGCTGTTTGGCCATCGATGTTAGCAATTGGCATTTCTTTAACTTTATTAACAGCGGTTTCGTAATCTTCATCAGTAATACCTTGGGAAACTGGTGCAGATTCTGTGCCTCCACCAGGATTACCACCACCACAGCTTGCTAAACCCATAGAAAGAATAGCAGCTAAGACAAGTAAATAAGTTTTTTTCATAATTATTATTTTCTCCTTAATTATCTAATATAACCTTCGAGAGCTTTAACACTAATAGCTAAAGTATCATCGATGGCTTGATCTAAAGTAGTTTTGCCTGAAATAATGTCAGGTCTCTTATTTAAGATTGGAAGAATAATCTTACCAACTTCTTCACGGATAACAGATGAACCAACGAATCCTGGATCAACGAACTTAATCCATTTTTCAGTGGATTTCATATAGTTTTCTTGGTTAAGTTTAGCAGAGTCTTGATATAAGACCTTTAATGGGGTTTCTTGTTTTTCGTTAATTAAGGCTTGGTAAGCTTTAGAGTTAGTTGCAGATTTAGTAGCTGGATAATAACCAGTAGTAGCAGCCCACTTACCTTGAATTTCACCTTTAGTTAATGAAACGATAACTTTGAAAGCATCTTCGATGGTCTTATCATCACCTTGGTCAAATAAACCTAAGTTAGCACCTTGAGAGATGACGTATTTGTGATCAGCATCTTTATAAGGAATTGGTGCGACAGAAACTTTGAATTTATTTGTTTCTGGGAGGTTATAGCTTAAACCACCAGAGGAACCGACTGTAAATAAGACTTTACCAGCTTTGAAGGCATCAGAGTTATAAGAATCGGTAATAGCAAAGACACGGCTATTAACACCTTCTGGTGCGTTAGCGTATAAGTTATAAACCATTTTTAAGGCATCTCTAGTTTTGGCCTTATAATCGCCAGACCAGAAATCAGCAAAACCATGACGTGCGGATTGTCTATCTTCTTCAGTATAAGAAGTATAAGAACCACCAAATTGACGGACTAAAGTAATGAATAAGTTGTCTGGTGCATCCCACATGATTAAGTTGAAATCACTTTCAGCAATTTGTGAGAAGTCAACAAGTAAGTCACCTTTAGAGGTGTCTTTTGGATCGAGTTGTTTAGCTTCAACAAAGAATTCAGAAACATGGCCGTCCGCTCCACGTTTACCGTAAAGGAATTTACCACCTTCAACGATTGTAGCGCCTTGTTCATCTTTTTTTTCAGTGCCAAAGAGTCCAGCAGAATGTAAAGCACTTAAGTATTTTGGACCATCATTTTGGAAATCCGCCCAAGTTTCTGGAAGTTTAGTAATTGTGTTATCTAAGGTCTTAACATAGTCAAATAAGTCAACGTTATATGTCATAACTTCAGTGGACTTATTGAATGGAAGACCTAAGGTATAACCTTTAACTAATTCTTGGTTTTCAGTTAAATATTCTGGATAATAGTCATCAAGTAAGTTTACACTGTTGGCTTCATTATATTCTTCGATATAATCATCCATCGCTAACATGATGTCACTTCTAATATATCCAGCGAAGTGATCTGGATAACCCGTAGCAATTGTTGGGAAAGTACGAGTTGCGACTGAGTTATTGATGTTAGTTTGAAGTTTTGGGTATGAACCTTGAGATTCATGATTAACTTTAATATTGGTTTCGGCTTCAACATCATCAATAAGTGATAATAAAGCGGAAGTGTAAGCAGAACCAAAGTTAGACCAGAAAAGGATACCTTCACCTTGTGGGCCACCTCCGCCACCGCCACAGGCAGATAAAGCTAACGCGGTGAAAGCAGATAATGTAATTACTTTGAGATTTTTCATAAATTCTCCTTTCAAATATATTTCTAACCTTTAATGCCGGAGCGAGATACACCACGCATGATGTATTCACGGAAAATAAGGAAGAAAACAAATAATGGCGCAGTGACAACCATGGACCCTGCAATCTTAACAGCGTCATATCCAGATGAACCTTCAGTGACAGAGAAGAGGGACATTAAGCCGTTAGAGACGAGTTGCATATTATATTCTTTATTATATTTCCAGTTCCCGTTTGCGACTAAGGTTGGCCAAATATAGGAGTTCCACGAGCCCATAAGGGAAAGGATAAGAATAGTAACGATTGTTGGCATAGCGATTGGAATCATGACCTTGAGTAAATACTCAATATCATTAACACCATCGACTTTTGCCGCTAAATAGAGTTCATTTGGAATTTGTTGGAATGCTTGTCTTAAATAGAAGATATAGAATACAGAAACACCATGGACGAAGATAAGGGCCGAGAACGTGAATTTCCAGTCCAGTTGAATGGTAGTTTGATAGTTAGTAATAACCATCATTTCACCAGGAATCATCATGGTAGCGAGTAAACCAGCAAATAAAGCGTTTTTACCTTTAAATTCGAGTCTAGCAAAGGCAAAGGCAGCGAGAACTGCTGTAACAACTGTAACTAAAGTGGATGAGATTGCCACAATAAAGGTATTTAAGAAATATTGGGCAAAGCTTGGTCTAGGGGTGGTAGTTCCATCTAAGCTATTTTTATAAGTAGATGAGAAGATATCAGCATAGTTATTAACGCTAACTTCACCAAGTTTAGCGAAATCACCTGTTGAAGTGAATGTCTTAAAGGCTTCTTTATCAACAAATGAGCCCCAGACCATGAAAATAAATGGAGTTAAGATGAATAGAGCGAATAAGGTGATGAATAAATATAAGAAGACTTTACCGACTATCTTACGGATAAGATAATTACGTCTAGCATTTTCATCAGCAAAATATTGAGCAGCCATAATTTAACTCCTTTCTAATAATGCACGCGGCGTTTGCTTACAGCAAATTGTACCGCAGTGATTACTAAGATAATGCTTAAAAGAACGAGGGAACCTGCTGCAGCGATACCTGGCTTATCTTGGGAAAGATCTAATTGTTTATAAATCCATCCGACAACGGTAATCCAGTCTTCACCACGTTCACCACCGAAGTAATAAGCACCTTTACCTGCCGCAGAGTAAACCGACATAACACCGGTATACATCTTAAAGGCACCGATAAAGGATGTAATTGTGATGTAAAGGATTTGAGGAGAAAGTAATGGAAGAGTAATTCTTCGCCAAATAGTAAAGGAAGAAGAACCATCAACTTTCGCCGCATCACTATATTGTTTATCAATTGTGGCTAAGCCTGACATAAAGACTAAAATCTTAAAGGCTAAGCCGTTCCATAAGGCATATATAACAATAACAATACCTTGGTGGAATTTTGTTGCAGGAGGTAAGGCGGTTGAACCAATACGGACTTCCGCAGAAGATAACCAGTTAATTGGATCAATTCCAAATAAGTTCTTTAACAAAATATTCATTAAACCACCAGTATTCGAGGCAAATAGCATCTGGAATACGAGACCTAACGCGATTGTATTTGTAACATATGGAAGGAAGAAGATTGTTTGATATAAACCTTTTAAGGCTTTTATCGAGTTGAGGAAGGTTGCGATTAATAAAGCAACAATAATTGTAAGTGGTACTTCAATAACGACTAATAGCGCGGTATTTAAGATTGAGCTTAAGAAGACTTCATTTTTCAAAACGATAACGAAGTTTTCAAAACCGAAAGATGGAATTAAGTTATTCTCAAATTTACCTTTCCAGTTAAAGCAACCTTGAATAAAGTTACCAAACGCAAAGCTGCCAGCACCACTAACCCAACGGAAATCTTGAATAAACGCCATAAAGAAGGTGTTTAAGATTGGGTAGAACATGAATAACACTAAGAAGATGAGAGCTGGAATAAGAACAATCCAGGCGGTCGCCCACTGTGGCAAAGTCACGTGTCTTTTACGGTTAATTAAGTGACTTGTTGAGTGTTTTTCCGCTAATATAGCTTGGACATCTTCAACGGTTAATGCTTGATTTGTAGCAGTCATTTCCTCACTCCTTTCTTTTTAAATTTTTATTCATAATGATTACTATTTAATCCTTTCGCCTGTTTCTTCAAAGACATAGAAACGTTTTGGATCGAAATGTAATTTTTCTTTACCAAGAATATCTTTTCTAAGTTCGGATGGAATAATAATCTTAAGAGCGGATTTATCTTGTCCTTCGACTTTACCAACGATAGTGATATCTCTACCAATATGTTCGACAATGTCGACTAAGACAGGAATCTTTCCTTTTTCATTATGAGTGAATGATTCTGGACGAACAGCAATCTTAACTTTTCTATCTTTAAGGACTACTTCCTTATCAACGAGTTCTAAAGATTCATTTCCGTGATCATCTTTAACCATTTTTTCTTCTTTTTCGATGATGGTGTGAGTACCTTCATAGCACTTACCTTCATCAAAAACGGTTTCGCCTAAGTAGAGTTTTCCACCTTTGATTTCACCATCAAAAACATTAATGGCTGGAGAACCTAAGAATTTAGCAACGAATAAGTTGGCTGGTTCTTCATAAACGGTTTGTGGTTCATCGATTTGTTGGACAACACCTGCTCTCATAACGACGATGAAGTCAGAAATAGACATAGCTTCTTCTTGGTCATGAGTAACGAAAACGGTTGTAATACCTGTTTCTCTTTGAATACGTTTAATCTCTTCACGAGTTTGTAAACGTAAACGAGCATCAAGGTTTGATAATGGTTCATCAAGAAGTAAAACACGAGGTTTTTTAGCTAAAGCACGAGCAATAGCGACACGTTGTTGTTGACCACCAGATAATTCTTTTGGTTTTCTATCTAAGTATGGTTCAATGTCAACGATCTTAGCCATTTCAAGAGCGATAGCGTCTTTTTCTTCTTTAGTGAGTTTCTTACGGGCTAATTGTTTAGCAGCTTCTGGATTAGTTTGTTTCAATGTTTCATAATCCGCTTTAGCTTTTTCTAAATTAGCCATAGCTTTTTCGATCTCGCCATCTAATGAGTCATAGTGAGCTTGAATGCTTTCTTTACGACGCGCTGAAGTTTCAGCAAGCTTCTTATTGTTTTCAATTAAATCGGTGTAATATTCGATTTCTTCGGCATCACCTTTTTCTCTTGCAGCTTCAAGTTTTGGACCGCTTTTTTCAACAATAGAGTTAGATTTTGCGATTTGTTTTTCACAAGCTTTAATATCACTTAAAGATTGTCTCTTGTCAGATTTTAAATCTGCGATTGCTTTTTCTTCATTACCGAAAGGACCTGGGAAACGGACGTTATCAAGTGGGAATTCGATGTTTTGTCTAACCGAAAGATGTGGATAAAGAGCATAGTTTTGGAAGACTAAGCCGATACCACGGTTTTCTGGTGGGATATTTGTAACATCATCATCGCCAAACCAAATGTGACCATCTGTAGGTTTGTGTAAACCAGCAATCATGTAAAGAGTTGTTGATTTACCACATCCAGATGGACCTAAAAGCCCGACGAGCTTGCCGTCAGGGATTGTGAAGTTCATTTGATTAACAGCGGTTGTTTCGACACCTTTTTTTCCGACGAAGGTTTTGGTAAGATTTTCAATTCTTACTTCCATTAGTTATTTTGCCTCCTATGGTGTAATTACGTAGCTGTCTAACTACAAAAATATTCTAACATAGTTAAATTCTTATTAGCCACTAGATTTTATTTTAATAAAGAAAAAATCCACTCCATTTTCCTAAAGAGTGGACTTCCTACTATTTTTTTATAGCTAAAAAGAATTGGATATTATTCGGTTTTATCGCTATTTTCTTCCTGTTCAAGTTCCTCTTTTAGCTTCTCATCAACGATTTTTGAGCCAACTTGAATAATATTTTTGTTTTCAACCTTATTTGAACGGTATTTTTCCATGTTTTCTTTAAGTTTTTGGGCAGCTTTTTCTTCGCTTTCGGCATCCTTAAAGAAGACACTATTTTTGGAGTCAATAACCCTGGTTCCAGCGGCTAAATCGTGCAGAGACCTATTATTTGGGACAAAAAGTGTCACCATCATGAAGATAAATGCGCCTATTCCAACGGTTACTAACGAGCCCATTCCAACATCAAAAACAAAGGCCACCACTAGCATCATTAAAATAAATAAAAGTTGTCTTAATAATACTTGGGGTTTAGTGACACGATAATCGAGTTTATTAACTAAACAAATCTTCATTGTTAGTTTGCCTAAAGTTTCACCATTAGTAAAGATCATTGGGAAGAGCAAATAGACAATAAGCATTGAAAACACTGCTGCAGTTACAATAGCAAAGTTATTAGCCACTGTTACATTATGGTTAATATCTTGAATAATTTTAGAGTAGAAAAGATCTTTTTGAGCGTTATACACGATATCTGCCGCGTATTTTTTAGCTTCATAAAGAATGTTTTTATTATTCTCTTCATCGCTTTTAGTTTGGTCAGTGTATTTGTTTTTAAAAGCGGTAGTTAAAACGTAATTATGATCAGTATCTACTACGTAAATCGCTTCTTCACTTCCGATTTTTAAAATATCTTTTTCAAACCAATCCAAAGTATAGATTTCTTTTGGAAGCTTTCCTTCCGCATTTTTTGTTTCATAAGCTGGATCAACAAAGTGATCTTTTATCATATCGTAAGTGTGTGAAGCGGTATTATTTGGCATTACTACGTCCACACCAGTTTTATACGATAAATAATAGTATTTAACGTGATCAACTAAATACAAATGATCAACTTCTTTACGAGTGCTTATTCCTCTAATTCCAGATTCATTACGAGAATTAATTTGTTCAGTATAATCTTTAACTTCAATAATTTTATCTTCACCAGTTTCCACACTAACGACTTGGCATAAAACATATAAGTGAGAGGCTGTTTCATATTGATAACCAAGTAAAACATTATCTCTTAAGCCCATCGTGCTATCAACAATTGGAGTCATGATAAAACTAGAGGTCAGAAGAAAGAGTAAAACAAAGAATGCTGCATCTAATATTGCAGCAAAGATACGTTTAAATAATGGAGCGTTTTTAATATCTTTCATCTTATTTTTCGTAACTTATTGGAGGTTCTTCCCCTTCATAATCTTCATTTTCTTTACGTTTATTAACAGGTTTTCCCGCGTTAATAATCATTTCTTCTTTTTCTAAGAAATCAAGTTCTTGAGCTTCATCATTAAATATAATTGAACCTCTTGAATCGATAACCATTGTTTGGGCAACAAAATCATGAAGAGCGCTTTTCCTTGGTGAACCCATGGATAATCCAAAGGAAACAAGTACTATCGCACTTACGATTAAAAGTGTTGTCACGATATCTAAGAAATAGAAGATTAACATAAAGATTAAAACTAAAACATAAGGAATAAAACGCATCAGAAGTTGGCTCTTTTTAAATTTGTAGCCTCTAAAATTAGCTAAACCTAGTTTTAATAACATCTTTCCTAAAGTAGCCCCATCTTTACGGAAAAGAGGAATAATTACATAGCAAACTAAACCACTTATAAATAATGGTATAATCGCACTTAAACCACCATAAAATGTATATTCTTGATAGATTGGACTATAGAAATTCTGCGCGGTTAAATGAGTGTAAGCTTTTTCATATTTAGGAAGCATATATTTCGCTAAATCTTGTTTAGTAATATCAATTTGTTCACCTTTATCACTTGAATAACGTTTTTCACGAGGAATACCAATTTGAGTTTTATCATAGTTATCCCCTACTTTTTGATAAGTAAAATAACAGGTAGACATTTCGCTATCAGGATCTTCACGGTCAATTCCTAAAACATTTAAGTTATACCAACTAACGGTGTAATAATCTTTTGGAAGAATCATTGTCCCATCACTAGTTTTCATTTCCGTGTTATAGTTTGGCGCGGCGTATTCTTCACTTATCCCTTCACCAGTTAGATAAGTTAAATAAAAATATCTAGTGGCGGTTTCATAAACAGTGTAATCATCATCACTATGATAAGTAACTGTGACATTATCTTCATTTTTATAAACTAGATGAGCGTTAAGAGCGAATTCATCCATCTTTTTATACATCGCGCCGGTTAGATTAAAGTTAAAAAGAGGGCTAAAGGCTAAAACATAAAGTAAAAGAAAAGTAATTAAAGTGAAAACAAGATCTAAAAGCGCTGCTAAAAAACGATTTCCAGTAGGAGCTAAGATAGTATGTCTAGGTATTTCAACTTTTCTCATAACGTATTATTAATAATTATTAATTTAAATTAAATTATATTCAATAAATAAAGCAAAAAAAGACCCTAGGACAAGCCTAAGGTCATTTAAATCATCAGTTAAGATAATTATTTTAAGATGTCGGTAACGGAACCGGAACCAACTGTTCTACCACCTTCACGGATGGAGAATTTGGTACCTTTTTCGATTGCGACTGGGTGAATAAGTTCAACAGTAAGTTCAACGTTATCACCTGGCATAACCATTTCAACACCAGCTGGAAGGGTGATGACACCAGTAATATCAGTTGTGTGGAAATAGAATTGTGGACGGTAGTTGCTTAAGAAAGCTGTATGACGGCCACCTTCTTCTTTCTTTAAAACGTAGACACTAGCGGTGAATTTGGTATGTGGAGTAACACTGCCTGGTTTGGCAAGAACTTGACCACGAACGACTTGATCACGGTTGATACCACGGAGAAGAACACCAATGTTATCACCTGGTTCAGCGTAATCGAGGGATTTACGGAACATTTCAAGACCAGTAACAACTGTCTTTTGAGTTTCTCTAATACCAACGATTTCAACTTCTTCGTTGAGTTTGATCACACCACGTTCAACTCTACCAGTAACGACGGTACCACGACCAGAGATGGTCATAACGTCTTCGATTGGGAGTAAGAATGGTTTGTCTTTATCATGTTGTGGAAGTGGGAAGTAGCTATCAACAGCATCCATAAGTTCTTGGATGTGAGCTTCTTCGGCTGGATCTCCATCAAGAGCCTTCTTAGCGGAACCACGGATAACTGGAAGTGTATCGCCTGGGAAACCATAAGAATTTAAGAGATCTCTGACGTCCATTTCGACTAAGTCGATTAATTCAGCATCATCAACTAAGTCAGTCTTGTTTAAGAAGACAATGATATATGGAACACCGACTTGACGAGCAAGAAGAATGTGTTCACGGGTTTGTGGCATAACACCATCAGTAGCAGCAACAACGAGGATAGCACCATCCATTTGAGCAGCACCGGTAATCATGTTTTTAACATAGTCAGCGTGCCCTGGGCAGTCAACGTGAGCATAGTGACGTTTTTCTGTTTCGTACTCGATGTGAGCTGTATTAATTGTAATACCACGGGCTTTTTCTTCTGGAGCAGCATCGATTTCATCGTATGCTTTAGCCACTGCTCCACCCTTTTTAGCAAGGTAGCTTGTGATAGCAGCAGTTAATGTGGTTTTACCATGGTCAACGTGACCGATAGTACCAATGTTAAGGTGTGGTTTGCTTCTATCAAATTTTTGTTTTGCCATAAAATTGAATTTCCTCCTTAAGTGTTAGTATTCGTTAAAATTCAACGAAATCATAATATAGCAAGTTTTTTATAAAATCAACACAATAGTGTTATGTTGACTTATCTTCCGCTCATCCCAGACTTCTTAATAATCTCTTCTTGGACAAAGCGTGGGCATTCGCCATAATGGTCGAATTGCATTGTGTAGTTACCGCGGCCTTGGGTGAAGGAACGTAAGTCAGTAACGTAACCGAACATCTCTGCTAAAGGTACTTCAGCTTCAATGATCTTAGCGTTACCTCTTTGGGTTTCACCGGTCATATTACCACGACGTCTAGAGATATCGCCGATAACATCACCATAATATTGTTCTGGGACAGTAACTTCAATTTTCATAATAGGCTCTAAGATGACAGGATCGCACTTTTTAGCGGCTTCCTTAAGAGCCATAGAAGCAGCAATCTTATAAGCCGCTTCAGATGAGTCAACATCGTGAGATGAACCATCGAATAAGGTTGCTTTAATATCGATAACTGGATAGCCAGCAACTAAACCTCTATTAAGAGCATCTTCGAGACCATCTTGGGTTGGACGAATGTATTCTCTTGGAACACTACCACCGACAACAGCATCAACGAATTCGAAGCCTTTGCCTGGGTTAGGTTCAAAGCGAAGCCAGACGTGACCATATTGACCACGACCACCGGATTGTTTGATGTATTTACCTTCACATTCGGCGGTTTTTCTAATTGTTTCACGGTAACCAACTTGAGGAGCACCAACGTTAACTTGAACATTGAATTCTCTTCTCATACGGTCAACGATAATGTCGAGGTGGAGTTCACCAACACCAGCGATAATTGTTTGACCAGTTTCGACATTGGTGTGAACTTTGAATGTTGGGTCTTCTTCAGCAAGTTTTTGAAGAGCGATAGACATCTTTTCTTGATCGCCTTTGGTCTTTGGTTCGACAGCTTCTTCAATAACTGGTTCTGGGAATTCCATTCTTTCAAGGATGATTGGAGTCTTCTCATCAGAGAGAGTATCACCAGTTGTGGTATTCTTTAAGCCAACAACCGCGCCGATATCACCTGCATGTAAGGCATCGACTTCTTCACGGTGATTGGAGTGCATGAGAACAACACGGGCGATTCTTTCCTTATTTCCTTTGGTGGAATTGAGGACGTAAGAACCACTTGTTAATGTACCGCTATAAACACGGACATAAGCTAAACGACCAATGAATGGGTCAGTAGCGATCTTGAAGGCTAAGGCTGCTAAAGGAGCTTTGTCATCAGGTTCACATGTAACTTTTTCACCATTTTCGTTTTCACCGACTGCGTGTGGAATATCAAGTGGGCTTGGTAAGTAGGCAACAACACCATCAAGTAAGAGTTGAATACCTTTATTCTTATAAGCAGATCCACAGAAGACTGGGTGGAATTCACCAGTCAAGACGGCTTTACGAATAGTGGTGTTAATCATTTCGGTTGGGACTTCTTCGCCTTCAAGGACCATCATCATGAGATCGTCATCGAATGCAGCGAGAGCCTCGAGTAATTTAGAACGAAGTTCTTCAACTTTATCTTTATATTCTTCAGGAATTGGAGCTTCTGTTGGAGCCTCGTCTTTATCGGAGGAATAAATCCAAGCTTTTCTTTCGATGATGTCGATGACACCTTTAAGTTGGGATTCTCTTCCGATTGGGTATTGGACGGCTTCCGCATTAGCGCCTAAACGTTCATGTAAGGAAGCGACACACATATCGAAATCCGCACCAATAGCGTCGAGTTTGTTAACAAAGACGATACGTGGAACACCGTATTTAGAACCTTGTCTCCAAACGGTTTCGGTTTGTGGTTCAACACCGTTTTTACCATCAAGGACAGTAACAGCACCATCTAAGACACGAAGTGAACGTTCAACTTCAACAGTGAAGTCGACGTGCCCTGGAGTGTCGATGATGTTAATTCTATTACCTTTCCAGAAAGCGGTTGTGGCCGCAGAGGTGATGGTAATACCTCTTTCTTGTTCTTGTTCCATCCAGTCCATCGTAGCAGCACCTTCGTGAACTTCTCCGATTTTGTGGATTTTACCAGTGAAATAAAGAATTCTTTCAGTGGTTGTAGTTTTACCGGCATCGATGTGAGCCATGATACCGATATTTCTGGTATGAGCTAAATCATATTGGCGAGCCATAAATAATTTCTCCTACCAGCGATAGTGAGCATAAGCTTTGTTGGCTTCGGCCATCTTATGCGTATCTTCTCTTTTCTTAACAGAAGCACCAACACCGTTAGCAGCATCGATAATTTCATTGGCAAGTTTATCTTCCATTGATTTTTCGTTTCTGAGTCTAGCGTAGGTGACAAGCCATCTAAGGCCTAAAGTGACTTTACGTTCACTAGAGACTTCGACTGGGACTTGATAGTTTGCAGCGCCAATACGACGAACTTTGAGTTCGACTTCTGGCATAATGTTATTAATCGCGGTGGCAAAGACGTCCATTGCTGGTTTACCAGTTTGTGCTTCGATTTTCTTGAAAGCATTATATAAAATGGTTTGAGCAGTACCTCTTTTACCATCGATCATAATACGATTGATTAAACGTGTGACTAACTTTGAGTTATAAATTGGATCAGGTAAGACTTCACGTTTTGCAACATTACCTTTACGTGGCATATTGTTTTCTCCTTTCTTAAATCTAGTGTGTTATCAGCTTATTTCGCTTCTTTTGGTTTCTTAGTGCCGTATAAAGAACGTCCTTGACGACGAGCTTCAATACCAGCGCAGTCTAAGGTACCACGAACGATGTGATAACGAACACCTGGTAAATCTTTAACACGTCCACCACGAATGATGACGGTTGAGTGTTCTTGTAGGTTGTGTCCTTCACCACCGATATAGGCGGTAACTTCATATCCGTTAGATAAGCGAACACGAGCATATTTTCTCAAAGCAGAGTTTGGTTTCTTTGGAGTCATTGTACCAACACGGGTGCAGACACCTCTTTTTTGAGAGCTATTTTGTTCAGTTTCACGTGAATGGAGTGAGTTCCATCTTTTTCCAAGAGCAGGAGCTTTGGATTTCTTCACGGTTTTAACACGACCATTTTTAACTAATTGGTTAATGGTAGGCATTGATTGTCCTCCTTTCAATGTACTTTCCTAATAAGTTTATTGCACACATTCCCCGGTGTATCATAACTTTCCCGAAAGAATAGACCCGAAGGGGTCATTTGTGCATGCTGAATAATAATATTAGAAGTAAATAAACTAGTCAACTATTTTTTAAATTTATTATAAATATAAAGAAGAAAGGTTCGAACAAGAGGGATTTATACCAAAGATATAAACCTCGCCTCCTCTTGCTCAATAAGAGCGCCGATAAGAGCATCTTGAGCTACCCTTATAGGGATCCCTTTAACGAGCCTTGCTTCTTCTAATTCGATAACATATAATATAAGTACGGTGAGGCAGACGTGCTCAGGCACTGTCTGTTTTTAATAAGAGAGCTAGTCTCTTAAGACCAACACCGCAATTATTACCATCACTAGGATGATAAAGACCATTGGGTCTATACTATATCTCTCCTTTCTAGAAGAGAACAAATGGCTAAAGGGATGATAATCATACGGGCTAACATACTTTATCCTCCCCTACCATATATAGGGAAAAATCCCAAAAAAGTGATGAGTAATAGTAAAGGATGCATCTATGATGCATCTTTTTTTATTTTTTGTTTCGGAAAAAGTGAATTTTAAGCATAAAAAAATACACACGAGGTGTACTTTTCTATATTGATTAATTAGACGAGTTCTTTAGAAATGGTGAATTCGCCTTTATTAATCATGTCTCTAATCTTTTCTTTTGGCATTGGTTTACCAAATAGATAACCTTGAAGTCTTCCGCATTGAGCTTCTTTTAAGAAATCAGTTTCAAGTTGAGTTTCAACACCTTCGGAAAGAGTCTTCATACCAAGCTTATTCGCCATTGAGATAACTGCTTCAATAAGTGGACGAGCTTTTGGATTATTTTCAAAGCCACTTAAGAACTTCATATCGAGTTTTAAAACATCAAAGTCATAATCTTTTAAAACATTAAGAGAGGAATAGCCACTTCCAAAGTCATCGAGCCATAATGCGTAACCTTTTTCTTTTAATTCATGAATGTTTTTAGAAAGTAATTCAGCGTTTTCCGTTAACGCGGATTCCGTAATTTCAACATGGATAAAGTGTTTATCAATATTGTATTTACGAACCATTTCTTCTAAGAATGGAACAACATCCATAAGTTCAAAGTCTAAACGAGAAATATTTAAGGAAACTGGAAAGACTGGCATATTACGGTCAATCGCTTCTCTTATATCTCTAAAGACAGATTCGATAATACAAGCGTCAAGTTTATGAACGAGTTTAGTATTTTCTAAAGTAGGAACAAAACTAATTGGAGGAAGCATTCCTTTTTCTGGATCTTCCCAACGAGCGAGAGCTTCCGCGCCACAAAGTTTACCATCTTTCGACCAAACAACTGGTTGATAATAAGGTTTAATCCAACCTTTCTCCACTGCTTCATCAACGTGATTAATAACGTATTGCATTAGGTGATATTCTTTATGCATCTTTAAGTCATATTCAACGAATAAGTCTTGCATCCTAGAAGAAGCAACACTACAAGCGTAACGAGCTTTATCCACTGCTCTTCTAGCGTCTTCACCGTTTTTAATTAAATATCCACCAGCGAAAACATGAGGTTGAACTTCATGGTCAAGTTCTAATACGGCATAATTGAGTTTTTGAAGTTTAGCTAAATAATCTTCGCTATTAATTGCGACAACATAATGGTCATCGGATTGACGACAGACGATTCCACCTTCGAATTCTTCTTCAATTAATTCCCCTACTCTTTTTAAGAATTCATTGCCTTTAATGAATCCTCTTTGGTCGTTATAAGTTTTGAAGTTACCAATGTTAATAAATAGGATTATCTTACCTTCATTATCATTGATGGTTTCATCTAAAGTTCTAACTAAAAATGAGAAGTTATGAAGACCAGTTAATTCATCATAATCCGCAATATAAGTGAGTTCCTCATCTTTTTTCGCTGAAATTAAACGTTGATGATACATCATAATGGAGATCATCGTTAAGGATACAAAGAACGTTATGTAGTTTACTAAGTCTCCATCTTTAAAGGCGAGAACATCTTCTGGTCCATAACCACTTGCAACGTCTGCGGCGTTAATTAAGAAATAGAAAGCAATAAAGACAGAAACGTTTAAAACAACTGAAATCCATGGCTTCCAAATTAATAAGCAGGCCACGTAAATCGCCATCGTTAAGAAGCAGATGATTTCTTTATGTTTAGAAGAGATATGATCACTATAAGAAACACGAACACCAAAGACTAAACAAATAACAGCGAATAAAATAATGACAGTGTTTATTAGGAAATAAATATCTTTGTTCTTAAACTTCTTCCATAAAGTAAGAAAGAGCATTAAGCCTGCTGCTAAAGTTGTAAAGGCGTATAAAGCGATTAATAAGATATTGCTAATCTGTCCTTTAGTGGTGTCCCATTTAGAAAAATGCTCACCAAAAATATAGAAACTATATAAGAAAGAAGCTCCTGAGAAAACTAGATTTAAGATAAAGGAAGTTTTACTAGGAATCTTTTTATAAATATTAGTTAAGCAGAAGACGAAAATCGCACTACCTAAGGTAATAAATAATATAAATAAGGATATATAGGAGAGAATGAAGGAGAATTGATTTTCACTAGGCCATAAAGGAATAAGATACTTATCAGTTTGACGGATAATCAACCAAAGCTCTAAGCCGATGATAACCGCGGACATATATAAAGAGGAACGAACATTAGACTCGTTTAAATAAGACTTAACGAATTTAGAACTCTTATTAAGTCCGATGAAGTTAAGTATCGTTTTTAGTACTCTCATGATTTCTAATTATAGTTTAGCACTTTAAAAATAGATATTATTTTTTAATGAATGATATAGTGGCTTTATTATCTTTAATTGATTCAATCACGAATGTATAGCCTAAATCACTACCATCATGGAATTTAAAATCCTGATAAGTAGTTATTCCAAAGCTATCTCCTTCATAGAATAAAGTCTCATTCGTGGCACTTCCTCCATTTAAAAAGCTAGTAACTCCATCTTTTGGCATTAATTCATATAATGGATATTTAGTAAATTCACTTGTATTTCTAACAGTGTTTGAGTGCGCTAAACCGATGCGATAAGTTGATTTTGAATAGCCACCACTAGAAACATAACTAACAGGTCTAGTTTTATTTTCAAAGAACGCCGCTCTTGCATCGACATGGTAAACTTTGATACCTATTTTATCCATTAATTTAGCGTTACTTTGTGGGTGATCGACATCGAACTTATTTAATTTAGTTGGAGAATATAGCTCTAAAAGAAGATATTCATCCATCGCAGTTTTATTCCAATTATCTTTAATTAAGACTAAATCTCCACTACTTTCAAAATCACTAATCGTTATTCTTCCTGTGTCTTTAATAACGTATGGTCTAGTCCAATTTAATGACATCTTCGAATAGCCTGTTTCATCTCCAATTGAATAATCCATCATATCAACGTGTCCAGTTGGAGAATATTGTCCGTTTTCGGCGTAATAATCTAGTAAACCAAGTAAATGCCCAGTTTCATGAATTAAAGTGTGAGAATCTGGTTCGTTATAAAGATTTAAATTAAGCATTGAAAATGAAGTCCAAGCGCATAATCCACCTGAATTAAAAGTGTAGGCCCATAAAGCAGAGTTAGAGACATCATCTCCTGTAACGTTAGGAGCGCTATAAACTAAATAGAGGGGAACTCCTAGGTTTTCTACTCCATTTACATAGTAAGAAGAAATATCATTATAGTTTTCTTTATACCATTTAAGTGCAGCATTATAGATATTTAAAACGATTGATTTACCTGTGGATGGTTTAGAAAGTTCTTCATAAGAAACTGGGCATCTAAACCAATTAGTGACTTTCCCATCAATCTTAAGTTTTCCATAGCTAGATTTATCGAAAAATGAGGCAACTGATTCATATTGGTTAACGGAATTATCTCCAAAGAAGGCATTCTGGATGATAGTTTTAGATAAAGCGCAACCATGGCCAAGTTTTTCACAAGAATAATCATCAAAATCCACTGGCACCACTATCATTTTAGAAATACCAGTTGTATTCATCATTTTTAAATAGTTAGTTGTGCGATACATTGAAGCGTATGAATCGATACTTTCAGTTTCTCCCTTATCATTAAGATAAGTAAGTGGATTATAGTCACCTAATTTATAATAATTTTCAGTTTCAATAGCTTCATGAGTGTCACTATCAACTTCATTATATGTGTATCTTGAAAAGGCTATCTCTTTCACTCCACAAGAAGAGAGTAAAAGGATAGAAGTTACTCCTAAAGAAATAGTCTTAAACATTTGTTTTAACATATTAGAGCAATTATAAAGACTTTTCGTTCTTATATCAATAAACGCGCACATAAAAAGCCCATCCGAAGATGAGCTAATTATCTAATAAACTTAATTAAGCTTTATAGAAGGTAATGGTTGCAGAATCAGCACTTAAAGATTCAATAACCATCTTGTAACCCCAGGCTTTGCCACTATTCATGGTGAAGTCACGATAGTTGTCGGTATCATTTAAGACATCGCCAACATGCCATAATGTTTCATCATCAATAATTTGTTTTTGTGAACCTTGGTTACTGTTCATAAAGTAGAGTAAGTTGAAGCCATTAACGGTTCTACTTCCAGTATTGGAAGCTGCAACTTGAACATAGCTACTTTGAGCAGTAGAAACGATTTGGTCAGTATAACTGACAAAGTCTAACTTAGAACCGCCTGTCCAGTTGAATAAACCTAAACGGGAGTCAACGTGCCAAACCTTAAGACCTGGTTTTTGTGGACATAATGGATAGTTACCAGCGTATTTTTGTTTGGAGTCGAATTCGTTAACACCAGTTGGGGTATAGAGTTCAACGGCAATGTATTCAGTATTGAAGGTGTTTCCATATTTTGGATTATCTTCGAAGTAACCACGATATGGGATCATGATGCAATCACCAGTATCAGTGAATGATCTAACTGTAACTTGAGTTGGGCCAGTAACAACGATTGGATCAACCCAGCCATATAATGATTTGGAATAAGAGTTATGATCACCAACGTTATGGTCCATCATATCAACACTGTGAGCTGGGCTTGTCTTATAGTCATAGTCGTAATAGTCTGGTAAACCCATACCGTGACCAGTTTCGTGAATGATTGTGTGAGCATCAACTTTAGCGACGCCGTTAGAGATTTCTTTACATGTCCAAGCACGATGCTTACCGTTTTCATAAACGCCACCTTCGACCATGGTGTAATAAGATTGCCATGCCCATTTACCTAATTCAGGTTTTTGTTTATTACCATTATTGCTAACACCACCACAATAGGCCCAGAATTTTTCATTGTCGATTGGGACATCTTCGCCTTTTTCATTGGTGTATGTAGCATAGAATGGAGCACTATAGACCATTTCGATAATATCGATGACACCATCTTTATCAGAATCGAAGTATTGAAGGAATTCGGTTCCGCTATTGAACATATAAGAACCATCTTCTTTTAAGAATTCATGATACTTTTTAAGTCTTTCGTTAGTGTAATAAGAAAGAATTGTAGAAGCTGTCGCCGCAGCAGATGTTCCATCTGCCCATTGTTTAGCGGTACACCATTCCATAGTCTCAAAGTTGGTATAAGCTTTGAACCAGTTAGCAACAAGACCATTGAAGTTTTGTTTGCCATAAGAAGCTTCCTTATAATAGCTACTTAACGAATGCCAATAAGTTTCTTCTGGTTTACCGAAATAACACTTACGAATATCTTCTTTTGAATCTTCTCTAGAACGACCAGTACCGACTTCATCGCCAGTATGTTTCTTAGCTTTTTTGCCGCTTGTTTCGGAGTTATAGTATTTACCAATTTCATCAGCAGGATAATCAGAGAATTCGACAGGAACGATTAACGCTCTTGTGTTACCTTTAGATGGGCAGAAATGTCCAGCTTTTTCACCTTTAACGATTACGTCAAATAAAGTGTTAACTTCTGCTTCATCATGGAATTTTCTTTGATTGTTTGGAGATGGGGAATCGTTGGAGCAAGCTGCAACGCCAAAAACCATAGGAACTACACCAAGAAGATAAAGAAATTTTTTATTTTTCATAAAAATAATCCTCCTATTGTGAAATTATTTGAATTATACCAAAGGAAAAGACATAAGCAAGTGAAAATATTTACAAAAATAATGTAAATGCTTTCTTTTATTTTCAAATTTGTAGAAAACCCTATAAGAAATCCCCTATTTGAGACAATTTGTCCCAAAGAGTTGGTTTCTGCGTTTTTCAAGAAAAAAAGGCCCAAAGCACAAGCTTTAGGCCATAAATTATATTAATTCTTATTCGCCTTCAATTGGACGATCGTAAGTTTCAATATATTGTTGTTTAACCGATTTCATCTTCTTAGCAACGGAGAATTCTTCGCTTGGTTCATCGAAGACGTTGTTATTTGGATTACCCGCTCCTGCTGGAATGAGTTTACCAGTAATAACGTTTTCTTTTAAGCCATGGAGAGTATCTTCTTTACCTTTGATAGCAGCATCGGTAAGAACACGTGTTGTTTCTTGGAAGGAAGCAGCAGATAAGAATGAACGAGATTCAAGAGCAGCTTTGGTGATACCAAGGATGAGTGGACGAACCACTGCTGGTTTACCACCATTGAATAATTGCTCTTCGTTAGCTTCAGTAAATGTTTCGACATCGACTCTAGTACCTGGAATGAGGTTTGTATCACCTTTATCGATAACGATAACTTTACGGAGCATTTGACGAATGATGACTTCTAAGTGTTTATCTGAAATAGAGATACCTTGAGAAGCATAAACGTTATGAATTTCGTTGATAAGATAGTTCTTAACTCTAGTATCATCACTAACTTCGAGTAATTTCTTAGGAGAAATTGAACCTTCAGTAAGTTTATCCCCTGGTTCAACATGGGTGCCTTTTGTGACCGCCATATGAGCGCCAAAGTTAGAAACATATTCTCTTTCTTCTAAGTCGTTACGGACTTTGATTGTGAAGCGAGAGTTGTGTTCTTCAACAAGAGTAACTTCACCACTGATTTCAGAGATGAGAGCTTCATTTTTAGGATTACGAGCTTCGACGAGTTCTTGAACACGTGGAAGACCCATAGTAATATCGCCACCAGCAACACCACCAGTGTGGAATGTTCTCATGGTTAATTGAGTACCTGGTTCACCAACGGATTGAGCCGCCATAATACCGACAGCTTCACCGACTTTAACAAGTTCACCAGTTGCGAGGTTGACACCATAACAATGGACACAGACACCGTCTTTAGTTTCACAACCAAATAAGGATCTGATTTCAACTTCTTTAATACCAGCGGCAACGATTTCTTCTGCTTTTGCTCTAGTAATTAAAGTATTAGCAGCAGCGAGAACTTCGCCAGTTTCTGGGTGGATAACGTCTCTCATGACGAATCTACCAATTAATCTATCGCGGAGTTTGACGAGTGGTTCTTTGACCTTTTCATCATTAGATTTAATATCTCTAACGATAAAGCCATGGTCAGTACCACAATCTTCTTCTCTAACGACAACGTCTTGGCTGACGTCAACAAGACGACGAGTTAAGTAACCTGAGTCAGCAGTCTTTAAGGCTGTATCAGCACCACCCTTACGGGCACCGTGAGTAGCAATAAAGAACTCAGAAACGGTCATACCTTCACGGAAACAAGATTTAATTGGGATTTCAATTGTTTCACCACGTGGGTTAGCCATAAGACCTCTCATACCTGATAACTGAGAAATGTTACTCATGGAACCACGAGCACCAGAATCAGACATCATGAAGATTGGGTTACGGACATCTTTAGAGAATTGTTCAGTAAGTTTTGTGACAGCTTCCTTATTAGCTTTAGACCAGACATCAACAACTTGGTTATGATGTTCTTCATCAGTGAGAAGACCTTTATCAAACATTTTGTTGATCTTAGCAACTTTAGCATCAGCATCAGCGATAATTTCGCCTTTACCTTTAAGAAGTGGGACATCGCTTAAGGCAATTGTGAAGCCCGCGATTGTGGAATATTTAAATCCTTGGTCTTTCATCTTGTCGAGAACTGCGGAAGTTTTACTTCTACCATAACGGGTATAAACTTCGTTAATGATAATTTCGAGTTCTTTCTTAGTGAATGGACGATTAAGTGGACGAGAAGCAATAGCTTCTTTAATATCGGTTCCCATTGGTACGAAGTTAGAAATTAAATCGTGCTTGAGGTTTTCCGTATTCTTTTTAGCGTCTAAGACGTTAAGATATGGGAAATCTGCTGGGAAAATTAAGTTAAAGATGACTTTACCAACTGTAGTTAATAAATAAGAATTATTCATTTCTTCAGTGAAGCCAGTCTTCTTTAAAGCTTTACCGATGATAGCGATTCTAGTATGTAAATGAATTTGTTTGGTTTGATAAGCTAAGATAACTTCGTCAACATTTCTGAAGACTTTACCTTCAGCGTTACCATATTGTTCAAATAATTCATATTCTTCAAGATCGCCTTTATTTTTTCTACGTTCAGCACGGTCAAGTAAGTTCTTCTTTGTTTCTTCTAAGGTTAAATAGTAGTTACCAATAACCATGTCTTGAGATGGAGTAACGATTGGTTTTCCATCTTTTGGACCAAGAATGTTATTAGAAGCAAGCATAAGTTCGAGAACTTCTTGTTGAGCTGCACGAGAAAGTGGAACGTGGACCGCCATTTGGTCACCATCGAAGTCAGCGTTAAATCCAGTACAAACAAGTGGGTGTAAACGAATTGCACGTCCATCAACAAGTTTTGGTTGGAACGCTTGAATACCTAAACGGTGAAGAGTTGGCGCACGGTTAAGTAAGACTGGGTGATCGGAGATGATTTCTTCGATAATATCGAAGACAACTGGATCATATTGGTCGATAATCTTATCCGCGGCTTTATGAGCGGTAACGTATCCTCTTTTGATTAAGAGGTTTGCGATGTATGGGCGTAATAATTGAATAGCCATTTCGCGTGGCAAACCACATTGATACATCTTAAGATCTGGTCCAACCGCGATAACGGAACGACCGGAGTAGTCAACACGTTTACCGAGTAAGTTTTGTCTAAATCTACCTTGTTTACCTTTAAGGGAAGAAGATAAAGATTTAAGAGCACGACCGCCGGCACCTTGAACAGGTTTATTACGACGACCATTATCGATTAAAGCATCAACCGCTTCTTGAAGCATACGGCAGCCATTCATAATGATGACTTTTGGTGCTTTAAGTTCAATTAATTTTTTAAGTCTGTTATTACGAGTAATAACACGACGATATAAGTCGTTTAAGTCACTAGCAGCGAAACGACCACCGTCAAGTTGAAGCATTGGACGGAGATCTGGTGGAATTACTGGAATTACATCAAGAACCATCCATTCTGGCTTATTGTCACTATTTCTAAAGGCTTGGACAACTTCTAAGCGTTTAATGAGTTTAGTGCGTTTTTGACCAGTAGCATCAACGAGTTCTTTGTTAATCTTTTCAAAATCGCCTTCTAAGTCGACTTCTTTAAGTAAACGTTTAATAGCGGCAGCACCTTCACCAAATTCCGCACCAGTATAATTGCTAATGAATTTAGAAACAGTAGCAAAGTCGAATGCTTCTTCTGGATTAGCCATATCGCTAATTAAAGCGTTAGCTCTTTCGAAATCGGCACTTTCAGGATCGATTGTGCTTAAGATTTCTTGAATGACAGAGGTAAATTCTACTCTAGCGGTCTTTTCATCTAAATATTCACGATATTTTAAGATCTTGGATGTACCTGGATTTAAACAGATGTGAGCGACGAAATAGACGACTTCTTCAAGTTGTTTTGGGGAAATATCAAGAATTAAACCGATTCTAGATGGGATACCTTTAAGATACCAAATGTGGGTACATGGGGAAACGAGTTCGATATGACCCATGCGTTCTCTACGTACTTCTTTAGAAATAACTTCGACACCGCACTTTTCACATTTAACACCAGCGAAACGGATCTTTTTATATTTTCCACAATGACATTCGTAATCTTTAGCAGGACCAAAGATTCTTTCACAGAATAAACCATCCATTTCTGGTTTTTGGCTACGGTAGTTGATTGTTTCAGCTTTAGTAACTTCACCATAGGATTGTTCACGAATGCGTTCTGGGGAGGCAAGTCCCACTTTAATAGCGGATAAATTATTTACATCAAACATAAACCTTTGACCTCCTTATTTTAAGAATTCTGCAATTTGTTCGGCGATATCATCAGCGGCACTACCTAAGATTTCAGGAGTGCTTCTTTCTTCAGATGCACCGGTAAGTTTACGGATAGCAGAATTAATCTTTCTTTCTTCTTGTTGAGCTTCACGAGCAAGAGCATCAGTGTCGATAACATTATGATTCTTATCATAGAGTTTGACATCTAAGCAGAGAGCATCAAGTTCTTTGACAAGAACTTTGAAGGCTTCTGGAATGCCTGGTTTTGGAAGTTCATTACCTTTGATGATAGCTTCGTAGGTTTTTCTTCTACCAACGCGGTCATCGGATTTAATGGTGAGGATTTCTTGTAAGGTGTTGGCAGCGCCATAAGCTTCAAGAGCCCAGACTTCCATTTCACCGAATCTTTGGCCACCGTTTTGAGCTTTACCACCAAGTGGTTGTTGTGTAACAAGAGAATATGGACCTGTCGCACGGGCGTGTAACTTATCATCGACCATGTGGACAAGTTTAATCATATACATAACACCGACGGAGATTCTTTCATCGAATCTTTCACCAGTACGACCATCGTAAAGGACAGTCTTACCGTCTTCGTCAATGCCGGCTTGCTTCATTAAATCAAAGATTTCTTCATTAGAGATACCATCGAAAACTGGGGTGGCAATCTTTAATCCGAGTTTCTTACAAGCAAGACCTAAGTGAATTTCTAAGATTTGACCGATGTTCATACGAGATGGAACGCCGAGTGGGTTGAGCATAATGTCAACTGGTGTACCATCAGCAAGGAATGGCATATCTTCTTCTGGAAGAATACGGGAGATAACACCCTTATTACCATGTCGACCGGACATCTTATCACCTTCACTGATTTTACGTTTTTGGACAACGTAAACACGGATAGTTTTCTTAACGCCAGGTGGGAGATCATCACCATTTTCTCTAGAGAAGATCTTAACATCAAGGACGATACCTGCACCACCGTGTGGAACACGGAGGGAGCTATCCTTCATGTCTTTGGTCTTTTCATGGAAGATGGCCATGAGGAGTTTTTCTTCTGGGGTTGGTTCAGACATACCTTTTGGAGTGACTTTACCAACTAAGATATCTCCTTCACGAACTTCACTACCTGGAATGATAATACCGTTTTCATCAAGGAAGGATTTAGCTTCTTCAGAAGTATTTGGAATATCGCGGGTAATATCTTCAGGTCCGAGCTTAGTTTCGCGGCAGTCGATTTGATATTCTTCAATGTGAATTGAGGTATATGTATCGTCTTTAACGAGTCTTTCAGACATGATAACCGCGTCTTCATAGTTATAACCTTCCCAAGTCATGAAGGCGATGGTAACGTTTTGACCTAAAGCAAGATCACCGTTTTGCATAGCAGGACCATCCGCGAGGATGTCACCTTGCTTAACTTCATCACCAACTTTGACGATGGAAACTTGGTTAATACATGTTCCTTGGTTACTTCTTTCGAATTTTTGTAATTGATAGATTCTTTCAAGTTTGGCGCCTTCTTTGACGACAATCTTTTGAGAATCGACATATTTAACTGTACCATCAGCGACAGCGACCACGGCTAAACCAGCGTCTTTTGCAACACGGTATTCGATACCTGTTCCAACAAATGGAGCGTGTGGTTGCAAAAGTGGAAGAGCTTGACGTTGCATGTTAGCACCCATAAGAGCACGAGTAGTATCATCGTTCTCTAAGAATGGAATACAAGCAGTCGCGACAGAAACGATTTGTTTTGGAGAAACGTCGATATAATCGATTAATTCGGCTGGGACAATAACGTTTTCACCATTATGTCTAGCGATGACTTCTTTATCGACGATCTTATGATTTTCATCAACAGTAACGTTAGCTTGAGCGATATAGTGATCTCTTTCTCCATCAGCGGATAAGTATTCAGTTTTATCGGTAACAATGCCACCTTTTTCAACAATACGATATGGAGTTTCAATGAAACCATCGTTATTGATTTTAGCGTAGCTAGCTAAGTTATTGATAAGACCAATGTTTTGGCCTTCAGGTGTCTCAATTGGACAAATACGACCATAGTGAGTTGGGTGAACGTCACGAACCGCTAAAGAGACACGGTCACGAGCAATACCACCTCTACCTAAAGCGGAAATACGACGCTTATTGGTAAGTTCAGATAATGGGTTGGTTTGGTCCATGAATTGAGATAATTGTGAACTTGCAAAGAATTCACGGATGGAAGATGTTAATGGTTTGATGTTAATTAAGGATTGGATAGTAGCACTTTCCATATCGGTAATAGACATCTTTTGTTGAATAGTCTTAGCAGTCTTAGTTAAACCTTCTCTAAAGTTGTTTTGGATAAGTTCACCAACTGGACGAATACGTCTATTTCCTAAGTTATCGATATCATCAACTTCACCAATTCCGTCCATGATATTCATTAAATAGGAAAATAGTGCGAGCACGTCACTATATGTCATACAGGTGACGGTAGAATTCATATCAGTACCAATTAATTTGGTAACATGGTTCATCTTTTCGTCAGTGTAGACTTTAACAATGTTAACGTGTCCAGAGAAGACTTGGCTATTTTCGGCATCTTCTTTACCTTTTTGAGCGTTTCTTTCAAGAGCTGCAACTAAGGCAGGATTTGGTTTAATAGAAACAAGGTGAGCGCCGTTTTCAAAGATTTCTTCATCTTTTAATTTACGAACATCTTCTTTAGATAAATATGTTCCCTTATCGAAGAGCATATCGCCATCAGCAGAGAATAAAGGTTCGGCTAAGTAGCGGCCTGCTAAACGATCATAGATGCCAAGTTTAGAGTTAATTTTATGACGACCTGGCTTACCAATGTTATAACGACGGTGATCAAAGAATTGTTGTACAAGATAGTTTGCAACACCATCATCAGTAATTGGTTCGCCTGGTTTTAATTTGCGGAAAATTTCCACTAAAGCATCTTTACTTGTTGCGATATTGGCGTCTTTTGAAACAGTTAAGTTCATCATGTCGCCTTTACCATAGAGATCAAAAAGTTGTTTTTCGTCATCAAGACCAACCGCTTTAAGGAAGACAGTTGCAGGCATCTTCTTTTGACGGTTGATGCGGACATTAATCATTCCTTTTTGGTCGGTTTCGAATTCTAACCAGGTTCCACGAGCAGGAATTAAATCACCTTCGTAGAAGAATTTACCTGTTTTATCTTGTGTTTTAGATAAATAGGCACCTGGAGAACGAACGATTTGGCTTACGATAACACGTTCTGCACCGTTAATGATAAAAGTACCGGATTCTGTCATAAGTGGAATATCACCCATGAAGACTTCACGTTCTAACATACTCTTTTCATTTGTAGCATTTGCTCTTCTAAGAATTAACTTAGCTCTAAGTGGAGCGCTATAGGTGTAATCACGTGCTTTACATTGTAAGTATGTGTATTTTGGTTCTTTGAGTTCAGAGGAAACGTAGTCAATGAAATAATCTTCATTGAATGAAGCAATAGGGAAAATTTCTCTAAGAACTTCATCGATTCCATTTTCGAGGAACCACTTGTAAGACTTAGTTTGAATCTCAACAAGGTTAGGGAGTTCAAGGCTACCAGAAATTTTTGAGAAGTTAATTCTCTCATTTGGTAGTAATGGATAATTTTTGTATGTTTTTGACATGTAATGGCTCCTTTGTAATTAATTCACTTTCTTAACCGCTTTTAGAACGAGATAACCTTTGTGTTTAGCGATTATTTCGCAGTTCCCATAAAGTGTTTCAATGTAAGCTTTGGCGCTTAAGGCACCCTGGGCTTTCCTAATAACGATATAAAGTGAACCGCCATCAATTAAATGATCTCTCGCTCCGTTATAGATCTCGTAAGTAACTTTCTTACCAGCTCTAATCGGAGGATTGCTCACAATTGAATCATATAATCCTTCAATCTTATTATAGATGTCACTTTGAAGGCAGGTGACTCGATGGTCTAAGTTGAGCAATCGCGCATTCTTTTCACATAATGCTAGAGCGCGCGTATTGACATCGGAACAAGTTACGTTCAGTGATGGGGTTAGTTTAGCCAATGTTAGACCGATTGGACCATAACCACATCCGATGTCGAGGATGTTTTTTCCTAGATTAGATTTAAGGAGAGTTTCTATAAAAAATTCACTCCCCAGATCTAATCTATCTTTGGAAAAAACACCGTTATCCACCTTAAGTGAGAAGGATATCCCATTCACCAAATAACTAATTTCTCGTTCGTTAGAAGATACTTTATCGTCGTTAATGAAGTAATGAGACATCGCTTTTCCTTAAGTGTTAGATATTTTTCAAAAGTAAATTGAAGGGAAATTATTTAATTTCGACTTCAGCACCAGCAGCAACAAGAGCTTTCTTGTGTTCTTCTGCTTCGACTGGTGAAATGTGTTCTTTGATGTTGCTTGGAACAGCGTCAACGAGCTTCTTAGCATCCATTAAGCCTAAGCCAGTGATAGCTTGGACAGCTTTGATGACGGCGACTTTGGAAGCGCCAACAGCTTTTAAAACTAAGTTGACATCAGCTGGGCCGGCTGGAGCTTCTTCTTCAGCTGGAGCAGCGGCTGCGACTGCAACTGGAGCAGCAGCGGTAACACCAAATTCTTCTTCAACAGCCTTGACTAATTCATTTAATTCAAGAACTGACATTTCTTTTAATGAAGCGATAATTTCTTCTTTAGTTAACTTTGCCATAGTAATTTCCTCCTAAATTGGCATTAATTTTTGCTATCCGCAACAGCTTTGACAGTGCAAGCAAAACTGCGGATAGGTGCTTGCAAGCACGATAAGAACATGGAAATCAATCCCTCGCGTCCTGGAATATTTGCTAATTCTTTGACACCGTTAGCGTCAACAACTTTTCCTTCGACTAAACCGGCTTTGATAACGAGTTCTTTGTTCTTCTTAGCGAATTTTGTAAGAACTTTTGGAGCAGCGGTAACGTCTTTAGAGAAGATGTAAGCATTAGAACCACATAAGTATTGATCGAGTTCTTGATGACCTAATGAATCATTGGCTTTTTGAACTAATGTATTCTTGTAGACACCAAATGTAGATTCAGTACCCTTGAGTGATTTTCTAAGTTCGGAAATCTTAGCGACAGATAAACCGCGATATTCAACGATAATAACAGCGTTAGATTCATTGAACTTTTCGGTTAAGCCGTTAATGATTTCAGCTTTGGACTTACGAATTTCTGGATTCATTGTTCTACCTCCTTTTTAAAATGTGTTTGAGAGGCTCCAATATACTTGGTAGTAATACACCTGGGCAACATTATTAAGTCCCGTGACCGTTGCTGTCTTCGGTATATTGTGCTCTTTCGAATTAATTATCCCTCGATGTTGATCTTGAGAGATGGACCCATTGTAGTGTGTACAACGGCGCTTTTAATGTAAGTACCTTTAACTGCGGCTGGTCTCACTTTAATGAGAGTTGTGAGAAGAGCTTTTAAGTTATCAACAAGGTCTTCAGCCTTAAAGCTGGCTCTACCGATGGTGAGGTGCATGTTAGCATCCTTATCTAAACGGTATTCAACTTTACCTAATTTGATTTCTTTGATAGCTTTAGCGATATCTGGAGCAACGGTACCGGTCTTTGGGTTTGGCATTAAGCCTTTTGGACCAAGGATACGACCCATTTTACCAAGTTCACCCATCATATCTGGGGTCGCAACGATAACATCGAAATCGAACCAGTTTTCAACTTTGATTTTTTCAAGTAATTCCTTACCTCCGGCAAAATCAGCACCGGCAGCTTTCGCTTCTTCAACTTTAGAAGTGATAGCACAGATTCTTTTTGTCTTGCCATTTCCGTGTGGGAGAATGAGAGTTCCTCTAATTTGTTGATCAGCTTTGGTTGTATCAACATTGAAACGGAATGAGACATCGACTGTGGCATCAAATTTGACAGTTGATGTTTTCTTTACGAGTTCACAGGCTTCTTCGAGGCCATAAACTTTATTGCGATCGACGAGTTCGAGAGCCTTAGCGTACTTTTTAGATAATTTCTTCATAACTACTATTCGTCAATCGTGATACCCATATTGCGGGCAGATCCTTCAACAATCTTCATAGCTTGTTCAATGGAGTCGCAATTGAGGTCTGGTAATTTGTATTCAGCGATTTCTTTGAGTTGAGCTTTACTGATGTGGCCAACTTTTGTGGTCTTAGGATTGGATGAACCTTTCTTAATACCAGCAGCCTTTAAGAGTAAGCCTGCAACTGGAGAAGTCTTGATTACAAAATCGTGTGATTTGTCTTCATATGCTGTGATGATAACAGGAACGATTTCACCTTTACGGTCAGCTGTCTTAGCGTTGAAGTCTGTGCAGAACTTTGGCATGACAACACCGGCAGAGGCGAGTTTTGGACCTGGTTTAGCTTCGCCACCAGGGAGTTCCATCTTCACAACTTTGACGATTCTTTTACTCACGTGACATTTCCTCCTTTTTTGATAATTGATTTGTCCGTGTCGTGGTCATAGGAGAAATCAACTCCTTCCACTTACGAATATACGTGTGCGTCGCACCCTCTCATAGTGAACAACACGCAACGAAGATTTTATATTAATATACGTATGTAGGCAAGCACTTTTTTAAGAACTTAGTTTTGAGAGTGAAGAAAAAATGTTTACAGAGTAAACATTTTTAGATTTTGATAAATATTTTAAATTTTTTACGAAATTCGCGAAAATTTAATTGATGATTTCAATCAAAATTTGATACATAATTTGAGTGAATTTTCATTGAATTTTGGTGCAAAAATCGATGATATTTTTGACCTATTTTTCCTATATATTTTATAAAGAATAATGAGTTATTTTTCCATTAAAAAAGCCCACAATTAAGTGAGCAATTTTAAGTGAATTTTAACTTAGATTTTCTCGATTTCAGAGAACTCAAGATCGATTGGAGTAACCTTACCGAAGAAGACAATTTCAACACGGCATTCGCCAGTTTCTTTATTAATAGAAACAATCTTACCTTCAGCACCTTCAAGGTGGCCACTGATGACTTTAACAGAATCGCCAACATTGTATTCGGCAATCATGGAAGCATCGATCATGCCCATACGTTTTAAAACTGGTTCCATTTCTTCTCTTGATAATGGTGTAGGTTTTTGACCACCACCAGCAGAACCGGCGATACCAGTAACTCCTGGAGTGTTACGAACAATATACCAAGTTTCGTTATCCATAATCATTTCAATGAAAATGTAACCTGGATATAAGTTTTTCATTTTGGTCTTACCAGTTGGGAGACCATCTTTTAAAACTGGGACTTCTTGTTCAGCGACTAAAACTTGGAAAATACGATCATCTAAACGCATAGTTTGAATACGTTTTTTCAAGTTAGAAGCAACTTTGTTTTCGTGTTGAGAATAAGTGGTAACAATGTACCAGTGTTTTTCTGCTAATTGTGATTGTGATGGCATTAGAACATCCTCCATAAACTAATTGCAGCAGAAACGTCACCACCACCGGATGAGTTTCCACCGAAACCTTTAAATAATTCTTTAAGTTGTCCGATTAATGTACCTGCGGCTAAGTCTTCTAAGGAGAGGACTAGAGCACAGAAGATACAGATGACAAGAGCAGCAATTAAAGCTGGAACGAATTGTTCACGCTTTGGCCAGCGAACTCTTTTACCTTCGCGGACTACTTCCTGGGCATATTTTTTTGGGGTCATATTGATCCTCCTTTTATTTGCTTTCCTTGTGCAATGTCATTTTATTGCATTTTGGGCAAAATTTCTTTAATTCAAGACGAGTAGTAATACCTTCATTTTTGGCTGTCGTGGTATAGTTCCTAGACAGACATTCGGTGCAGATTAAAATAACTTTTCTTCTCACGTTAGGTTATCCTACTTTCAATTCTTGCTTTACAATAATACAACTTACTTTTTTCATATGTCAACAAATAGTTAAAACATATTTGTCACTTTAAAATGAAAAGCGGACTTCTTTACTAGAAACTTTTTAAACAAATTTCATATAGGAAGTCCACTCTTTGGGAAAAATATTCCCATTTAAGCGACTATTTAAAGTTTTTCGATAACTTTATCGAGTAACGATTCAGAATAATCTTCAATACGACCTTCATCCACTAAAGAAGCAAGATTAGGATCGATTGGGATTTCAGCTAAAATAGGAAGGCCTGAAGTGTTCTCTTTTTTAGACTTAAAAATCTCTATTCTTTCGTTACAATTTGGACACTTAACGTATGCCATATTTTTAACTAAACCAACAATTGGAATATACATCATTCTAGCCATATTAATTGATTTAGCTACGACCATAGAAACTAAATCTTGTGGAGATGTCACCACCACTATTTCATCAATTGGAAGAGATTGGAAAACTGTTAAAGGTACATCGCCTGTTCCAGGTGGCATATCAATAAGTAAGTAATCCATTTCACCATAATTAACATCGGTGAACATTTGTTGAACAAAGCCACTGACAATTGGGCCCCTCCAAACGATAGGATCTTCATTATTTTCAAGTAAAAGATTTACTGACATAACTTTGATGCCTAACTTAGTTTCAACTGAATATAAGCCGTTATCATCTTGCATAGCAAAAGCATTACTTAAACCAAATGCTTGCGGAATACTTGGACCGGTAACATCAGCGTCCATAATTGCCACTTTATTTCCTTTTTTTGCTAATTCACTAGCAAGTAAAGATGTTACTAAAGATTTACCAACGCCACCCTTGCCGGAAATAACAGCGACAACTTTTTTAAATGATGTGCCAACGTGTGGTTCGACTTTTTTAATTTCATTTCTTTCTCCGCAGCCTTCGACGCCACAGGAAGAACAATCATGATTGCAATCTGCCATATAAAAACCCTCTAAATTATTATTAATAATAAAGAGGGAAAAATCAAATCTAATAATTATTTATTTTTAAGTGAATTACGATATTTTTTCAAATCACCTAATATGGTATTAGGTCCATCGTCTTTCATAATCCTTCTCATCGTAGAAGAACAATATTTGAATTTACTATTTATTTCTTTTCGATTATAGCCACGCATCATTAATGAAATATAATTTCGCTGAATCTTATTTTTGGCGTTCTCTTTCTTTGTTAGATGAGGACGTTTTTTGAAAACAATATCAAGGATTTCGTTTTCCTCTACATATTTAGTTGGATCGTTTTCAAAAGAGTCGCTACACGCAACAATGTCATGAGCGTCAGACCCTGTCTCACTTGTGATTGCATCTAGGCTTAGGATTTGTCTTTGATAATCCATTTGCTCTATAAGATCAGTATTAACAGATCTAATCAATACTCTCATAAGAAGAGAATCGAAATTGCCTTTTTTGTTATCAAATAGGCTTAATGATTTTAAAACTGCGTTGTGATAATTAAGTAAATAGTCTTCCGCTTCAACAAGAGAATTACCGAAACTTGAGATAAGCTTTCTAATTCTTGCAAGCGTGCTTTTCAGGAATATGCCTTCTAAAATGGCAATTGATTTTTTGCAGCCTTTTTTGGCTTTCATAATTAACTGTAACGAAACTTCCATAATAAACCCCTTTGTTGGAAAGTTTTATGGACGTATGAGTGCTAAAATTCGAATTAATTTTTTGATTTAATCATTGCTAGGATAATACCAGTAGCAACAGAGACATTCAAAGAATTGACATGTCCAAACATTGGAATTTTAATGATAAAATCGGAGTTTTCTAAAACGAGTCTAGAAATACCGAATCCCTCTGATCCCATAACAACAACGGTTTTGTTATCGTATGAAATCTTGCTATAGTCAACATCACCACTGCCATCAGCAGCGTATACCCAATATCCTATTTCTTTTAATTTTTCTAAAGCTCTAGTGATACTGGAAACTCTGACAATCTTAACGTGGTCAATAGCGCCTGTTGAAACCTTTCTAACTATTGGAGTGACATCAACTTGACCATGCTCCTTAATGATTATCATATCGACATCAAAAGCGTCTGCGCTTCTAATAATAGCACCGAGGTTATGTGGATCCTCAACCCCGTCGAGTACTAATATCAAGGATTTATCTTTACTCTTAATCTGATTAATTGCTTCATTCAATGATAAGTAACTATATTCTTTGATAAGAGCTACAACACCTTGATGTTTCGATGTATGAACTAATTTGTCAAGCTTCTCAACTGGGACAAACTCGATCTTTCTTACCTTATTCTTTTTCGCTAAATCGATAAAGCGTTGGTCCGAAAAGTCTTTCTTGAGATAAAGTTCAAGAACGTTGTCCTCGTTTAATGAAGAGAGGATTGGATTACGTCCATACATATATTTTCCCATAAAAATTTTTTTGCGATTCCTAAATAGTTATTTTAAATTATGTTTTTTTCGATAAGTTGAGCGCGAATCTTATCAGATTCATCGAACTGTTTATTGCGTTTAAATTCTAAATATTTGTTGTAGAGTTCGATATCATGTTCACTTAAATGTGGGTATTTTATATCCAAACCAAAGATCTCAATCATGGTTTTTATGGCTCCAAAATCCCTTTCAAGTGCGCTTATATCTAATGGATTCTTTCTTAAATCCATGTTTGCAGCTTTGATTGCTCCGAATAATTCTGTTAATGCGTTAGCGGTATTAAAGTCATCCGCTAAGAAGGATAAGAAGTTAGTAATATCAACATCTTTCTTATCTAATGAACCGTCATTAACTTGTAAAGCAACAGCAAGTTGAGAATAAGTTTTAGATATCTTTAATAATTCATTTTGAGTAGAACTTATTGTTTCTTCAGTAAATTGCACAGGCGCACGATAATGCGTAGTAAGAATTAAGAATCTCATCGCATTAGCACCATATTTAGCAATAGCGTCTTTAGCTAAAACAACATTGCCTAATGATTTAGACATCTTCTCATCACCAAAATTAACAAAGCCATTATGCATCCAAATATTAGCGAGTTTATTATGATCATGAGCTTTAGCCTGCGCTATTTCGTTTTCATGATGTGGGAACTTAAGATCAAATCCACCGCCATGAATATCAATCTTTTCGTTTCCAAAGATAGAATCAATCATGACACAGCATTCGGTGTGCCAGCCTGGACGACCTTTACCCCATGGTGAATCCCATTGAATACCGACATCAGTCTTTTTCCATAAAGCAAAATCAAGTGGAGATTCTTTCTTTGAATTTTCTTCAATACGGGCCCCTACTACTAAGTCATCAATATTGACATTAGCGAGTTCGCCATAATGAGGAACACTATTAACTCTAAAGAAAACATCACCATCAACGTTATAAGCTGAACCATTTTTAACGAGGTCATCAATATAGGAAATAATTTGTTCCATATATTCAGTTACACGTGGGTTCTTATAGGCTTTTTGGATATTTAATGATGATAAAACATTACGATAAGCTTCGATATATTTTGTGGTGATATCACTTTCAGTGACACCTTCTTTTATCGCACGATTAATGATTTTGTCATCAACATCTGTAAAGTTAGAAACGAATTTAACTTTGTAACCAAGGTAAGTTAAAAAACGAGAAAATGTATCAAAAACAATTGGAGGTCTTATATTACCTACATGTGCGTCCCCATATACAGTAGGACCACAACAATAGATAGATACTTCACCTTCTCTAATTGGTTTTAATACTTCTACTTGGTTCGTTAAAGAATTAAATATTTTGACATCCATAATGTTTATTCTTCTTTTCTAGGTTCATAAATCTTATCGATTAAGAAAACCGGACGATGTTGTGCTTCTTTAAATGTCTTCGCTAAATATTCAGACATAATGGTTAAGGTGACAAATATCGCTGAACCAAAGATTCCAATAATATTTGCTATTAACCAAATCATTAATTCAAATTCTCCAAGTGGCCTAACGTTACACCAGAAGAGAATATCAAATACTAACATTGTAATAAGGCTTAAGAATGTTAATCCACCGAAGAAAATGGTTGGGATTAATGAGAAACGAAGTGGCACTACTGTTGTGGAAGTAATTGAATCACTCGCTAACTCAAACATATTTTTATAGTTATAGTGAGTTTCACCAAATTCACGCGGTGGACGGACAAATTCAACTTCAGTGGTTTTAAAACCGACAAATGGAACTTCAACACGGAAGACTCTTGTTACTTCTCCTAACGCTAAAACTTCATCTAAAGCACGACGAGAAATAAGTCTAAAATGGCCAACATCTTCAGGGATTTTAACCTTCTTAGATAATTTAGAAATAAATTTATAAAACATAGAGGCAGTTTTCTTTTTAAGGAAAGTATCTGTATCTCTTGCTCTTCTTTTTGCGTTTACAACTTCATAACCTTCTTCAAATTTTTCAAGTAAAGAAACGATTACTTCTGGTGGATCTTGTAAATCAGCATCCATTGGAATAATTGCATCACCTTTAGCACTACTAAGACCAGCACAGACTGCTGATTCATGACCAAAGTTACGAGTGAGATTAACCACTCTTATTTCATTATGTTTCTTTTGATTTTCAAGTAAGATTTCAAGAGTTCTATCTTTAGAACCATCGTTAACTGAGACGACTTCAAAATTATATTTATTTTTTAATGGATTAAGAACTTCAAATAGCTTTTCAAAATAGTGATCCGCCATTGGTTCTTCATTATAAAATGGAACAACAATAGAGATAAGTTTCATAACCTTATGCCTCCTTGATAGTAAATTATTATAACATGCGCGTTATAAATTAATGAAGAAATTACTTTATAAAGAATTTCTAAAGCAAAAATTCGATAGGTAGTCCATTCTTTTGAAACAATATGAAGAAGTAGATATTATGTATCAAAACAAAACAAACAAGAAAAATTCCCAAATTTTTGGATTTCTATCCCTATATTTATAATCTCTTCATTTAAGTAGAATATATTATATTTTTAATAAATATAGGGATAAATTTTTGGTCAAAAAATAGTGCTTGATTTACCTAATTTTTTCGTACTAAGATATAGCCACAATATGGCAAAACGAAAAGGAATTAATTATGAACAAAAACTAATTTATGCTTTGAAAAAATTGCCTAATCCATTAGAAGATAAAAAACACAACATTTATATCTTCTTTCTAGATACAAGGGCGAGAAGTAATCAAAGTAGATTTGAACATATCATTGATTCCCGTCACAGTTTAACCGTAAGAGATATTGAACGAATTAAAAGAATGATAAATCAATCTAAATTAAAAAAGGATCCGGAAAGAAAAGAAACATTCAACCTATTTATCAAAAGAAATACTTATAATGATGACTATATTAAAATTTCATTAAAGTATGATGAAAAGAAAGAGCGTAAGGCTTACGTAAAAACAATATTTATAACTAGAGTTTATAAATGGTGATTCCAAATCCTAATAAATTCTAGTATAATAAACTTGTCAAGGGTGGAGATGTACGTCCTCTGCGATAATAATAATTGTTGGAGAGCAAACGTCAGCGTACGACCACGGCGCACCCTCTAGAGGTGGTACAAGCGATCCAGGAACGCGCTGGCCTGGTTGACAAGTTAGAAAATGACTCGAAAGAGCCATTTTTATTTTTGCTTAGAAATGTTGCACTTAAGATTACAATTCGCCTTATAAAAGATAATAAAAGGAGCACACTATCTAAGTAATGTGCCCCAACTAAATTAATTATAATCTAATCTTCTTAGGATCTTGTTTACGTCCAGGTTTAATTGTTATTTCGCCTTTTGAGATAGCGCTGACTGGGCAAACATGTCCGCATAATAAGCAGCCAACACATTTGTCTTTATTAACGCTTGGAGTACGGTTAACTTCATCCCAAACGATAGCTTGGTGACCGCCATCATAGCAGGAGATATAGCATCTTCCGCAGTGGACACAGGCATCTAAATCAAACTCAGGTCTAACGATATAATCTCTATTAAGATTTTCCGCTGGAATAATGTTTTTATTAGCAAGTCCAACAAGTTCTTCTAAATGTTCAACATGTTGTTCTTCCATATAGTGCATTAAACCATTCTTTAAATCCTCAACAATACGATAACCATATTGCATGATTGCGGTTGTAACTTGAAGAGTTCTAGAACCCACTAAAATGAATTCAGCGGCGTCTTCCCAAGTTTCAATACCACCGATACCACTGATTTGAACATCTTTAAGACGTTTATCTTGTCTCATTTGTTGGATGAATCTTAAGGCAACTGGTTTAACGGCTTTACCACTATAACCGGAGATGGAAGATTTGCCATCAACAATAGGAAGTCCAATCTTTTTGTCTAAATCAATATTACAAATAGATTTAATGGTGTTGATCGCGGCAATACCATCTGCCCCACCTTCTAAGCAAGCTAAGGCAACTGGAACCATATCGGTAATATTTGGAGTCATCTTTGCCATCATTGGTAAAGAAGAACCTCTTTTAACCGCTTGACAGTATTTCTTACAAAGTTCTGGATTAGTACCGACATCACTACCCATAGCATGAGAAGTCATCTGTGGACAAGATAGATTCATTTCAATCATATCTGCACCAGCTTCGGTAACCATTCTAGCTAAATCTTCCCAGGTTTGTTCGTCATTACCCATAATAGAAGCGATGAGAACTTGATTTGGGAATTCTTCTTTTAATTTTCTTAAATCTCTAAGGTTTTCTTCTAAAGTGTGCTCAGCGATTTGTTCCATGTTTTTAAAGCCAACAAAAGGAGTATTTTCTTTGTTTAACTTATCGAAACGAGGAGATACTTCATCAATAAAATATGATTTTGGACCAATGGTTTTAAAGACAACACCACCCCAACCGACTTGGTAAGCTTTTTTACACATGTCATAGCAGTTACCAACTGGAGAGGAGGATAAACAGAATGGGTTAGGGAATTTAACTCCAAGGAAAGTAATAGATAAATCTTTATTAATCATTATTTTGCCCTCCCACTTCTAATAGCTTCATCAACTTTAAGTGCGACTTCTTTACCAGTTCTTACTGAACCAACAACAGTCTTATCATATTTACTATTAGCGATATCACCAGCAACAAAGACTTTTGGATCTTTTGTAACATATGGTGTGCCTTCGTTAACTTCACCTTTAACAAGTTCAACACCTAAACCAGTGACATCTGGTCTTTGACCAACCGCAAGAATAATCTTATCTGCTTTAACTTTAATAGTAGCGTCAATTTCGCGGTGTTTAAATGTGACAGTTTTGCCTTTAACTTTTTCTGGAACATAACCATCAATGATTGTTACGCCTAAAGCTTGAGCGCCTTCAAGTTCTTTCTTACTAGCTTTAAATTCAGAGAACTTTTCATAGACGACATCAGTAACATGATTAACATCTAAAAGTTTTAAGGAAGTGTTAACGTCCATAGCGACATCACCACCACCGATAACTAAGATATTTTCTGGTAATTTGACGTTACCTTTACGAGCTTTAATCTTCTTTAATAGATCCACTGCTAAGATGACATTTCTATTACCTTCAAAGGCAGGAAGCATCTTACCATAGGAATAACCAACACCTAAAATAACGGCGTTGTGACGGGATTTTAGCTCATTAAGAGGAAGATCCACGCCAACACTAACGCCAAGTTCAAACTTAATTCCTAAGTCTTTCAAGCGTTTAATTTCGTTAACTACAACACGGTTTGGTAAACGATATTCTGGAATAAAGTTAAGCATACCACCTGCTACTTTTTCCTTATCATAGATAGTGACGTCATAGCCAAGTTTATTAAGCATATATGCTGCTTCTAAACCAGCTGGGCCACTTCCGACAATACCAACGGATTTTCCGTTTCTTTTACCACTTGCAAGAATTTTCATCTTGGTGTTTTCTTCAAAGTCAGTAATATAACGTTGAATACGTCCAATATCAATTGGGCGGTCAATACCGCTTCTAGAGCAACCTTTTTGACAATATTTTTCGGTTGGACATACACGGGCACAAATAGCACCAAGGGCATTGTTTTCTCTTACAATCTCTGCAGCGCCTTTAAAGTTTCTAAAGCGAACACTTCTAATGAAGCGGTCTGGGTTTGTACCAGCTGGACAAGCTTTAGAACATGGAGCGTCTAAACAAAGAAGGCAACGAGATGCTTCTTCCACGATTGTAAGTGGAGAAAAGCCAGGTTCAATTTCTTCTAAATATTTTTTATCCATTAATTGAAATACTCCTTATAAAATAAGTTTAACAAAAAAGTATCCATTCTTTCGAGAACAAAAAAGAAAACTATTAAAAAGATGAATAAACTTATAAAGAAAAAGGCAATTATTAATTTGCCATTCTCTTGGAAACAATTTTATAAACCTGATAAAGCGCCGGAGATAACGCGGAGTTAACGCCAAATTCAATAAAGAAGTTAACGCCAATTAAACCTGTGAGAATAAATACAAAGTATTCCCCGCTTATTGATTGACCAAACGCTCCACCAAAAATAAAGAATGTACCTAAGATAAATAATCCGGTATTAATGATAGGAACTGCACATGACGCTAAAATAGTGCCAAGAAATTCGTTCTTTTTTCTAAATGGCATCATGATAAAGCCACTAGCAAGTCCAGCTAAACCAGTTTTCATTAAACATAATAAGATTGTGGCAATTGGATTATAAGCCATAAAGAACTCAGTTCCGGTTGCCATTAAAACCATACCGCCATCGACTAAACCTAATGCTAAACCAACGATTGGGCCATACATAATTGCGCCTAAAGCAATAGGGAAAATAGCTAAATTGAAAGATAATACTCCGATAGCAAAGTTGTTATTAATAAATTGGAGTACAACCACTAAGGCTGTAAGTATTCCAACACCAGCAATTTTATGTATATATTTTGATTCTTCTAACATAGCAATAACTATTTTAATTAAGAGCGGTTGAATGTCTATTATTATTTATAATAAAAAGTTACGCGTATGCACATATACACATAAAAATAGGTGTTCAAAACACTTTAAAGCATATTTTTACTTATCTTATGTTAAAAAGTTCTTATTATTTTTAGAAAAAAATCATATAGGAAATCCACTGTTTGGGACAAATTTTCCCATTAGTGGGAACCTTTGTAGTTTAATCCATAAGTATCTGTATAATAATCGATACGTTTTGAATCGTTAAAGATAGGTTCGTAAATGTTTTCTTTTGGATCGATTCCTGCTAAACGGCACACTTCATCGTGCACTCTTGTAGTTAAATCAATCTCTGCATCATTGCCTTGTAATTCTTTATTAGGGTAGATAGGTTCTCCAATATTTAATGTAAATAATGCAATTTGTCTAAAAATCTTTCTTCTTATCCAACCTGGTTTACGATAAGAAAAGGACATCGGAAGAATTGGAACATCGTTTTTAATACTAAAATAAGCCATCCCCTTCTTAAATGGACGGATTGGTTGATAATATTCCCACATACTTCCTTCCGCATATATTTGAAGCCAACCACCATCTTTAATCATTTTATTAACTGATTTTAAATATGTAACTGTTGCTCTTAAATCATTCTCTGGAATTGGGATACCACCAGTTAAACGAATCATTTTTCCGTTTTCTCCACTAATATCTGGTGCCCAACTTAAAACATGTAATTTATGATGGAGTAAGGTTGTAGATAAAGCTAAATAATCCCACATATGGACGTGGTTAGAAGTTGAAACAATTCCTTTTTTAATAACATCTTTATGTTTTTTAAGATTCTTTTTACCTTTAACTTTTAAACCTAAGCGAATCGTCACCACTGGTTTAGCAATTATAATAAGTAAAATTTTCATAACCTTTCTTTTAAAACGGAAAGATCTTGAATTATCTATATATGGATAGTTTTTATCAAAAACAGTCCCATCATTCTTTTTAACGATTAAATAATGTTTATCAGTGTCTATCGGATAAGGAAACTTATCACATTTAGGATCAAAAGCCATAATAGCCCTCCTGGCCAATCTAATTCTATATTATAGAACAAATATTCATTATAAACATAAAAAGCGACCCGAAGGCCGCTTTTTAAGCAAATTTAGTAATTATACAAGTTCAACAATGCTGACTTCAGCGTTATCGCCGCGACGGACACCAGCTTTGATAGCTCTAGTATAGCCACCATTGCGGGAAGCGTAACGTGGGCCAATTTCTTTAAAGAGCTTATCTAAGGCTAAAGTGTTTTCGTCAATCTCGACACGTCTAACAATTGCAGCGGCTTGTCTACGAGCGTGTAAATCACCGCGTTTAGCAAGAGTTACTAAGTGATCAGTTAAGGATTTGAGTTCTTTAACCATACCAGAAGTAACTGTGACTCTTTCATGAACGATTAAGTCAGTTGCTAATGTTCTTAATTTGTTTTCGTGTTTAGATTTTGTATATCCGGCTTTGAAGCGAACACCAGCTTTGCCGTGTACATTTTTACGTCCTTGTGCTGCCATATTTGTCTCCTATTCCGGAATATAATCATGGAATGATAAGCCGTTTTCAGCTAATTTTTCCTTGATTTCCTTTAATGATTTCTTACCGAGGTTTTTGACTTTCATCATATCTTCTTCGGTTTTTTGTGTTAATTCAGAAACTGTAAGAATAGCGGCTCTCTTTAAGCAGTTATAGCTTCTAACGGAGAGATCGAGTTCTTCGATTGGCATATTCTCAAGTTTATTTTCTTCGACTGGAACTTCTTCTTTAATCATGTTGAGTTCTTCAACAGTGTTTTCGAGTTCGACGAATGGTTTTAAGTTAGTAATTAACATTTCCGCGGCAAGAGCGACTGCTCTTTGTGGAGTAATTGAACCATTAGTTTGAACTTCAAGAGTAAGTTTATCGAATTTGCTATCGTGTCCAACACGAGTTGGTTCAACAGCGTAAGAAGCTCTTACAACTGGAGAATAGTTGGAGTCGGTAGCGATAACACCGATACTGCTTGGATCTTTTTTGTTCTTACGGTTAGCTTTATTGCCTTCGGAAGTGACATAACCACGACCGTTTCTAGCATATAAAGTCATTTGTAAGTGTCCACCTTCTGCAACGTGAGCAATCTCTAAATCAGGATTGATAACACTGACGAAGGCTGGGAGTTCGATATCAGCGGCAGTAACTACCTTTGGTCCGACGGCGTCGATTTCTAAGACGACAGTTTCATCGGAATCAGTATCGATTCTAAGGACTAAGCCTTTTAAGTTTAAGATAATTGCAGTGACATCTTCTAAGATACCACTTAAAGCAGAGAATTCATGACGTGCACCTTCAACTTCAACAGAGTAAACACTTGCACCTGGAAGGGAAGATAAGAGTACTCTACGAAGGGAGTTACCGAGTGTTAATCCATATCCTCTTTCAAGAGGTTCGATGACGAATTTACCATAATTGTCTTCTTCGGAAACGCTAGCAACTTTGAAAGCAGTGCGTTGGAATGGTTTTGCAAGATTAGCCATATTCTAAAATCCTCCTCTTTATTATCCGCGTGGTCTTTTTGGTGGGCGGCAGCCATTATGTGGAACTGGTGTAGTATCAGTAATAGATAATACTTGTAAACCAGCAGCACCTAAGGCTCTAATTGCGCCTTCACGACCTGGACCTGGACCTTTGACATTAACGTCAATAGTTCTAAGACCTTGATCAAAAGCGACTTTAGCAGCAGCTTCACCAGCAAGTTGAGCTGCGAATGGGGTAGACTTTTTAGCACCCTTGAATCCTAATGCACCAGCGCTAGACCAAGCGATAACATTGCCTTGATCATCAGAGATGGTGACGATTGTGTTATTGAAGGTGCTATGGATGTGAGCGGTACCCTTAGTATATGCACGTTTAATTTTTTTCTTACGAGCAGTTGTTTTAGTTGCCATAATACATAACTCCTTTCATTAACCTTGTGAAGCCATCTTCTTATTAGCGATGGTTTTACGTTTACCTTTTCTTGTACGAGCATTGGTTTTGGTTCTTTGACCATTGACTGGTAAACCTTTGCGGTGACGGATGCCACGATAGCAACCGATTTCTTGTAAACGTTTAATGTTTAAGGCGACTTCTCTACGTAAATCACCTTCAACGTGATATTTAGCGACTTGTTGACGAATAGCGTTTAATTGTTCTTCGCTTAAGTTTTTGACTCTGATGTCTTCATCAACTTTCGCATCTTGACATATTTTATGTGCAGTTGTTCTACCGATACCATAAATGTAGGTAAGGGAGATGACTACACGCTTTTCATTTGGTATATCAACACCAACGATACGTGCCATATGTTCTTTTTCCTCCTAAATTAACCTTGTCTTTGTTTGTGCTTTGGGTTTTCACAGATGACCATGACTTTGCCATGGCGTTTGATTACTCTGCACTTGTCACACATAGGTTTGACTGAGGGACGTACTTTCATAAAATTTCCTCCTGTAGCCTCGCTACGTAATTAGTTTTTGTATCTAAATGTGATACGCCCACGTGTTAAATCGTAAGGCGAAATCTCAACCGTAACTCTATCGCCTGGTAAGATGCGAATGTAATGCATGCGGATTTTACCAGAAACGTGGGCGAGAATTACGACGCCGTTTTCAAGTTTCACTCTAAACATTGCGTTTGGAAGTGTTTCAACGACCGTTGCTTCGACCTCGATAACATCATCTTTAGCCATGATGATCCTCCTTTAACATAGTTAGGACTTCATAACCGTCCTTTGTAATTAAAATTGAATTTTCATAATGGCTTGAGAGTTTGCCATCTTTCATTCTTGCTGTCCAATTATCTTTCATAGTGCGACACTCTGGTCGACCTTCAGCGATCATTGGTTCAATCGCAAGAGTCATACCCTCTTTTAGAACTGGGCCAGTTCCTTCTTCACCATAGTTAGGGATATATGGATCTTCATGAAGCTTAGAGCCCACACCATGGCCTGTGTATTCACGAGGAACACTGTAGCCATTTTTTTCAGCGTGAACTTGAATGGCGTGAGATATATCACCGAGTCTTGCTCCTGGGCGAGCGTGTTTAACGCCTTCCCAGAAACATTCTTCAGTAATTCTCACTAACCTTCTAGCGTTTTCTGGGACGATACCGACCAAGTAAGTACGGCAAGCGTCACCGATATAACCATTTAAGGTAGCACCGACATCAACGGAGACAATATCTCCTTCCCTAAGGATGCGGTGTTTAGAAGGGATACCGTGAACGAGTTCGTCATTGACGCTTACACAGACCGCCCCTGGATAATCATAATATCCAAGGAAGGTTGGGTAGGCTCCATTATCCCTAATGACTTTTTCAGCGATATTAGCAACGTCTAACGTGGACATACCAGCGTGGATATTACCTTCTAAAGCTTCAAAGACTAAGGCGACGACATGACCTGCTTTACGCATTAAGTCTTGTTCACGAGGAGTTTTAACGACAATCACGACTTATTTACCCTCCAATAAGGCGTTAATTTCTTGAATAAGCTTTTCCGCGCCGATTGTGCCATCGAAGGTATAAAGTAAACCTTCTTTAGCATAATAGTCTAAGATAGGAGCGGTATCCTTATTGTAGATATCAAGTCTTGTATTCAAGGCATCGATATTGTCGTCTTTTCTTTGATATAATTCGCCACCACAATTATCGCAGACACCTTCAACTTTAGGTTTACGGTTAACGATATGATATGGTGCACCACAAGTTTTACATACTCTACGTCCGCTGATTCTTTCAACAAGAAGATCTTTTGGAGCGTCGATATTTAAGACCGCAGTGATTGGACGATTTATTTCTTCGGTAAGTTTCTTTAAGGCTTCCGCTTGAACTAAGGTGCGTGGGAATCCATCAAGGATATATCCGTTTGCACAATCATCCATGGAAAGTCTTTCTTTGACTAAACCAATAGTGACATCGTCTGGTACTAAATGACCATCGTTGATATATTGGCTTGCAATCTTACCGAGAGGAGTTTGATTTTTAATAGCTTCTCTAAACATATCACCAGTAGAGATATGTGGGAGATTATGCTCTGCTATAATGAGCTTAGCTTGAGTTCCTTTGCCAGCGCCTGGAGGCCCCATTAATACGATATTTTTCATAATAATTTAATTACTCCCTTCCAGCCGTAGCTTGGACTTCATCGAAGGTCTTACCAGCAAGTAAGCCATCGATTTGATTCATAATTTCAAGTGAGACACCAACGGCGATGATTAAGCCAGTACCACCGAGCGCTAAGGAATGGTTATTTCCAAATATTCCAGAAAGAGTTAAGACGACTGGAAGCGCAGCGATAAAGGCAAGAGCAATCGCACCGATACAGGTGACTCTATTAACAACTTTACGAACGTATCTTTCGGTTTCATTACCTGGTCTAATACCTGGGATATAGGAACCGTTTTTACGGAAGTTGTCGGCTAAAGTTTCTGGAGCGATCTGTAAGGATGAATAGAAGAACGTAAATAGGACAATGAGGGTTAAATAGATTATTAAGCCCCATGGGAATGAGAAGTTTTCACTCATTGGGAACATCTCGCTATAAGAGAAGATCTTTAACCAAGTTGCTTGGGCGGCATCAGCGGAGATAAATCCGGCAATAACGCTTGGAACCATCATAATGGAAGAAGCGAAGATGACTGGAATAACCCCGGCAGAGTTAAGCTTAATTGGTAAGAATGATGCTTTCGCCATCGATTGGTTTTGACCTGATTTACCAGAATGTTGAACTGGGATTTTTCTTTTCGCTAATTCAATAAAGACAACAAACGCTAAGATGAGGATGAAGGCTAAGATATATAAAGCGAATTGGAATGAACCTTTAACAAGTTCAGGCATTTCTTTATAGTTTGTGCCAACCCACATATTGAAGGCGCCTGTAATTTGAATTGGAAGAGAACGGACAATACCGGCAAAGATGATGACGGAAATACCATTACCAAGACCTTTTTCTGTAATCTGGTCACCGAGCCACATAACAAGCATAGAACCTGCTAAGATGATGGTGATGATATAGACATAGGTCCAGAAATTAAGATCCATGTTAATAGTGATATATTGGCTATTTTCCATGGTCTTGATGATACCATAGGCTTGAACCGCGCCTAACATAAGAGTTAAGTATCTAGTGGCCATTTCGGTTTTCTTGCGACCGTATTGACCTTGTTTCGATAATTCGGTTAAAGCTGGTAAAACATCTTTTTGTAAGAGCTGAATGATAATCTGCGCTGTAATGTATGGAGATACACCTAACGCAAAGATGGAGAAGTTTTGTAAGGCTCCACCGCCTAATAAATCCATTAAACTAAGAGCGTTACCACCATTTAAGGCATTAGTAAGTTCTGAGCTTGGGGAAACACCAGGAACAGTAATCGCCGCACCAATACGAACGACAAGAAGAATCATTAACGTAAAGAAAATACGGTTAACGATTTCTTTGTTTTTGAAGATTGAGGCGATTTTTCTCATCGTTAGATTACCTCGGCTACACCGCCTAATTTAGCAATTGCTTCACTAGCGGATTTAGAGAATTTATGAGCTTTAACGGTTAATTTCTTAGTTAATTCACCATTACCAAGAATTTTAACACCATCGAGTTCTTTTGTAACTAAACCACATTCAACAAGTAAAGTTGGAGTAACAACAGTACCATCTTCAAAGCGGTTTAAGCTAGAGATATTAACAACTGCGTATTCTTTACGGCCACCATTATAGAAGCCGAATTTTGGTAAACGTCTGAATAATGGGTTTTGACCACCTTCGAAGCCTGGACGGACACCGCCACCGCTACGAGAGTTTTGGCCTTTGTTACCACTACCAGCGTTCTTACCGTTACCGGAGCCTAAGCCACGGCCTTTACGGTAAGTATTGGTTTTTGCACCTTTAGCATATTCGAGTTCATGTAATTTCATATATATTTACCCTCCTCGATTATTCTTCGGCTTTAGCTCTTAAAGCTTTAACTTCAGAATAAGATTTTAAGCTGGATAAACCATTTTGGGTAGCGCGGATAATGTTAATTGGAGCGCGCGAACCATAAACCTTAGAAACAACGTTTTTAATACCAGCGAGTTCTAAGATAGCACGAACTGGACCACCAGCAATAATACCGGTACCAGCTGGAGCTGGTTTTAAGAAGACTTTACAAGCACCATATTGTCCGATGACTTCATGAGCGATTGTATTGCCTTTTTTAATAATGTTGAGTTCGAATGTATTTCTCTTAGCGGCTTCGAGAGCTTTTTTAATAGCATCTGGTACTTCTTGAGCTTTACCAGTTCCGAATCCGTATTTACCTTTTTTGTTACCGATAACAACTAAGGCGCTGAAACGCATTCTACGACCACCTTTAACAGTCTTAGCGATACGATTGATTTCGACGACGACTTCTTCGTATTCTTTGACTTCTTCACGTGGACGTCTTGGACCACCTTTGCGGTCACCTTTGCGGTCGCCTCTTGGACGATCACCATGTGGACGATCACCTTGTGGACGTGCTCTTCTTTCTTCTTTTGGAGAATCAGTTGGTGTAGATTCTGCTTTAACTTCTTGAGCTAATTCTTTTTCTTCTAACATATTTAATTCTCCTTTAATTAGAACTTGAGTCCGCCTTCACGGGCAGCATCGGCTAAAGCTTGGACACGGCCGTGATAGAGGTAACCACCACGATCGAAGACAACTTTTTCAATGCCTTTAGCCTTACAGACTTTAGCAATTTCTTCGCCAACTTTCTTAGCAGCTTCAATGTTACTGCCGTTTTCAAGTTTTAAACCTAAAGAGGAAGCGGAAGCTAAGGTAAGACCTTTAACATCGTCGATAACTTGAACTTCGATGTGTTTATTTGAGCGGAAGACAACAAGACGTGGAGCTTCACTTGTACCGCTGACTTTAGCTCTAACACGAGCATGTCTTCTTTCGCGGACTTCATTGCGTGATACTTTTTTAATCATATCTAATCATCCTCCTAATTATTTACCAGCACGTTTGCCTTCTTTGCGGATAATGTGTTCACCTTTGTACATGACACCTTTACCATTATATGGTTCTGGTTCTCTTGTAGCTCTGATGAGCGCCGCAGTTTGGCCAACAGCTTGTTTAGATAAACCTTCAACAACTACTTCAGTTGCACTTGGGCAAGAGATTTTAACAGTTGGTTCTGGTTTAATGACGATTTCGTGGGAATAGCCAACGTTCATAACGATATCGTTACCTCTCATAGCGGCACGATAACCGATACCAACGATAACAAGTTCTTTCTTGAAACCATTTGTGACACCTTCAATAGCATCCGCTAAGTTTGCTCTTGTTGTGCCATGGAGTTGCTTGGTGTGTTTTTCTTCGTTAACACGTGTGCATTTAACGGAAGAACCTTCGATAGCAACTTTAATAACTTCTGGAATTCTAACTGTAAGGGTTCCTTTTGGACCAGTGACGGACATAACGCCGTTTTCTTCTTTTAAAGTAACACCAGCAGGAACATTGATAACTTTTAAACCAATACGTGACATAAATGATTACCAAACGTAAGCGAGAACTTCACCACCGACATTGAGTGAACGAGCGGTTTTGTCACTTACGACTCCTTTACTAGTAGAAATGATAGCGATACCTAAGCCACCTAAGACACGTGGAAGCTTGTTAGCTTGAACAGTGACACGGAGACCTGGTTTAGAAATTTTCTTTAAGCCAGAGATAACTCTTTGGCCATTTGCACCGTATTTTAAGGTTAAGGTTAAGGATTTCTTAACATCACCTTCAACTTTATAAGCGGAGATGAAACCTTCTTCTAATAAGATTTTAGCGATTTCGACTTTCATCTTGCTATTTGGCATACTCACAGTCGCATAGCGAAGAGCGTTCGCATTGCGAATTCTGGTGAGCATATCTGCAATTGGATCTGTCATCATAATAACTCTTCCTCCTATTACCAACTGGATTTCTTCATGCCTGGGATTTCACCTTTATAGGCGAGTTCTCTTAAGCAGACACGGCATAATTTGAATTTTGAATATACTGCGTGAGGACGACCACATCTTTCACAACGGGTGTATTCTCTAACTTTGAATTTTTTAGGTCTAGCACATTTGACCTTCATTGATGTTTTTGCCATTAGAGTGTCCTCCTATCTTTGGAATGGCATACCGAGTAAGTCGAGTAAGCCATACGCTTCTTCATCAGTATTCGCGGTGGTAACGATTACGATATCCATACCGCGGATTTTAGAAACCTTATCATATTCGATTTCTGGGAAAATTAATTGTTCTTTAATACCTAAGGTGTAGTTACCATGACCATCGAAGGCACTCTTAGAGACACCACGGAAGTCACGAACACGTGGGAGAGCGATAGAAACGAGCTTATCATAGAACTCATACATACGGACACCACGGAGGGTAACTTTACAACCGATTGCTTGTCCTTCACGGACTTTGAAGGTAGCGATTGATTTCTTAGCTTTAGTAATAACTGGTTTTTGACCGGTGATTGTGGCTAATTCACTAACCGCATCTTCAAGCATCTTAGCGTTAACGATAGCTTCGCCAACACCGATGTTAAGAACGATCTTTTCTAAATGTGGAACTTGCATAACGGAGGAGTAATGGAATTTTTCCATTAAAGCCTTCTTAACTTCAGTTTCATATCTATCAAGTAATCTAGTGGATTCAGATCTAACTTTATTACCACTTGATTTCTTTGTCGCTTTTTTAGCTTTAGGAGCTTCAGTTTTAGCTTCTTCAGTAACTGGCTTCTCTTCGACTGGCTTAGCAGCTTTAGGAGCAGCTTTTTTAGTAGTTTTTGCTTCTGCCATAATGACCTCCTTAATCTAATTTAGAACCGCTCTTCTTAGCGACTCTAACTTTCTTACCGTTTTTATCAACGGAGTAGCCAACACGAGTGGCCTTTTTAGTTTTTGGATCGACAACAGCAACGTTACTGGCATCGATTGGGACGTAAATCTCATTGATGCTACCTTCTGGGTTAGCTTGAGTTGGTTTACGATGTTTTTTGTGAACGTTAATGCCTTCGACAACAACTTTGTTGACCTTTGGATAGACCGCTTGGACAACACCAGTTTTTCCTTTGTCTTTACCAGCGATAACGATTACTTTATCACCTTTTAAAATCTTCATCTTTACGTTCCCTCCTATTAAAGAACTTCAGTTGCAAGGGAGACGATCTTCATAAATCCTTCTCCTTTGTCACGGAGTTCACGGGCGACAGGACCGAAGACACGAGTACCGATTGGAGCTCCTTCATTGTCGATAAGAACGATAGCGTTATCATCGAAGGCAATTTGGGAACCATCTGGGCGGTTGATCGCGTGTTTGGTTCTTACGATGACACCTTTAACGATGTCGGATTTTTTAACTTTACCATTTGGGACAGCTTCTTTAACGGCACAGGTAACGATGTCACCAATACCAGCAGATTTACGGAAGCTACCACCCTTGATGTTAAAGATACGAACGGAGCGGGCACCAGAGTTATCAGCGACCACAAGATTAGTTTCTCTTTGAACCATAATCTATTATTCTCCTTTCGCTTCAGAAGCTTCTTCTTCTAAGAGTTCGGCTTCTTCTTTGACTGCTTCTTTAATATCCATAAGAGCTTTCTTATCGATAGAGACGAGTCTCCATCTCTTAGTAGCGCTAAGTGGACGGCAGGCCATGATGGTGACGGTATCACCAACGTTGGCAGCGTTTAATTCATCGTGAGCAGTATATTTGGATGAATATTTAACACGTTTTTGATATTTGGCATGTCTTTTGTGAGTTTCGACTTCAACGATAATAGTCTTATCATTTTTGTTAGAAACGACGACGCCTTGAAGAGATGTTCTACGATTTCTTTCCATTGTCTAATCCTCCTTATTTAATGCCTAATTCTCTTTCGCGTTGAACCATATAGGCTCTAGCGATATCTTTTCTTACTCTTCTAACTTCTTCACCGTGTTCGAGTTGACCAACGGCTTTTTTACGACGGAGATTGAAGAGTTCTTCTTTGAGGAGGTAAATCTTTTCATTTAACTCTTCATTGCTTAATTCACGTAATTCAGAGACTTTCATGATTATTTATCTCCTTTCTTGATGACTCTGCAGCGGCATGGAAGTTTGTAGCCAGCTAAGCGGAGAGCTTCTCTAGCGGTTTCTTCTGGGACCCCTGCCATTTCAAACATCACTCTATTAGTGCGGACAACTGCTACCCATTCTTCTGGAGAACCTTTACCAGAACCCATACGAACTTCAGCAGGTTTCTTAGTTTTTGCTAAGTGTGGGAAGATTCTAATATAAACCTTTCCTTCTTTCTTGGTATAACGGGAGATGACGATACGAGCGGCCTCGATTTGTCTAGCGGTTATCCAAGCGCCGGTCACGGCTTGAAGACCATATTCACCAAAGGCAACTTCATTACCACCTTTGGATAAGCCTTCGTATTTGATACCGTGTGGACGACGATATTTAACTCTTTTTGGTTGTAACATTATTTAGCGTCTCCTTTCTCGGCATCATCGAGGATTTCACCTTTACAGATCCAGACTTTAACGCCTAATCTTCCGTAAGGAGTGACAGCCTCTTTATGAGCGTAATCGATATCAGAGCGGAGAGTGGTAAGAGGGACAATACCTTCTTTATAACCTTCGCTTCTAGCGATATCAGCGCCACCAAGACGACCAGATACCATTGTACGGCATCCTTTAGCCCCGGCTTTTCTAACTTTTTGAATTGCTTTCTTTTGAGCAGTTCTGAAGGAAGCACGATTTTCAAGTTCAGTAGCAATCCATTGAGCGACTAAGTTGGCATCTAAATCAGGTTCTTTGACTTCGACGACATCTAAGCGGACAGTGCTACCTTTGAGCATCTTAGAGACTTCCTTTTTAAGGCGGTTAATATTAGCGCCTTCTTGACCGATGACGACACCTGGACGAGCAACGAAGAGTTGAATTGTAACTGCATAGCCGTCGTCAGCTTTACGTCTTTCGATTTCTAAGTGAGAGAGAAGAGCATCTTTGAGTTCTTTAGATAAATATTTACGAACTTTGATGTCTTCGTGGAGGAATTTTGCGTATTCTTGGTCATTTGCAAACCAACGATCATGCCAATTACGGTTGATACCAACACGCATACCTACTGGACTAACTTTTTGACCCATATTGTATTTTTTCCTCCTTATCTAGATTTGACCACAACTGTGATGTGGCATGTTCTTTTTACTAAGCCTGAAGCGGAACCTTTTGCTCTTGGAAGGTAACGTTTCATCTTTAAGCCATCGTTAGCATAGATGGAATCAATGTAGAGAGATTCTTCATCCATACCGAAGTTATTGATTGCGTTCGCCGCAGCGGACTTAATAACTTTCATAACGATTGGGGAAGCAGCCTTATTGGTATTGTCGAGAATACCGAGGGCTTCGTTCACGCGTTTTCCTCTTACTAAATCAATAACGAGGCGCGCTTTACGTGGTGTGACACGCACGTTTTTCGCAGTAGCAGTTGCGGAAGTTACTTTTGGTTTAGCAGGAGCTTCCTTAACTTCTTCCTTCTTGCTAGCTTTCTTAGCGCGTGGCTTTTTAGCTTCTTTTACTTCTTCAACAGGAGCTTCTTCAACTGGTTTTTCTTCTACGACTTTTTTAGCCTTAGGAGCAGCCTTTTTGGTTGTTTTTGTTTCTGCCATTTTTCTGAACCTCCTTATTTCTTCTTGGCCGCAGCTTTATCTTCTGCGTTATTGCCATGGTGACCTTTGAATGTTCTTGTTGGAGCGAATTCACCTAATTTGTGACCGACCATATCTTCAGTGACATAGACGGTGATGTGTTCGCGACCATTATAAACAGCGAAGGTGTGTTCGACGAATGAAGGGAAAATTGTCGAACGACGTGACCAGGTTTTGATAACTTCTTTACGGTTAGCGGCGTTTAAGGCTTCAACCTTTTTCATTAAAGATTCATCAACGAATGGTCCTTTTTTAATACTACGTGACATATCTTATTTTCCTTTCATTTATTTTTGATTACGTCTTCTAACGATTAATTTAGAAGAAGCTTTTTTGTTGCGTCTTGTCTTAACGCCAAGAGCACGTTTACCCCAAGGGGTACGTGGGGCATCTCTACCAACTGGAGATTTACCTTCACCACCACCGTGTGGGTGATCATTAGGGTTCATAACAGAACCACGGACAGTTGGGCGAGTGCCTAACCATCTTGTTTTACCGGCTTTACCTTTGTTAACAAGGATGAAGTCCTCATTACCAACGATACCGATTGTCGCGCGGCAAGTAGCTAAGACTTTTCTAACTTCACCTGAGGCGAGACGGACAATGATGTATTTTCCTTCTTTACCTAAGATTTGCGCGCTTGTACCTGCGGCTCTACACATTTGGCCACCCTTTCCTGGAGTGAGCTCAACGTTATGAACGAAGGTACCTTCTGGAATATTAGCAAGTGGTAATGCATTACCGACTTTAATATCGACATTTTCACCAGAGACGATCTTGTCTCCGACTTTTAAGCCTTGTGGGGCAATGATGTAACGCTTTTCACCATCAGCATAGCTGAGGAGAATGATATGAGCGTTGCGGTTTGGATCATATTCGATCGCTTTGACGGTTGCGACGATTCCATCTTTGTTACGTTTGAAATCGACAATTCTATAACGACGTTTGTGACCACCACCGATGTGACGTGTTGTAATAACACCTTGGTTATTACGACCGCCAGTCTTGGTTAACTTAACTGTTAAACTTTTTTCAGGAGTGGATTTGGTAATTTCATCAAACGCCAATGTTGTCATATTACGACGTGATGGAGATGTCGGACTGTAAGTTTTAATTGACATTTCTTTTTCTCCTATATTTGGCCTATCTTACAAGGCTTATTCTTTGAAGAGGTCGAGTGCTTCGCCTTCAGCGATAGTCACAACTGCTTTCTTGAAACCAGGAATTGTTCCTTTATAGCGGCCACCTCTTGTGGTGCTAGTTGAGCGGACGTTAACGATGTTAACACCGATAACTTTGACTCCGAAGACATTTTCGAAGGCTTTTTTAACTTCCACTTTATTAGCGGTTTTGCTCACTTTAACTGTAACTTTGTTTTCTTCTTGCATGAGCTTCATTGTCTTTTCAGTGAGCACTGGTTCAATGATAGTATCGAAATCATGCACAGTAGCTTTAGATAAGTTTTTGGTATCTTTAGCTTCAGCTTTCTTTGTTCTAGCCATTAGAGTAATGCCTCCTCAACTAATTTAACGCTGTCTTTATCCATGACGACGTGATCGAAGTACATAAGATCATAGACAGAAACGTTTGTAACACTGGTAACGACAACGTTAGCAATGTTTTGAGCGGATAAGATGACTTTTTCATCAATATCTTTAAGAACAATGAGAGTCTTGCCTTCCACTTTGAGAGCCTTGAGCATATTGACAACGTTCTTGGTTTTGATTTCTTCGAACTTGAAGCTATCAACGAGAACTAAGCCTTTATTCTTAACGAGGACACTATAAGCAGATTTGAGAGCTAACTTATGTTCTTTTCTATTTTGGGCTAATTTGTGATTTTGGACGCCTGTTGGACCAAAGACGGTACCACCACCGACCCAAATTGGTGAACGGGAGGAACCAGCGCGGGCTCTACCTGTACCTTTTTGTCTCCATGGTTTTTTACCACCACCGCTAACTTCATCACGTTTCTTTGTTTTAGCGGTATCTTGACGCATATTTGCTTGGTAGACAACTACAGCATCATGCATCACTTGTTTATTTTCTTCAATTCCGAAGACTTCGGCTTTGAGGGAAACGCTTGATAATTCTTCACCAGTAGCGGAATAGACTGGAAGTTTAATTGTTTTGGCTGCCATAACTATTCTCCTTTCGCTTCTTCAGCTTTTGGTTCTTCAACCTTAGCTTCTTCAACAACTGGTGTGAGATCAACGAGAGGTTTTACAACTTCTTTTTGACCGAGTTGAGTTTTCACTGCACTTCTAACAGTAACGAGTGATTTCTTAGCACCTGGGACAGAGCCTCTAACTAAGATGTAATTCTTTTCTGCATTAACTTCGACAACGAGTTGGTTGAGGATAGTAGCAGACTTGTTACCATGGTGACCAGACATCTTCTTTCCTGGGATAACACGTGCGTTATTACGACCGTTGTTAGCGAAGGAACCTTGTCCTCTATGGTAACCAGATCCGTGACCTTTTGGTCCAATTGCATGACCCCAGCGTTTAATGACGCCTGCATAGCCACGACCTTTTGAGACACCGATAACGTCAACAACGTCACCAGCTTTGAAGATATCAGCAGTAACGGAATCACCGACATTATAGTTAGCGAGTTCATCACCTTTGATTTCTTTTAAGACCTTAGTAGCTTTAACTCCGGCTTTAGCGAAGTGGCCTCTTTCAGCCTTATTGACTTTGGATTCTTTCTTTTCTTCAAATCCAACTTGGAGAGCGTGATAGCCATCTTTTTCGATTGTCTTAACTTGAGTAACAACGTTTGGTAAGACTTCGATAACGGTGACAGCATACATAGTTCCATCTTGAGCGAAGACTTCTGTCATGCCCATCTTACGACCGAGAATTTCTTTCATCGTTAATGCCCTCCTTATAATTTGATGTCGATATCAACACCGGAAGGTAAGTCGAGCTTACGTAAGGTTTCGATTGTCTCCTTAGTAGGATTTGTGATATCGATCAATCTCTTGTGTGTTCTAATTTCGAATTGTTCACGAGAATCTTTGTACTTATGGACAGCACGTAAGATTGTGTAAACTTGTTTTTCCGTCGGGAGCGGAATAGGACCAACAACACCAGCCCCGGTTTTCTTAGCAGCTAAGACAATCTTTTCGACAGATGTATCGAGAAGCTTGTGATCATAAGCTTGCAAACGAACCCGAATGGATGTAATTTTTGCCATGAATTTTTTTCTCCTTTACTATTTTTCAGACTTTTGTCGACTACTCTTTACGAATTACCTGATCACCCGTTCATGACAACGCCTGTTGGTGTATCAGCAACCTCGCAAATCTACGCGGTCGACAACGTGTAATATCATACGCTTATTAAATAATGCGTGCAAGTAAAAAATTAAGATTTTATTTTTATAAGGCGTGAGGAACACTAAAAATAGAGCCAAAATCGTTACTGAAAACCTCTATTTTTTGGTTATTTTTGGTTATTTTTTCCGCTTAAAATTTAATATTTTTTTGTAGATAAATCTGACTAGAATTGTTGAGCCCAAAACTAGAATTGCAAACAAACAAAACACGCAAATTGAAACATAATAATCAATGAAATCGCTATTATAAAGCCTACAGTCAAACCATATTAAATACGCTTCACACCCCAGGATTAATACGCTAAGAACAAGAGCAATAATTCGATAGTTTCCATTATCAAGAACAACATTAATTATATACATAATTATACTTAAAATAATGAAAATATGAAAAAGCAAACGAAACGGGTCTTCAAAACTATTCTTCTTACTTCCTGCTATGAAAATAAATCCTGTTATGAAAAAAACATAAAACAATACTAAAGTTATTAAAGAAAAAATCCTGTTCCTTTTTGTTATTTCCATATTTTTACAATTTCCACAAAGCTGTTACAATCCGCATTTACGTTATGAGCTGATGACGGGTATGACAAAAAAATAAGAAGATTCAAAACAGAAAAAAGCCAAAAAATGATTTTGTTCATAATATTTTTCATTTTTTATTCTATAAGAAAAATTGAATATATCAATATTTAAGACACTACAAAATCGAAACTAATAATTTCTTTATATAAGGCGTGAGGAACACTAAAAACATGCTCAAATACTTTACTAAATTCACGTAATTTTTGATGAAAAGTTAATGATTTTTTGATTTTGAAGAATACAAATATTTGATAACTTTAAAGAGAAAACGAAGGATAATTATCGATCCTAAACTCAAAATTCCCAAATAACAAAAAACACAAGTAGGAGCGACCGTGTTAATGTTTTGTTCACTTAAAACACCAACATCAAAACAAACCAAATATATTTCCATTCCTACCATAATTATTCCAGCGGCTAGAACAATGAAATTATAGTATTTTGCTTCATCAAAAAAATCGTTAACTAAGTACATTGCTATGCTTAAGCATAGAGATATATGAAATAAAACTATAAAAAGATTAGGATTATTAGGATCTGTTCTATTACTAAAAAATAAAAATGAAAGCGATAAGAAAACAACAAACAATAATAGTGAAATAAAATACCAAATATTATCTTTTAGTAGTTTCATCTTATCTCCTTAACCTATCCAAAGAATAAATGATTTGAAGATGAATATTCCTTTTGAACAAGATTACTATTATTTGAATTAAAATAATTTTATAAATTAATTAAATTTATTTCAATAATTCACTATTTGGTTAATTTATATAGTTCTTCCATTCTTTCTTTAATTAATTTGGTTAGTTTATGGATTGTTTCTTTCTCTCCCAATTCTTCTTTTGTGAAAATCCTGTCTGGATAAAGTGTCTCTCCAATATAAACAGTGTTATGATGGAATGGTTTCCAAGGTTTCGCCATAAGGTAGAAATAAATAGGAGAATTGCTCATAAGAGCAAAATAAGCCGCTCCGTCATGAATTTCACCTAGTCCATCTTTAGTTAAATGGCCCTCTGGATAGATGGCTAAAACACCATCTGCTTTGAGGTGATTAATGCATTCTAAAAAGCACTTTGGATCCATTGAATTACTTACTCTTCTATATTCGATTGTCCAGAGCCATTTAAATAGTTTGGGATTATTTTTACAGAGTTCTTCCGCTACAACAATTCTCATTCTTCTCGACATATAAGACATCATTAAGATAGGAGGATCGTAAAAAGAATAATGTTTGGAGACAATTAATCCTCTTCCTCTTATTTTTCTATCTTTTCTAGAGGCATTTCCAACATAACGATATGATGTAGGCCAGACAATCCATTGGAATAATTTACAAGTAGCTTTAGCAACATCAAGGAATTTATGTTTGAAAGAAAATACATCATAAGTTTGCATTTTACGATAGAGAGTTAGTTTACGACCAAGTTCGATGACTTTATTGCGTAACATCTCACAAAGTTCTTTAACCTCATCAACAGAAGGATTAATTTTATCACAATAGTCTCTAAGATAAATTGGTTCACCGATAATAATGTTTGTTCGATGAATAGAATTATAGTGAGCGTCAATATAAGAAGGAATAATAGGCGCTCCTGTTCTTAAAGCAAGATAAACAACTGAAGGTTTAAATTGATGAACTTTACCATCATGAGATAAATGACCTTCAGGGAAAAGATTAATAATCTTTTTCTTCTTAAGTGATTTTTCAGCTTCCGCCATAAAAGACATATCACTGATTTCACGATGGACTAAAATATTACCCATCATTTTTGACATCCAGCCAACAAATTTATGACGATATAAATCTTCACTAACTAAGCATCTCATATGTTTGAAAAATGTGAGGTAAAGCATAGTGAAATAATCCATGATGGAAACATGGTTAGAAATGAGGATGGAACCACCTTTTAGCCGAGTTCTTGGGTGTTTTTTGAAGTAATACTTCTTATAACGAAAGTATAGTAAGGTCGGAATTGCAGCAGTAATTTTAGCGAAAACTCTAAATAAAAACTTAAGCATTTTCTTTCCTCTTTTTCATCTCTTCATAAGAATAAATACAACCACAATATTGTTGTTCATAGAGATTATATTTTCTAACTAATTCATTGCGTTTAAGTTGGCCATTATTCTTTTTAAAATCAGAGTAAAAATATTTAACATTTGGATATTCTTTAGATAATTTTTCTCCAATTTCATTAAGCTTTTGAGCGTTTTTATATCTAGATATAGTCATAACTGTGGTTAAATAATCAAAACCGTTTTCTGAAGCATATTCCATCGCTTGTCTCATTCTTTTTTCATAACAAGTAAAGCAACGTAAACCACCTTCTGGAATATCTTTAAGTGGTTCTAAAGTTTTGTTATAGGTTTCATTATCATAAGGAACTTCAATTACTTTGATATCGTAACCGCAATCTCTCTTATAGCAATCAAGAAGGAAGTATAATTCGTTAAGTCTACGTCTATATTCTTCCTCTGGATAAATGTTTGAGTTATTAAACATGATTGTTATATCAAAATACGGGAATAAATAAGTAAGTGGATACGCACTACAAGGGCCACAGCAAGAATGGACTAAAAGTTTTGGCTTTTTTCCCAAAGAGGCGAGTTCTTGCAGGATTTTTTCTCCTTCTAGATAATAATTCTTCTTATTTTCCATGGATAAACATTGAATCTCCAAATGAGAAAAATCTATATCTAGAATCCACTGCATGTTTATAAACTTCTAAGGTGAATTCTCTACCGATTAATGCACTAACAAGCATGATTAAAGTTGATTTAGGAAGATGGAAGTTAGTGATTAAACAATCAATAGCTTTAAACTCATAGCCAGGTTTAATAAAGATGGCAGTATCTTCACTAGCTTCTTTAAATTCACCAAACTTTTGGATATTGGCTTCTAGAGTTCTTGTCGCTGTAGTTCCAATAGCGATAATTCTTCTTCCCTCTTTTTTGGCTTTGTTAAGTTCATCCGCTACTTCTTTAGTGATGTAATAATGTTCACTGTGCATAACGTGATCTTCGACTTTTTGTTCTTTAACAGGTTTAAAAGTGCCTAAACCAATATGAAGGGTAATATCTAAAATAGTGACACCTTTGCAGCGAATTTTATCTAAAAGTTCTTCGGTAAAATGAAATCCTGCTGTTGGAGCGGCCGCACTTCCGAGTTCTTTGGCATACACAGTTTGATATCTAGAATTATCTTCACATTGTTTCTTAATATAAGGTGGAAGAGGCATTTGGCCTAGTTCATTAAGTATTTCTAAAAAGATTCCGTTGTAGATAAATTCAAAGATACGAATACCTTCATCTTTAACTTCTAAACATTTTGCTCTTAATTTGCCATCACCAAAAGAGATGATGGTTCCAACTTTAATTGGTCTAGCATTACCTGTTAAACATTCCCAAATATCGCCTTTTATTTGATGAAGCAAAAGAACTTCAACTTTAGCACCAGTTCCTTCTTTAATTCCAAATAATCGAGCAGGTAATACTTTAGTATTATTTCTTACTAAGACATCGCCTGGACGAAGATAATCGATAATGTCATGGAAGATTCTATCTTCATAAGTATTGTTAGATTTATCCACTACTAAAAGACGAGATTCATCTCTAACTTCTTTTGGGGATTGAGCTATTAATTCCTCAGGTAGATAAAAATCAAATAATGAAATATCCATTACTTAGAAACCTCTTTTGGAATTATATTTACGAAGTGTTTCTTCTTTAAACTCTAAGAAACGATCTTCTTGAATAGCTTTTCTAGCTTCTTCCATCATCTTAATTAAGAAGCGGACATTATGAATTGAAAGTAATCTTTTACCAAAGGCTTCGTCAGCGACATAAAGATGTCTAAGATATGCTTTGGTGTAATTTTTACAAGTATAACAATCGCATTCATCATCAAGAGGAGAGAAGTCTTCTTTCCATTTAGCGTCACGAATATTGACTCTGCCTTTTGAAGTCATTAACGCACCATGACGAGCGATACGGGTTGGAAGTACACAGTCAAACATATCAACCCCTTTTTCAATACCTTCTAAGATGTAATCAATTGAACCAACACCCATTAAATAACGAGGTTTTTCTACTGGTAGATAATCCACACTATAATCGACCATTTTGGAGAAAACATCCTTAGGTTCTCCAATGGATGTGCCTCCGATAGAGTATCCTGGAAAGTCCATTTTGGCTAATTCTTCCGCACAATGTTTTCTAAGTTCTGGGAATTCTCCACCTTGAACAATTCCAAATAAAGCTTGGTCTTCTCTTTTATGAGCTTCGAGTCCTCTTTTAGCCCATCGTAAAGTTCTTTCAACTGATTCTTTCGCGTACTTTTCTTTAGCGGGATAAGGGATACATTCATCAAAAGACATGATGATATCTGCACCCAACTTTTCTTCTATTTCAATTACGGATTCAGGAGTAAAAAATAATTTGTCGCCATTTAAATGGGATCTAAAAATAACTCCTTCTTCTGTAATTTTACGATTCTTTTGAAGTGAAAATACTTGGAAACCACCTGAGTCAGTAAGTATTGGTCCATCGTAATTCATGAATTTATGTAGGCCACCAGCTTTTTGAACAATATCTTCTCCTGGACGAAGTGATAAATGGTAGGTATTAGCTAAAATAACGCCAGAACCTAGCGATTTAACTTCTTCTGGAGATAAGGTTTTAACTGTGGCTAAAGTACCAACTGGCATAAACATCGGAACTTCAACATCACCATGAGGGGTGTGTAATATTCCATATCTAGCCTTGGAATTCTTATCAATGTGTTTAATTTCTAAATAAAAATCTTTCATAAGCGACATAGATTATTTCACAAAACATCAAAAATAACAAATATATAAAATAAATATATATTGTTTTGCCACTTAAAATCGAGGTTTTGATTTGCCCCTATTGCAAGCTGAACTTTCTTCTTTATTCATTAATCGCGTCAGCTAATAATTTAGCAACTGATAAAACTTCAATACCATTTAATTCTTTTTCAACAGTATCAGTAGTAACAATAACTTTAATTCTTGGATCAAGTTCTAAACTAGAGAAGATGGCGTGAGTAGCACAAACATAAACTTCTTTAGCACCACGATCAAAGATTGCGGCAACTGCGTTATTAATAGTTCCACCAGTATCAATGATGTCATCAACAATTAAGCAATATTTATCTTTTACATCACCTACAACTGAAGTAACTTCTGATTTATTAGGAGCAGGTCTTCTTTTATCAACAAAGGCTAAAGAAGCACCGTCAAACATTGAGCCTAAATCTCTAGCTCTTAATGCGGAACCATGATCAGGTGTAACAACCACTAAATCTTTAAAATCAATATGCTTTTCGTGGAACAAATTAATAAAATAATCCGCAAAGAGTCCCGTGGTTTCAATATTTTGGAGTGGACAAGAGAAGAAACCTTGGATTTGATAAGTGTGTAAATCTAAGGTGATAACTCTATCAATTCCAGCGGTTTGATATAAGGATGCAACAAGCTTAGCAGTGATTGGTTCACCTTCTCTAGCAACCCTATCTTGTCTAGAATATCCGTAATATGGCATTACAAGAACAATCTCATCAGCATCTTTATTTCTTAAAGCGTCAACAAAGATTAAGATTTCAAAAATTCTTTGCGTGGCAGGTTTAGATGTGGATTGAACAATATAGATTCTTTTATGAGCGACATCGCTTAAACATCTAACGAGAATTTCGCCATCCGCAAAATGATCAATCTCAACTTCTCCTAATGGAATATTAGTGAGATCTGATATGTCTTTAGCTAACTTTTTATTAGCGGTTAATGCAAATATTAAAGATTCTTTTTTCATCAGTTAGGATTTTACCAATATTTAATAGATAGTAAAACTATTTTCTTACTGGCTTCTCCTTTCTTAAGGATGTTTTTATGTTCAAATTTATAACCTAATTTTTCTAAATGTTCGTATCCTTGAGCACTTTTAATCCAAAAATAGATGCCGTAGTTTTCTAAATTGATTTTGCTATTTTGGTTATAAATATCTAATGTGTCATAATAAAGTAAGTCGTTTTTAAGGACAAAGTTTTCTGGGAGATAATTTAGTTCAATCTTAGAGAAACGGCAGAATCGATAGATAACAAATAATCTTTCGTAATAGATTTCAGGTAGCTCAAAATCGTTTTTAACAAGTAAGGAGTCGCATCTTTCTCCTTCAATATAATCAAATAAGACCTCAAATGTTTTCTTATCTTTTTCTATAATTTTAGGAATACGGATACCTGCTTTTACAAGTTGGTTATAGCGGTCCATCTCATCATTAAAAGCCTTAAATCCACGGTATTTCTTATAGGTATATTTTTTATTTTTACGAGTAAGCCTATAAGCATCATAAAGTTCAAAGGAACCTAATTCCTCTATTACTTGATAGACTTTACGTTTAATTTTTATCTCGTTCATTGTCTTAATATTTTAAATTTATTCTTTATAAAATTAAATCTAACAATAAACAAATTTCTATTATTTTAAGAAAATGGCATAATAGTGACTATGAAAGTTTTATTATATTTTGAAAATGAAAAAGCCCTCCGTAAAAGCGGAATCGGTCGCGCTCTTAAGCATCAAATGAGAGCGTGTGAATCTCAAGGAATTGAATATACTCTTGATCCAAAAGACACTTATGATTTAGCGCATATCAATACTTATTTCTCTAAATCATATAAAGTTCTCAAACAATGCAAGAAAAAAGGAATTCCAGTTATTGTTCATGGTCACTCCACTAAAGAAGACTTCAGAGATAGCTTTGCTATGTGGAGATTTATGACTCTATATTATTATCCAAGACTAAAGAAGATGTATTCCCATGCTGATGTAATCGTTACACCAACTGAATACTCTAAGAAGCTAATTGAAAACTATGGATATAATGTTCCAGTTTATGCTTTAAGTAATGGTATCGACTTAAAAGCTTATAGTTTTGATCAAAAGAATGTAGATGCTTATCGAAAGTATTTTAATCTTGAAGAAGGTAAGAAATCCGTCATTGGTTTAGGTCTTCCATTTAAAAGAAAAGGACTTCATGATTTCATTGAAGTTGCAAGACATATGCCAGATGTGAAATTCATTTGGTTTAGCCATTTGAACCCACTTCTTGTATCAAATTTCATTAAAAGAGCAGTTAGAAGAAAACCTGATAATGTCATTATGGCGGGATATGTTGAAGACTACGCTGTTGTTAAAGGTGCCTTCCAAAATGCTGATGCTTTCTTCTTCCCATCATATGAAGAAAATGAAGGTATTGTTACCTTAGAAGCTTTAGCCACAAGATGTCCGGCTGTTATTAGAGATATCGGTGTTTATGCTGATTGGTTACATGATGGTGTTGATTGTTATAAAGGACATAATAATGAAGAATTTGTGGAAATTTTAACCAAAGTTATCAATCACCGTGATGAAAAAGTTATCGAAGCAGGTTATGAAGTTGTTAAAGAAAGATCTATAGATAAAGTTGGTGAAGGTATCAAAGCTATCTATGAAGAAGTAATTGCTAAATATGGAAAACAAAAATAAAGATTTATTAATGGAATTAGTTCGTTTCGTCCTCATTGGGGTATACGGAACACTTATTGATATGGCTGTCGAAGGATGGCTAACTTCTTTTGCGTCTAAATGGGCCGATGGAAAAGGGGCTATTATTGCTTTCTTAATTATGTTTGCAGTTGGTTTAATAGGTTGGCTTGTTGCCACTCCTGCTACATGGTCACTCACATCCATCTGGGGATTTAGAAACGTTAGAGAAGATGATGAAAAGAAAGCTAAGAGCTTAAAAGGTTTATTAAGATTTACTCTTTTAGCATTAGCCGTCTTAGTTATCGGCGCCCTTATCCAATTCGCTGGCTATATGATTTGCCTTAATTCGATGGGTATTGATATCGTTGTCGACTTTAACTTTGGTGAAGCCGCTTCTACTGGCGATTTAAGAGCGATTATTGCTTGGGGTATTGTCTTTGTAATTAGAACAATTGTGACCATGGTTTTAAACTATGTAACACGAAAATTATTCTTGTACCGCGCTCCAAAAAATCCACAAGAAGTCGCTTAAATTTAATTATTTACCACGATATTCGTTATATTTCTTAGAACTACCTCGCACTAAATCTGCGGGGTATTTTTCTTCATTAGATTTAAGTTTAGTTAAGATTATTTCATCCATATCAAGGTGGTAACGATCCGCTAAAAGAATAGAGTACATTAATACATCGGCAAGCTCTTCTTTAACTTTTTCTAAAGATTTTTCTTTATGATCCCATTGATATACTTCGAGTAATTCCGCTGCTTCAATAACTAATGATTTAGCGAGATTTTCTCCTGTATGAAATTGAGACCAATCACGGTCATCTCTAAACTTTAAAACTTTATCAATTGTTTCTTGTTTCATAATCCACCACCAATCTATCGAAATTAATTGTAACAAAATAATTCACAAAATAAGTGCAAAATCTTTTTATTTTATTTAAAGATTTGTTAACATTTTTAGAGTTATGAAGAAATATTTAAGATTCATGTTTCAATTAACCGAGGGCTATCGAAAACTATACCTTCTTCAACTTTCTTTGATTGTAATATCAATCTTTTTAACAATGCTTTCTTCATACACCGTTAAGATTGTTATCGACTGTTATACTGAAACTAATGGAGTGGTTAATATCTATCAACCAAGTTTACTTGGTCCTATTGGTAACTTTATTGTTTTAATATTTGGTGGACCTGATTTTATCATGAATAACAAATGGATCTTAGCCATTGGGGTTATTGGCTTTGGTTTATTAGGAGTTGGTTCATTTATTGTTAGAGGATTAATTAGAGGCCATGTTAATACCGGTATTTCTAAAAGAATCAGATTAGAGCTATTTAACCATATTGAAAGACTCCCTTATAGCGTGATTAAAACTCATAACAATGGTGACTTCTTACAAACATGTATGAGAGATGAACAAGTTTTAAGAGAATTTGTTACTTGGAGATTTAATCAATTATTCCAAACTTTAATGACAATGATTATCTCTTTTACAATCCTTTGTACGATTGAATGGAGATTAGCTTTAGTAAGTATCGCAGCGATTCCTCTATTAATAATTTATTTCGCTTTTGTGGTTAAAAAAGATGAAAGATTATATCGTGCCACTGATGATTCCGAGGCAGTTGTTATAGGAAAAATTGAAGAAAACATCAATTCCATAAGAGTAGTAAAAGCATATAATAACGAACGCTATGAAATAGATGAATTTAATAAAGATTTAAAAGATTATAAAGATAAATTCAAACGTTGGAGAAAGTTCTCCATGCTTTTTATAGCTTCTAGTGACATCTTAGTCTTTGGTCAAATTATTGCGACTGGCTTAGTTGGAGGGGCTTTTACTTATTTTGGAGATATTACGGTAGGAACGATGGTTATCGCTACTACATATACCGCTTCAGTTATTTGGCCAGTTAGAGAATGTATTAATACCATTATTGATTACGCTAAAGCAACGGTATCAATTGATAGAATGATGGAAATCTTTAATACACCTTATGAAGATTTAGATAAGGGAGAAGATTTTGAAATTAAAGGAGATATTGAATTTGATAATGTTTCCTTTGCCTTTGATGATGATAAAGAAAACCCTGTTATTAAAAACCTATCTTTCAAAATTAAAAAGGGAATGACCGTTGCCTTTATGGGTAAAACTGGAAGTGGAAAGTCCACTACTGCTCATTTATTAACTAAACTTTATGATTATGATTCTGGCTCGATCAAAATCGATGGAGTGGAACTTAAAGATATTTCCAAAAGATGTATTAGAAGAAATATCTCAATGGTCCTTCAAGAACCTTTCTTATTCTCTCGAACTGTATTAGAGAATTTAAGAATTAAAGAAAAAGACGCTCCAATGGAAAAGATTGTTGAAGCCACTTCTACTGCGGATATGCATAAGACAATCGAAGGTTTTTCAAGTGGTTATGACACATTAATCGGTGAAAGAGGAACCACATTATCAGGTGGACAAAAACAAAGAATTGCAATGGCAAGAACACTTTTAAATGAATCACCTATTGTTATTTTTGATGATAGTTTAAGCGCAGTTGATGCAGAAACTGATGTCAGAATTAGAACAGCTTTAAAACATAGACAATTTAAATCCACTAACTTAATTATTACTCATAGAGTAATGACTGCCCAAAATGCTGACTTAATTGTCGTTTTTGAAAACGGAACTGCGACCGAAATTGGAACACATAAGGAACTCATTAATAAACATGGTTTCTATGAAAAGATATATAAGATTCAAACGAGGATAGAGTAGATATGGCGGTACTAACTGAAGAAAGAGAACCAATCAAACGTTTGAGTGTTAAATCATTCTCTCAAATCTTTAAGTATGCCTTAAGACATTGGCCATACTTTATTTTCGTTATTTTAGCGATGGTTGTTACTTCTTTCTATGATGCTTCATTTACTCCAATGATGAATAAGTCACTTGTTAAAGCATTAGAAGGAATGACTATAGCTGGTAATGATTTAGCATCCTTTAACATTAATGTTGAGATGATATTTGGAATTAATTTTGATCTTAGATTCTATGAATTTATGGGTTTATTCCTCTTCTCAATGCTTGTTAGATGTGTATCTATATTCTTTACCTTATATTTAGCGGACTTATTATCCGTTCAAATTATGGATGATTTAAGAAGAGAATCATTTGAGAAGGTTCAACAACTTAGTTTCTCTTATTTTGACAAAACTCCTACTGGTTGGATATTAGCTCGTATGCAAAATGATACTTCTTCGGTATCTGATTTATTAGCGTGGGGCTTAGTTAGATTCTTCTGGACAATATTTGAAATCTTCTTCTTACTCGTCACCATGTTCTCAACTTCCTGGGAGTTAACATTGTTAATCTTAACTTTATCTCCAGTAATTATGATTGCTACACCAATCTTCCAACACTTCTTACTTAAGTTCCATCGTATCGCTCGTAACGCTTATTCTAACTATGTTAGATGGTTATCTGAATGTATTAACGGAACTTCTACTATTAAGACTCTTGGTATTGAAGATAACGTATATCACGAAGCATCTGAGGTTGTGGATGATATTCGAAAGAAACTTAAAAGAGCTATGGTTCTTCGTTCTTTCTTTGGACCATTTGTTAACTTAGTTTCTTCTTTATCCATTGGACTTGTTATTCTTATTTGTTATCCAAACATTAATAATCCGGGAGCTTGGTTAGTAGTCGATTCTTCTTTATTTGTCTTATTCGTTAGTTCAGTTAGTGAAGTGTACACTCAAATTAGTGACTTCTCGGAAATCTATAATGAATTCGTCGCTAATCAGGCTAATGCTGAAAAGATTATGGCACTTATAAATGAAGTCCCAGAACTAGAAGATAGGCCAGATGTTATAGAAAAATACGGTACTTTACTTAATCCAAAACTAGAGGCCTATGAACCAATTGAAGGCGATATTGAATTTAAAAATGTATCATTCTCTTATCTACCTGAAATCGAAGTAATACATAATTTAAATCTTCATATTAAAAAAGGAACAAGTTTAGCAATTGTTGGAGAAACCGGAAGTGGAAAGACCACTACCGCTAACTTATTATGCCGTTTCTATGAACCTAGTGAAGGTGAAGTATTAATTGATGGAGTTAATTATAAAGATCGTTCTGTCGGTTGGTTACGTAATTCAATTTCTTATGTTCAACAAAACCCATTCATCTTTACAGGTACATTTAGACAAAATATTGCTTACGGCAAAATTAATGCTACTGATGAAGAAATTAAGATGGCCGCGCATATCGTTGGTATCGATAAATTCATCGAAGAGCAAAAAGATGGTTATGACACTGTTCTTTCTGACGGTGGAAATCAGTTATCACTTGGTCAAAAGCAATTAATATCATTCGCTAGATCAATCGTGCGTAACCCAAGAATCTTAATCTTAGATGAAGCTACTTCTTCAATTGATACTGAATCTGAAGCATATGTTAGAGGCGCTATCGATAAGATTCTTGATGGAAGAACTTCCATTATCATCGCACATAGATTATCAACGATTGTTAACTGTGACCGCATCATCATGATGGAAAACGGAGTCATTATTGAAGATGGAACACATCGTGAGCTTATGGCGAAAAAAGGAAGATATTTCACTCTTTATATGTCTCAATTCCAGGATTTAAAGATTGATACTCAGATTGAAACATACGAAAGAGAACAGAAATTAGCGAAATAAAAAGAACCTCGGCGGAGGTTCTTTTAATACTATGTATTAATTATTTAGCTTTGCCTTGGTTAGCAACTGCTTCCATTTGGGCTTTAAGTTCAGCTTCATCCATTAAATAATAATGTTTGACAGCTTTCATATTATCATCAAATTCATAGACGAGTGGGACACCGGTAGGAATATTAACTCCAACGATTTCTTCATCTTTCATATTGTCGAAATATTTAACTAAAGCACGGAGAGAGTTACCATGGGCAACGATAAGAACACGTTTGCCTTCTTCCATTTCTGGTTTAATAACTTCTTCAAAATATGGAACTGCACGAGCAACTGTCATTTCAAGAGATTCGTGAAGTGGAAGATCTTTTTTATCAACGTTTCTAAATTGGGCTTGGAGAGCTGGGTTTCTTGGATCATCTTCTTCAAGAGCTGGAGGTGGGCAATCATAAGATCTTCTCCAAATCTTAACTTGTTCTTCACCATATTTAGCAGCGGTTTCGGCTTTATTTAAACCTTGAAGAGCACCGTAATGACGTTCGTTAAGTCTCCAAGATTTATAAACTGGGAGCCATTCTCTATCGAGTTCAAATAAAACATTGTTCATGGTGTGGATAGCTCTTTTAAGTAAGGAGGTATGAACGACATCAAAGTCATAGCCTTCTGCTTTTAAGGTTTTACCAGCGCGGTGAGCTTCTTCAACACCTTTAGGAGAAAGTTCAACATCGGTCCAGCCAGTGAAAAGATTTAATTTATTCCATTCAGACTCGCCGTGTCTAATTAAAACTAATTTATGCATATAAAATCCTTCTTTCTTTTAACAATATATCATAGATAAATATTTTTGTCTTAAGTCTTTTTTTATTTAGTAGTCCAATAAACATCTTATAAATAAAGAAAAATTATCGAATAATGTGCTAATAAATTAAAATTCTTATAAAATATGGTTAGGTCTTAAAGATATGGAATTAAAAGATTTAGCTATTATTGATTTACACCTTCATCTTGATGGAGCGTTATCGCCTGAAATTATTATTGAAAGAGCGATGAAAGAGAATATCGATCTTCCTACATATAATAAAGATGAATTAAGGAAATATTTAGAAGTCAGTAAACACTGCGAATCTTTAAATGAATACTTAACTAAATTTGATATTCCTAACCTTGTTTTACAAACTAAAGAAGGAATCTATGAATGCACATTGGATTTACTTCATAGACTTTCATTACAAGGACTTAAATATGTTGAAATTAGAATGGCTCCTCAATTATCCACTGCTAAAGGTTTAAGCCAAGAAGAAGTAGTTATCGAATTAATAAATTCTTCCCAAAGAGCCGAGATGCTATATGGAATTTCCTCAAATGTCATTCTTTGTATGATGAGAGGAGACACAAATAGAACGAAGAATTTAGAGACTATTGATGTTGCTTATAAATATTTAAATAAAGGCGTCGTTGCACTTGATTTAGCGGGTGCAGAAGCCCTATTCCCTAACGAATTATTTAAAGAAGAATTTAATAGGATAAAAGAATTAGGAATTCCACTCACAATTCATGCTGGTGAAGCAAGCGGAAGCGAATCAGTTAGAAGTGCTATAAATTTTGGCGCGGTTCGAATCGGACATGGAGTTCACGCTATAGAAGATATGGAACTCATGTGCGAAATAGTTGGAAAACAAATACCTCTCGAAATTTGTCCTACTTCAAATTTAGACACTAAAGCAGTTTCTAGTCTTGATGAAATTCCAGTTAAGAAGTTCTTAGAGTTAGGAGCAAAAGTAACAATTAATACTGATGATCCAACTGTCAGCAATACTACCTTACTTGATGAATATAAGCTTTTAGAAAAAATTGGTTTAAACAAAGAAGAACTTAAAACAATTGCAGTAAATTCAATTGAAGCAGCCTTTATAAATAATGAGAAAAAAGAAGAACTAAAATCATTTCTTCCAAAATAATGCGAATTTTATTAACTTTTAGTGTTAATAATATATAATTTAATTGCTTGTTACAAAAGGAGAATTATTAAACATGGCAAAAATTGTAAAAGTTCATGGTCGTGAAGTTCTTGACTCCCGTGGTAATCCAACTGTCGAAGTTGAAGTTACATTAGATAACGGTGTTAGAGCTAGTGCGATTGTCCCATCTGGTGCTTCTACTGGTGAAAGTGAAGCTCTTGAATTAAGAGATGGCGATAAGAAAAGATATGGTGGCAAAGGTGTATTAAAAGCTGTTGAAAATGTTAATACCAAAATTGCTCCAGCAGTCATTGGTTTAGAAGTTACTGATCAAGTCTTAGTTGATAGAACTATGCTCAAACTTGATGGTACTCCATTTAAGAAAAATTTAGGCGCTAACGCAATCTTAGGTGTTTCCTTAGCTGTTGCGAAAGCTGCTGCCCAAACCTTAGGTTTACCATTATATCGTTATATCGGTGGTACAAACGGAAAAGTTATTCCTACCCCATGCATGAACGTTATTAATGGTGGTGCTCACGCTCAAAGTAGTGTTGACTTCCAAGAATTCTTCATTATCCCAGCTGGCTTTGATTGCTTTAGAGAAGCTTTAAGAGCAGGTACTGAAGTATTCCACGCTTTACAAAAAGTCGTTAAAGAACACGGTTATGAAACTGGTGTTGGTGATGAAGGTGGTTTCGCTCCATCTTGTAAGAAAGGTAACGAAGAACCTCTTGCTTTAATCGCTGAAGCAGTTGAAAAAGCCGGTTATAAACTTGGCGAACAAATCTTCCTTGGTATGGACGTTGCTTCCTCCGAATTCTATGAAGGTAATGGTATGTATAACCTCGTCAAATCTGGCGAAGGTCGTAAATCCACTGATGAAATGATCGACTTCTTAGAAAAATTAGTAAAAGACTATCCAGCAATCGTTACCATCGAAGATGGTTTAGCAGAATCTGACTGGGCTGGTTGGAAGAAACTTACCGAAAGACTTGGCAAACGCATTCAATTAGTTGGTGATGACTTATTCGTTACTAACCCAGAATTCGTTAAGAAAGGTATCATTAACGATACCGCTAATAGTGTCCTCATTAAAGTTAACCAAATCGGTACTTTAACTGAAACACTCGATGCTATTCGTTTAGCTCAAACCAATGGTTATACCTGCATGGTCTCCCATAGATCTGGTGAAACCGAAGATACCACTATTGCTGATTTAGCAGTTGCAGTTAACGCTGGTCAAATTAAGACTGGTTCCGCTTCTAGAACTGACCGTATGGCCAAATACAATCAACTTCTTAGAATTGAAGAAGAACTTGGTGAAGAAGCTGAATTCCTTGGTGTTAGAGCCTTTGCTAACCGTAAGTTCTAATTAAACTTATAAAATCTATAAACACTGTCACTAATGTGATGGTGTTTTTCTTTTATTTTTAAATTTAATTTTGTATAACTAATTTCAAGAGGGCTATATTATGGCAAACACTAGTAGAATTACTGATATAAACTTCGAAGAGATGGATGAAGTTATCGTCGGCGAAGACGAATTATTATTTCGTAATGCTGATCGATATTATTATGAACCAGATAAGAAAGATTTTTTACACCATAAAAAGTTTTCAATTAAGAGTCAGATCTTCTTTTTAATTGTATCTTTATTATTTTTTGGGGGTTTTATAACTCTATTAATTTTAGGAAATAATGTAGAAGAGATGCTTCCTATTGTATTAAGATATAGACTTTCCTTTATTTTAGGTCTAATTGCGACAGGATTATTTTCTCTTGTTGTTATCTTTAAAATTCTTTACTGTGCTTTAGAACCAGAAAAGAAACTAGCGAAATCGTTATTTAATATTCATAACACTACTTTAGATTATGAAAATAGAAATGGTAAAAAGGCAATTGTCATTACTAAGTCTTATTCTTATTTATATTATCTTATTAAAGCTATTTTATTTTTATGCGTTATTTTAGTTGCGGGAGCAATTATCTTCGCCTTTGTCGTTATGATAATCGATTCTGATAACTTAGAAATTGGTCATTTATTTATTGATATATTCGGTGGAGCAATCTTATTAACCGTTATGATATTAGGGGCTAGTAAAGACTGGTATTTCCATTATTACAGTGCTTATATCTTATCTTTTAACGGATTATCATACATGTTTAAAGATAAAAAATTCACTAAAATTGATTAATTTATTATCTCTGATAATATCACTTTAATTTTTTAAAATAGAGAGTATAATAAACTCAACAAGGGGAAACTTAATATGAAGGGTTTAATATTACTTGCAAATGGCTTTGAAGATACTGAAGCCTTAACCACTCGTGATGTCTTATTACGAGCAGGTATTGAAGTTATTACTTATTCAATTAATTCAAATAGACAAGTTGAATCATCTTTTGGTTTAACTCTTTTAGCGGATAAGCCATTTGATCTTATTCCATCGAATATTGATTCCTTTGATTTTCTTATTCTTCCTGGAGGAGGAAGAGGCACTAAAAATTTATCTGAAAATAGGAACGTTCATGATTTAATTGAAAAATTCTATGATCGAGATAAATTGCTTTGTGCGATATGCGCTGCTCCATCAATCTATGGAAAGATGGGTTATCTAAAAGATGTTAGATTTACTTGCTTTGCCGGATTTAACCAAGGCTATGAAGGAATCTTTACAGGAGAAGAAGTCGTAGTTGATCAAAACTTCATCACCGCTCGCTCCATGATGTATAGTGTGAAATTTGCACTAGCTATTATTGAAAAATTACTTGGAACCGAAGCAAAAGATAAAGTCCTAATTGGTTTACAAGGACAAGTCGCTAAATAATTAAATAAAGCCTAGGAAGTCCATTCTTTCTAGGCTTTTAATATGTAATTGATATCTTCTAAAGTTAAGGAAGTAATCGAAGAATCATCATTAGAAATGACTTTATCAAATAAGTCTTTTTTAATGTTTTGAAGTTCCACTACTCTTTGTTCGATTGAATCTTCACAAATGAGTTTAATTACTTCAACGTTTCTTTCTTGACCAATACGATACGCTCTATCAGTAGCTTGATCTTGAACCGCGACATTCCACCATGGATCTAAATGAATTACTACATCAGCGCCAACAAGGTTTAAACCTGTTCCACCAGCTTTTAAAGAAACTAAACCAACTTTATATTTCTTCGTAGAGTTAAATTCATTAGCAAGTTTAACTCTTTCTTCGCCATCAGTGTCGCCAGTAATCACAAAGTAATTTAGGCCAAGTGAATCAAGTTTTTCTTTAACTAAATTAAGTGCTTTTACAAATTGGGAGAAGATAAGAACTCTATGCCCATCTTGAATACGGTCATTTAAGATCTCAATTAAAGTATCAACTTTAGTAGAACCTCCATAATAGTTTTCGACGAATAAATTTGGATCAATACAGATTTGTCTTAATCTCATTAAGTATGGAAGAACATCAAAGGCACCACCACCATCATCTAAAGCTTTCTTTGCTAATAAAACATGAGCGTCATATATCTTTCTTTGTTCTCCGTTCATTTCACAAGTAACAAATGTTTCAAATTTATCAGGCAAATCTTTTAAAACATCTTTCTTATTTCTTCTTAAGATAAATGGAGCAACAAATCTTTTCACTTCGTTGATATAGCTATTATTATCTTCGTAGTTTTGTTTGAAGGTTTGTAAATCAATTAAGTATTTAGGCATTAAGAAATTAAAGATTGACCATAAATCTAAAATTGAGTTTTCAATTGGTGTACCAGTTAAGGCAAAACGATGATCAGATTTTAAGTTATAAATAGTAAGTGATTTCTTAGCTTTAGAATTCTTAATATATTGAGCTTCATCAAGGATAATTGTGTCAAAATTTATGTCTTTATAAAGCTCTTCGTCTCTTCGAACAGATTCATATCCAGACACATAAATAGTGGACTTGTGCATAGGAATTTGTGAAATTGTCTTTGCTCTATGCTCAGCGCTACCATAGATAGGAATAACTTTTATTTCAGGAGCAAACCTCATGAATTCGTTCTGCCAGTTAAATAATAAAGTCTTTGGGCAAATGATGAGAGAATTGCCTTTTATCTTTTCTCCTTTAAGGAAAGAAATGATTTGAATAGTTTTACCTAAGCCCATATCATCCGCTAGAATTCCGTTTAAATAGTTTTTGTATAAAACATCTAACCATCTAACCCCATCAGTTTGATATGGTCTAAGTTCTCCTACAATTTCACCGCACTTAAATGAACTATCTTTAAAGTTTTTAATTTGATCAAACACTTCAAAAACATGTTCGCTTAAGGATAAGCCAGTTAAATTAGTTAACGATTTAAAAGCGTAATAAAGTGGGACATGATTTTCTTTAACGAGTTCTTTAGAAGACGCTAAATCATAATTATCGACATTATTTAAGAACTGATTTGAAGCATCGTTATCTAATCCGATAACTTGATTCTTATATAAAATATATTTTTTCTTTTTTCTTAAACCATTAATAATCGCGAGTAATTCATCATCGCTATATCGAGAATTCTCCATAAAAACATCAAGAAGGTTATTGTTATAGTTAATTCTTAATGAAGGTGGAGTAAAACTAGAAACATGTTTATTTAAAATTGAGTCACTTAGATAGACATCTGCGACCTTTTTAAGTGTATCTAAGGAAGAAGTTAAGAAGTTCCAAATGTGAGACTGATCTTCCAAATTTCCATCAACAAATCCCATATTTTTAAGAATTGATTGATAATGACGATATTGGGATTGATTATATTTGGTTAGTTGTTTTGGCGATATCTTTTCATTATTAACAAAGAGTTCTTCTCGAGATGTAATGATGTTATTTTCAAAATCAAAATAGGCATTAATTAATAAGTTTTGGAACTTAAAATCATCCGCTACTTCAGGAGAAATAATAAATGAATCTGGGTATCTTAAGATATAAGCATACTTAAAGTCTTCAATATTATCTTCAATACATGGATATTCGTTAGTGAAGATTAATTGAATCAAATTAGCGATTGCTTCATTATCCGTCAAGACATCAATGGTTTTATCATTAAAATCAAAACTGTAATTACCTCTAATAACGCATCCATCGAGTTTTAAAAAAGGAAGGGATAGCACATAATCTTTATCAATATAGATTTTAGAGTTTAATGGCTCAAGTCTATTTAAGAAGGTATATGCTTTGCCCTCCATTTCAACAGTTATATTCTTTCCTTTATATATTTCTAAAACTCTTTCTAAAGATTTATCACTTAAAGATAAGAATTTTCCAGGACTATATGGATCTATACTAACAAGATGATTAATTACTTTTAGTAGTTCTTTTGCTTCATCATCTAAGATGGTTACATCATGAGTAAAGGCTAGTTCTTTACCATATGAATAATAAGCTTTTTCATCGAACCTAGAAGTAAATGTCTTAAAAGAAGCAACTGAATATTGTCTAGATTGTCCCACTTTTAAAGATAGGACAGGTTTTCCATCTAAAATAAGTGTTGGATAAAAATGAACTTTTGGAGAATCATCTAATAATTCTGTTCTATCCACTAAATCGATTTGTTTAGTTAGTTCTGAAATAAATTTCTTTTTATTCTCTTCAATTATCTTCTTTTGAATTTCTTTTAAAGATAAATCGAGATCATTAATAAACTTGTTATCTTTTATATATTTATCTAATGAATAGTAAAGCAATGATTTAGCTAAATAACGATCATCTAATTTATCAGCATAGTATGTGTTATATCTAGTGTTATTAGCAGAATCAAACGCTTCTAAATCGACACTAGCAATAGAATAAGCTGTTCCTTTTAAAACAATTTCTAAAGTTAAATGGAAGATAGCGTAATCGCCAGGAACAAAACTGAAATTGTATTTGCTATCAAAATAGCGGTTGAAAGAAGCTTCATATTGTAATGAAGGGAGTTTAAATGGCTTTAGTTCGTTGACTAAAGTATCAATAATGGAAGCGCGGCTTATCATTGAGTAACTCCATAAAAGTGATTTTAACTAGCTCATTATCCGGTAAAGAATTAATGATTGAAAAAATCTGATTTCTTTCATCTATTTTTAAGCGATTATTCTTCGCTATTTTATACAAAGTTTGAACTAAAAGAGCTTCATTATTCTCTTTAATACATTTCTTAACAATAAATGAAATTCTTAGTAAGATATCTAGAACATTATTAGTGCTTTCTTGAATCGCTAATAAGACATCTTTTGTAGTAATAACCCTGTCAGAAGTCCCTTCTTTTACGAATAAAGGATAATTATCAACATAGACTAAATTAGCAGTCTTATCATCTAGTTTATCAACCGCATATTTTAATAAATGTTTACTCGCTAAAGCTTCAAATAGTTGATCTTTAATGAACTTAATATGCGGATAATACTTATCAAAATGGAATGCAATAAAAGGCAAAGTAGTTTTGTTACTAATAACATCTGGATTTATCACTCTATAATCCTTTTCGAGATAGCTTTCATAGAAAGATGTAACACTTGGTAAATTAATATATTTAGTATCGTTAATAGCTTTTATAAATGGGACACTATTAGTTGGGTCAAATTGAATAATCTTACTAGCAATGCTTTTAATTCTTGGATATAAAGAAAGCATCTTGATGATGAAAGTTGCTTTTTTAACATCAGGATTTAACTCTTTAATTAATTCACCAAAATCTCTAATAGATAAAGGCTTAAGAACATCTAAAAGTTCATCAAGTTTAGTTAAAGAATCAAAAGAGCAATCATCATTCGCGTATATTAAATTTAGTATATTTTCTTTATTATTAATTAGTTCGACAAGGTATTTACTTCTAGCATATTCCTTAAACTCTACTTTGTTTTTGTTCATATAAAGAAGCATCGCTAACGCATGAACACAATTTGTTTTGCCTTTACAATCACAGCTAGTAGAAAGAACACCATTACTATATTCAACAATAGGATGATAGATGCTTTCCGCTCTAACTGTACCTTCAAAAACACCATTTATTGGTTTACATATTTCTAAGACATGATTGTTTTTTGCTAGATCAATTGCGTTATTAAAGTCATCTGGTTTAAATAAACCGAAATAAGCACCGCGCTTTAAAACATCTTCAAAAGACATTTTAGACATATCTTCAATTGAACAATTATTATCCACAAATGAACCTAAAAGGTTCTTTTGATCATAATATGATTTAAAAGACACCCGATAATTCACATTATAGGAGCCAACGACGATTCCTATACCGAAATTTGGGTGTCTAATTAATGTTCCGATAGGTAGGTTTTTAAATTTTTCCACAACCTATAGTTTAACAAATTTTAGCTTAGTCTTTAAGTGTTAATTCGTAAACCATGTCTTTGCCATAGCGTTGTTTCATCTTCTTCATGAAGTAGTCTAATTCTTCAGTTTTGACAAAGGCTAATATTGTTCCAGCAAAACCACCGCCATGGATTCTAACTGCTCCTTTTGGAAGTAATGCTTGAGCGTAATCAATAGCTTCTTGAGGAGAACCTTCATATTGATTATCAACCTGAGTATTAAGTAAGTTATTTTGAGAAGAATGTTGTGAACCTTTAATTTGTTCAAGGAATAGTTCTTCGTCTTTATTTTTAATTGCTTTCAAGCAGTTGACAACTCTCTTATTCTCTTCGTAGAAATGAATTGCACGTTTACGGTCAACAAAATCGAAGTGATCATGTCCGCTTTGTTTTTCTTCTAATAATTCTTCCGCAAATTCTTTTTCAGGAATATCTCTTAAATATTTTTTACCAAAATGTTCTGCTACCTTATACATTGATTCAGGAATTGCAGAATAATAGCTTGATAAGTTTGCGTGACTACCACCAGTGTTGATTAAAACGAAATGTAAATCATCAAATGGGAATTCAATTCTTGCGATATTTGGATTATCAATATTGCCAAAATCAATAACGTTTAAACCACCATAAGAAACGCCAATTTGGTCAAGAAGTCCACTCTTTTTGCCAAAATACTTGTTTTCTGAATATTGACCAGCTTTCGCTAAAACAAGTTTATCAATGGAGTCCTCGTTATATAAATGGTTGATGATTCTACCAATTAATAATTCATATGCAGCGGAAGAAGATAAGCCACTTCCTTGTGGAACTTCACTATCGATATAAGCGCTAAATCCACCTACTTTGTAGCCGTGTTCTTTAAGGTAATTTATTACACCTTTAACGATGCCTTTTGATGTTCCTAAATCAGTTTTGCCTAATTTGGTTTTATTAACATTAAAGATAATATCTCTATAACCATGCGATTTGATGTGAACTGTTTCATCATCAGTTTTATTAACTGCGGCGGCGATACATAAGTTACAAGTACCAGTAATACAAACACCATGATTATGATCAGTGTGGTTGCCAATAACTTCAAAACGGCCACCACAAGTAATGTAGTTCTCTGCCTTACATTTGAATTTATTCTCGAATTTCTCTAATAATTCACTTTTAATTATTCTTTTCATTTTTGATAGTCTCCAAAATATGATTAACGTATATAGAAGCAACATTGATATTGGTGGTTTTTTCAATTCCTTCGAAGAAGGCGTTAGAATTAACTTCAGAAAGAATAGGTTCGTTATCTTTTCCTTTTAAAATATCAACACCGCAGTAATCCAAATCTAATACTTCACTCGCTTTAATTGCCATATCTAAGTATTCTTGAGGAAGATTAACGATTGAAGAAGTTCCACCACTAGCAAGATTAGAGAGATAGGAATGTTTATTCTCTCTTTTCATATAAGCAACGACTTTATGATTAATAACAATAAGACGATAATCTAATCCTCTAGATGATGATATGAACTCTTGAAAAACATGAGCAACTTTATCAAGTTTTCGATCAATTAAGGCGAGTTCCTCATGGTTATTTATTAAATATACTTGTTTCCCTAAAGAGCCATAATTCTCTTTAACAATTAAAGGATATCCCAATTCTTTTTCTACTTTATAAAGGTATTCATAGTCATCAGATTCAAAGAATTTTAATGGCGATGCAAAGGTCTTTGGCATCTTGATACCATTATTTGCTAAGGCAATATGAGTAAGCATTTTATCATCACAAAGTTCTAAGGCAGATGGCTTATTGAATAAACGATATCCAAGCTTTTCAAGCATTCTAGCGGTATATCTATCTTTATCTAAAAATACAATAAAATCCCTAGGTTCTAAGGTGGATGAGACTTTTTGTCCCATTACTGAGACTAATGTACCATCATTTTTAACGACTTTTACATCAACATCGCGTTTTGAAAATTCCTCAAGTAATCTCTTAACTTGATTATCAACTGCGGATACGACTTTAAAACCATTAATAATGATGTAACCAGTCATTTTTATTTAAGGGCTTCTGCTAATTCTTTAATTTGTTTAATGTTATTTTCATCCATTGCAGAAACAATCTTAACAACTGGTTCAACAAAAGTGATGTTCTTAGCATTCGCTAATTTAGCTTTAATAATCTTTTCAACTTGAGGTGCCCAAGTACCATTTTCAATAATACCAATTTGTTTATTTTGGAAACCATGTTCCACTAAACGGGTAATGAAGTCAGACATGAATGGGAAGATTTCCATATTGTATGTTGTGGTAGCTAAGACAACTTTGCCATATCTAAAGGCATCTTCTAAGCATTCTGCCATATCTTCACGTGCTAAATCAGCAATAGCAACTTTTGGACAGCCTGCTTTCTTAAGTTCTTCTTCTAAAAGTAAAGCAGCTTCTTTAGTGTGACCATAAACTGAAGTATAGGCGATAAAGACGCCTTCAGTTTCAACACCATAAGAAGACCAAATATTATAAAGATTTAAATAATATGGGAGGTTTTCACTTAACACTGGTCCATGAAGTGGGCAAATAGTTTGAATATCTAAGGTAGCAGCTTTCTTTAAAACGTTTTGAACTTGCATACCATATTTACCAACGATACCGAAATAATATCTTCTTGCTTCGCAAGCCCAACTTACCAAAGCCATCAGCAGAGAATAAAACTTTGCTATTTGCGTCATAAGTCATCATAACTTCTGGCCAGTGAACCATAGGCGCAAACATGAATGTTAATTCTCTTCCACCTAAATCAAGTTTGTCACCGTTATTAACAACTAATTTGTTTGGAATCTCTTGATGGAAGAATTGATACATCATCTTAAATGCTTGAGCGTTACTAACAACAATAGTGTCTGGATAAACCTTTAAAAATTCCATGATATTCGCGGAATGATCAGGTTCCATATGTTGAACAATTAAATAATCTGGTTTTCTATCTTTTAAGACTTCTTTTAAATTATTAAGCCATTCTTCTTTGAAGTTAACTTCGATTGTATCTAAAATAGCAATCTTATCATCCATGATTACATAGGAGTTATATGCCATACCATTAGGTACAATGTATTGGCCTTCGAATAAATCTAGTTGGTGATCATTAACACCAACGTAGTAGATATTATTGGTAACGTGTTTCATAAATTCCCTCTTTCTTATATCCTGTTAATTATCGCATAGAAACAAATTTTAATAAACATAATAAAAATATATTTTTTATTTACATAGTTTTTTATTCGTATTAAAATTGCAAGCGTTGACACGAATGTCAATGATAAAAATATGCCAAGAACTAAAGAACAATGTCAAAAAATTAAAGACCGTCGAAAAGTAGCTATAAAAGCTGCTGGTTTAAGGCTTTTTGCTATTAATGGATATAAAGCGGTCACCATTGATGACATTATGGATGAAGTTAATTGTGCTCATTCACTTTTCTATCATTATTATCCAACTAAGGAAGAACTCTTTAGAGATATCATGCATGAGATTGAAAATGAAATGTCGAAAGTGTTTAACGGGATTTCTTTTGATAAAAAAGCTATCCTAGTTCTTGAAGAATTGCTTGAGACATTTTTAAAACTTCTATCTACAAAACAAAATGTTTATGCAATATATCTTCTTTTAATTCTTCATTATCGTCAGGAAGCGTTCCCTCAAGCTAGGGAAACAGACCATAAAATATCTTTTTGGGATTTCGCCTCTAAAATGATTAAAAGGGGACAGGAAGAAGGAGATGTTCCTGAAGGAAATATTGAAGAATACACAACTGCCTTATTCTCAATTGTTCTTGGACTTGCATATAAAGGTGTGTTTGATAAAAACAAAAGCCCATTACCAAATAAGAAAATAATTATGAATTTAATATTTAAAAGAAAGGAGACCGAATAATGATAAAAAGAATGCGTTTAGTATTTAAATCGCTTAGAGAATATAAAGTTTTCGCTTTAATCACACCATTATTTATGATTGGTGAAGCGGCAATGGAATGTGCTCTACCTTTTGTAATGTCTAAACTTACAGATGAAATTCAAGTAGCAGAACCAAATATCTGGCCATATGTTTGGCTAATGATTGGAGGCGCTTTAATAAGTTTAGCCTGTGGTATCTTAGGCGGTGTTTTTGCATCTAAAGCTGCGACTGGTTTAGCCAAAAACTTAAGATATGATTTATATAAAAAAGTTCAATCCTTCTCCTTTGCTAATATTGATAAATTCTCTGTTTCATCCTTAGTTACTAGAATGACTACAGATATTAATACAATTCAAATGGCGTTTGGTTTAATTATCCGCGCTGTTTTCCGTGCCCCACTTATGATGGCTTTCTCAATTATCATGGCTTTCGTAACTGGTGGTCCAATGGCGTGGATCTTTATTGGCATGGTACCTCTTGTTGCCATTATCTTTATTATTATCATTGCTAAAGCGATGCCAACATTTACTAGACTATTCAAACGTTACGATAAGATGAACGAATCTGTTCAAGAGAATATTGCTGGTATTCGCGTTGTTAAAACATTTGTTCGTGAAGAGTATGAAAAGGAAAAATTCCGCAACACCTCCAGCGATTTGGCTAAAGACTTCATTAAAGCGGAGAAAATTGTTGCCTGGAATAACCCTGCTTTAAACTTCGCAATTCATTTCTCTAATATGCTTATTTGTACCTTTGGTTCATGGCTCATTTATGAAAATAGTGAAGTTGGTCCAGATGGTAAGATTATCTTCAATAGCTTGTCTTTAGGTGGCTTATCCGCCTTACAAACTTATGGTGTTCAAATCTTAATGTCATTAATGTTTGTCTCCATGATTTTAGTTATGCTTGCAATGTCAATTGAAGCTTTCAAACGTGTTTATGAAGTTTTAATTGAAGAGCCTACTATTGAAAACCCAGAAAATCCAATTTACGAAGTTAATGATGGATCAATCACTCTTAATAATGTTTCATTCAAATATAATGAACACGCTGAAAGAAATGCCTTAGAAAATATCAATATCACCATTAATTCTGGCGAATTCGTTGGTATTATTGGCTCTACAGGTTCAGGTAAAACAACTTTAATTAACTTAATCTCTCGTCTTTATGATGTGAGTGAAGGCGAAGTTATTGTAAGCGGACATAACGTCAGAGAATACGATTTAGAAGTTCTAAGAGATTCTATTTCAGTAGTATTACAAAAGAATGAATTATTCTCCGGAAGTATCGCTGAAAACTTACGCTGGGGTGATTTAAATGCCAGCCTTGAAGATGTCAGAAAAGCTGCACAAACCGCTCAAATTGATGATTTTGTTATGTCACTTAAGCATCAATACGACAATATGATTAAGCCTGGAGGTAATAACGTTTCAGGTGGTCAAAAGCAAAGACTTTGTATTGCTAGAGCCTTACTTAAAAAACCTAAAATCTTAATTCTTGATGACTCAACATCTGCGGTTGATACAAAGACCGATAAGATGATTCAAGAATCTTTAAGAAGAGATATTCCTCACACTACTAAGATTGTTATTGCACAACGTATTTCTTCCATTGAAGATGCGGATAAAATTATCGTCATGGATGATGGTAAGATTAATGCTATCGGTACTCACGAAGAATTACTTAAAAATAACGAAATTTATCGTGAAGTATATAATACACAAACTAAGAAAGGAGGTAAGTAAACATGCCACCAATGAGAATGAAAGGCAAATTCCAAAAAGCCAAAAAAGGTACTCTCAAACGTCTTATAAAGATGCTTTGGAAAGACTTTAAATGGATGTTAATTGCCGCTGTTATCTTTATTATTCTTTATTCCGCTGGAAATATTGCTTCCTCCATCTTTATTAAAAATATTTCTAATACCTTAGATGCATCAATTAAAGCAGGTACAAATCCATGGCCTCAATTAACAAATATTTTACTTGTTATTGGTGGATTCTATATTGTTGGCCTTATTTCCGCATTCGCCTACACCCGTATTATGGCGGTTGTCACCCAAAAGTTCCTTAACACTGTTCGTATTAAAATGTTTAACCATATGGAATCACTTCCAATTAAATATTTTGATACCCATCCAAGAGGCGATGTCATGTCTTTATACACAAACGACATTGATACCATTAGACAACTTGTTTCACAAGCTTTCCCAACTTCAATTCAAGCTGGAGTTACAATTGTCGCTGCTATAGCAGTAATGCTTTACTTCTCCTTATATCTATCACTTATCGTTTTCGGTGGATCTATCTTAATGATCTTAACCGCTAAATTTGTTGGAGGCACTTCCTCTAAATACTTTATTAAACAACAAATTGAAACCGGTAAGGTTGAAGGTAACATCGAAGAATCTATTCGTGGTCTTAAGGTTATTAAAGTCTTCAATCACGAAGAAAAATCTCAAGAAGACTTCGCTGTTATTAATGATGAACTTTGTAGAGTAAGTACCACTGCTAACGCTGCTGGTAATACAATGGGTCCAATCAATATGAATATTGGTAACATTGTTTACGTTGTTTTAGCGATTGTCGGTGTTAGCTTCTTAATTAATAACACAATGAATATTGGTATCCAATCTATCTTTAATGGAGGAAAAGCCCCTATTGATATTGGTACATTATTATTCTTCTTTATCGCGTGTAGAACATTCTCTAATAACGTTAATAACTTCTCACAACAAATTACCTTTATCGTTATGGGTCAAGCTGGTGCGTCACGTATTTTCGAAATGTTTGATGAACCATCTGAAACCGATGAAGGTTATGTTACTTTAGTAAATATTAAATATCATGAAGACGGAACATTCGAAGAATGTGAAGAAAAGACAAGATATTACGCTTGGAAACACCCACATAAAGCGGATGGAACAGTTACATATACTGAACTTAAAGGTGATATCGTTTTAGACCATGTTGACTTTGGATATAATGCGACCACACTTGTTTTACATGATGTTAGTATTTACGCTCACCCAGGACAAAAAATTGCCTTTGTTGGTGCGACTGGCGCAGGTAAAACCACAATCACTAACTTAATCAACCGTTTCTATGATATTGCGGATGGTAAGATTCGTTATGATGGAATTAACATTAATAAAATTAAGAAAGATGATTTAAGAAGATCGTTAGGTATTGTTTTACAAGATGTCAACTTATTCACTGGCACTGTCATGGATAACATTCGTTATGGTCGATTAGATGCGACTGATGAAGAAGTTTATGAAGCTGCTAAGATTGCTAATGCTTATGACTTCATTACTAGACTTCCAGAAGGATTTAACACTATGCTTACTGGAGATGGTGCTAACTTATCACAAGGTCAAAGACAATTAATCTCTATTGCTAGAGCAGCAGTTGCGGATACTCCAGTTATGATTCTTGATGAAGCTACTTCTTCTATCGATACTAGAACTGAAAAACTAGTTCAAAAAGGTACCGATAAACTTATGGAAGGAAGAACAGTCTTTGTTATCGCTCATAGATTATCTACTGTTCAAAATAGTAACGCTATTATGGTCTTAGATCATGGACGTATTATTGAACGTGGTACTCATGAAGATTTAATTGCTCAAAAGGGTACATATTATCAACTTTATACTGGCGCTTTCGAACTCGAATAAAGTATAGTAAGTCCAGTATTTTAAACTAAAAGTCGTCTTGTTTAAGACGACTTTTCATATACTTTATTTGATTAAATTAGCGATTTCTGAAATAGATTTTTGCGACAAATGATACCTTATCGTTTACTCTTCCTTCTACATAAGTATTATCGCTAGAAATATAGATATTAACTTCATCTCCATCATGTAATTCATTGACATAATTAATATCAAGACGGGTTATAAAATGAGAGCGATAGAAATCGAGTGGGAAGATATCAGATATCATTTCAATGTAACGAGTGTTATTAACGTGGCCATTTAAATCGCAGTCACTATATCTCATCGTTCTTTTATAAAAGAAAGAACATTCCTCTGATTGTACTTTTTCAGGCAAAGGAAGAGGAGTTTCTCCTTTTAAACTATCAACAACATAAGGAAGATTAGGTCTCATGATTAAACGACGAGTTTTATTATCGATTAAAGCCCACATGGAAGATACTTGGGCTAAGATCTTATTATCTTTATTACGAATTCCACCATTACGGCAGAAGATAAAGCCATTTTTTAGTTCACTTGGATAAGTATAGAATTCTTCTGTTTCCCCGTGAGGAATTAAATCATAGAAATCTACTCTTACACGAGAAATAATCCAATCAATTCCATTATCAGTTGTCTTATCTTTACCAATTCCTATTTCATCAGAGTTGCGACTAGCGATTTCTTGAAAAAGGGAAAAGAAATTAACTAATTTAAGATTTCCAGTTGCATCCACCATCGATGGACCAACATAAAATTTTTCGAAACGAGGCATTATTCGTTTTCCTCGCTATCTACATTCTTTTGAGGATTTTTAAGAGCTTTATTTTCTCTAGCAAGTTCAAGAATAACTGTAACAAATAAAGCGACAATGTATAAACCTAACGCAATAAAGATAGAGGCTGGAATATATGTCGAATAATTAATAACTAATGTTTCACTCTTTAATAAGTTTTCAGTAACTAAATAAGAGGTCATAATGCCTAAACCAAATCCGAGGAAGATAATAGCGTTCATGACGATATGACTTGCTAAATCTTTTCGTAAGTTTCTAAATGATTTCTTACGCATGAATAAACGTAAATTTCCTACAAGAACTGCGGTAAACACACCCATGAAGACAATAAATACCGCTGCATAACCTGCACTATTTTTAGCGAAGAAAACAAACATAAATAATGTGACGGCAGCTAATAAGAATGTATATAAAAGATTAAAGATGTAACTGATTGCTTCATTTCTTAAATTAATAACGAAACGATCAAATAGATTCTTAAAGCTAAATGGCACTTTTTCTTTATGAGTTTCTTCTTTTACTTTCTTTTCCATTTTAGTAACCACTTCTTTTGGCTTTTCAGAAATGATTAATGGGAAGGAAATATCATTTAAAGAATATTCTCTAGTTGCAGGAGCAGCGTCTTCAAAATAACATTGAGCGCAGACATAAACCAATAAAGGTTTAAATTCTCCAATAACATTTAGGATTGAACTCACTTTTTCTTTACGGCTTTCAGGATCAGTAACAATCATATCCCTAAGATGAGTTAATTTTGCTAATAATTCATCTTTTGAAGCTTTATTAAAGTTTTCCTTATTGTATATAGCGAAAACATAACCAATTTTAGAAATATTAACTTTAATTCGAATTGTGTCTAAAACTGGATATTCTTTTTCGTTAGAAATAATTGAATATGGTGATTCTTCTAAATCCTTTAAATCTAAATTGAAAATATTAACTAATGAGTCTTTTAAAAAGAGCACATTATATTTAGATATGAGTTCAATAACTTCATTAGGGGTTTTAATTTTTAAGTTCGCCATAGCAATAATCATATAACATTATAGTTAAACATTCATTAGTTTTTAATAAACTAAGGTGAAATTTGATGTAAATTTCCTATAAGAAAAGCCTCCAATGGGAATTTTAGAGGCTATTCATAAATATATTATTTCATGAATTCGTTAATCGTTTTCACGTATTTATTAAGGTGTTCTTCGCCTAACGCAAAGACATAATATTTAATCTTTGGTTCAGTTCCAGATGGACGAATAGTAATTGTTTCACCATCTTTAAGGAATAACTTAATAACATTTGATTTTGGTAAGTTAGTTGGTTCTTTATGATCTTTGAAGTGAATAAAGCCTTCTTGATAATCACCGATATGATCAATATCTCCAAATAATTCGTGGGCTTTATTTCCTCTAAAGGATTCCATAATAGCAAGAATCTTTTGTTTGCCTTCAACACCACTAAGTTCAAAAGCAAGTGTTGCGGTTTTGAAATCGCCAAATTCTTTATAGAGTTCAACTAATCTATCATATAAAGTCTTACCTTCGTGTTTGTATTTGTTAGCCATTTCGGCAACAAGTAAGCAAGCATTAACCGCGTCTTTATCACGAACATCAATGTTAGTGAGATAACCACAGGATTCTTCGAATCCTAATAAATATCTTTCAACTTCACCTTTTTGTTCAAGGAAGAAGATTTGTTCACCAATAAATTTGAAACCAGTTAAAACTTCATTAACTTGGACACCATATTGTTTAGCCATAACATTAACCATATCACTAGAAACAATGGTTTTAACAACGACTGGTACTTTTGGTAAGGTGCCATTAGCTTTCTTAACATGATAAATAAAGTCGAATAAGAGAATACCAACTTCGTTACCAGTTAAGATAACAGGTTTACCTTTTTGATTAACGACAACACCCACTCTATCACTATCTGGATCGGTAGCGAGTAAAACGTCATCATTATTCTTAAGCATTAATTCAATACCAAGCTTTAAGGCTGGTTCCATTTCTGGGTTAGGATATGGACAAGTTGGGAAATCACCGTTTGGTTTTGCTTGTTCATTTACTACATCAACATTGAAATTTGTTTTTCTTAAAACAGTAGTAACGCATCTATAACCCGCACCATAAAGAGGAGTGTAGGCAATATTAAGAATCCTTTCGCTATTATCTAATGAACATCTAAGAGTGGAATCAAAGTAATCAGAGATGAGTTTTTCATCAATAAAAATAATCTTTCCACGAACAACTAATTTATCAAAATCCCCATAGGAAATCCCTTTAAATGGTGATAATGATTGAATTTGTTCATAGACAGCATTAGCAGCATCAATTGTTAATTGGCAGCCATCACTTCCATAAACTTTATAGCCATTATATTTTGATGGGTTATGAGAAGCGGTAACAACAATACCAGCATCACATTTTAAATATCTAACCGCATAAGAAAGAGCAGGTGTAGGCATTAATTCTTTATAAATATAAACTGTGATATTGTTACTTGCTAAGACGTTAGCAGCTTCTAAGGCAAAATTACGAGAGTTATTTCTACTATCATAACCAATCGCAACGGAATTAGTTCTTCTTTGTTTTAAAAGATATTGGGCTAATCCTTGAGTGGCTCTTCTAATAACGAAACGATTCATGCGGTTTGTACCAACTCCCATGATTCCTCTTAAACCACCTGTTCCAAATTCAAGATCAGAAATAAAGCGGTCTGTTATTTCGTTTTCGTTGTCTTTAATAAATAATAATTCAGCTTTTTCATCGCCTGATAATGATGGCTCATTTAGCCATAAGTTGTATCTTTGTTCGACTTCTTTAAGCATGGACATTTCCTCTTTTCGACAATATTGTATATTTGTGTAATTTTAATTACAAGTAATTAGCTCGGCTAAATATATTTATTGTTATCGACACCTTTAAGTTGATTAACAACATCTTTAACTTCATCGATATGATCTTTTTTCGCAATTAAGATAACATCGTTTGTATTAACAATAACCATATCTTCTAAACCAATCGTAACAAACATCTTCTTGGTTGAAGAAACAATGGTTGTATTTTTAGTATTATGGTTTAAAACTTTAGCGCGTTTAGCGATATTACCATTTTCATCTTTTTGGTGATGTCTATCAATTGCTAACCAACTACCTAAGTCATCCCATTCAAATGTTCCTTTAGTAACATAAATGTTATCGGCTTTTTCCATAACACCATAGTCAATGGAAATCTTTTCTAAACTCGCAAATGTGGTTGCATAGTTTTGATAGAATTCAAGTTTAGGAAGTTTAAATAAGTTATCTAATGTTTCATATTGCTGTGGCATATATTTTTGGAAAGCATGCATCATTGTGGAGAGCTTATAAATAAACATACCTGCATTCCATAAATATCCACCATTTTTGACATATTTTTTAGCAACTTCTAAAGATGGTTTTTCTTTAAAAGAGCGGACTTTATATAGGTTATTTTCAACTTCTTCACCTTCTTCGATATAGCCAAAGCCAGTATCTGGGTGAGAAGGATTAATACCGATTGTGACGATAGCGTCGTTATTCTCTAAGAACTTTGTTGCTTTCTCAATTAGTTCAACATATTTCTTATCATCATCAATATATTGATCACTTGGAATAGTTACAACGACAACATCTTGGTTATATCTATCTTGAATATAACGAAGGGCTAAGTTAATCGCCGGAGCGGTATTTCTACCAACTGGCTCTAAAATAACATTCTCGTCTTGGATTTCAGGTAAAGAAAGTAAAACAGCTTCTTTATATTTTTCACCGGTAACAACATAAATATCTTTATAAGGTGTAAGAGATTTAACTCTTTCAGCTGTATCAAAGATGAGTGGATGTCCACTACCAGAAAGATCTAAGAATTGTTTTGGTTTAGCTGTGCGACTTTCAGGCCAGAAGCGTTCGCCAACACCACCAGCAATAATTAATGTAATAATTTTCATATTTTATTCCTTTCGCCTAAAAATTATTAATCAGTTACAAGGACATCATCACAATTATCATCGAGAAGCTGACCAAGTACTTTATTATAGATTTCTGAATCAATTTCAAAACGTTTAAATCTAGCGTGATAAATCAAACGGAATGCTGCAAATTTCTTACATATCTTCCACTCTTTTTCTAAATCCTTACCTTCGAAATAGACTGGGAAGAAGGCATCATAGAACTTCTTCATAGTGGCTCTATCAAAGTGGAATATTTGCATACAGCGTTCATCATTTACTGCATGAGCGAACAAATACATTGAACCAATATCATAATATGGTGAACCAATAGCAAGATCCGCTAAGTCAATCATAATATTATCGCCTTTATCAGTCATAACCGCGTTTCCTGTATGGAAGTCACCATGAATTAATGTTTTAGCGTCTTTATATTCAAGGATTAAGGCTTTTAGTTTCTCGACAATATCTTTGTCTAACTTAGGCGCTAAAATGTTCACAAAACCTAATTCGATTTCACTTTGATCTGGGAATATTCCTGGAAGAGGAGTGATTTTATGGAATTCACGAGTCATTAAAGCAAAGCGTCTTGCGATTTCTGGAATCTTTTCAGGTTCATTAGCAACTGCTCTAGAGAATGAAATTTTATTAGCAACTCTTTCAAAAGAGAAACCAATACGATCACCGAAGTAACAGATTTCACCACTAATAGGAGTGTTAACGCCAGTAAGCAAAGCTTCTTTAGCCATAATCTTCTCTTGTTCAATCATATTGGCTGGAACTTTGTTAGAGAAGAGTTTAATCATAATATCTTCATCTTTTTCATCAAAATAGGTCGTAGAAGTATAGCCATCTCCGGAAATATACATTCCTTCGAGAGTGCCATGACCATATTTCTTAACAAGTGGAATTAATGATGAGATACCATTATCTTCAAGTTTTGAAGCAATATTTGGACTTACTAAACGTAAGAACATACGATAACCGTTTTGGTGTAAACGAATTAAAGTTCTCATCGCACCAAAAGATAAACCAGTTAATTTATCACAGTTAATAATGTTTTCTTTACCTTTATCTAAAGCGTTTTCGATTGTAAGAGAATCTTCTTTTGAAACATAACCTTCAAGTAAGATTTCTCGATCAGTTTTAGTTAATTTAAATTCGACATAACGGTCAAAGACATCGTGTACATCTTGTTCAAATTCTTTAAAAGCGTAATATTCTTTTAATTCACTTAAAGCGTCCACTAAAGAAAGATAATACCAGGCGTGATTTCTTGGATCATTATCATGAAATCTTTCCCAAATCTTATTACCAATTTCAAGATAGTCTTGTTTGATAGCTCTAATGTTAGAAAGTTTATCGCCTAAGGCCACCATTTTCGCTTCTTTAGAGGCATTCTTAAGATGGTCTAAGGTCGCTTGTTTTTTATCTTTCCAAGAGACCATATTGCCTTCTAAATCAATTTCATAAGAAGTCTCAGATTTTACAATTGAAGCGACTTCTGCGCCAAATTCTTTTTCTATATCTTCGATTTTAATAGGAGTATCTTCGGCAACATCATGAAGAACTGCCGCGGCTAAAAGAGTTTGATCATTGCTCATTGTGCTAACAATACTTAATGCTTCTAGAGGATGAACAATATAAGGAAATCCTTTGCCTCTTCTTTCCGTATTTGCGTGAGCTTTTGTCGCGAAGATAATCGCTTTATCTAATAAAGTTGAATCAATATATTTTTCTGCCATTTTATTCTTTTAACACTCCTGATTTTCTCGCAATTTCACAAATGCGTTTTGCTTGTCTAGCGTTGCTCTTTCTCTCACCATAAATAAGGCCTAAGAATAAACCAACACCAACTTCACCACCACCAGCTTTAAGAATATAAGTAATGAGTAAATAATATAAAGCTGTTGTCGAAGTCATAATATCGATATCAGTATCACTGAAGGCTTTAACCGCTAAAGTATAAGCGTCGTCAGCGTATGATTTAAATATCTCATCTAATTGGCCTAAAGTTAAAATATTCATCTTCTTTAAGGCAATTAAGTATGGAGTGGTTGAAACCATTGTAATTTCCATATTATTAATCTTCGCAATACGTTCACTAAGAATAAGGAAGTGACCCATGCCAAGATATTCTCTAAAGGAATCAGCGTTGAGTTCAACATCATTAAGATTACCTGATTCAACAAGACTCTTAACGACACGACGATATTCAGTTAAGTTAAATCTTAATTCAGAGAATTGCTTATCCGCTAATTCAAGGAGACCAGCTAAACTTGATAATGTTCTAAGTGATTCACGAGGAATTTCAACATCGCTTTTATAACCAGTATCATGGTAGATAGAAGCCCAAACATGTTGAAGCGCGGTCCTCATTTGAAGTTCAAATCTAAGTTCATTAACTAAAGGATGTTTTTCATCGTTATATAATGACTTTGGAATACGGCAAATATAGTGAAGAGACATATAACCAAAACGGTCTACATCGTGGAGTTTTCTTTTATCAACTGTATTTTCCCAGTCAATTTCAAAAACATCACTTATAATGCCTGCGAATTTATCAACTTCATCAGTATAAAAGGTAACAACACGAGCACCGACTAAATCTGTTAAGTCTGATAAAGAGGCGTATTTATACCCTTTTCTTTCGAGTTTTCCTTCTAAAGAATCACGTTTTTTAATACGAGATTCAACAGAATTGATAAACATGTCATGTTCTCTAACAATTTTATTTAATGCTTTATCAATGATTTCTTTTTGAATTTTAAGTGATTCATAAGCAGCATCATATTCTTCGAGAATCATTTGAGCTTTAAAGTCCATGGTTTATCCTCCTTCTTATAAATTCTTTTTAATTGTTAAAATGTTTTGATTGTTTTTGTATTCGTAAGAAATTTCGTCCATTGATTGTTTAACAATAAAGATACCTAAACCACCGATTTGTCTTTCGCTAGCGTCTAAAGTGATATCAGGATTTTCGAGTTCAAGAGGGTTAAATGGTCTTCCATTATCCACGAATGAAATTGAAACGGAAACAGGTTCTTCTTTAAGTTCGATACGAACAATGGCTTTACCAACTTCAGGGTTATAGGCGAATTTAACAATGTTTGAGAATAATTCATCAATCGCAACATTGATTTGATAAATAGCTTTTTTGTTATTAGTAACTTTGCTTAAGAAATCATTAACAAAATCGGTAACAACATCGAGATTTTCCGATAAGGAGTCCACTGAAATCTCTTTTTTAAGGCTTGGTGTACCTTTGAAAAGAACACTGATAATAGTGATATCATCAAATTGATCTTCACCATTAACAAACTTATTAATTTCAGCTTGAACGACTTTAGTTAATTCTTCAGGATTTAAGTCAGGATTTGCGTTAAGAATATTTAGTAATCTTTCTTCACCGAATATTTCTTTGTTTGCGTTAGTGGCTTCAGTAACCCCATCAGTGTAGAAGAATATTTGATCTCCAGGAACAAGTTTAAAGGATGTGGCTTTAAATTTAGTTTCTTCCAAACCACCTAAAACAAATCCGCGAGGAAGTTTAACATATTCGTATTTGTTATTTCTTTTAATAAGGATTGGATTATGACCTGCATTTGCGACGATTAATTCACCAGTTAAAATATTTAATCTAGCGGTAACCGCGGTAACAAATAATCCACTTTGATTGAATTGGTAAAGTTCTTGGTTAGCAAGTTCGAGGGCTTTTTCTAAATAAATACCTGTTTTTGTAACGGATTTAAGTAAAGTTTTTGTTCCCATCATCTCTAAAGCAGCAGGAACACCTTTGCCACTTACATCACCAATAGTGAAAATGAGTTCATGAGGATTACACATATAGAAGTCATAGAAATCTCCACCGACTTCTTTAGCAGGATCCATAATCGCATATAATTCATATTCATTAGTGTTAGGGAATTCACGAGGAAGAATACCAACTTGAATATTAGATGCAATACCAAGTTCAGCAGCAATCTTTTCTTTATCTCTTGTAAAATCACTATCTTTCTTAAGAAGTTTTTCAGTACGAATCGTAAGTTGAAGAGAAATAAAGAACATTAAGGAGAGCATGACCATTCTAGACATGTAATAATAGACAACTATCTTAATATATCTATTCTCGCCATATTGCATAAGGCTATTAAGGTATTCAATTCTCCCGTTAACATCTGAAGTCTCAATTTTCATTGATTCAGCAACACCAGTGTTATCCATACCGCCCATTAAATATGGGTCCCATTCACCAAATAACATCGCAAAATACATACAAAGTAGCATCATGATTGATACTGAAATGAAGATTGCCAAGCTAGTTCTCGGACTATAATAGTGGCACGCTAAAACGATAATAACTGCCCAGCCTAAGATCGAATGCTTAGGAATGATTACATTAACAACGGAAACAACAAAGATGAATAAAGAGAGTAAGTAATACTTAAACCAAGGTTGTTTAATGTATTTTGTTTTATAGAAGAATAACGGGGTTAATAGGAGAACCATTGAGATAGGAATCGCAATGTTAAGGATGGTCATTATTGATTGCATCCCAAGTTCAAAAACACCAGTTAAATAGAAAACCCATATAAGTAGCATTAAGAAAGAGCCAAAAGCACAACCAAATGCTAATGCTTTATTTGCGGAATATTCATTCTCTTGTAATGTTTTAGAATCAATAGCGCGCTTTTTAAAAACAGCAAACGGATTATTCATATTAGGCCTCTTCGATAGTTAAAATGCTACTGAAACCAGTCATGTCGAAGGTTTCCATAATTAAGTCGTTAACATTTCGAAGAATCATCTTGCCTTGTTTTGACATTGTTTTATGGGTGATTAAAAGGATTCTTAAACCCGCTGAGGAAAGATAATCAAGATCCTTAAAATCAAAATATAAAGTTTTAACTCCCTCAAGTGCACCATTAAGTGCGGCATCAAGTTCAGGAGCGGTAGATGTATCAAGCCTACCTCCTAAAGAAATAGTTAAAACGTCGTTTTCTCTTTTTAAATCAATTTTCATATTGTTCTCCACTTTAATGTTTAAATTATCTATTAAAGATAAAGATTTTTCAATTCATTGTTTGTTTAATGTTCATTTTTTATTAATGAAAAATGACGAAAATAAAATAAGAACTCGTCCAATCGAGGCGAGTTCCTATATGAAATTTAATATTTTTTACAATTTTGGAATTGATTTGATAATTTGTTAGGAAAATTTACTTATTGAGGTAATGATAAGTTGGACATTCCAAGGACAATAGCCATTCCCATGTAATAGATTGTAACATGATCATTAGCCTTTTGAATGAAGGAATCAGAGGCTTCAACTTTCTCATAATCAGTGCCACCTTTTTGAGTGTTTTCAACAGCTGATTGAGTCATTCTTTGTAAGCCGTTTGCTGGAACACCGTCAAAGTAAGCATAACCACCAGCAGTTTCAAAGACAGGAGCAGAAGCAGAATTAAGTCCTCTAATTAAAGCATGATTTGTTACTTGTTCAACATAAGATGGTTCACCATCAGCAAGTAAACTGAGAATAACAAGTTGGAAATAAGCAGGATCGGTAATTTGATATTTTGCCATTAATTCAGCCACTATTTGTTGAGCTTCAGCATCACCCTCTTGAGCTTTTGCTAGGTTTTCGGCAATGTACTTAGCTTCAATAAAGTTTGTGTTATCTGGTTGACTGTAATTAAATTTATCAACTGTTTCACTATTTTTAATAATAACTTCACCACAAGTTGGAACATTAGAAATACCAGCGACATTACCAGACTTATTAAAGGCAACGAAATTTAAGAATGTCTTTTCTGGAACTGGAAATAATGATGGGATTCCTGTTTCTGGTGGGAAAGCTTTTGGGTTAACAATTGTTGGGTTGCCATTGACATCATAAGCGAATGATTTACCGAATGGAACGAATAAATCAGACATAGCTTTGATTTGTGGTGCTAATATATTAGCGCCAAATTCGATAAACCAAGCTTCTTCGCCGGTAATATAGTTAACTAAACTACAATCTTCAAAGACGCATTTGCCAACGTTACCATTTGGAGTGTAGCAAGGAACGGTTGTATCTTCCGCAAATTGGAATTGAGTAACTGTTTCAGCACCTTCTTGAGGAATTTCGGTGTGGTCTTGAATAACAATTGGACCGCCACATTTGGCGAATTCGCTGTTTCTAGCAAAAATCATAGAACCAGAGTTATAGAAGAAAGAGTTATAGTTGTCATAGCTCTTACATTTATCAACGTCAAAGACAAATTCGTTTGAACAATACTCTGCGAAGTAGTTGATAAAGTTAGAACGAGAAATAACGTTATAAGCGGTAGTTTTAACTGCGTCATAACCAGCTTTATTAAAGATTAAACCACCAGCATATTTGTTGTCTTCATTTGTTTGAGCAAGAGGAGCGTTACCAGTAATATTAATGTTTTTAACATTAAAGATACCATTTCTAGTACGGACTAAGGCTGTATGAGATAAAGGTTTATCAGTTTCTTTATCTTCATTACGGACGTTAAGTGGTAATTGAGAATAATCAAGTTTGAAGTAGTTACCATTTAAAGTTAATTCGGTATTGGAAATATGACCATAAACGTGAGCGGTATCTTTATAAGTTCCGTAATATTTTGGATCAACACCGTCAGCTTCACTGTAAATATATTCGCTAGGAATATCGTTAGCGGTAATAGTAATGTTTTGGTGTAAGATAACTGCGCTTGGATCTAATTCAGTTGACATACCATTAGCAGTTTTGAATGCGTCCCAAACGTGTTTAAGACCGCCAACATTTCCTGGGTGCCAATCGTTATCAGCAATATCGCCATGTCTATCATCAAGATAACCGAGTTCTTTAGCGGTATAAGCGTTATAACCATCGATAACTTGAACTTCATAAGTAACTTTAAAGTTATCATTATCTTTTTGTTCATTGGTTAAACCACCTGGCATAACAGTAACTCTAAAGGTTTTACCAACAGCGTTAACACCAAATTTAACGTCACATGTTCTAGCGTTTTCAACTTTAAAGTCATCGCTATTAGCAGGAACGAAATCACCTTTATCGTTTTTAACCGCAAAGGAGAATTCATAGTCATAATCCCATTCGTCTTGATTATGTTCATTTAAGTTTTGATCAAAGACATGGAATTGTGGCTTGAAGTTAACTGCATTATCATCACCGACAAAGTAACCTTGGGTGCGATCCATAAATTCTTCGCGTTTTTCAGACTTTTCTTTAATGTTAGAAGCGTAATCAATAAAGGATTGTCTTTTGGTGACTGGAGCAGTAATTTTTAGAACTACTTCTTCTTGACTAGTGGTAGATGTTTCACTAGTAGTTTCACTTGTTGTTGTGGAAGTATCTTCACTAGAACTAGTTGGAGATGGGTTTTGACCACAAGAAGCAAGGATTAAAGAAGTAACACTAAGTAATAACAATTTATGTAATTTTTGTTTCATGTTATATCCTCCGCGCTTTTTTTTAAGCGTCAAAAAATCATAACCCTTATTAAAAATAAAAGCAACTATAAAAGGAGGATGTGACAATTTAATAGAATATAATTATTCTAGAAAGCAGCGACTGTAACAGGAACTTGGTATTTTTGGCCATCTGTGGATTCGACAGAGAATTTAGCGACTGTACCAGCACCTTGGAATGTAATATTTAGATAGAATTGGTCAACAATATCAACCGCAAAAGCAGTTTGTTCTTCATCATAAACAACATTGATATTTGGGAATGTTGTATTTGTTGGATAAACTTCAGCTTTAAGTTGAACAATCATATCTTCTTTATAAGTAACGATAAATTTATAGTCTTTCTTTGTTTTGGTGTAATCAGTAACATCTTGAATATCAATACCTTCTTGAGTAGGAACGACAATCTTAATTTCATCAACATAAATATCTTTGTTATAGCCTTTAATGGATATGCCGAAAAGTCCAACGACAAGGAAGGATACGATATAAACTAGAACCACTAATAGAATTGTCGACTTTTTCATACTTACCTACTTTTCATAATAATATGCTTTAACATAAAGAATATATAAAAGGATACACGCCCCAAAGAATAAGACGCTCACGATAATAATGCGCACAAACGCTGCGGTAAAATCGTTATAAAGATTATTTGATTCAGTTAAGAAGAACCAAGAGATAAAGGCTAAAGCAAATGAAACGATAAAGCCCACAATCGTGGATATTCTTTCATTTGGATTAGATATTTGTTCACCGTTTGTCGCGTATTCTTCATTTTGTGGATTCATTAAATCTTTAGTAGCACTAAAGAAGATGTGTCCGTATTGAATTAAAAGAACACTAATAGCGACCGCAATTGGAGGGAAAACACCAATATTAGCGAAGTTTCCAAATACCACTGCACAGCCAATAATAGATGGGATTGAAAGTGTCAAATTGAAGAATAATTTTGAGGTTAATGGAAGGAAGACATTTATCGGTTTTGTCTTCTTTAAATACGCGGTTCTCCCCTCTTTTGAATACATTGTAGCTACTAAACTGTTACTCGCGAGATATGGAAGAACGATTAAAAGGATATTAACAGAATAGGTTAAAATATCTCCTTCTAAGCGAGTATCAATCGCTGCAAACACCTTATCTAAGAAATAAAGCATTAATGGGGTGACAATATAGACAATTAAGTATGAACCGGAGATCTCAATATCTCTAAACGATAACTTAAATTCCTTGTTAGTAAATGTAATGTATTTTTTATGTTTCTTATTCTTTTTGCTCGCACCAAACGTGGTCTTATCAAACTCGAAGGTCTTAGTCATCATGTTGAAGTAGAAAGGTTTAATAACAATGTAAGCCAAACCTTCTAAAGCAAGTAAAACACCAATGATAATTAAGAAATTAAGGAAACAGGTGCTATCTAAGCGATAAACAGATGCAGCGGTTCTATTACCAAACATCGTTATAACAATAAACTTGAATGGATAGATGTAGTTATTAAAGTTATTAACATTATTTTGGATATCGTTTTTAATCGATGGCCATTCATTAAATAAATCGATATTTTCTGGGATTAAACCAATGACATAAATGACTAAGACAATACCTAAAACAGTAACAGTTAAAAGAAGAATCATTTCTGAAATTGGATATGATTTTAAGAATTTATAAATATATAGAAGTGGGATAGATAAGAATGCCGCTAGAATAACGAAAGCAACATTAGTAAAAGTGATAACAATTAGTGAAAAGAAGAGAGAACCTATTGTTATTTGACTTAAAGAGGTAGCAATTATTCCAAATCCAACAGTTACAGGAATAACAATTTCAAACGACTTAAAAAAGTCCTGAATTATATAGACAGTAAGCTTTGAAAAGAATAGTCCAGAAGAATTAACCGGCATCGTAACTAAGAAGCGGTTATCATCCGCATAATATAAATCTTTCATTAGCCCATAAGTATTTGATAATAGATTCATCACCATAAAGACGAAGAAGAAAACGATATAAAGGTTAACGAATTCAGTTTTAGTGATGATGGAGAAAGCATTAATAATAAAGAATAAGACTGCAACTAAAGCGGCGACTATAACAAAACGTAAGCATAAGAATACTGACTTTTGAATAATCGTTTTCTTGTCTAAAGATCCATCACTTTTATGGATGGAGAATTTCATCTTATCTTTAATCTGTAAAAGCGTGACCGCTAAAAAAGATTTAAAGGAAGATTTATCTTTTTCTCTAGAAATAGCTTTGCTCTTCATCTTTCTCCTTTCATTAGTCTTTTAAACGAGGATCATCTTCGTTATTACCGATTTTTTCCATATAGAATTCTTCGAGAGTTTTACCACTCTTTTCGATTTCTTCTAAGGTGTAAACACATTCAATATGACCGTGCTTAATAATTGCGATACGGTCACAAAGTTTTTCAACAATATCAATTAAGTGAGAGGAGAAGAAGACAATATTACCTTCTTCAGCGTGTCTTCTCATACATTCTTTAACTTGGAAAATAGATGTTGGGTCTAAACCAGTTAAAGGTTCATCAAGAATCCAGACTTTTGGATTATGAATTAAGGCGGCAATAATAGTGACTTTTTGCTTCATCCCGTGGGAATAAGTCTTAATCTTGTTATCAATATTATCTTTAAGTTCAAATAATTCGATATATTTGGCTAGTCTAGCATCGCGGTCTTCTTTACTAACTTCATAAATATCAGCGATGTAATTTAAGTATTCTCTACCAGTTAATTTTTCATATAAAGCATAGTGATCTGGAACAAAGCCAATTAAGCTTTTTGCGTATACTGGTTGACTCTTTACGTTATAACCACAAACATAAATTTCCCCACTAGTAATCGGCTGAATTCCAACAATTGACTTAATAATTGTGGATTTCCCTGCCCCATTAGGACCTAAGAAACCAAACACTTCCCCGCCATTAACTTCGAGGTTAGCGTCTTTAACTGCATAGTGCTTACTTAAACCATATTTTTTAGAGAAATCTTTTAACTCTAATTTAATTCCAACATTTCCTTCCATAGGTTCACTAATGCTCCTTCCATTTAAAACACTTTTAAGTGCGATTTGATCTAATCTAATGCCTTTTAACTTGAGATGTAAGGCGTAATGTCTATCGGATATATCAAAACCAAGTTGATAAATAAACCACATCCCAAATCCCACTAAAACATAAACAATAAAATAGATTGCTTGGTATATTGGGTGGAATGTAAATTGTTTTTCATTAATGGTAAAGGTAAACGAGATTCTAAAGATGTTTTTAGCCCATTCACCAAGTTTATCCGCGATAAATAACGAGTTAATAAAGAAGAAATCAGTTGGATGATCAAACGCGGTGAATAATGGGTTAAGAATTAATACCGTTATAAAGTAGCCAAGGAAGGCTAAAGATGAAAAGAAATATTGTTTGAGTTTTGGTCTATCAAATAAGTGAAGCGCCACGCAAAGAAGTGGCATAACACACGCAATAACATGGTTATACCAGAATAACACAATATGAGGATTGAATAAGGTTGATGTTGATGAATAATCAGGCATTAGCATAGCTAAAGCGGCGCCAAAGACATTAATAAAATAAGTGAAATAGAATAGCTTTTTAAGCTTAAATATGAGGCAGATAGGGATAATTATCATCGCCATATTACATAAGTGGAATGGCCAACCCCAAGGATACATTAAGACATCGTATTTAGAATAATAGAAATATCCAATCGAAGTCCCAACTGCGATAAATATTAAAGCGGCTTCGATTTTATCTTTGTGTGCTTTTCTTAAACCAAAATATAAAGTGAATGGAAGAAGGATTAAGAAAAGATAGATAAACATTCTATGAGACATTGAGAAGTTAATTGGGTGATTATAGATACTACCTAAACCAAAGACAAACATTGGGAAGCTAGCAGGCATAGTAGCAAAGTTTAATAAAATTGATACAGTAGTGACTTCTCCATAAGAATGTTTTGAGATTTTAACCTTGTAGTCTTTAAACCAATAATAAAGCGAAATAGATACACCTAACGCTATCTCAATTGGAAGCATGAAATAAGTTAAGGAATAATTCGTATTTCCTTGCATCATTTCAAGCATTGGAAGCATTGAAAAAGAGCACACTAAAAAGATAGGACTAGCAATAAATTTGGCATACCATTTCATTGTTTTAAAATGGTAGTTTGGTCTTAAAAACAATATAAGAAGTGCCGTTAATTCAAACCAAATAGCAAAATTACCTAAAATATTTAATGGGGTGGACATTGTCCCACCAAAGTACGCATATATAGAAAAGTTTTCATCAATTCCTTGGACTTCAGTGTAGCTAAAATATCTAACTGCAAAGACCGCCATTAAGATATAAGTTAAGATATGTTCAAATAGTAGTTTTCTTTTATTAACAAAAACTCCCATCAAGATGAGAGAGATAAATAATACTCCAAAGAAAACTAAATAAATCATAAGTTGGGAAATCCCAACGTATATTATACACTTGCTTATTATTTTTTTAATAAAAAGCAAAAATTTATGGCTAAATTCAGATAATAGAAACTAAAAGAAAAGGCTTTAATTAAGCCAATTCTTTTGAACTTATATTATTCGAAAAGCCATTTCAGGTTATCGTAATTTAAGTATGTCTTTTCCCAACAGTTATGATCACACTCTGGGTAAATAGTTAATGTAACATTAGTTCCTGCATCTTTAAGTCTAGAATACATTCTTCTTGCTTCTTCAGGATAAACTGCGACATCCTTTTCGCCATGGAAGATTCTGAATTTAATGTTTTTCATTTGGAAAGCATTCCAATACATGCCTCCACCGCAGCAGACAATGGCTTTATTAAATAATAAAGGCTCATTCATCATCACTTGATAAATCGCATAGCCACCCATTGAAATACCAGAGGCATTAAATCTAGTTTTATCAACGTAATCTTCATTATAAATGAAACGAACGAAATCCATTAAACGAGAGAAATTATAAAACCAAGTATCATCTTCGCATTGAGGAAGAACAGTAAAACCATTCGCTAAAGGACTATCACCTTTATTGAGTAAAGCGATGATACAAGAATCTTCAAATCCTTTAAAATCTTTTCCTCTACTACCAGCACCATGAAGATGAAACATAACTGGATACTTTTTACCCTTCTCATAGTTAAATGGGTAATAAAGCAAATATCTTTGTCCGTTATGCTCGAGTTTTTCAAATTTAATCATATAAATTGTGTCCCTTATTTAACTCAATTGCTTTCTTAGCGATTTCGTTTAATTGTTCAAGTTCTTCCTTACTAACTGGAGGAGTATTTGCGTCGTAAGTGTGGCCACTTGGATTGAAGTTTTTCATATCTAAATTCTTCACTCCAGTTAAGAAATAAACCCACACAAGTCCAGTCAATGTTCTTCCACGTTCATTCAAATGGAAGCCATCGCGGTTTAATTCATCACCAAAGATTTTACGGGCTTCATTAATAGCTGTGCCACTTGGAATGATGTATTTAATTCCACTGATTTTGCTTACTTCTTCATAAGCTTTATCGATATCATTACTCATTGCATCTTGATCCAATGGATTAGAGCCATATTTTTCGTGAGAATATGATTTTGCATAGCTCCATGTTTTATGAAGAAGATTCGTTGCAAGGGTAAAGTTTCTTATACCTTTTAAGAGTTTAGTTAGTTCAGGGAAGAATGTTTTTGAATCAACTGAATCGCCACTTCTTTGTTGGAAGGTAACATAATCCCATTTCTTATAAGCTAAACCTTGTTGGATGGAAACAGAGTCAATATATTTGCCATTTTCATAAAACTCATAAGCAATCTCACCACTTAAAAAGTTCTTCCAATGTAAACTAATTGGGCATCCTCCGATGTATAAAACATAGACATTGATATCAAGTCCGTTTGCTTTAGCAATTTCATGGATATAGGTATGGGTATCAACCGCAAAAGAATTTCCTACGCATAAAACATTCATAACTATCTCCTTCCAAAGAATAATGAAGCCGCACCAACTTTTCCTGAATCATAACCAAGTCTAGCTTGTTCAACTTTTATAATTGGAGCGTCTTTATAACCATAATCATGATCTTTTAAATATTTTCTAATTCGACTCAAAAGATATTCACCTTCATTAGCAACACCACCCGAAAGAACAAAGACATCAGGTCTAAAGATGTTAGCGTAATCCAAAATTCCTTCTGATAGATACATGACATAATCCGTTACTAATTTATGGCCTAGTGGGCAATTAGCACGGTCAGCATCAAACGCCACTTTAGCGTTAACTTTACCTAATTTATTAGCAATCTTAGCTAAAATTGAATCAGGATTTTCTTTGATAAGCTTTTCTGTATCTTTCTTTAAAGCGGTAGCAGAAGCATATGCTTCTAAACAACCTCTTCTTCCGCATCCACATTCTCTTCCATTAAGTTCAAGTAAGGCGTGGCCGAGTTGAGCTCCTGTTCCTTTATAGCCATCATAAAGTTCATTATTAATGATAATTCCACCGCCAACGCCAGTGCCTAAGGTTAACATGATGATATTGGAATAATCTTTTCCACTTCCAAATCTAGCTTCTCCGAGCGCAGCGGCAGATGCATCATTAACAATTTTTATTGGAAGATTTAATTTAGATGATAAATACTTAACTATGTTAAAGTTAGACCATGTTGGCATATTTGGGCTAGATATTACAATTCCGTTTGCTTTATCTAATATTCCGGGAACACCTAAACCCACCCCAGATATTTCTTCTTCATATTTATGGGTATCGATGAAGTTTTTTATTGTATCGGCTAATCGAGAAAACATAACTTCTTGGGAAGCTTCTTTATCCATAGGTAAAGTAAAACCATCGAGGATCTTACCTTTACTTGTAATAGCAGCTCCTTTTATAGAACCACCACCAATGTCTACCCCAATAATAATCATTATTTACTCCTAATGTTTACTAATAATTTTCCCAAACAAGTCAAAACCTATTAGTTTTTCACTATTTATAGTGTAAATCTTTAAAGAGTAATTTGTTTAGTAATTTAATAAAGTTTACCAAATTTTAGTAAACAAAAAGAAAACTAGGTCACCCTAGTTCATCTCTTCCATCTTCTTAGCTTTATTATCTCTTAATACATAGAGGAGAGTTTTATTTTTAACACTATACTCTTTAGCAAAGATATGAATTAAATTGATTTCTATTGAACTTAAGAAGGCAATAAATCCACCGATATAAATATATAAGGAATATAAAAGATGAATCTCGCCAATCAAAGTGAATGGGAAGAAGAATAATAGAAGTGACATAGCTTTATTTAAATAAGTATGAACGCTTGAGAATTTTCTAAACTTAATCGCACAAATAAGATATGCAAGCATATGGAAGGAGAAGACAACAATAATAACCATCCAATGTGACCAATCAAATAATCTTAAGACTGTTGGCATTACTGAAACCGCCATAACGGAGAGAAATAAAAGATCACTGACCGAATCTAAGATTGATCCAAATATTGATTGGCAGTGTAATTTTCTCGCAATAAATCCATCAAATCCATCTGTAACACCGCAGAAGAAATAAATTAAATACCAAGTTAAAGAAAGAGGTTCGATAAATAAAAGAACTATCGCACCAATGATACGGATAGAGGTAAGGATGTTTGGAATATTACGAACAAACTTGTTTTGCATAAATACCAGTAATTATTATAATAAGCAAAATTAATTTTGCTAGTCAATTGATTGGATATATTCTATTCAATCGATTTATTCTTACGTTTTGATGCTACTTTACTGATAAATCCTTTTACAGCAGTTTTAGCAGCATCTTTAATCGCTTCTCTTCCATCTTTAGGAGTGGCTTTCCATTCTTCTTTTAAGATAGGAATAAATTGCTTAAGTAAATCTCTATCAATCTTATCATCGGTAAAGACATTAAAGTCAGCACGAGAAAGTAAATCAAATAAGGTATCTATTACTTTTTTCTTTTTATCATCAGGAATAAATCTTAAAGAAGTATTAATTATACCAACAATTTTATTCGATCTTTTTGTGTATTCATGTTCTAAGATAAAGTGAGTATTTTCAACTTCCCAACTATAGATATCATGTTGCCCTAATAATTCTGAATTACTTAAAACAATTATCTTATCTTTACCATTATCATTGATTAATCTACCGATGATTGATTCGTTAGGAGTGTATTTATAAATATGGGATTTAATTTCATTATATTTATCATCATAAAAGGAATCTAAAAAGTTAGGTCCATCAAAGGAAAAAACCTGCAGAAGTCCTTTCTTTTTAGTTAAATACTTCGCTCCAGTAATAGCGAGTCTTCCACCCTTAGAATGGCCTCCTAAATATAATGGACGGAATGGGTGAGACTTACGAACAGTGTTAACATAATCAATCGCAACTCTTTCAGATGGAACCATTTCGAGATAAGACATATTAAAGTCTTCTTTCCATCCATTAAGAGTGGCATCAGTTCCACAGAAAGAAACAAACATAAATTTCTTAAATAGGATAGTGATAGCTTGGAATTGGACAGTCGCGTCTTTATCAAACACTCTTTTAAAGTTTATTAGTTTAAAACCACTATAACGTTTTGAAGTAGCAAACTCTAACATTAATTTAATATCGTTTCTTTTTCTTTGACTGAGTCCTCTTTGATCAGTGGAATAAAGTAATTTAGTGAGATCTTTGGCCTTCATTACCTTTTTCGTATCTTGAAGATGGAAAGGATAATAAGATAATATTGCACAAACTAAAGCGTCGAGTTCATTGAACCCAATTACTTCAAATGAAGTATCTTTAAATTCGTGCAAATAATCTAAGACATTCATGCTACATATTCTATCATTTTTTTATTAAGGTTTATAATTTAGTTATAAGAGCGGGGAAATATTATGGATAAAGATGTTGAAACTTTAAAAGAACTTATTTCTAAATCGAAAAAGATTGTCTTTTTTGGAGGAGCGGGTGTTTCTACTGAAAGTGGAATTAAAGATTTTAGAAGTAAAGATGGTTTATACGCCTTACATTCAAAATATGGTCGTCCATATGAAGAGATGCTTTCTCATACATACTTTTATGAAGACACTGATACTTTCTATAAGTTCTACCGCGAATTTATGATTAATACCTCCGCTAAACCAAATGCTGCGCATAAATATTTAGCTAAGCTCGAGAAAAGAAAAGATTTAACAATAATTACCCAAAATATTGATGGACTTCACCAAATGGCAGGATCTAAAAATGTTATTGAATTACACGGAAGTATCCATCGAAATATCTGCACTAAATGTGGAAGACAATATAACTTAGAAGATATTTTAAAAATGGATAGCACCCCTAGATGCCCAGTTTGTAACGGATTAATTAAACCAGATGTTGTTTTATATGAAGAACCTCTTGATGAAAGAAACCAATGGAGAGCAATAGATGCGATTAGAAGTGCGGACTTATTAATAATTGCTGGAACTTCATTAAGTGTTTATCCTGCTGCAGGTTTTGTTAGATTATTCTCCGGTAAATATTTAGTGGTTATAAATAAAGAAAGACTTCCTATCGCGCAGGAAGTCGATTTAGAGATTACTAAACCAGTTGGTGAAGTATTTAAAGAAATTGATAATAATTAAACATCTTCACGGTAAGTATCGTGAGTATCAGGATTATAAATTTCACTAATCCACATGATTGTGTAGGAATTAGTTTTTCCAATGTTTGTAATTTGATGAGTGTAACCCACTCTAATATTGATAGGATTTGGATTATCTCCGGTAACTTTATCTAAAACGATATCGTTAGTTTTAATATCTCTTTGTTTAATCTCGCATTCACCCTTAACAGTGTAGAAGATTTCTTTTTTATAAGTGTGATAATGACCACCTTTAGTAATACCTGGATAAGCCATATTAACACTTATTTGACCATATTTTTCATTCTTATAGATTTCTTCAAAATATCCTCTAGCGTCAGGCGCATAGTTATATGAATAATCATTCGAAGTCATATAATCACACATAGTAATGAATAATTTAATTTCGAAATCATTATGAAGAAGTGGAAGATGTCTTTCACTTTCAATCTCGCCTTTAAAGTAATAAAGAAGATCCGCTAATTTGCCTAAAGAACAATCATAAGTTGGTTCAACTTTTAAGATTTGAGGGGAACCTTTATGCGTTTTTTGCTCAATTATTCCCATAAATTCATTCACAATATCTTTCACATAATTAAAGTGAACTACATAACTACGGTCTCTAATCTCAATTGGTAAATCATGAGCAATGTTATAGCAAAATGTCGCGCACGCACTGTTATAATTTGGTCTACACCACTTACCAAAAACATTCGATAAACGATAAATATAAACTGGAAGATTAGAAACAAATAAATAATCTTCACCCATCTTCTTAGATTTTCCATAATCATTATCGAGTTCCGCTTGAATTGAACTAGACATAATTATTGGAGTGTTCTTTTTATGTTCTTTAACTAAATCAACAAGCTTTTTAGTGAAGTTAGTATTTCCATCATAAAACTCTTCTTTAGTTAAAGGACGATTAATCCCTGCTAAATGAATAATGAAATCAGCTTCTTCAATATAAGTGTTAAGTTCCTCAGGAGTGGAATTTAAATCATATTCAAAAACTTGATATTCTTTTCTATTTAAAGCTAGGCACATGTGTTTTCCAATAAAACCATTTGCCCCGGTTACTAATATTTTCATATAAGAACTCGCTTATTTTCTCCAAACCATCTTATTAACAACGCCAGTATAAGATTGGATAATTTTCATTACTTTATCGCTAACATTAGTGTCTTTATAATCATCCACTACTTTAGCACCATCTTTATTTAAGATAGCTACTTCAACTGCTTGAAGAAGATTCTTTTCATCAATTCCAGCTAAGACAAAGCAACCAGCATCTAATGCTTCTGGTCTTTCAGTGGATGTTCTAATACATACTGCAGCGATTGGTTTATTAATAGATGTATAGAAACTAGATTCTTCTGGAAGTGTTCCACTATCACTTACAACGCAGTAAGCATTCATTTGTAAGTTATTATAATCATGGAAACCTAAAGGTTCGTGCATAATGACACGTTTATCAAGTTTAAAGCCAGTAGCTTCTAATTTCTTTCTACTTCTTGGGTGACAAGAATATAGAACAGGCATATCGTATTTTTCCGCAAGAGCGTTAATCGCATTAAATAATGAGTTAAAGTTTTTATCAGTATCAATGTTTTCTTCTCTATGCGCGCTTAATAAAATATATTTTCCTTTTTCTAAATGTAATTTATTTAAGATATCACTAGCTTCGATTTGTTTAAGATTATTAGTTAAAACCTCTGCCATTGGAGAACCAGTAACAAAGGTTCTTTCTTTTGGAAGTCCACATTCCGCTAAATATCTTCTCGCGTGTTCACTATAAGCAAGATTTACATCAGAAATGATATCAACGATACGTCTATTTGTTTCTTCAGGTAAACATTCATCTTTACATCTATTACCAGCTTCCATATGGAAGATTGGAATATGAAGTCTTTTCGCACCTATAACACTTAAGCAACTATTCGTGTCACCTAAGACTAAGACTGCATCTGGTTTAAGTTCCACCATTACTTCATAAGATTTAGCAATGATGTTGCCCATTGTTTCCCCTAAATCTTTTCCAACCGCGTTTAAATAAATATCAGGATCTTTGATTCCTAAATCTTTAAAGAAAACACCGTTAAGATTGTAATCATAATTTTGACCAGTATGAACGAGTAAAGTATCAAAATAATCTCTCGCTTTATTAATAACCGCGGCGAGACGAATAATCTCAGGTCTAGTACCCACAATTATTAAGAGTTTAAGTTTGCCATTATCTTTAAATTTCATATAGGAAGTCCTCCTAATCGTGTTGTCTAACTGGTCCACCGAATAATTCTAGTTTCTTAAGTAATTCTTTCATACCTTTAACATCAAGTCGAACAGTATTATGAGAAGTATAGCTCTCTCCTAAGTTTAACTTCTTATTGCCTTTAGAGAAATACTTATCGTAGTTTAAATCACGGTTATCGGCTTTAACACAGAAGAAATTACCTAAATCCACAGCTTTTAACATTTCTTCTTGAGTAACTAAGGTTTCAAATAATTTTTCACCATGTCTTGTACCAATATAAGAGATACCAGTTTTACTACCAGTTAATTCAATGATAGCTTTAGCTAAGACATCGATTGTCGCTGCTGGAGCTTTTTGAACGAATAGGTCACCTTGTTCACCATGTTCAAAAGCGTATAAAACAAGATCAACCGCATCATCTAATGTCATCATAAATCTCGTCATATCTGGATTAGTAATAGTGATTGGCTTTCCTTCATGAATTTGATTTAAGAATAAAGGAATAACTGAACCTCTACTTGCCATAACGTTCCCATATCTTGTTAAACAAAGGATTGTATCGCCTTCAAGGAGTTGTCTACTTCTAGCGATAACATTCTTTTCCATTAAAGCTTTAGAAATACCCATCGCGTTAATTGGATAAGCCGCTTTATCAGTGGAAAGGAAGATAGCTTTTTTAACATGATTTCTAACACATGCGGTAATAACGTTATCAGAACCAATAACATTAGTTCTTACAGCTTCCATTGGATAGAATTCACAAGATGGAACTTGTTTTAAAGCTGCGGCAGAGAAAACATAATCAACACCTTTAAAGGCATCGATAATTGAATCTAAGTTTCTAACATCTCCAATATAGAATTTAAGTTTGGAGTTATTGTAGAGCTTTCTCATATCATCTTGTTTCTTTTCATCACGAGAAAGGATTCTAATTTCTTTAATTTCAGTATCTAAGAATCTATCTACGACAGCGTGACCAAAGCTACCTGTTCCTCCGGTAATAAGAAGAACTTTATCTTTTAAGATGGAAGTATCTTTAGCAGCATATTCCATTAAACGATCTTTAATACCTTCAAGTTTGATTTGATCGGAATTCTTTTCATCACTTTCGTATGAAATATAAGTTCTAAGTGGCATTTGGACGACATTTGCCGCTTCTTTTTGAGTTAACTTGCAATTTTTGCGTAATTCTTTTAGTGTCATTTTTGCACCTCGCTACCTATTAATATATTAAATATGAAAATTATTGCAAGTAGAAATATGCAGTTTTTGCACTTTTTCAAATTTTGTTAATCTTTATTATTCTTTATTCTTTATTAATTTATATAAGAGTATAATTATTTAAGTTATTTATGACTTTCGAAATATTAATTCAGATCTTCTTTCTAGGCATTGGTCTATCAATGGATGCTTTTTCAGTAGCCTTAACAGATGGACTAACTTATAAAGATATTGATAAAAAGAAATCATTTTTTATTGCGGGTACATTTGGTTTCCTTCAAGCTTTAATGCCACTTATAGGTTTCTTCCTTGTTGAAATTGTTGAACTTATTGTTGGAGAAACCGCTGGCGCAAAGGCTGGGGAACTTACTTCTTTAGTCGTTGTGTGGGCTGCTTTTGCTCTTCTTTTATTTATCGGCGCTAAGATGTTAATCGAATCCATTATTGAAATGAGAAAACCAGCTGAAGAGAAGAATGAAAGAGTATTTTCGTTTAAAGAGGTTATATTCTTTGGCTTTGCCACTGCAATCGATGCTTTAGCAGCAGGAGTAGCAATGCATACAGGATTATCTTCAACCACCACTGTATGGTTACATGTTTCTATAATTCTTGTTTTAACATTTGGCTTATCATTAGTTGGTTTATTCTTAGGAAAACAAATTGTAAAATTACTTAAAGGAAAATATGAAATCTCTGGTATTATCGGAGGAATTATCCTAATTCTATTAGCGGTTTGGGTGGCTGTTAGTCACTATACAGGTTTGTAAAAAACATATAAGAACTAAGCTGAATAAGAAAAGAAGCAGCCTTGATGGGTGGACTGAAATCTTGAGGTGCAAAAATTTCACCGCAAATTCTTTTTTCTAAATCTAGATATCTCCCACATTCCTTTACTGAACAAAGCATTTACATAATTGTATATAATTGAATGATGATAAAATAATGATAAGGTTATGATAGAAAAGAGGATACATTATGTTGGACATTAGACCAATTTCAGATTTAAGAAACAAATTTACAGATATTGAAAAAGCAGTTCAAGCAAACGGCCACGTTGTTTTAACAAAAAATGGGTATGGTTCAATGGTTGTTCTTTCGATTGAAGAGTATTCTCGTCTTACTAACGCTTTAGAATTAGCGTTAGATGAAGCTGATCATCTTGCTGAATCTACTTCTTCACGACTAACACATAATAAAATTTTTCGTGGTTTGAAAAAATAGTATGGCGAAATAAAAATAATGGAAATCCATCGGTTTTTATATAACAAACGAAATAGAACAGTAATAGTTTAAATAGACTTCTTAAATCAAAATAAAAAGAGATAGCATAGCTATCTCATTTTACTAATTAGCTTTAATTATAAGTTAACGTTATGGAATACGTTTTGAACGTCTTCAAGTTCATCAAGAGTGTCTAATAATTCTTGGAACTTAGCTTTGCTTTCTTCATCTGGCATATCGATATATTCGTTTGGTACCATTTGAATTTCAGCTTCTTCATATTCAGTAACACCTAAGCCTTCAAGAACTTCTTTAGCTTGAGCGAATGCTGATGGTGCGACATAGACAACAATTAAGTCTTCATCTTGTTCAACGGATTGAACATCAACATCTCCTAAAATGAGAGCTTCTTCAACTTCACTGACGTTATTACCCTTAAAGACTAAAACACCATATTCAGTGAAGTTATAAGCGACACTACCTAAGTGACCACCTTTACGAGTGACTTCAGTTTTAACACTGACGAACGCTCTATTTTGGTTATCAGAAAGGGTATCAACAATAATATAAGAATTATGTGGACCAAAGAATTCATAACGGCCAGCGATAAAGACTTCAGCATCGCCACCTTGTGCTTTCTTAATAGCACGGTCAAAGACGTCACGTGGAACTGATTTACCACGATATTTTTCATAAACTGCTCTTAAGGCTAAGTTAGTTTTTGGATCAGGAGAACCAGTTCTAGCTGCCATATATGCTTCTCTAGAAGCACGAGCGTATAAAGCTGATTTAATTTTGCCGGTTCTTGCCATAGCTGCGGCACGAACTTCATGATGTCTTCCCATAGTTTTATCTCCTTTTGGACGCACACTATTATACTATTATTAATAATAAGTGCCAAAAATTTTTTAATTTTTATTAAATAAATGTCAACTAATCTCTAGTTCAATTATATCTGTTACATTGCATTTTAAAGCGTTCGAAAGTTTAAGCAAAATTGAGATTGACGCATTATTAATATTCTTTCTTTTTATTTCATAATCTTGAAGTGTTCTTAAATTAACTCCAGAATAGTTTGCCAATTCTGATTGGGAAAGACCCATCGCTTTTCTTCTTGCTTGGAGCCTGCTAATTTGTTTTCTTTCTCCAATAATTCTTAGTAAAACATCAACAAACTTATCCTCACTCGCTTCGTGAAGTGGATAGTAAAGTGATGATATTTCATTCATCTTTACAAGAGAAAGAATTGTGCTATAAGGTATTTGTGTAACATATTGAAAATAAGATAACATAGAGCCGGTCCAATACGCCACAATATCAGTTTTGCTAAAATCTAAATCCTCATTGCATGGATTCAATCCGATTTTATTTATCACAATTAAAGCTAATTCAGCCCCACTTATGCCCGTAGTGTATTTTGGATTTAATCCCTCAATTTCTTTCAAGATTTTGGAAAAGAATAAATTTGTGATAAAAACATCCAAATCTAATTGATAATTTATAGAAACAAATGAAAATGCATCTCCCATGTTTTCCATAAGAGTTTCTAAAAGCATTTTATCCAAATTCTTGTTTTCCATAATTAAATTATACGACCAAAAGCGTATAGAATAATACTAATTAAACAAAGACTTAATATCAGTTAAACGATTCAAAGTTTTAAAGATGTATTTTTCTAAATCTTTTGTCGGTTTAGTTAAATCAGGAATAAATATTCCCTTAATACCAGCGTTATACGCGGATTTGATTCCATTTGGAGAATCTTCCACCGCTAAAACATCATTAGGATTTAAATGGGCTTTTTCTAAAGCATATAAATATACATCAGGGTTAGGTTTACCAACCTTAACTTCTTTCGTAGAAATAATATCTTCTAAATATGGGAATAAACCATATTCTTGAGTCATCTTAGTCGCATCATCTTTTCTAGTCGCGGTTACGATATAGCATTTAATTCCTCTATCTTTTAAGTAAGTTAGAATTTGTACCGCTCCATCTTTGACTGGGATTGGATGAGACTTAACATATTCGTTCATTTTCTCTCTTCTAACTTCTCTAGCTCTTTTATATAAAGAATAATCACCGTACCATTTTTCAAATAGGTTCCCGGCTAAATTAGCGTCTAAGCTTCTTAATTCTAAAGCTTGTTCATAGGTTAAAGTGTAACCAAAAGATGCAACTGCTTCTCTCCAGAAACGATTGTAATAAGGTTCACTATTGATTAAGGTTCCATCTAAATCAAAGAAGATGGCTTTTATGTCTTTTAAGTTATTAGGCATCTTCATGATCTCCATAGCCAACATGTGCTAAAAAGAGTCCTTCTGGAGGTGCTTTATATGGAGTAACTGAACGATCTTCTCTAGTTAATAAATCTTCAATATCTTCTTTATCAAGTTTTCCTAATCCGACTTCCACTAATGTGCCAACAATTAATCTAACCATATATCTCATGAAGCCGGATCCCGTTATTTGGAAAACTAAACCTTCATCTACTTGATCAACGTTAAATTCAAAGATTGTTCTTTCAAAGTCGTTTTTATCTTCTTCTTTAGTAGTGAAATTTTTAAAATTATGCTTTCCAATAAAAAGTTGAGCGCATTCTTTAATTTTATTAACATCAAGAGGTCTCATAAATTGGGTGATAATATGACGGTTAAAGATATCATATTCGCCCATGTTAAGCGTGTATAAATATGTTTTATCCACAACATCGTATCTAGCGTGGAAATTGTCTTCTACAATTGAGAAGGCTTTAACGTGAATATCGTTAGGAAGCAAACGGTTCACACTATAACGGAATTTATTAAGATCAACGATTGAAGATTCAACATCAAAATGGAATACTTGGGCAATCGCATGGACACCAGCGTCAGTTCTTCCAGAACCATGGATACGTGTTGGTGTATTTAAAATTTGGGAAATTACTTTCTCAATTTCTTCTTGAACACTTCTTCCGTTTGGTTGAATCTGCCAACCTACAAAATTAGTGCCATCATAAGATACGATTCCGATATATCTCATACTTTCCTCCTAAAGGTAGTATAAAAGATTCCAATTAAAACAAATATAATAAATATTGCAAACTCAACTAAAAGAGAAAAAGCGAAAAAGAGGTCACTTGTTATGGCTAAATTTAATACTGAAACCACGACCACACCTGCGGTAATTGCACTAACATAAAGTAAAGAAACACTATCTTTAAATGACCATTTTGGCTTACGGAATCTAGTTCTTTTTCCTTTTGGATTATAGCCTCTAGCTTCCATAGCATCAGCAAGTTCATCACTTCTTTCAAAAGCAGAAACAAATAATGGGACAATTAAAGATACGATAGCGTGCATCTTTTCAACAAATTTACCATGTTTAAAATCAACACCCCTACTTGTCTGTGCGTTCATAATACGATGAGTTTCATCTAAGATTGTTGGAATAAATCTAAGTGCGATTGAAAGAGTCATCGCTACAACATGAGTTGGGAATTTAAAGAGCTTAAGAGGGGCTAAAAACCATTCAAACGCAAATGTTAAATCAAGTGGTTTAGTGGTTTGAGTAAGAATTAAAGTTAATGAAATCATTAAGATTAAACGAATAGTGATCTTGATACTTTGGAAAATAGATGCCCAATAAACATCATAATTCCACATTGTCCACGCCACTCCATAAGCTTCTTTATTTGGGCCAGGAATAAAGATATTAATGATTAGTAATAGAAGAATCATGAACCAAAGTGCGGATAATGATTTAATAAAGTCTTTAAATCTAATCTTGGAAACAATCATTAAACCAAAGATAAATAAGGCTAATATTCCATCAACGATAAAAGTAACTTCATAAGTAGAGAATTGGAAAAAGATAGCCACCATTAAAAGGATAAGAGCAAGAATCTTATTTCTAGGATCTAGCCTATGAATGAAAGTATCATAAGCAACATAACGACCAATCGATAATCTTGCCATTATTTTGCTCTTCCTTTTACTATTTCATCCACGAGGGAAGATATATCTTTTACTTTTGTTAAATCTAGCTTTAAACCTTTATCGATTAAGGCTTTTGCAAGTAAAGAAATTTGAGGTGTTTCAAGATTATATTCTTCTTGATTTTCGATAAATAACTCTGCAGGAGTCGCCTCTTTTACGATTTCTTTATCTTTCATCACAATAACGTTAGTAGCGTATTCTAAGACTAAAGACATATCATGAGTAACAAAGATAACAGTCTTACCTTCTTCATTAATTGTTTTAAATAAATTCATGATTTCTTTAGTGCCAGTTGGGTCAAGCCCAGCGGTAGGTTCATCAAGAACTAAAACATCAGGAGACATTGCTAAAATACCAGCAATAGCCACTCTACGTTTTTCTCCACCAGATAATTCAAATGGAGATTTTTCAAAATATGATTCTGGAATGCCAACTTTCTTTAAGCATTCAATTGATATTTTTCTAGCATCTTCAGCTTTAGCGCCAAAATTAAGTGGGCCAAACATAACATCTTTCAAGATAGTTTCTTCGAAAAGCTGATTTTCAGAGAATTGGAAAACCACTCCAACTTTTTTACGTAAATCTTTAAGTTTTTTAGTTCTTCTTTTCTTATTCGTGGTTAAAACATATGTATCGACATTAACTTCACCACTAGTAGGAATAAGTAAACCATTTAAATGTTGAATTAAGGTTGATTTACCGCATCCGGTTTTACCAACGATACCCGTAAAAGAACCTTCTTTAATATCAAGGTTAACATCCTTAAGAGCATTAAATTCATAAGGCGTTTTAGGAGAATATGTATAAGAGACATCAAGGAACTTTATTTGCATATTTCATCAACCATCCTTTGAATGTCTTTATATTCATTTACTTTAATTCCACGTTTATTAAGTTCTTCTTTAACTTCGTATAAAAATGGGACATTTAGTCCAATTCGCTTGAGATCTGAGGCTTTTTCTAAAATTTCTTCAGGTTTTCCTTTAGCGAAAATCTTTCCATGTTCTAAAACAATAATCTCGTCACTTTGGAAAGCTTCTTCAATATCATGAGTAATAGAAATTAAAGTTAAATTTGGATTCTTTTCTCTAAGCTTAACAATCGTATCATGGATATCTTTTCTTCCAACTGGATCAAGCATAGAAGTTGCTTCATCAAAGATAATAACATCAGGGTTAAGGGCAAGAACACCAGCGATTGCCACTCTTTGTTTTTGGCCACCGGAAAGCATCTCTGGCTCTTTTTCTAAATAGTCTTCCATCCCTACTTCTTTTGTGAACTTTAAAATAATATCGTTCATCTCTTCGTGAGGGACTCTTCTATTTTCTAAACCAAAAGCAATATCATCTTGAACAGTTGAACCGATAAACTGATTATCTGGGTTTTGGAAAACGATACCAATATGACTTCTGATTTCTTCAATATTTTGTCTATTATAAGCCAAATTAAAAGCGGATATACTTCCTTCTTTTTTAACAAGTAAACCCATAAGTAGCTTAGCTAAAGTTGATTTACCAGAGCCATTATGGCCAATGATGGAATAGTATTTACCGCTTTCGATTACAAATGAAACCTTATCAAGAACATATTTCTCATTCTCATAATAAAAACTAAGATCTTTTACTTCGATAAGGTTCATATTTTTTAATAATTTAAGGAAGGGACTCTACCTTCGTATTTTCTAACTTTAACTCCGGCAAGTTCAAGCATTAAGGCACTAGCTTTAAAATCAGTTTGTTCAGCGTATTTATTATCTAGATATACGATTTCAGCAATACCGGATTGAATAACCGCTTTAGCACAGTTATTGCATGGGAATAAGGTAACATAGAGAGTGCAGCCTTTAAGCTGAGAGCCATCTCTAGTATTTAAAATAGCGTTAAGTTCAGCGTGACAAACATAAAGATATTTAGAATCTAAACCTTCGCCTTTATTCCAAGAGATTTTAGATTCATCAATACCAGTTGGCATACCATTATAACCATTGGAGACAACTTTATGGTCTTTATCAACAATACAAGCACCTACTTTGGTGTTAGGATCTTTACTTCTTTGGCTAGATAAAATAGCCATACCCATAAAGTATTCATCCCAAGATATATTTGCGTGTGGTATATTTCCCATAAACATTCTCTCCTTTGTAAGTTTGATAAATTATAGCATTTAAATTTATTTAATGTTAAGAATTACGATAATACAAGCAATCATTAAAAGCACAACTACACCCATTGTAATTAATAGGCCAAGAGGAAATGATCTTTTATGAAGCTCTTCTTTATCTTCTTCACTTAGTAATGATTCATCCACTTTTAAGTCTTTAGTAGGACGTTCTTCAAGTTCTTTATTTTCTTCACTCATCGAATTTATCCCTCTTTCTTTCTTTGATTACTTTTTTCATTAAGTTCAGTAAGTTTGTAACTACAAAAGCATCAAGCATAATATTGATGAAAAAGACGATACATTGTGAGAAAAATATCACTAAGAAGTCTGTTTCAAAGAAATATGCTTTAACAATTGAGTTAAGGATTAATAAGACTAAAAATTCATCGATAATAGAAATGATTGTCACTTTATAAATGGAAAAGAAATGACCTCCATTTTGATTACGATGTTTGAAATAAATATCTAAGAAATGGATACCGATAACTGTACCCACGCTGAAGTTAAACGCTAAAACAATAATTAAGACTCTATGCCATGTTTCAAAGACATAGTTTTTACCGAATAAAGTGATGTCATTATTAAGGAGTAAAAATACCGTCGTAAAGATAAATAAAGCACTAACAAATGCCACCAATGAGATTTTTAAGACCTTATCAGAATTAACTTTTTCGAATAGATAAATTAGTAATCCTGGGATAATTCCAAGAAGGGCGTAAACCGCGGTAAACCACGGGTTAATTCCATAGCCTAAAGCATTAGGAACTAAAACAATTCCTAGTATATCGCTTAAACCTCCAATAATTGCTCCAAAGAATGGGCCAAGTAAGATGGAGGAAAAAATAATTAAAGCAGGACCAAGTGAGATTCTAACAAAAGGAATAACTGGAATATTTTGGAGTGATAAAAATCTAGTAAAAATAATTACTAGGGCAAGTAATATTCCCGCTAAAGAAATCTTTTGAACTAAATCTAACTTAATTCTCATTTAAGTATTTTCGAATAACTCCTACAAAGGCTAATGAACCAGTAACTAAAATAATGTCATCTTTATATTCTTCCATCATTTCTTTAAGCGCGGTTTTATAATCCGCTTTAAAGTTATAGTCTCCTAAATAAAGGAAGAATTCTTCTTCAGTTCTGGCTCTTTTATGATCAAATGTGGTTAAAGTAACATCATGAACTGATTTAGAAAGAATGTTTAACATTGAATCGACGTTTTTATCTCTAAAGACAGCGAATAAAACGTGAATTGGTTTAGTAATAGTTTTATCTAAAGTATCAGTTAAAGAAAGCATAGCTTCTGGGTTATGCGCTCCATCAAGAATAAGATTATCTTTAACAAATTCAAATCTACATTCTAAAGGTGCGCTATATAATCCATCTCTAATATTTTCTTCAGTGACAGGAATAATATCTTTAACAATACTCGTGGCTTCAATAGCGATACTCGCGTTCTTACATTGATAAAGTGATCTAGTGTGAAGTTTAACATTTAAATATGGGAGGTAATCAAAGATTACTTCGTCATTTTCAATTCGTTCATGATGATAATCATCAACGATATGTAGTGGCGATTCATATTCTTTACAATGTTCTCTAATCGCAAACATTGCCGTGTCTTCAAGTTTACCCACTAAAGAAGGGACTTCATCTTTAATAATACCCGCTTTATTTTCAGCGATTTCAGAAACTGAATGACCTAAATATGATGTATGTTCAAGTGATACAGAAGTAATGATACTTAAAATTGGAGTGATGACATTTGTGGCGTCGATATATCCACCCATACCAACTTCAATAATTGAGATATCTACTCCCATCTTTTTGAAGTAAGTAAAAGCGATAAATGTTTCAATTTCAAATGCAGAAAGCCCATATTTTTCAAATTTCTTAAGATAATCATTAAAGATTTCTAAGTACTCTTCATCAGTGATATTTCTACCATTTATCTTAATCATTTCCGTGACATCATTAAGATATGGGGAATTAAATAATCCTACTTTGTAGCCTGCTTTTAGATAGATGTTATATAAGTAATTAGCGACACTTCCCTTACCGTTTGTCCCGGTAATATGAATGGACTTAATATCGTAATTAAATTTTTCGCTTTTTAAAAACTTATCATAAGAGTCTCTTTCGTAAGTAGAGTATTCATGATCTAAAAGATATTGTTTCATTTCCGCTTTATTCATTGATATCTACCTCCACTTTTAAGAGCTTTATCGATTGTTCTTTTATCTTCTTTAGTTTTTTCTACATCGCGTTTATCGTATTTCTTTTTACCTTTGGCTAAAGCAATTTCAATCTTAGCTTTACCGCGTTTTAAATATACTTTAGTAGGAACAATAGTCATTGCTTGTTCTTTAGCTTTACGGAAGAATTTAGAAATTTCTTTTTTATGCATTAAAAGCTTTCTAGTTCGATCAGGTTCATGATTAAAAATATTTCCATGTTCATATGGGGTGATATGCATATTTAAGATATAGGCTTCTCCGTTACGGATAACGATATAAGAATCATGTAAGGAGGCACCATTTTTACGAATTGACTTGATTTCTGAGCCTTTAAGTTCGATTCCGCATTCTAAAAAATCTTCTAAGAAATAATCATAGAAGGCTTTTTTATTGTTAACCAAAACCTTAATTTTCTCTTCCATAGCAAAACGATTATATACTTTTTAACTTATTTATAAAATAAAATGTTAATTTTCTTTATTTTTGTTAAGTAGCTTATCAATTAGGATATTTCTTCTCGTTAGAATTAAAGAAGGAACAAGGGCAAAGACGATTAAAGCAAGTGGGAAAACTGCCATTACGATTGAAAGAGGGAAGACAAACTTAAATAAATCAATATATGGAGATGTATAAATAGAAACTAAGTGACATATAAATCCGATTAAGATAAATATTGAAACGAAGATAGATGCAGAGAAGAATGGGATCTTAAATGACTTTTGTTCTTCAATCTTTCCAAAATAGAATTGAAGGAATATAAATCCTAATGTCATAAATAAGAGTAATCCAACAAAAATAAAGGCGAAAGAAACAATTTCAAGGATGAAAGACGCTCTACTAGTGTCTACGCTAACATTAACTAAATAATCTTCTAAATAGGAGAATGAAGAAATTGCGCTAAAAATACTAACATTTCCACCCCCATTTTCTTTAAAAGTAAGTACACTTGGAAAAGCTAAGAATAGCACTAATAAAGCAAAGCCATAAATAAAGAATGAGAATAATACTTTTTCAATTAATCTTGAGAATCTTCCTTTTCTAAAGGAATAATAAGTTCGATAAATCATCGCTATTGCTACATAAAGAAAGAGATTAGATAACACGGAAATATATGAACCATCAAGGACTACATAAGCGTTAAAGTTATCAATAAATTTTGCGTTAGACATAGTAACAAATAAAGTGAATAAATTACTTAATAAAATAAAGCCAATAAACTTCGCTCCTTGATAAGTAAATGGAGCCTCTTTTTTAAGCTCTTTAACGGAACGTTTTATTCCAATTGAGGCAACTATATAGGTGAAAATCCAGTTAATGGCTAAGAAAGCCGCTACTAAAATATGGTGAACAAAACCAATTGTTTCTGCTCCATTATTAGGTGTGCTCCAGTTATAGAATAAGAGGGTGATAATATTAAATTTATCATCACCAATTGAATAAAAATTCACGAATACTAAGCCGAAAGATAAAGCGAATAAAACTATCCCAGCAATAATAAATATACGTTCAAAAATAGGATTTATTTTTTCTCTTCTAGTCTTTCTTCTATCCTCTTCTTCATTAAGGGGATCAAGTGATTCTTTCCCTAGTGATTTATTACAATGAGGGCATTTCCTATCTGTATTTTGTATTTCTTTATGGCAGTAAGGGCATAATGAAACACCATCAAAACGTTCTCCGCAGTTAATGCAGAATGTTGCATTATCTTTATTTTCAAAGCCACATTTATCGCACTTAAGCATTTAGTTCTTTTCTAAGCCGCTATCGAGGCTAATAAATCAAGTAGTCCTGTAATTGTATAATCCCCTAATAATAAACCTTCGTATGGAGTGCCTTGATCAAGATAAATAGTTTGAACTCCAAATGGAGGAACTTCTCTTGATACTTTTAATCTTTCATTTAAATTTGCTAAATAAGCTGGATTAAGAGTAATGAGTTCATCATTGACAAGTTCACGGATTGTTGCGCGTTGAACATTATCTTGCATATTTTGAATCATTTGACCCATGTCACTTGCGATTTTGTAGTTATTACCTTTAACAACTGGATCATCTAAATCTTCATCAGATTCATGTAAAAGGTATTTCCACATGACGTTTTCATATTCTAATGGTTCAATAAGCGCTCCAGTACCATCATGTTTATAAATATCATTTTCGAATACTTCAACAATCTTAAGATTATTGACCGCAGTACCTAAGTCATTGATATTAGTGGTAGATGGAATATGTTTTAAAACAAAGTTATCGTTTAAATCATCTGTGGAGAAGACATCTCCAAGAGTTAAGGAAGATAATCTAGTTGTGATGTTACTAATTAAGACATTTTCGTTATATAAAGTTTTAACGATTTGAGGAGCAGAGGCACCAGGCGCTTCAATAACATCTTGGAATGATAAGGTGTTAATTTTATTTCCTAATTCAGAAATTTTAACTGTAGATAAGGTAATCATTACTTGAGATGGAGAAGAACCTAAATCAATAACATCTTGAAGCTCTAAATCATCAATAGCGGTATGAATGTTACCTAAAGTAGCTCCAGCATTATATAAAGCAGTTAAGACTTTTGAAGAAGCGATATCAGACGCACTAAAGATAGCGTCAAGTCCAAGAGATTTAATCGTGTTATCATCTTTTAAGTCTGCAACTGTGAAGTCTTTTAAAGCAGTTAATAAATTAGAACCTGCAATTTCATCAGCGTTAAATAATTGAGAAATTGTTAATCCTTCAATAGTAGCAGGATCAGTTAATGAAGAAATTGAGTTATCTTTTAAGGCTTTAAGAATTGGAGAGTTATTAACATCATCCCCAAAGAAATCATAAAGAGTTAAAGCGCGGATTGTATCATCATCTTTTAAGTCAGCGATAGTTTTATTAGCTAACGCAGTCAATAAGGTTGAACCATCAATATCATCTTGTGAGAATAATTCAGAAATCTTAAGCCCTTCGATTGTCGCAGGATCAGTTAATGAATCAATTGTGTTATCTTTTAAAGCTTTCATAATTGGAGAATCGTTAACGTCATCACCAAAGATATCGTAAAGAGTTAAAGCTTTAATAGTCGCGTCATCTTTTAAATCAGCGAAAGTATTATCTTTAATCGCGGTTAATAAACGAGAAGCGTTAACCGCATCTTCACCGAATAACTCTAAAATAGTTAAGTTATTAATTGTACCATCGTCAGCGAGTTCAGAGATTGTTTTATCGGCGAGGGAAGAAAGTAAAGTTGAACCAGCGATATCTTCATCAGATAAAATCTGATTAAGCTTTAAGTTATTGATGGTTTCTTGTTTAGTTAAGTCATCGATAGTCTTATCTTTAAGCGCGGTAAGAAGTTTAGAACCTGCTAAATCTTCTGCGCTGAATAATTCTTCAATCTTAAGGTTTTTGATTGTGTTAGGATCTTTTAAGTCACCAATAGTTTTATTTGCTAAAGCAGTTAAGATTGGAGAGGTTGATGTATCTAAAATATCGGAGAGTTTAATACTTTCAACAGTCTCTTGTTTAGTTAAATCATCAATCGTTTTATCTTGCAATGCTTGAAGTAACTTACTACCTGCAATATCTTCCGCGGATAGAAGATCACTAATTTTTAAGTTTTTGATTGTGTCAGGATCTTTTAAGTCACCGATAGTTTTATTCGCTAAAGCAGTTAATAATGGGTTAGCGTTAATATCTTCTTCCGACATGATGTCACTAATTTTTAATGACTCAAGTTTCTCCATGATTTTATCTTGGTTTTCTAAATCAGAAAGAGTTAAATCCCCTAAAGCTTCCATTACTTTAGAGTCAGATGTATCAAATAAGTCACCAAGTTTTGCACCGCTTAGAAGGTTATCGACAAATCCTTCTTGAGTAAATTCACGGATAGTATAAGGATGATCGAAGTCAAAACTACCATCTGGATTTTGTCTGAGTAAGAAATACTTCATAATCTTAGAACTATCTTCACTAACTCCGACCATCTTAGCGATAGTGACATTATCAAAGATAGCATCGAAGATAAATTGAGGAATTTCATCGTATTTCAAATTCTTAAATGCTTCTTCATCAAATCTAAAGTGTAAGTTTTCTTCAATTGTGTCGTTAATCGAAGCTAAAAGGGTATCGACCATTGGGGTAAGTTTAGCAATACCATCTAAGGAATCAAAAGAGACTTGGCCAGAGGCTAAGGATGTGATGAGTTGGAATAAAGATTGATTTGAATATTCTTCAGTTAAAACATCTTCTGGTTTATTACCAGTCATCTTAATTAAATCGCCTGTTTTAACAACACTAGTAGCGATAACTAGTCCACCAGCGATGGTGCCAATACATAAAATAAAACCACTTAAAATACAAAGAAGGTATTTCCACCAGTAGTGTTTCTTCTTTTCTTCTTTTTTTGGTTCAGGTTGTTTTTTATTAATAACCATAAACTTTTCCCCTCAAGTTACTTCAAAGTATAACGGATATAAGACTATTTCTAAAGTAAAACTAATAAAATATTTATAGTTTTTTTGTAAACTTACTTACTTTGAATTTTCCTTATAATATTTCTCTAAGTGGCCATATTATCGCTACACACATGAAAAGAAATAAATTTATGATGAATTTTAGGGGTTATTTCTATATCATATTTGTAGTTTATGAAGTTTAGAAAGATATTTACTCTCTTAACCTTACTAATAAGTGTCTCCTCTATTGGGGTTATTTCAGCCTATAAAGGTGAGAATAATCATACTAAAGAAGAGACTAGATTAGTTCTTAAAAAAGAGAAAGCATCTTTAATAACTTATGCGGATAACGATACTTCTTTATCAATTATTGTTATTGTCGCTGTCGTTGGTATCACAATTACGGGAGCCTATATCTATTTAATGAAAGGAAATAATAAGAAATGAAAAATAAAGTTCTTAACATCATTTTATTAAGTTCAACTTTATGCGCTTTATCACTCAGCGCTATCGCTAGTATTTCCTTTAAAAAACCTATAGGAACTCACGCTTATGATACTAATTCGCTTCCGACTACTATTGATTTAAATGACTCAACTGAAGAAGAAGTTAGATCTTATTATTCAAACCTCAATTCTTTAAAGGATTCTGAGAAAAATAAAGAAAACTTACTTAAAAATCTAAAACCAATTCTCTCAAACGGACAAAAGTATTATTCCTATGATTCCGGTAACGCCATTTGGAATATATATGCGATTAGTGATAGAGACTGGGAAAACTCCCCTGCTAAAGATGTCGGAGAAGGAACCTATAACAGTGCTACTAACACAATCACTAACTATAAATATGGAAGTAACAATAACGATAACCCATATGTTCACTCTTTATATGTAAGTCGTAATTATGTTAAAGAACATGGTAACCCAACTAAAGCTTTTGGTAATCACACTCAAGGAGAAAACGGTATTAACCGTGAACATATCTGGCCTAAATCGAGAGGCTTTGATGAAGTATTAGAAACTACTGGAGGAGCTAGAGGAGATTTAATGCACCTTTGGGCCGCAGATGGTTACACCAATAACATCCACGGTAATAACGCTTATGGTTACGTTGATAAATCTAAATCCTATACAGACTGTAACTCTAAAATTAAATATTCAGTTGGAAACTATCTAGGTACATCTAAAACCTTAGGAAGTGGAACTGTCTTTGAACCTCAAGATGATGATAAAGGTGATATCGCTAGAGCCATCTTCTATATGGCGGCTAGATATAATAATATCTCCGGTACCGATAATAATATTGATGCGAATAATCCTAACCTCACTATTAAAAATATCACTTGGGGAGTAACTGATTCAGGAACATCCACGAAAGACACTCCATTTGCGATGGGTATCTTAGATGACTTACTTGAATGGCATAGAAGTGATCCAGTAGATGAATATGAAATCCACCGCAACAATCTTCTTTATAAAAACTTCACCAATAATAGAAACCCATTTATCGATTTCCCAGAATGGGTTGAATATATATGGGGCACTAAACAAGACCTCGCGGTAGATCCTACTAAAGATGAACTTAATGTAGGTAAAACTCAACCAAGTGAAAAACCAAGTAGTAACACTAATATATTTAATGATCTAATTGAGTTTATGAAATCTAACCCGGTTATCGCTATTATTATCGGCGCTATAGTTCTCGCTATCATAATTGTAGTAATTATCATCCTTGCGAAATCCTCTAAAGGTGGTAAGGGAGGAAAAGGTGGTAAATCCTCAGTTAAACCAATTAAAAAAGTAATTAATTACGCTTCTAAAGAGATTAAAAAAGGAGGCGGTTCCTCTTCAGGAAAGAAAACCACCTCTAATAAACCAAAATCAAAGAAATAAGGGACTTCTTAGTCCTTTTTCTTTTCACGGAGTGACTTTATCTTGTTATAAATTAAATAGAATAAGAAGATAAATAACGCACCAAAGAAGAAGCCTAGTGTATCAATTCCAACGTCTTCCCATAAACCACTTCTTCCAGGTGTCACAAGTTGAATAAGTTCAGAGACACCTGCGACGATAAATCCAGTTAAAATAGAGGCTACATAAGTTAGCCATTTTTTACTCGTTTTATCAAAGAAGAAGAGATAATAAATCGCTAAGGTGGTAAATAAACCAGAGACTAAGAATAATAGGAAATGTCCAATAGACTTTCTAAAGAAAGCAAAGACGTCATCTTTATTATCGTCATTAATAATTCCTTTAGGGGTAACGGTAAAGCTACGAGAAACACTTACTTCTGGGTTTGAATTAGATCTTAAAGTAATTGAAGCAAATCCACTTTTATTGCCGTATATTCTAATCGATGTTCCGTTATTCGCTATTTCTAAGATTTCCGAACTAGATGTTTCCACTTTAAAAGATTTATCAGATGCGTTAATTGGTTCAACGCTAACGCCAATTGAAAGGAAGGAGCCGTGTTCTAGTTCATCTTTAGAGGACGCTAAAGTAATTTCAGTAACATCAACTTTCTTAACTTCAATATCAATTTCCTTATAGATAGTCGGGTCAAATGTGGATGTCGCTCTTATTTTAGCAACACCAGTATTACGGTATCCTCTTACATTACCTTCATTATCCACCATCGCGATTAATGGGTTAGATGAAGTATAGATTAAACCTTTATCACTAGGAGGATTACTTCCCCAATCAATATCTAGTTTAGTGTGATGTAAACCTTCTTCACCATAAGATGGTCCATCATAATCAACGTCTCCAATATAGGCGACTGCTTCAGATGTAACAATATTCCAGGAATCAGTTACTGGAACAATTGGATTTGGATTAGGAAGAACTTCCACATTTAAGTTAACAAAAGCGTTACTTTCTTTGTTAAGGACTTTAACTACGGTAGATCCCACTGCTTCAGCTTTAAGCACTAAGTTATCGTGAGTGGACACAATCGTGTCATCATTTGAATCTAGCTCGAGTAGATAATTATTGTAGTAACGATCTCCAACGATTTTATAGCCCACTCCTTCAGTGGTGTTTTTAATATCAAGTGGATAAGTTAAACCCTGGTAAATTGTGATATCTTTCTCTTCGATATCAAAACTATATGGGGCTTTAAGGTCAACGCAGTTAAAGGTGTAAGAGGCTTTAACTTCTTTATTAGATTGGCTAGTCGCGGTAATTACATAATCTGTACCTATTTCAGTAATTTCAACATAGGCATTTAAACCTTGCTGGGAGATTTTAACTTTATCACTATTAGAGGTGAAGATAACACCTTTATTAGTCGCGTTAGATGGTTCAATAGAGGCGGTTAATAATTTAGTGCCTCCTAATGGTACTTCGTTTTGATTATAACCAGGACGAACATTAACCCCGGTATTTGGATAAGATAATGTTATTTTATTTACATCTACTTTAGGGGTATCGACATCCGCTCCACTATTGATGATCATGGAAATAAAGGTGGATATTAAATCAGAGAAGTTACCGGATTTAGATCCATCCATTCCAGCGTTAACAAGAATAAAGATATTTAAGAGTAAAGAAATCGTCCCAAAAACAATCATATGAGGGATTCTTTTTTTAACGTTAAATGTCTCACTCTTTTTCATAATTATTAATAATTATTATATAAAGTTATTATATTGGTCAAAATAAATCGAAAAAATAATAACGATTAGATGAGAATTAATAAAAGAAAATCCACCACCAAGTGACTAGTGATGGATCTCTAATATAACTTAGTCCTTTATTACTAAGTACATTATTCTTTCTTTTCTTTCATCTGATGTTTACGTTCATACATGAGTTTATCAGCGCGCTTAAAGACATCATCAACTGATTTATCGTTATCTTTAGAATAAGTACTATATCCAATTGCCGCGCTTATTCTTTCCGATTTTTTAAGATTCATATTATTCACTACTTCATCAATTTGGTTATTGAAGTTATTAAGGAGGATAGACGCTCTCATATAGTCGCTCTTTCTTAAGATAACTACGAATTCATCTCCACCAATACGATAAACAGGAGAATGCTTAAATGTTTCACAAATGATATTAGCAAGTTTAATTAATGATTCATCACCAGCATCATGACCTTGCTCGTCGTTAGTGAGTTTTAAATAGTTAAGGTCAATCATGGCTATACCAAATGGTTCTTGAACGTTAATAGAGATAGCTTTATTGATCTTTTCTACTTCCGAGTTATAAGCAATCTTATTTTGAACACCAGTTAATCCATCTCTATTCGCGAGTTCAGACATCTTTTTCGTTTCTTTTTGGGCGTTGCTTAGTTCTTTATTCATACGAACAAGTTCGTACATTCTATCATTGATATCGTTTTCCATCTTCTTTAAAGCGATAGCAAAGTCTTCAACTTCATCACGGGTATTGATATTTAAGTTATTAAAGACACGATGAGTCTTCTCTTGGTTTTCCTTATCATATGACTTGATTGCTGTGGTTAGTTTCTTAATTGGTTTATTAAATAAGAAATGCACTGCAACAATACCGATAACAGAGATTACTGCGGTGATACCTAAAAGGAAGATAAACATATTAGTGATGAGTTTAGCTTGTTCATCACGAATTAAGTTCATCGAAACATCTACTGTAGCGTATCCGATTACTTCTTTTGCATCCCCTTCTCCATAATAAATAGGAGTGCCACTTGTGACTAAATAACCATATTCTTCAGTATTTGTAACATATGGAGGGAAACCAATTGTCGGATCATCTAAGACTCTTTTATTAACATCATAAAGTTCATCGATACAGCCTGGAGGGCATGCATCTTCTTCCGCGCCATCGCAGAGGTAAATAAATAATTCATAAGTAGGGTCAACATAACAGAGATAGACGCATTCTACTTCGTTAGCAGTACCCATCTTCGTTAAGATTTTTTTAGTTCTAATAAAAATTGGATCTTCATAAAGAAATTCAAATTGAGCAATATAAGCGTTCCAATCATCACTGCCCCATTCTTCAGAGGTTGGTTTAGGATCACTTGCTTCAAATATCGGAGCGATTTTATCTTTTAAATATTTAACATCATCTTTATTAATGACTTCGGATGTTGTTTCCGAGAGTCTTGTCGCTGTGGAAGTAAAGCTATTATAGTTATTTTTATCTAAGACAATAGAGAAATAAGACATCGCAGTGATGACCACTAAAGAAGCTAAAAAGACAATTAAGAATATAGTCTTAACATAAATTGGGATTCTAAATCTTCTTTTTCTTTCCATTTTCTAAGCCTAAATAAATAAAAATCGATGCTACGTTTTGTTTATGGTAACACCGAAATAAAAGCTAATTGCAACTGGCTATCCATACGTATGGACCCTATAGCTTTGCGTCGCCGAATTACTTCGGGTTTGCCAAAAACGAAACTAAAACCATTATAGCAACGATAAATATTTAAACAAGAGTTAAAAGAAAAGTTAGATATATCCTTATGTTTTTATAAATAACATTTATTAATTTGATGCGAATAAATTGAATATTAGTAAATTTAAATATATCATTTATGGGCGATGAAAACGAAAAACACTTTAATTATATTAACTTTACCTCTCCTACTTAGTGGGTGTGGTTTCTTTAATCCTCTTCCAAATTCTAGTAAGGATAATGACTCTATAAATATAAGTGATAATTCTACCTCTAATACTGAAACATCTTTTGGAGAGGGAGAGGCTCCTAATGACACTTATATGGACTTTGGGCTAAATTCTAATAACCTAAAGTCTAATCAACTCGCTATAAATAAGTATGGAGACTATGTTGAATTCACTAGTACCACTAATAAAGACTTAACTGAAGAATATAATAAGCTCCTCACTAGTGTTAAAGGTAAAAAGAATGGAGTGTTCCAAACTGATTATCAGCAAGGTTTATTAGATTTCTTTGATTACACTAAACACGTAAAAGTGGTCCTAGATATGTCTAATAAAACTAAAGAAGCCTTACAAAAAGACTACGAAATGAAAAACACCGAATCATATCGCCCTATTGATTTAGATCTTTATTTTGATGATATGCATTTCCATTTTAGACAAGTGGGAATTAGACAAAAAGGTAATACATCTAGAACAGAAATCTATGATGATGACCATATCTTTAATCTAGAACACTGGAAGTTATCATTTGAAGAGACATTTGATGATGAATATACCTTAACTAAGGCTAAATGGTTTAATGAAGAAGCTTATACCTTTAGACAAGATAGAAAGTTCTTTGGTACATCTAAGATTAACTTTAGATTTAATAGAAACTTAGAGACGACTTATATTAGAGAACATTATGCCTCTAACATGTATCGCCAAAATGGTTCTTTAGCGGCCTCTACTAACCCAGTAAACTTCAATATTAAACTCGATAATAAAGAATATAACTTAGGTGTCTATTTAGCGGTGGAAAACATCGATAAGAGTTTTATTAAAAGAAATATTATTAAAGATAGTAGAAATGGAGACCTTTATAAACTAAGTTACACCTCAATGGGTCCTGCTAACTTTAATCCTGATAGTCTTTCTAAGATTGGTTTAGATTACTTAACTTTAAGAAATAATAAGTATGATGAAGCTAAATATGTTTATTCGATTAAGACTAATAAAACCACAACAAATCACGCGGATTTAAAAAATTTCATCAATACTTTAGGGAATACTAGAGGCGCGGATAGCCTTACATTTATGGATACTTATAGTGACTTAGATTCCTATGTATCTTTCTGCGCTTTATCTTATCTACTAGGTGATCCAGATGACTTAAGAGGTAACTATAATAACGCTTATGTTTATTTTACAGGTGACACTCATAAAGCGATCTTTATCCCAACTGATTTAGATCGAGTCCTTGGTTCTACTGGTGGAGACGGAAATAACCCAACTGGTAACCATGGAGCGCTCACAAAACCATTCGATAAAAATACAGGTTATGCGCATGGAAATGATTCTAATTTATTTAATAAGACTTTATTCTCCACGAATGCGACTGATATGAGAAGTAGATATCTAACTAGAATAAGTGAAATCATAGAAGCGGGTTGGATGAATATTTCTAAATTTAGTGAATACTTTAACTACTCAAACACTAACTATAAAGATGAAGTAAAAATATCTAATGGTATTGGGGGAAGCTATGTCTCCTTCAGTGTCTCTGAATCTAATAAAGACTTATATAACTCCGAGAATCTAGATGTTAAAACATTCATGGAAAATAAAGTGAATACCTTTAATAACAATAAATAAAAGAAAGTAATATTAATGGAAGTAATTAAAAATAAAGTCTATAACGAAGAAAGATCACTATTTTCCTCAAATGAACTAGAAATATATAACACTAGATTTATAGAAGGAGAATCTCCTTTAAAAGAATCTTCGAATATATATTTAGAAGAAGTAACTTTCTCCTATAAATATCCCCTTTGGTATTCTAAGAATATTAAAGGGAATAGGTTAATTCTTGAAGAGATGGCAAGAAGTGGTATTTGGTATACCTCTAATATCGATATTATAGATTCTGTTATACACGCGCCTAAAACCTTTAGAAGAAGTACAAATATAAAACTTACTAATGTAACTCTTCATCACGCGGATGAAACGTTATGGAAATGTAAGAAGATTAAACTAAATAACATTAAGGCTAAAGGTGATTACTTTGGTTTTAACAGTGAAGATATAGAAATTAATAACCTCTATTTAGATGGAAACTACGCCTTTGATGGAGGAAAGAATATTATTATCCGTAATAGTGTTCTTAACTCTAAAGATGCAATCTGGAACTGTGAGAATGTCTTAATTGAAAATACACTTATAAATGGAGAATATTTAGGTTGGAACTCTAAAGATGTAACCCTTGTTAACTGTAAGATTATCTCTCATCAAGGTCTCTGCTATATGGAGAACGTTAAACTAGTTAACTCTGAAATAATCGATAGTGATCTCATCTTAGAATATTCCTCTAATATCGACGCGGATATCACTAGTGTTGTTGATTCTATTAAAAACCCAACATCCGGGATTATTAGAGTCAAAGGGGTTAAAGAACTTATCTTAGATCCTAAATATATCGATGTAAGTAAAGTTAAAGTGGAACTTAAATAAAGAAAGTAAATATATATGAAATATAACTTTGATAAAATCCCTAATCGAAGAGGTACCACTCAGATTAAGTGGAGAGTAAAAGAAAATGAACTTCCAATGTGGGTCGCGGATATGGATTTTGAAACCGCGCCTAAAGTAAAAGAAGCAATAATGAACACTGCTAAATTAGGCGTGTATGGTTATAACGACACAAATGAAGAATTTTATGATGCTTATGTAACACATTGGAACACAAAACATCATACAAGTTTAACTAAAGATAACTTAATCTATGTAACAGGAGTTATCGCTGCCTTAGATATCATCTTAAAATATATCCCTTCTAAAAATGATAACGTTATTCTTCTTACTCCAGTCTATAATGCTTTCTTTAACTGTATTAAGAATAATGAACTAAATGTTTTAGAATCTCATCTAAGTTATAAAGACTATAAATATGAGATAGATTTTAAAGACTTAGAAGAGAAATTATCCTATAAGAACTCAACTGCTTTAATTCTTTGTAACCCTCATAACCCTATAGGTAAGATATGGTCAAGAGAGGATATATCTAGAGTTATAGAATTATGTAAGAAATATGATGTCTTACTTATTTCTGATGAGATCCACTGCGACATCGTATCTCCAAATAAAGAATATAACGCGATATTTAGTTTTAATAATATTGATGAAAGAAACACCATCGCTTTAGTTTCTCCATCTAAAATCTTTGGACTAGCGGGGTTACACACCGCTTGTATCATGATTAAAGATAGAGATAGAAAAGAATATCTAGAGAAACAAGTATATAAAGATGATGTTGGAGAAGCTAACTCTTTCGCCGTCAGTGCGTCTATCGCTTGTTATAGAGATTCTGAAGATTGGATAGATGAAGTTAATAAATATATAGAATCTAATAGATTACTTGTTAAATCCTATCTAGAAGAACATATTAAAGAACTTAAACTAATCGATGGAGACGCAACTTATCTCCTTTGGATTGATATATCTAAAACTACACTTAAAAGTGAACTTTTTGCCGCTAAGCTAAGAGAGGAAACAGGTCTATTCATCCTTCCAGGTAAAAAGTATGGAGAGATTGGAGATAACTTTATTAGGGTTAATATCGCTACCTCTAAGGATAATGTAATAGATGCGTTACATAGATTAGATAAATTCGTAAAATCTTTAAACTAATCTCTAAAAGTCATACAATGGTATTTAATAATAATTAAAAGGTGGAAAACTAATTATGTTTGGAAAAGAACTCGCACATGATGAAACATATTATAAAGAATATGGAGAATATAAGCTTTCAAGTGCCTATACCGTATATGAAGCTTATATAGAGGAGATGTTTAATAAAGACGGCACTCCAATGACTAATAAAGATGGTTCACAAAGATATCGTTATATTGATAATAAAGATATTGTCACTATTAAAGAAGATAAGTTAGTTAAAGAAATAAGACCTAACTTCTATAAAGATATCTATGAAGTTAATGGAGACTATGTTGAAAAAGTAGAGAAAGAAAATAAAAGAATCTACTTTGTCGTCGAAAAAGAAAAGATTAAAACCTTAGCGACAGGTAGTAAAGTAACAGAAAGAAACGGTACATATCGTTTACTTACTCAACTTGGCTACGTTTTAGTGGATGATTATGATGTAGAAAACCCAAAAGTAGTGGCAGTCCGTAAATTCAAAACTGATAACCACGAAGAAGAAGCTAAAGAAATCATCAAAGCTAAGCTAAGAAGATATAGCGATAAAGAAGAAGAATAAATAATTCACTTATAAAAATCAGTTAGATAGAAGGTGGAAACATATAGGAAGTCCCACCTTTTTGTTTAAGTGATTGTTATTCTATAATTTAATAAGAATAAATATATGTCAAAACTAACTAGAGGAATAAAAGGAGAAGATAAAGTAAAAGAGGTGTTATCATCCTTAAAGGAATATCACCATGTTTTAAATGATATTTCTTTTATAAATGATAAGACCTCTATGACTCATCAAATAGATCATATCCTTATTCATCCTTTAGGAGTGTTCCTCCTCGAAACTAAAAACTATTATGGAAGAATAGAGATAGATAGATTAACTAAGACTTGGTATAAGATAGTTAATAATAAAAGAATAAGAATATCTAATCCCTTATCTCAGAATAAAGGACATCTAGTTATCCTTAATAGAGTGTTATCTAAGAAGTATGAAGTAATCCCTTTAATTGTATTTGTTAAGAATAACGCACCTTATATAGATAACACCTCTAACGATAATCTTATTAATCTAGATGATCTATTACTCTTTATTAGTTCTTATCCATCTAGAAGAGTGTTATCTAATAATGAAATAGATAAGATTAAAGAAACAATAGAGAGGACTTCCTATAGTGTTTCCTCTAATGAACATATAGAGAACATTAAGATTCTTAAAGCTTATAAGAAAGAACAAGAAGGACAGATATCTTATGCTTTGACAACATCTAAATGTCCGTGGTGTGATTCTCCTATTAAGCATTATAAAAATAACGAATATAAATGTTCTAAGTGTAACTTTGGGTTTAAGTTATAAGAATAATAAGTAAGATTAGGAGTTCTTTACTGGGACATCATTTTCAAGGTGCCAGGTTCCATAATAATTGACCTCTAAATTATTGTTGCTACTAAAACTATTGTCCCAACCGCTTGGTTTTGAAGCGTGATAAGTAAATAATGGGGTTCCTGTTTTATAAAATCCATAATTTTCAATTGTGGTAACAAAAGCAGGAATAACGATATAACCTGTTAAAACACTGATACCGGAATTAGAGAATGCTCTAGATTTAATCGTGGTAACACTCTCAGGGACAAATAAGCCGTTCAAGAAGACATTATTTGGAGCAAACACTAAGGTGGTCATGTCTTTAGAGTAAATAACGTTACCAACGGAAGTTAAAGAAGTGTTATTAGAGTCTACATTAATAGTTGTGATTGCTTCAGTGTAATCAAATGTCCCTGTAGCAATATCAGAAACATATCTTCCAATATTGACCGTAGTTAATTTTTTTAATGTATATATGTTGGCTTCTATCTTAGTAACGTTAAGACCTAAATAAGTATCAGGAATTGTTAATATAGTGGAGTTGCTATTGATATTTGTGGATAAAACCGCGCTGAATGAATTGGTATCATCAAGATATTTAAAAGTGAGTCCATTTGTAAATGATTCACTATGAGAGCCAGTTACGCATGAATACTTAATAGATAATGAACTTACTTCTATAGGAGTATTGGATTCACTGTTAATAATAGAGAAATAGTTATAAGAATTAGATAAAACATATTCTTCATTACTATTAATAATAAGATCAGTTACTTCCATATAAGAGGTAGAGTAACCTAACTCTAATCTAAGACTACCTGTACCAGTATAACTAATAGAGTTAATACCTTTAATCTCTGTAAAGTTCTTAATATATCCACCTTTATTGATTTTAGTGACTTCATTAGACCCATCACTATAGGCTTTCTTATATTTAAAAGTTAATGGATAGGTTACTACTCTAGAAGTAACAAATGATTTCTCTGTAGAGGAAACTTCACTATCAAGTAAACCATATGGGTTAAAGGATAAGTTATAAGAGATAGGATCTCCTTTAACCACCATATTGTTATCTTTGTTATTAATGATATTAGAGTTACTACTTATAACCGCGGACATAACTGTTATAAGAGTAAGGCTAGGTAAAATACCCAGCATAAAGATATTTCTGAGTTTATTATTGTTCTTATTAATTTTATTCATCCTATATTAATCCCCTTTGTTTCAAATTGGGATAAATTGTATCTAGTTAATATATAAGATTCAAGAAATTAATAAATATAGATATAAGAATATAAATATAGATAGATAAAAAGAAAGACGGCAGGGAAAGCCAATTACCTACCGTCAGACATGACCTATGAAAAGGGGAGGTCATGGAAGTTTTTATATTTTCTCACGAATTTAAGTATTTGTATAGAGGGAAATTAAAAAAATGTGAATTTATATGGTGGTTAAGAGGCCACTATTAAAGGAAAATATAATTAACAAGTCAGTATTTTGTATAATAAGGATATATTAATGGGAGAACGCAAATAATGAAGAGAAAATTATCCGTTTTATTTATCTTTGGTCTTTTACTATGTTCATGCAATCAAAACATTGCAGAATTTAAAGAAGGCTTTTCATTTGAAAATCTTACAAACAATGATCCAGACGCAGATTTTATTATTGAAAGATCTTATGCAAATATCGCTCAAGCATCTCATATTAAGTATGCTGATGAGAGTTATACAAATGACTTAGCTTCAAATGAAACAAAATACACTCAAAACATCGAAATATGGCTCTATTCTAATCCTCTTATTCACAAAATTACAAAGTTTAAACAAGAGTCAACTTCTAGCGGGGTTAATGCATCAAGAGAGACTGAAACAACAAATGTTTATCTTATAGATGAAGGTATGGAAACAGATTACACGCTGAGTGAAGGAATTTTAACAAAAAGTACCACTACAGCGCCTGAAAATATAGAAAATTTTTATAGGCGTCCAGTTCCTCAAATAAATAAAAACTTTAGTGTATACAAAGATAAGAACGATTATGTATTGGTATATTCTAGTGATAAAAAACAATCGCCTATGATGGCACTGGTTTTGAAAAAGAACGTATTACAATTAATAGGACTCAATACATAGCGAGAGTCAATAAGAATTATCAAATGTATAGCTACACTTCAATCGTAGAAGTTACGCAAAACTTTACAAAGGTAAGTGGCGAGTACTTTAAAGATATGAAATTATATTCATCTGCCAAATGCTCGATGGAACTTGAATATAAAGACAGAGTAAGAAATGATGATGTAGTTAATCAAATTACTAATTCAAGTTCAATAAAACAGATACCGGTTTGTAGCGTATTTTTTGCTGAATATAATAGTATCACTGACGTTTCTCCATATGTTTATAGAAACTATGGTCCAAAAGTAAATTATATCAATGAAAACGAATTCTTTGTTTCATTTGTTTTCAGTCACTCTTATCCATATTATTCACTAAATTTGAGAGTTTATGGGATTTTATCACCAGAAACAATGACTTCATTATATTTATATGACGATTATAAAGTTAGTGAAGATTATAAAATGAAAAATAGAGGTAAGACGTATTTATCAGTCTCTTTTACATTAATTAGAGAAGTTAAAGGAAATAGCGAAATATTCAGCTACAAAGATCTTATTATTAGTTAATAGTCTTAATCATCTAATTAGTTGCGTAATAAAAGCCATCAAGAATCACTATCTTGGTGGCTGTTTACTATATATATGGTTTCTAACACTGAATTCAATTAGTGTCTTTTCGCAAATTCCTTCTCGTATCTAACTCTATCGTTATCTGATACTTCTAACATTATTTGGATTAATTCATTAGTGACATACTCTACTAACTCTTTAAATCTTTTAAGTTCTTTAATCTCTTCTTTATCTTTAATATCATGCTCATATAAAGCAGCTTCTCCGATTAAGGTAGGGAATAGTTCATATAGTTCATTTAAAGAAGCATTCATATAATCATCGATAATGTTTTCTTTATGCATGGTAACAGTTAAATCTTCCATCTCCCTTATATCAAATAGATACTGTTCCTTGTTATCTATATCAATACTAATAGGGGCATCCATATGATGGAGGTTATATAAATGCACGATATTATCAAAAAGGACGTAGTAGTCGGTGCGGATATCTGGTGGTAGTCTATTAAAGTCTTCGAATTCTTTTAAAGCGGCGAGATCAGGCATTTTAAAGTCCCCTTTCTTATTAGTAACTCTAAGAATATCTTAATGGTTTTTTGAAATAAAGTCACAAGAATGATTGATTTTATATTTTTTATTAAATAATAGACCAAGCAAACCCATTTTCCGTCTTCTATATCTATATCCTTCTATCCCTATGTCAGGCTAGCTTCTTTAAAGCTTGAATGAATTGTTGAAATTTTGAATGAATTATCAATTAACTGCTAGATTGGTGTTGATTTTTCGACTTCTATATGATTTTATAACTATGGAATTCACCCGTGGTAGCTCATGACTACCGCCTAGTGGGAATTCTTTTTATTTATAATTTCCCAAATTTTATCAATATCATCAGGACATAATTTATAATCCTTTAAAATCTCACTTAGATATTCCTCTAATATCATTTCTTAAATATGAATCTTCTTCCCAATTTTGGGGATTATAAATATTCTCATACCATTCAATAAAATCTTTTAGGCCACAAAATCTTTTAACATAGTGTGGTGCGCATCCTGCCGCAGTTATTCCAATGATATCAAAAGTATTAAGTGGGATAGAGAACACTAATAACTTAAAACCACCTGTGTAGTGTTTAATGCTATTAAAATCAACATCTCTTCCTGTGTGCTTTTTAAAGAACGCTCGTAATTGTTCCCCTGTTTCTTTGTCTTTAAAACCAAAGATTGCTTTTGTGATTTCAGTTTTTACTTGCATACTTATTTCCTCCTTTACGTGCTTGCCTGCTTGCTTGCCTGCTTGCTTAAGCGTTCCATAAAGAAGAAAAGCTCCCATCGTTATGATAGGAGCAACTATATCTAGAATAATATTGTTCCCATCAACCAAGCTTTAGCACTTTGCCTTATTTAATTAAGGTAAGTTGCTGGTGGGTCATAGGGCTTGTCCCTCGCCACTCTCTTTATGGTGATTTAATTATAATCTAAATTCCAAAATTAGTGGAATAGTTATTTCTTTAGTGTGATTTATGCTTTTTCTTTGATTTAAATAGGCTTGTGTCATTACTCGTCATTAAGAGGTGAAACAGTTATTCAATCCTGACGTTTCTAGATGTATAATGGCAAATATGGTAATACGGTTTCACTTTTTGATTGGTAGTTTCATTTTGTGCTCAAGCGGTTTCAAATGAAGAGGCTAGATAAGGATGATTATAAAGGCTACCCAGCAATTAAGTTGAGTAGCCTACTTTATTGTCTAAACCTTGAATAAGACAATTTTTGAACACGACATTTTTCTTTATAGTCTTCTGTTTTAAAATATTCTTCGTCTATTCCTACTTTAGCTAAAGGAAGAAAGCAATTGCTATAATACTTAGGAAAAGGAGTATAATCACAAGTATCAGCGCAAACAATTCTATTACTATTTTTCCCTGGTAGGCTTCCCATTCTCAAGCGGACTTGCCTTATTGATAATTTTCTAAATCCTTTTTCAAAGAAAAGGAAGTTTACACCACCAGGATTAGCGACAGATTTGTAAGCTAAACAATCAGGTCTTAATTCTATTATTTCATTAATAACTTCTGTTTCTTCTTCGTTTAGGGTAATTCCTTCTTCGTTTTTCTTTAATATTTCATGAAAGGAGATATCTCTACCGTCAATAATAATTAAGGGCTCACTATTATCTATAATAGGGAATGTGCTGGTTGCATCATCATACGCCCAAAAAGTAATAATATTATTCAATGACCCATGTTTCTTAATTTCTTTTCTTGCAGTATCTATTGAATCCGCCCAATAAGATAATTTTTGACCTGGAAAAAGAGTAGAGTATCTATTGTTAATATTAGATAATCTCAAATTTCCTTCGTTTAATTTAAATACGCTTTTGCCATAAAATGATGGATTGAATTCAACACATCTAAAAAAGTCAAATTCGTCGGTAACATATACAGGCAATCTGTTATGTTTGAAAATCTCTCTTCCCCAGTCTTGATTTGGAAATAATGGTGCATTAATTTTCCTTCCACTCATTTTTACTTAACCATGTCCTCAGAAGTTTTTTCAATGAACAATATTTCTTCATCGCTTAAACCGTACTTGCTATAAAGTTGCTTATCAATTTCAGAAACTGATTTATCCCATTGAATTTCTGAGTTATTAGAAAAATCTAGTAATGGAATGTTTGCCCAAGTATCTTTAGGATTGTTTTGCGTAACTTTGAGTGTTCCCAGCATAAATCTTAAAAACTTTGTGTAAATATATTTTTCAAAATTTTTAGCTTCGATTTCAGTATTAAAATTACCAATGCTCATAAATGTTTGGGTATGACATTCATTTGGCTTAGCAACAATTGGCTTACTTAATTGTTCACCTAATTTTCCACTTCCATTTGCACCTGTTATAAAAACTTTATAATGATTTAAATTATCGTTTTCCCTAACATATTTATTCGCAATAAATTTCCATGTACGTTGATTATTTTGTCTGCCACAAACTCTAATATCATCTTTATTTACTTGAGATTCAGAAAATACTTTTGGCATTTTTTCAAAAATACTAGCATCAACTATTAGTTCGTTTCCTTTTGTAAACGTTCCGATATACTCAGGAAAATCTTTATAAATAATACTCTCAAGATTATATGTACTTTTTGGAAATGCTATAGAGTCAATAAAAACATCTGTTTTTTTTCTAACCTTTTCAATAATATTCTTAGTAATAGGATTTTCAGTGAAATGAACAATCGGGCCTATTTTTCTACTTTTATCCATCAATGTTACCGCAACACCGCCTTTTATTTCGGCTGTAGGGAAAACAACACGTGAATCACTAAAGTAATCAATTACAGAAAAATGCTCATCATTCAACATTTTGATATTCCATTCTGCAGGAGTTTGTCCGGCATTGAATAAAAATCTTGCAGGGCTAATTAATGTAACTAAGTTTGAAATCGAAAATGAAGCCTGATAGAAATAATGATAAATAGGATTTTTTCTGTTATTATTTATTTCTTCTTGATATGGTGGATTGCCTACTATTGCATTGAATTTCATTTGCCCATGACCTCCTAAATTCCAGAATGATGGTTTTAATACTTTTTGTATAAATTGTGCTTGCTTATCTTTTAATTGCATTACTAAATCATCAAAAGAATGCATATTTGTTTTTCCATTTCTATAGCCAAGCAATGTTCTTTTAGTAATAAGTTTTGCCATTGGCGTTTTACAAATAACGAACACTTGATTCTTAACGACGTTATCCCAATATTCAACTTTCTTTTCAAAACTTATATCGTCTAAATTCTTAATCGCTTCTCTATATAAGGAATAAGTTACATATAGTGGATATAAACCTGTTTTTGAATTGATTTCAAGTATTTTTGCTTCTTTAGTAAACACTTTATTTGTAACATCAATTTGGTCAACAAATCTTGGTTCTTCTATCATGTTGTTATGAGATTCATCAAAGAAATCATAGCCACCAATAGTGTCTGACATATGCATATTCACAACACGCCATGGTGTCAAAACTGTTTCTTTATCAGGATTCTTAAATGTTGCAAATAATGATGCAATTTTCTTTACTCTTTCAGTAGGTTCTAGTTCATCAGCTGTTTTAGCAATGTATCTTATTCTTCTACTTGCAGCTACAAAAATGTCTTTATCATAATACTTAGAAAATTTTTTAAATGTTGCTTTATCTACGCCAGCAGGCATAAATTCATTCCAAGATGTATCATCAACTAAATCAGCAAAATTATCAATTGTGACATCTGCTTCAATATCGATATTCATACCATAAACTAGAAGAGGCATTCTAATAGAAATAGCTCTTAAAATAGATATAGCTGAATCGCGATTCTTTTTCTTTTCTTTTAATTCAGCAAGACGTTTCTTTTCTTCTTCAGTTAATTCTTGCTTTTTCTTTTTCTCTTTTAGTTTCTTTTCTTCTTCGGTTTCTTCCTCATCAAAGCCTTCTTTATTAATATCAATATCTCCAGCTTTTTTAGTTTGCTTAGAAGCACCAACTATCTTTTTTAAGTTTTCGAATTCTTTTAATTCAACTTCAGTTAATTTTAGTAGCTCATCATTATAGATTTTAGGATCATCAAAGCCATTTCTAGCGACTCTTTCAGCATAAGCTTTCTTCAACTCTTGCAGCAACTCAGCAACTTGATATTCTTTCATATTAGAATCTTCAATTGCTATAACAGGGCAATAATTCAAGAACTTGGAAAGAGATAATTCAGCAACACTATTGTTTGCTCCTGCTCTTGCTGAAAGCTGTACCGATTCAGCTACCATCTTTAATGTACGATCTGGAGCAAAATCAAATACAAAGCATTCTGCCTTTATCTTGCCATTGATATTTGCAGGAGATTGAACTCTAAAAATTGTTTGAAGATATTGGCTAGCTGCAGTCGAGTATGTGCCAGCAAGCATTAAAACTGCTGTCCATTCAGGAACAGTAACTCCAGTAGTTAATCTTCCACAAGATAAAGTAATAGTTCTAGTATCTTCTGGGTGGTCTGTCATTTTTTCTTTTAACGCTTTTAAAGCATCAGAAGTATCAATTTCTTCTCCACCATCACCAGCAACATTAACAACAGCAAATTCTTTTAATATATGATGATTCTTTATTAGTTTTTCCAAAGCTTTAGCTTCTTTAACGCCAGGAACTACCCATAAAGAATGCCTAAAGTAATCTCTATATTCATCGGTTGAATAAGGATAATTTGTATCATCACTTTTTTTACATATTAAATCTAAAAAGGCTTTTACATCTTGTTCATGAACAAAATCACCAGCTTTTACTCCGTTAGGTACTTTCTTGCCATCTTTTTCAATATCACCTGTCCAAATTCTAAAGAATTCTCTAAAGTTAAATGCCTTATCCATTACATCGATATATACTGGAAGACTCTTCTCAAGATGATAAGTAAATATATTCATTTTTGGAAGTTCCTCATACGGGTTAGAATCACCAAAATGGTTTTGGTCCCATAATGTTTTGGCTTCTTGTTCCATAATATAATCCCATGTATAAATGGATTCCTGTTCAAAATCAGTTAGCAAGTTAAATGGTGTTCCTGATAATTCTAGAACGTGTGTTTTATATTCATCATTAGGTTTAATAACTGCTTCTAATACATTTTTACCAAGTTGTGTTTGAGTTCCTTCGTGTGCTTCATCGACAACAACAAAGTCCCAGTTTGTCTTAAACACATCATCATTCTTATCAAAGTTCCCACCAACAGCATCACTACCACGTAAATCTTGCATAGAAGCAAAATAAACAAAAGAAAGTCCAGCTTTTTCTAGTTCTTTGATGGATTTATGGCCATCTTTTTTAGAGCCAAATGCATAATTTGGTTTATCGTAAAAAATTTTACCAAAATCCTCGAACCAGCCATCACTTACTACTGGTCTATGAGTAATAATTATTGTTCTCTTAAATTCCATCTCTTTAGCCACTTCTAAAGCAGTTAAAGTTTTTCCAAAACGCATCTTAGCATTCCAAAGCATTCTATTATCCGTCTTGTATCTGAAAATGGTCTTTTTAATGGCTTCTTTTTGTTCTGGCCTAAATATAATAGGATTTTTATTACTCGTCATTTGTGATGAATTTAATGCAGTGTTTCCAGCCTTTACAGCTGCAATAGCATTCTTTGCTGTATTTAAATCACATTCAAACCACTCATTTGGCTTTTTATTGAATTCAAATGTTTTCTTTTTTATACCAGAGCGGATTAAAACTTCATGTACTTTATAGTCTCTAAATGCTTTAACTTTTCCATCTTTATTGTAGACAGCAATTTCAGTATGAATTAAATCATAATTAATTGCAGCGGTTGCTGTATATGAGTCTATTCTTTTTCTGGCTGCATAATTTAAATCATGGCAATTTGGAGCAAAGCTAGAATAAGGCTTATCAGTATGAATTGTAGCATCACCAATCTTTAAGCACCCTGCGTGTTGCTTATCATTAATTCTAAATATATAAATAAGTTTATATTCAAATGTTGAATTGAATTTTATTGAACACATAAGGTATACCCCCTAGCTAGTAAATCTACATATCTTACTTTTTTATTCTTTTCCCAATCCATTATCTTTGCATATATGCCGTTATGCTGATATACATCGCCTTTAGCACAACCTATGCATCCATTTTCTTGTACATCTTCTTCGCCAAACAAGTTTATTTGAACTATTCTTTCTACTTGACAAGATTCAGGTATAACGCATTTAATTCCATCCATTTGCCATAAATTCCAAGAAATAATAGTTGCAACTTCAATCATTAAATCTTGAGATGGAAGCTCATTTAATTTTGCATAGTAATACTCAAAATAACTAAATAGGACATTTTCTCGTGCAAGTAATAAATTATCTCCTTGCCATTCATAACCATATGTTGCTTTTAAGGCTTCTAAAGAATATTTTACCCAGTCCTCTTTATTATTAGTATTCTCATTAACGACTCTTAACTTTCTATCTAAAAGACCTACTCTATCCTTTAAATCAATTCTATTACCAGTAACAGTATCATAACGACTAACAATATAAGGGGCTTCACCACATGTTATTTCCATTCTTATATCTTTAACATAGTCTATCCACGTTTTGCCTTCTGGATACTCAATTTTAGATTCAGTAGATTTCCATGTATTATTATCTAGCTCCTCATTGAAGACACCTGTTTTATTAAACCATGCATTATCAATTAAATTGTTTTGTTTATTACACATCCAAGATGGTGTAAATACTTCAGCATTATCTTTAGATCTCTTTGATTGTTCGGTTTTTGATTTTTGGCTTCTGGGTTTAATGAAATTCTTTTCACCAATAATAAAAGGTGACATGTTTTCTTTAAATCTATATCCTTTTCTTTTATATGAGTCAGTAGCCCAAATAATATTTTTTCTAGTTGTATTATCTATCAAAAGTAAATCCAGAATCTTTGGATAATTTTCTAATAGGTATTTTTCATTGATGTCAATTGAATCCAAAAATTCCATCATTATTCCTCCACTTCAATTTTATATTTTTCTAAATAAGGCATTAACATTCTTTTAATTTTCATAGTTGGTTCATGCGTTCCCGCTTCCCATCTATTAACAGTACCGAAAGTCACACCAAAAAGTGCTCCAAATTCAGTCTGAGTTAAACACATTTTTAATCTAACTTTTTTTATAGCTTCATTATATTTCATTGTTAAAAAGCCTCATTTCATAAATATGTTAATATTATATCATCTTTTAATCATTTTTGCTATTGTTAAGAGTTAATTTCTTCCTTAATATCTTTTTATTACTTCAAGTACTGGTCCAAACATAACTGGATCTAATGCATCGCAAAGCCAAGTTTATGTAATTCTTTTATCATATTTTCATTCATAAAGTTAAAACCATATGCATACCATTTGGGTCACCTCAATTTTAAATAATTGTGAACAGCGAATTTTGGCAGATACTATAAAAATGAATCTATAGATAATATTTCTATTATAAATACACAAGTTGCGCACATTTCTTATCCTCATACCTATACAAATAATGCCCCTATAATTAAGTACAGCATTGGAGCCCAGTGTAGTCGCCTTGCTGATGGCTAGGGCTTGTGAAAATATTAAGAGGATATGCAACCAATCAAATTATCAGTGACTGATTGGATTTTTATATATCGCGGTAACCTAGCATCCAATTTATCCAACTTCGAATTGTTGAAGCTCTCCTTTTAAATGTGGAATCTGATAATTTTAATGTATCTTTTTTATCTAAAAGCATCATCTCAATATCATCTGTGGTTGACTTAGTAATACTCTTTTCTCTCAAATCATTGTAAATTTTATTAAAAATGTCTTTCGAAATTAGTCTGTTAAATATCTCTTTTTCAATTTCTTCTTTATTACCTATTACCTTCAATGCGGAATCAGTAAACTTTTTTTCATGAGTGAGAAAACCCAAATATACCAATGCCGAAAGGTAATAAGAGATTTGCCTTTCCGTATTTAAATCTAGAATTTTTAAAGCGTAGTCTTTATCATCTAAAACTCTTTGCCCCGCAATTAACATATTTACAATCTTAGTAATGTCATTTGCTTGAGGAAGAGTATTGTTAAAACCAAGAATTATAACTTCTTTTCCGCTTTTTCTTTCATTTCCATTAGAGTTAATACTGCGCAAAGTGGAAAACTTTTCTGCATAGTAGAAAATTTGGTATTTAGAATCTTTAGAAAATAACTCTATTACTTTTTCTGTCGCATTATTACTAAGAACTAATGCAGCGCCATTATCAATTGCTCTATCGCAAACAATTTTTAATTTTTCAAAATCACTAAATGTAAATCCAGCTAATTGATATTTTGTAAAACCATCATCATCCTCATAATCATATGGTGGATCAACATAAATTATGTCGCCTGCTTTTGCCATATTTATTGCAGCCTCATAGGAACCAGATAGAATTTTTATCGTATCCTTATTCTCAAATAAATATTTATGTATTTCTCTTAAGTTCGAACTATCACAGATTGTTGGATTTCGATATCTTCCGATTGGCGTGTTGAATTGCCCTTTATTATTAACTCGGTATAAGCCGTTGTAGCATGTTTTGTTAAGGAAAATCATGCGTGCAGCTCTTTCGACTGGTGAGTATGCTTGCGGCCAATCTTCTCTTCTATCCCACGCTCTTACTTCATAATAAAAATCGTCAGGATCTTGCCTGTATTTAGTATCAAATTCTTGAAGCTTAATAATTAATTCTTCAATCTTATTGGACTGGATTACTTTATACGCATTTATTAAATCTTCGTTTAAATCGTTGATTATCGCCTTAGTGGGTTTGCGATCAAAAAACACTGCGCCGCCACCTAAAAAAGGTTCGATATAAGTAAAATCTTGAGAACCATCTGCTATTTCATCGATGTATCCATTGATTTTATCTAATATTTGCCTTTTTCCACCGGCCCATTTAACAAAAGGTTTCATTTATTATTTATTCACTAGTTAATTTCTTTAATTGATTGTATACCATTTCTGCTAAATCTTCTTCACTTATCGCGTCTAACAATCTTACGCTGCCTAAATAAGAAATGTATTTTGCTATTTCTGCATATAAATCATTATTTTCATTGTTTGGGTTTTCATCGTAAAACCTTTTTTCTCCGCGTAAGGCACCTCTCACTAAATGTTCTTCAGAAGAGAATGAACGCCATGTTAGGTTTCTAAATCTCAATGGATTCTCAACAACCCATTTTGATAATTCATACTTATCGGGTTTTGATTCATCAACAGTAAGTGCTATACGGAAATAACATCGAGATAAAACCCCAAACATGAGTCCTCTTCTAACACCTGTTGTGTGAAGCCACATATTTTTAATTGTTGTTGAACTATTAATCTTCATAAGGTTTTTGGTAACTAAATAGAATTTATCTAAATGCAACCAAAGCCAGAATCTTACATCGGTTAAAATGTGTCGTGGAAGTTGATTTAAGTGTTCATATAACCTTTTAGAGTTTTCGAAATCGATTTCTTTATCTTTTCCTTCAGGGTTATCAATTAATTCAAAATCTTCAATTGCGATTTTCTTTTCAACAAACATTGGTTGAGGAAAAGTATCTTTCATCCAAGCATTATCATCATTTGAGATAATTAAATTAGTCAAAGATTCAACGTTATGAACAAAATATTCATAAGCATCATTTGATAAAAGTTTAATATGAATAAACGCCATAATTATTCCTCCTCAGGTTGTGCTGTTTTCGATTGAAGCGATAATTTTTCAAGACTAGAACCAAAAGGTTTTTTCAAAAGCTGTTGTGCGAAAGAACACGCAGAAGTCTTCTTAAATGTATCAACTTCTAAATCGGTTCCAAATAATCTTTTGTATGATGACAAAACCGATCTAAACCAAATATGTTTATTACAAATATCATCGAAATCTACGTCATCATCTTGAATTTCACTTTTACAAATTGAGAAGCCTTCAGTTAACGCTGGAATAAGCAAAGAATTAAAGAACATTTCTTGATAAGCAGGAATTGCATAAATGATTTTATAATTATCAAAATCTTTCTTTGCCATCGTAATAACAATCTTCTTAGAAGAATCGCAATCAACAGAAAACATTCCATCTTCTAGTTTTTCATCGCAAATAATGGAGAATATAGATGAGACAACATTGTTTTCTTTTTCTTCGTGACGGGCATGCATGTTAAACCCATCATAAACTGCGACTATATCATATTTTTCAATGCTGAATTTATAGTCTAAGTAATCATCATCAAACTCGTCAGATGAGAGTATAAAATCTTCTGTTGCATAAGCAAATAATGAGCAATCCAATCTTTCATTAAAATCAGATTTATATAAAGTTAATTTTTGAGGTTGCTGAGTAATGACAAATTTTTTTCTAAATACGGTATACGAACATTCAATAATTAATAAGATTTCAATTTTCTTTTCATCATAAAGCTTTTGGATTGTTTTGCTGTTCGTCACGAAACAAATGTTATCAAAAACAAATCTGTCATCATATTCAATAAAATCGTAGCTAAGATCAAAGGTTAAATCTTTGTAATTAGATAATCCTAAATTTTTATTAATAACAGGATACGGAAACAGCTTATTTCTGACTTGCATATGTTATTTTAACCTCGCTTCCAAAATTTTCGTGAATATTTGTAACTAATTGAATTAAGACTTTTTGTCCTTCTTTTATCGAAAAAGGCCCAGCTTCAATTTGTGTTGAGCAATCAACATTAATTCCATTCACTTTCATTTCTATAATCTCAATTTGCTCGCCACCATTTACATCATCAAGTCTTAAAAGTGATAAGTAACATTCTTCTTTAGAAGTTGGGGCATTAAAGACAACGTTAAATCTGCCTTCTTTTGGGTTTACACCAATAAACTTATAATTTACTCCGGCGAGCTTTGTTCGAACGAAAATGACGCTATCCCCATCTTTTTTTCCACCTTTTTCAGTGCCAGGATGAGGGTCACCACCAGTTTTTTCATTCCTACCACCAGGATATTCAACTTCATTGCCTTCATCATCAATGCCACCAATTTGTGGTTCAAGTCCATTGTCAAAATCGCTCTTATAGTTTGCGTTCTTGCTAGATGTTGAATTTTCTTTTCTTTTTGACATTGTAACTTCATCAGCTGGTTTTGGTTTTTCATTATTCTTCTGTCCGCTATCACCTGCAGCTTCATCTGGCAAATATTCACCGGCCCCATTTGGATCGATCGGATCATCATTGTCTAGTTGAAGACATTCAATAATTTTCTCATTAATCTTTATTTTAATTTCATTAATTAATCCAACGATTTCTTTTTTATATGCTTTATCTTCAATTCTATTTGTTTCCCAATCATCATGTTTTGGGTTTTCTATATTGCGTAGGGCTTTTCCTAAATCTTCGCCTTCAATAATACAAAGTGCAGAAGCATCATATGAATTCGACATATTAAAGTTTTTAATCTTCATATATGGTTTTCTAATCATTGTGATTTGATGTGTTGCCAAATCAGAATTATCTTTGCCAAGTTTTAATATATATAAACTGCAATTGCCATATTCTGTATCGATATCGAAAACGCTAACATCTTCTCCACCTTTTAAAATTAAATATTGAGATACTATTTCATTTTTTAACTTAGCATCAATGAGTTCTTCGTCAAAAACTAAACTATCAAGTGTTTCTTTTGAAATAATAATATCTTGATATTTTACAACTATATGACCGTAGAAAATCGATGCCATGAATGACTCAAGCACGCTATTAACAACTTCTTTTTTAGTATCTGCAGAATCAGAGTAACCGATAATAAAAATATCGGTTCCACATTCATCGTTTCGATTCAATGCACTCTCATCAAGCATCAATAAATTATCGCAAGGTTCATGCAATTCATTAGAACAATAATATCCCTTTCCTAAAGTGTAATCATTGCTTTGAGAACCAACAACTACACCGGAAGCAAAATCGGCAACGCCAATTGATCCAGAATAACTACACAGTTCACCGTTTAGCCCTTGATTTGTCTTAGTTGAATAAAATACAACCTTAGTTGAAGACATTAAAAAGGCAGCATTTTTACCAACACCCTTAGATCCTCCTGCTAACTCACTAGGTTTTTCTGATACACCAGTACTTTTAGCTAAAGCTAAAAATCTATTATTTTCTGATTCGTTACTTTCTATACCAACTAGACCAGTTGTATTGTAGTCGCTTACTCTTAGACATGTGATTTTTTTGCTAGATAATGACTTTAATATTTTGTCATAAACAGCAACATAGTCTTTCTTGTATGACCAAAGATCAATACAGTTTTGGGCAGCTTGGCGAAGTTCGTCAATCCCCGGAATCTTAGCTGTATCAATTTCAAATGTTTTAAATTCAACAAGGACAGGACTCTCGTCTGAAGCTCTCGCATCAATTGAGTTCTGTAAAATTTCACGTGCAAAGCCTTTATGCGCGTTCTTTTTGAATGTTTCGGTATCAGCAGTGCTTATACCCCTTTTATCAGTGTGATTTGCTTTAGGAAATCTCCAATTATTCATACCTTTCCCCCTTTCTTACCTATAACTCGAATCTTTTATTATTCTTATTGTTTTTCTTTAAAAGATATTCTTTAACTTTTTTTGTTTCTTTCTCTATTAAGCTAAACATTTTCGCAATATCATCGTCATCATATTCATAGTAAGAAGCATTGCTCAAGTTGCCTAATTGATTAATAGAAGAAACAATTTTTGAAACACGGTTTTCTGAAATCCTTTTAAAATTAGATCTTTTATTTTCCATATCAGTTTCCTCACAAAAATGTTACTATAACAAGCAATATACGTCAAATATTTTCGTAATATTTTTCAACTATTGTGAAAATCAAATTATTTTACTAAAGTAACTTTAAAATTTAATGCACTATAAGTTGACCCACTATTTTCAACAGCATAGTGCTCTCTTAAAAAAGAATTAATTATTCCTAGAAGAAGATATTTGTTCCAAGGGTAAACTAATGTTGGCAAAGATGAAAATCCTTTATATGTTTCAGAATCTATATTTGAAAAACTATTGATATAGAAATCTATTTCATCTTTTATCTTTTCTAAATCGCTATCAGTAATAATAAAGCTGCTCTTTCTAACAAATTTATCTTCGTTAATACTGACATAGTCATCAGCAATATCTTCAGCAAACTGCTGTATGTTTGTCAAAAATGTTATATTCAATTTCTTCGCATGCTGTTTTAGCTCGGAAAGTGTAAACGAATCTTTTGAATACGCATATTCCTTAATCATTTGTTCTTTAGAAAGGGCGGTCTCTTTTGAAAGAGAGATAAATGGTTTAGAAAAATAATAAGTTCTTCGTAACCCTAATTTAGCGATTGAGAATAAAACATTGCGGTTTGAGGATGTCCCAAGCTCTTTCATTTTGTCATAATGTAAAAGCATCATTCTACTGTATAACTTATCAATAGAAATTGTTGTTGTTTTTAAAGAATCAAACAGGTATTGAATTTCTTTTGATAAGATTGGAATAAAATCTTCACTCAATTTGAGATCATTATTATCAAAGAATTCTTTATCAGCAAAGTAACTGTCTAAATAATTGAGACATTTTTCAATAGCACCAGCACTTTTTGGTGATGTTATATATTTTGTCTGTGCATATTCAATCGTTTTTGTTTTGTAATTAAAAAAAGCAAATTCATCTTCAAACAAGAAAAAATCAGTAAACCCTGGCGAAATTTCATGCAATAATCCGTTAATAGTTTCAAAGTTATTAATAATATGGTTTGCTTTAAAAACATCGAGGCCAATACTTTTTAATGCTTTTTTAAATCCTTTTACAGCTTCATTATGATAATATTCCTTAACTTCTTTAGGTTCACAAACGTGATGTCTTGAAATTAATAAAAGGCAAGATTTTAAATCGACATCATAAAATTCAAGTATGTTGACAAGCATCATAAATGAATGGGTGGCGGTGTGATTTAAGTTAATGTATAAATCACGATACATCCTATGATTTGAATTTTTGGTTTCACTAAAGAGTTTTTGCTTGCTCCACCACAATTCGTATGACAAAAGTTCCTCTTTGGTTTTAGGGTTTAAACTATCAAGTATTTTTAAAACATCAAAAACGAGATTTGTCCACCCTGTTGGATATAACTTAATATTGTCACATTCAAAATAAAATGGGGTTGTATCAGTTAAAACAGGAGTCTCTGTATCAAGAGCATATTCATAATAATGATGCCCATTAATTACATGAATCTTATATTTATCTTTTAGCTCATCGAAAGTCATAACTAACTCTTATTATAAAAAATCATTGGTTTATTCAACAACACCTATTTTATTTCGAAACAACTAAATTGAGGCGGACATTTCTTGTCCTCACACCTATATAAATAATACCCATATAATTAAGGCACAGCATTGGAACCCAGTGTAGTCACCTTGCTGGTGGCTGGGGCCTAGCCTAGTATAAGGAGAAATGTGGGATACTGCATCAATCCGAAGACCAAAGTAGAAATACTTAGGTATCCGACTAAAAGAGTCGCTTAGGTTAGTGGCGCATTTCGCTTCTATATGTAAGTAGGTAATAGACCAGGCATGACAAGAGGCTCTGCAGAAATGCATCCCACGTGCAGATAGTAGGTTTGAGACCCTATTATCTCCGTTCTCAAAGGAAGTGCTTGATTTGACGGGTGGTGACATCCTATAACTGGTCTATTATGCATCAGTAGGGGAATATCAAGTTGACCTAGTTATGAAGATCATCTTGCTGAAGCTCCCTGAAAGTTGGAGGATACTGGTTCCTCCCTAGGTATCGGTTAGTAATAACTCTCATCGGAAGTAACGGGGTCGCTCCCTATTACTCAGCCCGATGCGTTAGTGTACGAACAACATATCGAAGTAAGAGGTGTATGACGAAGGTCGCCAGTGCTATTTTTATTTAATACTTACTAGAAAAGGAGGGAGTTCCTATATGAAAAAGACAAAATCAAAGTCTAGTTACACTAACATATGGTTACATAGAAATAAACATATGTGGCATGAGTTGGATGGCTTAATTATTCTTGAGGATAGAGAGCACACTCCTAAGATAGTTAGAGATAGAGTAGACGAGATCAATTCGAAGAAAATGAAACCGTCAAATAATGACGATATTATGGAATTCCTTAAAGACTTCCTTTAGGAACAAGGGTTGAGCGACATCAATCCTTTTTCTTTACTTATAAAGATTATTTGAAAAAGAAAACATCCAGTAAGGATGTCGAATGCAGAGACCTTAAAGGCTTCCGCGAATACGTTAACTACATCGATACTGGATGTACCATCGTTTTCAATACGGCGGATATTTCTCACACTGTATCCTACGATGTCTGCTAAGTAGTCTTGTGTCCAATTCTTACTTAGTCTTAGTTGCTTAATGGATTTACCTATTAAGCTTGAATCAATTAATGTACTCATACAACACCTCCTATTCTTTGATTCATAATTTGTTTCGTAATTTACTAATAGAGGTTTTATGAGTGAAATCTATTCTATAGATTGTTGACTCGGTAGCAACGCTGATTTTTGCTACCGAGTACAATCTAATAAGAATTACGCTAGAAGTTTTGCGATTTCTGTAACAACATAATCGTATTGATCATTTTGATCTTTGATATAGTCGAGAACTACTTCTGGGAATTCTTTTTCTTCGGTTTTAAGAACTAAATAGCCGTATGAATCGTGTTCCCACTTATCTTTGTTACTATCAAGCCATTTGTTTGCTTCTTTTACTTGAAGATGTCTTTGATATAGATCTTTACTAAGCATATCTATTCTCTACCTCCTTTCTTTTTAGTATTCGTCTGGATAATTTGTATTCCACCACGCTATACATTCTCTTGTATAACGCATGCTTTCGTTTTGATCGTCTGCAACTTGTCTAATCCAATCAGGGACACTAGGGTCGATAATAACCATGTCTCCTTCTTTGTTAAACTCCCAAGTATCTGGATGAGTTTCTAACCAATAAAGACCTTTTTCGAATTTTTCCAAATGTGACATTTTTGTTATATCTTCCATGCGAATACCTCCTAAAGGTTTTGTTTGGCCCAGTATATTCCCCTGGGCCATGGGAAGCGGTTATAGAAATTAGAGAAAGGAGATGTCTATGGATTTAGATTATTCACTTCTTACCGCCGGAAGAAGGATAATCCCACAATGTAAGTCAATACGGTTTTCGTATCGACACCATTAATGTACATAAAGAAAATGAAGTCGTACAAATTCCTGACTTGTTGATATTAACAATCCTATTTTTAATAGGATTAACTGAATTTATGGGTTATTTGCTGTTTTTCTTAATTAGGTTGTTTAAAGGTGGGTGTCCACTTTCTGTGAGCATTTTATTAGCCGCTACAAGATCCATATGATCGTTGAAAGCGCGCATAATAATCTTGTCTTTGCTGATATTTGCATCAAGTTTCTCGTTTATTAATGATAGGAGTTCTTGTGTTTGACGTACATCAAGGCCTAGATTAAAGCAAATGCCTATGAGGGTATATTTCTTTGGAATCGATCCATTGAGAATATTGTTGAATCCTGTTTGACTAATAACACCTGAGAAACATTGTGCCTTACTAGCGGTCTTATCAATCATGTATTTTTTTATTTTTAAAGATAGTTCGTTGGAATCTGGTGCTTTTCTTTGAATATCGTAAATGTTTGAGGTGTACCAGAAAAAACGTTCGTATTCTCGATCTCTGCTTTCTAGCATTTCCTTGCTTTCTTTTGTAAGGTGGCCACTGACAACATTGTAATTTTCGAAAATATCTTTGTATGTTTTAAACATTGATTCGGTGTAAACCATTAAACCGACATTTAGTTCTTCGTGTTTTTCTAAATACTTTGTAATTGCGTTAATCGCTATCTCAATTGCATCTCTTTTAGGGTATTTATAGGCACCAGTGGATAGAAGTGGAAAAGCGATACTATCTAAATCGAAATCAGTTGCCATTTTTAAACAGGATAGATAAGAAATCATTAAGAGTCCTTCTTCGTTATGTTTACCATCAATCCACTTAGGATCTGCAACTAAGATAATTCTTTTACAAGGAAGGTTATACGCATTAACAATGATGCATTGGCCAATATTGATTGGACTAAATTGTTTTAGTTCTCTGGCAAGTTTATCTCCACCTATTTTCGCTAGTTGTTCGCCCATTGGTCCTTCTAGTTTTAATGAAGGTTGTGTTGGCACTACAATAGCGTCGTAACGTTGCTCAAAGATATCTCCCTTAACAATACTGAACCCCATAATAAATCCCTCCTTTATGCTATATAGCGATTTTTATGTCGACACCGCTATTATAACATTTAAGAAGGGATAAACCAAATCTACTCCTAGATTTTTTAAAATCTAGCATAGAGGATTTCGCGGATTTTTGTAAAACACTCGTCTAAGATAGGCATTAGTTCTTGAATAGTAAGATTATGTTTCTTCTCCATTTCTTTTAATGAAAAATTATCTAATCTATATTCTTTTAAATATATAAGCTTATCTCCGAAGTATTCTTCTTCATTAGGAGTAAGACTATTAATAAATTCAATAATCTTCTTTCTATCAGAGATAACTAGTTGCCAGATGTAGGTATAAATATCATCAAAAGTAAGAGTGATATCTTGATCATATTGGTTGATGACTATGCCTTCATATCTAGGATCGTTTTTAATGACTCTAACTAAATCATTAAATGGGAATACTGCGTTAGATAGCATCTCAGATTCATCCGGAAGATAGAATGGATCAGTATAAAGCGCTAAATAGACTTTATTATCTCTTCTAATCTTTTGGATTCTAGTTATTTCTTTTCCTAATCCAGTTAAAACATCTTTCTTAGTTAAGATAGAAATATTATCGTAATCCACCTCTAAAGTAGTCATTGAACATATAAACATATTGGAGTTCTTAAGCATATTTGCTAATTCTCCAGTCATTCTAGTGTGTTCTTTTTTACCTTTAAATTTAACTAGTTCCTCCACTAGATCATCTTGCCCTAGAGTAGCGTTACTATCATAGGAGGTTTCCATAAAGACTTCTTTAAATTCACTAAGGATAGTAACCAAATCATCATCAGGAACTTTTAGACATAAATCATTTAGTTCTTTTATTCTTTTAACTGTTAGTATGTCTCTAAATCCATGTGGACTTTTAACAATAAGATGATTTCCAGGTTTAATAGAATCTTTAAGATAAGAAGGAATACCTTTAGCTAAATAGGTGTTTGTGCCAAAATCTCCTAGATAAATATATGGTGTTTTATGTTTCTCATGTTCATAAAAGTCTTCTTCATATTGTTCGAAGTAATCCATTGCTTCTCCTATTTCAAAGATAAACGGGTTAATGAGATTTAATCTATCTAGATGATCTTCCTTAAGTTCTTCATAGGTATCTAATGGGAATGGGTAGACGACTGCATCATCTTTAGTACCATCATTAAACGCGACCAATATGTTAGGATTTCCGTTTTCATCATGTTGATTAACTAAAGAAACGCAGTTGATATGGTCAACGTTTATACCTTTTTCTTCTTTAATCATCTCTGGAAATGCTATCCAAATCATTTCTAAGAGTAAAGTAACTAAACGATAATCAAGATTATTATCATAGGAATTTATAATTGTGGATACGGTCGGGAAACATGTAGCGCCGATTATGTTGATAGAGTCTATCTCTTTAGCCCACTCTTCTCTAATTAATGGGTTTTCCACTAAAGATTCTTTATCTTCTAAGACATTTCCATAACAATCAGCGAACACCATAAACTTCTTTTCCATATCGTGATATAAGAAAGGATAATGGTGAGTAAAAGTTTTATGGCAATGTGGGCATGTTACATGAAATAATGAAGTATCTAATAGTTTTTCTTTAAGTTCAGGGTCTAAAGTGACATTGATACTATCATAGATAACACAAGGAATCTTCTTATTGCATTTAGGACATTTAAAACTATAAATATGGGATTTAGACACTAAAAACCACCATACCTTTCCTTGAATTCATTAATAACACCTCTCATCTCTAAAGGAAGAGTGTTAATAACGTCATTAACTAAACTAGCAGGAATTACTTTATAGTAGGCTTCTGCAACCGCACAAGAAATTGCCGCGGTTGTGTCACAGTCTCCTCCAATTGAAATTGTGGTTCTTAAACAATCTTCAAAGGAAGTAGAAATAAAGAAACAATATAAGGCTTCTGGAACGGTTAGTTGACATATTTCAGGACCATGAACATATGTGCTCCTAAGTTCTTCATAATCGAAGTCTAAATCATAGAACTTGGAAGCAAAATCCTTGAGTTGCTCTTTATTTTTTCCATTTCTAGCCATACGAATGAGTTCACTTGTAACATAAGCACCCTTCATTCCTTCTTTATGGTTATGAGTAACTTTAGTAAAGGTATCACTTAATTCCTTAACTACATTAGGATCATCGCTTACCCATCCTACTGGGGATATACGCATTGCGCTACCATTGCCGCAGGAATTATATGGTTTTGGGTTAGCCATATACATCCAGCTTGAAAATGAACCACCATAACCGGCATTAGGATATTCTTGAGCCAATTTTTGTAAATATTTAGCCGCAGAAACCTCGTCTTTTATTTCTGCATGAAGTAACCAATCCATACAGGCGATAGTTAAAACGGTGTCATCGGTGTATGTTGAATTTTTAGTAACTAAGGTGAATTCTTTAGTTTTAATGTTATTGAATTCGAAACGTGAACCCACTACATCTCCAATAATCGCTCCTATCATTATTCATTCCCCTCCTTTTCTTTCATTTTTTGGTCCATATATTCTTTGAATTTCTCCGCAAGAGATGGACTATTTGCGGTTAATCTTTTAATTTCAAGGTTTGGAATTTGGTTAACTGCTCTACCCAAATGAGTAACAGTCTTTTTAAATTCGTCTTTGAAATTCTGGACTTTCTTAATAATGTCTTCGCACATCTTATCGACCTGGTCATAAATCTTACCCGCGTTAGAGTAATCAGTATTGATCTTATCTACGACTGTTCTAACCGCTGTTTCAAAGTTAGCGATATCAACATTTTCTTTTTTATATCTATCGATTTCTTTTCTATAGCTTAAGGTATTTCTCGCCATTGAACGGATTAAGCCGATGATAGTGAGGAAGTATTGAGGTCTAACCACAAACATCTTTGGATAACGATGTGACACATCAACGATACCTTTATTATATAAAGTGCTATCGCTTTCTAAGGTAGAGACTAAAACTGCATACTCACATCCTTTGGATGTTCTATTTTTATCAAGCTTACTAAAGAAGTGTTCGTTTTTATGCTTATCTTTAGTGGTGTCTTTTTCTGTCTTCATTTCAAACATGATGGAGACAGTTTCAATACCATCGATATAGTCGCGGAAAATGAAGTCACCTTTTCCTTCTTCGTCCACTTTATTATCTTTTTCAAAGTAGGAATCTGGGTAAGCAGTCATTCTTACTTCGTTAAAAGCATCCTGACAGTATTTCTCTAAGGACTCACCTAAGTCTTTAGTGGAATCGCCCATTCTAAATTCCTTCCAAAGCTTAATCTCGTTATCTTTAGCTTCGAGTTGGAATTCGTATTGCTCTTTAAGCTTTTGGGTGGATAACACTAATTCCTTTTCATTATTAGCGATTTGGCCTTTAAGCTTAGTGATCTCTTCGTTCTTCTTAGAGATAGTCTCTTTATAAGTGTCTAAAGCAGAATTGACGGCAATTGTTGTGTCTTTTTCGGAGTTAGCTAACTTCTCTTCTAAGACTTTAATCTTGTTGTTAAGTTCCGCGTTTAAAACTTCTTGGGCCGCTTTTAGTTTATTGGCTTCGATTTCGTTTTTAGCTTTATAAACTTTTTCGAGGTCAGTTACCTTATCTTTAACTCGACGTTCGATTTCTTCGGTTTCGATATCTTGAAGGAGAGAATTATATTCATCCTTCCCGATTTCGATAATTTCTTTACATTTAGGACATGTGATTCTTAACATATATTATTTATTCTCCTTTCCTAATTCGTATTTTAATGTAATGACATAGTCATTATGATAATTAGATAAACCCGCGACAGTCACTAAACACTTCTTATATGAGTAGCGTTTAGCTTTATGCATTAAATCGAAGAGTGTTCCTTCCATATTGCAGTTAATGCAACTAAATGTCTTATTAGTGATACTTATAGCAACAGAGTGATTGTCCTTACAAAATGGACAATTAACATATAGGAAGTCGCCTTTTTTAGTTACATTTTTAAATAAGAAGTCCACTACTTTAATGGTGTCAGCATGCTTTAAGACATCTTTCTCTGCTCTTTTAAATACTCTACGTGCCTTGCGCATTTCCTTACGTCTAATACGAGTAGCTTTTTCCTCCTCGGCAGCAGCTACATCAATGTCGTACTCAAGATACTTAGCGCATTTAAGTAAGTCTTCGAGAGCTAATCTATCATCGTAGAACTCTTCGAGACAGTTAAGCATGGTGACTTCTAGCACGTCTTCGCGTGTTAAATTAGATTCGGACAATTGATAATCAATTAAGTCCTCGATGTGTTGTTGAATTTCGTTTTTAGTCATGCTTATTTTCCTCCATTCTTTTGACGATCAATTTCATCTAATACTTCTTTTTTAGGTTCGTAACCCATCGCTAAGGTGAGGACTTCGAGGTCATTACGACACATTTCGTCATCTAAGTAGGATTTAAAGAATCCATCAAGGATGATGGCGTCAATTTCTTCGTCATCCTTGTTTTTATACTTGTTATGTAATTGTTCTCTTAGTTTTTTTAAGAACGCTCTTATTTCTTGTTCGTTCATACTATTTATTTCCTCCTTTTAATTCTTCTAACCATTCAGGCCTTTTAATTGTTTCCATAAGGACATCAATAAGGTCAGTGACTAAGTCGTTATAATCACGAGCCATAAAGGTGTCGATAATAACACCACCTGGAAACTTACCGGTGTTGATGTCAATAGCCTCTTTTTCAAAGGCTTTAAGTTTCTTTAATAAGTGTTCGCGCTTACTAAGTAGTTGTTGATTAGTGTTGTTTTTTACGCTTGCCATATATTTTTCTCCTTTACTTAAATAACACTGACATAATGTCTAGATGGTCTTTTTCTCACTACTGAACTTAAATCATCCATCCAGCGAATGATAACCATGTAATCGTGGGAACTAATTTCTCCTGAGTTATAGCCATTACGGAATCTCTCCATAAGTGTGTGATTAGTGATGCCGCGCTTATTGGCATCTTTTACTAATTGATTGAACTTATCTTTGTTCATACACTACTACCTCCTTTTCTAAGTAATTCTCGTAGTCCTTATCCTGTAAGAGGCTACTCAACTTGAGCTCCTCTTTTTTACGGAGATAGGCGATTACTTTCTTATTCCTATTAGTGAACTTGATGTCACTGATTTTGCTTGAATATATCTTGCTATTCATTTTTATTTCCTCCTTGTTAGCTAAGTTTTTCATCTCGGTTTTCTCTCGAGCCAACAATAGGTTAAAATAGAATATGAATTTCAGATAATTCGTGACTTGTCGTAAAAAATAGTCCTATACTTTGTATAGGACTTTCTTGTAATTTCTCAATTAAGGATTGTAGTCCCATAACTTAGGTATAATTCAATAACCACCTTTATTATGGGGAATGAAGATTAGGATTTGGTCAATCCGGAAATGACAAATATAAAATATGAGGAAAATGGTCAATTGTTCCCCCACACTTATTTTCACCCACTATATTTATATAGTATTTGCCCTTTTTAGCACTAAAGAGGCTCGGGGAGGGCCAAATATCTAGATAAGGATATTTAAATCCTAACTATATATTTCGTGGCCCTACGAGCCTCTTTTTATAAATCTATATTTCTTAGTAATCCTAAATAATATTATTAATATTTTTAATATTGTTGTTCCACTCTTAACATTTGCTTAACATATAGGTGAAATAAGAAGTCGTTGTGTTTCGTTTCATTCCTCACTTTCTTTAGAAAAGGATACCCTTATCGCTTGGGGTATCCTTTTCCTTATCTTTATTAATGCCTTTGTTTCTTTAGTCTTTAAACCTTAATAGAACCCCACCTGGTCTATCTTTCTCTTTAGATTTTTCTTTAACTAATGAGTTATATAAGTTAGTGTTCCTCTTCTTAATAAGTTCATCATAATACTCTAATAATTCTTCAACATATAATGGCTTTCTAACTCCAGCGCAGTAACACGCCATAGAGGTGACACCTAGTTGGAAGACAGTGTAATCATCTAAATCCACGGCAATACCTATTACTTTATCTTTAAGATTATAAACATCATCTAACTTATGATAGATCTTATATCCATCTTCTTTACTTAATCTATTAATAAGTGTGTTAATCCCATCATAGGATTTATAAGTTAAGATATACTGCATATTAATATTATTATTTAATCTCTTTCTTTAAATTCTCTTACTTGTTTATAGCCCTCTAACATATATTTCGCTAAAGTATGTGGCTCTACTCCCCCAGTTAAACCTCCAAAGGCAGGGATAACGATAGAATGGATGTTAGCTTTAAGCGCCATAATAAGAGTGCTTCTCATCGAATTATAGATAACTAGAGGGTCTTTAATAATAGAAGGTGTTCTCATCGTTGGAGTGTGTATTAACTTCTTATCTGTATTAGGGATATCCACGAGAATTGAAGTTCCTACAGGTTGTTCACCAAAATAATTTTGTTTAATGAAGTTCTGGACTCTTTTTTGTAAAGTATCTCCAAAGTATCTAGTAATCGCTAAGTCGTAGCCTCCATTCATGATTCCAAATGAATTAGCAGGACTTACAATACATTCAACATTTTTATGTGTGTCCATAAAGTGTTTAAAGTCATCTAAGACTACTTCTACTTCTTTATAGCTAGAGAAAGCTTTTTTAAATTCAGAGATGATTTTAGGGTTAATATCAAGAAGATAGATTTTAAGGTTATTAAGATTAGAATAAACTTTCACAATATGGCCTTTATTATAGAAAGGTTCAGAACTTACTAAGTCTAAAGAGATAAGTTCGTTAAAGATAGAATCCGCTAAAGGGAAAGAAATAGAGAATGTTCTTTGTAAGGTTGAGATAGAAACGTATTTCGTATCTTTAAGCCATTCTTTAATCACATCCATTAAGCCTTCGTTATAGGCTTTAGTTAGTAAGTCTTTGTTATTATTCATCATTATTTCTTTTGATACTCCTCTCTTAGTTTCATAAGTAAGATCCCTAGATTATTCTTTCCTTTTCCTTTAGATACTCCCCAGAAAGTATCATTCCAATCATTACCTTCGATTAATATTCTATCTTTGGTATTTATTAGTTTCTCTTTTAAGTCAGGATATGTATTAAATTTAATTCTTAATATATCCTCCATGATATTAACTTTAATGTCTTCCCAATCACTTCTTAAAGTTACTTTTCTTCCTAATCTTTTTGCACTTGTAGGAGATAGATTTTTAAATTCTTCACTCCTACTTAAATCTTTTTGAGCTTGGAAGGCTGCTTCATTATTTAAGTAAGTAATCCCGTTATAAGTAATACTAGCGTTATAGAAATTACTTAAGAAATCATATTCTCCCCTAAAGGAAGTTATCGCGTCTTTAAGTTTTATTCTTTCTAATTCTATTTCTTCTAGTTTCTTTCTTTTAGTTTCTTCTTCAAGTTTAGCTAATCTAATACTTTCTTTATTTTCAAATTCTAAATAGTCTTCCATTAACTTATTTAGTTTTTCTTCTTTAAATCTAAGGTATCCACTTCGATAGGCGAGATATAAGCTATATTTCTTATCATTAGATAGACTAATAATTATTTCTTTAATCTCACTAGATTCATTGGTGGCTTTAATTAAATATGTCTCCCCTACTTTATTAATTACTTCCTTATTTAAAAGTGTCTTATTATCCATTATTCATCCTTCTTTCTTGGCTCATATTATGGAGGGGGTTAATGAAAAAATGTAAAGACTTGACTTAATTTAACTACTGTTAAGAATCTTATTTATTTTTAAACTTATGATAGATAGTTAGAGGTTTAATTCTATTTACTACTTCATATGGGGATTCTTTAAGAGAGAGGGAATCACTATTAAAGATAGCAACTTCATTATAGTAACCTTTTTGTTTTTCTTTCTTAGTAGGTAAGATACGACGCGAATAGTTAATTTTAGATATAGGATCTTCTTTTAAAGTTACTTTTAGGTTTCTAGTTAATTTATTAGGATCTTCTTTTCCTTTAAATAACTCGTAGAAGATATTACCTGTATTAGATTGAAGAAGTGTTTCATTATTATATCTAGATACTTTAATTAGATAGGAGAGTTTAATGTTTGGATTATCTCCTATTACTATATCCACCCCTTTCCTTGTAGGACATTTATTATGATGAAGATAGAAATGGAAAGGGGATGATTTATCTCCTCTTTGTTCATCCTTACCTTCATGAATAAAGGAGTCTATATAGTGGATTTTATTATTTTGATCTTTTTCATGTAGATCTTCAAAGTAAGCCTCTACAAAGAGGGGTTTAAGTTCTTCATCATTATCAAAACAAATAATAGAGTTAAGTAGATACTCCCCTATCTTTTGAATAAGACTAGTTATCTCTTCCGTAGATTTATTAGGAGAGATCTCATGATATAAAGATAGGATTTTATTTTCGATATTATTCATAACTATTAATCATTATAGCGGTTCTAATCTAATTTATCAGTTTAGATAAAGAAAAAGACCGCAGAACCCAAGTGTTTTGGGAGTGCGGTCTATCTCGCTCTGTTGCGCTTAAATAATAATATTAAACGATCGGGTGATGCTAGAACAAAGATAATTGCTTATTAAATTCAATATTTCCATCATAATAAAGTCTAAATATCGACTTATATGTTTCCGCTCCAATATCTTTAATTTTTGATATATCAACAAATCTAACAATTTTACTTTGTTCATTTTCTAATGAAGTAATTTGCTTTTTTGTTAATCTGACATATTTTTTAAGTTCATCAATCGGCGTTTCTTTGAAAGAGTTAATCATTTCAAGTTCTTTCCCTTCAACCAATTTAGATCGACAAATATAAACATCAATATCAAGGTTTGAAAGGTATTTAATCATTACTTTCTCAACTTCCTCTGGATTTAAGCCGCCATTAGAAGCACCAAGCAATGGAAAAGCAACAGAGTTAAATCCCCACTGTTTATAGTTTTCGGTGAAATACTTTAAGCCTTCTTCAATCCACTCCATTTGAGATGGGTATTTAAAATGGAACTTAGTTGGAAAGTTTATTATCTTTTGTCCATCAATTTCATAAAAATATACTTTTCCGGTATGGATTAAGTTATTATGACACTCTTCAATATATTGTTCGTTTAATTTTGGATAGCGTAAAGCAAATTCAAGTGCAAGGCCTTTCCCCATTAAGCCAACACAGTTAATCGTATTAACAATGCATTCAGCTTTTGTATTAAAAACAGTTGAATCAGTAATTATCATCATTTTTATGCCAAAATAATTCCCAGCGAACTTCGCATTTTCTCCTAATTTGTTCTCTTTTATTATAAGGCAAACAATTGATAAAGTTATCTAATTCGTCTTCCGATTCGAAATAAATATGCTTAATAATTTCCGCACTAACTTTGTTGTGGAACAAGATTTCAGCAGCTAAATATGGATTATCCTCATAAGCATCATAAGCATCGTAAGTTTTTGCAAAATTAAAGTTAAATCGATTTAGATTTTTAAGGTTTCCTTGATATCCAATGTTAAATCTTCCCCAGTAAAAATCACCATCATACATAAAATGTCCATTTACCGGATAAAGAATTACATTGGTACCTGACTTCCAAATTGAATCATAATCGAGAGCGATTATAACTCCATAAGTATTGTTTTTGATAAAATTGTGATACATCGAGCATGTGGCTTTATTTCTTATGTTTAGATAAAATCTTGCATATCGTTGCAATATTGGTGAGTAATTTGATCCCATAACAGAATTAGATGTTTCGTTCATTTTATCATTATCATATTTGATTAAAATACCTCCATAATATCTAGAATACAAATACCCTGTGGAAATAATTGAGACAGCGTTTTGAACTGCTGTAAAATGATAAAACTCAACAGGACCGTCGCTATGTCGTTGCAACATATTGTAAAGTTCGTCATAAGATGTGGCTAAACTCTCAAAACGAAGACCGGTTTCTTTAGTCTCACATACATATGGTTTTGCAATCACACTTCTTTCTTCAATATTTTTATATATAACGCCTTCAATTTTATCTTCGTTTGTCCAAAAATCGCGCATTTCGCCATCTGTGAATACTGCTTTGTGTTCATCTTTAATTGATAGAATTGTCTTCCTCTCACCGTTTTTAAAAACAACGATATCGCCTTTTCTCAAATCTTTATATGAATTATATTTTTGAATTTTTTCCATTTTTATGTTACCCCTTTGCTTTTATTATGCCTCTCCTGGCTTTTTACCATTAAATAATTCTTCATCTAAATGGTTAATTAACATTTGATAAAAATTCTTAAATCTTTCAGGAACATACAAGTTCTCCCTTTTTATGTTTTTTAGTAATCTTTTTGCTTCTTTGTGATCTCTTTCTACACCATCGATATCGGAAGCAAAGCATAATGCAGAAATAATACGGCATAAAGGATTTGCAGTCCTCATAGTTCCCGCTACCGCAATAAAGAATCCTTTGTTATTAATATTAAGACTGCCTGTCTTTTCATACTCTTCTTGAAGAAATAATAATGAAAAAATGGCATAGGAATCGCCGTTAAATCTCTCATACAAACAATTAATAACATCTTCATAATCGCTTTCGTAAGCAGCGTTAAATAATCTAACATTCAACCCGTTGTTTGAATAAAGAGCACCGCCATATTCATTAAATATTTTTAAATAATGAAACTCTGTATTATCTTTAAAAAATTCTTTATAAGGTGGAAATAGATTATTTAGCGTTTTATATGATTGTGAAAGTATATAAGCGACTTGGCCCTTTCTATTATTGGGAGCGTATTCAAAAGCAAGATTTAAATATTTCGATGCTTTTAGATAATCAACCATATCTGGCTCTAAATTGTTAAAAATATGTAAGTTGGCTAATTCCAAACATGCTGAATAACTATGTTTATTAATCCCTTCTTCAAGAACTTTCACTGCTTGATAAACTTTCGCTAGATTACCTACAGTTATTTTCACATAAAGATTATAGGCATCATATCCTTCCTCAATCGCTTTTAATGCGTATTCTTGCGCTTCTTTATACCTTCTTAAACGGCATAATGCTAGAGCAATAAAATAGTATAATGATTTATCCTCTTTGATTTTTAAAGCATCATTAAAACAATTAATTGCAATTTCTTCTTCACTAGTTTCTTTGTCAGTACCAAAAAGATTAACTAATCCTAAAACTTTTTTCTTATCAAAATCACTCAAATAAAACATATCCCCTCCTTATGCCATATCACTAATATCTTTATTATACTCAAACTCTAAATTCCACTTTTTTAAAAGCATATCCTTAAGTAAATTAGAGCAATCATCATATGCATTATTTAAAACGTATTGAAATTGTTTGTTATATTTCTCATCTTTCTTTGCATATCGAAAAAATCTAGCACAAAGATCTTTAAATGATTCTACATCTAAAAAAACATCCCCATATGCACCTGAGCATATACTTAAAATAAGTAAATACTCGTCAGTTTTCTTATCGCTAGGATCCCAATAGATTTTAATTGGATCATCTTTTGTTCCAACAAATGTTATGTTTGTCTCTTTCATAATTCCTCTTTCTTCCTCCTTAAATACTAATAAGAACTGGCCCGGAAGTTCTTTTTTTTAGAAAGGAGGTTATGCATAAAACTGGAAAAGATTTTAGTTACACCAAGCCGGGCCTCTTGAATGTAACTAAATATTAACCAAAAAATAAATTATTAATAGTCTTGTAATTCATAGAAGATATGGCAAAATCGTAACCCACGACTCTTCTATCTGAATCTATTCTTACTGAATATATTCTGTATCTCTGAATATCTTATCCTATTATCCTTCTCTTCTTATTCTTTATCTTTCTTCTCTACTCCCTTTTTTAAAATTTTTTGAAAATTATTTATAAATTCGCTCAAATATAAAACGCCCCAGCATAAACTGAGGCGTTAATTATATATTTAAAAGAAACGCACTTAGGCGCTTACGTGCTCGTTATTATTAAACCTATTTAGTATTTCTTCAACTTCTCGCTTAGAGAGTTTTTCTTTCTCTTTAAGTTCGTTATATAACGTTTTAGCAAGGTTCATATTCGATTGTATTAAAGCTTTAGCATTTTCAAACGCTTCGTTTAGTAATTCTGTTTCAAGTCTTTCTGTTACTTCAAGTCTCTTTTCAGAGGTTGGAGTAGTATCTGCAGCAAAACCACCACTTGCTCTATTAGGTGGAAGTTTATCAAACCCAAAAGCACCAACATTCATAAGATGAGATATGGCCGTTCTAGCTTTATTGACATCATCAACTGCTCCAGTAGTCATGTCACTACACATAACTTCTTCACCAGCAAGACCACCAAGCATTGTAATTAGTTTCTTCTTAAGAGTGTTTTTACTTACTCGTTCAAATTCAATTGTTTCTTCTTCAAACAAGATATGGCCTGTTATTCTTCCAAACTTTTCAGTAGAGATTGATGTCACAATACCACTTGTTTTATATTCTGCAATGAAATGGCCAATTTCATGATAACAAGTTAAATCATCTGGGCCATATTTATTTCTCTTTCTAATATCTTGAAATCTTACAACAGGAATATTCCTTTCGAAGTCAATAAGTGTAATCTTATTAATTCCTTGGGATGTGCAGTCAATAATTGTCTCGTTTACGAGTGTCTTTATGTCCGCTCCACAGAAATTAGGAGTCTTAAGAGCAAGTTGATGAGCATCTATATCATTAAGTAATTCGTTCTTACTTAAATAGAGTTTAAATATTTCTTCTCTATCGATGGTGTCTGGCATATCAATAGTGATACGTTTATCCATTCTTCCACTTCTCATTAAAGATGGCGGAAGAATTGGGCGGTGATTTGTTGTAGCAATAACTAAAATACCATCGCTAGAAGAAATGCCATCAATCTCAGTTAAAAGAATCTTTGTTGTTTTTCTTGAGTAATCAGAAGTAAAGTCATTTGTCATAACTAATTCATCAAGTTCATCAATAAAGATAATAGCAGGAGGATTTTCTCTCGCTTTCTTGAACAATTCTTTAATGGATTTAATAGTAGCGGCTTCGGTTTCGCTTTCATTACTTTCGTATTCAAAGAATGGAACCCCACTTTCAGAAGCAATAGCTTTAGCAAGCATGGTTTTACCTACGCCAGGATTGCCAGATAAGATTAAACCTTTAGGTATATACGCACCCTTCTTCTCGTACTTCTCGTGGTTTTTAAGAACCTCGATAATCTTCTTAGCCTCGGCTTTTTCTTCTTCATAGCCAGCGATGTCACTTAAATAAATTTTGTCTTCCATATCTAATATTCCTTTCATTAAAAATTTGTAAAAAACCATCAGAAATCCATTAAATTGAAGTCTGATGGTAAATTAGTGTGTTATTTATTAGTGTTACAAAGTTCAACAAATTCTTGGTATGTGATTATTCTTCCACCATATGGGTACTTTAGACCAGAAGAAATCTCTTCTTTATTCTTCTTGTCTATAGTAACAAAGAAATCAGAACCATTTGTTCTATCATATGCAACAAAGTTGTTTTCTTTAATTAATTTAATAAGATTCGTTAGTTCTTTATGATGCTCTTTCATTTCACCACTAACAGTAACGAATTTACCAATTGAATTAGGATCTTCCAAAAGAGGCAAGTGTTTGCGATATAATTCACCCCACATTACTTGCCCTTCATCTCTCTTCTTCTTGTTGACATGACTTTTTCTTTTATATCGCTCGTTTTTATTCTCTTTATACTTCTTCCAATATTCAAAAGCAGAAATCTTTGAATCTTGGCATGAGTCGAGAAGATCTTGAACGCTAAACTCTAAGTCCACTACCATAGATTTAAAAACAAGCATTGTTTTATAAGCATCATCATCCGCTTTATGATCTATTAAACTGCTTCTTTCATTCTCAGGAACAATATCAATAAAGGCATTATCTAAAGACGTATATCTTTTGTTTTGCTTATCGAAAACAGGAAGCATCTTTTGAACATCATATGCTACATAATCAAACTTATCCAATTTATAACGGTTACAAGCCTTAATAAGGTAACGAATGTCGTTATCTACACTATGACCGAAGATTAATATATCTTTTTGGGTCATAAGAAATTTAATATTGTCATAAGCATCGTCAAATGGTTTATGTTTATAATATTCTTCTTCAGGGTAGGATAGTTTTAAGTCAGATTGACCTTTTCTACCCGTAAGATTAAATTTGCATTTCGGATTAATAAGGATGTTTTTCTTTCGAATGATATTTAAACTCTCATCGCATAAAACATATCCAAATTCGCATATGGCTCTACTTCCATCTGCGCATTCAATGTCGAAAAATAAGTATCTCAATTATACCGTCCTCCTTTAAATATAGAGGATATACCCGATATTGCGGGAAATATCCATTTGTAGATAATAAGTAGATTTTACAAAGTAAAATTAGAAAATGCTTTTTTCGTAGTTTTTAATCAATTTTTCTAAAAAATCTGTCTTATTGTAATTAAACTTGTTGAATAATGTGTATTGGGGTTTCTCGCCTTTTCTTGTTTTCCTTAATGTTGGAAGAGGAATGGCGTCTTCAGCAAGAAGTGATTTAAGAGAATAACCTAATTCGTTTGGATATTCATGCACGATATAAAGAAAGATAAAAAGTTTCGAATAGCCATCATCTAGATCTTCAAGTGATTTTATTAGTAATTTAGCTTTTTGAGGAGAATTAATTTTAATTTTGAGTTTTCGGTAAGCTCTTCTAATAGTGTTAATAAAATTGGCTTTTTTAAGCTCAAAATCATTATTTAAAGTTTTATCACTAATGTTATCAATTGCTTCCTTAATTTCCGATAGTATCTCAATAGATGCTTTGTTTTGTTTATATATATCAGTTTGGAATCCTTTAGTGGAATAATCATGTTTAAATAGATTAAAGAATGGAATAGTTTTTGTTCTAACATCATCTTCAAATGCAGAATTATTAACAATATCCCATAGATAATCCATTGTTGTTTTAAATTCGCGGTCAATATTACTTTTTTGTTTAATATCACTTATCTTTGGCTTACAGTTCTTATCTCTAGAAACAATAGTGAAAAATAAAGGCTTTTTACTATAATAGCCGTGTTTGATAGCGTAATTTCTAACCCTATTATATTCACTGGTTGTGTTGTCGAATGGGAAACTACGCTTAGCGCTATCGATTTCCGCACCTGATAGAACTGCTAAAATAGCAATTTCGTTATATAGTTCTTTATGTTCGTTACCTTTACCATATTTATAGTTATTCCAAAGATGGCTATTTAATAATTGAGAGAGGTTAACGATTTTACCAACATTGTTATTAGCGATTTCGTTATCAATTTTGTTTTGATTTAAAAGAAGATTCTCTTTTTTATCAGTTGAAAATTGTTCCATTGCTTTATTAGTAGATCCAAATCCAGTAAATGGAACAGGGAAATTGTTATAATTTTTAATAGCGGATTCCACCAAAACAGGATTATCGGTTAAAAGCATTGAATCAGAGTCATAATCGCATCCACTTAATCTTTGTTGGATATTATTGTTAATTGCATCCACCACAACTATTTCATTAGTGAGATTAAAATATTTATCTATCTCAGGGAGTCTTTTATTTTTTGCATATAAGACATTTCCCATTGTGGTATGAGGTGCTCTTGAACCAACCAGTTTATCGTTATCCTTAAAGAAAGAACAACATATCTCCCCGTCTTTTAACAAAGATTCAGGTTTTTCTTTATCGAATTTGTTAATGATATATTTTAGATATTCATATGGGTTGCCACATAAAGTTGTATAAGTGCCATGAACTAAAACACGACCGTTATATAATTTCAAAAATAAACTATCGATAATACTTCCAAATAGACGTTTTTTAAATAAATTAGTGTGTTTAATATTTTCATCTAATTTGGTTAACTCTAAACATACTTTATTTTTGAATGAATAACTGGAGTACTTGAGTATTCCTTTAGCGATTTTTTCATCATTAGTGTCTTCCGTTTCATCATCATAATCAATGTGTTCGTTTCCGGTATCTTCCCCTTCTAAATAAAAACGAATAAATTCTGGGGTATTTTTTATATCGCGAATATGCAAGATGTAATCAATATATGGTTGAATCAAACGATTAACATCTTTTTGTTTAAGTTGAAGAGAGTTAAGAAGTTGATAAGTTGTTTCAACCATTTCGCCATAAAAGAAGCGTGACTTTTTATCAAACTTAACAACACCAAATTTAACTTCATCATTATTTATCTCATCACACCATCGTTTAATATTCTTTTCATTAAATCCACCAACACACATCTTTAAATACTTTAAGCATGATTCACTAGCCACTAAGACAATGTCGTCAATGGATTTAGCAAAAGTAATACCGTTCAATTGGCTTATTTCAGTTATGTTATTATCTTTAAACCATTTATGAAGATTAGTATTGAAGGCGCAACATTTAAAGAATCTACTTCTTAAAAGCATCATTCCTTTATTAGATTTTCCTAATTTCTTAAAAACACTATCGTCTAGTAAACCTTCGCCATCAAAAATGTTATTAGTTACATCAATTAAAGTCTCTTCAGCAGATAGGCCTTTTTTATCATTATGAGTAACGTTAATAACCTTTTGGTCTTTTAAAGTTACCTTAACGTCTTTAACAAATAAGATGTTTGATGGATTTAAATTTAAAGTAGTTACGATGCTACTTAACGATAAGGCTTTATACGCTTCGTAGGCTGTTAAGCTTTCAAAGCAAAGATCTTTTGATTCGTCTAAACCCGCTTTAGACCATTTATTCATCATTGCTAATAATTCTTTTCTAATGAATAAACAGCTCCCACCTTTAGCGGCACCACTAGAACGTTTATATCTAGCATATGTTTTGCCGTTTAAAACAAAATCATTAAGATAAAGATGCTTTCTAATATCACTAATATCTATTTTTGCAGCAACTTCGCTTCTCTTTTTAGGATAGATTTGTTCGCCTTTATCGTTTAAATAAAGAGGATATTTAAAAGACACGTTAACAAAATCATACGAATAAAATTCATCGGCTTCCTTAAGCTTTTTTCTACTTAATTTACCTTGTGATTCTAAATAGTAAAAATCTAAATTTGGTGGCACTATATCTGAAAATTTGTCATCGAATTGATCATCTTTATTATGAATATTTATTTCAATTCTATTTAAATAAGCATAGTAAATCTCAGAGCCATCTATATTAATTATTCTTGTATCAGATAATAAATTCATAACAATATTCTAATCAATAAATACAAATATCTTCTCTGAGCCGCCTTTACATGAAGCAAATTCGCAGTCAAAGAATAAGTAATTCATATTAGATTGTTACATAATGGCCTCCAGCAGCACGTCGGACTCCTTTTAAGATTTCCTTGATTTCTTCCATTTCTTTTCTGAATTCTTCAGTTGAATTACTAAGGTGACCGGAAGCTTCTACCGATGCAAGTAATTTGCCACCGGCATATTCTTCCAACGTAACACTATATCTTCCATAAGCTAAGCCAGTTATAGAAAGGAATTCTCCCTCAACTTCTTTATTTAAGACTAAGTATTCAACACCTGATTCAACTTTGAACTGGACTTTAATGACGCATCTATCGACTGAAGAATTTGTCTTTTTCCAGGAAACATTCAATAATGCTGGGCCGGCACTTACAGTTAAAGCTGCACCAGCTGCAAGCTCAGCTCGATTCTGTCTTTCGACTTTTGTATCAAAGGCACCTTTGTCAGCAAGGACTGCAGAAATAGCCATTGAGCAATCATCGGCAAGACCGTTCTTGAAAGAGATAATGAGCTCTGATTCAGCCTTGGCAAAGTCATAATCAACCGCTACAACATTATCTTTACTGATAAATTTCTTTGAAAGATATGTAATAGCTTCAATGCTTGGATTTGAGAAGACTATTTGATAGCCTCCGATTTTATAGTTTTCATTTTGATAAACGACTAGCTTTTCGCTAACTTCAATTTTTTCTTCACCATTTTCAGATTTGAAGGTGATGGTTCCTCTATTGAGGAGATTTAATTGATATCTATCCATGGTTTTCTCCTATTTGCTTAACAATTCGATTAAATCAATGCATTCTCTGATTTCTTCAATAGACATTTCCACTTCTTTTCTTTCTGCGTGGACAATGTTGTTTCTCTTCATTCTGAGTTTATGCAAGAGCTGAATGCGTTTTGTGAAGAGTCTGTCTTCTTCCATATAAGCATTGTAGCTATTGTCCTCATCGTCTGTGCAATTATGGAGTTGCATTGTTCTATCGATAAGGGTATCGATCATTGTAAACAGATCTCCACTATAGCCAAATTTATGTTCAAGAATGATTTGTAATCTCTTGCAGATAAGAACGACCACTTTATCAGCCTCTCCCCTTTCAAGTTCAGAAATTAAGTATTCCTTAGTAAGTTCAGAAGAGATTCTGTTGTATTCTTTTTCAAGGGCCTTTCTGTTTGTCAGTCTTTCGATGATGTCTTCTAGCTTTTCAATGTATTCATCGCAAACACTTTCTTTCACCTTTTGGATAAAATCCAATGTTAAAGGATTGTAGCACTCATCAAGAGGAATATTTCCAACTTGAAGGTTCAATAATGATTTATACATTTCTTCATTTAGGCGGCGACCATATTCTCTGGTTTTTTCATCAAAGAATTTAGTATTTGCTCTGCCACGTGCTTCTGAGATCTCTCTTTTACGGGCTAATTCTGTCGCTTCTTCCTCATCGGAACCACCGCTAACATGAATATTCTTTGTGTTTTCCTTTTCTCTTAAGAAAGTACGCACAACTCCTTCAGAAGGTAAGAATAAGTCTGAAGCAATGGTTTTGATTAATTCTTTATTTCCATCAATGACCGCATTTTCTAATTCTTTATATTGAAGGTCGGCAGCAAATTTGAATAATTCTTTACCGTTTTTGTTATTGACTAGTGTCATCAATAATTCATATGGGCTGATGAAGTGAGACTTAATAAATGGCTTAAATTGTTTAACTCTTTGAATCTTCTCTTTTAATCTATCTAATTCTTCAGTCCCTTTAAGACCAAAATCGTCGCCTAAGAAACCATAAAGGTTTAAGACTCCAAAATAGATGTGTTTAAGGGATAATAAATCTTCTAACGGGGTGTTCTTGTCAGCTTCTAATTCCATAACTTTGATTTTGTCGTCCTTTAATGTATAAGCTTTTACTTCTGGAATGGCTTCGTTGAGTTTTCTGTTGTATTGATTAAACTTCTTAATCCATTCAAAATCTTTGTTTTCTATAGCTAAAGTAAATGCTTCGTTAACAGGAGTTACTAAAGCACGCAAATAAGATGCATCACCATGAGCGTTGTTGTGGAAGTAAATAGCACCATTTCGAATGGTTTTACTTGTATACCAACTGTCGTTCAATGACTCGTTCCATATCTCTTTAGCAAATTCGTTATACTTTTCCATTTCAGCAAGAGCATTGCTTAAACGATCAAAGTACTTGTTTTTGTAAAGTTGTAAAAGAACAGCGTTTGTCATTAAATAAACGACATTGCCTTTATCTCTAAAGAATTCAATCTCGGACATGTAATCTAAGACGTTCTTTGATTCTTTTAATCTAAAAATGTATACGAGAGTTTCCTTGGAAAGCGATGAGGTCCAATAACCCTGGTCTGCTGGCCCGTTTCCTTCTCTAATATGGAATCTTACCGCATCATTTGATGTTTTGGTTCCAATAGCAAAGTATTTTAAATTGATAACTTTTAATCCTTCAACGCAATCACTTTCAGCACATAATCTGATGTATTTATCAAGATCAACCCTGACAGCTTGAGCAAAAGCAGCTTCCACTGCTCTTTTTGCATTATTGTTTTCTAAAGATTTCTTTAGGCAGAGTTTAAATATCTTTTTGGCATTGTTTTCGCAAATAGCTTCAAAAAGTTTTTCTGTTCTTCTATCAGTTCGCCCGTAATAAGGCTGTGCGAATAAAAGCATATAACTTGTGTACCCGTATTTCTCAAACGCGGATGCATCGTCTTTCTTAATAAGATATAGTGCTCTTTTTTCATCATCCATGTCATCAAGAGAAATTGTTTCTTCAACTTTTCCTGTTAATAGATAATCAATCGTAACACCAAAGATTTCTGCCAGCTTGGCAAGTAATGTGATATCAGGATTAGCTTCTCCAACTTCCCATTTACTTACTGCCTTATCAGTGACGCCAAGTTCATCGGCTAATTGGCTCTGGGTTAATCCTTTTTCTTTTCTAAGAGTTTTAATTCTTTCATTTAGAGCTTCCATTGTTAAGCCCTCCTTTCATCACACCTAAATTCTAGTGTTAAGTACAACAAAAAATGTACCGATTATTTCTCTACCAGCATTAGAATTTTTAGGCAAAATTCATTATCTAACTCTACCATTGGTTGATTTAATTGTATTATAACTAGTTATATAAATGCAAAAAATCACTTAGCAACGTGTTTTCTTGTTCTTACAAAAACCAAAAATAATTTCAAAATTAATTAATATGGTAATCCGAAATATGCTTTTGGATATCTCATTTCTTTTTGGGCGTCATAGAAGTAATCATCATAATTCCATTTTGATTCTTCCAAATTCTCTTTTAGAACAATCTCACAGTAGTTTTCAAAGAACCTGATTAACTTTGGGAACACTTTGTCTAAGTATCCATCTTTTAGAACAATCCAGTCGCCAGCAAACATGCCATTTTCATATTCTCTATCAGCGTTCCCGTTTTTCATTGACCTAACATTTTTCGGGAATGTATGAGCAAGGGCTTTATATGATTCTCTTGAATTATGTTTTAAGAAGTTATTTATTTTGTGAAGCAAACTATAGCAGTTATAGCCTTCAATCTTTTTAAACATTTCTAAGCAAGGACTACCGACAATCTTCTCAGTAAAAACAAGGAAATTTTCAAAAGAGAAATCTGTTCCTTTGTATCCGCATTCCATCATAAAAATCAATGTAAATCTATCTATTTCAGTCGTTATCTTTTGTAAGAACATGCAATAGAGTTCATTTAAAACCTTATAGTACACCGATTCTCTTCTAAAAGCTGCCATCCTGGCTTCAACTTCTATATCGTCTAAGTCGTCCACATTTGAAGTGTACATCATTGCACCTGTGCGATAATTATCAAAAGTTTCTCCAGGTGTTTTAATTTTGGCAAAGACAGGCTTATACTCATCTTCCCACTGTCTTCTAAGATCGCTTATCAAATCTCTAAAAATATTAACTTTGTAATCATTTCGATGAATTCTAGATGGCGTGAAATAAACAGTGTTTCTAGGACCAAACAAACCTTCAGGCAAAAATTCTGTGATGCCAACAGACTCACAGGCCTTTTTGTAACGTTTAGTATCTATGTGGAGCCTTCCTTTCTTTGGATGGAAGCCCCAAAATTCATACTGTTTTAATAATTCGTGATCCCACGCATATTTTGATTCGTATTTAGAGTAGTCGAATCGTTCTACCTTTTTTGATGATTTCATAATCTTTTCTCCTTTCATCAACCCTTTGAGATTAGAGAACTATTTTGAAATAAAGGGGAAGTGAGCCACTCCTTCACACAAGGTGAACATAGGCCCAGCAAGAACTGCACGAATCGTCTTGCGTCTACTTCTCTTATATTTTACTAAGCAAGTAATAAAAGCTCAATGGTTTAGAACCTATATCCTTATAAAAATATATAATATGTTTGCCATTATACTTAATACTATCGCATAGTATTACTTCTAAAATCTATTCGGGTATGAGTGGACTCGTGCTATTTTTACGAGTAAAAATATATAAAACAAAAAAAGTACACTTATATGTGGGTAAATTCTATTTTTGTTTGATTATATTTGTAATTCTTCATTTAACAAGTTTAGATCAAAAAAGACCGCAGAACTCAAGTATTTTGGTCTGCAGTCTAAAATAATCTAATCTAATGTAAGTTCTCTTTTTAAGAATATCTTTTCTTCAATAAGGGACACTATCCAGTGAACAACGTTGCCTACGCCAAACATGATAATAATCATATCCATAGACATTGTTACTACATTAGTTATATAAAGAATAAACCAGATTCCATAATAACCTATATTACATATTAAAGAATTAATCGCGTTATATTTAGTTTTACCCATACCCACGAATATGGCGTCAGGAATTTGAGATAATGCATACGCAACATAGAAGCCTAGGTTCTTCACTACAATCTCGAATATTCTTTCAGGATTATCTAATCCTTCAACGGTTCCAAAGAACCAATTATAAGTAGGAATTAAGCTAAACCAGACAATTAACGCAAAGATGGTAATTGAGTAATAGTTAATTTGTTTAAGTTTATAGCCATCCGCTCCAGCATCTTTTCTAATAATCTCTGCTAAACAAGTAATTGGTATTAAAAGCCAACCCCAAATAAAGTTATTAGAAACCCAGTAGTTTCCCGATTCACTAACAGCGTTAACCATTCTAGCAATCATTAAAGCGTAGATAATGTTATCTAAGAATTGTTGACCACCTGCAAATAAACCTACACGTCCCCAGTCTTTTAAATAAGGAACGTCATCTTTATTAAATCTTCCAGGTCTTAATTGTTTGATAAGAATAAGCATTGTAACAGCTAAGGTCCCCATAATCCCGTTAGCGATAATGTTACTAACTGCAATACCATCGATACCCATATTAGGGATTAATGCGAAGTCTGCTAATAAGGCTAATCCTATTTTGGCAACCAAGAAAGCATACATGTATCTTGATTTATCGATAACTAGGAAGACAACACTTGCATAGCTAAAGATAATTCCAATCATGAATGCGATTGTTTCTAAAGATAGATAACGATAGGCTGCTACTATATCAATTTCACTAGGATTCATATAGGAAACCAAATGGATTCCATAGAAGAATGTTCCTAATGAGAATAAAGCATATAAGCCCACTACTAAGATTCCAAGTTTAAAGACAACCTTATTAAAGTCCTCTCTTTTATGAGCCTTTGATAACACTGAATACATTGGGACTATCAAAAAAGCACAGATAGTCTCGTCAATTAGGTCAAACCACTCCATTTGACCAACAACATCTAACGCTCCAGGATTAGCGTAAGAGGTGATGAGCTTAGTCACCACAGTTTGATAGATAGCGGGTACTAATGCCAATAAGCATAGAGCTAAGTACATTTTCCAGTCGAACTTTTTAAAATTGTTCCACCAGTTTTTAACTTTTTCTTTCATGAAAAAATCCTCCATTTCTGTCAAAAAAATTAGAAGCAATCCAGTCAATGGACGATGGCAACAACAACCGGAGAAAATTGAAGTTGATATCCAAGGCTAATAATTTTTATACAATTTTATATTACAGCAAAAATGAGGCTTGTCACGCCAAAAAAATAAATCACTTGAATGATAGCCTTCTTTTTTCATAATCTTTTCAAGTAGATGTGTGGCACGCCACTCCGCTAAATGCCATAGGCGTCACCAATGAAACATCCATTGGTTCCTGCCACACATCAAAATATTATCCCCTTAACCATTACCCATTCCTATAATCTAGACTACTTATAAAGCAATTCATTTTACAAAGACACTTTCTATTCGATACAATGAAGGAAAAGGAGAACATATATATAAATATTATGGGCAAAATTTTATTAACAGGCGTGGATGGTAACCTTGGTTCTATCGCCGCGGAAACTTTGTTAAAGTTAGAGAAGAAAGAAAATCTTATCTTTGTCGCTTATTCTGAAAAAGCCTTAACTAAATATAAAGAAATGGGTATTGATACCCGTGTTGCAGACTTTAACTATTATGAAGGACTAGAAGAAGCCTTCAAAGGCGCGGATATTTTAGGTTTAATCTCGATGCCATTTGTCGGTCCTAAAAGACAAGCCGCGCAGAAGAATGTAGTTGACGCTGCAAAGAAGGTAGGAGTTAAAAAGATTGTTTATACATCTTTAGTTAACGCCGGAGATGAAACTAATCCAAGCGTAGAAAAGAAAGATCATATCTATACTGAAAGATATATTGAATCAACTGGTTTAGACTATATCTTCTTAAGAAATAGCCAATATGCTGAAGCAATGATCACCAATTACTTCACCTATGTCCATCTTGATGGAGTATTAAAAAATAGCCAAGGTGATGGCTTAATGGCTTATATTTCTAGAAAAGACTGCGCTAAAGCATTGGCGTACGCTCTCCATAGAGGATTTGAAGAAAGATATCATAAAGCTACCTTAAATATTAATGGTAAAGAACTTATGACTATTTCTAAATTCATTGAATATGGTAATAAGGCCACAGGTAATCATGTAACTTATAAAGAACTTACTGATGAAGAAAACTATCAAATCTTTGATGCGATGGGTGTACCAAGAACAACAGATGGAGTATTTAAGAAAGATAGTGAAGCCCCATTCTCTAGTGATGGGATGGTAACGTTTGCTCAAGCTATTAGAGAAGGTAAGATGGCGGTCCACACCACTGACTTTAAAGAATTAACTGGAGATGATCCAATTACGGTCTTAGAGATGTTCACTCATAACGAAGACTATCAAATTGGGGAACGCCACTCCAAAGATAAATAAACTATCTAGTTAAATATGAAAGAAGGAGAAGATTCAATCTTCTCTTTTTCTTATTCGTTATCTATTGTTTTGTTTATCCGTTGAGTAAGATTACTAACTATCTCCATTACTTCATAAACTTTCTTTTCAATTCCAAGTTCTTTAGCGTATTTAAAAAGCTTAGATTGGTTATTAATCTTCTGAACATAAAAATTAATTGCTTTAAGGAATGTTTCACTATCGAAATTATCACGATATTTTATAACATCACATATTGTTCTTTCTTCATCATAAGTTTTTACTATATTACCAAACATTGTTTTTATTTCTTTAATGCCTAGTTCATAAACATTTTTATTTGATAGCTTATGAACAATAAGAGAGTTGATCTTATTTCTAGAAGGGTGATAATTTTGTGGCGAACTCACTTCTAGATTGTTAGGTATTTTATCTGTAAGACCAAGAAGATAAAGTGCATTTAGTCCTGAAAAAATATATTTAGGATACCTTCTTTGAAGGATGAAATAATCATCAATAGCATAATTATCATTAGCGTAAAAGCCAGGAGCTATTTTATTAAGATTATTCCTTTTAACAAAATCAGAAAGAAACCACGATGGAATGTTTGACTTATCAGCGTCTTCTCGAGTGATATATCCACCGTTATTTTCAAATATTTTCTTAAGTTTTGAATAATTAGTATTTTCTTTCATTTGCACCTTATTTTATTGTTTTTAGTGTGCATTTGCAAGCGTATTATATGGCTATTATGAACTTTATGGTGCGTTTTTATCCCTCTTGTTTCTCGAAAAGTGAGAATCTAAAAAGCGATATATATTAAATAATCGTATGCCTAAAAGATACTTCTAAATTGAGTTTTGTAAAAAGGTGTAAATTGCTAAATCAAAACCCTTGCAAAAAGGTGTAAATTGCTTGTGTACTATGTTTGCAAAAAGATGTAAATAGTATGAAAAGAAAACATTTATCTCTTTTAAACATGATGGACCTGCCGTTTCTCTCAGTACTGAGGTTTTTGTCAAGTCTATTATCCACAACTAGTGTCCAAATTTAAACTATTATCATTACTATAATTTGATAAAAAACGATATCCCAATATTTCTTATTAAATATTTGGTACGTTCAATCATAAAATCTCCATTTTGGTTAATTGCTACCTTTTTTTCGATTTCTTTATATAACTTGTTATTATATTCTTTCCAGAATAATCAAAAAAACAGTATATTGCCGTCGCCTATTCAATTTAGTATTAACGAATTGTTATATTTCCATTCGCTTTGGAACATTTTTGAGAAAATTCGAACGAAAAATTAATAACGCTTCAACGGCTCTATTTATATATGACATAACAAATAATCCTTTCTGACTTTTTCCGAATTCAGTTAGGTTTTAGCCAAAAGCAATAAAAGAATTAATATTTGTTAATGAAAATACTATTGTTATGTGATCATTTTCGGTGTTTTGAATAAAATATTTTGTATGCCTAAAAGATATCCATCTTGACAATGTGCGAATATTCGGACAAGGCGTTCGAAAGTTCGTGCACTCTACTTTATATACTGTTTTATAGATA
>CADAIJ010000008.1 GCA_902787955.1 uncultured Erysipelotrichaceae bacterium
ACCGCTACCATTGCTTCTATCTTTTATAATCAAATGAAATTATCAGTTTCCTTTTCTGATTCTTTAAAAGCGATGGGACTTTTAGCTCTAATTATTGTTTCTTTAATTCTTGTCGGCATAACTTCTTTAGTTGGATATTTATTAATGACTATCAAAACAGGCAAAAAGAAGCTGATACCAACATTAGTATCAGTAGTTCCTTTAGTAGTTGCTCTTATCATAGGTATTACTGGTATTGTTACTACAAGAATTCAATATGAAGACTATAAAACATTTACAACAGAGAAATGGATGAAGGCTGAGAATAATCACGATTATCGTGGATTACTTATTTATTCTTTTTTAGATAAATATGATCTTAGTGGCTATAGTCTTGAGGAAACAAAAGATTTACTTGGCACTCCTGATCAAGCTAATGAAATAACACTTGAAACATATCCACCTCAATATGGTGGTGTCATATACATTTACGATTTGGGATATTACAAAGACTATATGGATCCTACGACATTTGAGATTACATTCAGTCAAAATAACAATGTTGTTTCCTATGAAGTGGTTCCACATTAAAAAGTATTATTCATGAATAAAATATGAAAAAGATTACTCTTCTAGTTATTATCTCTACTCTCATTTTTACAGCTTGTCATAACGATAACCATTATGTTGAAAATTCTTTTTTTGATGACAAATTACTAAAAAATGAAGAAATAAGCGACTTACCTGACCCACTAGGGAATGCTCTTCTTTATTTCAAAGGATATGGTTTTATTAATCCTAGAGCTTACATTGATTCTTCTATGGTTAGCAGTGATTACGCAAATATGTATGCTTATAGCATATATAATTATCTAAAAGAAAAATCTTTTAAATATTTATACACCGTTAGCGGAACTAATATGTATAACACTCCAGCGGTTAATAAATATTCTTACAACTTGAAAGTGCCGTCTAATTTTACCGAATTTATGGTAGATGAATATTATTCTGGTGGGAGCGTTATTAATAATCCATGGGTCTTTGTATTTTCAAATGGAGATTTTGTTGAAAACGATCAAGGCGATAAATGTTTGGAGTCCGCACATTGCATCATCATTTCAAAAGAAGCCTTTTGTACATATGAGTATAACGAAAAGACCATCAATTATACTTATTTTGTTGAATTAGATACGCATTCTATTTATTGGCACTATGAGGCATAAAAATTTATTTTTGGCTGAAGAAATTATTGAAAATTAGCAGATAAATGTTAATAAAATAATGAACTGTCCGAAAGGACTGAGTTCATCATTTGAGGGCGAGGTGCCCTTTTAATTTTTATTCAAAAATATAAATTAATTAGCAATCATGTGCTCGAGTGCTTGCTTCTTCTTATTCTTCTCTATATGATTAGATTAGAAAAACATTCGAATTAATCGAATAAAGGGAGGTTTTTCATGGGAAAGAACAATAAACTTTTTGCCTTACTCCTTCTCGTCGCTAGCTTATGTCTCGCCGCGTGTGGTGGCGACAATGGCGGTGGCGGCTCCAGTGGCGGAGGCAACTCCGGTAGCGGAGATAGCTCCAGTAGCGAAGGTAGCTCTATTAGCAGTGAAAGCAGTGGATCTCAACCATTTACACCCGCTCACGCTGGTACAAAAGCTGATCCGTATTCCGTCAGTGATGCGTATGGCTTAATCGAAGAGATGAAAGATAACGAATACGGCACAGCGACCGTATACGTAACAGGTAAAATCACATCAGACAATTCTGATATCTATTTCAACACTAAATATAGTAGCGCCACATTTATGATGAGTGATGGCACTAAATCAATTAAAGCGTATTCCATTTCTGGCTGCTCAGTCACAGATGGAGATGATAACTTCGTTGGCAAAGATTACGAAGTTGTCGTCGGTGGCGTTTTAATTAAATACCTTGAAAATGGTAATGTTGTCCCGGAAGTTGGATATAGTAACTCAGCTAAAAACACAACTGAATTAGTATCTTCTATTCCACCAGGTGGGCCAAAAGAAACTTTTACAATTACATTTAATTCTAATGGTGGTTCTTCTGTGGCCCCGATTAAAGTTAAAGATGGCTCTATACCTAATAAGCCAGCGGATCCTACGAAAAAAGGATATGACTTTGCTGGTTGGTATAAAGATACTGATTTATTAGATCCATTTGACTGGAACGCTCCAGTAACTGGAAATATCACTTTATATGCTAAGTGGACTGAAAATGCTTCGCATAAAGCTGACCAAGCTTTTGAAAAGTTAGATAATTTATCCAATTTAAGCGTTAACATTCAAAGTGCGACAAGCTTAGGTTTAGCAGAAACCGCTTCAGCTCATGCTAGACCACATAAGAAATTAGCCCGTGTTCAGGAAGATGAAGAAGAATTTGAACCTTCTAACACTTTAGTGATGACATCCACTGATTATGAAGCGGGTGATCCAGAAGCTAATGAAGATGGAACAGTCGATGTTTCATTTACGAAAATTGATACCACAGTCAAAACAAAAGAAGTTAAAGGTGATACAACCTTAATCGCTTCCGCGAAAGATGGCGATACTGGTGAAGTTATCATCAAAGAATATAGTGGTAGCACAATTACATTTGAATCTGATACAAAACACGAATATCGCATTCTTGATAAAGATGGTAAAGTTGTTCAAGATTGGTTTAAAGGTCAAGCAAATGAGACCACAACTAATCCAATCGAAGGCACATATGTAAAATATACATATGAACCAGTTCACGCTGGTACATTAGAAGATCCATATTCCGTGACCGATGCTTTTGAATTAATTAGCGAATTAGCGGAAAATGGTCATGATAATGAAACGGTCTACGTTAAAGGTACTGTTACCTCATATTCTGATGAAATATTTAGTACTTATAATGATATATACAATAGTGCTACATATACTATCTCTGATGGGATTCACTCGATTAGAGCTTATTCCATTTGCGGTTATTCATCAATTCCAAGTGATGAAAATTATATTAACCACGGCTATGAAGTCGTCGTCGCAGGCGTATTCATTAAATATAATGATAACGGCACGATTGTTCCTGAAGTTGGTTATAGTAAAGAGGCCAAAAATAAAACTCAGTTAATTTCATCTACCCCTCCTCAAGGTGGTGGAAATCCATTTAATCCAATTCACGAAGGTACATTAGAAGATCCATATAGTGTTACTGATGCCGTTGGTTTAATTGACCTCATGATGGCGGGAGATTACTCTACCGAAACAGTTTATGTGAAAGGTACTATTTCTAGCCCAACAGATCAAATTACCATTAATGATACATATCATAGCGCCACATTTATGATGACTGATGGAAATAGATCCATTAAAGCTTATTCTATTAATGGCTGTAGCAAAGATCCTACTAATGAAGGATTCATTGATATGGGTTATGAAGTCGTCGTCGCAGGCGTATTCATTAAATATAATAATAACGGCACGCTTGTTCCTGAAATTGGTTATAGCTCTTCTGTTGGTAACTCGACAGCGTTAGTGTCTAAAACCGCCCCAGAAACACCATCTGAACCAGTTGATCTTTCAGAGAATACAGTTGATTCTAAAACACAAGAATACACTGTTATTGCTAGATCGATTGACTCAATCGTTTCTTATCCAAATTATGAAGGATTTAAATACACATTAACCGATGAAGATGATAATGTCATCGTTAATGAAACAACTGCGGAAGGCGCAGCGAATATCTCTACAGATGATTCCTTAATCGTCTTTGATGGTTTAATTGAAGGTAAACAATATACATTACATTATGAAGGTCTTGGTGAAGAGACCATAGTCGAACAATCCACAGTCGGTGGTGAAATCGATAAGATGTATGTTTATAACGAACAATTCACATTTGTCTCCTTTGTCCCATATGGTACTGGTAGTAGACCAAAAGAAGATGAAATGATCTATGAAAGCGATGGTATCGCTAACTACGATAGAAGAGACTACTATTCAGATGAAGATAGATTAAGCTTTATCTTTGATAACTACAGTGGTTTCATCTATTTAATTAAAAACTTCCATATTAAATATATTCATAACAACTTGTTATTATCTGAAAATGATGATTTCGTTTATGACTTCAAAATTGATGATGATAATAACTTAGTTATCTATGCATTATTCACATCAACAAGTATTAACGCGTTTAACTTCTTCAAAGATAAAAACGGTGTTAACTGCATTGAAACTGATAAGCTCAACATATACGATGAAGAAACTGATACTTATTATTTCGTCGCTGAACCAAATAGAGATGATTTAACAAAGATTCAAACATGTGGTGAATTTAAAACTCACGATGAATTAAGAGCGTATGTTGATAAACACTTAGATAGAATCGATCTTCAAGAAATCTTAAGCTACATTGGTCAATACTCAATGGGTGACTTTAGAGATGATAAGAACCAGCGTTATTATTTAACAACGACTGGTGAAACTCTCTATCTTGAATATAGAAGCGATGTCTATAAAACAATGGTTGAATTCTATATGGTTTTACCAAATGGAGAAAAACGAGAACTCAATATTGGCGATAAATTCACTGGTGTTACCCATTATGGTTGGTGGGGCGAATTAGTGAGAGTCAGCCAAGGTGTCATTTACGGCTTAAGAAATTTCGATTGTTATAATCCATATCTCGCTTGCCAAGGTGAAATCTGGTTCTATGACTTTGTCAATGATGAGATCTATTACACCGCGATTCCTGGCTTCCAAGGTGGCACAACTACATTTATCAACTGGAACTATATCGATCAATACGATACACTTCTAATTTATATTGGTGAAGATAGCACTTTATATAGCTGGACTCTCACTAATTTAGATGACTTCACATTAGAGCCAAGATATATGTGGATTAATAATGATTTATCTATTTGGGTCAACTCTTTCACAATAACCGAATTATCCGATGTCGTTTTGACAAACTGTTCTTTAAGTGATGAATTTGACACATTATTAACTCATGGTGTGCACGGTGATATCTCTTATGAAGTGGTCGTGGAAGAAGATGAAGACGGCAAAGTTGAAGTCAAGGCTTATAAGGCTGATGAATATGTTGCACCAGAAATTAAGATTGTCTTACAACCAATCAACAGATAATCTTAATTACTAGTAATTAAAAATAAGGGGCTGTGCGAAAACCTAAAAGGTGAGTAGGGCCCCTTTGATTGTGGCTTGTTATAGATATTATCTATCATTACCTGATTGATTTTGCTCCTGATAACTATATGACCGGCACTTATACCATTAGTGGTTTAAAACAAATACTGTGGCACTTTTGTGGCAAGACTTGTGATAAAGTAGATTCGATAAAGGAGACATTGTGTATATGAAAGAAGAATTATTAAAAGGTTTAACAGAAGAACAAATTGCAAGAATTAAAGCCTGTAATAACAGTGAAGAACTCTTAAAGTTAGCAAAAAAAGAAGGCGTGGAATTAACCGACGAACAATTAAAAGCGATATCCGGTGGAGGCTTAATATGTTCAACCTCAAATGATTGTCCTCAATGTGGCGCTGGATACGATGATATTATGTTCTGGAGTGAACGTGATGCAAAAGGGCATGAAACCGTTCATTACGAATGCAAAAAATGTCAATGTCAATGGACCAAGAATAGATAATTTAGTTCGTGTTAACATTTAGTAAAATGTTACTACTTATCAAAAAGTGTTCCTTGTATTGTTTTCGTAGTACTTAGACACATTTTGTCATGATTAAAGCGTTTAATTTGTGTTGGCAAACAATTGTCCATTATAATTTGATAACGTTCAAAATAGGCATGTTTCTTTGAAAACAACACAAAGATTCTTGTTGAACAATTAAATCATAAATGTAATAATAAAGTTGGGCACAGGAAACTGGGGTCCATCGGGATGTGGGAGAGTTGTTCCCACTTTTTTTTGCCAATTATGAACAAACCAAAAAGACTAGACATTTACATTGATGAAAGTGGAGATTTTTCCACTTATTCAACCGAGAACCCCTTGTATTCGGTTGCTTTTGTGCTTGTTGATGCCAATGATGACAATATTGGTCCAATCAATAAATTTAACAGCAATTTGAATAGCTTAATGGGTGGAGATCATTTTGTTCATGTCGGGAATTTGGTAAGAGGCGAAAAGCCATATATTGGTATGTTGAGAGAAGAAAGATGGAAGTTGTTCTATGCTTTGCATTTATTTGCCTATTTTGCAAAATATAAAATCGTTGTCCCAACAACTATTAAAAATGAAACAGTTGAAGAAATAGTATCATCTATTGCAAAAACCTTATTAAATGCAATCGATGAGTCTTCTTATTATTTTAATAAATATGATAAAATCATTCTTCATTATGATTACGGACAAGGAGCACTTACAGGTATTATTACAACTGCATTTTTATCTAGATTTCCAAATTGTCACATTATTAAAACTCCACAATCGCAAAATCCGTTTATGCAGCTAGCGGATTTATATGCATATTTTGAACTACTTAAATACAAAATATCTAAGAGTTATTTAACTAAAAGCGAATCTAGATTCTTTGGTGGAATCAGGAATTTAAAAGACAATTTCATCAACAAATTGGAAGATAAATATCTTATTAAGAACAAAAAGTATTGATGAAAAATGAGAAATGAAAAAATGAAGAATAAAGGCCATTATATTTTTAGAAAAGCAAGCGAAAATGAAGTTGAGATATTAACCGAACTTTCAATTGCAGCTTTTCATACTGATTATTTAGTGGGGGGAAATAAACTAGATGGCCCACCAGGCTATGATGATATAAAGTGGCATTTTGATATGCAAAAAGATGGCCACCTATATACCTTTCAAATTGATAATAGAATTATAGGTGGAGCAGTTATCTTTATAGATAATAATAGCATTTATATCGGAAGAATATTTGTAGATCCTTTATATCACCATCAAGGATATGGCATTGCGATAATGAATGCGATTGAATCTTTAGATAATACAATCAACAGTTTTTATTTAGATACGCCTATAGTAAATAAAAGAACTAATGCATTTTATAAAAAACTTGGCTATGTAGAAACTAGTAGAGATAACGAGTGCATAAACTACAAAAAAATAAAATAAGCCTTCTTTAATGGACAACATTTGTATTAAATAAGGTAAACCATTCCATCGTGATAAAATAACGGTATACAGAGTATGCCGTTTTTTATTTAGATCCTGTATAGAAATCGACTTTACTGACACTATTGGAGACTACAAGAATGGTGTTTTGATTCAATTTAGTAATTAATTCATCTGCGGCTTTATATACTTCAGTTTTATCCGCATGCTCAACGATACAAACAAAGGTGTATTCAAGTGTAATTACACTACTTTCATCTCTCCACACCCCTTTTGCGTCATACATTGTAAATCCGTTAGAAAAATGATCCATCATTGTGTTATGAACAATAGAACGAGCTTCTTCTAACGGCATTTCTAATTGATATGTATCTTTATCGTTTGTACCAACATAGAGAGTATATTCAATTTCCGGAGTAGGAGTTATATAAGAACGGATTAACGACCAGGAAGATAATCCTATGGCAATAGTAGCGATAGAACAAAGAATAACGAATTGTAGTTTTTTCATAATTACATATTATCTCCTTATTTATGAAACATTTTTAATAAGTTGTATTATAAATTACGAGACTATTGTATCGCGATATTTTATTTACAATATTACTTATATTTATTTCTATTAGCGTAATTCATTATTGAAATTTTGATATATATGCTATAACTAAATTAACTATTATATAATTCCTTATTCAAGGGGGGCGTTGTATGAATAAAAAAATAAGCTTCTTTCTATTAGGATCATTTTTAGGTGCGCTTGGTCTAGGTTTTCTTAATGCATCTATAAATCGAAATAATATTAGTAAAGTTGATGCGGCGAATTCTTATCTAGAATTTAAAGATGATGTTGCTACTTTAGGCAAATATCCTCAAACAATAAGTCATGATGATGTGTTTTCCATTAAGACTTATGGAACTTTAGATACTGTTACTGGATGGTACACTTATAACAATAAGACTTATGCGATTAAAACAGTTGAACTAGACGCAGATTATCGTGAAACTGAGAAATTCAATGATGGAAGTTATGCTAAAAATTATGAGAACATCGAAAAAGTCTTTTTAGTGGAAGATTTAAAATGGGAAATTTTATCCATTAAAGATGGCTATGCAAACATCATTTCAACAAGAGTTATCGATCGTCAAGTATTCGATAATAGTAATCAAAAAGACTATAAGAAGTCCCTTATTTATGCGATTAATAATGCGGTCTTTTATGAATCGGCCTTTACTGAAGAAGAAAGAAATTATCTTAATATATTTGATTCAACTGAAAAATATTATGTTAGTTTACCAGAAGAATCAGAACTTAATGGTTATGAAGATAAAAAGCTAGAATATCCTTCTGATTACGCTATAGCTTCTAAATTATCTGGCAGTTATCGTAGTGGTGGTAGCACATATGTTAACGCTCCATTTTGGACAAAAACAATTTCCTCAGAAGGAGATAGAATTAAAGTCTTTTGGTCTAAACAATCTACAACTAACTGTGTTACCGCTGATAGTAAAATTGGCGTAAGACCAGTTCTTAAGGTTTTATATAATAAAGGACAAGGTGGTGGAGGTGGAACACCTTCATCTAATCCATCATCTGGAGGAAACGCTCCTCTTATTATTGGTATCATCTTTACTATTTTAGGAGCTGGTGGACTTACTACTTTCTTTATTCTTTGGTCTAAAAAGCATCAAGCTGGTAAACCTCCTCTTTGGCTCATAATTTCAATTGCAGGATCTTTAGTTATTTCTGTAGTTGGTTTAGGTTGCTTTGCTGGAGGATTATCCGGTGGTTCTGGTGGAGGATGCTTACAAACTGGCTATTACGTTCAAGAAAGCCAATATAGTGGCGGTGGTATCGTTCAAGTTGGTTATACTGCTTGGTTAATTAAGTCTGATGGCACTGTTTCTTATTGTAGCCACTTAAAAGATAATAATACCGCTAGTGATTTTGCCCCTGATAATTATATGACTGGTAAATACACAATAAATGGCTCCAAACTAGTTATTGATATTCCAGTGCATGAAATTCCAAACTTCGGAAAAGTTGGAGGAATAACTACTTTCACTATTAAAAGCTGCACTTCTTTCAAAAAGAATAGTGATACCTTTAACTGGGTGAGAGGTGAATAATTATGAAATACTGTACAAAATGTGGCGCGCAAATGAATGATGACGCTTTATTCTGTCCAAAATGTGGAACAAGAGTTAATGAGGTTATTGAAGAAAATAAGACTAGTGAAGAGCCTATCAATAATGAATCTTCTAATATAGCCTCTAATCAAAACACAAAACAAAGAAAAGCTATTCATGAACAAAAAATTATCGAATTTCTTCCAATATCTTTAGCAATTGTAGTTGCTTCAATTATTGTTTGGATTATTGATTCTACCGCTCAATTAAGTGGAATTTCTCATATAATGCCGCTTCTTTTATTCATTTTATTCTCTGGTGGCTATAGTGCCATTTCAATGATTAGAGCGATTAAAACTTTAAATCGAAAAATGTATTTTAATTCGATTTTATCATTCGTTTTATTCGCATTATTAGTCACTTGTTTCTTTGTAAATCTTGTCATGCTATTTAGTAGATAAGCTGAGACAAAAATAATAAAAAACCTATAAGACCTCGCCTCAATTTCATAAAAAGGCAAGGTTTTTCTTTTACTTAATTTGAGCGTTATAAATGATTTTTATTATAATAAGTCTTAAAATAGGAGCGTTTAAAAAAAGAATTAGAGACTCTAAGTATGAATAAATATGTTCTTGGAATTGATGGTATGAGATGTGGGATGTGTGAAACCCATGTTCAAGATACTATTCGTAAAAATGTAAACGTTAAATCAGTTAAAGCTTCTCATTTAAAGAAAGAATTAGTTGTAATAACTGAAGAAGATTTAACTCTTGATGATTTCCATAAATTCTTGGATTCAACCGGTTATGGAATTACTTCATTTAATAAAGGAGAGGCGATTAAGAAACTATTAGGATGGAGGTAATTATATGCCTGAATATGCTTATCCACTTATTGGAATACCTTTAATCTTTATCTGTACCACATTAGGTGCTCTTTTCGTTTTCTTCATTCGTAATAAAGAAATATCTCCTCGCTTAAGTAAAATCTTTACCGGCTTTGCTGCAGGGGTAATGTTTTCTGCTTCCTTCTTCTCATTAATTAAACCAGCTTTAGAATCTGAAGTAACTTATATGCCTTCATGGGTAGTTGTTGCTATTTCAATTGCTTTAGGTGCCTTATTTTTATGGGGCATCGATAAACTTGTTCCTCACTTTCATAGTGCGGAAAAACAAGAAGAAGGTTTACCAACTCGAACAATGTCTAAGACATCAAAGATGTTCTTAGCAGTCACTATTCATAACGTCCCTGAAGGTTTATCAGTTGGTATTGCTTTTGGGGTAGCTTTATCTCAAGGTGGTAACCCAGCTTTATTAATGGGCGCTTTACTTCTTGCTATTGGCATTGGTATTCAAAATATTCCTGAAGGAGCAGTGGTCTCTCTTCCAATTAAAGGTGAAACCGGTTCTTCTTCCAAAGCTTTTATATTTGGTATGCTATCCGGAATTGTTGAACCAATTGCCGCGGTAATTGGTTTATTCTTAGCGATGCAAATTCAAGGTATTATGCCTTGGGCTTTAGCTTTTGCCGCGGGTTGTATGATATATGTTGTCGCCGAAGAAATGATTCCAGAGATGACTAGTGAAGGACATGACCATTTTGGTGTGTGGTCATTTATCATTGGTTTTATCATCATGCTCGCTTTAGACTGCATTCACTTTTAAATATATTAAAATAGATTAATAAAGTATAATAATCACATGGATCCTAAAGTAGTATTTAACGCGACAGTTTGTATTATTGGAATACTTATTATTTTTATCCATGTCGTTAACCTCATCATAAAGAAAGATAAAAGAAAAGATGAGAAAGCCTTATTAGCGTTCTTTGTTTTTACAATGTTTCATCTTGCCTTATATCTCACTTTTATTTTAATTAAAGAGAAATACACTAGTAATAATTATATTATTACCTTCTACACTATATTCTATATTATGAATAACTTGGAAGTGCTTTTTTTCTATCAATATTTTTCAAGTTATTCAAACATTGAGAAAAAGATCAAAGACACTTTTAACATCATTAATGTAGCATTATTTTTATTATTCGTTATTTCTGATATTGTAAATATCTTTGCCCATATGTATTTCACCGCGGTTGATGGGGTATATACAAGATCCGACCTTATGATACTTTCTCAAGGCTATCAGTTTGTGATGCTTGCTATTGTCTTTATTTTAGTATTAATAAACAAAGGACTTAATTTCCGTGAAAAGATTGCCTTTTCTTTATATTGCATCCTCCCGTTAATCTCGATTATTGCGCAAAACATTTTCAAAGGTTACGCGATTGCTTACGCTACATTATTACTCGCGATTGAAATCCTGTTCCTTTTCTTAAATGTTGAAAAGAATATCAGAATCAGAGAAGATGAGCAAAAACTTAAAGACGCTCATATAAAAATTATGGTGTCGCAAATCCAACCTCACTTTGTTTATAATACCCTTTCTTCAATCTCGACCTTAATTCCTATTGATCCTGAAAAAGCTCAAAAAGCTCTTGATGATTTCTCTAATTATTTAAGAATGAATTTCTCCACTTTAACCGAAACCAAACTCGTCTCATTTGAAGATGAACTTAAACATATTCGAACCTATGTTAATCTCGAACAGATGAGATTTAAAGAAAGAGTCCAGGTTATTTATGATATTAAAGTGTCTGCCTTCAGCGTTCCTCCTTTAAGTATCCAACCTTTGGTTGAAAATGCGATTAAACACGGCATTTTAAAAAGAATTGAAGGTGGAGTTGTTGAACTTAGTACTCATGAAGATGACGATGCTTATATCGTAGAAGTAACTGATAACGGTATTGGTTTTGATATGAATGAAGTTGATTTTAAGAGCAATAAACATATTGGTTTAAATAACGTTAGACATCGTATCTTGACCATGGCTCATGGCGAAATTACTTTTAGCAGTGAAGTTAATAAAGGCACTAAAGTAGTAGTGAAGTTCTTTAAAAAATATGCCAAGCAATAAAGAATATCTTGATTACGTTTTAGATCTATTAAGAGAAGTTAATGGAATCTCTTATAAAAAGATGATGGGGGAATACGTTTTATATAAAGATAATATTGTTTTCGGTGGAATTTATGATAACCGCTTTTTAATTAAAAAATGTAGTTATAGCGAATCTTTAAATCTCAAAGAAATTATCCCTTATCCAACATCAAAAGGTCTTTATCTAATCGATATTGAAAATCCTGACGAGATTAAAGAAATTGTTCTAAATTTAGTTAAAGATTTAAAAGAATAATTATCGATTTTTCCCAAACACTTGAGTTCCTATATGGTTTTTTACAAAATAGGAGCTTTTTTATTTGTTGAAAAATTTTTCTTACCTTAAGGTTCGTTTAAGGTTCACTTTTTATAATAACTCTACAAAAGGAGGTAAAACATATGGAAAAAGAGAAAGTAATTACCGTTATGAAACGATACGAACTTAAGTACGAACTTAATAAAGATCAACTCGAATTCTTTATGGAAAAAGTCTTAAAACATATGAAGGTTGATAAATATGGTTTAACTTCTATCGCCTCCCTTTATTATGACATATAGGAAACTACTTATTTGAGACAAATTGTCCCATTTAGGAGACTTCCTATATGTTTTTCTTTACTTTGAAATTATTAATTCTTGTTGAGCGAAATGCATTTATTATAAAATAATCGATAGTTACATCTAAATTATGTTTGATCCAAAAACTGATAAATATCCTTATCCTAGTGACACTGCTGCTCACTATTTAGTCGTGAATCTTGATCGCGGCATTGTTTTTGATAAGAATTATCCTTATGTTGATTATTCTAAAGGCTTTGCATTTAAAAGATTTTTGGTGAGGATTTTACTTCGCTTTATTGTTTTTCCAATGGCTAGAATCAGAATGGGCTTAAGAATTAAAGGAAAAGGCAACATTAAGAATTACAAATATCTATTATCTAGTGGCGCGGTTACCGTTTCTAACCACGTTCATTTGTGGGACTATATTTGCGTTATGAAAGCTGTCCATAACTATAAATGGCCTTATTTATTAGCATGGAATAAAAACGTTAATGGAGAAAGTGGACCATTAGTTAGGATGGTTGGTGGCATCCCAATCCCTGAACATGATGTTGAAGCCACAGTAGCATTTTCTAAGGCTATCAAAAGACTTTTCGAAGAAAACAATTTCTTACAAATATATGCTGAAGGAAGTATGTGGGAATATTACGCTCCTATAAGACCATTCAAAATAGGAGCAGCTTCTCTTGCAATTAAAAATAATGTCCCTATTCTTCCGATGGCGTTTTCTTATCGTATACCTGGCTGGATTAGAAGAAAGATATTCAAACAAATCGCTTTATTTACTTTGAATATTGGTGAGCCTTTAAAAGCTAATCCTGATTTAGATAAAAGTGCACAAATAGAAGATTTAACAATTAGAACACATGAAGCCATTGTTAAATTATCTGGCCAAGATAAGAATATCTATGAACCTTTATATAAAGATTCAAAGAGGATTGATTATTAATACTTTCTTTTATTATTTATAATAGATATAAGAGGTGATGATTATGAAAAGAACCAAAGTTTTAACATTATTTCCTTTTATTGCATTAACATTATCTAGCTGTGTTAATGGAATTTCAAAAGATGAATACGAAGCAAAATTAAGTGAGGTTGAAGCAAATTACGCTAATATCACCAATGTCCATATTAATAATCGAAACAATACAACTAAATACGATTATAAAGAAGGCGAATTCTATGGATATTATAATTTCGCTTTAATTATTTTTGTTCCAATCACTCAAGGAACTTATACTTGGAAAGATGGCGATAAATATTATCACACTGAAGTTCATGCTGATTCTTCAAAGACTAAAAAGAGTGAGATTTCTAAAGAACAATTCGATACTTATATGACCGCTCATAAAGCAAAAATACTTTCATTAATGAGTGAAGTTACCCTTAAGATTCATGACTTTATGCAAGAAAATCCAACCACGGTTTCTAAAGCGGAAAACGAATATAAATATGATTCATTCAACAAAGAATATCATTTCTATTCTAAAGTTGAAGAAACCTATCAAGATAGTGAAGGTAATCCTACAAAAACTGACTACTTTGTTTCTTTTAAAGATCAAAAGTTAAAAGAATATCATGCTAAAACTGGAACAAGTGACAGTTATCGTTATTTCTCCTATGGAGATGCTAAGTTTAACGAGCCAACTATGCCAGATAATAGCTCCAATAATCAATAATTTAAACACTGTATAAAAATATTTTTGATTAACCCTTGAATAGGAAGTTTTTACTATTTATAATAACTATGAACAAATATTCATGGTGTTAAAATATGTCAGTCCGAAATTTTGAATTAGAAGAAAGAATCGTAAGCTATATTCAAGGCTATATAGATGAATATAGTGTTTCACCAACCGTTCGAGAAATCGCAACTTATTGTGGGTGCGCGCCGAGCAATATACAAAGATATATCGATCGTTTGACTAGTGAAGGTAAACTCAACCGTTTAGGCACTAGGCAATTTGAAACTAAACTAAATGATTCTCCTATGATTCATATTCCTCTTGTTGGTGTTATCGCTTGTGGCACACCAATTTTAGCAGAACAAAATATTCAAACTTATATTCCAATGCGTCGTTCAATCGTTGGTATTGGTGAATTCTTTGCCTTAACTGCTAAAGGTGATTCCATGATTGATGCTGGAATTGAAGAAGGGGACATAGTTATCGTTAAAATTCAAAATTACGCTTTTGAAGGTCAAATCGTTGTAGCCTTAATCGATGATGAAGCAACTTTAAAACGCTACTATATTGACCGCAAAAACAAATGCATTCGATTACACCCTGAAAATAAAAAATATGATGATATCTTGCTTAAGGACGTCTTAATCCAAGGTGTTGCAACTAAAATTATTAAATCACTGGAGTAAATATGTTACATAAAATGACTTTAAGGGATAAACCCTTTCAACAAATAAAAACAGGTAAGAAAGATATTGAAATGCGTTTATATGATGAAAAGCGCAGCAAAATCAAAGCGAGAGATCAAATTGAATTCACTAATACTGAAACAAATGAAAAACTTCTCGTTAATGTCGTTGCAATTCATATCTTTAATAATTTCACCGAACTTTATAAATCGTTTTCTAAGACTAGATTAGGTTATGGTTTTAAAGAAAAAGCTAACCCATCCGACATGCTTGAATATTATAATCAAGGACTTCAAGATATATACCGTGTCGTAGGTATTGAAATTAAACTCGCCAAATAGCTTCTTCTTCCCATAAATAAAAGTGATGGCCCAGAGAACCATCACTTTTTCTTATTCTGAAGAATAATTATTTCTTATTTTGAGAACCGAGAACATCGATAATCTTGTGTTTAACGATTTCTCTACAGTTATTTCTAGCATCGGTCAAATATTGACGTGGGTCGAAATGATCTGGGTGTTCATCAAAGTGTTTTCTAATACCAGCAGTGACACCTAAACGTAAGTCAGAGTCAATGTTGATCTTACAAACTGCCATAGAAGCGGCTTTACGAAGTTGATCTTCTGGAATACCGACAGCATCTGGCATCTTTCCACCGTGAGCATTGATGATTTCAACGTATTCTTGGAGAACACTTGAAGCACCATGTAAAACGATTGGGAAGCCTGGAAGACGTTTGCTAACTTCTTCTAAGATATCAAATCTGAGTGGTGGAGGTACTAAGACGCCTCTTGCATCACGTGTGCATTGAGCAGGTGTGAATTTATAAGCACCATGAGAAGTACCGATAGCGATTGCTAAGCTATCAACACCAGTACGTTTAACGAAGTCTTCGACTTGGTTTGGATCAGTGTAAGAAGATTTGCCAAATTCAACTTTAACATCATCTTCAACACCTGCTAAGGTACCAAGTTCAGCTTCAACTGTAACGTATGGGTGTTTGCTTGTGTCGTGAGCGTATTCGACAACTTTACGGGTAAGGGCAATATTTTCTTCATATGGTTTAGATGAAGCATCGATCATAACGGAAGTAAATCCGGAATCGATACAATCTTTACATGTTTCGAAATCTGCACCGTGGTCTAAGTGAAGAACTACTGGAATATCAGTATCTAAAACAGCAGCTTCAACTAATTTTTTAAGATATACAGGTTTAGCGTATTTTCTTGCTCCAGCGGAAACTTGAAGAATAACTGGAGAGTTAAGTTCGTTTGCAGCTTCAGTGATGGCTTGGACAACTTCCATGTTGTTGACATTGAAAGCACCGATTGCGTAACCACCCTTATAGGCTTTTTCAAACATTTCTTTGCTATTAACTAATGGCATTTTAAAAAATCCTTTCTTGTTATGTATTAAATTTAACAATATTGAATAATAAATTCAATTAATATGATAAAAAATAGCGATATTTTCGCTTATTAATCTAAAAAGGTTAATTTTCTTATTTCAATTTTAGAAAAGTTTATTAAAATAAAATAACGCTCTTAGAAAGGAGAGGCTATGTCTAAATATCGTCCAATCTCAAATAGAATTGATTTAGCTCCATATACCTTAGCTCAGGAATTATGGAATTCGATTTCACATGGATTAGGCGCAGTATTTGGAATAGTTGCCTTAATCCTTTGCTTAGTTAAAATCACAAACACTCCATCAGAATCCACTTTAATGTTTGGATTAAAGATTGGTTCTGCTATTTTCTACGGAATTTCAATTATTGTCTGTATGACTATTTCTTGTGTTTACCATAGCTTAGCTAAAAATAGAGGAAAAAGAGTTTTAAGAGTTATTGATCATGCGATGATTTATCTACTTATCGCAGGTAGTTACGCTCCATTCTGCTTAGTTGCCTTACATAATGAACCACTTTGGGGAATAGCAGGAACTGAAGCTTTTGCAGGCTATTTAGTTTTAGGACTCTGTTATACATTAATTATTATTGGTGTTGTTTTCTCTAGTATCGATATTCATAAATATAGCGCTCTTTCAATGGTTATGTATGTAGTGGGAGGTTTAACAATCTTAATTAACCCTGTCGCTGCTTTAAATGGTATTGGAATACCAGGCTTTATCCTATTAACTTCTAGTGGTGCGATTTATATTATTGGTAGTGTTTTATATGGTTTAGGAAAGAATCATTCGCTTTGGTGGCACACAGTCTTTCACTTCTTTGTTTTAGCCGCTTTAGTGACGATGTTCTTCTCAATTTATTTATATGTTTTCTAGTTGTAAAAAAGTTCAAAAAACCCCATACAAAGCCATTATTTTTGATTTAGATGGCACAATTTTAGATACTTTAGAAGACATTAAAAACGCAGTTAATATTACCTTAAAAGAATTAGGCTATAACCTTACTTATACTTATGAAGAAGTTAAGCACATGATAGGAAACGGCTCTTTTATCCTTTGGGAAAGAGCAACTAAACCACTTAATCTTACTGAAGAAGAATTAAATAGAACTCATGAAATCTATCTTCGTCATTATTTAGCGGAACAAGGTAAAAACACTTATCCATTTAAAGACGAAGAGAAGTTACTTAAGAAACTAAAAAAATGTCATCTCAAGCTCTTTGTATATACAAATAAACCACATAATTTAGCCTTAGACATCATTTCTAAAACTTATGGCGATAAACTATTCGAACTTGTTATCGGCCATAAAGAAGGAATGAAAGTTAAACCTAATGGCAATATTATTGATGAGATTGCTCGTTTATATTCCTATTCAAAAGATCAAATCCTTTATATCGGTGATTCTCATGTTGATATTGAAACTGCGAGAAATGCGAATGTAAAGGTTGGTTTAGTCACTTTTGGGTACGATACTTATACTGAATCTTTATTAAAAGAAGCGGATTATATTTTTAATTCAATCGACGATTTAAACGCTTTCTTTTTCTAAATCGCCTTATTTTTCCCATTTTTAATGTATTTTACTTGTAAAATTTTTCAAATAATTCAATATTTTAATATATTGAGGAAACACCGATGCTTGAATTAAAAAATATTGTCAAAGATTATTACACCGGGAATCTAGTTACTCATGCTTTAAAAGGAGTATCTATTAATTTCCGCCGCAATGAATTTGTTTCCATCTTAGGACCATCAGGATGCGGGAAAACAACCTTACTTAATATTATTGGGGGATTAGATAGATATACTTCTGGTGATTTAACCATTGAAGGTAAATCTACTAAAGAATATAAAGACCGTGATTGGGATACTTATCGTAACCATTCTATCGGTTTTGTTTTCCAATCTTATAACTTAATCATGCATCAATCCATATTAGGCAATGTTGAACTTGCCTTAACTATTTCAGGTGTTTCTAAAAAAGATCGTCGTGAAAGAGCTAAAAAAGCTTTAGAACAAGTGGGTTTAGGTGAATATATCACTAAAATGCCTAACCAATTATCTGGCGGACAGATGCAAAGAGTTGCTATCGCTCGTGCACTTGTTAATAATCCAGAAATCTTACTCGCTGATGAACCTACTGGTGCGTTAGATAGTGAAACTTCAGTCCAAATTATGGATTTACTTAAAGAAATCGCTAGCGACCGTCTTGTTATCATGGTTACTCATAACCCTGATCTTGCTCAAGCTTATTCCACTCGTATCATCAATTTAAGTGATGGCTTAGTAATAGGGGATTCTAATCCATTTAGTGATGAAGATGCTAAAAAAGATATTAAAGAAATTGATAAATCCACCAAAGGAAGAAAGAAACAAGCTTCGATGTCTTTCTTAACTGCATTAGGCTTATCCTTTAAGAACCTTCTTTCAAAGAAAGGAAGAACAATTCTTATTTCCTTTGCAGGTTCAATTGGTATTACTGGTATCGCTTTAATTCTTTCTCTTTCTGATGGTTTTCATAACTATATTAATCAAATTCAAACCGATACTTTATCCTCTTATCCAATAACTATTTCTGAGACTGAAAACCAGCTCAGCATTGAATCTTTAATTTCTAATCACGCTGAAGGACTTGATGAATATCCAGAAGGTGAAGATGTTAAAGAAGCTCCAACCTTAACTGAAGTTGTTTCTAGTTATGTTTCGACAAGTTATACGAATGACTTAAAGTCTTTTAAAGCGTATCTAGAAAAAGAAGAAACGAAGAAAGAATACGAAAAATATTACAACGCAATTCAATATGTTTATGATGTTGATTTCAGGACTTTCTCTAAAGTTGAAGGAGCCTATGAACAAGTTTATCCAGTTTCTTATTCTTCTTTAGGACCTCTTAAAAACTATTCGTGGTTACTTCAAAACTATGATGAAATCATAGATAATAGAGAACTTATAGAACAACAATATGATATTTTAAAAGGTGATTATCCAACTAAGGCAACAGATTTAGTTATTATCTTAGATAAATATAACCGTATTGATGACTATGTGTTATATGCCTTAGGACTTAAAAACTTAGATGAAGATATCGCAGCTATTACCGCTGGTGAAAAACCAAAAAGATGGTCCGGTAATTTTGACCAGATCTTATCTTTAACTTATAAACAAGTTTTAAGAGTAGACCTTTATAAAGATAGAGGCGATGGGGTTTATGTTTCCCGTGACTCCAATGAATTTAATGAATATATTGATGAAAACTGCCCAACCTTAAATGTTGTTGGTATTCTTAGACCAAAACAATCATCAACAACTCAATCAATTAATGGCAGCATCGGTTATACTTCTAAATTGACCGAACTTATCGTTAATAGAACAAACGAATCTCCATATATTGTCGCTCAAAAAGCTGATCCAACCCATGATTTAAGAAATGATAAAGCGGAAATCACTTCTTTAGAATATGACAAGATTATGTCTGATATGGGTGTTTGTGATTTTAGCGCACCTTCTCGCATTAAGATTTATCCAAAGTCATTTGACGCTAAAGATAAAGTCAAAGAAATGATTACCGTTTATAATGACGCTCAAGAAAGTGAAACAAAAACAATCAAATATACGGATTCTGTGAGTGTTATTATCGAAGCAGTTTCTATCATTGTTAATTCAGTTACCTATGTTTTAATTGCTTTCGTTTCTATTTCTCTTGTCGTTTCTTCAATTATGATTGGAATTATTACTTATGTTTCAGTTATTGAAAGAACAAAAGAAATTGGTGTCTTAAGGTCTTTAGGAGCGTCGAAAAAGGATGTTGCGAATGTCTTTAATGCTGAAACATTGATGATTGGTTTCTCCGCCGGGTTAGTAGGTATTGGCATAACTCTTCTATTTATAATTCCAATAAATATCATTCTCTTTAGTTTAACTAAGATTGCTTCTTTAGCTATCTTAATGTGGTATTGGATTTTAGCCCTTATTGGAATTTCAATGATTTTAACTCTTATTGCTGGCTTATTCCCATCCATGATCGCGGCGAATAAAGACCCTGTTGTCGCCCTTAGAACTGGCGAATAAAATAAATATAACATACAGTTATATTTAATTTGTACTATATAAAATCTTCATTGTAATCGTAAATATTTTTGTTATACACTTTAGACATGAAAACGTTAGTTATAGCGCCTAATGGTCTTAATGGAACCTTATTTAATTTGTATCGAAATAACGATCCATTTTTAGACGTGAAATTTATAACTAAGGAAGAATTTATTGAGTCAATTTCTTATAAATATACTTCTGATACAGTTTTGTATTTAATTTCTCATTATAATTTTGACTTTAATCTTGCCACTAAGTTCTTAAAGGAAATGCGCTTTGTTAGTGGTGGTAATTCTTCTAAAGTTATTGAATCAATTAAGATTTTCAAAGACTTAGGAAATCAGGGATTAATTAGTCGAAACGAATACTTTGATTTTGAGCTTAAAAATAGTGATATTAAAGTCTATGGCTATTCGAAAAACGACCCAGAACTCAATTATTTTCTTAAAAATTACAAATATTCTTATATTCAATTAGATATTCAAAATAATTTATCTATTGCTCAATTTGATGATTACGAAGATGAATTATTTTATTTATTTAATGAAATAGGAAAGCTTCTTGATAGTGGTGTTTCTTATAAAGATATAGCGGTTTATGGGCTTGATAATAAAATCAATCTTTCGATCGACCGTTTAATTGATAACTACGGAATTAATTTTAATGGTTTATCTTATTTCACTTTATTAGATGAAGTTTATACCAAAAAGTTTTTAAAAAGGTTTGATGGCACTAATCTTGAAACATTATTTGAAGAATTATCCGCTGAATACGATAGTGATAATTTCTCTAAATTTAAATCGCTAATTCGTTCCTATTATTCTGAAACTTTATCTAGAGATAAACAACTACAATTATTTAAAGACATTTTATCTAATTACCATATTGATAAAACTAACTTTGAAGAAGGTATTAGATTACTTAAAGAGCCATACGCTAAGGAAGGGACACATTTATTTATTGTTAACTTCACCGCGGGTAATTTCCCAAAAGTTAAAAAAGATGATGGCTATTTCTTTAAACTCGATTTAGAAGGAACTGATTTTCCTAATTTAGAAGAAAGAAATAATGCCTTAAGTGATTTTTATATAAATGCTTTAAATGATAAAGTTCATCTTCATTTATCAATGTCGATTAGAAAAGATGGAGTTAAAGTTAATTCGTCCCATTTAGTGGATCTTTTAAAGATAAATATAATAAAAAATCCTATAGGAACTCGGTTCTTTTCCAAAAAAGAAGCCTATTTAAAATATGCAAACGCCTTAGATATTAAGAAGAATTACCGTCACTTATCTGATGTTTATTTTGGTTTTAAAGATGTTATTAATATTCCTTATATGAAATATAGTAACGCTTATAAAGGAACAAAGCATTATGATGAACATCCAATTAAATTATCCTATTCAAGCGTTAAACATTATTATGAATGTGCCTTTAAATTCTATCTTTCAAATGCTTTAAATCTTGATAATGATTTCGATACATTTCCAATGATATTTGGTTCATTCGCTCATGATATTTATGAGCATATTGGGCAAGGTGATTTCGATACATTATTTAATAAAGCATATGCTAAATACGAATCAAGATTATCAGCAAAAGACAAAGTCTTTATTGAATTTAGAAAAGAACATATCCGTAAAGTTCATGACTTTATCGTTAGCTTTGAAAATAACCTTGATAATCCGCTTATTAAAAGAGAACTTGAAATTAAAGATTTTATTGCGCCTAAGATTATTCTTGATGGTAAAATTGATAAATTTATCTTAACTGGCGAAAACCATGAATATGTAACTGTCATCGACTATAAAACTGGTTCTGAAGAATTTAAAGATGATTTAGTTCAATACGGTTTATCACTTCAACTTCCAACATATTCATATTTATTAAGCCTTAATCCAAATTACAAAGATTTAGAGATTATTGGATTATTTATTGAACCTGCATTTAATAAAAAAGGTGCTTCGATGGCTATAGATTCCCAAGAATATAACGATGAATTACGTCTTAAAGGTGTTTATATCGATAGCATTGATAAAATCAAAACCTTAGATCCAGATGTAATAACTAAATCAGATTATATTTATGGTTTAAAAATTGTTAAATCTGGTGAAGGTTTTGCTTCAAACGGTAAAGGAACCGATCGTTTTAAAAATAATAAATGGTTTAACGACACGAAAGATTTAGCAAAAGACTTATTTATCGAAGCGGGAACAAAGATATTAAATAATGAATTCCCAATTAACCCTAAAGAATATAAGAGCAAAGATAAATCCTGCGAATATTGTACATTTAGAGACATTTGTTATAAAAGACGCAGCGATTATGTGATTTTAAAAAACGGAGACGAAGACGAAAATGAGCAAGACTAGATGGAATAATGAACAAGTTAATGCCTTTTCTTGTCGAGAAGGAAACTTTTTAGTCTCCGCATCCGCTGGTAGTGGTAAGACTGCAGTTCTAACTGAAAGAGTTTATGAAATGATTAAAGAAGGAGTGGGATTAGATGAATTATTAATCCTTACTTTTACTAATCTTGCGGCCGCTAATATGAGAGAAAAGATTAGAGATAAACTTCTTGAAGATAATTTGACTAAACTCGCCTCAATGTTAGACGCAGTTAATATTCAAACTTTCGATGCTTTTGCTCTTTATCTAGTTAAAAAGTATTATTACCGTTTGAACTTAAAAAATAATATTAAGTTAGTTGATGAGCCAATAATTCAACTCGCTAAGAATAAAATTCTTAATAATATCTTTGATGAATATTATGAAGCTAGAGATCCTAAGTTCTTAGAGTTAATATCTTATTTCTCTATTAATAATGATGAAGATGTTAAGAAAGCTATCTTTGATATTTATGAAAAAGCAAATCTATCCGTTAATTTTGACGAGATGCTTTTAAAATATAAAACCACTTTCCTATCTGATGAATTTATCGAAAACGTTATTAATGATTTCGTAAAGCAAAGTGAAGAACAAATTGATTTATATTATGAAGAAGCCAAAGCTCTTGGCTCAAGCGGAGATTTCCCAGGTGAATTAGCGAAATATTTAGAGTTATTCATGAATAAGAAAACTTATGATGAATTAGCTTTAGTTTTCCATAATCCTCTAATTTCTTTCCCAGAACGAAGAAAGAAATCAATGAAACTTGATGATCCAAACGATACCCCAATCGTTGAACGTATTAAAGATTCAATGGCGAAAATGAAAGACTTATTCGCTCTAAAAACTTTAAAAGAAATCAAAGATCAGATTAATTCCACTAAAGAATATGTCTCTTTAATGGTGGATATAACTAAAGAACTTAATAATCGCTTAACTGCTTTTAAGGATAAACATTCATCCTACACCTTTGGTGATATCTTTAAATTCGCCATTAAATTAGCGGAACTCGAAGACATCCAAAATGACTTAAAGAAACAATATCGCTTCATTATGGTGGATGAATATCAAGACACTAATGACTTACAAGAATACTTTATTAACTTATTTAAGAATAATAATGTCTTTGCTGTAGGGGATGTTAAACAATCAATTTATCGTTTTAGAAACGCTAACCCAGATATTTTCTTAAATAAATTTAATTCCTATTCAAAATATGATCCAAATAATGCTAATCAAACTGACGCCCGAATTGATTTACCAAAGAATTATCGTAGTTCAGAAGAAGTGTTAGCTACAGTCAATGAAATCTTTAATGTCATAATGAAGAAAAGAGAAACCGGCTTAGATTATAAGAAAGAACATATGATGCAAGCGGGTAATCCTTTAATTAATAAAAACAAGGAACATATAACGACACTTCTTAACGAAGAAATTACATATTCTTTGCCAGAAAACACTACAACCGAAGAATATGAAGCGCGCTTAATTGCAAGTGATATTAGACGAAGAATTGATGAAAAAGAACAAGTCTTTGAAAAAGGAATTTATAAAGAAATTTCATATAGGAACTTCGCTATTTTGATTTCAAAAAAGACTAAATTTAGCGTTTATCAAAAGGTTTTCGAAGAATATAAGATTCCATTATTTGCAAACTATATGCAGCCGATTCATGAATCAGATTTAACTTTAGTTCTTGAATCAATCATTAAAGCTTTAAGTCATTTAGACAATGTAACTTCTAATGATTTTAGGCACGCAATGTTTAGTATTCTTCGTTCATTCTTATATTCAAAAGAAGAAGATTACATTGAGAACTTATTATTCACCAATAAATATGAAGATGATGAAGCTTATAAACTTCTTTTAGAAATTAAAGAACGTGCTAAAACAAATTCATCACTTAAATCAATTATTCTTGATGTTATTAAGACATTTAAATTTAACGAAAAGATTATCTATATTGGTGATGTTAATCGTTCCTTAGAAATCATGGAAAACTATGTTGAAATTGCCTCCAATATGGATGAACTAGAATATAGTTTAGAAGAATTTAACGATTACTTTGAAGAACTTAAAGAATTTGATATTGAACCTGAATTCAACGCTTCATCATCTTTGGATGATTCAGTCAAACTCATGTCAATCCATGCTTCTAAAGGACTTGAATTTAATTATGTTTATCTTCCATCTTTAGCCTCAAGAGATCGTTCAAATAGTAATAGGATATTTATTAATAATACATACGGAATTACTCTTCCTACTTATAAATTTGAAAAAGAATCAACCTTACTTCATGATTTAGCAATTAGAAACGATAAGAAAGAAGACTTACTTGAAAAACTTAGATTATTCTATGTTGCCTTAACCCGCGCTCAAGAGAAGATTATATTTGTCTATAATCCTGAAAAAGCGAAGAAGAACCTAAATTCATTTGAAGATATTTCTTCTTTCCTTGATATGTACTTATTCGCTAAACCTCAAGTATTTTCTATATCAATGAGTCCAAGTGAACCTCCAAGTAATGAAAAAGGAGAAGAGACAAAAGATATTAAGTTTGAATTAAAACAAATTAATAAAATGTCTAAAGAGATTAAAGAAAAACGAAGAGCGTCTAAAGACACAGAAACCGATCAAATTGATTCTAAAGCCTTAGAGCTTGGTAATAAATATCACTATTACCTTGAATTAGTGGATTTCAAGAAGAAAGATACTTCGTTTATTAAAGATAATAACGATCGAAATATTATTAGCCGTTTCCTTAAAAATGAAAACTTTAATAAAAAAGGACTAGTTAAAGTAGCGCATGAATATCGTTTCTATGATGAGATTAATGATATAAACGGCATTATAGACTTACTTCTTATTTATAACGACCATATCGATATTATCGATTTTAAATTATCCAAAATTGATGATAAGGACTACGATAAACAATTAAGTATTTATAAAGATTACATCTCCCAAATCTCTAATCTTCCAATATATACTTATGTCACATCTATCTTTAAAGGTGATGTTAGAGAGGTTAAATAATGTCTAAATATAATTTCCATAGTCATACGAAGAGATGCGGTCACGCGAGTGGTGAAGACGAAGAATATGTTTTAAGCGCAATCGAAAATGGCTATAAGACATTAGGCTTTTCTGATCACACTCCTATTTATGGCTTTACTCAACCTCGAATAAGAATGAATGAAGGACAGATTATTGACTACACTAGAAGCGTTAATTCTTTAAAAGAAAAATATAAAGATGAAATCGATATTCATATTGGTCTAGAAGTTGAATACTTTCCGTTTAATATGCCTTATGTTGAATCTTTACTAAAAGAAGGTGAGATTGAATACATCATTTTAGGTCAACATTTCTATAAAGAAAGTAGAGAAAGTGAACTATATTTATATGATGAAAATGAGCTCTCTTTATATGTTGATCATGTCATTAAAGGTATAGAAACTGGCTTATTTTTATATATTGCTCATCCTGATCACTATGGACTTTTCTATCATAGGCAAGATGAAAATTCATATAACGAAGCTAAAAGATTAATCTTAAAAGCTAAAGAGTTAGGTATTCCATTAGAACTTAATATTTCTAAACTCGCTAATAACATAAGAGCAGAAAAAGATTTGTTCTTTTTAGTGCCTTTCCCAATTGAACAATTCTGGAAGTTAGTAGGGGAAATTGGAGCAGATGTCGTCCTTGGTTTAGATGCTCACACCCCACTTGCCTATTATGATTCTCCTCTAGAATGGGCGGATGAATTTATAAAAAAACATAACCTCCACGTTATTTCTAGCGAAGAGGTTATAGCTCGTATTAATAAAATCAAAAATAACTTAGCCCTTAAGTAATGGGAGTATCGCTGTTAAAGCAAAACTAATAATAAACGCCGCACTAATAACATATAAAGGTGTGGTGTTTTCTTTAGCTTTTCCTGTAAATAAATTCATTAAAACAAAAGCGATAATACTAAAGCCAATACCATTAGAAATAGAATAAGTTAATATTGTAAACAATATTCCAACAATTGTAGTGACCGCAATAACGATATTTTCTTTGAAATCAATATTGCGAAGTGAAGATATCATAATGATTAAACCAATAGAAACTAAAGCGATCGCATAAATTGATGGAGCAGTAAAGATTGAAAAGAGTGGATAAACGAATGCACTTAATAAGAATAAGAAGGAAGCTAATGTTACAGACAAACCAGTTTTTGCTCCTAAAGAAACACCAGTATTAGATTCAGCAAATGGCATAATAGTGGTGGTTCCAAGTGGAGCGCACACTAACGCGCCAGTTGCATCTGCAATAATAACTCTTTTATAGTTTTTCATCTCACCTTTTTCATTGAATAATCCAGCGTTTTCTCCGACCGCAATTAAAGTAGCAGTTGTGTTAAATAATGTGACGAAGATTAATGAAAAGATTGCTAAATAAGTAGCAGGTTCAGTAAAGATATGACCTAAATCCTCACCTAATTTTTCAAAGCTATATGAATCACTAAATACACCAAAGAAGAAGACGTTTCTAATTCCGTTAACATCAATTCCCCAGCTTGGTTTTGAAAGCCATGGAGCGATAGGTAAATTAGTAGGAACTCCGCTTAAATTAGCGAAATCATATACATAAACTCCTCCAACTTCTTTAATTGTTCCAGCACCAATCATAATACTTGAAACAGTTAAACCAATGACTGCAGAAACTAAAATTCCAATAGGAACTGCTAGATTTGTGATAGTTTTATTCTTAACAAACATTAATCCGATTGTGCCAAAGATACAAATTAAGCCAATAATAATAGCAGGATCAGCAAAGTTACCTAAAGTAACATAAGTAGTTGGATCACTAGCGATAATCCCACTTTTATTTAAACCAACAAAGATAATAAATGCGCCTAAACAAGCTGCAATAATACTTCTTAAATTAGCAGGAATTACTTCAATTAATTTCTTTCTTATCGGAGTGAAAGAGAAGAAAAAGAATAAAATACCCGAGATAAAAAGAAGAACCATCTTTTGTTGCCAGTTTGTAAATCCCATCGCATCAGTTAAGGAATAGGCTACAAAAGCATTTAAGCCCATACCTGCTGATAATACGATTGGATAATTCGCAACAAGCGCCATTATAAGTGAGATAACACATGATAAAAGAGCAGTAATGGCAAAGACGCCGCCTCGATCCATTCCCATATCACTTAAAATAGAGGAGTTAACAGGAAGGATATAGCACATTGAAATAAAGGTGATTGCGCCACCTATAAGTTCTTTTTTGATTGAAGCGTTATTTTCAGTTAAATGGAATATTTTGTCTAAGAATTTCATACTACGTATCTTATCACATCTCTTTTTTTCTTTCTATACGATTGGTGGCATTGAGTAGCAAACGACAATGCCAATCACCGCGCTAGAAAGAATAATCATAATTGGATTAATCTTTTTATTAAATACTTTATAAATAAAGAACGCATTAATTAAAACTAAACCAAAGATAAATATGGTTTGATAGTTAAAACTATAATCAATTGATCCATTAACTATATGAACAGGGAATAAGACATCCATTAATAAGGTGAGACCTGCCGCCATAATTAATGCAATTGCAACTGGAGTAATTCCCTTAAGAGCACTTTGCACATATTTACTCTTCATGAATTTCTTTAGAAGCATTGCAATTATAAGCATGATGATAAAAGCAGGAAGAACAACACCAACTGTTGCACATAAGCTTCCTAAGAAAGATCCAAATTGACCAAGTTCAGTTAGTCCTCCTTGAGTGCTACCAACATAAGTAGCCATATTAATAGCGATTGGACCAGGAGTAACTTCACTAACCCCAATCATATTTAAGAATTCACTTTCAGTTAGCCAAGCGTGATTTAAAACTGTATCTTTTACAAGAGGAATCATCGCATAGCCTCCACCAAAGGTGAATAAACCGATGATGAAGAATTCATAGAAGAGTTCAAAGAAAATCATTTTTTCTCCTCCTCTTCTTTATGTTTTAAATGTCTACCTTGGATGAAGCCATAATATAAAAAACCAATCAGAAGTCCCGCCAAAATATAGTAGAAGGCATAAAAATCAATATTAAACAAATAGAGAATTAACTCTAAAATCATCACTACTGAAAAGATGGTAATAGCGAGCCAATCTTTCTTCATTCCTTTTATTAAAGTAAAACCTACTCTAAGAATTAAAAAGACAACACCTGCTTTAATACCCATGAATGCATATTTAACGACTTCATATTCAAGTAAGTTTCTTAAGAATAAGGAAATAATAAACATTAAAACAAACGGAGTTGTGATAGTGCCTAGTGTTGCCATTAGACTTCCTAAAACCCCAGCTTTCTTATAGCCAAGATAAGTAGCTAAATTTACAGCGATTGGTCCAGGAGTGGATTCACTAATCGCGGTCATCTCCATCAGTTCTTCATCGTTTATGTATCTTCTTTTAACAACTAAATCATCTCTTAAAAGAGTTAACATAGTTGTTCCTCCTCCAATAGAAAAAGTCCCTAACTTTAGAAAAATTAGGTATAACTTAAGCGAATCGAGTAAGCGAGACGATTTTTTCATGAATTCGATTATACCATATAGCAATTTTATTTGCTAAAATACCTATTTGCATGAAACTTTTATACGAACTTAATGATACAGAATATGAATTTAAAGGATTCACTCATACTAGAGAAATAGTAAGAGGAATTATTTTAGATGAAGAAAATCGCATCTGCTTAGAATATATTCTTGATGACGATGGTTTTGGTCACCGCGATTATTATGAAACTCCAGGCGGTGGAATGGATAAAGGTGAAGATCACAAAAATACTTTAGACCGTGAATGCGCAGAAGAAATTGGCTATCACTGCGAAGTAATTAAAGAAATTGGCTGTGTTATAGATAACTACAACTTAATCAAAAGAAGAAATCATAATTACTATTATTTAGCTAGAAGAACCACTAAATGCGAGAAGCACCAATTAGCGGATGAAGTCCAAAGAATTAAAGACATCATCTGGGTTGATATTGATACCGCCATTAATCTTTATGAAAATATGCAGGATGAATTAGTTGGAAAAATTGTTAAAAATAGGGAACTTCCTATCCTAAAATTAATTAAAACTACTTTACAAAATCATAACTTATAGTTAATATATTCAAGCATCTAAAATGGCGAGTGTGGTGAAGAGGCCTAACACTCTCGGCTGTGAACCGAGCATTCGCGCGTTCGAATCGCGTCACTCGCCCCAGATTCGTTAAATAATCCTCGATTGCAATCGGGGATTTTTTATTTGGAATTTCGAATTTATCGAAACTAAACCAGAATTGCATAATTTCTAACTGAACAAATCAAATAATATGTTATATATTTGTTAATATGAATTTTTCCTTGTTTAACATTTTTAGAATTAAAAACGTTTATATAAGAGAACTTGTGGAAACATTAATTTCTGCAGTTTTGATGACTGGATTAGTTCTTTTAGTCTATTTTGTTAATATCCCTAATCCTAATTTGATTTTATTCACTGGAATGATTGTGATCACAACTATTTTTGGTTTTATTCCAGGGGTAACAACACTTTTAGGAATCAATATCTATTCCTTTTATTTCTTTTCCACTAATAATGATTTTATTCATTTTACTGATGTTAATTCTCAAAAAGTTACTGTTACAGTAATTACTTCTATTTTATGTTATGCATTTGTTGGCCTTTTGAATTATTTATACCAAAAAGATGCTAAAAAGATTATTGAAACAAATCAAAATTTAAAAAAGAACAATGAAGAATTAACTGAATTATCTCAGATTGATGAATTAACGAATGCTAAGAATCGTTTAGCATTAAGAAATGACTTTAATTCATATGTTGGTAAAGAAATCCAATTAATGTTATTTGATATTGATGAATTTAAACAAATCAATGATAAATATGGACATAGCATTGGCGATAAGACTCTATCAACCGTTAGTAAACTTACCAGAGAAGTCTTTTCTAATGATGGTGTTTATCGTTTTGGCGGAGACGAATTTATTGTTATTCAATCCGATCTTACTTTAAAAGAATTTAAGAATAAAATTAAACAGCTTCAAAAATTAGTTAAAGACATTATTATCAGTGAAGGCAACAAAGGTATTAACCTTTCATTTGGCTATACTTATGGAGTCGTAACTAGTGTAATTGATATTCGCTCTATGATGCAGCTTTCTGATGAACTTTTGTATGAAGTTAAAAGAAGCGGAAAGAACGGTTCATTAGGCAAAAGATACGATCTTGATATGGCTGATGATGCTTCATTGATTAATAATTCTAAAACTAAATAAAACACAAAAACTATTAAGAACTCCTATCGATTGGACAATTTTTCCCAACGGATTGAGTTCCTATATCTTTTTATAAATATCTTTAATTTTAAAGATTTTATTACTATTTTCAGTACTTCATTTATTATAAATAAAAATATTTAATAGCAATTTAAAATATCGGTTGGTAATATTAATACAATGAATTTGTCATACAATATCTATTTTTCGATTGCGGCAGTGATAATTACAATCATCCTTATTTTGATTGTTTCTCTTCACTATTCATCCACAAATGTTGTGAATAAAAGATATAAAGTTTTTCTTATTGCTGCGATTTCAATGATATTTCTTGATATCGCAACTGTAGTAACTAATGATTACGCTCATAATATCCCGCACTTCTTAAATATGTTCCTTAATGGATTATATTTCCTTTCTGGTGCAGTAGTGGCAATCTTATTCTTATCGTATTGTGTTTCTGTTGCTTTTGGCGATGATAAGTCAGATAAAACTAGAAAAATAATCTCAATATCAGCGACTATTATTTTAGCGATTTATGGTATTGCCTTATTCGTTAATAACTTCACCGGCTTCTTCTTTTATTTTGATTACACAAAAGATTTTGCCTATTGTGCAGGCCCTGTTTATCTTTTAGTTAATTTTTTAGCGGTTCTATTCACATTAGAATCTTTAGTATTATTTGTTATTAAAAAAGATAAATTTAATAAGAGGCAAATTATCTCAACTATTCTTTTCTATGCTTCTTTCTTTATTAGCTTCTTACTCCAATTATTCGCTTTCCCAAAAGTTTTATTATCAGACTTTGGTATCGCAATTGGGGCGTTAATCGTCTTCTTCTCAATTGAAACACCAGACTATATTAATCTTATCCGCACCTTAGATGAACTTAATGAACTTAAAGCTTCATTAGAAATTCAGGTTAAAATCCGAACCAATGAATTAGATTTAGAAAAGAAATCCTATGAGGAATTAACACTTGAAACATTATCTTCATTAGCTCAAGTTATTGATGCGAAAGATCATTATACTAATGGACACTCTTTTAGAGTGGCAGCATATGCAAAAGGCATCGCTGAAGAACTAGGCTTAAGCTATCAAGAATGCGAACAAATCTACTTTGCAGGTTTAATTCATGATGTCGGTAAAATCGGAATTAAAGAAGGCATTTTAACTAAACCAGGAAAACTAACACCTGAAGAATATAAATTAATTCAAGCTCACTCAAGCTTAGGTGGAGATATCTTAAAAGGAATTAAAGAATTCCCAATTTTTGAAAAAGTTGCTCGTAATCATCATGAACGATATGATGGAACTGGCTATCCAGACAAACTTAAAGGCGAGGAAATATCTTTAGAAGCTAGAATAGTTACAATCGCTGATACATTTGATGCAATGACTAGCGATAGAAGTTATCGTAAAGCTTTAACTGATGAATATGCTTTAAACGAACTTCAAAGATATAAAGGTACACAATTTGATCCTAATTTAGTGGATGTCTTTATTAAACTTTATAACAGGTACGGTGATTCAATTCGCAATCATATCGACGATTTATCATCTGACATTCGAAATAAAAATGAATAATAATCTATTAAGTTAGCTATTATTCTTTTTGCTTTTTTATCTATATAAAGTTATAATCGCATTTGTTGTTTTTTGAAAACCAAGGAGTTTTTATATGAAAAAGTTCATTCCGACTATTATCTCAGTTGTAGTTATCTTAACCTTAGCAACCCTTTCAATTGTTTTAGGGGGATATACATTTAATGAAACTCAACTTGAGATCTTTTATATCCTTTTAATCATCTGTGGTAGCAGTGCCTTATATTGCTTTGTAGTAGGGGAAATCTCTGGCAATAACTCCCAAATGGATAAACTCTGGAGTCTTCTTCCAATTGCCTATACTTGGGTTATCGCTATTAAAGGTGGAATGGATATAAGATTAATAATCTACGCTATCTTAGTTACTTTGTGGGGAATTAGATTAACCTTTAACTTTGCTCGTAAAGGTGCCTATAGAATCAAATTCTGGGAAGGTGAAGAAGATTACCGTTGGGCTATCTTACGTAAAAATAGCATCTTAAAGAAAAGATTCCTTTGGGCTCTATTTGATTTATTCTTTATATCTATTTATCAAAACCTTATCGTTTTAGCGATTTGTTTACCAGCGTTAGCCTGTGTTGGTTCAACTGCTACATTTGGTTTATTCGATTATATTGCTTCAATCTCTGCGGCTTTATTCTTACTTATTGAACTTATCGCTGATGAAGAGCAATGGAAGTTCCAACAAACTAAAAAAGCTCTTCTTAACGAAGGAAAGAGCTTAGAAGAACTTGATGAACCATATAGTCGCGGCTTTAATACGATTGGCTTATGGGGTTATTTACGTCATCCAAATTACCTCGGTGAACAAGGATTCTGGTTTGCATTATATTTCTTTGTTTTAGGAGCAGGCGCCACAATGTATGGAGTCTTCAATATGACTCTTGTTGGACCGTTATTCTTAATCCTATTATTCTTAGGAAGTTCAACGTTTGGCGAATCAATCTCTTCAAGCAAATATCCAAAATATAGTGATTATCAAAGACAAGTATTCAAATATCTTCCTTTAAGAAAATATAAAGATGAAGATGATAGAGAAAAAACCGAGGAAAAGGCTTAATGCCTTTTTTCTTTTATAAAATTATCCTAAAGCGATATCAAGGATCATCATTAAGACGAAACCAACCGCTAAACCGATAGTGGCTAAGTTAGAGTGTTTTCCTTGGTTTGCTTCTGGAATTAATTCTTCGACAACTACATAAATCATAGCGCCTGCTGCAAAAGCAAGAGTGTAAGGAAGAATTACTGTTACTAAAGCTGTTAAACCAATAGCAATTAAAGAAGCAATAGGTTCAACAACGCCGGATAAAGATCCATATAAAAACGCTTTAATTTTACTTTGTCCTTCTTCTTTAAGTGGCATTGAAATAATGGCACCTTCAGGGAAATTTTGAATTGCTAAACCAATAGCAAGTACAAGCATTGCTTGTTCATTTAAAGAACCATTTAACGCTCCGGCGATAACAATACCAGCGGCTAAACCTTCAGGAATATTATGAATCGTAACCGCTAAAACCATCTTAAATGATTTAGATAGTTTATTAGTTTTAATACCTTCCTCTTCATCGTTTTTATGCATATGAGGAGTGATAATATCAAGTAAAAGAAGAAAACCAACACCCACTAAAAATCCGATAGCAGGGACGAGCCATGATTTAAAATCAGCTGGATCAAAGCTATGGATAGCAGGCTCTAAGAGTGACCAAATAGACGCGGCAATCATGACTCCCGCGGCAAAACCCATCAAAATCTTTTGAACTTTGGGATTAATTTCTTTCTTCAGAAAGAATACCATTCCACTTCCTAATATTGTTCCAAAGAAAGGAATGAATACACATAATATCATTAATGGGGTCATCTATTTTTTCTCCTAGCACGCATTCTTTTAAAAGAGCCAATAGTTATTATAACCATTAATAAATATAGAAAAAGAATAATTGTGTTATTCCTTAAATTAACTATTTGTTTTATTCTATTTAATAATGAATAAACACTTAAAGCGTACCATTGTTTCTTTATCTATTGCTATTCCTTCCTTAATAGTGACTTATTTTGCATCTGGAATTATCGCTATTAAAATTGCAGATCAAAACATTATGGAAAGAAGAGGTAGTAGCTTAGAAGATCTTGATTTACCTCGATATAAAATATTTAAAAATAGAAAAGATTTTCCTTCTTTAGCTAATCGCGAAGAATACACCTTTAATTTAGATGGCGATACTTTGTATGGCTATTTATATGAAACCTCTTCTCCAAAAGGATTAGTAGTAAGCGCTCATGGGGTTAATGATTTAGCTGATGGAGAGCACGCTATATATCATGATTATTTCTTAGCTCATGGCTTTGATGTTTTCGCTATCGATATGGCAGGTTGTGGCAAATCAAGCGGCATTATGCATAACTTATACCACTCTAAGAGTTGTCTTGATAGCGCATTAACTAAAATTAAGGGAATTTCCAAATTGACTGGACTTCCTATATGCTTATTTGGCCATTCATGGGGTGCTTATGGTGTCGTTTCGACAACCTTAACTAATAGTTATGTTAAAGCAGTAGCATCATTATCTGGCTACGATACTCCAAGTAATTTGATGTATCAACTTGCTTTAAGTAATGTTGGTAATTTTATGGCATTTACGAAACCTGCTTTCACCTTCAGCTGTAGTATTATTCATGGAAGCAAATTATTTGTTAATGCTAGTGATGCAGTTAAAGCTAATCCAAACATTGGTTACTATATTGTTCAAGGTGATAAGGATAACACCGTTGATTATAAACGTACTTCTCAATATGAAGTGTTAAGCAAAGAAAACCTTAATAATGTTAAACTCAATCTTATAGAAGGAATGGGACATAATTCTCCTTGGATTTCTTTAACTAGTCATAAGTATATCGATGAAGTAGTGGAACCTCACCTTAGAGAAATAAAAAGAACATATGGTGAGAACGCTAAAACATATGCCGATGAATATATTTCTACCCTCGACTTAAATAAAACAAGCGAAATAAATATAGAATTAATGAATGAAATCTTAAATTTCTTTGAGGAGCGTATTTAGAATAAAAACTTATAAAGTTATTTATTTGCGCTACAATATATTTGTTATTTAGTAAAACTAAAGGAGCCTAAATATGAATAAATCCCTCGCTTTATTACTTCTTCCAATATCTTTACTTATATCTTCCTGTGGTGGAGCTATTAATCCATCAAATACAAATGATTCAAAAGATAGCGGTAATCCTGGTACATCTACCACTGATAGTGGGACAAGTGATACTTCAGGAGGCGGCTCAACTGATACATCTACTAGTGACGGTGGAGATCCAATAAGTCCCGATTCAATTCAAAACTATAATATTCTCCACGCTTGGGATTGGACTATTTCTAATGTTATCTCTCGTTTAGATGATATTAAAAATGCCGGATATGGTTCTATTCAATTATCTCCTTTACAACCTCAAAAAGATTATTACACTGGTCAAACTTGGAAATCTCAGTGGTGGAAACTTTATCAACCATATGGTTTTTCCATTGCCCAATCAAATCAAAATGTTTTAGGAACTAAATCAGAACTCGCTAATTTATGCTCCAAAGCTAATGAAAAAGGCTTAAAGATTATCGTAGATGTTGTTTCTAACCATTTAGCAGGTGGTAATGGCACTTCATTAAATTCTGAAGTTGCAAAATATGAACCAGTTATTAAAAATGAAAATTTAATTCACACTTTAGGAAAAAGCGCTGATGACAATAACCTTCAATCTATCGTTCAAGGTACAATTGGTAATTTCCCAGATTTAAAAACTGAAGACAGTAGAGTTCAAGAAAGAGTTATTTCTTTACTCAAAGAATATATCGACTGTGGGGTTAGTGGTTTTAGATTTGACGCGGCTAAACATATTGAAACACCTGATGATGGTGATTACGCTTCTAACTATTGGCCAAATATTCTTAACGCCGCAACATCATATGCAACCTCTAAAGGTAAAGACACTCCATATTATTATGGAGAAATCTTAACTACTTGCGGTGTTAACCGTTCTTATTCAAGTTACACCGAATATATGTCCGTCATTGATAACAAACAAGGTGAAAAGATTTTAAGTGGTGTTACTGGTGATAACATTTCTAAACTAGATGATAAATATAATTCAAAAGTATCTGCGGATAAGTTGGTCCTTTGGGCAGAATCACATGATACATATGCTAATGATGATAAACAAACCACAAATGTAGCAGTGGAAGATATTAATAAAGCATATATGATTCAAGCTAGCCGTAAAGATGCCTCAAGTTTATTCTTTGTCCGTCCAGATGGTTATAGCACTATCTTTGGTGAAGTTGGCACAAATTATTGGAAGAATAGTGAAATTAAAGCTATTAACCTCTTCCATAATCGTTACATTAATAAAGCCGAAGCAATTAATAACAATAATGGTTGCTTTGTTAATGTGCGTGGAAGTGGTTCAAATGCAGGTGCCGCAATTATTAATATTGCTAACACATCTTCAACTGTTACCGTTAACGTTAACGGTTTAACTAATGGAACTTATACTGATTTAGTTAGCAATGCTAAGTTCAATGTTTCTAATGGACAAGTTAGCGCTAAATTCACTAATAACGCTTGCATTTTGGTTCCAGATAATGGTGGAGATCAAAGCGCTCCTGAATTAAATCCAACTGTTCCAAATGAAGTTTATAGTGGTTCTACAGTTATAACTGTTAACGCTAGTAATGCTAAAACAATTACCTATTCAATTAATAACACTCAAGCTAAAACTTTAAATACAAATACTTTAACTTTAGGTGAATCACTTTCTAATGGATTAATCAGCATTAAATTTAGCGCAACAAATGATTATGGTAGTGTCTCTAAGACCTTAAACTTAATCAAAACAGACGCTTTAACCAATAAAGATTTAATTATTTATAATTTAGACACAAACTATCTATATAAACTTTGGACTTGGAAAGGTAGTAATAGCGGTAGTTGGAAAGATTTAACAATGGAAGGATCTGTTGGTGGTTATTCCATGGGAGAAGATGATACCTTTATTGTTGTTAAATGGAATAAGAATGAATCTAATCCAACTTGGGATAACAAAGTTAACCAAACTGAGAACATTTCTAAAACCCAAAGAATATATAACTATAATGATTTAACAATTAAATAAGCCTATGAATATACCTAATCACATCGGACCTTTTAAAAGATATTTGGCTAGCCCAACTACATTAAAGTATGGCTATTATTACTGCGCTAAATTCAAACTCCCTTTTCATAATGAAGAAAGATATATCAGAGTGTGGTTGCCTCCAAATTATGACTTTAAAAACCAAAATAATCGATTTCCTACTATTTATTTTTCTGATGGACAGAATTTAGTGGATGCTTATTTAAGCGCCTATGGAGAATGGAAATTTGATAAAGTAGTTAATAAATTACTTGAAGAAGATAATGTTGGCGCGATTGCCGTAGGGATTGATTGTCCAAAGATTCCTCAAGAAAGATGCAACGAACTTAATCCTCCTTACCCAGTCAAAACTAAGTTTCGTAAAGATGGACCAAATCATCCATTCGCTAATAAATATATCGATTATATTAGAGGGACCTTAAAACCTCTTATCGATTCCTTATTCTTTACAAAAGCTGATAAAAAGAATACTGGAATTGGCGGATCTTCGATGGGTGGCATTATGGCTTTTTATGCCTATATATACGCCCCTGAGACATTTGGCTTCTCTTTATCTTTCTCCCCAGCTTTCTTCTTTTATTCGAAAAAAGGATGGGAGAATATCTTAAATTCATATGGTTTAACCCCTCAGAAACAAGGGAAATTATATTTATATGTTGGAGGTAAAGGATTTGAAGAGATATTTGTTAAATCCACATTTAACACCTTTAATTATTTATTAAGTTTAGGATTTAATCATGACCAAGTGAGAATGAAATATGTTTCACAAGCGGAACATAATGAAGCAGCTTGGTCAAATGAGCTTTATGAAGCACTTAGATTCTGGCTAATCTAGATTGGAGATAAATATGGAATTATTAGAAAGATTTATTAATTACGTTAAGATTGACACTCAAAGTGATGAAGAGTCAGTAACCACTCCGTCCACAATGAAACAATATGATCTTTTAAACTTACTTAAAAAAGAATTAGAAGAATTAGGAGTTAAAGCTGAAATTGATCAATATGGAAGACTATACGCAAAAGTTAATGGCAATCCAAAACTAGATACAATTGGTTTTTGTTCCCATGTTGATACCGCTTTAGAGTGCAGTGGTAAAAACGTTAATCCTCAGGTTATTAGAAACTATGATTTAAAGGATATCTCATTAGGTAAAAGTGGACTCTATTTATCTATTAAGGAATTTAATAAATTAAAAGAACTTAAAGGAAAAACCTTAATCACTACTGATGGAACAACTTTATTAGGTGCAGATGATAAAGCTGGTGTTGCAATCATCATGACTGCTTTAGAAAAATATCTCACTTTAGATGAAAATCAGCGACACCCTATGGCTATTTTATTTACACCTGATGAAGAAATTGGCCGTGGACCAGAACATTTTGATCCAGTTAAATACGGTGCTAAATACGCTTACACCATTGATGGAGCGGATCCAAAATATATTTCTATAGAAAACTTCAATGCTAAAAGTGCTTTAGTGGAAGTTAAAGGCAAAGCCATCCATCCTGGAGATGCTAAAAACAAGATGGTTAATGCTATTACTGTCTTAAATGAATTTATTAATAATCTACCTAAAGATATGGTTCCTGAAAAAACCGAATTAAGAGAAGGCTTTAATCATATAACTTCAATCTCTGGTAGTGTTGAAGAAGCTAAAGCTACTTATATTTTAAGAAATCACGATATGGATATTTTAAATAAACAAGTTGAAGATTTTGAAACTGCTAAAGAAAAAACAATGCAGAAATTCCCTCAATCTTCTATAACCCTCACTTTTAAAGATCAATATCGTAATATGAAAGAAGTTATTGATAAATGCCCAGAAGTAACTCGTAAAGCGGAAGAGGCATATAAAAAAGTTGGTATTAATTTTGAATATGAACCAACCCGTGGTGGAACTGATGGCGCAACCTTTTCCTTTTTAGGAACACCATGCCCAAATCTTGGTACAGGAAGCTATAATCATCATGGAAAATTCGAATTTGCTTGTTTAGAAGAAATGGAGCAAATGGTCGATTTAATCATAGCAATTATAAGGGAAGACTGAAAAAAATAAGGGACTTCCTATTAATTATTTTTATTTTTGTGCTTGTCTTTTATTCAAATAAAACTATAATGTAGTCAAAGGAGTTTTTTATTTATGGGAAACAAAAAAACAAAAGGAAGAATTAAATTACCTGAAATCGTTGCTATTTTCCTTGTGATTTTACTTGTTGCTTATGTAGTCATCTTATTAGTTTTCTCTGGAAGTAATGCTGCCTACTTAAAATCTGCCTTCAAGTATTTCTTAAGTGTATTTAGCTTCGGTGGTGCTTACCACGAATTTGCAGTTCTTGGCTTACCATTTGTCGGTGCTTTCTTAGTATTCTGGGCAAGTGTTGTTGTCGCAATTATCTGCTTAATTTATTTCATTAAAAACAAAAGAGGAAGAGCAGTCGTTGGTGTTATCGATTTATTACTCGGTGCTGCTATCTTAGACTTCTCTATCTGTTTCTATCAAGGAAACAGTGCTAAAATCTCTGGCCGTGTCTTAAGCGGTCCAACAACTGTTGCTGTTTGTGCAGTTATCTTAGTTGTTTTCTTAGCCTTCTTATTTGGTGTTGTTGGCTTACTTGCTGCCTTCAAAGACGAAGCTGTTAGAGTCGTCGGCGAAGCCGCTGCTGAAGCTGCTAAAGAACTCGAAGAAGAAGAACCAGTTAGAAAACCTGAACCACAACCAGAACCTGAACCAGAACCAGAGCCTGAACCAGAACCTGAACCAGAACCAGAGCCTGTTGAAGAAGAACCAGTTGAAGAGCCTGTTGAAGAAGAACCAGTTGAAGAACCTGTTGAGGAAGAACCAGCTGAAGAAGAAGCAGAACCTGAAGAAGGCGGTGCTGCACGTAAGATTGAACGTGTTCCATTCGCTGACAAGGTTCGTAAAGCTGATCGTGATTTAAAGAACAAATACGATGAACTTAGACAATATTTAGCTCTCTATGGTTTAAAGAGCAGAATCTCTGTCGACGGCGATTCTTATCGTTTACACAAAGTTCTTTATGTCCAAATTACAATTGCTGGTAAGAAGATGAAAGTTTATTATAAACTTAATCCAAATGATTATTTAACTTCTCCAATTCCAGTAAGAGATGCTAGCAAAGTTAAGAAATATGCTGATATCCCAGCCCAACTTGACGTTAGAAGTGATCTCTCTGTAAAACGTGCTAAAGAATTAATCGATACTGTCATGGAAAATGCCGGTATTGAAAAAGAAGAAGAATAGTTCTTCATAATTCAAACAATAAGTCCATCTCGCTCGGGATGGACTTTTATAATGCTTAGTATTTTAAGTGTTTAGCTAGTTCTTTTAGATTCTCATCTTTTAAGAAATCATGGAATTCGTTATAAGAAGAGAACTGATAATCTTTTAAATAGAAATATAATTTATTAATTATCTTATCGTTTTCATTATTTGCTTTTAGATAATCTTCATCATTATATTTTTCATAAACCTTTTCTTCATATAAGGTGAGGATTTGTCTTCTTAGCATTGCAATTAAGGAAGCTTCAATCCAATAATCGTAAGTAGTGTTATCTTTCTCTAATCCTTTTAGTTTTAGATATAAAGGTAAACCATCATGGACGTTGTGCCATATATCAATAAAAGCGTAGTCGAAGTGGTGGTTAATCTTTAAATAGTTAAAGCAATCATCATTAATAACTCTAATCTTGTTTTTAGTATTAATTTTAGGAAGGATAACTTTGTTAAAGATATCAATAACTCTTTTATCTTTTTCAATAACTGTGATAGATTTAACATCCTTTTTTAAGGAAACCATATAGGTATAATAACCAAGTCCAAGACCAAAGACTAAAACGTCTCCATGAGCGTGTTTAATCGGTTCTTTCATCGTATTTATTTCATGCGGATTAAGTGACATCCAAATCTCATCTTTTTCCAAAAGAGCAGGGTATCTATATCCTTTATCAAAAAATCCGAATGGAGTGTGTTCTTCAAAATAAGTATTATTAACTTCAATTTCGTTATAAACAAATCCTTCGAATGGTTTATATTCTAAGGAAGTTAAAAGCCAGTCTCCTTCTTTATAATTTAGCCCTCTAATTAGTTTTAGATATGGATCATTTAAATAATCACTTAGGTTTAATGAGTCCATCTTAGATATTTTTGAATTATTAATTAAGGCGATAAAATCTTCGTTAGTGTCATCTAATTCTTCTACTTCCAAGAAAGCTTTATAAAATGATTCGTTTAAGGAATATTTTGAACGATACTTATTAATTAATTCTTTATCAATATCATTAAAATGATTATTTAAATAATCGATATAAAGTTCAACGGAGGATATATTAAGTTCTTTAGCGTCTAAAAGCTTAATTACTTTTTCGTGATCTTCTTTAGTAAAATTAAAAATCATAAATTATGCTCCTTTAAGAAAGAGATAACTGTTTCTTTATATTCTTCTTTATAGGTGCGGATTGCTTCTAAATGTTCCGCACCTTCAAAAGTTTTAGTTTCTACTTCCACTTTATCTTTAAAGTTATTCTTATTAATCTCTAAATCTTTATATTCCACTTTTGAATCGTTTGTGCCATGAAGCAAAAGTAAAGGAGCACTAGCCTTTTTACCTGCTTTCTTTGTATTGTTATTTAACGAGAATCCTTTAAAAAGGATTAAATAAATATTTACAAATGGAAGAACAATTGGTTTAAGAGGAATTTTAATATTTCTTAATTCAAACTTTAAGGCGTCTTTTAAGTTAGCGTATCCGCTATCAGAAATGATGGCTTTGATTTCTTTATTCGTGTCTTCACCTTCATTCATCATAACGATATGTCCACCCATTGAAGCACCCATTAAAATGAATTCATGAGTAGGGAATCTATTTCTCATTAACTTAATCCAGTCATTAAGATCTCTAGTTTCCTTTTTGCCCATCGTAAAGTATTTACCTTCACTAGTGTCATGACATCTATTATTTATAAGAAGTAAGCTATACCCATATTCATAAAGGAATTTAGCTTGAATTGTTAAAGAATAATATCTTCCATGATAACCATGGACTAAGATGGCGAGTTTATTGGAATTCTTATTTTCGATTAGGTAGCCTTTAAGTTTTAAGTTATCATAACTAACTAGAGTTAGTTCTTCGATAGTTTGGGACCAAAGCCACTTTCTTTCTGGAGAATTTTTAGATTCTAAATCTTCGTTTTCAGCGAATTCAGCATCACCTTTTCTTCTTAAAAAGGCAATCTTAAAGAAGATACTTCCGGTTATTAACATATAAATAAGTGCTAAAAGGAAGATTGCTCCTAAGATAGAACCTAAAATAATCCAAATCATATAATTAGTTTACTTCAACTTCACCGTTAAATAAGTCTTTTACTTCATCTAAATGTTCAATAGTTAATTCTTCATTAATATTACTATATGTATTGGTGTAAGTTTGATGGCAAGAAGAATCGAGCATCTTTTTCGCGACATATTTTGAATCTAAAGATACAGATACAGGAGTGTAATCGTTTAGTAACTTAATTGTTAAATTAATCTCACTAAAGATTGGATAATCATCTAATCCCCCAAATTGTTTCATTTGAATTCTTACATTAGTAGATGATTTTTCTGGATCTAAACCTAAAGTAAATACATGAATATCTCCTTCCATTTTCTTTGAAATAGAAGTGATAGTTTCATCTTTAATAATATAACCTTCGATTCCTTTATCCAAAGGATAAGTTCCATATTTATCAAGATAAGACTTCATATCTTTAAGATGATAATTACTTTCTCCATTATCTTTATATAAAGCTTTCTTATCATGATAAAAAACTTCATGAGTTGTGTTTACAAGAGAAGAATGAGATTCATTCATCATATAAGCATAGTCTTTACTCTTTATTGTTTTAACCGCGATAGATTGATCAATATCGATACCAAAAACATTAGATAGAGTATGTCCTTCTGTAATAGCTTTAAAAGAAGTTAAAGACGCAAATTTAGCGTTATAGTAAGTGATGAAAGATTTATAGTTTTCTTCCGTTAAATCACTAACAAGTGGCGTCTTTTCTTCACTAGTTGATGTATTATCACTTCCTTCACTAGCATCAGTTGAGGTGATGGAAGTTTCACTAATATCTTCTTCACTATCTTCCTCTCGAGATAAATGAGTATTTGAAGAAGATCCACAAGAAGCGAGGAATAAGGTTAAGATTGTGCTTAGAATAAATAGTTTTGTCTTTTTCATTTTTTAAGGTCTTTCCATTTTAAATCGTAGTGATTTTAGCACATCTAATTAAAAATGCCATATCTTTATAAAATAAAGGTCAACTTATTATTAAGATTGAAACTATTTCTAAATTTGTTATGATAATCATAGTTTATGATTAACGAATTGACCTTAAAAGAGGATAAAGCTAAACGCTTAAATGAGCTTCAAAGTAAGCTTGATTTAAAGAAAAAGACCGCTTTAGAACAAATTGAAGATAAATATAACACTCTTTTATGTACCGCTAACGAAGAAGAAAAGAGTTCTTTACTAAGCAATAAAGAAAAAGAAATCGAAGATCTTAATAAGAAATTCGAACTTAAATATAAAAAAGCTGAGAAGCGTGAAGATAGCCATATCAAAAATGTTTTAAGATTATCAAAACGTATCTTTGAAGTGGATTTACTTCGCGGAATTGTTATCTGGGGCATGATTATTGATCACACCATCTTTAACTTCTCCGATAAAGGTTTCTTTAAAGATGCATTTAATTTCCACGGATACGGAACCTTAGGTTGGGTTGAAGCTTTCCGTGGTTTCTGCACTCCATTTTATGATAGTGAATTCCGTATTGGAGTTAGATTATTTGGTATATTTGCCTTATTCATGTTAACTGGTATATCTTCATCTTTCTCTAAATCCAATATCAGAAGAGGTTTACTTTTAACAGGCTTTGGGGTTCTAATCACTGTTATCTTAAATATCTTTGCCGTAGCCTTCTCTAATCCTGGTTTACATATGTTAATGTGTATTATTACAACCTTAGGCTTAGCAATATTAATCTATAATGGTTCAAAGATTTTATTTGATAAATTACACGAAAAATACGAAGATCACCTTTTTAAGGTGGGCAAAAGAGATAATCTCACTATTGAAGGTGGTAAACTAGTTCACACCAAAAGTCAAAAAGGTTGGGTTAAAACTTGTATTATTGCAACTATCTCTTTATTAGCGTTATGGGTTTTAGTTACCGCCTTAGTTTATTGTAATTCCCAATATACCGCATATGAAGTAGCGCATGGTGCGCCTGAAGGAGTTAACCATACCTTTGTTGATTATTTATCTCACTTCTATTTAATCTTTAATGGCGATGGCAACTTTATCGGTTGGGATAGAATTGGCGCGGATATTGCCTGGTCTAATTTAGACTTTGTTAGTTATTTAAAAATCTTCTTTGGGGTACGTGGTTTTGGCTTTGACTGGTTAGGCTTATTCCCATTCGTAGCCTATACGTTCTTAGGTGGCTTAATTGGTAACACTATCTATAATGATAAAAAATCAATTATCTATTATTTCACTAAAGAAGATAGAACTAATCCAAATTACTTAGAAACTAAAGCCGGACAACTAAATTTAAAACTTAATATGAAGTTAAGCTTTATTACTTATCCTGGTAAACATACTTTATTAATTTATATCTTCCATCAACCCGCAATTACCATATTTTTTGGTTTGATATTTTTAATGTTAGGAGCCACGTTAAATGTCTAAAAATCACAATGAAACTACTTTTAAAATGAATCCAAAACAAACTATCTATCAGATGGTTAAGGATACCGCTTTAAGTTTTCCAAAACTTGTCGCTCTTCGTTATATGCATCATTCATATAACTATAAACATGTTTTAAAACGCATTAACCAATTTGCTTTTGAACTTAAAGAACTAGGAATTAAAAAAGATGAACCAGTTACTGTTTGTCTTCCAAATATTCCTGACGCTGTTTATCTTTTATACGCTATTAGTCAAATAGGCGCGATTGCCAACTTAGTTCACCCATTATTTTCTTATTCTCAAATGGAAGAGAATTATGAAGTTACTAAATCAAAATATGTATTTGTTCTAGATACTCGTTATAAAGACTTTGCTCCTTTAAAAGAGAAAGGAGTTCGCTTATTCGCTTGCTATCCAGATACTGAATTAAGCTTTATCGAAAAACTCGTTTACCGTAAAAAAACATATAAGAAACGCGGTAAAATCCCTTATGAAGATAGAATGAGAGCTTTTTATCATGCTCCTATTTATAAAGAAGAAGACACTAACTATTTAGGCGATAATCTTTATCTTCATAGTGGTGGAACCTCAGGTAAGCCAAAGATTGTGGCCTTATCTTCCTTTGCTTTAAATAGCATTTGTAACGTATCTCCTTGGATTGTTGGAAGAGAAAATTTAATTGGCTCATCAATCTTAGCGGTTTTACCAATGTTCCATGGATTTGGTTTATGCATGGGAATTCATGCGATGCTTTCTAATGGTGGAACTGATGTCTTAATGCCAAAGTTTTCCCCTAAAGACTGCGTTAAATATATTCGTAAAAATGAACTTGAAATCTTATTAGGCGTCCCAATTCTATATGAAGCTTTACTTAATACTCGTGGTTTCTATGGAAGAAAATTAAGACACTTAAATATCGCTTTCGTCGGTGGAGACTTTGTCTCTAACTATTTAATTGATCGTTTTAACCGTAGAATGATTAAGTTTGGCTCTATCTGTCGTTTAAGAGAAGGCTATGGCTTAACTGAATCAGTTAACGTCTGCTGCGTTAACACTCACCGTTATCATAAAGATAATACGGTTGGAATTGGTTTACCTTGTGTTAAATTCAAAGTCATTGATCCTGATACTTTAGAAGATTTAGGTTTTGATAAAGAAGGTGAACTTATTATCGGCGGCGACACCAAGATGAACGGTTATCGCTTCAGCGAAGATCCTGATATCAATAACAAAGTCTTTGTTGAATTTGATGGTGAAAAATATATTAGAACAGGTGACTTCTGTAGTTTAGACGCAGATAACTTTGTTCACTTTAAAACTAGACTTAAAAGAATTATTAAGGTTAACGGTGTTCCAGTATTCCCACTTGAAATTGAAGACATTTGTCAATCATTTGAGTTTGTCTTTGACGCTGCAGTTAAAGGAGTAGAGGACGCTAAACACGGACATATTGTTGTTTTATATATTGTCTTAAACCGTAACTTTAATATCACTAAAGAAAAAGCTGAACAAATCCTTGTTGATAAGATTGTTTCTTCCCAAGGTGTTTACGCTAAACCTAAAATTGTTAAATTCATTGATAAAATGCCACATACCCCAATTGGAAAGGTCGATATTAACGCTTTAGATTAATTATGAAAACATTACTTAAAAACGCTAGAATATTAACTTTGGTTAATGATGAAATTATTGAAGGCGATATTTTAATCACTGATAATCGCATTACTAAGATTGAAAAAAATATCAAGGATAAGGCTGACAAAGTAATTGACTGCGAAGGCAATTTACTCATGCCAGGCTTTAAAAATGTCCACGCTCATACAGCAATGATTTTCGCTAGAAGCTATGCTGATGATCTTCCATTACATGAATGGTTATTCGATAAAATATTTCCATTAGAAGAGAAGTTTATTGATGGAGATATTTATCATTTAACTAAAGTTGGAATCTTAGAATACCTTACTTCTGGTATTACATTTGCTTTCGATATGTATTTCCATACTGAAGAAATTAAACAAGCCTCAGAAGAAATGGGCTTTAGAACTACTATTCTATTCACTTCTTTAAACGATAAAGTAGATTTTATGGAAAAGAAAGTTTTAAGCAATAGAGGGGATAATTTAGTTAATTATTGCTTAGGAATTCATGCGGAATATACCACACCTATTGAAAGAATTAGAGAAATAGCTGCTTTATCTCATAAGATTAAAGCTCCAGTATTCACTCATGTCGGTGAAACCGAAAGCGAAGTTCAAGGCTGTGTTGAAAGATATGGCAAAACCCCACTTAAACTTATGATTGAAGAAGGATTATTTGATTATGGTGGTGGTGGATTCCATTGTAACTATTTCACTGATGAAGAAATTGAATTAGCTAAAAAACATAACTTTAATATCATTACATGCCCATGCTCTAACTTGAAGTTAGCTAGTGGTATTGCTCCAATTGCTAAATATCAAAAAGCTGGACTTAATATTGGTATTGGTACTGATGGTGCTGCTTCTAATAACGCACTTGATATGTTCAGAGAAATGTATCTAGTTTCTACCTTACAAAAAGTCACTAATAAAGATGCGGCTTGTATGGATGGATATGATGTCTTAAAAATGGCGACACTTGGTGGTGCTACGGCACTTGGCTTAGATGAGTGTGATGTATTAGCTCCTGGCAAATTAGCGGACATCATTATGATCGATTTAAAAAATCCTGCTATGCAACCACTTAATAATATTAAGAAGAATATCGTTTACGCAGGTAGCAAAGATATCGTTAAAATGACAATGATTAACGGTAAAGTTCTTTACTATAATAAAGAGTTCTTTGTAGGCGAAGATGTAAACGAAATATATCGTAAAGCTCAAGAAGTTACCGATAGACTTAAAGGATAAAAAACATATAGGAACTCAGGGGGATTCATTAATCCCCTTTTTCTTTGGCTAAATGAGAAAAAAAGTCCCAAAAGAGGGACTTCCTATAGGATTATCTATTAATTATTCAAAGGAATGAGTAACCTTTGGAAGGCTTTCATCAAGGAATGCTTTAAGTAATGGATTATGATATTTTTCAGCAGATTTATGTGTCCAAGAAATATACTTAAAGCTACTTCCTATTTCGATAACGTTAACATCATCCGCAGTTAGCTCTAAGCCTTTTAAGACTTTGGTATCAACCTTAGATGTATAACTTAATTTTTCCGCTCTTTCAGCGGTGTAATATGAATCAGTAACAACATATTTTCCATCAACTTCACTAATAGTATCGTTAAAAGTAACAGACATAGATAAAATGGAAGTTCCATAGCTCTCGCCATTACCTTTAATAAGTTGGAAGGTTGGAACATAGCCAGTATTGTAGCCAAGTTCAGTATTAACCGCGTTACTTAAGCCATATTTATCTTTAAAGTTTTGCCAAGCAACTTTTGATTCTGGAGTTAATTGATTGTCTTTATCATAAACTCTAATTCCAAGAGCCTCACAATCAAGAATATACATGTTATTCATTGAGGCGTTCTCTTTAATATATTGTCTAAGATAATGGGTATCAACATAACCACAATCAGAGCAGTTATTGCGGGCGAAATAGATAACAGCTTCTTTTCCGGAAGCATAAATAGAATCAAGTTGAGTTAAGTTAATTTCAAAAGCTTTTGGAAGATTAACAACTTCTTCCATATATTTTTCGAAATCTTTTTGTTGTTTAAAGATATAATCTTTTTGATCATAAACACGATGTTGTTTTAATTTACCATTTTCAAAAATAGCGAATGTTTCACGGTCAGACATAACAGTCATTCCAAAGGTATCCATTAATTTGGATTCAGCATTATAAAATTCAGTATTTTTAATTGTATAAACTTTGACATGTGTTTTTGCGATATAACCATAAAGAATGTTCTTAAATGTAGCCCAGCATGTACAGTTAGTGGACGGAGCGACAGTTATAATAAATGTTTTTTCATCTTTCACCAGGGAAGTTAATGAATCATAACTCACATCACTAAGTGTATTATTAATCATTTGTCCGTAGGTTAAATCAATCTTCCCTCCATTACCTCCACAGGAAGTAGCGAATGGAATAATCATAAATGGTAATAAAAATAAGACACTTTTCTTCATATTGCGATTATTATATTTTTTAATAATAACCTATTCAACTTTTTTGTTCAAAATCACTCCTTTTTCTTTATATTTTTATTATATAAATGTGGCCAATTTTATTTTTCCTAATTTTCGTGAAAAATTTTATTGCTTTTTTATTTCCTTAAACTTATTATTATTGCCGTGAAAAATAGTAGTCGTAATTTGTTTGGGACTACGTCACACCTAATTCTATCAATGTTAATGACGTTGATACTTGACCCACACTAAGAGATTAGTTGGAAAAAGCACCGGACAGCTGGTCAAATGCCGAATTAGAGATAGTGATATCTTGTTATTATTTATAAGCTCATGCTTGGAGTGAAAGTCTCCCGTACCTTGTAAGTGCATAATAAGAGTAGTAAAAGTAAGTATTTACTATATAGACTCCCAAAAAATTGCGACGTATTCTTCCGTAAAAGCGAATACTCTACGCATTAAGAAAAAGCATCTATAAGGTACAAAGAAATTTGTATCTTTTTATTTAAAGGAGAGTAAGGCCAATGGAAGATAAAAATAAAGATTACATCATCGAACTTAAAGATGTTTGTAAACAATTTGGCGATAACCACGTTGTTGAACACTTTAATCTTTATGTTAAACGCGGTGAATTCATCACCTTTTTAGGCCCTTCTGGATGTGGTAAAACCACAACCTTAAGAATGATCGCTGGTTTTGAACTTCCAACTTCTGGAACAATTTTACTTAACGGTAAAGATATTTCTTTACTCCCTCCTTATAAAAGACCAATTAACACCGTCTTCCAAAGATACGCTTTATTCGCTCACTTAAATATCTATAACAATATCGCTTTTGGTTTAAAACTTAAAAAGATTCCTTACGAAGTAAAAGTGGTTGATAAAGAACGCATCAACGAACTTAAAGAAGAAATTAAGATGCTTCGTGATGAACTAAATAATACAAGCTGCACTGATCAAAGATCGGAAATCGACACTAAAATCGTTGATATGCAAAACGAAATCATTGAATTAAAGAAGAATCCATCTTTCCCAGTCACAAAGTTTAGACACTTTACTAAGAAAGAAATTCAAGAAAAAGTTCGTAACGCTTTAAAAGTAGTGGACCTTGAAGGCTTTGAAAAAAGAGATATTTCCACTCTTTCAGGTGGTCAACAACAAAGAATTGCTATTGCAAGAGCGATTGTTAATGAACCAGAAATCCTCCTTCTTGATGAACCTTTAGGAGCCTTAGACTTAAAGATGAGAAAAGAAATGCAACTCGAACTTAAAGAGATGCATAAAAAGATTGGTATCACCTTCATCTATGTTACCCATGACCAAGAAGAAGCTTTAACAATGTCTGATACAATCGTGGTTATGAACGATGGCTTCATCCAACAAATTGGTAAACCAAAACAAATCTATGATGAACCAGTTAACGCTTTTGTCGCTGACTTTATCGGTGAATCAAACATTTATACTGGTACTATCGCTCCTAATAACCAAATTCGTTTCTTAAATAAATATTGGGATGGAGATCCAGTTGATTTCCCTAAATTCCAAGTTAATGAAAAAGTTGACGTTGTCATTCGTCCTGAAGACTTTATCCTTGGTTTAAAAGATAAAGGCACAGTTAATGGTGTTATCTCCTCAAAAATCTTTAAAGGAATGCACTACGAATATATTGTTAACGTTTTAAAAGCCGAAGTAGTGGTTCAATCCACTAGTGAACTTGAAGAAGGAATTGAAGTTTCTTTAAGGGTTGATCCAACTAACATTCAAATCATGAAGAAACCATATGTTTCTAACTTCTATGATGGCTATATTACTAAAGACTATAAGATTGAATTCGCTAATGCAGAATTTAATTTTGATATCTCTTTATTATTTGCTGGATCTAAATTCAATGAAGATGAAGTTTTAGTGGATGAAAACGGTAATGAAATCGAAGTTACTGATATGGAAGTTAACGTTGAAGTCCCATTTGAAGCTTTAAATATCTCTGATGATTTAGACGCTAGCGAGATTAACGGTAACATCATCTCCATGATTTATCATGGTGAATATTATGAAATCTTAGTTAGAACTGATGAAGAAGAAGACTTTGTCTTAAACGTTCCAGATTTATGGAATGAAAACGATAGAGTCGCTGTTATTGTTGATGAAACTAAGATTAAAGTAACTCGTAAAGGAGCTAAGAAATAAAATGGAAGCGACCTTAAAACAAAAAAGAAAGACTAGTCGCTTTAACTTTAGAGGCAGTTTATGCATGCCATACGCTGTCTTTATGGCCCTTTTTGTTATCGCTCCTCTTCTTTTAATTCTTTATTACGCTTTTACTGATGCTAATGGAGTGTTCACTTTAGATAACTGGCAAACCGTCTTCTCTTCTCCAGAGAACTGGAAAGTAATCGGAATGACTTTTGTTATATCAATTTCTACCACTATCATCTGTATTTTAATCGCCTTCCCAATTGCGAAGATCTTATCCAATAAGAAGCTCAATAAAAACGCTGTCTTAGTTTATATTTTCCTTCTTCCAATGTGGATTAACTTTGTTATTCGTACTATTGGTCTTAAATCTTTAGTGGATGGCGCAACTGAATCAATGTTTGGTTATAAGCTCACTGTTAATTATCCATATATTGCGATTATTATCGGTATGGTTTATGACTATCTTCCATTTGCTATCCTTCCTTTATATAACCAAATGCTTAAACTTGATAAGAATCAAATCGAAGCCGCTAGCGACCTCGGAGCGAATCCTTTCCAAGTTTATGTTAAAACCATTATTCCAATGACAATTCCGGGGATTATATCCGCGGCAACGATGACATTTATGCCAACGATGTCTTCTTATGTTATTGCGAATAAGATGTCGAATAATACAACTTTAATTATTGGTAACTTAATCCAAAACTACTTTGGAACTAGAGTTACTGATATCTCTAATCATATCGGTTCTGTCTTATCTTTAGTTATGTTAATCATCATTGGTTTCTCCATTGTTTTTGAAAAGCTTATCGATAAGAAAGGTGATGAAAAGAAAGGAGGTATTTGGTAATGGAAAAAGTTATGTCTGAACAAGATATTAATAAAGCTTTAGCACGAAAAAGAGTAAACGCGAAAATCTTAAAAGCCTCCGCGATTGGTTTTATCTATTTAGCCCTTATCTTAATGTATCTCCCTTTAATCTATATCACCGTGTTTAGTTTTACAACTAACCAAACAACCGGTAAGTGGGGCGGATTTAGTTTTGATAACTACACAACCTTATTTAATGTCGGTGGTAATAAAGTCGCTCAAGCAATCTGGGGTGCAGTGGGTAACACCGTAATGGTGGCCCTTGTCGCCGCGTTAATTGCAACTATCTTAGGTACTTTAGGAGCGATTGGTATTTTCTACTTAAAAAGAAAATGGATGAAAAATACTTTAGATTTCGTCACCCAAATCCCAATTGTTAACGCTGAAATTGTTACCGCAGTTAGCTTATGTATCTTATTTGTTATTACCGCTCGTACAATCGGTTTACAAAGAAGCTTTATAACTTTAGTTATAGGTCATGTTGTTTTAGCGATTCCTTATGTTGTTATCTCGGTTAAACCAAAACTAGAACAAATGGATCCTTCTTTATATGAAGCAGCGATGGATTTAGGAGCAACCCAAACTCAAGCTTTATTCAAAATTATTATTCCAGATATCCTTCCAGGTATCTTAACTGGTTTCTTACTCTCAATTACTTTATCGTTAGATGATTATGTTATCACCGCCTTTACTAAACCTACTTCTGGTGGCTTTGATACAATCTCTACTTACGTGGATGCCGCTACCGCAAAAGGTGGTCTTCCAACTCAACTCAGGGCATTTACAGCGATTCTCTTCGCTGTCATATTATTCGTCATGATTTTCATGAATATCAAAGGCGTTAGAGACGCTAAAAAGATTAAAACTAAAGGAGAATAAACAAAATGAAAAAAGGTAAATTAACTTTATTTATAGTTCCATTTCTTGCTCTTGCTAATGCTTCCTTATTAAGCGCGTGTGGTCCAAAAACTGATTACACCTTAACTATTTATAACTGGGAAGATTATATTTACGAAGCCACTGATGAAATGGGGAATATTATCGTAGGTGAAAAGTCTACCGTCCAAGCTTTCAAAGAATATTTTGAAGATAAAACTGGTAAAACAATCACTATCGATTATGAAAACTTTTCCACTAATGAAGAAATGTATCAACAAATTAAATTAGGTGCTATTTCCCCTGACTTAATTTGCCCATCTGATTACATGATTCAAAAGATGGCTAACGAAGGTATGCTTGAAAAGTTCTCATATAATGAGAAAGATGATAAATATGGTGCATCTTTAGAAAACTGGGAAAACTATCAATCTCCATTTATCCATGACCGTTTTAAAGCGGAAAAACTTGAAGATGGTAATTCTTTCTTAAGCTACGCTGTTCCATATTTCTGGGGCACAATGGGTTTCACTTATGATTCCGCTTGGTTTAATAAAGAAGATGTTAATTCCTGGGAAGCTTTATGGAAAACATCCGCTGATGAGGGAGCTGGTAAAAAGAAATTCGAAAAACAATTCTCTTTAAAAGACTCTATGAGAGATACTTATGTCGCTGCCATCTTCCACGTTTATAAAGATGAAATTGATGCTTTAAATAAAACTGCTTCTGATTATAACGCTAAACTCGGTCAAATCTTCAATAGATGTGATAAAGAAACAATCGCTAAAGTAGAAGCTGCTCTTAAAGGTGCTAAATACGCTGTTCAAGGTTTCGAAGTTGATGAAGGTAAAGATGATATCGTTAGAGGTTCTTATCACGCTAACTTAGCCTGGTCTGGTGATTCTGTTTATTCTATGGATAATGCTGAAGCAGCTGAGCCAGCTGTCTATCTTAATTACATCGTTCCAGAAGAAGGAAGTAACGTCTGGTTTGATGGTTGGTGTATGCCAAAAGGTTCTCAAAAAGAATTAGCAGAAGAATTCGTTAACTTTATTTCCAATCCAGAAAACGCTGCTAAATGTATGGAATCTGTCGGTTATACCTCTCCAGTAGTAGGGGATGAAATTTGGGAACTTGTTAATGATTGGTACGCTGCTGATGAAAATGAAAGTGAAACATATGAAGTCGATTTAAGCTTCTATTTCGGTGATTCAATTGAAGAAGCCGCTCTTATTAATATTCCTCTTGAAAATGAAGGAAGACAATTCGACGCTCAATACCCAACCGAAGAAGTCTTAAATAGATGCTGCATCATGAAAGACTTTGGTAAAGCTCAAGCCGATGTTGAAGATATGTGGCTTAGAGTTAAAGCCGCTTATTAATTATTAATTAATAAAGTAAAAGACAAGGCTCAACACCTTGTCTTTTTTATTCATCTAGTCCCTAGTTATTCAGTGGCCAAAGTGGATCTTCACCATAGTCACTATCATTCATCTTTAATAGTGCTATCATATCCTCTTTAGAGATTTCAAAATCTAGTTTAATGTTATCTTCAATATGTTCTTTAGAAGATGCTTTTGGAATAGATATGGTATTTAGTTGAAGTGTGTACTTGATACAAAGTTGAGGGACACTGACATTATATTTATCCGCGATTGCTTTAATATCTTTATTATTTAAGATTCTTCCATGAGCGATAGGGGAATAAGCTTCCACGATAATATCATGCTCTTTAGAGTATCTCATCACATCAAGTGGGGTGTGACAAATATGGACTGGGATTTGGTTAACCATAGGCTTAATCTCACAATTCTTTAAGATGTTTTCAGTATCATCGTTAAAGAAGTTAGAAATACCAATCGCTTTAAGCTTTCCTTCTTTATAAGCTTCTTCAAGCGCTCTCCAAACATTGATGTTTTCTTTAAAGAAACGGATTGGACTTCTAAATAAGGCCCAAGGTTGAGGGCAGTGGATAAGCATTAAATCGATATATTCCACTCCTAAACATTTCAATGAATTATCAATTGATCTTTTAGCGCCCCTATATGTTTTAGTTTCGGCTTTTACTTTAGAAGTAATAAAGACTTCTTCTCTTTTAAGTCCAGATAATCTAATTCCTTCACCCACTCCACGTTCATTTCCATATGCTTGAGCGGTATCAATATGACGGTAACCAGCATCTAAAGCCATCTTAACGCATCGAGGAGCGTCTTTATCTTTAATTAGCCAAGTTCCAAACGCTAAAGCAGGGACTTTAACACCATTATTTAAAGTATATTCTTTCATAATTTGTTTCCTTCTTCATTTGATGTTATCAACTAGATTTATTATAGGTCAATTAATATGCGTTTTCTTTAATAAAATTATTTCTTACTATCTTGAAAATCATTGCATTGAGAATATAATTTCTAATAGAAAAGGAGATATTAATAATGAAAAAATATTTTACATTTGCAATGGCGTTAGTTTCCGTCGGTGTGCTCGCCAGCTGTAATGGACGTGGTAGTGAAGTTAGTAAAGATGAATTCACTAATAAAGCAAACGCAATTCAAGAACCTGCTACTGCTTATACTGGTGCAACCCTTGAATATAGTGTTGCTGTTGAAGTTACTACTCCAAATAAAGAAGGTAAAGATGAAACCAAAAAACAAGAAGATAAAGGCAAAATCGAATTTACCTATGATAATGGAGAATTCTCCACAAAAGAAAAACTTCCTGAACAACTCGCTTCTTATGCTGCTTTTGTTCAATCAAGTTTAAAAGATGAAATAGCAGAACTTTCTACTCTTATTCCAGAAGGACTCGAAATCAAATACTATGTCGCTCCATTTGGTATTGGTTTTAAAGGTGAACTTAAAGATCCAATCAAAATGAATATGGATGCTTATGTTGCCTTCAATGATTATGGCTTTGCCACAAGAATGGAATTAAAGTCAACAACCGAAATGGAAGTTATGGGCGTTAAAGCTACAACAAAAGCTGATGCTTGGTTCAACGTTTCTTATAGATAATTTTAAATAATCTAACTAGGGTTCCTTAATGGAGCTCTTTTTATTATGTTTTTCCCAAATAGTGGACTTCCTATAGGATAATTAGAAAATTTTCTTTATCTTTTTTTCGATTTTGATAAGAATAAATAGTATGGAAATTATCGTAAAGAAGTTCTATTAATTAAGCTTAGATGAACTTTATGAAATCGTTAAAGCACGAGAAGTAGTTTTTCATATGGAACAAAAAGTAACTGAAATTGATTACGATGATGTTGATAAAATTTCCTACCATATGTTTGCATTAGAAAAAGATAAATTGATTGGTTATATTCGTATTTATAATGATGAAAATAATAAGGATATTGTTCATCTAGGACGTTTCTTAACAGTAGTTAGAAGAAAAGGATACGGAAGAAAAATCTTTAAAGAAGCAGTGGACTATTCAATTAATAAACTACACGCGAAAAGAATTGAAATACACGCCCAAACATATGTGAAGGATTTATATAAAGAGTTCGGTTTTAATGAAGAAGGCGAGCCATTTTATGAAGCTGGAATCGAACATATTAAGATGGTTTATAACAAATAAAATAGCAATTATCTATTGATAAAATTACTTTAGTGTTTTTATAATGAAATTTGTATGGCAGCTAATGTAGATAAAAAGCAACATTATCGCACGATTGAAAAAACCTGTTATGGCGCTAATATCATTTACTTGATTTTACATGTCTTTTATTTGGTTTTATTTATCGTTAATCATTACGATATTTTAGCCTATGTTACTGGTGGTATTATCGCTATCTACATTCTCTTCTTTTTCTTAATTAAAGCGAGAAAATATTATATTTACGCTCTTTGCTGTGGAAACTTATTCTTTGGCTATATTTCGGTAACAACCATAATGCTTGGCTTTAATACCGGTTTCCATTTCTATTTAATCGGTTTATGCGTTGTTTCATTCTTCACAACCTATTTCTCTAAATTTAGAAACATCAAAGGATCAATTGTCTGGGTTGGTCTATCTTTAACCATTTATTTAACCCTTTACTTAGTAACAACATTTAATAAACCATATTATGAAAATATCCCTCAATGGCTTGAGATGACCTTATTTATCACTCACGCTGTTGTAGTCTTTGGCTTTATCGCCATCTATTTAGTGGTCTTCTTAAGATACGCAATGTCACTCGAAAATAAGATTGTTAATGAATCACGTACTGACGAATTAACTCAAATCAGTAACCGCTATGGTTTATATGATTATTTTGAAAATGAAGATAATAAATCTAATCTTGTTTTAGCTTTATTTGATATCGATGACTTTAAAAATATCAATGATACTTATGGTCACGCAGTAGGGGATGATGTTTTAACTAAAGTCGCTAATCTTGCGGTATTTACTCTTAAAGATTCCTTTGTCTGCCGCTATGGTGGTGAAGAATTTGTTATCGTTTTAAGAAATGAAGGTAAATATTCTTTCTTTGATAAACTTGAAGAATTTAGGAAGAGTGTTGAAAAAGAAACATTCGAAGTAGGTTTTAATAAAGTAAAAATCACCGTCACTATCGGCGCAGCTAAATACACTAATGGTATTTCATTAGAAAAGTGGGTCGAACTTGCTGATGAAAGAATGTATACCGGTAAAAATACTGGTAAGAATAAAACAGTTATTTAATTAATTACTATGTGCTTATAGACTTCCAGATGGAGGTCTTTTTTTATAACAATACTAATATATTTATTCTTTAGTTCTTGTGGATCTTACATTATATGTAACTAGTATCGTAGTAGACATAATTGTTGGAATAAATATTGATAAATACATCGCTACATAAGTTAACCAATTATCTTCAACACTTCCTAAGAAAGATATGTTTGCGGTGATTGATGAATAAATAGAGAAGGTCAAAGAAATAACTACCATTAATATAGCGAATAAATAAGTTAGTTTCTTGTTATTTAAAACAAATAGAAATGCAAAGACTAAAGCGAATAAGATAACTAAAACCGCAACCTGGAAAGTATCTCTTTGAGGCATAAGAATATTAACAAATATCGCCGCTAGAAATGGAGCAACTGCTAATTTATAAGCAAATTCCTTTTTCTTATAACCAATAACTCCATAGCCAATAATTCCTAAAGTAGAAATGATAATTAAAACATAAGAAGAAATCATCCATCCCCCTAGATTATTAGAAGTTACAAAGACTAATAGATAAATTGAGACAAGTAATAAAATACAAGTCAAAATCATCTGCACAAATAACATTATTCCTTGGGATTTTTTAATACCTAATTTCTTTTCTACATCCATACTTAATTCACCTTAAAATTATATTTCCTCTAACAAGGCGCTTTTATTATAACAAAAAAGGACTGACACTTTCGTATCAATCCTTAATTACTTATTTCTCTTTTCTTCTTTTTAAGATATTTAAGGTAATTCCACCTAACGATATCGCTCCAATTATGGTAATGATAATTAGAATAGTAGTGGTTTCATTAGCTTTACTTCCTTGCATCATTTCATTATTGATTAACGCTCTTGCAGCGGAAGTATCACGATTAAGAGATGGATTTTTACTTAAACCATAAGCTTCTACCATGAAGTCATATTGGGAGACACCGAGGACAACAGTATATGGAATATTATTATCGTTTAATTTAATAACGGTATTTCGATCTGGCATCTCGTATTGAACACTATTAAGTATAGCGATAGCAGCATTTCCACCAGAATGCTCGCTAAAGTCATAACTGCCAACTCCATACCAATAAGTTTCCTTATAGGAAAGACTTTTCCCACAAAGATTATTTGCGTTTGTAGCAAAATCATAAGCAATAAATAAAGCATTGTAGTATTGACCATAATCTTCAATATAAAGATAGATGGTTGTTTCTCTTTTTTGTTCGCTATCTAACTCATTTTCTGAAGAAATAGTTAACCAACAAATACCTGGCATTTCATAATCATACAATGCATCTGGCACATAATCGTGAGTGGTGAAATTGATTTTATAATTAGTACCATCAACATTTGTAATAGAATCAATCGAGCATCTTTGATTGCTTGTTGTAGCACCTGTAACTTTGGTATATCCAGTAGGGGCTTTGAAATCTAAATACCCTTTGTCACCAAAATATAAATAATGATATCCAGCATCGGCAAATCGAGAAATTGTATAGTCTCCACCAGATTCAGAATAAATAGGCAATGTATCTTCAACAATAATGTCATTATTGACAACATACATAACATTTACTTCTGTAGCACCTGGCCCTTTAAATAAAATATTGAATGTAACAGAATAACTTGATTTAACCTCTTTAGGACCCATCGTAGCAATAGCGCTTCCTCCTGCCACTACTCCGACATACACATCATCAAAATTTCCTTGATAATTATTTAAAGTTGCAGTTACATCGCCGGAAGTTTCTCCTGCTTTTCCAATTACTTTATGAGTCGAAAAAGCAATATACGGATCACCGGCGGCTCTAGTTTCTTTAATTTCATCATTAGAAAGATGATTAACAAATCCAATAGATGACATTGCTCCGATTAAAAGTAGTGAGCAAACAACTGTTAAAGATTTAAAAAAGTTTCTTTTCATAAGTCAAACCTCTTTTTATAGCAAAAAATATACATAATTTTGTATTTCTTGTAAAACAATTTTTCGATTAAATCGAAGAACTAGCTTATTAAAACCGTTTGATTCATCATTAAAATATATTATTAATGATTACCAATAATGTTTTAATCACATCTAAGAAATCAATTCCTTGAGCATACGCATTTTTCAAACAATAGTTGTTCCATCTTGCTTTCATTTGAGAATCATCGCTTATTCTCTCAATAATTTTTATGGATTCTTCTTTTGTAAAATGAGTATCACGGTACTTACAAGTGTTCGCAAATGCCTCTTTTAAAATCATTGCATTGATTTCATTCCATCTTAACTTATAAATAATGTAAATATCATAATAGTCTTTACTTCTACTATTAATAGTGTCTCTAACTAAAATTGTTTGTAACTTTTCGGCTAAAATGGTTTCAAAATTATAAGATTTAAAATTAAGAACTTTATTCTCAAAAAGGCACCTATACTGATAATCAATTGCCATTGGGGTTATTGGATCCCCTGTAGCAATATCAATACTAATTTTTTCTTTGATGTTTTCAAGTTTTCCTAAAAAAGTAATATTGTAACCGCCATATTTGTCTTCTTCTCTGATAGTGTTAACACCTTCGTATTGAAAGCTTACATTATCACCAATATCTATTTGTGAAATCTTTTTTAAAATATCAAGAATTCTTTCTTTCTCAAAATCTATTTTTCTTAATAAGAAATCAATGTCCATGGTTGATCTCAAATTGATTCCTAAAGACGTGGATAGTAAAAATCCACCCTTGAAGATAAAATTATCAACGTATTTGGAAGCTTCTAAGCGTTTTAAAAATGCATCAAAGAAAAATGATTTCAACAATATGTTTTGATGAACACCTGTTTTAAGTGATAAATTATTAATTCTCGCTTGCAAGGAATTTTTATTAATCGGCATTTAGAATTACCTCCATCTGAGTTCTGACTTTATCCTCTATTTTCATAATACGAGCGTATTCAATTAGTTTATTGATGCTTTTGTCACTAGATTTAGCGTATCTTACTAGTGCTTTAACATAAACTTCGAAATCCATTTTATCTTTATGCTTTATGATGTCACATATTGTTTTTTCTTTATCGTAGACTTTAACGCTATTCCCAAGATTGGTTTGTACTTCAATAATTCCAAGATTATATGAATCATAATTAATATCAGTATGCGTGATAATGCCATCTTGTTTTTTAGCCATTGGTCGATAATTTAATGGGCCTGTCACTTCAAGATAATTTGGAAGAATATCTCCTAGATTATGAAGATAAATAGCTGTGTTAAATGAATAAATGAATCTAGGATATGTATATTGAAAGACAAGATATGGATCTATTATCCAATCATTAACTGCGTAAAAACCTCTAACTATTTGTTTTAGGTTATATTTATTTACATATCTTGAAAGATATATTGAAGGAATTCTAGCTTCATCAATATTTTTTCTAGTTATATAGCCTTTATTCGCTATAATCATTTTTTTAATCTTGTTTTCAACGCTCATGTTTGTTCCTAATACAACTATATTCTATTATCTTATGGTTGTATATGCAACAATAAAAAGGTTATTTTGAAACATAGTTCTCTATAATTCTTGACTTCAATTCATTTAATAAAAAAGAAAAAATCACAAAATTGTGATTATAATCTTTTCAAACGATTTATCTTTTTACTATATAAATGCTAAATCAAACGTAATTTTGAGAATGCATCCATTAAAGTGGAAAGACATCGTCTAATATTTCAATTGGTGACCCCATCGGGAATCGAACCCGAGATTAGACCTTGAGAGGGTCTCGTCTTAAACCTCTTGACCATGGGGCCGGTAGAGAAAATTAAAGCAAGATTACTTTAAATTTTCAATAGCTTTGTTAATTCTGCGATTAACTTCTTCTTTACCTAAAATAGTTAAGACACTATGAAGGTTAGGGGAGTTCTTACTTCCAGTAACGGCGACACGGATCATTTCAGCAACATCACCAACATGTCCTTTATATGCGTCTTTATTTTGTTTATAGACTTTATTAGATTCAGCAAATTTATGTCTAACACCAAGTTCTTTGACGGTGTTAAACCATAAATCATTTGGAAGAGAATAGTCATTTGAGGACATAAAGTCTTCTAAAACTTCTTTAATAAGTCCTGGCTCCATAAAGTCATTAAATGGGTAACCATTTTTAACAACGTTTTCATATTCATCATTAAAGAAGAACTTAATGCTTGGATAGACATCACTATAAGAGATGAAGTCTTTACGAGCTTTTTCGCCACCTCTTTCAATATTTAAGATAGAAGTAGTGAACTCTTTAGTGTTTTCAATATGTTCATAAAGAACTTTGTCATATTGTTTAGACCATTCAAGTAAACGGTTATAAACTTCTTCTGCTCTCCAAGAGGCAATAATTTCTTTAGAGAAATAATTTAATTTATCTTGGTCAAATAAAACACCATCTAAGGACATCTTTTCAAAAGTGAATGGGAATTTAGAAATATCAAAAGTCTTATTTTCTAAAGTCCATTCTTCAAAGTTAGAGTTCGCAATTGACATTAAATAGGCTTCAAGAGCTTCTTTTGGGAATCCTTTTTCAATGAATAAAGCCACGCTAGCTTCTGGATCTTTTCTTTTAGAAAGTTTACGTTTATTACCGTTATCAAGTTTCATAATAACAGGTAAATGAGCGTAATCAACAAGTGGGAAACCTAAAGCATTAAATAAATCAACATGAATAGGCGCGCTTGCAATCCATTCTTCGCCACGAATAACAGTAGTGGTTCTCATAAAATGATCATCAACTGCGTGAGCGAAGTGATAAGTTGGAAGTCCATCAGACTTCATAATAACAACATCTAAGTCGTTTTCTGCAATTGCGATATCACCACGAATTAAGTCATGAATAACAATTTTATTTAAGTGATTACCAAGTGATCTAAAGCGAATAACATATGGTGTTCCCGCTTTAATCTTTTCTAAAGCTTCTTCAGGAGTGGTGTTACGGTAAACCGCATAACCCCCATAATAACCTGGGATTTCTTTATTAGCTTCTTGGACTTCTCTAATTTCTTCAAGTTCTTTAGCAGTGCAGAAACATGGATAAGCTCTTCCTTGTTTCATGAGTTCTTTAATACAAACTTTATAAATGTCCGCGCGATGTGATTGTTGATATGGACCGTAATTACCTTTTTCTTTATCACCTAAATAACCTTCATCAGGGATGATATCGAAATAAGATAATTGATCGATAAGTTCTTTTGCAGAACCACTTATCTCTCTTTTGGTGTCAGTATCTTCTAATCTAACATAGAAAACACCACCAGTATCTTTGGCAATTTTGCTATTAATTAAGGATGTAAATAAAGATCCTAAATGAAGGAATCCGGTTGGAGAAGGAGCGAATCTTACAACTAAGGCTCCATCTTTAAGATTTCTCTTTGGGAATCTTTTTTCTAAATCGCTGATTGTTTCTTTTACATCAGGGAAGATATATTCTGCTAAATCATTAAATGTTACACTCATAAAGTTTTTTCTCTTTTCGCTTGCATAATTATACAACGATATTTATAATAAAACACGCTGAATTTTGCAGATGTAGTTCAGTGGTAGAACACTACCTTGCCAAGGTAGCTATGCGGGTCCGATTCCCGTCATCTGCTCCAGATGAATATAAAAGCTCGATTATATCGGGCTTTTTTTCTACTTTTAGTGCCAATAATCTAATAAAAAAAGAACTCATTTTGTATCAATTAATACTGAGTTCTTATTCTTTAGAATAAATAAATCTAATTATTGTTTAAGACTATTTTCTTAGTGAAGGTGAGGACGTTTTCATCGTTAATTCGATTATATGTAATATCATCAGTTAATCTTTTAACAAGATATATACCAAGTCCTCCAATTGGACGATCTTCCGCTTTAGCTTCAATATCAGGTTGTTCTTTAAGAAGTGGATTAAATTCTTTGCCTTTATCCTTAATTGTTACTTTAAGTAACATCGTGTCTTTATTGATATCGTAAGAAATATCCACGAAACCTTTATTTGTGGAGTAGGCGTATTTAGCAATATTCACAAATAACTCTTCTAGAATTAAGTTAACTTGATTGATATTAGCGTGCGTAACACCCATGTTCTCTAAAGAAGCAATAATAGGATTAATCATATTACCTACTAAATCTAAATTAGCTTCCACTTGATAATTATTCATATTATTCTCCCTTATACTCCACGCATAACATTGTAATATCATCAAATTGAACTGAATTACCAACGAAGGTATCAATATCTTCTTTCATATGTTTAATAATCTCTTCAGGTGAAAGATCTTTAAATTTATTAAGTGTTTCCACCATGCGAGGACGTCCGAATTGAACTTTATCGATAGTGGTGGCTTCTGGTACACCATCTGTGTATAAGAATACTTTCGAACCTTTTTCAAGTTTAATTTCATATTCTTTATATTTAGTGCCTTTATACCAACCTACAACGAATCCACCTTCATCTTTATAAACTTCAAATTCGCCATTTTTATTCAGAATAACTGGTTTTTCATGACCAGCGTTTGAGGCACGTAAAATACCTGTTTCTAAATCTAAAATACCTAACCAAACAGTCACAAACATATCTTCTTGGTTATTTGAGCAAATTTGGTTATTAACTGCTTCTAAAATTTCAGAAGGTGATTTACAAATCATTGAATAGTTTTGAACCATAATCTTGGACGCCATCATAAATAAAGCAGCAGGAACTCCCTTATCTGAGACATCCGCCATAACTAAACCAAGATGAGTATCATCTATTAAGAAGAAGTCATAGAAGTCTCCACCAACTTCTTTAGCAGGGGTCATAGAAGCATAAATATCGAACTCTTTTCTTTCTGGGAAAGCTGGGAAAATTGTTGGAAGCATATGCTTTTGAATATTCGTGGCAATTCCAAGTTCTTTATTCGTGGAATATAAGTGCTTTTCATTATCGGAGAATAAGAAGGCATAAATAAGCACTAAAGAAACCATCATAGATGAATAAAGAATGGAAACACCATATCTAAATCCACCCGCGCCTAAAGTGATTAGTGGGATAGCCATAAAGATAAAGATGATAATTCTATTTCTTTTTGAAACTTTAGAAACAAATAAGGATGCAAACACAACTAAAGCAACTGCGGCAATATAAGATCTATGAATCCAGAATGTTGTAACTCTTGAATATGAACCATCTTCACCAATTTGGAAGTAAAGAGGATAGAACATATTAACCCATGGTAATAAAAGGAAAACAATGAATAAAATTCCGACAACAATATTAATGATTTGATAGGCTTTTCCACCTAAATCTAAAGCATATTGAATATAAAGCCAGAAGAAGAAAATAAATAAAATTTCAGCATCGAAAACTAAAATAGCAGTTATTTTATTGAATATTGCTAGATGTTCTCTTCCATCGATAAGCATTTGAATAGTATCCAAGAATAAACAGAAACACCCAACCGCTAATAAAGTAACAAAAATACGAATATAACCGCTCTGTCTTTTATAAGTAGGAAGGATTGAGACGGTCATCATAATGGCAATCGCCATTGCACATAGTTCGCCACCAATAGAAAATGCAAAAGCGGAATTTAGATTTTCAAAACCTCTAAGTTCGATAGCAACAATTGAAAATACGAAATAAACGCACATTAAAACGAATAGAACAATCATTATCCATTTTCGTTTATTTAGAAATAGAGTTATCGCGTTTTCTTTTAACATAAATATATTTATATCATAAAGAAAGACGAAAGTGTTTGCACTAACTAATATTTTATTAGTAGGTTCAAATGCTTATTAATTATTCTCTTAAAAACGGTAAAAATCTTGCTAAAACCCTCAGAAATTGGCTCTTTGGGAAAAATTTTCCCATTAAACATCAATAAAAAGAAAAAGAACTAATGCTTCTAGAAAACACCAGTTCTTCCCCCTTAGACAACTTTATTAAAATATATATCCCGCTAAAAAAGTGCTAAACACTGATAAAATCTTTTTTTCTAAAGAAATTATTGTATAGTATAATCGTTAATTATGGATTTTATTGGCCGCAAAAGAGACGTTGTTATATTAACTTTAGCGAATATTTTAGTTTTCGTTGCGTCAATAGTTATTGGCTTTATTAACTTTGCTGCTTTCGGCGATAATCCATCAGGTGTTTTTGCTAATATTGTTCATATTGCGAATGCATCATGCTTAATTTCTTTAACTTTTTTAACCGCAATTGAAATTGGATCTAACTTCTTTGATAAAAGTGCTGTTTGGTATACAACTGGAATTGCTGCCTCCATACTCTTTACGGTTTATTTTTCTAGTGAAACAAACTTAATGCTTCAATCAATTGGCCTTGGTATTAGTTATGAATACACTAAATATGTCTCACCAATATTATGTTATACAGCGTTTATTGCAGGTCTAATCTTCTTCATGTATTTCTTTAACCATGATTATCCAATTGCCTTCTTAAAAGAAGAAAAAGTTAGTTCAATTATTATTTTGGCTTTATCAGGTATAGCTTATGACATTTTAGTCTTCTTTAATTTCACATTCTTTGCTGTAATCCCAGTCTTTTTATTATCGATATATTGGTATATTCGCTTTTGCTATAACGTTTATCGTAAAAACGGTTTTACTTTAACCTTTGCCTATAGCAGTGTTATCTTCACTCTATTTGTAAGCATTATGGTAGGGGAAGCTATCACTAATAGTTCTGACTATATGTTTAATAGTTTTGGCATTACATCCTTCTACGCCATCGCAATGGTTATATTATTCTTTTTAATATATATAGATTTCGTTTTAAGAACTACGCGTAAAGCAGATGCCTCAACTATATATGAAAAACGTTTAAATGAACTTCAAGCCTCTATTCTTAAAAACCAAATTAATCCTCATTTCATTTTTAACGCTCTTAACGTTATAAAATCTCAATATCTTATCTCTAACGCTAGAGGAGATGCTGCAATGGATATTTTCTCTAAGCACTTAAGAGCATATGTCGAAGCAGGAGATGAATTCTTAGTACCTCTTTCTAAAGAAATCGATAACTTAAATTCCTACTTAGAAATCTTAAATCTTTCTAGCGATAATAAATTCACGGTTTATTACGATATTGAATCATTTGATTTTGAAGTTCCTTATTTCTCCTTACAACCAATTATTGAAAACGCCTATAAATATAGCCAAATCCAATTTAAAGAAAATGGCTACCTTAGAATTGTTACAAATGAAGATGACGACTTTTATCATATCTTAGTTATTGATAACGGAGTGGGTTTTGATGTTAACACGATTAAAAACACTTCCACCGGTATTAAAAACTCAAAAGATCGTTTTAAATTATTACTTAACGCTAGCTTCGAAATTGATAGTAAAATAGGAGAAGGAACAAAAGTAATAATTGATATCCCAAAGAAGAAATAGGGGACTTCTTATATGAAAATCTTAGTTGTAGATGACGAAGTAAACGCCCTTCATTTATTCTTAGATGAAGTTATTTCGGATACTGAATTCGAATATAAATTCTTAAAAGATGATGAAGAAGCTATTTTAAACTATGTTAAAAATAATCAAGTTGTAGGTGCGTTTCTCGATATTAAAATGCCTAATATTTATGGGCCAGAACTCGCTAAAAAACTTATCGCGATAAATAAAGATATCCGTATTACATTTGTAACAGGTTTAAACTTCTCATTTAATTCCTTGCCAAATGAAATTAAAAACAACGTCCTAGGAATTATTTATAAACCAATTAATTCTATTGAATTATCTAACTATCTATTAAAGATTGCTAACATTAAACCAGTCTTAAAAGTAAGAATGTTTGGTCACTTTGATTGTTTTTTAAATAATTCTTTAGTCCATTTCTCATCTAATAAATCTAAAGAGTTATTCGCCTTATTGCTTGCCTTAAACGGTAAATCTTTAACCATGGAACAAGCGATTACTAATCTTTGGCCAGATAAAGATATTGATAAAGCTAAGATCTTATATCGTGATGCGGTTTGGAGACTAAGAAGCACCTTACAAGAGATTGGCTTTGAATGCGTTAATTTCCAAAGAGCGCTTCTAACCTTAAATAAAGAAAATATTGAATGCGATTATTATGATTTACTTAATGGAAAAGATGTTTTCTATAATGATGAATTCTTAGTTCCTTATGAATGGTCAATCTATTTTGAAAACGAAATCGACTATCTTTTAAGTCATAATGATTAATTGTTCTTTTAATTCTTAAAGAATTCTTACATAATTATTAACTAATGAAATGAGGAAAACATATTATGTCACGTGCTGATGAAATTTTTATAAAGAATATGAAAGACATCATGGAAAACGGTTTTTCTGATGAACATTTAAAAGTCCGTCCACATTGGGAAGATGGAACTCCTGCTCACACTATTAAGAAATTTGGTATTGTAAACGAATATAACTTACAAGAAGAATTCCCAATGATGACTTTAAGAAGAACTGCTTTTAAGTCTGCAATTGATGAAATCCTTTGGATTTGGCAAAAGAAATCCAACAACATCCACGATTTAAAATCTCACATTTGGGATTCTTGGGCGGATGAAACTGGTTCCATTGGTAAAGCTTATGGCTATCAACTTGCTAAAAAGTCAATTTATCCAGAAGGTGAATTCGACCAAGTTGATCGTGTCCTTTATGATTTAAAACATAATCCTCAATCAAGAAGAATTCTCACTAATATATATAATTTTGAAGATCTTCATGAAATGCATCTTTATCCATGTGCCTATTCAATGACCTTCAATGTTACGGGTGATACATTAAACGGTATCTTAAATCAAAGAAGTAATGATATGCTCACCGCGAATAACTGGAATGTTGTGCAATATGCTGCTTTACTAATGATGTTTGCTCAAGTAAGTGGCTTAAAACCAGGTAAATTAATTCATGTTATCGCTGACGCCCATATCTATGATAGACATATACCATTAGTAAAAGAAGTTATTGCAAAACCAATGCATAAAGCTCCTAAAGTTACATTAGATCCAACAATTACTAACTTCTATGATTTCACCGTGGATTCATTTAAGTTAGAAGATTACGAATACGAAAAATTAGATAAAAAGATCGAGGTTGCTATCTAATGATTATTACAATTCTTAACTGCGATAAAGAATATGGAATAGGAAAAAGAAACGGTCTTCTTTTCACTCTTAAAGAAGATATGAAATTTTTCCGTGAAACAACTTCCGGCCACGTCGTCGCAATGGGGGAGAACACTTTATTATCTTTCCCAGGAAGTAAGCCACTTAAAAATAGAACTAATATCGTTTTATCTCAAGATCCTTCTCATAACTATGAGGGTGTAATTAATGTTCATACTTTCGAAGACTTTTTATCTAAGATAAAAGAATTCGCTTTAAAGGAAGACGTATATATTATCGGTGGGGCTTCAATGTACCGTCAAACTCTTCCATATGTTGATAAGGTTTTATTAACTAAAGTTGACGCTATAGGAGGCGCGGAAGTATTCTTTGTTAATATTGATGAAGATCCTAACTTTGAATGCGTTTATGAAAGTGAACCTATTCAAGATGGGGACTATAAAATAAAATTTACTACTTATTTAAATAAGGCTAAGAAAGAAATCTAATGTTTTTAGAAAATTATGATGAATTAAAAATGAAACTAATCGAAGGTAATTCTCGATATGTTTCAGGTGTTTCTAATCTTGCTTTTAATTCAAAAAAAGCTGCAGAACTAACTCTTTTGGGACAAAAACCTAAGATTGTCATCTTAACTTGTTCTGATTCTAGAGTTATTCCAGAAGCTATATTTGATATGCCAATTGGTGAACTATTTGTCATTAGATGCGCTGGAAATATAGTAGGGGATATGGAACTAGCTAGTTTAGAATATGCGGTTGCTCATTTAAAAGCAGAACTTGTTGTTGTCTTAGCTCATACTCACTGTGGTGCTATCCATTCTACAATCCACGATAAACCTCATGGCTATATTAAAAACATAACTAAGCGTATAAAAGAGAATATTCTTACGGAAACAAACGAATTTAATGCCTGTGTATTGAACGCTACTAGGGAAAAAGAAAGAATTAAAAAGTGCCTTAAAAACTATGAATTTGATGTAGCATCCGCTATATATGATATTGAAAGAGGGGAAGTCACTTTCCTAGAATAAATCTTTTATTCTTAACTATTGTAAGCGCTTAAGATAAAATAATAATAATTAAATCTCTAGGGGAAATTAATTATGAAAAAATCATTAATTATCTTACCAGCGCTTTTTTTAGCGCTTATTGCTTCAAGTTGTAATGGAGCAGTGGATCCAGCTCATTCGTCAGTGGAACCTTCTACAACCTCAACAACTACTTCTGATACTTCTACAACAAGTACAACTTCAGAAACTACATCTACCACAAGTGAAACTACTAGTGAAACAACCTCTGAAGAAGATACAAGTGAAGTAACTTCTACCACAAGTGAAGAATCTACCACTTCAGAAGAAAGCACAACTAGTGAAGAATCTACTTCTGAAGAATCAAGTAGCGAATCATCTAGCGAAGAATCAACTTCTGAAAGCACTAGTGAAGAATCTACATCCGAAGAAGAAAAGAAATATGTTGTTAATATCGGTACAGGTTCAGGTGCAGAGCATCGAGTTTTATCCTTAAATGCTGAACAAACTTCATATGAAGAATACTATGTTACAGGACTTAGTGTTAAAGAAGGCGATATCTTATCCTTTAATTATGGTGAAGACTCTCTTAGTGTTTTAGCAGAAGCTAATACTTCTAATAACTTACTTGAAGGTTTAGTAGTCCATAATGACGCCTCTGACGTTAGCTTATATCTTAAGCTTAATAAAAATGGTGATGATAAAAACTATGCTTGGTTAGGTGGCTATGTTTCTCCAATTACTGATCCAGCCTACTATTTAGCATGCGCTGAAAATGACTGGGGAGTTGATGAAAATTATAGACTTACTGAAGTTGATAAAGAAACCTATCTCCACCAATACAAGATTGAACATCACTTTGATAAAGATGATGAATTTGTCTTACGTAATGAAAAAGTTGAAGATACCTTATGGCTTGGCTTTGATAAAAAAGATTCTGCCTCCAAACATGTTGTAGCAGGTGATCAAAATAGCTTTAAAGCCGATACTAAAGGAACATACACTATTTACTTAAAAGAAGTAACTGAAGGTGAATTCTCTATTTATATTGACTGCGAAGAAGATATCGTTATTTATACTGCGACAGTTGGAACTAAAGATGCTGTCACACTTACTTGGAACGAAGAAGATAACGCCTATAAAGGTAGTGTCTTAGGTGCTCAAGTTGGTGATATTCTTAAGATTTACGCTGATGGAGTAGAAGTTAATTACACCCCTGAAGATGTTACAAATAATAACGTTAGTAACGATAAGAAGATTAGATGCGAAGCTGATGTCACTATCTATTATCATAAAGATAATTCCGTTTGGGTTAGTGGTTATGTTGAACCTGCTCCAGTCTATACCTTTACAATTGGTGAGGAAGATCCTAAGACTTTAAAAGAAAGTCAATTCTTTCCAGGACTATATAGCTGTGCTTTTATCCACGGACAATATAATGATGAAGTTAAAGTTTACCGTAATGGTGTTCTTTTAGATAACTTAGACATTAAACCAGATACTGAATATACTGATGTAAGAGATAAAAATAATGTCTATCTTAATGAAGGCAAATACCTTCTCCATAACACTCTTGTTGGTAATGACTTTATCGAAATAGATACAAAGACTAACACTATCTTTGTTAGTGGCTGGTTTGAATATTATGCCCGTGTCGATGAGTATAATCTCGCTTTATATTATAGTGAAAAGGATAATGCCTATACTGGAATGTATGACACCTATATCCATGATAAAACTGATATCGATTACGATGTAAGAATGCATATTTATAACTATAAAGATGAAGCTATTACTATTCACGCCGATAGTGACGAAAACAATAACGTTGACTCTGATTTAAATGTTAGAAAACATGGTAAGAACATGATGGTGTTCTACCACACTGATGGTTCAATCTGGGTAAGTGGTTTTAATACTTATATGGCTTATGCTAATTATCAATATGTCATCATGAATCGTTCTACTAGCGATTTACCAGATGGTGTTGATTATCAATATGAATTAAGCCTCACCATGAAAGCTTCCAATTATTATATTGATTTCCTTTATAACGGTGAATATATTGAATTTGATAAAATAACTCCAACCGACATTAAAGGTAATAACATTTATAAAGGTTCATATGAATTTAGAATTATAACTGATGTTACTGATGAAATGCTTTATTTAAAGCATGTTGCTTTAAGTGATGAATTCGAAGTCTATTTAGGTGGCTTAGAAGGTTCCCATAAAGTTGATGTCACCGTCACTATTAATGGTACTAGTGAATATAAAGCTAGCCAATGGAACGAAGAACATAGTGCCTATGTTGCTACTATTAACGCGAATAAAGATGACACTTTAGCAATTAGTCTTAATGGTCAAGCATATAAATATGCAGTAGCGGAAAACGTTCCTTCTAATAACTTAGATCAAGAAATGAAGATTAAAACCGGTGGTGAAGAATTAACTGTTTATATTCATGATGATTATTCAATCTATGTTAGTGGTTATCAAATCGAAAATAGACAAGTTAGTGTTACTAATTTACCAGAATCATTCACTGAAGGTCGTACCTACTGTGTCTGGGCTTATGGTGGTTCTAAAGCCGATGCTTTCTACGCTGCAACTTTAGAAAATGATGAAATAACTGCCTCTATCCCAGGAGATTCCACTCACTTTATCGTAGTTATGCTTAAAGAAGGTAAAACTGAATATAGTTGGGATAATAAAGATGTTCAATCTAGAAATATTCCTTTAGAAGATGGCGTTAATACTTATACCTATAATGAACCAGTCCCACCTCTTCCAGAAGGTTACGTTGAATTTACTATTAACAACTTGCCAAGTTGGTGGAAAGATGATTGCTTACAAGCGGCTTATGTTGTTAGCCCAAGTAAAGGTGAACTTTGGCTAACTCCAGTTATTAATGACACTACTGCAATCGTTCAAGCACCAAGTGACACTTCTAAAATTGTTTTAGTTAGATTTGCAAAAGGAACTACTCCATCTTGGGATGATATGACAAAAGTCTATAATCAAAGTGGTGATATCTTAATTAGCGAAGGTGTTACAACTTATAATTTCGTTTCTCAATAAGATTCACTAATTAACATAGGCGCGTACATAATGTGTGCGCGCTTTTTATTTTTATTAATGTAAAGAATTTTATTGCGATATTTTTTCTTTAATGTATCATTTATCACGAAAGGAGAGTCTACTCATGAAAGGTGCATCCAAAGTATTTTATATTATTGGTATCATTACTAACGTTATTTTAATCCTTGCTTGGGCTACTTTTATCATCATTCCAATCGTTGGTTTATCCAATGCAGAGTTTATTGATCAAATTGCTAGCCAAAGCGGACAAAGCGCAGAATTTGTTAAGAGTGCTTTAACAGCATTATCAACCGTTTCTGGCGTTAGTATCGTCTTCTCCATTGTTGTCTTTGTTCTTTCTATTATTGCTATTAAACAACTCAACGATGGCAAAGGTAAAAAGTCTGCTCACGTTTTACTCCTCATTGGTGGTATCTTATCTTTAGATTTATTCTATATTTTAGGATCCGCTTTCGGACTTGCCGCTGCCGCTAAAGATTCCAAATAATCTTTCGAAAATTACATAAAAATATCGGTCTTTATAGGCCGATTTTTTTATTCAATATTTTTTCTTAAAATTATTAGTATATAATTATAGAGCAAATAAAAATAAGGGAGTATCTATAGATAAATTCCTAAATTCAACTTTTGGTTGAGTAACAAAATAAACAAACTAGTTAGCGTTTCAACAAATAAGTTATTACTCAACCACCATCTATTTATTAAATTTATTGCTGAGGAGGCATAAAGCTTATGAAAAAAGAAACATTTGGTGAAAGACTTACCCGCTTAAGAAAAGCAAAAGGATTAACACAAGAAGATATCGCTTCAAAGGTGACTATTTCCCCTCAAGCTGTATCTAAATGGGAGAATGATATTTCTTCTCCAGATATAAATACCTTATTAACTTTATCTGAACTTCTTGATGTATCTTTAGATGAATTACTTGGAAAAGAATCTAAAGAAGAAGTAAAAGAGGAAAATAATGAAGAATCTAAAGAAACCTCAAAAGAAGACGTTAAAGCTGAAGAAGAAACTGAAACTGTTGAAGCTGAAGTAGTGGACGACGATGATGACGACGATGATGATGACGATGATGATGACGATGATGATGACGATGATGACACTGTCACTATTAATAACGATGGGATTCATGTCAAAAATAAAAACAAAGAAGTTCACATCGATAAAAACGGCATCACTGTAAACGGCGAAAAGAAACAATTTGGTCCAGGCAAAATTGAAAAAGAGACTTGGGCACTATCCGGCATCCTTCTTGGAGTCGCTCTTATCGCTTATGTAATATTAGGTGTTTTATGGACAGATCAAAATATGGGTTGGAAGTCCATGTGGATTGTTATCTTTATTCCATTTATCATATCTTCATTTGTAAATGCGATTAGAAAGAAAAGATTCTGTGATTTCCTTTATCCTTTCTTAGTAACCTTCACTTATCTCTTACTTGGTTTCCTAGGAAGTTATCTTAATTTCCGTTCCTGGGATTTATATTGGTTCTTATTTATTACTATCCCAGCCTATTATATGATCTTCGGTGAAATTGATCGCCACATCAAAAGATAGGTAAGTAAATACTAAGTATTTAAAAAGGCTAGCATCACTAGCCTTTATTCATATTATTAAGAAGCAGGTGGGGCAAAGCTTTGAATGATTACTGGAATAATTTGAACGCAGTCAATTACTAATAATGCTAAAGCGCCTAAAACAAGAAGAATAGAGAAGATAGCAACAACAATCGAGATAATTTTACCAATTTTGGATAAGTTGTCTTTATGTTCAAGTTCTCTAATACTCTTTAAGTTATCGTTAGCAATTTTAAATGAAATAAAGAATAACCATGGAAGCACTAATAAAAGTCCTAAGAAGACATAGATAGTAGGCTTAATTTCGGTTTCAATTACTTCACAATCTTTCTTAAGAAGCATTTGAACAACGATAACTGCGATAATTAAAACAATCATGACAAAAGCAGCGACGATAGAACGGGCTAATTTTGTATTGTTTGGCGCGTATGTTTTTTCTTTAACTTCTAAATAAGAAACATCACTTTCGTTAACGTTACGGTTATTAGAATCATTTAAATAACTGTAATTATTATGACGGATAGCGGTTTCTTCATCTTTAAAGACATGTCCACATTTAATACATGCGACATGTTCCATACCTTCTTTATTGCCACAGACTGGGCAAGATTTTCTAGTTGCTACACCCATGATTATTAATGTTAGCATTAAAATTTCGATATTTAAATATAAATGAGTTTATTTTATTCTCTTAATGAATAACTACTTTCAAAATAGGGTATATAATAACTACTATGGATACATTTAAAATCATTGAAGAGCTTGAGCATAAAATTAATGACGAAAAAGCTAAAATTAAAAAGAACAAACTTATGATTCTTATCTTATTAATTATAAGTGGTGTCTTTTTAATCCCTTTTATCGTATTTCTCATCTTATTTATAAATAATAACGACAAGATGAATTTAATTATCTCCGTTGTTTTTCTTTCAATATCTTTATTATCTATTTCAGGCGCAATGTTATTTTATTATTCTTATAAAGCAAATCTTAAGTCACTTCATATGATGGAAGAAGCACTTAAGTCTTGGCATCATCGTAAGTCAAAGATAAGTGAACCCTTAAGAGTTAAATAGAACAAAAAAAGAAGCGCACAAGTCGCTTCTTTTTAATCTAATCCGTTAATTATTTGGATTTAATACGGCCTTTGTTAGCGCCTTTTGAAGCGTGAACAAGAACGGTACCACCTTGATTATCTGCCATCTTGTTACAGTATTCAAGGCCTTCTTTTTGGGTGTCAAATAATTTAATTACTTTGTCACCACCAGCAAACTTAACAGCCCATTTGCCATCTTCTCTTTTGGAAAGATGATAAACTCTCTTACTGTCTTTGCTTGGACCAACTTTCTTTGGTTCTGGTTTCTTTGGTTCAGGTTTTTTCGCTGCCATAATAATCCTCCGCGTTAATTTAATAACAAATCTATTTTAGTTAATTATTTCTAAAAAATACATATAAAATCAAAAAATATTATAAATAATCGCTTAAATATAGCCCAGAAGCGATAGCCCACATAAGGTTATATCCGCCACAAGGTGCGTCAACATCGAGCACTTCTCCGATAAAATAAACATGCTTTTCAATATTACTTTCTAGCTTATTATTTACATCTTTTAAAGATACTCCCCCGATAGTTACTTGGGAGTATTCAAAACCACTTAATGAATCGAAATGACATTTAAAAGATTTGATGCGATCTAATAGCTTAATTCCGGTTAGATTTTCTTTCTTAATTCTTTCACTAATTAAAGGATGAATATAAGCATCTAATAGTACATCTGCTTTATTAAAAGATAAGAAGATACCTAAGTCATCTTTAGAAATTTCTGGTAGGAAGTCCAATGAAATCTCGTATTTAGCATTTAAATCATGAGCGATTATTCTTGATGCATTAAAGATTACAATCCCAGATAAACCATGTTTTTTAAATAAGATTTCGCCTTTTTCTTTAAAGACAATTTTATTATTTTTTCGAACTGTAACTTCACCTTTAACTCTAGTTCCATCAAGTTCTTTAAATGATTCTTTTGTAACAATTGGACATAGTCCAGGTTCAAGTTTATTAATACGGTAGTGGTGGTCATTTAAGATATCAAAGATACTTCCATCACTTCCAAGTTTTGGATTTGATTTTCCACCAGTTGCGATAACTAAACGATCCACTTTTAGACTACGATCACTTAAGTAGATATCAATATCCTTATCATTAACGGAATAATCTTCAATATTCGCATTATAAATTACTTTAATCTTCGCGGCTTCTATAGCCTTTATTAGTGCGTTTCGAACGGTAACCGCTGATTCAGAAATAGGATAAGCAAGATTACCTACTAACTTAGTTTTGATATTTAATGAATCTAAGAATTTCTCTTGAGTCTCATAATCATATCTTTCAAGTATCCCTGAAATAAAATCATCATTATAGATTCCTTTAAGCGAGGAATTATTTCCAATATTACATTTCCCATTCCCGGTCGCTAAAACCTTCTTAAGTGGGGAATCTAAATGCTCTAAGATAATGATTTCATCTTTTGGATGGGCTCTTTTATAGGCAATCGAAAAGATAGCCCCTGATACTCCAAAACCGATAACTGCGATTCTCATAACAATTCTATATATTACTAAATATATTAATTAATTGCATTAAACGAACAATTTTTTATAATGTTTATCTAGATGCGCCAATAGCTCAACTGGATAGAGTATCTGACTTCGAATCAGAGGGTTGAGGGTTCGATTCCTTCTTGGCGCGCCAGAAAAATTATAGAGATTGATGCGATAGTATCAATTTTTTTATTTTTATCGCATTAATAAAAACTCAATATAAGTAGTCTTATTTTATAAACCTATGTATAATAACGTTAAATATGAAATTTTTTAATTTTCATTCTATAAGAACAAAAATTACTTTAATTAGTATCGTCTCAATCATTGCGGCGATTTTTGTTACATCCATAGTTAGTTCCGTTTATATTGCAAATTTTGGTCATGAAACTGTTGAACAATCTATGATTCTTTTATGTGAAACTGGTAAAAATAACATCAACTATTATTTAAAGAGCGTTGAACAATCCGTTAATACTGTTTCCACTTTTATTGATGAAAAACTCGATGAGATTCCTGATAGTGATTTTAATACTGAACTATCTAATCACATGGATGAAGCTAAAGAATTTTTCCTTGATTCAAGTGAAAACACCAACGGTGTCTTAACTTTCTATTATCGTATTGATCCTGAAATTAGTGCTGTCACTAACGAATTAGGTTTCTGGTATACAAACCTTGATGGTAAAGGCTTTATCGAGCACGAAGTTACCGATATTAGTGATGATAAAAATGAGTGCATATGGTTTTATGAACCAAAAGAATCAGGTAAACCTGTTTGGTTATCTCCTTATGTCACTGATAACTTAGATGAAATTGTTATTTCCTATAACATCCCTGTTTACCGCAAAAATAGCTTTGTTGGAGTGGTGGGAATAGAAATTAGCTATCACACCTTAGGTGAACAAATCAAAAATATTAAAGTTTTAAAATCTGGCTTTGCTTATATTATTGAAGATTCCGATGTAAGTATTATCTACCATCCATACATTGATATTTTAAGTATTCCAGTTGAGAAAAGACCAAGTATTCCTGAAGGCTTTTATGATAAATTTGTCAAAGATGAACATCATATTCTTTATGTTTTTGAAGGCGTTACTAAACATTCCTACTGGCTGCATCTAAGCAATAACATGAGTATTGTTGTTTGTGTTCCACAAACGGAAATTGACAATACCTGGCAGATTATTGTTTGGCAAATTGTTATCGCTGCAATAGTAGTAATTGTAGTTATAGGTGTTATTACCGCACTTGTAACACAAAGATTTACAAAACCACTTAAAGAACTTACTAATGCTGCTCAAGAAATCTCTAAAGGTAATTACGACGTTGAACTTAAGAGTAATAGCAATGATGAAATAGGTGTTTTAACTAAAACCATGAACAAACTCATTGATGATTTAAGTTCCTATATTGGTGACTTAAATGATCTAGCCTATTCTGATGCTTTAACTCAAGTTAAGAACAAGAGTTCATTTGATATTGCCTTGAAAGAAATTCAAAAACGCATTGATAAAAAAGAAAATATTGAGTTTGCTATTGCAATGTTTGACTGCGATGGATTAAAACAAATCAATGATAAATATGGCCATGATAAAGGCAATATCTATCTTAAAAACGCTTCTATTCTTATGAGAAAAATATTTACTCATAGCGATATTTACCGTATCGGTGGGGATGAATTCGTTTCTATCCTCTTTGATGAAGACTATAAAAATCGAGAAAAACTTCAACAATTATTCTATGAGCAAAGTTTAGAAATTTCTAAACGCGCTAAAGAGGGCTGGGAAAAAGTTAATGTTTCAGTTGGTATCGCTGCTTACGATAAACAAATTGATTCTTATGCCGATGATGTCTTAATTCACGCTGACCACTTAATGTATGCTTCTAAGCGTGAAAGAAAACGCAAAGGTTATTAATCTAAATAATTGAAAAGGCACATGGTTAACGTGTGCCTTTATAATTTACAAATTATATATTACCATCTATTCTTAACTTTTTCGGCAAAGCCAAGAAGGCTATTAAGTTTATAAGTTTCGTCACCAACTTTAATCGTTCCACTAAAATAGCCAAAGACTTGATGCTGATTACTTTGAATAATTAAAGCGTTTGTATTTGAATAACGATCAATCGTAGGCCTAAATATTAAATTAATATCTCCTGACTTAGAGGTGAATGTCCATTCCTTCATAAAATCATCTTTACCCTTGTTATCTTTTGGAATGTTAAAAGTAACATCTTCTAACTTATAGGCTTTATCATCAAAGAAGAACATGTTTTCACTTGCAGCGCTTGTATCACCAAAACCATAGCCAAGATTAAAACCAATATTATGTCCATCTTGTTTGGCGTTTAAGCTAGACCAGTACCAAGTATTGGAATAAGTCCAAACACCTCTTCCCCAGTCTAAAACACCTAAAGTATTCTCTAATTTGAATTCGTGCTTAATACCTCCAAATGAAAATATGCCAGAACCTATTAATAAATTAATCTTTTGGTTATAGTAGAAGTGTCTTTTCTTTTTAAATGGAGTGGCAATAACCATTGAATCATCTAAAGAGTTTTCTAATATAATATCGCAGGTAAAGTTTTTACCTTTAACAACATTTTTCATTGAACAAAGAAGATGTCTTTTACCGTTTTTATTTTCAAATAGCATGTCGTAATTCTTGCTTTTTATGCTTACATTTCCTGTTTCAGATGAAGAAGGGAAAGCAACCTTACCAAATGTGAGCCAAGTTATATATGATTTAGTAACATCTTTGTTATTCTTAAAATCTAATACTGAAATAGAGGCCATTCCCATATATGAATTATCATCGATAGTTAACGCGATTCCATATTCATCATCATGGATATAATAATAATCCCATTCTTTGATCCTAGTTTTAAGTCCTTTAATTGAGTTTCTAGAATAATCTTTAACCAATTTAAACGCGTAACCACCTTCAGTTAAATTACCTTTTTCATCTAAAAGTGGTCCTTTTTCTAACATCTTCTGCATAAGTTTTACCTCTAAAATTATTAAAACACAGATTAAAAACACTCTCAATTTGAAGTTGCATTCATAAAAATATCTCAAAGAGATAAGTAAACATTTTATCAAAACACTTGAATAATTGCTCAAATGTTCAATATAATATTAGACGTCGAAAGGAGAAAGTTTATGGAAAATACAAACATCGAAAACGTTCTTGAAATTGATGACTATATTGAGGATATGGCTAATCTATTCAAAATCTTAGGAGATATGACTAGAACTAAAATCTTATCTTGTTTAGAAAAAGGAGAATTTAATGTTTCTAATCTCTCTTCTTTAGTGGGTTTACCAATAAGCGCTATCTCTCATCAACTTAGAATCCTTAGACAAGCAAAACTAATTAAACCTAAAAAAGTAGGGAAGGAAGTTATCTATTCATTAGATGATGACCATGTCTCTCAAATATTCAAATGTGCGTTAGAACACGTCAAGGAGTAAATAAATATGAAAAAGACATACAAAGTAGAAGTAGATTGTGCCGTATGCGCAACAAAGATTGAATCAGCTATTAGTAAAATTGATGAAGTTAAAAGCTGCACTGTAAATTTTATGACTCAAAAAATGGTTGTCGAATATGATGACACCGTCAATGAAAAATCATTATTTAAACAAATTAAGAAAGTAGGCCGTAAAGTAGATTCGGATTTCGAGGTAATTGAATAGAATTATGACAAGAAAGCTAAAGAAAAGATTAATCAGAATCATCATCTCTTTAGTTCTTTTTGTTGCCTTATTTACTGTTGATAAAATAATTGATCTTTCTACAGTAATACCTGGAACAGATTTAGGATGGTTACTACCATTCGGTTTATATTTAGCCATTTATCTATTTATTTCCTACGATATTTTGATCAAAGCTGTTAAGAATATCGCTCATGGACAAGTATTTGACGAAAACTTCTTAATGATAATTGCGACAGTAGGGGCATTCGTTTTAAAAGAGTTCCCAGAAGCAGTAGCAGTTATGCTTTTCTATCAAATTGGCGAATTCTTCCAAGATTTAGCGGTAGGGAAATCAAGAAGAGAAATTGCTAAATTAATGGATATTAGACCAGATTATGCAAATAAAGTATTAGATAATAACGAATTTGAACAAGTAGATCCTGAAACAATTAATATCAATGATATTATCCGAGTCCTTCCAGGAGAAAAAGTTCCACTTGATGGAATTATAGTTAAAGGTGCTTCTTCTTTAGATACAAAAGCTTTAACTGGAGAAGCGTTACCACGCGATGTTAATATTGGTTCACAAGTTATATCTGGAACAATAAATTTAACATCATCAATCGATATTAAAGTTCAAAAAACATATATAGAGTCCGCTGTTTCTAAGATTTTAGAACTTGTTGAAAACTCTTCAAATGTTAAATCTAAGCAAGAAAACTTTATTACTAAATTCGCTAAATATTACACACCAATTGTAGTGGTCTCAGCAGTCTTACTTGCTTTAATTGGATCATTAGTGACTAAAGACTATAATACTTGGATTAGTAGATCACTTAACTTCCTAGTTGTTTCCTGTCCATGTGCCATTGTTATTTCTGTACCATTATCATTCTTTACTTCAATTGGTAAAGCGGCAAAACTTGGCATCTTAGTTAAAGGCTCTTTATATTTAGAAAACTTTAATAAAGCTAACACATTTGTATTTGATAAAACTGGTACACTTACCGTAGGTAATTTCGCTGTTAGTAGAGTAATCCCAGAAGAAAAAAGAGATGAAATATTAAGATTAGCAGCAATTGCCGAAAAAGATTCTAATCACCCAATCGCATTATCTATTAAAGCTTTAGTTAAACCAACATCTAATGAATATGTTTTGAATAATGTAATTGGACAAGGAATTATTGCCTCTAAGGGTGATGAAAAGATTTATGTTGGAAACGCAAAACTATTAAAGAATAACAACATAAGCTTCAATGAAATTAATGAAGTCGGAACATTAGTTTATGTTGCTAAAAATAAAGAATACTTAGGTGCAATTGTTATTAATGACGAAATCAAAGAAGAGTCTTATGAAGTTATCTCCTACTTAAATAAGAATAATATTAAAACAATTATGCTTACTGGAGATAATGAGGCAATTGCTAGCGATGTAGCTAATAAGCTAAGCTTAACTTCTTATAAACATTCATTACTACCACAAGATAAAGTATCCGAAATGGATGAACTTATTAAGAATAAAAAAGATAATGAACTTATTGTTTATGTTGGTGATGGAGTTAATGACGCTCCAACATTAGCACGTAGCGATATAGCTATTTCAATGGGTGGTGTCGGAAGTGATGCTGCTATTGAAGCTAGCGATATTGTCTTAATGCATGATGATTTAAAGAGTTTATTACTCGCTAAGAAAATCGCTAAAAAGACAATGATTATTGTTAAAGAAAACATCTATTTTGCTTTAGGTGTTAAGTTAGCAATCTTAGTCTTATCTGCCTTTGGCTTAGCTTCTATTTGGTTAGCGGTCTTTGGCGATGTTGGCGTTGCACTTCTTTGTGTCTTAAATGCGTTAAGATCAGGAAGAATCAAAAAATAAATTATAGGAACTCCATCGAATGGGAAAAAATTCTCATAGAATGGAGTTTTTATATACTTTTTTATAAAAAGACAACCCCATATTTTCTTCTTTGCTATAATTATTACGAAGGAAGTATAACTTATGAATAACTCTAAAATTGGTCTTCGCAAATGGGCGTCTTTTATTTTAGCGGGTATTGTTGGTCAATTAGCTTGGGCTATTGAAAACATGTTTTTAAATCTTTATGCCTTTGATTGTACACAAGATTATAAATTCATCCCATTTATGGTGGCCTTCAGTGCTGCCGCCGCAACAATAACAACCTTATTAATGGGTGCTTTAAGTGACAAGTTAAAGAAACGTAAAGCATTTGTAGCCTTTGGCTATATCTTATGGGGTGTTTCCATTATTGCTTTCGCTTTCTTAGATCCAAATAATCCAGTTTCTATGGTTTATCACGCTCCATTTATGGCGGGCGTCATGATTGTTGTAATGGACTGCGTTATGACATTCTTTGGAAGTACTGCTAACGATGCTGCTTTTAATGCGTTTGTTACCGATAACACCGTTGATGAAAATAGAGGAAAAGTCGAGTCTGTTCTTTCTATCTTCCCAATGATTTCAATGATTATTATTACCGTTTTACAAGGCTTATTAGTTACTAAATCAGGTGGAGTTACTCAAGGCTGGGATATCTTCTTCTATGTTTTTGGCGGTTTAGTTTTAGTCTCTGGTATTGCATGCATATTCCTTCTTCCAAAAGACAACGTTGTAGTTAAAGAAGATAAAAAGTATATTCAAAATTTAGTGTATGGCTTTAGACCAAATGTTATTAAAAATAACAAGATGCTCTATATCGTTTTAATAGGCTTCTTATTATTTAATATTGCCGTTCAAATCTTTATGCCATATTTCATTGTATATATTCAAAATGTTTTAGGCATTGTTGAGATGAACTTTATGATAACTTTAGGTGTTGTTTTAGTAGTGGCGTGTATCATAACTGTTATCTTTGGTTTATTTATGGATAAGATTGGCAAGAATAAGATAATGATTCCTGCTTTATTATTCATGGCAATAGGAGCTTTATTATTCTTCTTTGCAAAAGATATGGTATTTGTCATAATCGCTGGAATCATTATTATTACAGGCTTTATGGTAACTACCGCGGTTATGGGTGCTAAGATTCGTGACTACACTCCTAAAGAAGAAGCAGGTTCATTTCAAGGTGTTAGAATGATCTTCGCTGTTCTTTTACCTATGGTAACTGGTCCATATATTGGTGAAGCTTTATTCTTAATTAACGCCCACACATATATCAATGAATATGGAAACGAAGTATTAGAACCAAATCAATTTATGTTTTTAGGAGTTATCGCCTTCCTCTTACTTGCAATAGTTCCTGTTGTTCTTTTAATTAAGAAAGAAAAAGAAAAGAATAATAATAACGATGATACCTCTAAGTGAATATCCTAGACCTCAGTTTAAAAGAGATAGCTACATATCTTTAAACGGGAGATGGGAATATAAGATATCTAAAGATGAAGCACTTCCAGAAGAATTTGACGGAACTATTTTAGTGCCATTTTCTCCTGAAACTACTGCTGCAGACTTAAGAGATAAAAACGATAATAAAGTTGATCCAATAATCGTTCAACCTGATGATTATCTTTTTTATCATTTATCCTTAGATATTCCATCCGAATTTGAAATTAAAGATAAAGTTATTCTTCATTTCACCGCGGTGGATCAAATCGCTTCTATTTATTTAAATAAAGAATTAGGTAAAACCCATGTCGGGGGATTTCTCCCTTTTGAAGTGGATATCGCTCCATATATAAAGAACAGACATATCGATATTATTGTTAAGGTTATCGATAAAACAGATACCTCTTATCATTCAAGAGGAAAACAAAAACTAAAACATGGAGGCATATGGTACACTCCTCAATCAGGTATATATCTTCCAGTCTGGCTTGAAAGTGTTTCTAATGGTTACTTTGAAGATATTAAGTTAACTCCTGATATTGATAACTCAATTTTAAAAATTCATATAAGAAGTGCCTTAAATGAGACAAAAATTCTCTTTGAAGGGAAAGAATATAGTTTTAAAGGTAATGATTATAATTTAGAAATTTCTAATCCTCGTTTATGGTCACCAGAAGATCCTTATTTATATAACATCACTTTTATAAATGAAGTAGACAAAGTTGATTCTTATTTTGGGATGAGAAAATTCTCAATCATAAAAGATGAAAATAATATTCTTAGATTCGCTCTTAATAATAAACCTTATTTTATGAAAGGAGTCTTAGATCAAGGCTACTATCAAAATAGTTTATTAACTCCCCCTAATGATGAAGCATATATTAAGGATATAAGCTTAATGAAGTCATTAGGTTTTAACACATTAAGAAAGCATATTAAGATTGAATCACTTCGTTATTACTATCACTGCGATAGACTTGGAATGATTGTCTTCCAAGACTTTGTAAATGGGGGAAGTACATATAAAACTCTTCATATCCTCCTCCCAGTTATATTTAATATAAAGAAAAAAGATAATAGATATAAAGCCTTCTCTAGGAATAATAAAGAAGGAAGAGAAGAAGCGATCAACGAATTTAAAGAAACAATCAACTACCTTTATAATGTTCCTTCTTTAGGCTTATGGACAATCTTTAACGAAGGCTGGGGCCAATTTGATTCAGCTAGTATTTATAATGAATTAATTAAATATGATTATAGCCGTATCTATGATCATGCTTCTGGTTTCTATGATCAAGGTGTTAGTGACACTAAATCAATCCATGTCTACTTTAGGCCAGTTAAGCTAACAAAAAGAAACACTGACAAAAATAGAGCGTTATTCTTAAGCGAATGTGGGGGATATAAATTAGAAATAGAAGGTCATTCTAACGTAAAGAAGACATTTGGCTATAAAACTATCTCATCTAAAGAAGAGCTAGAAAACGAATATATCAAGTTTATTAACCGCGATATTATTAATAATATTCCTAAAGGACTATCTTCTTTTATCTACACTGAACTAAGTGATGTTGAAGAAGAACTTAACGGTTTTATCACTTATGATAGGGAAGTAGTAAAAGTTGATATTAATAAAATTAAAGCCATCAATGACAAAGTAAAACTTTAAATATCATCAAATATTAACTAACTTTTTCATTTTCGTGTTGTAAATAAAATTTAGGTTTGATATGATACTACTTGCTTTGATGCCTACTTAGCTCAGTGGTAGAGCGCTCGACTGTTAATCGATCGGTCGTGGGTTCAAATCCCTCAGTGGGCGCCAGTCGTGGCCTGTTGGAGAAGCGGCTTAACTCATATGCCTTTCACGCATACATTCACGCGTTCGAATCGCGTACAGGTCACCAATTTAAAAAATGAAGGTTAATACAAGAATGTGTTAGCCTTTTTTCTTTGGTTACATCGCACTTTTTTGGGAATATTTCACTGACGATTTTG
>CADAIJ010000009.1 GCA_902787955.1 uncultured Erysipelotrichaceae bacterium
AGATATTGTAACAAAAGAGGCGATTTCTTACGATTTCACCTCTTTTTTGTAAACTAAAAGGGGCCTTGTCGCCTTTTAGGTTTCTTAACAGCCCCTTTTTTGCTTATGGCTATGAATTAGTGATTTGATACCAATCGTACAAATTGAACACCCATCAGTCAGATAGCATTTTTATTCGATTGTATCTGCCTTTTTGTTAATTCATTTTTGGAACGCTATTATCACTTGATTATTCCCAATGGTTTGATTCCTATCACCAATTATTAGCCGGCAATCTCGTTTTGAATGCACGATTGGATTCGTGTTTTGACATTTAATTAATTACATCTTATTTAGCGGTATATTCAAACATATACATCCCTTGCTTTTCATAGCTTAACGCAATACAAGTATACTGATGTTTTGACACAGCAGAGGCTGGATTATATGTTGAATCAGTAAAAGAATAAATCAAAAATCTATCAAAACCACTTCTTGTACTAAGAGCAAAAGTAGTTGGAACTATGTTGTTTTGATACGATGATGTCCAATTGCTATTTAATGAATTAACAAATGTTTGGTATGATTCATCTTTAGTAAACCTTGCTATACTTTCTACATTTATTTGAAAATTATCACTAGTGGTTTGTTTGTTGACGTCATATTCCATGGAAATAACTTTTAAATTATCTGAAAAATCAATGCTTAGTTTTTCACTTAATTCATCCCAACATTTAGTGGTTGTATTGTATTGAGGTTTAAAAATTGGAGTAAACGAACCATAGATTAAAAGCAAAAACGAAAAGATGGAGCCGATAACTATATTAGAAACAGCTTTGTATTTTTTAATCGATAAGAAAATGCCATAGCCTAAGCATCCTAAAGAAATTGGAAGCAATAAATAAAATACCCAAAGATTGCTAACCATATAGTACATTTGATCGAACGAAACAATTCCTTCGTTGTTCTTGTCAAGAAGAGCAACCAACATCAAAGCAATAAATAATGTCGAACAAGTCAACACTATTGAGATTATTTTAATTACTTTAAATGCACCACTTGTCTTTTGCTTTGTCATACTATTTTTATCCCGTCCTTCATGATTTCATAGACTAATTCCAAATTGTTTTCTAAATTATTGAACCTAATTAAATCAATCCTTTTATGCAGAACAGTTCGAATGGCTTCACTCAACCCAGCAAACCTTAATCCAGTAAGAGAAGTTGATACGCATAGATCTACATCGCTGTTGCCTTTAGCGTAGCCTTTTGCGTAACTACCAAACAGATAACAAAATTCAATTTTACCTTTGTATTCGCTGTCAAATAAAGAAGTTAATTCGTTCTTAATTGCTTCTATTGAAAGAATTCCCTTATCTTCCGTAATTTCATATTTATTCATTAGCTTTTGAATCATTGACTCTCGCTTCAAAGAGTTGCCGTAATCATTATTATTTTCATAGCGAATATACGTTCTTAAAGGGACATCAACACTACTAGCCGCCAATGCTTGCGATATTTGATATTTATTTCTAATTTGTAAAAGAGTCATATTTCTATCTCTGATTGCATCCTATCATATTTGGCATACGTTTTCAACATATATATGCCATTTTGTCATATTACATAAAATATTCATGCCATTTTGTCATACTTTGTCATCATCCATTGATAGATCCAATAATAGTTTTTATTTAATAAAAGATACACTTATGATAAAGTAAAATTGCTCATATTTTAGACCACAGGCGCTATGAACTAGCTAATTAAGCAAAGTCGACCATACGCAGGTAAACTGAGGCCAATGGATATATGAACTATCACACTACGTGTTAGGGTGTGGTAATAGGGAAAGTATTGCCCAGTAATGATATGAGTCCTAAGGGAGGAGGTCGTAGGTAGAAGACGTCCTTAGGTACGAGAAGATCATCGCGCTCCCTACAATTAGTATTTAATTGAGCATGTGGCCATCACGAGGATGATGTAACACCAGTAGTTACGGGACTTAGTCGATAACTACAAAAGGTGTTTTCATTATGGTGATGGCTTTTATTATCTCCTTTTGAAGGCACCACTACTGTCTAAAGGAAGGGGGGAAGATTTAATGCAATCTAAATATCACTTTAGAAGATATAGGCTATCACAAAATCATCCATTTCTAGTTGCGCTCGTAACTGAAGAAAAAGATGAGAATGGAAAAGTATTAATTTCTGGTTTTAATATGACTAGATCTATTACCTATGTATTAAGCAGGCCAAACAAATTCATTAGAATTGATAATCCAAATCCATTGGACGATGCCGAATGCTACATTTGTGTTGATGCATTAAAAGATAAACCAATGAAGTATTTCTCAAAGCCATTAAAGGATTGGACATTATCTGAAGAAGACGAAAAAGTTATCGATGAATTAGTTAAACAAAAGCTTAAATAGTCGCTTCAAAAAAACAAAAGCACTTTCTCATAATGATAGTCTTAGCTATCACAGGAAGTGCTTTTATTATGCGCAAGCCCTCACTCGTCCCAACCAGTAAAGCCTATGGCTTTAATTAAGGTGCTTGCTATCTTCAGGAATGCTAATTAGCATTGGGAACCTGCAAGAATCTGTTGAATTGTATTAATATATTAATACAAATTTGGCAGGGGTGACAGGAATCGAACCCACATTCGCGGTTTTGGAGACCGATGCTCTACCATTGAACTACACCCCTAGTGCAGCGGATACTATTATAAATAATGTATCTCGCTTATTCAAATAAAATCTTAACTAAAGTGAACGGGCCACTTTATTAACTAAACCCATATCAACTTTGCCTTCAAAATTCGCTTTGAAGTGTTTCATGATGGATGGGATAGATTTATCTTCAAGTTTATTAATTTCGTTTCTAATTTCTTCTTCGGAAAGCATCTTTGGTAAGTATTTGGAGATGACTTCCATTTGTTTAACGATGTTATTAACATCCTCTACTCTATTTACTTTTTCATAACCCGCTTTTTCTTCTTCAAGTTCCTTTAAAACTTTAGAAATGATACGAATCATATCTTTATCGGAGATATCAACACCTTTAGCTTTAAGTTCGATACCTTCCATTTTGTATTTGTTAATTACTACGCTTAAAACAGCGCGACTAATTTGATCATGAGCTTTTAAAGCTTCGATATTAGCTTTAGTTAATTCATCAATAAGTGCCATATTAATAAGTTTCCTTTCTAGCGATATCTCTAATTCCACGGTTGATTGCTAATTGAACCGCGTAGATTTCAAGACGTCCTAAGAACATTCCAATAATAGTAATCCAGTTAATCCATGGATCTCTTAAGGCGGATAAACCATTTGATAAACCACAGGAAGAGATGCCATTAGCAAATTCAAACATTGTATCAGCAAAGGTTATTGGGTGTCCGTTTAGCATTAAACCTTGTCCGTTAGCGATAAGAACTTGCATGAGTGAAGCCACTACTACGATTAAGACATATAAGAAAATGTAGTTATATGAATCAGTGATTTCTTCACTTGATACTTCTTTAATTTCACCAAGTCGAGCAATGTTATGAGGGAAGATTTTACGTTTAGAGGCGCCTCTTTCTTTAATTGACCAATAGAATGATTTTAAAGCGACAATTAGTCGATATTGTTTAACCCCACCAGAAGTTGAGCCCATGCCACCACCGATGATAGTCATGATGATGATAAGTGTTAAGGTTACTGGACCTAAAGATGGAATAGATGGGAAGTTAGCAAAACCAGAAGTTGTTATAGAAGAAATAAAGACATATGTTCCATAACGGAATGATTGAAGTGGGGTGTAACTTTCTAAGTTAGAGAAATAAACCGCGGCGAAGAAGATTGGAATAAAGATAATAAACATGATGACCATGAAACGGAATTCACAGTCTTTACCAATCTTTTTAAATTTCGCGGAGAAAATAAACATGTGGATTAAGAAGTTAGTGCCACCTAATAGCATTAAGATTGAGGAAACAATTTCAATTCCAAGCGGATTAACATGTAAACCAATTTCATTTGTAATTCCCGCAGCGTAGTCAGCGGTCATAATTTCATAAAAACCACCAGCACGGGAAGAGAATCCACCGGTCGCTAAGCAAGCAGTTGAATGGTTAAATGAATCAAATAGATTCATTCCACCTATTAGCCATAAGCCTAATCCACCTAAAATAATGTAACCAGTATAAATACCAAGAATTAGTCGAGCGGATTTCGCTAAGTTAGGCATTAATTTATCATTATGACCTTCCGCGGTATATAGTTTTAAACCATATCGATCACTGATAGCACTTGTCACAACAAGAACTAAACCGATACCACCAAGGAAGATAAGAACGCTTCGATAAACGATATAGCATTTAGGAGCGACATCGCTACTAAAATCAAATAAAGTAAAACCAGTAGAAGAATAAGCACTAGTTGTTTCAAAAATAGAATCAGTAAAGCTCATTCCTCCTCTTAAAAGGAAAGGAATTGAAGAAACTAAAATTGAAATAAGCCAGATTAAGACAAGTAAGACAGAGTCTTGGTGTTTTCCTAATCTTCCTTTTTCATGTCTAAAGATAGATAAGAATAAGCCAACACCTACGGCAACTGAGGCTAAACCTGGGATATAGAAGTAATGAGCATATGCTCCTTCTTCAGGGAATGCGAAAAGGGTTAAAAGAGGTAAAAGCATCGCAATACCGGTAACGATAAGGAAAATTCCGAGGTAGCCGATAATTAAACGGTAACCTCCGACAACTTTACCTGATTTATGATTTTTCGCTGTTAAGGTCATACTTCTTTAGTTCTAGAAACGTATTCAATAACTTTCTTTTGATCAATTGGGGCGGAAACAATTAAAAGCTTATCTTTAGGTAAGATAATTGTTTGGCCATTAGGGATAATAACGTTAGGTTTACGGTAAATGCAGGAGATGTTAGCGAATTTAGGGAAGTTAATTTCCATAATCTTTCTATTACAAATAGCGAAGTTTTCACTAACAGTGACTTCTACCATTGAAATCTTGTTATCATCAAGAGTCATAGACTTAATTAAGGATTCAACAGAGGATTCTGCTCTAACAGAGTTACCTAAAAGGTAAGAAGAAGAGATTGGTGAATCAACACCGAGCTCTTTAAATAAATCAACGTTATTTGGGTTTTTAACAGTGCAGATGACTTTCTTAACGTTAAATAATGATTTAGCTAAAGTACAAATAACAAATTGGTTAGCGTCATTAGTTTCGTTAAGAGCGATTAAGACATCAGCGTTATAAATGTTAGCTTCTTCAAGAGTGTATTTCTTATAAGAATCACCATAAATAACTGGGATACGATGGGTTTTAGATAAGTATGAAGCGTAATCTTTATCGTTATTAATAACAATAAGGGTGTTTTCTTTTTTCTTAAACATCTTAATGATGTAATCAGCTTCATTATGGCCATCACAAATAACAATTTTCATTATTTATTTCCTCCCTTCATTCTGATGCTCTCAAGCATATCAAAACTAAGTTTGAATGGGAGAATGATTTCAATATCTTTGTTTTCAAGTAAGACAGACATGTTAGGATCATCTAAACGAACATAAATGTTTGGTACTTGATAGATATTACGGCATAAAAGAGCGAGGAAAATATTAATGTTATCATTACCAGTTGTGATAATGATTTCTTTAGCGGAAGTAATATAAGCGTTTTCTAAGGTTTTATAATCTAAAACATCTCCCACAATGGTGTAACCACTGAAGGTGTCATCTAATAAATCAAAAGCGTTCTTATTGTTATCGACAACTAAGACGTTTTTACCATCTTTATTACCTTTATTAGCAATAGAAGCACCTAAACGTCCACAGCCAACGACAATCGTTTTGTTGCGGAGTAAAGGTTTTTTACGATTCGGAATAAAAGCAAATAAATTCTCTTCTTCTACTTTTGTAATTTTAGAAGAAGGAAGAGGTTTATTTTTTCCGAGCTTATCCTTTGTTTTAACTTTCATATTAATCTTCCTCGATTTGTGGTTATTATAAATAACTTCTTAAAATTATCAAGTTATATAAATTATTTTGGAGAATTTTCATTTAAAAATTCTTCGATAGTCTTATCAAACATTTCGGTGTTATCGTATCTTACGTGAGAGTGTCTAGCGTTAGGAATATAAACAAGCTTTTTTGGCAATCCGCTGGAGTTCCTATATAGTTTTTGGGCTAATTTAGGTAAAGCAAACTTATCGAGTTCACCACTTATAATTAAAGTTGGAACAGTGACTTTTTTGATCATTTTGATAGGTTTAGCTTCGTAAGGATTAACATCATTATGTTTTTTAATTAAATGGAATAATTCCCAAATAACTGGGTAGACTGGTTTATGTTCATCTTTAATATGTTCACGGTACATTTCAAAGAAAGAAATAAACATTCCATCAGCGATAAACATATCAATATATTCTGGGCAGTCTTTATTAGTGAAAATGTAGTTAGCGCATGTTGCCCCACCACAAAGCCCATAAATACAAACATGTTTAATATTAAATTTATCATGAAGAAGTTTAGCCCATTCAATGGTGTCTATCGCTTCATGTTTTCCTAAAGTAATATATTCTCCTTCGGAAAGACCATGGGCTCTTGGATCAATCGCTAGCATGTTATAGCCACATTTCTTAAACGGAGGCATATAGTAAGGCGCGTAATAAGCTGTTTCCATTCTTCCTGGAAGAAGGATAACGCATTTATCAAAGCCGAAATCATAATATTCTCCATATAAATGGAGACCTTCGGAAATAATATCTACTTCCTTAATATATTGTTTATTCTCTTCTCTAATAGCCATGCCCTGATTAAACATATCTAAATGGTAATCAAATGATTTATCAGAGCAGCCTCTTTCAAAGCTATAATCTCCATGCCTTGTCCATTGGTCAGTATAAAGTTTCTTCGCAATTGGCATCGTATAGATAATAGAGAAAATCACTCCTCCTAAAAGGAGAACAAAAATAACACTTGCGATAATGATATATATCATCTATTTTTGAGCCTCATTAAATGCGTCTAATTCCACTTTACGGTCTTCAGTTAATGGAGCGCCGACATAGAAATAGCAGCATAAACCTGGGCCAATATTTGGACCGCAGGATTGACCAACTGAAGTGATGATAACATCTTTCACTTTAGTGGCTTTTAAGAGTTGACTCTTAAATTCATTAGCACGCGCTAAACGATCACTATGGGTGATGATAACGATTTGATTTTCTAAATCAGTAGCAGTTTTAAGTAAATACTTAAGAGCAACTTCATTAGCGAGTTTTTCACCTTTAACAGTACCTAGTGGCGCAGACATTCCTTGATGATTGAAATCAGCGATTGGGTTAACTCCAACTAAACCACCAAAGAAGGCTTTTGTCGCGGAGATTCTACCATTTTTAGCAAGGAAAGATAAATCATCCATTGGTCCGGATTCATGAATACGATATCTAAATTCATTTGCGAAGTTAATATTATCTTCTAACGACATTCCTTTATCTCTATTTTGTGCCATATAGTAGGCTAATAAAGAGATAGCGGAACTATATTTTAAAGAGTCAACTACTCCAATCTTTCTATCTGGATAAGATTCTAATAATTCATCAGCATAAAGCTTGAAGTTATTATATGTACCACTTATAGCGGTCGAAATAGTAACGATAATTGCGTCTTTACCTTCTTTTAAGATTGGTTCGATAACTCTTTTGAATTCTTCAAAGTTAGCGAAAGCAGTTCTAATTTTACCAGCGTTTCTTTTTACTAAAGTAAAGTATTGTTTTGGAGTGAAGTTTCTCCAATCAAGATCTGCTTTAATTTCTTTATCTTCAGAAAGATAGACAATGTTTTGAATATAATCTTTATAAAGACCTAAACGAACTCTAAGTTCTTCGTTAGCGTCTCCAGTCGATTCAATCACAATTTCATATTTATTCATTTAAAAATACCTCTTTACTATCAAGTAAAAATTTTAGTTCTTTTATAAATAAAAGCAATATTAATTTATCCGCGAGAAGATTCTAAGAATACTCCTACACCTTTAATAAGATAATATTTTGGGAAAATTGTTAAGAATATAGAAATTATATAAGTTAGATATATTGGGAGGTTTAATAAGCGAGTAAAGACAATAATAGAAACATAGTACGCGACTAAAACAAATATTTTATAAATTGAAGCTTTAAAGAATACTTTTCGTTTATGTCTTGGACGATAGAAAATAAATAAGAGAGATACTTTAGTTAATAAAGAAATAGCAAAGGCTGTAACCATTGATAGTTCAAGATTATATGTTCCAATATCTTTATAAACGAATAATGAAAATAAGGTTACTGAAACTACTTCTAAAACAAGAGAAATCAACGAAATTAAACCAGCGTAAAAGATGGACTTTTGAATCAAAAAAGTATCAAGAAGTGGCCTGAAATGCGTTTTAGCGTTGTTATTTTCATATATCGTTTCGATCTCAGTTGTAGTGAAAGGAATCTCTTTTAAAATGAGTTCATTAATCACTCTCATTTCGTATTCATAACGGTCCCCTTTAATCTTTAATAGGAGTGGGATATCTTTCACTAAAAAGCCTCTTAAACCGCATTGATTATCACTTAAATACTTTTCAGTAGCGAGACTTTGGGTGAACTTAGATAAACCATTACCTATTTTTGATTTAAATGGAACTTTAACATTAAAAGATCTTAAGCCCAAGACTGTTTTTTGTTTTTCTTTTAAAAGAAGGTCCACTCTTTTAATGTCTTTAATTAAGTGTTGGCCATCTCCATCAACTGTAATTAGACCAAGATAATCACTATATTTTTCATTTATATAATTAAAGCCATATCTTAACGCATAGCCTTTACCTCTATTTGTTTCATAACGTAAAACATCAGCGAATTCTTCTACACTTGTAAATACGTTATCAAAAGATGGTCCACTGCCATCATCTACAATAACGATATTAAATCCAGCTTCTTTTAATCCTTTAGAAAGATAATATAAGGTTTCATCGGGTTGATAAGAAGGAATTAAGATAAGGTTTTCATTTATCATGTAACTTATTCTAATCCATATTTATTTCTTTATAAAGAAAAATCCCCAGCCTGAGGGGTTGGGGATTTATTAAGTTGATTAATTAAACTATTAAGCAGCTAATGTAATAACAACTTTAGCGAGTTGGCCATTATACTTATCGGTTGTACATTGAATAGCAAAATATGTTTCTTCGCCAGTGAATGTGAATTCATATGATTTACCAGCGGCAACATTTTGTTCACCAGTAACATCTGTTGCGGCGGCTGTAATAGCGGAAGAGCCAACAAAAGCTAAGTATTTAGCAGAACCGGAAGCGCCAGATCCAGTAGTAATTTCAATAGATCTAATTGCCTTATTAGTAGCAGCGACGCTAGCAACGAAAGCTTGTCCTTTTGGTTCTTCTTTAGATTTGAGGAATAAATATCCATTATTAGCGTAAACATTAGAGTTAACAGTATATGTGGAATTATCAGCCATAGTTAAGACGCCATCTGCAATAGTGCCATAGTTTTCAACTGTAAAGTCTATAGTAATAGTTTCACCGACTGGAGCAGCATCATCAGCGGTTTCAACTTCGATAGTTAAGTTACCAGCAAGTTCAACTTTATATGTACCTTCTGTAGCTTCAATCTTTTCGTCATAAGCTTTAACAGAAACTACTTTGTAGTTTTCGTCTGGTGTAACTGTGAATGATAATTCGGTATCATTAGCAGCAGTTTCTGGTAATTCGGAAACGGTAGCATGTTCAACTGTTACGGAAATAGTAGATGTACCAGCTTTACGAACTAATGCTTCTGGATAAACCTTAGTTTCGCCTTCTAAACCATCAGCAATTTCTAATGTTTCACCCCAAAGTTTACCATAGCCTTTTAAAACTAGTTCGTCGTTTTGAGCTAATTTAGTAACGGTATCTGATTTGTTTATTGTATAAACTAAAACACCGTTTTCATCGTCTAATGTGTCGCCAAGATGGAAATTGCCCCAACCATATTTGCTTGGGGTTGCAGCATCTGTGACAAAACCTTTAACAAACATTGGATGAAGTGTTGTCTTTTTGTCTTCTGTGCATTCTTCTTTCATAATAGCGTTAGCTTGAGCAACAGTTAATGGAGCTTCAAGAGAACCGTATTTGGAAAGGTCTTCTTCAGATGTTGTTTCGCTGGTTGTGCTTGTTGTTTCGCTTGTTGTGGATGTTGTGGATGGATCAGTCTTGGATGGATCTGTCTTAGATGGATCAGTATTGCCACCACCACAGGAAGCTAACATAAGCATAGCAGCAGGTAATAAAACTAATAGTTTCTTATTCATATTATCCTCCTTACTATTTGTTTTAATATATATTGACTTTATTTAATAAGATCGATCGTTTCCTACTAAATGAAGCTAATACCTAATTAAGAAAAAATAAAAATCCACACTAGATTGTGGATTATAGGTGCCAAAAAGCTGTTACGTTCAATGTTTCCCAGCTTGTAGAACTATATTTTCCGGCAGCCATAAGAATATTATAGTTTTGTAAACTATGTTTATCAAGTTTAAAAACCGAAAAACATAAAATTAAAGAAAAGGATATGCAATATCCTTATTTGCTTCTTGAATATATTATATTTCTTCTTTTAAGATTTGCGATTCGATAAATTCATCGATTATTGGATAGAGTTTTTGATATGGGTCATCAATTGGACCAACATTACTTCCTAATTCCATAATCTTTTTATCAGTTAAATTATATGGGTTCCAAGTTGGGAGATTAGTTCCGTTTGGATCACCGGTTTTTACAAAGTTAACCCAGTAAGATGACATGGTATCTGAAAGAGCGATATCGCTATCATCATAACGATAAGATGCTTTATCTCTTTCTTTTTTAACATTGTTATAGGCATAAATAATTTCTCCAGAATGGTATGTACCTATAAATCCATTGCTTTTAGTGAATTGGTAGCGATATACTGTTTCACCATTTTTTAGGGCTTCTTCAGTCCAGGATTGATGTGGATGCATAAACCAGTAAGTTGAATAAATCTTATTAAAAGCAGTAAAAGCATCTGCTTCAATTTCATCTTCTAAAGCTTCCATAAGTTTCTTAGCGATACTGATACCAAAGAGAGGTTCTAATCTACTATATATATTATCTTTATTAGTAGGGTCTAAAAGGAAACTAGGAACAACAAAGGCATCCGCTTCTAAAACATTAAAGCCGTTTAGTAAAGCTTCTTCATTATTCTCCCCTGCTTCATATACTTCATAAGGATATTTAGTTAAGGCATAGCCATCTATAGTCATAGAGTCATTGTTATAGGATGTATTAATTAATTCTTTAGCAGGAATTTTTCTAAGTTCTTCAATACTAGTTACATTAAATTCTTTAAAAGTATCTTTCCCTACCTTCAAAGCTTTTTCCATGGTGCGGAAGGTATGAGGAGGTCTTTTTACTACGACGGAGGAAGATTCTCCAATTGCTCTTTTAAATAAGCCGCTCGCTAATGGTGAAGAACATATAGCTGACACTGAGGATGATCCAGCACTTTCTCCAGCGATAGTGATATTAGATTTATCACCACCAAAGTAGCTAGCGTTATCATTAACCCATTTTAAAGCTTTGATTTGGTCAAGTAAGCCATAATTACCAGTTGTATGATTAACTGATTCATTGCGGAGTTCCTGATGCGCAAAATAGCCAAATATTCCTAAACGATAAGAAACTGTAATCATGATGATACCTTTCTTTGCCATCATTTCACCATTAAAGCCATCATCAGCAGAACTACCTGAAGTTAATGAACCACCATGGTAATAGATAAGAATAGGAAGATTAGGTTCGCTAGTGTGAGGTTTCCAAATATTTAAATATAAACAATCTTCGCTTTGATCTTGTACATAAGTTGTTAAATAGTTTGGATGCCAGCTTTTTTCAGCATATAGATCCACTAAAGAAGAGATAGCAGCTGGTCTAGAAGATTGAACTGCCATAGGAGCAAAATATGAACAATCTTTAATTCCTTCCCAGTTAGTAACATCCTCTGGTTCTTTCCAACGATATTCTCCGACTGGTGCTTTAGCATAAGGTATACCAGCGTAGACTTCTACTGTTTCATCGTTATTATATATGCCTCTAACTTTTCCGTTTTGAAGCTCAAGAACTTCGGTTGGAGTGGCGTTTAAATTACCTGTTGCGTGTTTCTTTACAATAATAGGATTCGCTAAAGGAAGAAGAATCGCTGTAATTATAAAGAAAGCAGAAAGAGGAATTAAACGGAAATACACTCTTTTGTTTCGAAAGATAATGGTGAGAACTACCGCTACAGCAATATTAATAAATTCAATGATTGTAATAGCAAGAGGACCTCTAGCTAAATCGAGATAGAAGACCATTAAAGCGGTTATTAATAAAGAAACAAAAGGAAATATAATCCAAAAGATTATGGCTTGCTTTTTACTCATGCCACATGGCTTTTCGTTTTCTTTATTAATAGTCTTTTCTTCTTCACTCATTTAAAAATCCTCTTAACAATGTTAATACAAAAGAAGGACTTATCGCACTAATTTTGCATCAAAATCGAAAAATAATTTATAGGAAGTCCATTGGATGGGAAAAATTGTCTCAATATAAAAGGGGCGATGCCTAAGCACCGCACCCTAATAAAGAAATACTCTTAAGATTACAATTCGTAGAAGAATCCGAGCATTACTACATAGCAGTCTTCGCCTTCTTCACCGCCAAAGTAACAAACATCAAAGAAATCTTCGTTTTGGCAACCTGGGAACTCGCCATATACTAATTCTTCACCATATGTGAAACCATAATCTTCTTGTAAAGATGTAAGGAAAGTTTCAATTGCAGCAGTAGCTTCTGCTTCGGTTTCAAAATAAACTAATAATGTTATAATTCCGTAATCGAGTTCTTCTTCATCATATACTTCATATAAGAAAGCACCTTCAAGAGTTGGTAATTCGCCATCATATTCAGTAACTTCTTTAATGAGGTCGATTGGGAATTCAGTAATTGCTTCTTCAGGCTCTAAGAAATAGATATCAATGCAAACACATTCATACCAATCATCATAGTATGGAACTAATTCAAATTCACCACTTGGGGCAACATATGCATAATCGCCACCATAATAGTGAGTATTTTCAACTGGAGTAAATCCAGCTAAGAGTTCAACGTAAGCTTCAACTGCTTCTTCTGGATCAGCATCAGGAAGAAGACCAAGCATTAATTCAACGCCTTCACTTAATCGATAAGCTTCGACAGTAACAGTATTTGGGAACATTGGAATTTGAGCAAGGAGGTCTTCGCCGAGGATTTCAGCAAGATCTTCTGGCCATTCAGTTAATGCTTCAAGAGGAGTATTAATGAGTTCTTCGATTAATAATAAGACATCATCATCTTCAAATGTGCCTAAGTTAGAAACTGTGAAAACATAATCATCTTCACCAATAGTTGCAGTAATTGTGATTTCAGTTCCATCTTTAGCAAGTTCAAATGATGCAGCGCTAGCACTATAATCATGAACGTCTAATCCAGCAAGATCAGCGAATGCATCAGCAGCATATCTTCCTAATTTGGAGATAGTAAGTGTTCCGTTATAAGAATCATCATCTTCTTCAACAAATGTAGCAGCGGATGGTAAGTTGCTATTAATAATATCAAACAGTGAATAGAAATTGTCATAAGTGAATTCATAGTTAACACTTTCAGCAAAAGCAAATCCTTCACCTTCATTAAGATAAACATAGCCTTTTCCTTCATAGTTAAAGTCAAGTTCGCTAACACCTGTAACGGTATTAGTTCTTAACATGACTAAATCACCTAAATATTCAACGCTACCAACGCCTTCGACTTCGAGAAGACCATTATGTGCTGCAGAATCATCAGCAATTTTCTTAATAGCAGTTAAGTAACCTTCTGGAATAGATGGATCAATTTGTGGATTAAGAATGCCATCAATGATACCAGCAATTCTTTCATCTTTAAAAGTACCTAATTGAGAAACTGTAACAATTTCAGTATAAGAACCCATAGTGACAGTAAAGACAATTCCAGTACCATCTTTTGCCATAGCAAATGAAACAGCGGAAGCACTATAGGAAGCACCATAACCAGTTAAAACACTGAAAGCTTTTCCAGCATAAGAGAATGCATTTAAATTGAGTGCACCTTCATAAGCAGTATCAGTTTCACTAGCAAATACAGCGCCGGTTAAGAATTCATCATTAATAATATCAAATAAGGTATAGAAGTTATCATAGGTATAGCCACCTTCTCTGGATTTGTAAAGTTCATAGCCAGTACCTTCATCATAATATTCATAACCAGTGCCTTCGTGGTTAAACACTAAGTGTTTATATGGAGATTGAAGACCAAAAACGTCTTCAAAGATAGTGTAATTACCAACATATTCAATGGTTGACCAGTTAGCAACTTCAACTAAGGCAATGCCTGTCTTAGCATCGTTAACTAATTTAGCAACAGCAGTAGTAAATCCTTCTGGGACAGTTGGTGGTTCATATGGTGGAAGATTCTTAACAAAGTTTTCGATATCTTCGTTAGTGTGTGTTCCGAATTCGGTAACACTAGATTTAAAATCATAAACACTGCCTTCATGATTAACTTTAGCGTTAATATCAAAAGCAGTTGCATCTTTATAAAGAGTTAAATTGACTTCGGTGATTTCGCTAGCAAAATTACCAATGCCAAGGAGGTTTGCGAATACTTTAAGATAGAATGTAACATATGGATTTGTAGCGCCAAGATCAAATGAGACAACAAAAGCATCATCAGTTTCACTTGTTTCTGTAATAAAGACAGCTAAATCCTCATCGACGAAATCGAATGGTGAATAAATCATATAATCATAGACACCATGTCCTTCGCCTTCCATAAATTCATCGAAAACGAATTCAGTTTCGCCTGCTGCGCGAGTATAGACAAATCCACCTTGTTCTGTTTCAAAGTATAAATTAGCACCATATTGAGCATAATTACCAAGATAAGTATTCATGGCGATAGTTGGTCCTAAATATTCCCATTCAACAAAGCCATCAACTAATAATTTGCCTCTCTTTGCAGGAGCTTTTAATAAAAGTTGGCCAACAACTTCTGCTAAAGTAACACCAGCTTCAGAAGTAGTTTCGGATGTTGTTTCTTCAGAAGTAGTTTCTTCGGATGTGGTCTCTTCAGATGTAGTTTCTTCTGATGTTGTTTCTTCGGATGTGGTCTCTTCTGAGGTTGTTTCTTCAGAAGTAGTTTCAACTGAAGTATCGGATGTACCTTCAGATGTAGTTTCGCTTGTTGTGCTTGTACCTTCGGATGTGGTTTCACTTGGATTCACGGATGTATCAGTAGTTTTTCCACTGTCGGAGGTAGGAGTAGATGGGTTACAAGATGCGAGTAAACCCATGGTTAACAAAAGAACAACAAGTTTTGTTTTACTTGAATTTTTCATGTAATTTTCTCCTTTCACAGTAAATATGGGAAAAAAATAAGAAAAAGTTTCGAATTAATCAACATTTTTTTATGTTAATAACTGTGAGAAGAGTTAGAAAACGCTTACAGAGAAAGTTTGAATCTATCGAATCTTTTAAAATGACTAATTTGTCACTAATAAAAAGCTCCTTATTTCTAAAGAGCTCTTATAGATACTTTATTAACTATTCTTCATCAAATAATGGAGTGGATAAATATCTATCTCCACTATCAGGGAATAAGACAACAATGTTTTTACCTTTATTTTCTTTTCTTTGGGCTACTTTAATTGCAGCGGATAAAGCTGCTCCTGAAGATATACCAACTAAGATTCCTTCTTTATGAGAAACTAGTTTAGCGTATTTAAAGGCTTCATCATTATCGATAGCTATTACTTCATCATAGCCATTTTGATCTAAGGTTTCTGGGATGAAGTTAGCGCCTATTCCTTGAATCTTATGTGGACCAGCGTGACCTAAAGATAGTAATGGAGAGGTAAGTGGCTCCACTGCTACTACCTTTATATTATTATTCTTTTCTTTTAAATAATTACTAACTCCACTAACGGTGCCACCAGTTCCAACACCACCAACAAAGATATCGACATTTCCGTTTAAATCTTTATATATTTCTGGTCCAGTAGTTTTGTAATGAATGTATGGGTTAGCAGGATTAACAAATTGACCAAGGATAATGGAGTTAGGAATTTCTTTAACAAGTTCATTAGCCTTATCAACGCTTCCTTTCATTCCTAAAGAAGCAGGAGTTAAAACAAGTTCTGCTCCATAAGCCTTTAAAAGTTTTCTTCTTTCAATAGACATACTTTCTGGCATGGTTAAGATAACTCGGTAACCTTTCATAACGCCTATTGAGGCTAAACCGATTCCGGTGTTACCACTTGTCGGTTCAATAATAACTGATCCTTCTTTAAGTAAGCCTTTTTCTTCAGCATCATTAATCATTGCTAAAGCAATACGATCTTTAACGCTTCCCGCAGGATTAAAATATTCAACCTTTGCAAATAGTTTTGCTTCTAAGGCGAATTCTTTCTCTAAAGCACTTAGTTCAAGTAAAGGGGTGCCTCCAACTAATTCAAAAGCATGTTTGACTAGCATAATTTTTTCCTTCTTTTTGCTAATATTATTTATCTTTTTGTTATTATTTCAAGCAATGTGATAAAAAAGAAAAAAGTAGCGACAAATCCGCTACTAATTACTTTCAAATGGTCGGGATGACAGGATTTGAACCTGCGGCCTTCTCATCCCAAATGAGACGCGATACCAAGCTACGCTACATCCCGATATATTTATAATGGCGCGCTTGACATGAATCGAACATGCAACCCTCAGATTCGTAGTCTGATACTCTATCCAGTTGAGCTACAAGCGCAATTACATCTAGCCCGGCAACAACATATATTATTATTAGGATAAAATATTTTCAAGGAAAATTTTGACTTTTTATGATGGTTTTACATGCTAGTCGGCTTTTTTAATGTTTTAAAGAGTATCATAGATGGTTTTATTAATAAAAGTTCATAAAATATTCTTGCTTATTAATTAATCACTCTTTATAATAAGTCACTCGAGGCCATAATCGGCTTCGAAAAAAATGTTTTGGGGCTATAGCTCAGCTGGGAGAGCGCCTGATTTGCATTCAGGAGGTCATGGGTTCGATCCCCACTAGCTCCACCAAAACAAAATGGCTGAGTAGCTCAGCTGGTTAGAGCAGCCGGCTCATACCCGACGTGCCGGGGGTTCAAGTCCCTCCTCAGCTACCATTTGATTGTTACCGAGATGATTGAATCATCCCGGTTTTTATTTGTTTTTCTTTATAGGAAAATCATATTTATTGAATAAATTAATTAAAGCCTGATTATATAACTCTGAGCCTAAAGTTTTAAAAGCACCTTTAATAGCAAAATATTCTTTTACAAAATCAACCACGTGAGAGTTCTCAGAACTAAGTGTTACTTTTTCATTTGGGTTATATGGATTTTGAGAGATATATTGTATATCGAATAGTTTTGCAATAGTTAATTGATAAACATATATACCAACATCCTTATAAGTTTTTATATCTTTATCTATAGCTTTGTTTTCAAGGCCTAAAAGAAGATAATCCAATGATGTGTCAAGTTTTTTTGCAATAATAATTAAATAATTTACTGATGGAAAAGAATGACCATTCTCCCATCCGCTAATCATTTGCACTGTCGGCGCTCCGATAAGTTCTTTAAACTCTTCCTGGTTTAATTTTTTAGACTTTCTAATCTCGGCAATACGCTTACCGAGTTCTTTTTTTATTTCATTCATAAAAGTAACCTCCATTTATGTTTGTAAGTAAATTATAGCATGCAAAATTACTGAATTAAATAAATTTTACTTCTTTAAATAAGTTCTATTAAAAAAGTTGCTTCAACATACGATGTTTTTGTAAGCAAGCAAAAAGCAATGATTTTTCAAAAGCGGGTTTATATTTATGGTAGCAAATTGCGAGTCATTATTTGCCAAATCTCGCTTTATAAGTTCAATGGAGGTGATTGCATGAAAAAAATGAAGATGGATGATGATTTCCAAAGCTATCTAGTTGATGGCGCAATTTTCGATGGCGATGCAGATATTCCTTGCATGTTAGAGTTCGAAAATCTTATTATTCCTAAAAGTTTAGTCCCTTTTACCGCACGAAAAAGAGTAAAAAATAAAAGAGTCTTTTTGCATTGTTTTATACACGATTATCAGTTTTCTTCATTAATTACTGAAACAAAAAAACATGTTGAAGAATTAACACAGTTTGAAGGAGTGATATGTCCTGATCCAACAATTACTGTCGGTGGATCAAAAACAATTAATCAAGCACAGGTTTATTTTTCTAGAGCTGTAGGATTTTACCTTCAAAAGAATGGCATCTTTGCAATTCCGTGTGTTAGATGGGGCGATTCATCAACATATGATTATTGTTTCTTGGGTGTTCCTAAATACTACATTATTGCAATAAGTACACATGGATGTATTTCCCCATGCAAAGAAAACAATAATGAATTGCGTAACGCATTTATAAGAGGTCTGCCAGTTATGTTTGAAAGGTTAAAACCAAAATACGTAATTGTTTATGGCCGAATGCCTGATGAAATCTTTAATCCTTATAAATCATTAACAACGTTCATACATTTCGAAAGTGATTTGCAAACTTTTTTTAACAAAAGAAAGGAAAATAACTAATATGGGCGTTAGAGTTCACTATGTAGGAAGAAAGCAGCAATTTCGCTCTCTTGATCAGAATATAAATTCAACAATCTCATCATATCCGATAACTAATGGTTATTTTGGTATGCGAGGTTCCTCTTTTAAAGTAAGAGAAATACATTCTAGAAACCACGAGGAAACAGCAAAGGATTTCTTTAATAAAATTGCAAAAGGCGGGATTCTTGACTTGCAAACAATTAAAGGCGGCGTTGTTTCAAGATTGAAAGATGGCACTATTATTTCTTATAGAAAAATAACTAGTTCAAGTAATAGTCCTGCAGTGGAAATTAGATTTCGAAAAATAAATTCAAAATATGGAATTAAAGATCAAAAAATTCACTTTGTACAGGATAAATAAATGGAGGATAATATCATTATGGTAGATATACGTTTGAATAATGAAGGAAAAAACCTTCTTAAAGATTTAATAGGGAAAAAACTAATTAAATACAGACACGATCCATTAGATAAATTTGGTGGAGAAATGATCTATGAAAGAGTTGAGTTATTTTTTGATGATTCAACAATTCTAGTCGAATACGATTATACGCCTTATCCAATATTTGGAAGTAAGGATGACGAACATCCAGTATTTTCAATTAAAAGGATTTCTAGTGAAGATGCTGTTTCAGCATTAAAAGATGTCTCCCAAATTAATGTAAGATATGACAAAACCATTACTGGAATAACACTTATTGAAGATCATGTTGAAATTGAGTGGAATGGTAAAAAAGACGACATCAAGTTTCATAAAGCACTAATATTCGAATTTGGAAAAGAAGAAATAGCATTACAAGGCGATTATATGATGCCTTTACTAAAAATCATTAAGGGAGAAAACTCTATATCTAAACTACTCGAACCTGGAGATGAATTTAAAGACGACCCAGAAGTACAATATAGCGCTCAAAGATTTTTAATTAAGTTATAAATAAAAAGGCGATTATATTTTTAAATCGCCTTCTTTAATCCATCCAATTTTTCTAAATAATAAATCAATTCCAAATACGAGTATGCCTGGGAGAACTATTTCAAGTAGTAAGAGAAAGACCCAAGTTTCCCAATGATCCGCTCCCATAGAGGCAATCGTTCCGATTTGTCCAACTAATCCTGCTGTTCCCATACCTGCACTTGAACCCATGCATGAGAGTTTAAGCCAACATGTTGAAATTGGACCAAGGATTGCAGAAGCAATAATAGTTGGTAACCACACTACTGGTTTCTTTAAGATATTTTTGAATTGGAACATTGATGTACCAATACCAATTGATATCACTGTGCCAATGTTATTATCTTTTCTCGATTGAATAGCAAAGCCCACCATTTGAGTGGAACAGCCAATAACAGCGGCACCTGAAGCAATAATTAAACCTTGATACATAGAAGGATCAGCTGAAGCTGGAATGACAAAGACCATCGCGGCTATTGCAGCAGATGATATTGGAGCGGTTAAGGCCATGCCCATTAAAACTGCAACAATAATACCCATTAAGAATGGAACAGCGTTTGTTCCAGCGTTAATGACCCATTGAATAGCAAAGGTAACATAGATAGCAGGATAGCGTAAAAGAAGTGATAAGATTGCTCCAGCAGTAACTCCAAATAATGGAACTAAGATAATATCTACTGGGGTTTTCTTTCTAAGAACATATTTAATTAATAAGGCGACAGAGATACAGACTAGATAAATTGTTAATGGGTCCCCCACTTTTAACGCATTAGCAGTAACTCCATCCGTAACAAATTTCGTGGATAAAGAGAAATAGCCAGCAAGTTCACCTACCGCGGCTAAAATAATAGTTTTCATTGGATCAAACTTTAAAGCGATAGCAATTCCAACCCCTATTCCTGCGCCAGTTAAGATATTTAAGACATAGGAAAGACCACTACTACCGGTACCGATAACAGTGACCATAAAATCACAGAAAGGATTTCCATTTCCGTATTTAAATAAGGTACCGATAGTACCAAAGATAGTTCCGATAATTAAAGTGGCAAATAAACCATAAGCCATTCCGTTAAGAGTTTTAATAAAGAAATCTTTAACGGTTAGCTTTTCTTCTTTTTTATCGTTAGCCTCTTGAATCGGCTTCTTCTCTTCTTTTTCGTCCATAGGCAATATTTTATTCTTTCTTTATAAAGAGTAAAGAATTTCTCTTAAAAATTTGAGCTTAAAAAGAGAAAAGCCACCAAGCGAGCTTGATGGCAATTCAAGTTAAATGTTAATTATTCAGCACTTTTTTCTTCTTTATGAAGTAAACCATAAACTAAAGCGGCGAGAACACCACCAAGTAATGGAGCAACAATAAATAAGAAAACTTGAGCTAAAGCATCGGTTGTGCCGTTAAAGATAGCGGCGGCAACAGCAGTAGCAATGCTTCTAGCAGGGTTAACAGAAGTACCAGTTAATGGAATACCAACTAAGTGGACTAAGGTTAAGGTTAAGCCAATGATTAAGCCAGCTTTTTTACCAACGCCTTCGTTTTTAGAATCAGTGACGTTAAAGATAACGTAGACGAAGATGAAAGTTAAGACGACTTCGACTAAGATTGTGCCGATGATTTGGCCAACTTGCCAATCGCCACCAGTGTAACCGACCATACCGTTACAAGCATCACCAACTAAGGCTAAGTTACTCATTTTAGCGATACCGAATAATAAGATAGCGCCGAGTAAACCACCAACTAATTGAGCACAGACATAAACTAAGAATTCTTTGACGCTCATCTTTTTAGCAATTAGCATAGCTAAAGAGACAGCTGGGTTAATGTGGCAACCAGAGATACGGCCGATAGAATAAGCCATCGCGACGATAACTAAACCAAAGGCTAAAGCGGTTGCAACAAGTTGACCACCAGTTAAAGCGGCAACACCACAAGCAAAGAAAACGAGTACGAAAGTGCCAAGGCATTCAGCAATTGCTTTCTTTAATAAGTCTTTCATATATTTTCCTCCGCGAATATTATAGTCCCATTTTTCAAATTAAAAAGAAAAACCAACACAAAGTTGGCTTCCTTATATTATTTATCTAGATTAATTATTTGTTTAATTGAGCTTCGATAGCGTCGAGTAAATCTTGAACGGTTGTGATATTAGTCATATCAACATCATCAAAGTGAATGCCGTATTCTTCTTCGAGTTGGAGAAGTAATTCAACAATATCAAGTGAATCAAGGCCTAATTCTTTAAAATTAGCGCTAGTATCGATTTCGTCTTTATGTAAAGCTTCAGCTAAACGTGATTTAATTTCTTCAATTTTGGTCATAATTAGTTCCTCTTCTTTTATAACTTTAATTAGTTTAAACCATAAAGTATGGAATTGACACAAAATTAAATCTTTTCTTTGAAACTATCTCATTAAAAGTTAGCTTTAAAGAAGAGATTCCCTTTATATCTCTTCATTTTTTAATTAATGGCTAGTTTCAACAGCAGCTTCAGCATTTTCACCAATAGTATTAGAAACATTAGTGAAGGTTGTGGTCATAAGAGTTAAAACGACACCAAACATCGCAATTGCAAGAACAATTGATAATAATGTACCTTTAATTTCAGACATACTTCTTCTCCTTTCTAGCTATAATAGCCAATTACTACACTTCTAATGACATAGACTTCCATAGGTTCATCTTTAATAATGTATGGATCATAAGAAGTGTAGATTTTATATTCAAATATAGATCCAAACATTGGAGTAGTATCCCCTACTTGGACTATTTGAGCGTTTCCTTCATTTTCGCATAAGCGAATAACTTCATCTGTAATCATTCCTTTTTGGGAAATTATGTGTCCCGCGGTAACTGATATAGCATCGAGATTTGTGTAGATAAATTGAATAGACATTAAATCCCCCACCATAACGAAAAGTTGAACGACAAAGATTAAAGATAAAATAAAACCCATTTTATATCCCATTTAGCATTTCTCCTATAATGGCCACTACTCCAAAACAAATCATCACGATTAATAAAGCGGACGCTACTAAAGGGAAGATTGTCATCGTATTGAGCCTTTTTTCTTTTTTGGTGTATTCTTTTTCATAACTTTCTTCACTAAGCTTAGAGAAAAGGAGTTCGAATTGGCGAAGATAAGAAGTGTTATTTCCTCCATCGATCATCTGATAAATATTTATCATTAGTTGTTCAATGATTAAGATATCGAAGCTTCGAGCGAAATGGATGAAAGGTGTGACACTTTTATCGTTATCGATTTCATGGATTAATTCGCTTAATCTTTCCATGACGTAAGGATTAGCAAACGCTCCTATTTCTTTTAACGCAGTATAAACGTTATAGCCGTTATTTATATAGATTCTAAAGAAAGTAAAGATAGAGACGAAATTCTTAATATTTTCTTCCTTATCTTTTTCAATAAGTGAACTGTATCTACTTAAGTAGATAAAATTGAATAAAACTAGAAACGCAACTGAAGTGGAAATAATTAAAACATCAATCTTATAGAAATAAAGAATTGCCGCAATCATTAGTAAAAGTAATACATTAGCGATTACTAAGATTGAGATCTCTTTTTTATAATTTAACCCACTTCTTATAATTTTATTTTTTAAACTAGACATCTAATCTATCCCCCTTAATATAGATATTTGTCGCTCTTATAATGAAGATATGAACGGAAAGAATAAATAAGACAAAGAAGAGGCAGAGAGTTACGAAAAATGGTATGGAAGTTAACATAGTTAAATAGAACTCTTGCACTCCAAAACGAAGGAAGACAAGCACTCCAAAGGTAATTAACCATAACACTCCAAACTCAATAGCGATTTTCTTTATTGAGCGGTTTGATTTATTTAAGGTGTCTTCAATTCTAGTTGTCTCTTGGAGCAGGGCCTCCCCCATTGATAATAATCTTCCTCCCTGATCCAAGTAGATGTTTAAAACATTGATAAACATCTTATAGACAGCTAGATTGAAGTATTTCCTTAGATACTCGATTTTGTCCATAGTCGGCATATTATTTAGTTCATTAACAATATCGAGATATTCTCCACTAGCGCCTTGCGTGGCGTTAAAGTAAGAATCATCTAAGGAATCTTTCACCGACATATTAATTAGAAATGAATTGATGAAATGATAACAACTATGGATACGGAAATTTGTGGATAAATATTGTTTAATCTTTCTACTTCCAATAACTAAATAATAAAAAAGGAAAATAACTGGGACACTTCCTGCTAAGTAATAGTTATTCGAAGTAAAATAGGCAATTATACCTAGTACTAAAGAGACAAAGATAGCAATTAGATTAGCGTTTTTCATTTCTTGTTTCCTTTCGGTAGATTATTTCAAGTTTTTTATGATTTAAGTCGGTTTTCGCAATTGTTTCGATATAGCGATGTACTTTGTTATTTTCATCAAAATATTTATTCAAATAAATATAGTATGGGATATGTTCTAAGATATCGCTCATGATATCGTCATATTTTTGAGTGCTATCTGACATCTCCACCATACGAGCCATACGGTGCGGCATCATCATGACGTTTTGCGCGTGAAGGGTAGAAATTATTGGGTGTCCTGACATGACTGAATTTAAGACATCATTCATTTCTTTACCCCTACTTTCAGCGATGACAAGCCAATCAGGATTACTTCTTAAGGCGTTTCTAATTAGTTCTTCAAAGGTCCCAATTGAGTTATTTGGATTAACTTGCCAAGAGGTGATATCTAGTTCTTTATTAACCCGAACGAATTCAAGTTCTTGGATATTATCGATAATGATTATCCTTGTATTTTCTTTTAAAGAAGAAAGAAGGTATTTTTGAAGTTCGGTTTTTCCACTTCCGGTAGGACCAGCGATAACTATTGATTTATTTTCTTTTAAGGCGGTTTCTAATATCGTTTTAGCTTTATCATCCATAAACTCTTTATCGTTATTGATACGTAGTTCTTTAGAAGCGATACGCATCGAGAAAGATAAAGCTTTATCGTTATTGACTCTAGTTATCGAAGAATGAACCGCGTTAATACGATATCGATCAATTGAAATATCAAGGAAGGGTGAGGTGAAAGAAAACTGCTTTTCAGACATATTCGCGATTTGTCTTATAAAGTCATTAATCTCATCGCTAGTCACGAATAAACGAGCTTTCTTTCTTCCAAAGACATTATGTTGATAGAATAACGAGACTCCGTTATAAGAAATATCAGTTACACCTGAATCCATAAGTAAAGGAGCAAGGAAAGAATTATCGATATAACTAAGTAAATTATTGTTCATTACTTATTCTCCCCTCCACTATAGAAAATGTTTTAGCTTTCTCATAAGAGAAGAAACCAGCGATATCCGCTTTTAAGGATATCTTGAAAGCATCACATTCATGGTCTAAACAGACGAGATTAGAATCGCTATGAAAGTAATAATAAGAAACAGTGTAGTGTTTAACATATCGCTTCAAATTCTTTTCAAAATAGCGATCGATATATTCTTCTAAAACAGCCTCATTAAAATATGGTTTAGTTTCACCTTCCTTATCGATTGTAGCGACAGAGACTTCGAAAGCCCCGCGATAAAGGAGTTGGAAAGTGCGATGTACTCCGGAGAACTTTGTCGCTCCAATCGAAAAGTCGAGAAATAAAGTCATTATTAAGATGTAGAAAATATTGTTAATCATTAGTTTTCCTTCGATGTTCCTATAGTAAAATCAGGTGTGGAATCTGAGCTTTGAATGCAGTATTCACTGTTATCGCAGCTCCCCACTAAATTGTTTGGACTAAGACATAGTCTTAAAACGTAAGTAATATAAGTTCTACTTAATCCAAAATAGCCGCCTAAAGTCAGCATGTTAAGATCTGGATTAGTATCTTTAAGTTTTTCATACGCACCTAAAGGGAAATAAAGTTGATTAGTTAAGATTCTTCCCTCTTTATAATCGTTATAAAGAATTCTAGTTATTGGATCGATATAGAAAGTTGTTTCGGGAATAAAATGATAATAGCCATCATTTTGATAGCTAACTTTGCCTTTAAAAGTAACCACTTTATTTATAGCGATATTTGGAAATAAGTTTTCGATATCGAAATAATACATTTCCATAGGTGTGTTATTTAAATATGGTTTTAGATCCATTAGCATCGTGTTGTATTTAAATAATGGATAAGATAGATTTACACAGTTATCAGCGTTTAAATCGTAATAATAATCTTCATTAGAAATAGAGCTAAATTCAAAGCTATCAGTTTGGAAAGTATCTCCTTCGGCATAAGTATAAGAATAGATATTCATCTTAGAAGTATTAATTCCATGGTCATAAAGATTAGTAAGGCCATCTTCACTTACATATGAAGTGCTACAAGTTTTATCGATAGTTATAGTGTTTGAACTATTTTTTACGATGAAGCGGAATTTAGGCCCTTTAGTGTCTGAGGTATTAACGTAATATCTTTGGGCGAACTCTTCTAAATAAGTAAAACTATCTGAATATGAAGTATCAAATGTTGATTTACTATATAGTAAAGTATCTTCACCACCTCTTGGATTTAGGTGATAAACACTGATGGTTTTTCTTTCTAAAGCATCTTGAGCGAAGGAGAAATAAATCTTCGTATTTTGCCCGTTTTTAGAAGGAGGAATAACAATTCGTTCAAACCTATCTCCTCTTCCTAAAGGTGTAAATGGATCAATATCGATAAAGGTAATATCACCAATATCAATTGGATCATGGATTGTTATTGGCTCATGATTAAAAGAACATAGTAAAAGAGTTACTAAAGGTAAGGCTGGAATTAAACTATTGAACTTTATATTCATAATCTGACCTATTAAATGCCTCGACAAATAAATGACAGGCAGCCTTTCTATAACGATAAAAAGATGATTTAGAGAAATGATGATAAATATGACCGTGGCGATTTTGGAAAAATTCCTCCACGACAATTTCGCGGTGCACAATTGTTAAAGAGTTAAGCGCGTACTCCACTCTATAAACGTATCTTTCACATTGTTCTTTTAGTTTCTTAAGGCTTTTAAGTTCCCTACTTTCAAGTTCATTTCGAAAAGTACTAATTGAATCAGAATGTTTGATTCTTTCAATAAGTTTTAAGTTATGAAGATGACTTTTAGCGATGTTTTTCGTTAATATAACAGGACTAATATCGCCGGTGATAGTTTGATAATTTTGCATATTTTTACCCCCTCATCATTAAGTAGGGAATTTTTATGAAAAAACGCTCATAAAATTTTTCTATTAGGAAAGATGTATTAAAAATACATAATGAGTAATAAGATTTTTCATTATTTTTAAAAACACAACAAAAAAACACACTTTTTTTCATCAAGTGTGTCTTTAAGATTTAGTTAATTTTATTTAAGAAGTTCTTCGAGTTTAGCGCGATATTGTTCAAGTTTCGCTTTCTCTAATTCGACTTTTTCTTTAGGAGCTTTCGCTAAGAAGTTTTCATTAGAGAGAATCTTTTCACTACGGGCAATTTCGTTTTTATAGAACTCGATATCTTTTTGTTTCTTGAGAGCTTTTTCTTCATCGGAAGTATCGTCAAGAAGATACATAGTGGCGTTATCATAAACGAATTTAACTCCACTATTATCGCTTGTTTCGATAAAGCCAAGAGATTTAGCAAATGAGAAACGAGAGAGATGATCTTTTAAGGAAATCAAATCTTCATCTTTAGTTGCAACGAGTAAGTTTACTTTCGCGTTAGGAGCGAGTTTATTGCTTACTTTATAGTTTCTAATATCACTAATCATCTTATATAAAGTATCAACTGCGGTAGCGTTATATTGTCCAACCTCTACTTCACTAGGGAATACTTCAAGCATGATAGATTCGAGGTGGGTTGGAAGAGATAAATATAATTCTTCACCAATAAATGGAGCAAAAGGATAAATCATAATAATGATTGCTCTTAAGACAGTGACAAGAACATTTTTAACAATGTTACGATATTCTTCATCGCTATTATTTAAGGTGACTTTAGACATCTCTAAGTAAGTGCTACAGAAGTCATCATAAACAAAGTTATAAAGATAAGTAGAAGCGAGAGAATATTCATATTTATCCATATAAATGGATACATTCTTAATTGTGTTATTGAGTTTGGTAAGAATATCCTTCTCTAATAAGCCTAATTTAGATGGATCAATCTTAAATGGTTTAAAATCTTCTCCAACTGTTTCAAGAACGTAACGAGCGCTGTTCCAAATCTTATTAAGATAGTTACTAGAAGCAATGACTTTTTCTTCAATGTAACGGATATCTTGTCCTGGAGCACTACCGGTTGTTAAGAAATAACGTAATGCATCAACGCCATATGTATTAATAACATCAATTGGGTCAATACCATTATTAGAGGATTTAGACATCTTCTTTCCATGAGCGTCACGAATAAGACCATGGATCAAGCATTTTTCAAATGGAGATTCTTTGGTGAATTCTAAGGAATCAAAAATCATACGAGAAACCCAGAAGAAAATAATGTCATACGCTGTAACCATTAAACTATTTGGGAAGTAGCGTTCAAAGTCAGGAGTTTTTTCTGGCCAACCTAAGGTTGCAAATGGCCAAAGAGCACTGCTGAACCAAGTATCTAAAACGTCTTCATCTTGATGATAACCTGGAAGATTAACTGGTTTATCGCTAACGATAACATCTCCAGTTTCATCATTATAATAAGCTGGGATACGATGCCCCCACCAAAGTTGACGGGAAATACACCAATCATCAGCGTTTTCCATCCATTGTCTAAATGTATCTCTAAATCTTTCTGGAATAAATTCAACACTAGATTTAGCTAAAGCTTGTTCGGCAAGAGGTCTCATTTTAACAAACCATTGTTTAGATAAATATGGTTCAACAACCGCACCACTACGTTCACTATGACCGACTGGGTGAACAATATCTTCAATCTTAACTAAGTGTCCGCTAGCTTCAATATCTTTAACTAAAGCTTCACGACATTCGTAGCGGTCCATACCTTGGTATTTACCAGCAATTTCATTCATCTTAGCATCTAAATCCATGCAGCGGATGAATGGCATATCGTATTTCTTTGCTAAAGCAAAGTCATTAGGGTCATGGGCTGGAGTACATTTCATTGCACCAGTACCAAATTCAATATCAACATATGAATCTGCCATTAAAGGTAATTCTTCTCCGTTAGCAGGATTGATTACTTTCTTACCGATTAAATGTTTATATCTAGGATCCTCAGGATTAACAAATACCGCAGTATCTCCAAACATTGTTTCTGGTCTTGTTGTAGCGACAATTAATGATTCATTTGTGCCAACTACATCATATTTAAAGTAATAGAATTTACCTTTATCATCTTCATAAACAACTTCAATATTTGATAAGGCAGTCTTAAGTTCAGGGTCATAGTTAATGATTCTTTCACCACGGTAGATTAAGCCTTTATCATATAGGGTTTTAAAGACGTGAAGAACGGCGTTATTGAGTCCTTCATCAAGAGTGAATCTTTCTCTTGTATAATCGAGCATTAAGCCCATTTTAGCCCATTGTTCATGAATGTTATTGGCGTATTCAGCTTTCCATTCCCAAGCTTTCTCTAAAAACTTTTCACGACCGAGGTCATAACGGGAGATACCTTCTTTTCGAAGCTTTGCTTCGACTTTAGCTTGTGTAGCGATACCAGCATGGTCCATACCTGGTAACCATAAAACATCATAGCCTCTTAACTTTTTATAACGAGCAGTTATATCTTGAATGGTTGTATTCCAAGCGTGACCTAAATGTAATTTACCAGTTACATTTGGAGGAGGAATAACCATTGAAAAAGGATTTTTGGTTTTATCACCTGCAGTGAAATAGCCTTTACTTTTCCAATTTTCGTATTTACCTTCTTCTACCTTTTTTGGATCATAGCGTTTGTCGAGCATATTGTGTCCTCCCTAATAAATAAAAAAGTCCTTAATCATAAGGACGAATTATCGCGGTACCACCTTAATTCTATATAAACTATATATAGCACTTCATTAGCTTGTAACGTAAGCTTACGGAATATTCCTATTCAGCCTCTTAAGCGACAACATTTAGTAATTATCTGTAGTGCTTCCACCATCCACTACTCTCTATAAGTTTTCCTAAATGACCTCTTCGTCATCGGCGAGATTATTATAGCAAATCATTTACTAAAGTTAACTATTTCTTTAGAAAACGAATTTGTTAATGGTATTTTAAGATAACTCACTAGGAACCCCACTATTTGAGACAAATTGTCCCAAACAGCTCAGTTCTTATATGTTTTACACGATTTTTGCTATCTCTTTTTTCAAAACATCAATACCTGTTTTATTAGTACTACTCGTAAATATTGAATGAATAAAGTCAGTGTTTTCAATATTTAAGGAATCACGTTTAAGCATCTTAGCTTTTTCAGATTGATTAAGTTTATCGCACTTTGTGTATGTTACTAAAACAGGTAAATTTTTGGTTAAGATAAATTCAAAGAAATCTTTATCGTCTCTACTCATTTCATGACGAGAATCGATTAAGAAGATAATTCCTTTGAGTTTTGGATTATCAAAGTAGCTTTCCATCATCTTAGCAAAGCTATCGAGATGTTTACTACCAGTTAATGTGTAGCCATACCCAGGAGCGTCCACTAAATAAAATGAATCATCAATTAAAAAGTAATTGAGTAATTTAGTGTGACCTGGTTTGGATGAAGTTTTAGCTAAGTTAGAGTTATTGGTAAGTGCATTAATTAATGTAGATTTACCTACATTAGACTTACCAATAACAATGATTTCAGCCTTATCAAAAGGCCCCTCCCTATAGGAAGGAGCACTTTTTATAAATTTGGCTTTGTTAAAATTAATCATCCTTAATAGCTACTTTAACAGCGTCATCAACATTCTTCATAAAGAGAATATTGAGACCATCTTTAACTTCTTGAGGTAATTCATCAACATCGCGTTTGTTACCTTCTGGAACAATGATAGTCTTAATGCCACTTCTTAAGGCTGCTAAAGATTTTTCTCTTAAGCCACCAATCATAAGAGCTTGACCACGAAGGGTAACTTCACCAGTCATAGCGACATCTTTATCGACTTTACGATGAGATAAACAAGATATGATTGCAGTTGTTAACGCCACACCTGCGCTTGGGCCATCTTTTGGAACAGCACCTTCTGGGACGTGGATATGAACATCATTATCCGCAAAAATATTTGGATCAACTTTATATTTTTCAGCGTTAGCGCGAACGTAGTCTAAAGCGATAGTCGCAGATTCTTTCATAACATCACCTAACTTACCAGTTAAGATTAATCCACCTTTGCCTTTGAAGTAATTAACTTCAATTGGGAGGATATCTCCACCGAATTGGGTATATGCTAAACCAGTGACTACACCGATAGAATCTTCTTTTTCTTTAGTGCTATTTTCGAAGATTGGTTTTCCTAAATATTCACCAATTTTCTTTTCATCAACTTTAACTGATTTAACTTTGCCATCACTAGTTAAGATTTCAACTGCGGACTTTCTCATTAAAGAAGCAATAAGTCTTTGAAGTTCTCTAACACCAGCTTCACGAGTATAGTAATTAATTAAATACTTAATTGCACTTTCAGTGATGCTAAATTGCTTTTTATTAAGACCGTTTTGTTCGAGTTCTTTCTTAACTAACCAGTTTTTAGCGATCTCAATTTTTTCAAATTCCGTATAGGAATTGACTTCAATTAACTCTAAACGATCACGAAGTGGTTCAGGAACATTTTCTAAGTAGTTCGCTGTGCAGATGAATAAGACATTGCTTAAATCATATGGTTCTTCGAGATAGTTATCGTTAAATTGAGTATTTTGAGATGGATCTAAAACTTCAAGTAAGGCACTTGCTGGATCACCTTTATAAGAGGAAGCGAGTTTATCAACTTCATCTAAAAGGAAGACAGGGTTAGTAACACCAACGCGTTTCATGCCAGCGATAATACGGCCAGGCATAGAACCAACGTATGTACGACGGTGACCACGGATTTCCGCTTCATCAGAAATACCACCTAAGCTTGCTTTAAAGAATTTTCTTCCTAAAGCGCGAGCGATAGACGCGCCTAATGAAGTTTTACCGCATCCTGGTGGACCATAGAAACAAAGAATAGGAGCTTTAAGTGTTCCAGTCATCTTCTTAACAGAAAGATATTCGATGATACGTTCTTTAACCTTCTTAAGACCATAATGGTCTTCGTCTAAGATTTTCTTAACGTTATTTAAGTCATCATTATCTTCAGTCTTTTGATACCATGGGACCGCCATAAGAGTTTCAACGTAAGACATAATAAGAGATGCTTCTAAAGAAGAAGGTGGCATCATGTCGAAACGTTTTAATTCCGCTTTTACTTTGTTTTTAACATGTTCTGGATAAGGTTCTTTTTCGAGTTTTTCACGAATTGAATCGGAGTCATCATCAGAATCTTCACCAAGTTCATGCTTAATTGCTTTTAATTTTTCTCTTAAGATGTAGTCTCTTTGAGCCTTTTCAGTGGATTCATTGAGATCTTTAGAGAGTTGAGCATCGACATCAGATTCAATCTTTTTAAGATTTAAAGTGACGGCGATTGATTTAATACGAGCGTTGATATCAATAGATTCAAGGACTGTTTGTCTCACACTATTTTTAAGTGGAAGAGCTGCGGCTAAAGTATCGCATAAATCACCAGCGCTTAATTCTTCGGAAAGGATTCTATTGATAACACTACCGGAAATATTTCCAAGAGATTCAGGGTGAACAGTAATTTCATCGATAATGTATTTTCTTAACGCTTCAGTTGCGTCTGGATCACTATCGAATTCATCCACTAATTCGCCTTCTCCAACGAAATATCCTTGTTCATCAAAAGCAATGTTATTGAGTTTGACACGATTTAAGCCGCTTAAACGAATGCGAATGTAATTCTTAGCTTGGGTAACAGAAGTGATACGGCATAAAGTACCAACTTCAAAAATATCTTTACCGGTTGGGGTTTCAACAGTGTTTGTTTTTTGTGAAACCACAATGATTAAGGAATCATTTTGAGCAAGCGAAACATTCGCGGCTTTGACCGTGAAATTTCTAGCGGCGTCAATTCTTTCCTCTTTTTGATTTGGAATAATTGAAGTCGCTTTGGTGATAAGTAATGGTAAGATAACATTATTGGCCATTATTCATCCTCCTTATAACTTTATAAAGTTATTTCTTAAGGTTATTCTCTAATAAGAATTCTTGTAATTTACGATTTAAGAGATCGTTTTTGAAGGAAGCCAATTGAGGTTTTAAAATTTCTCTAATCTTCTCAACTTCCATCTTGTATTGTTCAGCCATCTTGTTGAGTTCAGCATCAACTTCTTCATCGGTGACTGTTAATTTTTCAGATTCGATAATCTTAGAAAGAACGGCGCTAGCAGTAACTTGTTTTTGAGCATCACCTTTAACTTGTTCTTCCCATTTTTCTTCGGTTAAACCAGTGATATCAAGATATTGTTTGAAATCTAAACCTTGTTGATTTAAACGGCTTTCGGTTTCATGTCTCATTTCATGAATTCTTTCTTTAACCGCTTCTTCTGGGAGTTCAATCTTTGAACCTTCAACAATCTTATCTAAGATAGCGTCTAAAGCGTGACCCTTAGCTTGTTGTTCTTTTTGTTCAAGGATACGAGCTCTTTCATGAGCTTTAAGTTCATCAACAGTTTTAACACCTTCAATATTGAGTTCTTTAATGAGTTCTTCATCGAGTTCTGGTAAAACTTTTTCTTTAACTTCGTGAACTTTAACTTTAAAGATAGCGTCTTTTCCAGCGAGGGATTCGACATATTGTTTTGGGAAAGTGACTTTAACTTCAACTTCTTCTTCCGCGGATTTACCGATTAATTGATCTTCGAATCCAGGGATGAAAGTGTTGGAGCCAAGTTCGAGAGAGTAGTTTTCAGCTTTACCACCATCGAATGGAACACCGTCAACACTACCTTCGAAATCGATAACAACAGTATCGCCTTTTTGAGATGGGCGTTCAGCAAGAACTAAGTTAGCGTTATTTTCAACGAGTTTCTTAATGCTAGCTTCAACTTCTTCTTCATTAACTGTTGGGACTTCTTTTTCAACGTTTAAGCCTTTATAAGTACCGAGTTCAACTTCTGGAGTGGTAATGATAATGAATTTAAGAGTTAATTCAGTATCACTTACTTTAGTAACATCGACAGATGGTTGAGTGAATGGTACTAATTTGGTTTCTTTAAGGACTTCTCTAAAGACTGGGTTTAAAGAGTCATTGATAGCGCCATCGAGAACTTTAGCAGGATCAACATGCTTTTTAGCGAGTTCTTTTGGAGCTTTTCCAGGACGGAAACCATCGATATGAACTTTAGCAATTTCTTTATCTAATGATTTTTCTTGGGCTTCTTTCCAAAGTTTGCTGTCGACTTCGACTTCGACTTCGTACTTTGCAGGAGCGACCTTGTTTGATGTGATTTTCATATATTAAATATATCTCCTTTTAGAATATCGAAAAGAATTATACAAAACGCGTTAATTCGTAGCAAGTTAAATAATTTATTTAAAACAAATTTGGGAAAATATCAGCTGATGATTTTCTCTATTTTACTAGCGATTTCGTTAATTTTATCGCTTACTTTCACTTCGTTATTCGCCATATATTTTTTAGATAAATATAAGCACGCTTCAGCGATATCTTTTTCATCTAGTTCATCATTTCTTGGAAAAGAGATTAGATTATATAAGTTGAAGATATTTAAAGCGTTTTTCTTAACGGTGAAATCGTTTTCGGATAAGTCTTCGATAAATTTATAAATAGTTTTAAATCTAGGGGTTTGATGAGGTGGGATTAAACCATTTGGTTTAACTTTGATTAATCCCTCTATTGAAAGAAAGTCTAATTCTTCCTCACATTTATTATCGATTGTAATGGCGAGCGCTACACTTCTAAGCTCTTGAGGAAGTTTATCGTTTATTAATGTTTTCTTAATACTTTCTTTATAGTCTTTGAATTCATATTTTTCAGTGAAAGAATACGCTTTATAAAGCTCTATGATATCAGTTGATTCTTCTAAAATTTTATTTAGTTCTTCAAGAGATAATTCTTCATCTGCGACTTTTTTAGCGTCTTCTTCACTTTCGATGAATTTATCAAGTTCTTGAAATGTCTCCTCTACTTCCTGAGAAATATATGGGAGATTCTTATAATAATCTAAGGCTTTAAAAGCTTTAGTGAATTGATCCATATAAACGAGAGTTTTAACATGAAGCTTAATCGTTTTTACTGGTTCATATTTCACTAAGACAGCCTTATTATTCTCGATAGTTTCAAGAACATTTTTATAGTCGCCTTTTCCAAGATAACCAATCACTTTATAGAATAATAAAGATTCGTCATTAACTTTGTTAAAAGCGTCTAAAAGTTCATCGAATTTACGATCAAACACTAATTTATCTAAATATTTATTATCTATATTCATTAGCCTAATAATTCTGCTACTTTAGCGTCGAAACTTTCTGGTTTTTCTGCTGGACCAAAACGATTGACAATATTACCATCGCGGTCCACTAAAAACTTAGTGAAGTTCCATTTAATCTTTTTGCCAGTATCGACAGGACAGTTTTCTTTTAAATAAGTATAAAGTGGGTGTTCGTTTTTGCCATTAACATCAATCTTTTCAAATTGAGGGAATGCAATCGCAAAACGTAAAACACAGGCATCATGAATCTCTTCACTTGTTCCTGGAGCTTGTTTAAAGAATTGGTTGCATGGGAAATCTAAAATCTCAAAACCTTGATCTTTATATTTAGCATACATTGCTTCTAAAGCATCATATTGAGGGGTAAAACCACACTTGGTAGCAGTGTTAACAATTAATAATACTTTTCCTTTATATTTTTCTAAGGAAACTTCATAGCCTTTATAATCATTTACTTTGAAATCATAAATTGACATATTCTCGTCCTCCTAAATTTTACTGATACTATAGTATCGATTATTAAAAAGTGATGCAAGCAATATGCATTTTAGATAAAAGAAAAAACCAACAACATAAAGGGGGGATGTTGTTGGCGATAATAATTGTAGTTCATTAGGCAAAAATTTCAACAGAAAAATAATTATATTTTACTTTTTAAAATCAATAGTAAAGTTTTAAATTTTTAGCACTCTCTATTGACGAGTGCCAAATTCGTACTATAATATAGTTAGCACTCGAGATATGAGAGTGCCAAATTCATGTTAGAAAAGGAGGTATCTTTATGAATCAAAATGAAATGAACGATTACCAAAATGACGAGAACATCTTAGAGAAGTTTGGTCGAGATATTACTAAAGACTCTAGAGATGGAAAAATTGATCCTGTCATCGGTCGAGATGATGAAATCAGAAAAATCATCGAAGTTTTGGCGAGAAAAAATAAGAATAACGTCATTCTATTAGGTGAACCTGGTGTCGGCAAAACCGCGATTATCGAAGGTTTAGCGGAAAGAATTGTTAAAAACGACGTTCCTCTTTCTTTAAGAGATAAAACAATCTATGAACTAGATATGGGTGCGCTTGTTGCAGGTGCAAAGTATCGTGGTGAATTTGAAGAGAGACTAAAAGCTGTTTTAAACAAAATTAAGGAATCTAATGGAAAGATTATCTTATTTATTGATGAAATCCATCTAATTGTTGGAGCAGGTCGAACTGATGGTGCTTTAGACGCGGCTAACTTACTTAAACCGATGTTAGCAAGAGGCGACATTGATTGTATTGGTGCCACCACATTAAACGAATATCGTAACTATATAGAAAAAGACCGCGCTCTCGAGCGTAGATTCCAACCTGTTTTAGTAGGAGAACCAACGCTAGAAGACACAATTTCAATTCTTCGTGGTTTAAAAGAGAAATTTGAAACTCATCATGGGGTTAAGATTACCGATAATGCTTTAGTCGCTGCGGTTAATTTGTCTAATCGATATATCACTAATAGATTTCTTCCAGATAAAGCAATCGATCTAGTAGATGAAGCTTGTGCGATGATTAGAGTAGAAATTGAATCCACCCCTACTGAACTTGATGAATTAAGAAGAAAGATTAAACAACTCGAAATTGAAAGAGTAGCACTTAAAAAAGAGAAAGATGAATCCGCTCTTAAACGTCTTGAAAAACTTGAGTATTCTTTAGAAGAACTTAAGAATAAAGAGAATGAACTCACTAAAAAGTGGGAGAAAGAAAAGAACGAAATCATCGAAGCTAAGAATCTTAAGATTGCTCTTGATAAAGCCAAATTCAATTTGAATAATGCTTTCTTAAATGGCGATTACGAGAAAGCTTCTAAACTTCAATATCAAGATATTCCAGAGATGGAAAAGAAACTTAAAAATATTGAAGAAAATGAGAAGAAAGGCAAAATCTTATCCGAAGTTGTTACGGAAGATGAGATTGCTAAGATAGTCGCTAAGATGGCTAATATTCCAGTTGGAAAGATTAATGAAAGTGAAAGAGATAAAGTCCTTCATTTGAATGAAACCTTAAGACGTAGAGTTATTGGTCAAGATGAAGCGATTGATTTAGTTAGTAACGCTATCTTAAGACAAAGAGCAGGCATCAAAGATCAAAATAAACCTATTGGTTCATTTATGTTCCTTGGTCCTACTGGTGTAGGTAAAACAGAAGTTAGCCGTGCTCTTGCGGAATCCTTATTCGATTCAGAAAGCCATATGATCAGAATTGATATGTCTGAATATATGGAAAAATATAGCACATCTCGTTTAATTGGTGCCCCACCAGGCTATGTTGGCTATGAAGAAGGTGGCCAATTAACTGAACAAGTAAGAAGAAACCCATATTCAATCGTCTTATTCGATGAAATCGAAAAAGCACATCCAGAAGTATTTAACCTCTTACTTCAAATCCTTGATGATGGTAGACTAACCGATTCTCAAGGTCGAGTTGTTGATTTCAAAAATACAATCATCATTATGACTTCTAATCTTGGTAGTGATTTATTACTCCATAATAGAAGAGATGAAGTTGAAGAATTATTAAGAAGAACATTTAAGCCAGAATTCCTTAATCGAATTGATGAGATTGTTTACTTCTCACCACTTAATAAGGAAGTTCAACTTAAAGTCACTGAAAAATTACTCAACTTACTTAGTGAAAGACTTAAAGAAAACTATTATTCCTTCAAGTTTAGCGACACTTTAAAACATTATATTCTTGATTCTGCTTACTCTATTGAATTTGGAGCAAGACCATTAAAGAGATTCATTCAAAATAATGTTGAAACTGTTATTGCTAAAGCGATTGTGATGGGAGAAGTCAATACTTCAAGCCTTTACTTAGTTGATTACGAAAACGATAAAGTAGTAATCAAAAAGCAATAAGCTTTATTAAATAAAATATGTCCAGGCATCTCGCTTGGGCATATTTTTTATTCTTCTTTTTTATCTTCTTCGTCTGGGACTTTTTTCCCATCCGCTTGATTATCTATAGGTTTTTCTTCGTTTTCTTTATTAAGAGCGGCTTCTTTTTCTTTCTTGGCTTCTAAATCAAGCAAGGCCGCTTCGACAAGAGATGGAAGAGGATGTTTGAAGTGATAATAAGCTTGGAAAGAATACGCTAATGCAATATAGATAAACGCTGATGTCATCCCATAAAGATAAACTTCATATGGAAGAGCGTTCCAATTAACTAAGCAAATAATATCAAAAGTAATTAAATAAACTCCCAAAGGAAGCATCATAACTTTATCGAGTAAAGAGTTTCTAGATCTTCTCTTTTTAGATAATAAAACCCAAACGAAATCTGTAATTATCCATAAGCCACCTGCTAAAGTAACAAAGTTAAAGATCATATGATGTCTTTCACTTATGGTAATTACTCTAGTTAATTCTAAGGTCGCAATAACAATAAAAACTATCGCGATAACAATGAGTTCAATCGTATAAATTAATTTCGTCTTTTTAATTTCTTTAAGTTGTTCTTCAGTCATGGTGAATATTCTATTTTATATTTTTATATAAGTAAAGAATGGCGATATTATTCTACAAAAAAAGTCCCAAACGAGGGACTTCTTATGGGTTTATCTAATTATTTAGCTGTAACAGTTTTGACTCCGTCCTTATCTAAAAGGATCATAACAATCGCATAAATTGCAAGTAAGATGATTGTGATACCAAAGATAATGGAAACAGCTTGAGCAAATTCAGGAACAGTTAAAAGTAAGATACCAATGACGACAAGTGCAATACCAATAACAAGCTTAATGATAAATACAACTAAGACGTCATGCTTGTTAACAAATTTTCCAAAAATACCATCGAGAATGATAATAGAACCACCGACGATAAGAAGATATGGAACAAATGCAAAGATAATTCCAACGGCTTTTGCAACAAGGCAATAAATACCAAGGGCTAAGAATAAGCCACCACCAAAGCCAACATTTGTTAATAAACTCTTTGTTCCGACAAAGGAAATTGCTAAGAAAACAACACCAGCGATAATTAAACCAGCACCGACGATAACTGATAAAACATCTGTGGCTAAGCCAAAGCAGAATAAAATACCAACTACTAAGAGAACGCCAGCTTCAACTAAGGCAATAATCTTTTCTTTTGACATTGTGTTTACCTCCAATCCAAATAGAAATAATGCACACGAAATATTAATATTTCAATACCAAATTTTATTTTTTTCAAAGAAAACGCTATCTTTTTTTATTCTTTATGTTCGAGATCAGCGAATTTTTCTTTCATTGTATCGTTGTTTTTAGTTAATTTACGTACTTCTAAGTTAGGAAGTTGATTCTTTGCTTTTTCAATCCAACCAGTCGCAGTCTTAAATTCTTTTCTAAATGTTTCAACCTTTTTAATAATTCCATCGCACATATCATCAACTTCTGAATAAATAGCCGCGGCTCTTTCATAGTCGGTGTTAATCTTATCGGCGATAGTTTTAACTGCTTCTTCAAAGTTAGTAATATCTAAATTCTCTCTTTGATATGCGATCACTTGTTTTTTATATGCATAAGAATTAAGGGCCATATTTCTAATTAAACCGATGATGGTAAGGAAGAATTGAGGTCTTACCACAAACATCTTCGGATAACGATGAGAGACATCAACGATACCGTTATTAAATAATTTGCTATCTTCTTCAAGAGTTGAAACTAAAACGGCATATTCACATCCTTTGGATGTTCTATTCTTATCAAGCTTAGCGTAGAAGTCTTCGTTTTTATGCTTAGTTTTTGTTGTGTCTTTTTGGTTTTTCATCTCAAACATAATCGACACTACTTCAATTCCATCTTGATAATCTCTAAAGATAAAGTCACCTTTGCCTTCTTCATCAACATCATTATCTTTTTCAAAATATGCATTAGGAAAAGCATATGGTCTCATTTCATCAAAGGCATCATGGCAATAGTTTTCGAGTGATTCACCTAAATCTTTAGTGGAATCGCCCATTCTAAAGTCTTTATATTTTTGGATTTCTTCATCTTTTGCTTTTAATAAGAACTCGTATTTTTCTTTTAATTGTTGAGCGGAGATTTCATTATCTTTCTTAGCGTCTTTTACATCGCTTTGAAGTTTAACAATTTCTTGTTCTTTTTTGTTAAGTTCACTCTTAGTGGATTCGAGAGCCTTTGAAACCGCAAGAGCGAGATCTTTATCCGCACCTTTAAGCTTTTCTTCAAGTACTGAAATAGTAGATTTAAGTTCAGAGATTTGTTTTTCTTGGTTAAGCTTAGCTTTATTTTGTTCTAAGGCTAATTCAGATTTATATTTTTCTTCGATAAGTTTAGTTTGTTCATTAACTCTTTTATTTACTTCATCTTTTTCAATTTCGTTTAATAAAGCATCATAACTACTCTTATCGAGTTTAATAATTTCACCACAATTTGGGCATTTGATTTCCGCCATAATATAAATCCTCCTTTTTAGATAATAAAAATCCCTTTTGAATTAACTAATAATGACAATGGTTGATTATAATTATTAATCAATTTCGAGGGATTTTCAAAGTAATCTAATAAGAGAAGATAATTTTCTATTCTTCTTTGATTTCGCCCGCTTTTGATAGAGCGTATTTTGCGGTTAATGGTCCAATTAATTCATAGATTAAAGTTGAAGTTAATACGATAGCCATTACTAAGGCACCAGTTTCTTGAGTGGCTGGGTTTTCACCAAATAATTTAGCAGCGTTTGTCGCTAAACCAATTGCAACACCTGCTTGAGGAACTAAAGCAAAACCTAAATATTTTTTAACTTGTGGTTCACATTTAGTAAGTGCCGCACCAGAGAACGCTCCAAACCATTTGCCAACAAAACGGGAAACAATATAAACGGCAGCGATACCTAAGATTAATAATCCTTCTTCATTAAAGAACACTCTTAAATCTAATGATGCTCCACTTAAAACAAAGAAGAACATATAGATAGGAGAGGTGAAACGATCAAGAACATCGAAGGTACGGTAAGAATCTTCACGTAGGTTAGCGTATAACGCACCTGCCATCATGCACATAAGAAGGGATGAAAGTTCAAAGCCACCTAGCCATTCGTTTTTGAATAAGAAATATAATCCTAAAGCGGCAAAAATAGAGAAAATCACTATAACAAGTCGGTTGTTTCTTGATTTAAAGAATTTATTCATAAAGACAATAACAAGTCCTAAAACGGCACCTATTGCAATAGAAATAATTATTTCAAGTAATGGTTTAATAAGCATAGCGTAGAAACTAAAATCTCCACCGCCAGCTAAGTTAGTAGCAATTTGGAATAAGACTGCAAATAAGATTAAAGCCGCAGCATCATCTAAAGCTACAACTGGAAGAAGAGTATTAACTAATGGTCCTTCGGCTCGATATTGTTTAATAACCATTAAGGTAGCGGCTGGCGCTGTAGCAGCGGCAATCGCACTTAAGGTTAAAACAAGTTCGATTTTAATCTTATCTGGGAATATAGCGTATAAAACAAATAAAGAAGCTATAACTAAAATAGATGCTCCTAAAGCTTCTAAAATAGTAATAACCACCACTCTTTTTCCAACTGATTTAATTGTTTGTCTTTTAAAAGATGTACCAATTGAGAAAGCGATGAAGCCTAGAGCTACTTGGCTAACCCATGATAAAGAATTAACAAATTTATAAATAGAGCTGTTATCGATATTATCGTAAGTAAAATTATTAAATAATAATCCGAAGACAAAAGGACCCATAATGATACCAGTGATAATAAAACCGGTGACGTTTGGGAGTTTAATAATTTTCATTAAGCGTGTTGATAATAAGGCGACAAGTAAAAAACACGCGATATAAAGAAAGATTGATATATCCATTTAAATTGTGCCTTCGTAATCCTTGAGTTCATATGTATACATGAACCCTTTAATGCGCTTAAAGTTGTCAGTAGATTCACGAATAATCTTTTTTAAAGGTTCAACTCGATCATTTTCTACGACAAATATACAGAAAATAGAAGCTAAATATTCATCTTTTTCAAAATGTCTTAAAGTATAGAAATTGTGTTCTTCAGGTAAGGTGTCAACTGCGTGACGAATGGATTCAGTATTAATTAATGTACCGTTAAAGCCATCTTCACGTAATAATTCGAGAGTGTGGAATGCATCTTCTGTGCTTTTAAGAACGAGATATAAAGCAGTTTTCATAATTTGTAATCCTCGGAGGATATTGTATACCTATTTTTTTATTTGTTAATAAAAGAGTAGAATTTCATTAAAAAAGCCAGCAGAACTGGCTTTTTTGGGAAAATTTGTCTCATTAATTAGAGCAAGAATATGCCTTTTTCTTTTAAGGAATTGATCTCTTTCTCATCCCATATTGAGACTTGCACTTCACCAATATGAGCTTTTTGAAGAAGGAACATTGATAATCTAGATTGACCAATACCTCCTCCAATCGTAAGAGGAATCTTATCGTTTATGATTGCCTGACAATATGGGTTATCAACTTTAGATAATTCGTTTGCTGCTTTTAATTGTTTGAGTAAACGATCTTTATTGACACGAATTCCCATGCTGGATAATTCAAAAGCCATATCATAGAGTGGATTATAAACTAAGATATCGCCATTTAAGTTCCAGTCATCATAGTCCGCAGCGCGGCTATCATGAGGCATCTTGTCTTTTAACTTATTACCAATTTGATATAAGAAGACAGATTTATATTCTCTACATATAGCGTCTTCTCTTTCTTTACGAGATAATTCTGGGTAGCGTTTTTCAAGTTCCTTTGTAGAGATAAATACAATATCTTTTGCAAGTTGATTCTTTAACTCTGGATATTTCTTTTCAATATCTAGACTTACTTTATATAAAGAAGAATAAATCTTACGAACTATCTTTCTAAGATAGGACAGTTTACGATCTTCATTAGAAATAACTACTTCCCAGTCCCATTGGTCAACATAAATTGAATGCATAAAATCAAGCGTTTCATCTTTTCGAATCGCATTCATATCTGTATAAAGCCCAGTGTGTAAAGCAAAGTTATATTTACCTAAAGCTTGTCTTTTCCATTTCGCTAAAGAATGAACAATTTCAACTGTATCATCAATATTTTTAACTTCAAATGAAATTGGTTTTTCCACTCCACTTAAGCCATCATTAAGACCACTGCCATTTTTAACAAATAATGGAGCGGACACTCTTAAAAGAGAAAGCTTCTTAGCTAAATAGATTTCAAATCTTTCTTTAATAAATTTAATAGCCTTTTGAGTTTCTAAAACATCAAGTTTGTTTTGATAGTTAATTGAATAAATAGATTTACGCATAAATGGGAATAATTTTCCAAAAGAGGGGACTTCCTATAGGTTTTACTTAACATCTCTTGTACGGAAGAGGACTAATCCACCAGTAAAGAAGATAGCAATATAAACAACATTAACAATGATACCAGTTATAAAACGATCGTCTGGATAGCTAATAACTCCACCTTCATTAGATATCGCTACTAAGGCATGAAGTGGGTTAATGTATCTAACAATTTGTTCTGCCTCAGGATTAACATTTGAAATGATAAATGAAGAGAAATAAGCAATCATAATAAAGATGATTACAACTGGGATACATGGTCCAATACTTCTAAATGTGGTAGCAAAGAAGATAGTTATTGAGGTAATCGTGGTATAAACAATAACGGTGAGAAGAATTGTTTTAAGAATATATTCTGGGCTTGATAAGCCTGGGAATATACCAGCTAAAACCATTCCATTTGGATCAAAGCCACCGAAAATGGAGCCTAAGCCAAAAGAAATGCCAGCGTAAGCAGCTAAAATTACTAAAGTGAAAACTAATCCACTAAAGAATAAGCTTACATAGATTTTTAACTTAGAGTTACCAGCGATAATCTTATTTCTAATGGTGCCTTGAGTGAACTCAAGAACTGTGAAAGAAATTAAGTTAACTGGAATAGCGATACCAAAGTTTTGAGCAGGTGATAAAGAAGAAATAAGCATGTTTTGACCAGTGCATAATTCTTTTGACCCACTTAAGTTATCAATACCAAAATAGATTAAACTCATAATCACTGCTAAGCCTAAACCGATAAACATTGTGATTCTAAAAGTTAAATCTTTTCTAATCTTAAATAAGAAGGCTTTGAATAAATTAAACATTTCCATTACCTCCTCCGATTAAGTTTAGATAGAATTCTTCAACACTTTCGTCTGAAGATTTAATCGCTAAAATTTTAATCTTATTACTATGTAATAAAGTAACAACACTTCCGATATCAACATCATCAAAAATGTTAATGTTACCATTTGGAGAAATATTAAGTTCTTTCATGCCATGGCTCTTAAGAAGGGCTTCGGCTTGATTGATATTATCAACTTTAACTAATAAGGATTTGCGTGAACTATTTTGAAGTTCTTCGAATGTAAGTTCTTTAATGAGCTTACCATGAGAAATAAATCCATAGATTGAAGCAATCTTTTCAAGTTCAGAAAGAATATGAGAAGAAATTAAAACAGTGATTCCTTCTTCACGGTTAAGTTCAATAAGTAAATCTCTTAATTCGGCGATACCTTGAGGGTCTAAACCGTTCATAGGTTCATCAAGAAGCATGAGTCTTGGTTTATTGATAAGCGCTAAAGCGATACCTAAACGTTGTCTCATCCCTAAAGAGAAGTTTTTAACTTTCTTTTTGCCAACTGATTCAAGATGGACTTTAGTTAAAAGTTCCATTCTTTCTTTGTCAGTTAATTTGATACCAAGATACATTTCTTGGAAAATCATATTATCTCTAGCGGTCATTGTTGGGACTAATGAAGTTGTTTCAACAATCGCAGCGATATTTTTACGAGCACCATAGATTTTACGATCTTTATGGCTAATACCAAATAAACTATAGCTACCTTTAGAAGGTTCAGCTAGACCAGTAAGCATACGCATAATCGTGGTTTTACCAGATCCGTTTTCTCCAACAAATCCATAAATGGATCCTTCAGGAATATGCATATTTACATGATCAACAACTGCTCGACCGGAGTAAATCTTAGTCAATTCATTTGTTTCGATGATATTCATAAAAGATTTCCTTTCATTCTAAATAAAGATAACACAATTTAAAAATAAAGCCACACATATATGTGTTATGGTAAAGAAAACACCCACATAATGTGAGTGTTCGATATAAAAGATAAATAATTAATTAAAATTAACTAGCAATACCTCTCCATGAGAGTGATTATTTTTTCTCCCAAGTATAATCGCAATCAGGACAATGAAGTTCATAACCATAAAATGGGAACCAGGTCCATCCTGGATTATGGGATCCACATTTTGGACATACTAGTTTGTCACCTCTTGGAGGTTCAGATGTACATCCACCACCAGTAACTGCGGCTAATTGTTCGTCATTTAGTTCAATTCCTTCATGTTTAGCTAAAGCTAATAATTCATCCTGGGTTTTACAATGTTTAACCTTTTCGATTAATTCTTCACTTAACCCATTAAGTAATTCTTTTTTCATATTAAGGTTCTCCTTTGCTTTTTTATAGTAGCATAGTGGCTGTCACAAAAGTGCCACATTTTTATATAAAGAAACCATAATTATTATAAAGATAAAAAAAATAACATCCTGAGGTTTTCAGAATGTTAAATTCTATTAAGTGTCTTGGTGTAACGGAGTTAATATTCAATTAGCAATTTGTAACGGAGTTAATAATCGTATTAGTTTAACAAAAACTCATCAAAATATTTAAGCGTAGAGAATTTATATCTCCTAGCTATATATTCGTTTCCACCATTCTTTTTGAAAGAAATGTAGTCGAATACATATTTCTTGAATTTGTTGATGATAAAAAACGCTTTTTCTTGTAATTCTAAATATTCTTTATCATTAATGTCGGTTTCTTTGCCTAAGTAATTATCTTTTGATATCACTACAGCTTTACTAAAATCGATACCGGTTGATGATTTGGTTTCACGATTAGATGTTTTAAATTTATAGCAATAAGAATGACGAATATTGGTTCTTAGTGGAATAGCAAATTTCAAATTATCAATTTCCACAAGTAAAACAACATAAGGCCTACCTAATTTAGCTTCCATCTCTGGAAATTCATTGTGAGGATAAGCTTTATAAAACTCTTTTGATAGTTTTCTTAGTTCTACAATTTTAGCCATAAAGATAATAAAAGCTTGGAATATCCAAGCAAGTTCATTTGGGATTTCTTTTTAAGGTCTTACCCTCGGACCATATCTTCGTTTGGGATTTCTTTTTAAGGTCTTACCCTCAGACCATGTCTATCAAGAGGTTTCCCTTTTGACACTTTCATAATACAAAATAAAACCCTATTTTTCAATAGGGAATTAAATCAATGGCGGCCTTGAAACGATTCGAACGTTCTACCCACTGCTTAGAAGGCAGTTGCTCTATCCAAGTGAGCTACAAGGCCAAGCGCAGTTATTTATAATAAACTATTTTCTATCTTTTTCAACTGCTTTTATTCTTTCAAGAAGATTTTTTGCTACTTCTTCTGGGATGAGTTGGGATAGTTCTTCTAAACTAGCAGATTTTAGTAAATCTAAGCTTGGATATCTTAATCTAATAATTTCCTGACGTTTACTTCCTAAACCTTTCACATCATCAAGGATTCCTTTTGTGAACGATTTAGAGCGTTTATCGTGATGGAAAGATATAGCGAATCTATGGACTTCATCTTGCATTCTAACAAGCATGAAGAATAAAGATTTATTATCAATAGGATAAGTATTCCCTTCTTTATCCATGATTCCTTTAGTTTGGTGTTTATCGTTTTTATAAAGACCATAGACTGGGATATTTAAGCCTAATTCGTTAATTATTTCGTTACCAGCGTGGATTTGAGTAAGACCACCATCGACGAGAATTAAATCAGGCATATCCTGCTCTTCTTCTTTCATTCTTTTATAGCGGCGAAGCATTACTTCTTTCATTGAAGCAAAGTCATCACGCTTTTCCATGTGCTCAATATTGTATTTTCGGTATAGTTTTTTAACTGGTTCCCCGTTTATAAAGACCACTGCCACACCAACTGGAGAGTCACCTTGGATATGGGAGTTATCAAAAAGTTCAACGCGATATGGAGTTGGAATAGATATGATATGTCCTAAGTCTTCTAATAAAGCAACTTTATCATCTTCAAGTCGAGCGGAAACAAAGTGAGAATCTAAAGCGTTTTTTGCATTTAATGACGCCATCTCGATGAGTTCAAGTTGATCACCTTTAGTGATGGAATTAACTCTTACATCATAAATGGATTCAATTTGTTCTTTAATGTTTGGAATATTGATTAAGATTTCATGAGGCAAATCATGAGTGGAATAATAATGAAGAATTGCGTTAGTAATCTGTTCGATATTGTCCCCAAATTCTTCTAAGATAAAGGCTTCTTTTCCAAGTAAAATACCTCTTCGATAAGTGAGTAACGCTAAAGAAAGATAACCATTTCGAGAAGTGTAGGCAAAAACATCTCGAGATACTCTATTTTTATCTTCAACACCTTGGAAGGAAGTAATATGTTCAATTGCTTTTAATGTTTTAGCGATTTCCCCGGCTTTTTCAAACTCGAGGTTATTTGAATATTCTTCCATTTCGAGTTTGAGCTTAGCTTTGATTTCTTGGGTATCTCCATTTAAGAAATCGCGGATTTTATTATATAACTCCTCATATTTTTGAGGATCAATCTTATTTATACAAGGACCTAAACACATTCCCATATGGTAATAAAGACATGGAGTTTTAGGGATAGTGCGACATTTACGAGTAGGAAATAGTTTATTTAAAAGATTAATTACTTCATAAGCATATGATGAAGTTGAGAAAGGTCCAAAATAATAATATTCACTTCTTTTATCATTATTGCTTCTAGCGATTTTTAAATATGGATCGCCTTTCTTTTTTAAAGCAATATAAGGATAATGCTTTCCATCTTTAAGAAGAATGTTGTAGCGAGGATAATAAGTGTGAATTAGGTTTTCTTCTAAAAGAAATGCTTCTTTATCTGTTTTAGTTAGAATCGTTTCGAAATGGTCGACATTTTCCACCATCTTGGCGACTTTACCTACTTGAGGACGAAGAAAATATTGACTTACACGGTTATATAGATTGATAGCTTTTCCAACATAGATGACTTTGTCATCCTTGTTTTTCATTAGATAAACACCTGGAGAATGAGGAAGAAGAGGAATGGCTTTTTCTACTTTTTCAGTCATTTCAAAGTAACAACGGTCGCTCCGTCGCCTCCATCATAATAGCCAGCAGAATGGAATTCTTCGACAAATGAACATTTTGCTAAATAATCTCTAACTAGATTACGAAGTGCGCCTGAGCCTTTTCCGTGGACAATACGAACTGTCTTAAAATGTTTAAGTCTAGCGTCATCAAGATATTTCGCTAAATGGTCTTTGGCCTCATCAATATGTTCTCCAATAATATTGAGTTCAAGCTTAACATCACTTTTGATTTTAACCATTTTATCCACTGAACTTGGTTGAATTACTTTATGTGGTTTTTCATTAGTCTTTTTAACTTTATTTCGATCAATTTTTAAGGTCATTCCTTCACTGGTAATGAGATTTAAATTATCCCCTTTAATTGAGACAATTTTTCCCATTAAGCCGAGACCCTCGACTTTAACGTAGTCTCCAAGGTTAAGGTTTTCATTAGAAAGTTCAAATTCTTCTTCCTTAATAATCTCATCTAATTCTTCTCTAGCAGCGAGTAATTCTTTTTGAGTTACTTTTGGATTTGAAAGCACCCGTAAAGCGTCTTTTATTTGTTCTTTGGCTTCTTCGATTAATTTCTCTCTCGTCTCTTCAACATCTTTAAGAAGATTCTCTTTTTTATCATTTAAATTCTCTTCTTTGTTTTTGAGTTCAGTTTCTTTAATCGCATTTAGTCTTTCTTTTTCTTTTAAAGATTCTTTAAGTTCTTCGTTTTCTAAGATTAATTTGTTAAGTTTTTCGATTGTGTCATTGATATCGGTTTTCTTATTTCTTGCTAAACGTTTTTTTGCTGATTTAATAATATCTTCATCAAGATGATATCTTTTTGCCATTTCTAAACCATAACTTCGACCTGGAAGACCGATATGAAGTTTATAAGTAGGAAGAAGTTTAGTGTCATCGAAAATCATCATTGCATTAACGATGCCATCTTTTGAATAAGCATACTCTTTAACTTGATCAAAGTGAGATGAAATTAAGGCAAAACATTCTTTGTTAAATAAGAATTCAATAACTGAGATTGCTATAGCTTCTCCTTCTTTTGGAGAGGTGCCTGTTCCAAGTTCATCAATTAAGACCAAATCATTCGGACTCACAAAGTGAGTGATACGAGAAATGTTTGAGATATGAGCGGAGAAAGTAGAAAGATTATCACTTAAAGATTGATTATCGCCAATGTCGGCAAAAATCTTAGGAAAGAATGATAATCTAGCTTTTTTAGATGTTGGTAAAGCTAAACCCATCTCCGCCATCATGACAAGAAGACCTAGTGTTTTTAAAGCAACAGTTTTACCACCAGCATTAGGACCAGAGATAACGATTAAACGTTGAGTCTTATCAAGATAAAAAGTATTAGGAACCACCACATCTTTATTAATTAATGGGTGACGAGCATTTTCAAAATCAATAATTCTTTCATCTTCAACAAAATCAGGAGCTTCCATTTGATTTTCAATCGCGTATTTTGCTTTAGCGTTTAAGAAATCAAGTTCAGCGATGATAACGTTATTTGTGACAATTTGTTCTTCTAAACTAATTACTTTTTGAGTTAGTTCTTTTAATAAACGAGTTATCTCTTCTTTTTCCTTATTTTTAAGAATAAAGATGTTATTAGAAAGTTCCACCAAAGGTGCAGGTTCAATAAAAGTGGTCATTCCGGAATCAGAAATATCATGAATAATACCTGGGATCTTACTTTTATCTGAGGTTTTAACAGGAAGAACAAAGTGATCTCCTCTAATCGTATAAGTTGCTTCATTAAGGTTATCTTTGTAGCGGTTCACTAAAGATAAAGTGAGTTTACGGAGATCATCTTCTTTAACATAAATTTGTCTTCTAATTCTTGCTAATTCAGGAGAAGCATCATCTAAGATAGTTAAATTAGGTGAGATAACTCGATGAATAGATTTTTCTAAATCGGTTAAATCGAAAAGCTTATCCACAATTTCAATGATGATTGGATATTTAGATCTTTCGATTTTTCTAAAATAGTTATTAATTTTTAAGCAAGTTAAGACATCTGAAGCAACATGGTCTAAATCAAGAGGAGTTAGTATTCCTCCTTTTTTAGCGAAATCAATATAGTTAGATAAGTTAAAAGAAACTTCGATTGGAAGCTCGCCATGTCGATAATTTAAGATAATCATCTCATCAAGTTTTTGGCTCTCAAGTTTTGCCTCATTAAGATTCGATAACATCTTAAGGTTTTCGATTCTTTCTTTAGCGATTTCACCACGAGCAAAAAATGAAATATTATCCAAGACTTGTTTGATTTCTAAAGTTGCATATATGTCTAGCATAGTTAGGATTATAACACTAAGTTGCAATGATTTCTTTAAAGTCGCTTTTCAAATAATTGATTATATTATGGTTATTTCAATATAAAACCAATAATATTTAAAAAAATTTACAATTTAATGAATGGTTTTTTAAAAATATCTTTGTATTCAATTCTTTTGATTTCGCAGACAGATTTGACGATTTTATCCATTTCTTCATTTCTAGGAACAACCACATATTTTGCACTGCTTTCAAAAAGAATATACCCTTGTATCTTGGTTGTTTGTTTTTTCTTAAATGTGGGTAAAAGAACTAATGTTGGTTCTATGAGATTTACTTTTGATAAATCTACAGTTTTTGCCTTTCCAATCATCTTTTTCACGAGCAAGTGGTTATTATCAAATAATATGTAATACGAATAACAACCTTTTAAAAAGAGATACCAAACGTAAATAAAAATGGGATCAATCAACAAAAAACAAACGGCAGAAAATATAGATTCTTTTGACAAACCATAATTTATTATTAAAAAAATGAAAATAAGATTAAAAAGAATGCCAAAAATAGAAGACACATTATAAAAAATTGATGCATCTCCATTGAAATATACTTTCTTCCCTCTCACTATCTTTCCATCAAAAACTTCATAACTTGTATCAACTAGTTTTAGCGCGCGATCGCGCAACTCAATAAACACAAACACGAAGATAATGAAAAATATATCTATAATTACACCTGGAACAACAAAGATACGTTCAAAATAAAAGATTATTGATAATACAATAAGCGAAACTGAAATAGAATAATAAACTATTCCTAAAACCAAATAAAACACAAAAGAGAATTTGATTGGAGTATCATCATTCAAGTTAAGTCTCTTTTTTAATTCAAAACTGAAAATCGCTAAAAAGTTCTTTTTGTGAAAAGACACATTGTTTTTTGTTGGTTTGTTTCCTAATACTAAAACATATGCCAAGGAATAGTAAAACATTATTGGAAAAAAGAGAAACAAAATTGCATATATAGAAAAAATAAAACTTTCCATTTACACCTCTAATTTATATTCAAGAATTGCCTTGCCAGAAGAATTCTTAATAGGAAGGCAAGTGATTAAAGTGTTCTGCATAGTTAGGATTATAACATTATGTAAAAAAATTACATAAAAAATTTCATATAAGAAGTCGATTAGATGGGACTTTTTGAAAAAAATTATCATTGAAATATAGAAAAAAATAACAAATTTCTTTATAATGAAAATAATCTATGGGCATAGAGATGGCAACTATCAACGTAAGTAAAAACGTGGTAGAAAATATCACGGATTTTTATGCTCAATACTCACAAAATAATAGTGGCGAATACATCGTCTTTTTTGCTAAATATAACGATATCAATATCACAATTTATCGAACCAAAGATGAAGAAGAAACTAATAAAGTTCTTTTCAGTGGTAAGGGCGCATTAGCGGAAGCCAAGAAATGGGACGATACCGCTGAACTAAAAGAATTAAAGATTAAAAGAGAAGGCACAAAAGCCAACTGGATTGATTTAGACTTGCAAATTGGTTCTGATGAAGTTGGCACTGGTGATTTGTTTGGTCCAGTTGTTGTCGTAGCCTCTCGCGTTAAAAAAGAAGATATCACTTATCTCAAATCCATCGGTGTGGATGATTCTAAACGTTTATCCGATATTGAAATTAAAAGAATCGCTCCTATTTTAGCGAAACGTATAAAATACGTTCATGTTTGCTTGGATAACGAAAAATATAATCAATTCGTCGAAAAAGGTGCAAATATGAATGCAATTAAAGCTATCCTCCATAATAAAGTCTTATTTGCCCTTAAAGAAAAATATCCTGAAGTTGAAAATCTTTATGTCGATCAATTCTGTGAGCCAGAAAAATATTATGCTTACTTAAAAGGAACAAAATCACTTCAAACTGGAATTACTTTTAAAACTAAAGGTGAAAGTAAATATCCTAGTGTTGCAGTTTCTTCTATTATTGCTCGTTATTCCTTCTTAAAGAAAATGGAGGAAATCAGTGCAAAATATGGTATTGAAATACCTCATGGTGCTTCTGAAAAAGTCGACTTAGTAGCAAAAGAGTTCCTCGCTAAATTCGGTAAAGAAGAACTCGATAAGATTATTAAGAAGAATTTCGTTAATTATAAGAATTTATTTGTTAACGAAGAGTAGCTAATACATCTAAGAAGAATTTTGGGAGAGGAACTTCATATTCTCTCCTTTTTTTATCTTTAGGATGAATAAAACTTATTTTATAAGCGGTTAATAATTGGCCCTTATCATAAATACGCTTATTACCTTTTCCGTATAAATTATCTCCGACAAGAGGATGATTGATGTAATTTAAATGAACTCTAATTTGATGAGTACGGCCAGTTTCTAATGAACATTCAATCAAAGTGCAGTCTTTGTAGCGCTTAATAACTTTAAAGTATGTAACAGCGTCTTTTCCATGGATTAGGTCCACTGCCATTTTCTTACGATCGTTTTTATCTCGGCCAATTGGAGCGATGATTTTGCCTTCATCTTCAGTGAAATTTCCCATCACAAGTGCCATATATTTTCTTCCAAGGGTGTGATCAACGAGTTGAGAAGAAAGAAATTCATGAGCTTCGTTTGTTTTAGCGACAACAAGCAAACCAGAAGTATCTTTATCTATTCGATGAACAATACCAGGACGGAAATCGCCGTTATTTGTGCTTAAGTTATCGCTATAAGCTTTAAGACCATTAGCAAGTGTTCCATGAGTATTTCCTGCACCTGGATGAACAACTAAGCCAACTGGTTTATTAATAACCATTAAGTATTCATCTTCATAGATAATATCGATATCCATTTTTTCAGAAACTAAATCACTAGTTTCCTTAGGAAACTCTTTGAAAGATATTACATCATTTAAAGATAATTTATATGAAGCGTTTTTCATAACTCCATTAACAAGGATATAACCTTCATCAATGTAAGTTTGAATCTTAGAACGAGAAAAAGATTCGAGAGTTTCACTTAAAAACTTATCGAGTCTTTTGTTGATATTATTTTCGTCAACTAAGATATTATTCATTATCGTCATTAACTGGTTCTTCGACATGATTTTCTTCTTCTTTGGAAGATTCTTCATCAGTCGAATTTTCTATAGGTTCTCCCTTATTTTCATCTTTTTTCTTGTTATTTAGTTGGGCTTCAAGTTCTTTAGGAGAATACTTATATTCGCCTCTTTTACCTTTTTCAATACCTTCTTTAACAAGTTCAATAATAAAGAGAACAAGTAAAATTGCTGCACCGATAACTAAGGATGAATCAGCAATATTAAAGATAGGTGGGAAGAAAGAGATAGAAATCCAGTCGATAACTCCATCAAAACCAACAATCGCGTTCCAATAGAAGCAACGATCAATCATATTACCAACTGCCCCTGCAATCATTAAAGCAAGAGCAACCTTATAGCTTTTAGCGAGTTTCTTATAGTTTTTAACATATACAAAAACTAAAGCGATTGACATAATAACAGAGATAGAAATCCAAAGGATTCTAAATGGAATTGATCCATCGCTACCCATTCCGAATGATGCACCTAGATTATAAGAAAGAGTAAAACTAATAAAGCCAGGAATAAAATCAACTTTTTGTCCTGGAGTTAAGTTATTTTGAATAATCCATTTTGAAACAATATCGATAACAAAAATTAACACCATTAACCACACTAAAGAACGGAAAAACTCTTTCCAGAATTCTTTAGTTTTCATGCTAAGTAAGAATTGTTTAATTTTGTCCATAATTTATTTTCCTAATAATGTTTCATAGCAGCGATGGCAGACACATGTTTCTTCATCAACTTTTTCAAGGTGAGAAACATAGTTCCAACAACGTGGACACTTTTCACCGCTGGTGCGTTTTGCCATCAATTTATCACCAACTTGAACGTTAGAAACAATGAATAAACGCGCAAGTTCTTCGGTGTTTTGATCTAAACCATACTTTTTAAGTAAGTCACTATTTGGAATAGTTAAATCAACTTCTTGAGCAGAACCAACTTCACCTTTAGTTCTAATTTCTTCAATAGCTTTATTAACGTCATTTCTTAAGTTTAAGAATTCACGGTAATCTTTTAAAACACTGCTATCGAATCTATTTGAGCGTTTTGGAAGATCAAGTAAAGCAACGTTTCTACCATCATAGGTTGGCATATTTGCGTATACTTCTTCCATTGTAAATGGAAGGATTGGAGCGAGTAATCTCATTAAAGTATCACTTACTTCAAAGATAACGTTTTGCATCATCTTTCTTCTAAGTGAATCTTTAGCGTTACAGTAAAGGATATCTTTACCAATATCTAAGTAGAAACTAGATAAATCAGTTGATAAGAAAGTCATAATTTTAGAAATGACATTAGCGAATTCAAAATGATCATAAGCATCTAAAACGCTATTCTTAAGATTTTCTAAGTTAGCAAGGATAAAAGTATCCACTGCTTCTAAATGGTCAACTTTATCTTTAATAGGATCAAATTTAGATTCTTCACCATTAGCTAAGTTACCGAGTAAGAACTTAAAGGTATTACGAATCTTACGATATTGGTCAGCTACTTGAGCGATTAAGCCATCAGAAAGTGGTACATCTTGTTGATAGTCAACTGTGGCGACCCAAAGACGCAAGATATCGGCGCCATAAACGTTAGCGACTTTAATTGGGTCAATACCGTTTCCTTTAGATTTAGACATCTTTTCGCTCTTTTCATCTAAAACCCAACCATGAGAAACAACAGTCTTATAAGGGGCTTTATTGTAGCAAGCTGTGGAAACGATTAAAGAAGAGTTAAACCAACCACGATATTGATCACTACCTTCTAAATATAAATCACATGGGAAGGAATGACCGCCTTCAACCATAACAGCGTTAAAGGAACTTCCGGAGTCAAACCAGACGTCCATGATATCTTTTTCTTTAGTGAACTTGCCGCTTGGAGAATGTTCGTTTTTATATCCTTCTGGGAGGAAATAATAAGCGTCATTTCTAAACCAGGAATCACTACCTTCCTTAAGGAAGATTCTTACAATATTATCAAAGATTTCTTTTTCAATGATTGGAGTTCCATCTTCGGCATAGATGATTGGAATTGGTACACCCCAGATTCTTTGACGGGAGATACACCAGTCAACACGATCTTTAATCATGTTAGTCATTCTATCTTTACCCCAGGCTGGAACCCAGTTAACTTTTTCAACTTCTTCTAGTAATTCGTTTTTAATTTTAGAAATAGAACAGAACCATTGAGGTGTCGCTCTAAAGATAAGAGGTTTTCCTGTTCTCCAGTCATGAGGATAAGCGTGAACAATTTCTTCTTGTTTTAATAAGTGTTTGTTATTAGTTAAGATTTCGAGAACTTTTAAGTTAGCATCTTCATAGAATAAGCCAGCAAGTTCAGGTCCAACTTCAGCGGTAAGTTTACCATGATCATCGACTGGGCAATAAACTTCGATACCATATTTTTGACATACGACATAGTCGTCTGCACCAAGACCAGGCGCGGTATGAACTAAACCAGTACCAGTTTCATTTGTGACGTGTTCACCTAAAATAACAACAGATTCACGGTCATAGAATGGGTGTTTAGCTTTAATAAATTCGAAGTCTTGTCCTTTAAATTCTTTAAGTAAATTACAAGTAGTTAAGCCTAATTCTTTGACTAATCTTTCTTCAAATTCTTCTAAGAAGACGAGTTTACCTAAATTAGTTTCATATAAGCCGTAGGTGAATTTTGGATTAGCGCTTATTGCTAAGTTAGATGGAAGAGTCCAAGGAGTAGTAGTCCAAATTACGATTTTAGCGTCATTTGGAAGGACATTTTTACCATCTAAAATATCAAAGGCAACATATATGGAATAAGACTTAACATCTTTATATTCGATTTCAGCTTCCGCTAAAGCGGACTCACTTGACCAAGACCAATAAACTGGTTTTAAACCTTTATAAATTAAACCTCTTAAAGCCATCTTAGCGAAGACTTCGATTTGATGAGCTTCAAATTCACGGTTTAAAGTTAAATATGGGTGAGCTAAATCCCCTACAACACCTAAACGCTTAATTTGTTCTGATTGATGAGCAACTTGAGTTAAAGCATATTGTCTACATTTCTCTCTAAATTCATCAGGTGGGGTTGTTTTACGATTAACACCTTGTTTAATGACTTGGTTTTCAATTGGAAGACCATGTGTATCAAAACCAAAAATGAATGGAACTATATATCCTTCCATCGTTTTTTCTCTAACGATAAAGTCTTTTAAGATACGATTAAGCATGTGACCACAGTGAATATCACCATTAGCGTATGGTGGGCCATCATGGAAAGAGTATTCTTTAGCGCCTTCACGATTTTTTAATAAGTTTTCATAGAGATGTTCTTCATACCATTTTTCAATTAACTTCGGTTCTTTTTGAGCTAAATTACCTCTCATTTCGAAGTTGGTTTTTGGCATTAATAATGTTTTCTTGAGTTCCATAAAGTCTCCTTTTTAAGTAAATAAAACTCCCCCTTATTTAAGGACGAGTTATCGCGGTACCACCTTAATTCTATATACACTGTATATAGCACTTATATTCTCTTTAACGGGAGAAGCGGTTAGCTTACTTTTAGTTCAGCTAGCGTGCTCAGAAGTGATATTTCTAACTAAGTGATGAGCTTTCACCATCCTCATCTCGCTAAGTTTGTTAGAAACGTGTCTTCGTCTTAGCAAATTAAATATCTATAAACGAATTATTCGATATTTTTTGATTTTAAGAATTCTGGAAGGAAGGAGGAATTGAAATCTTCTTCTTGGAGATTTGGTTCTTTTTTAGAATCCTCGGTTTCCTCTTCTTTAGTTTCTTCCTCTTTAACTTCAGGTGTGTTTTCTGGAGTATTAAGGACTAAACTATCGCCAGTATTTGGAGTGATTCTTGGACGATGGAAATTAAATTGTCCAGTTGGCGCGGTGGCTTGGAAGTCAAATTCTTCGGCAAAGTCACTAGCGATAACACTCACTAAAATTTGATCGCTAAGTTGGTCATTAATTGAAACGCCAAATTTAATATCAATTGTGTCTCCAGCTGCTTCAATAATTCTTTCAACAGTGTCTTGAGCTTCATAAAGTGAAACGTTTGGACCACAGGTAACAGCGCATATAGCGCGTCTAGCACCCGCAATACCTGTTTCAAGAAGTGGGCATGTGATAGCGTTATTAGCAGCGTCTTGAGCTTTATTTGGACCTTGGCCCATACCAAATCCGATTAAAGCCACCCCACTATTTTGTAAGGTGTTACGGACATCAGCAAAGTCAAGGTTAATAACGGCAGGCATTAAGATTAAATCAGTAACGGTCTTAACAGATTGAGCAAGGACGCGGTCACTTTCGGAGAAAGCTTCGCTTATCGCGCTTGTTCCATTAACCATAAGTAATTTATCGTTTGAAACAACAATAATTGAATCAACTGCTTCTTTAAGTTCATTTAAACCTTCAACGGAGTTAGCAATTCTTCTTTTACCTTCAAATCCAAATGGACGGGTAACAATTGCTACAGTTAAAGCGCCTTCTTCTTTCGCAACGCGGGCAATAATTGGGGCTGCACCTGTACCGGTACCTCCACCCATACCTGCGGCGATAAAGACCATGTTAGCGCCTCTAACGATATTTCTAATATCTTCGATAGAAGCTTCAGCAGCGGCTTGACCAACATCTGGCATACCACCTGCTCCTAAACCTTTAGTAATTTCATCCCCTAAAACTAATCTATTCGTGGCTTTGGAAGTAGCAAGAGCTTGTTTATCTGTATTTGCAACGTAAAATTCGACGGATGAAATATCTTCATCAATCATTCTATTAACAGCGTTATTACCAGCACCACCGACACCGATAACAACGATACGAGCTACTGGTTCATAATTATCTAAATCATAATTCATAATTTTCTTGCTCCTTTACTTCTTAGAAGGGTTTTCTCTACTTACTTGACTAACTTTGGCTCTTTGATCACTAAGTGATCCACGGTAACCACTACTGAGATAGAGGGCACCTGTAATAGCGCCTAAGCTTGCGTCACGTAAGCCGATATGTTTTGGGGAATAAAATTCAATTGAGGCGTAGTCAGAATAACGGGATTTAGCGAACCTATCAAAACCGAGGAGTTTAGATAATTCGCCAGTGAAGACAAGTGGAAGTGTCTTTTTAACATCATCTGGATAATCACCAAGTAAGGTTTGAAGAGCGACATCGAATGATTTGAAATATTCTTCCATAAAATTTGAAATAACATTTCGTAAATCTTTTTCGGTGTAACCATAATGTCCACCATCTTCAGTTTCTACTTCAACGATATTTGGATAGAAGTCATTTTTAGTTGTGCTATAGCCATAACAATCGAGAAGTTCTTTAGCTTTGAGTTTATCGATATTAAATTCAGTGGCCACTCTTTCTCTTAAAGTGATATTGCCATAGAACATATATCTTGAATTAATTGGGAAATGAGAACCGACGAGAGTGAAGGTTGTAATATCTTCTCCCATATCAACAAGGATATAGTTTGGTTTAATATCTGTTTCGCGTTTAATTGCTTCAGTGAAAGCGTAACTAGAAACAACACTTCTTTTTACATGTATACCAGCGGACTCAACGACACGGGTGTAGTCGCTTATGAGTCTACGTGGAAGAGTGTGAACGTAAGCGCGTATCGCAATGGAGGAAGATTTTTCTCCGATTGGAGGAGCGATAAATTGTCTATTTCCTTCAAGAAGGAACGCTGCAGGAATAATATCTAATATATCAGAGCCATTTGAGACAGTTTCTTTTTGCACAAGAGAAATAGCGTTTTGAATATCTAAGTGTTGCACTAAAGATGAAGTAGAAACAACATTAGTGATTTTATCGGATTGGAATATTTCAAAACCGATCGCTGGGAAAATGATTGTGGCGTCTGTGATTGATAAACGTAAGCGAGCTTCTGGATCACTAATTTGTTTAAAAGATGCGATTGCGTTAGTAAGGCCGCCATAATCAATGATTTCGCCATTTTTCACGAATTCACTAGCAGGAATTGAACGGGTATAAATAACCGCTGGTTTATCATCAACAACAAAACCAGTGACAAGTTTTATTGCACTGCTAGTTATCTCAATTACGGCACTTGGCTTTTCCATACGTACTTAAAAATCCCTATATGTTCACGCATATATTATAATTCGTAAAAGTTTGCTAGCAACATTTTCTTTTAAAAAGAAAAAGGAAATTTGTACTATTTTAGGTTCTTTTAGGCTCAGAATCCTTTAACTAATGAAATAGTTATTGGGAGAGCAAATGCGGTTAAAACAACTAAAGAGATGATTAAGATAATGAAAAGGCGACGGTACATAAAATATGATGGCTTACGGTTATGTTTAGTAAGTTTATCTTTCATAATTTTGCTCCTTTCATTTCTTTTCTAAGATGCGCATTTTCGCGCTTTTACTACGTGGATTAACTTCCATCTCTTCTTCACTAGGAAGAATAACTTTATGGGAAATTAATCTAAATTTAGCTTCATCTTCTTCACTAGGAAGAGAATAAACATTATGTCTATTTCCTTCGACTTTAGAGACCTTTAAGAATTCGTTTTTAACGATTCTATCTTCTAAGGAATGGAAGGAAATTATAACAAATCTTCCTGAAGCATTTAACAAAGTTAAACCTTGTTCAATTGCCTCTTTTAAGGCACCTAATTCATCGTTAACTTCAATACGAATAGCTTGGAAGATTTGTTTAGCAGGATGTCCCTTCTTTTGAAGTTCTTTTTGAGGCTTACTTTCCTTAATGATTTCCACTAAATCGAAGGTGGTTTCAATGGGATTATTTTCGCGATGTTTAACGATATTTTTAGCGATTTGGTAAGAATATTTATCTTCACCATATTCGCGGAAAACTCTGGTTAATTCGTTAAGTGAATATGAGTTAACTACTTCAAACGCGCTTAATTCTTGTTCTTGATCCATTCTCATATCGAGTCTAGATTCGTTACGATAAGAGAAACCTCTACTAGCGTCATCAAATTGAGGGGAAGACACTCCTAAATCCATAATGATTCCATCAACTTTATTAACTCCAAGTTTTTGAAGTTCTTCAGTTAAATTTCTAAAGTCGCTATGGATAAGAGTGAAGTTATTACCTATTTTTTCTAAGACTTCTTGGGATTTATTAATTGCTTCAATGTCTTTATCGAAAGCATATAAGTGACCAGACTTATTTAGTTTTGAAAGAATTAAACTAGAGTGGCCACCTCTACCCAAGGTTAAATCAACATATATTCCGTCTTTTTTTATATTTAAGCCATCAACAGCTTCATTTAATAAAACAGTAACGTGCTCTTTATTCATTAAGTAAAGCCTCGGATTTAGCTTCGAATTCTTTTTCGTTAAGAGAGTTATATTCGTCCCATTTATCCTTGTTCCAGATTTCAATATGGTCGATAACTCCTACAATAACGATTTCTTTAGAGATGGAATATTTGTTTAAAAGTTGCGCCGGGATTTGGATTCGATATTGTTTATCAATGTTTAGTTCAAAGACACTAGATAAAGCAATACGAACGATATCACGGTTGTTCTTAGAAGTGTATGGGAGAGAAGATAATTTAGCTAAGTAAGAATTGAATTCGGCTTCTTTATAAATGGTTAAAGAACCTTCGTATCCACGAAGAATATAAAGCTTCTCACAGAGTTCACTTCTAAATTTAGAAGGAAGGACGAGACGGCCTTTATCATCTAGATTATGTTCAAAGGATCCGAAAAACATTCCACTTTACTCCACTTTCTCCCACAAGGTAGTTATAGTATATGAATTCGTTAATTAGTTTTCTATTAGAAATTTATATAATTTTTGACACTGTATGAAAAATAAAAGCCTCATCGATTGATGAGACTATTAAGGATAAAACTTAGTTTTATTTTTGTAAGTTTTAGTACACAATTAGTAGTTTTGTGGTAGCACTTCTAAAAGAGTAAAAACTACTAATCTATATCCAAATCTTTGAGTTTATCGAATTTAGAATTACCGTTTTCTTTCTGTTCTAATTCAAATTCATCGGAAGATATAACACGGTAACCATCCCCACTTTCAGGCTTCTTCGCGTTAGGAGCGATTGGTTTAAGCGGGATAGCGCTTATCACTAAATCATAGATATATTCATCAAGATTTAAGATGTTTCCTTTTAATAAAAGGATGTCGTCTTCTGCATCGTCTTCATAGAAAGCAAAGTTAAGGTTATCGCTAGCATGTAAAGTAGTGTTAAAAGGTTTTAAAGAATAAGAGCAAATCAAAGTAACTTTAGCTTTTATTTTTAGATCCAAATTTACAAAGTCTTCATATTTATGCGCAGTAGCAATAACATCGACACTTTCAATGTCATTAAGAGGGAAGATAGAAGGATATTTTTCCTTATCTAAAACTACTACTTCTTTTAAAGTAAGTTCTTTTGTATGAGGAATTTTATTAACTTCTAAACGCATTATTTTCTTAACTCAATTCCAAATTTAGATTCTAACGCTTTGATGATACTTTCTTCTAATGAAGAAACCTCTTCTGCTACTAAAGTCTTTTCAAAGCTAGAATAGGTTAAGGAGAGGGCTAAAGAATAATAGCCTTCTTTCATATGGCTTCCTTCATAAACATCAAAGACTTCGACGTTTTTAATAAGTTCACGGTTAACTTTATAGATTTCTTTAATGATTTCTTCTGAGGTAATTCCTTTTTTAACCACTAAAGCGAGGTCATGGTTAACTGGTGGGAACTTAGATAATTCTGACATCTTCTTTTGACCAGTTTTAATGCTGAATAAAACGTCTAAATCCATTTCAAGAACATAAGCTGGTTCTTTTAAAGAATATCTTTCTAAGGCAAATGGATGAAGTTCACCAAAGACGGCGAGAGGTTTATTATCCACTTTCACTAAAGCGGATTTACCTGGGTGAAGATCTTTATTAGTGCTTCTTTCAATTAAGACGCGTTTATTATCGATACTATAAAGGTTAAGTAAACCTTCAACGATACCTTTTAAATCATAGAAACTATATGGTTCACTAACAAGTTTACCTCTTCTAAGTTTATTTCCATATAAGACAACGCCTAAACGGATATGTTTAACTCCACCTTCACTAAAGATATCACTAACCTCGAAGAAGGAGACGTTATTATTGCCGTGGTTGATATTATAAATAAGAGCGTTCATTAAGGATGGAAGAACATTAGTTCTAACGTATTCTCTTTCATCAGTTAATGGATTCATTACTTTATAAGGTTCTTCCACTTTAAAGAAGGATAAATCTTGAGCTTCTTTTTCATCCACTAAAGTGTAGGTTAATTGTTCATCAAGGCCAATACCTCTTAAGTATGAGCGGACAATACGTTTATTGTTAACATTTGGATCAAGTCCACCAACCGATAACTTAATTTCTGGGAGAGTGGAAACAATCTTATCAAAACCTAAGATACGAATAACTTCTTCGCTTAAATCCGCTTCAGAATTGATGTCAATTCGATTATCTGGGATTAAGGCAGTGAATTTATCATTATCGAGTTCAGTTACTTTAATAAAGGCTTTTTCAAGGGTTTCTTTAATTAAAGAATGATCAAAGGATGTACCAAGTCTTTTATTAATATAAGTGCAGGAAGAAGATAAGGTAAGTGGCTTATATTCTTCTTTCAAATAGGTGTTAACACTAGAGTTTTCTTTGGCTTCACATAAATCTTTTAACAAGGCTAATGTGAGGGACATAACCTCGTTATATTGGTTTGGATTGATTCCTTTAACAAAGCGTTGAGAGGAATCCGAAACAAGCGCTAAACGAGTGGATGTACGACGAATAGAAGCGAAATTAAAGTTAGCGGCTTCTACGGCAACATTTTTCGTATTTTCATCAATCGCACATTCAAGTGAACCCATAACGCCACCTAAGCACATTACTTTAGAGTCAGATGTTATAGTGATATCACCTTTTTGGAGTTTATATGTCTTTTCATCTAAAGCGACAAAATCACCTTCTAAATCATCTCTTACAATGAGTTCTTTCTTTGGTAATTTATCAAGGTCATACATATGTAATGGCTGACCAGTTAAAAGCATAACGTAGTTACCAATATCTACGATATTATTGATGGAACGGATTCCACTAGAACGGAGAGCTTCTTTCATCCAATCTGGTGATTCTTTAACTTTAATACCTTTAACCACCATTAAGGAGAATTGAGGACAATTTGGAGTTAAAGAATTAACTTCGATTTCGTTTTTATCTCCTTTAACTTCTTCATATGTATCAAAGTGAGCTTTACGGTCAAATAATGTTTCAAGTTCTTTAGCAACATTTTTAACACTATATAAGTCACTTCTATTAGCGAGTAATTTTAAGTCTAAGATGACATCATCTAACCCTAATAATTCAAGGACGTTTTCATCACCTGGGTTTCCCACTTTAAGTTCTTCAATACCTTTAGTTTGCTCTTCGTTTAAGTATTTAGCGTCTACACCAAGTTCGAGTAAGGAACAAAGCATTCCTTCGGAAACATGTCCACGAATGGAGCCACTTTTAATTGTGCCACCTGGAAGGACACAGCCATCCACTGCCACAATAACTTTTAAGCCTTTACGGACATTAGGCGCACCACAAACGATATGAAGAACACCATATTTAGGACCGGCATTAACAGTAGTTAAGTGAAGATGATCGCTATCTGGCATATTTTCACAAGTTAATACTTCACCAACAACGAGTTTAGAACCACTTGCTAAATGAGAAATAGATTCAACTTCAACGCCTGCAAAAGTAAGTCTATCGGCGATAACTTCTGGAGTTAAACCATCTAAATCAATGTATTTTTTAACTAAATTTAATGATACTTTCATTTTTCTAGACCTCCTTATTTGCGGTTGAATTGTTTAAGGAAACGAGTGTCTCCTTGATATATGCGGCGGATATCATCAATGCCGTAGCGAAGCATAGCAACACGTTCGATACCAACGCCAAAGGCAAAGCCACTATATTCTTTAGGATCATAACCTGACATTTCAAGAACATGTGGGTGAACCATACCTGCACCAAGGATTTCAATATAACCAGTTCCCTTACAGGTTGGGCAGCCTTTTCCGTGGCAATTCATACAAGAAATATCAACTTCAACACTTGGCTCAGTGAATGGGAAATAGGAGCCACGGAATCTAACTTCTCTTTTTTCACCAAACATTCTTCTTAAGAAGAGTTCGAGAGTTGCTTTTAAGTTTGCTAAGGAAATATTTTTGTCAACGACTAAGCCTTCTACTTGGCCGAATTGATGAGAGTGAGTTACATCATCATCATCACGACGGTAGCATTTTCCTGGGCAGATAATTTTAACAGGTTGCCCCTTCTTTTCATCCATAACATGAGCTTGCGCTGGTGAAGTATGGGTTCTAAGAAGAGTGGTATTTGTAATATAGAAAGAGTCTTGCATCTCTCTAGCTGGATGGTTTGATGGAATATTCATTCTTTCGAAGTTAAAGTAATCAGTTTCAACATCTGGTCCTTCTTTTACTTCGTAACCCATAGATACAAAGATATCGATAATTTCATCCGTAATAAGATGGAACGGGTTAATGCCACCCATTTGTTCATTGCTGGCTGGAAGAGTGATATCAATTGATTCACTAGCGAGTTTTTTAGCAATTTCTTCTTCTCTAAGAGATTCTTGTTTAGCTTTTAAAGCTTCATTAAGTTCATTACGAGCTTTATTCATGGCTTGACCAAAAGCGATTTTGGCGTCTCCAACTAAATCTTTAATATTGCTCATTAAACCATTAAATGCCGATTTCTTAGATAAAAAAGTATCTGTTACATTTTTGAGTTCTTGGCTAGATTTAGCATTATTGATCTCTTCAAGAATCTTTGTCTTTAGTTCTGTAATTTTGTCGAGTAATTCCATATTAACCTTGTATTATAGAATTCGACCAAAGAATTGATTGATCTTCATCTATAATTCCTTTCTTTGGGAACCGTGTGAGTTATTCATTTCACAGCAATGATATAATTCACTCATATGCTGTGGATTTGTACCTATACTTTTCTAGCTTAGACTAGTCTTTGGAGGCTCTTACCACAGCTTTTATTTTTATCGTTAATTAGTTAGTTATCGCTTAGACGATTTATCAAGCACAAGGCTACGAGGAATAAAAGCTAAGGGACCACAGTATTAACGAAGGAGGTGAAACTATATGTTTTACATGGGCATTGACATTGCCAAATTCAAACATGACTTCTGCATCATAAACGGTGATACAGGAGAGGTAATCGTACCTCCACGAACGATTACCAATGATAAGGAAGGATTCCAAGAGATGCTTGAGGTTCTAACCAATCTTCATTGTTCCCAAAAAATAAAGATAGGTTTAGAAGCTACAGGACATTATGGAACGCTTATTAAGGCATTCCTTACCAGCAACGGATACAAGTTCATAGAACTTAATCCACTTCAAGTGAGTAGATTCCATTCACAAACCTCACTTAGAAGAACCAAGACCGACAAGATTGATTGTCAAGTGATTGCTAGGTATTTAATGGCTATCGCTACTAAGACCTACCAACCACAAGTATATCATCTTGAGGCATTAAAGAGTTTAACTAGATTAAGAGAAACTCTTGTTAATCAACGTTCGAGATGCTTGGTTAAGTTAACGAACGTTTTGGACATCACTTTCCCAGAATTTAAGAAGTTTTTTACAGCTAAACTTCGTTCCGAGACAGCTTTGTTCATTATTAGGAAGTATAAGACTCCTTCTAGAATCGCTAGATGGACCGATGAAGATATCGCGCTTGTCCATAATGTTTCTAGGAAGTTTTCTACTTCCAAACTATTGGAGATTAAGCAATCAGCAATAGATTCAATTGGTATTGCACCTAAATATTTATTAGATGAAATCCCATCTATACTTAACGTCTACGAAACTGTAAACGAAGAAGTATCTAAATTAGAACAGAGGATTAAATCAATTATTTACGAAGTAAATCCTCCATCATTATCTATTCCAGGAATGGGACCGATTAGCTTAGCCACTATTCTAGGAGAATTTGGAGATCTCTCTAGGTTTCCAAGTGCTGAACAATGTATCGCTTACGCTGGAGTAGATGTTGGTATATCTCAATCAGGCACTAAATGTCATCGAGGTAGGATGGTCAAACGTGGATCATCTCACTTGAGATATGCTTTAATGAATGTTGCCCGAACCGTCTGTATCCACACTCCAACATTTAAGGAATATTGGGCGAAGAAGACAGTAACCGGACATAAGTTCTTACGAGTCGCTGATAGCCACGCTGCTAAGAAACTTATAAGAGTTATTTATTACCTCGAGACACATAATACTAAGTACGATCCATCTCGCTGTAAGTAGGATTTGACATAGTCAATTTTTTTAAAGCTCACTATGCTGAGTTCTTTTTAGAACGCTTAAATTTTCTAAGGAACAAACATTTGTAAAATTCTTATTGTTTTTTAATAGTTAGTCTCCAAAAAATATAAAAAGATGGCCAAGGAGCGAATATATTTCGCGGTGCCATCCTTATTTATCACTTTATTATGTCTTAACGCGACCAACGAACCTCATTACAAGGTATGCTCCAAGGTGAATTCACTTCTGATATTAGTTTGTGGGTTCCACTATTCCACATTCCCTATCTAATAGAGCGGAAGTTACTACTTCTTTTCAACGCGTCATTTATTATAACATGTGCGTAAAAACCTTCAATATTAGAGTGAATATTTGGGAAAAATTGTCCCAAAGAGAGGAGTTCCTATCTATTTCAATAAAAAAGTCTCGGCGAACCGAGACTAATAAGAATGATTGTTTCTTAGAATGAGAAGGTGATGGAATTTACTTCGCAAACACCTTTTCCATCGTTAAATAATTCAAAATAACTTACTCCACCTAAATTATAAGTGAAGCTACCATCATCGTTTTGAGTACCAGTGACCGCTACTAAATTATCTAAATCATCGCCGCCCTTAACAACTAGATTCTTAGTATTGTGATAATCAATTGTAATTGATTCGATCTTAGCGAATTCACTAGTGTTATAAATCATTCCAGTATTCTTTTTAAGTTGAATAAATGAAGCGGAATTGAAAACCGCAACATCGGTTAGATACATTACAAAATCACCAACAGCTACTTTAACACCATCACCATAAGCAGTTGGCATACCTTCAGTAGCAGCAGTTAATACAACACTTTCAACTGGAGCAGAGAAGGTAATATATACGTATTCAGCATCAATATAGCTAGGCATAGAAATAACTTCTATTGAATAATCGTCTTTAGTCGCAACTTCTCCATTGATGGTAAAACCACCAATTTTTAAAACGTTAAGATAATCTTGAGCGGTAAAGCCATCATCGAGGCGAGTATAAACACTTAATGAACTGGTTTTTGATTGAATAATTGCATAGCCCACTCCGGCTTTAATGATTGGAAGAGAGAATCCAGGGAAATCATCACCTGTTGGAAGTAATTCTTTTGGGAAGGAATCCACTACTTCATAAGAAAATTCTCCTGAAAGACGAATTACGACATATGCTTCTTCAGTAGTAGTGTCGTATAAAAGAGTACCAATAACGTAATAATCGAAAGAACTAAATGCAAAATCTTTTTCATTTGGATAATCTTCATCGTCTAGAAGTTCTTGAACAAGATAGTTTTCATCTTCTAACGCGGTAAAGAATCCTTCGAGTGCGTCAATAGATAATGTAGCGGTGAAATCAAATTCATAATTATCCATCATCCAGGTAATTGAGCTGGTGAAAGAAACTTTGCTCATATCAGCAAAACTATGACCTTCACCAATAAATTCTAATAAATCAGAAGTTGGGAAGGTTTCACTTTGAGTAGGAGTCATTCCAAACCAAGCATAAATAATGAAATAACTATCTGAATATTCAGTTTCAGGTTCGTATTCAAAACTAATGTAAATTGAGGCATCGTGGCCTTTATATTTTTCAGCACTACTCTTAACGTAATAATCATTGTCTTTATCAAAGACATAACCGGCTTTAGTTAAGGTTTCAGCGTATGATTCACTTATATCTTCCAAAACGCCACCTGCGACTTCGATAGTGCCTTCACCATCATAAGTGACTTCAGTGCTTTCAGTTAGACCTTTAGCAAATGGAATTACTTCATATAAGTGCTCTGCCATTAACGCTTTAGCTTCATCTGACCAATCTGCTAGGAAGTTAATAGTGTAAGAATTAAATTCAATTGTTAAGGATGGATCATAATCTTCACCGCCTGCATCATCATAGATGTAGCCGTAGGCAAAAGATAACTCAGTATCGGTATTTTTAAGTTCTTTTTCAAAATAATAATATGGGCCACCTTCATCTTCTTCAGCGGAAATAGTGAAGTTAGAATTGTCGAAACATTTAGCATAATCATCTGCTTTAGTTTCAGTGGAATAATCACTATACCAGTAATTCGTAAAGCCGTAATCGATTATTTCTTGTTCATCTTCAGTTAAGCCATAAAATTCCCAATCACTTGTAGCGTTAGGAATCATTGGAAGAGGTTCACCTAAAACTTGTTCCATAATGTACTCAACATCATCATCCCAATCTGTGATAATAGTTGCTTCACTAGTGGTAGATGTGTCTTCTGAAGTAGTCGTAGAAGTTTCACTTGTAGTCTCTTCAGATGTTGTACTTGGGTTTGTTGTACTAGGATCAGTATTGGATGGGTTTGTTCCACCGCCACAGCCGCTTAGAACTAATGCAGCTAATAGACTAGTAGCAACAATAACTTTTTGTTTCATAAATAAAAAGTCTCCTTTCGTTTGCTACTTTATTCTATGAATAAGAGACTAAATTGTAAAGAGTTATTACTTCTTTTCGTTATCGTTAATTAAGTTTAGGTTGACGTGACAATATCCATGTGGATTCTTTTTCAAATATTCTTGATGATATTCTTCTGCTTTAAAGAAGTTACCAAGTTTTGCAATTTCAATTTTATAACCAGGTTTTAAAGTGTTAGATAAATAACTCCTAGCTTCCATCCCATCAAGTAAATCAGTGTAATAGACACCAGTTCGATATTGGCTTCCTTCATCTTCACCTTGTTTATTGATTGAATAAGGATCTACAAAACGGAGATAGTGTTCGAGCAACTTTGGAATAGTGATTAAATCACTATCGTAATCAATTTTAACTGTTTCGGCGTGACCAGTTGCCCCACTTTTAACTTCTTCATAAGTTGGAAATGCTGTTGTTCCGTTTGCGTAGCCAACTGTGGTTTCAAGAACACCTTTAAGACGGGAGAAATATTCTTCCACTCCCCAGAAACAGCCACCTGCTAAATATATTGTCTTTTTCATAATTATTTTTGGGATTTAATGTAATACATACTTATCGCACCTGCGATAGCGACATTAAGTGAATCAATCTTATCAATGTCAATGCGAATAGATTCATTTGCTAAATCTAATATTTCTTTAGAAACACCATGAGCTTCGTTCCCTAAAACTAATACAATCTTTTCACTAATATTGAGTTTTTCTAATGGAATAGAAGACTGCAATGATGTAGCGATAACTCTATATCCTTTATTTTTAAGTTCTTTCAAGAAAGAAGAATCACCATTTTGGATATTTAAATCAAAGATAGCGCCTTGCGAGGCTTGGATAACTTTTTCATTATAAACTGAGCAGGAATTATTAGATAAAATTACATCTAAAAAGTTAAACGATAAAGCGGTTCTTAAGATAGTTCCGACATTACCCGGATCTTGAACATCATCAAGATATAAAACAAGATTTGAATGGACTTCTTGATGGTTTTTGATTCTAACGATACCTAACGCTCCTTGGGAGTTTTTATAGTTAGAGATTTTATCTAATATATCTTTATTAATAATATATTGAGGAATTGAAGCATCTATATTTTTGATTTCTTCGAGAGTGTACACCGCCTCTAATAAATTAGAACTAGAAGCCATTTCAATAAGGTGAAATCCTTCAACAATAAAAAGCCCAACTTCTTTTTGATAAGAGGATTTACGAAGTTTAAGCACTTCTTTGATCTTGTCATTTTGTTTAGAGCTGATTTGATAAATCATTGAACGATTCCCTTTCTTAGCTTTGCTTTGAGTTTAAAATAATTTGGGCAATATGATAAGAGTAATTTATAAAAGTTAGCGGAATGATCAAAATAAAAGTCGTGCGCTAATTCGTGATAAATGACTGAATCAATTATTTCTTTTGAATAATGAACTAAAGATAGCTGAAAAGTTAAAGTGTGAGTTTTTCTTGAATTAGAACCGTGACGAGATTTCATCATCCTCACTCTTACTTTATAGTTAGTTTTAACATTCATTTCTTGAGCGAGTTCCACTGCTCTTACTTTAACATAGTTTAATAAGATATCTTTTAGATATTCTCCAAATTCTTCAAAGGTTAAATTAATCTCACTAAAGGGAATTTTATCACCAAAAATATAGACGTAATTTTCTTCAAACGAGATTAGTTCAGTCGCTTTTTTAGATCTTTTGATTAAGCGAGGTCCATAAACTTTTAAGGATTCTAATATCTTTTTATCACTTACTAAACGAGGAGTGGTTACAAAAAACATATCATCGCGATAACGAAAATACATGTTACGTTGACTCTTTTTAGTAACGTGAACTTTATATTCTTTCTCATCAATAACGATGCTTAGTTCTTTTTCCATACTTTTAAAATTCTAAATTAATATAATATATTTTTCATTATTAATAATTAATTAGTGAAATAAGTTAAGAAAACTCATTTGTTTATCTTTTTGATATTGAGAAAAAACATAAATAATATATGATATTAGCATGGAAAAAATACTTGTTAGTGCTTGTCTAGTTGGAGACAAAGTAAATTATAAAGGCCAAAGCAACTACGTTAATGATATTAAGCTTCTAAACGAGCAATATGATTTAGTACCATTTTGTCCAGAAGTTGAAGGTGGTTTAAAAATCCCTCGCCTTCCAAACGAAATTAAAAGAGATGAAGTCTTTAGACAAGATGGTAAAAATGTCACTAGAGAATTTGAAATTGGTGCCGAAAAAGCACTGAGATTATGTAAATACTTAGGTATCAAAAAAGCTGTGTTAAAAGAAGCCTCCCCTTCTTGTGGAACTCATGAAATTCATGATGGAAACTTCGAAGGAAGAAAAATCAAAGGAATGGGAATCACTGCTCGATTACTTGCAAAAAATGGCATTGAAGTCTATTCTGAAAAAGAAATTTCTAGTTTATTGAAAAAAGATCCAGAATAAATTCTAAATATCTTCCATTTGGAAGATTTTTTCTTTATATTGAAAATATGGAAAATATTATTCATTTAATAACTCCTAAAAAGGCTACTAATTTTCTTAATGAAGACGTTACAGTTCGACAAGCATTAGAAAAATTTGACGCTCATAAATTCTCCACTGTTCCTTTACTTGATGATAAAGGCAAATATAAAGGCACTTTATCTGAAGGAGATATCTTAAGATTTATTAAAAATAGTTGTAATTTTGATATTAGAATCGCTGAATCCACAAAGATATCAGATATTCCACATTATCGACCATATAGTTCAATGAGAGTAGATGCTTCATTTGAAGAAATCTACGCTTTAGCGCTTGAACAAAACTTTGTCCCTATCACTGATGACTACGATACTTATATAGGAATCATCAAAAGAAAAGACGTCTTACTTGAATTAAATAAGAAATAAAACACATAGGATCTTGCCTCTTTGGGAAAATTACTCCCATACGTTCGACTTCCTATGTGTTTTTCTTTCGTTTTTTAAAGAAAAAGAAAAGCCCACAAAGTGGGCTATTTCGAATTTTAGGGTTATTATTCTGGAACAACGATATTGATTGCGCCTGGAACGATTGTGACGGTAAAGTCATTGCCTTTAACCATTTCACCATCGATACAGACATCGAAGTCTTCTGGTGCGTTCATCTTGATTTCTTTAGCTCTACGATAAGTAATTGCTTTATTTGGTTTATCAAGGTGTTTACCGTTGGTGTATTTCTTAATGATCATACCTAAACCAATAATAGACATTCCTCTTAAAACACAGACATCGATTAAGCCATCAGTATTATCACTCTTTGGAGAGGCGTGGAATTGACCACCGACATATTGTCCTTGTGCTAAGGTGGCTAATAAGATTTTACCGCTATTGAGTTTTTCTCCATCAGCATAAACATCAATTGTGTTCTTTAAACCATGTTTCATAGCATCATGGTGTAAAGCATAATCATATGGGTTTGGATATTTCTTTTGGGCTTTTTCTGGATAGCCATTTTCTTTATAGTAGTTACCCATAGCACCGACGATAGCGTCAAAACCAAAGTTAATGACGTTAATAGAATAGATTTCTTCTTTGTTTGCTGGCCAAGTGATTTTAGAAATATCAATTGGGTGAGCTTTAGCTTCGATTAAGGATTTGAAGTTAGCAAACTTTTCTTTACCACCATAGATTTTGATGAAGTCATTACCTGTACCAACTGGGTAGATGGCAAGTTCAGCATTCTTAATACCAACTAAGCCATTAGCGACTTCGTGGACTGTTCCATCACCACCACAGGCATAAACTCTAACGGTATCGGTTTCTTTTTTAAAGAAATCTTTTAAGAATGGGATAACGCTTCTTGGACCGGTAGTTTTATAGATTTCGAATTCTAAGCCTTCAAAAGCGGCTTTAATAGAATTTTCGAATTCTTCGGAATAAGTTCCAGCGTTTGGGTTAACAACAATTAAATGTTTCATTTTATATTTTGATCTCCTTTATTTATTTCTTTTCAGGGTTTTTAACTAAGTTAAGTTTCTTTAAGTGCCAGATATCTTTAACGTATTCTTCGATTGTACGATCAGATGTAAAGAATCCGGAGTTAGCGATATTTACTAAGCACATATGAGCCCAGACTGTTTTATTTTGATATAAAGCATTAATCTTTTCTTGAGCTTCGATATAAGCTGGTAAATCTTTAAGGATGAAATAAGTATCACCATTATTCATAACTTCGTTAAAGATGATTTGGAATTTATCAGGTTTAGTGGCCCATGGACCAGTGAATAAGGAATCGATAATGTTTTTGATTCTTGGATCACTATTATAGATATCCCATGGATTATATCCACCTCTAGCGTAGTATTCTAAGACTTCTTCACTAGTTAAACCGAAGATAACACAGTTATCATCTCCGACAAAGTCACGGATTTCAACGTTAGCACCGTCGAGTGTACCTAAAGTAATAGCACCATTCATCATAAGTTTCATATTTGATGTACCGGATGCTTCTTTAGAAGCAGTTGAGATTTGTTCACTGACATCAGCGGCAGGAATAATGTTTTCCGCTAAAGTGACACCATAGTTTTCAACAAAGACGACTTTAATGAACTTAGAAGCTTTTGGATCGTTATTAATAACATCCGCGACTGCTAAAATAAGTTCAATAATCTTCTTCGCATAAACATAGCTTGGAGCGGCCTTAGCACCAAAGATGAAGGTGCGTGGAACCATTTCGAAATCTGGTTCGTTTTGGATACGTTGGTATAAGTAGATAATATGGAAGACATTCATTAATTGACGTTTATAAGCGTGTAAACGTTTGATTTGAACATCAAAGATAGAATCTGTATCAACATCGATATCCATCTTCTCTTTAATATATTTTGCTAAAGCAACTTTCTTTTCGTGCTTAATTTCTAAGAATCTTTTTTGGACTTCTTTATCATCGACAAATTTGTTGAATTTGGTGATTTCTTTATCCATTTGATAATGCCATTTATCACCAATCTTAGAAGTGATTAATTCATCTAGTTTTGGGTTAGCATACATTAACCATCTACGATGAGAAACACCATTTGTCTTATTGTTGAACTTCTCTGGGAATAATTCATAGAAGTCTTTAAATGTTTCTTTCTTTAAGATTTCAGTATGGAGTTTAGCAACACCGTTAACACTGAAGGCGGCAAAGATGGCTAAGTTAGTCATATGGATTTGACCGTCTTTAATGATTTGCATGGCGTAACGTTTGCCACCATCGACTTCTTTTTCAGAAAGATAGATGTTAAATCTACGGTTAATTTCTTCAATAATCATGTAACAGCGTGGAGCGACTTGTTGGACATAGTTAACTGGCCATTTTTCTAAAGCTTCCGCCATAATGGTGTGGTTGGTATAAGCAATTGAATGAGTAACTACTTCCCAAGATTCATCCCATCCATAGCCGTATTCATCCATCATGAGTCTCATCATTTCAGGGATAGCTAAGATTGGGTGAGTATCATTAAGTTGGAAAATATAATGGTCAGATAAAGTCTTAAGTGTTCCATATTCACGGTTATGGAATCTCATAACGGATTGAAGACCACTACTGACTAAGAAATATTGTTGTTTAAGTCTAAGTAAACGACCTTCTTCAGTGGAATCATCTGGATAAAGACCATGAGATAATTCTTTTAAAGAATTAAGGTATGATTCGAATGAAGTATTTTTTGGTAAATTTACATCGCTTGGTTCAGCAGACCAAAGTCTTAAAACGTTAGCGACATTGTTTTTATAACCAACGACGGAAACATCGTATGGGACCGCTCTTACGCATGTAGCGTTAACGGTTCTCATACCGAATCCACCATTAGGTTTCATGTAGGTTTCAACAGTACCACCGAATTTAACTTCGACTGAGTGTTTTGGTTTTCTAACTTCGAAAACGAAACCATTATTTAACCATTGATCTGGTAATTCGAATTGTTTACCGTGTTCAATAAGTTGTCTAAAGAAACCATATTCATAACGGATACAGTTACCACTTCCTGGATAGCCAGTTGAGGCAATTGAATCGAGGAAGCAAGCGGCTAAACGGCCAAGACCACCGTTACCTAAGCCGGCATCAGATTCAACTTCTTCAATGTCATGAATATTGATACCGAGTTCGGCTAAACCATCTTTAGCAACTTGATAGATACCTAAATTTTGTAAGTTATTAATTAATAAACGACCAATGAGGAATTCCATTGAGAAGTAAATTAATTGTTTTTGTCCTTTTTGTTGAACTTCTTCTTTTGTAGTGCGCCAGTCATAGGAAGCATAGTCACGGACCATTTCACCTAAAATATCGAATTTTTCAGTGATATGGGAGTCACTAGCAGTGTTACCGTATTTCTGAAGCAAGCGTCGTTCAAAATTTTCTTTGAATTCTTTTGTGTTTGAAAACATAAACTATTTTGTCTCCTTTAATTTGAAAATCATCGCACCGAAAGAGGCAATTTTAATAGTGATACGATGAGGTTTGTTCCATGGACCAAATTGCTCTGTTTTGACTGGCAAACCATTATATTGGTTTGTACCACCATAAACGTCTTTATCAGAGTTGAAGATTTCTTCATATGTTCCTGGAACATTGACACCAATTTCGTAGTATTCGTAGTAATTTGGAGTCATATTGAAGACGAAGACGAGTCTTGAATCACCACTAAAACGTTCAAAGGCAAGGATAGAATCGTTAGCGTTATCAACCATTAACCATTGGAAGTTATTTGGATTGTATTCGTTTTGATTCATCGCCTTTTCGTAGCGGTAGATTAAGTTAAGATCTCTAATGACACGAGTGATTGAGTCGTGTTTTGGATAACTTCTTAAATTCCAAGGTAAAGATCTATTTTCGTTCCATTCGTCGAATGAGCCAAGTTCGTTACCCATAAAGGAAAGAATCTTTCCTGGGTGAGCAAATTGGTAAGTATAGAGGTTTCTAAGAAGCGCAAATTTTTGATCATAGTCACCCCATAATTTATTAATAATTGTTCCTTTTCCGTGGACAACTTCGTCATGGGAAAGAGGAAGTAAGAAGTTTTCATTGAAGAAATACGCCATTGAGAAGGTTAATTTGTTATGGTCGTATTTTTTATAAACTGGATCTAAGCCGTAATACTTTAAGGTATCGTTCATCCAACCTAAATCCCATTTATAATCAAAGCCGATTCCGCCGTATTCAATTGGTTTTGTAACACCATAGAAATCGGATGAATCTTCCGCAATCATCATTAATGATGAGTGGCGGTCATGAAGCTTGGCGTTAGATCTCTTTAAGAACTCAATAGCCCCACTATTTTCGCCTTTGGATTTATCGCCATCGATGAAAAGTAAGTTACTAACCGCGTCCACTCTAATACCATCGAAATGGAAGATTGATGCAAAGTAGTTCATTGAAGACATTAAGAATGAACGAACTGGATCTTTGCCCCAATCAAAGTAGCAAGAACCCCATGGGGAGAATCTTCTAGCTGGATCAGCGGATTCAAAGAGGTGGTTACCATCATAATCGATTAAGGCATAAGAGTCGTTTGCAAAGTGAGCAGGAGCGAAGTCTAAGATGACCCCGATACCAGCTTGGTGCATACGGTCCACGAATGACATTAATTGTTTTGGGTTTCCATATCTTGAATCAACAGAATAGAAGCCAGTTGCTTGATAACCCCAAGATCCATCAAATGGATATTGAGTAATTGGCATAATTTCAACGTGAGTGTAGCCGAGTTCTTTAACATAAGGAATAAGATAATCCGCAGCTTCTTCATAAGAAGGGTAACGATCACCAATCTTTCCTTTCCAAGAACCTAAATGAAGTTCATAGATAGAAAGTGGTTTATCAAAGTTTCTTGTTCTAGTGGACATCCAAGGATAGTCATGCCAAGCAAAGTCACTATAATCGAATAAACGTGAACAGGTGTTTGGTCTAAACTCAGAATAGAATGCGAATGGGTCAGCTTTATCAACATATTCCCCTTTTGCATTTAAAAAATGGAACTTGTAGGATTGATAATTTTGTAAACCTGGAATAAAGATTTCCCAAGTACCAGAATCATCGATGCGGTTCATTTTGTGAACACGAACATCCCAGCCATTCCATTCACCAATAACAGAAACGTCTTGAGCACATGGAGCGTATAATCTAAATACTACTCCGTCGACGCCATCCCATTTCTCAAAATGTGCGCCGAAATAAGTGTAAGCATCAATGGTTTGACCCATTAAATAATCATAAAGTAATCCAAATGCCATGTTTGTATTTTCCTTCTTATTTAATGTAGTTATTTTAACAAAGAATATCCTTATTTAGTAGAAAAATATTTTTCTAATGTTAATTTTTTTAATAGGAAGTCAATCGTTTGGGAAAAATAGTTCCATTTTATGCAATTGTAAATTGGGAATAATATGTCTTATAATTTTTGTGTCTAAGGAGAAAAATATGGCAAAAGTTATGGCGGTTAACGCTGGTAGTTCCAGCTTAAAATTTAAATTATATGAAATGCCTGAAGAAAAGGTTTTATGTTCCGGTAACGCTGAAAGAATCGGCTGGGAAGATGCAATCTTTGGTATTAAATGGGGAGATCAAAGTGAAAAGACAGTTCTTCCAATTTTAGACCACGCTAGAGCAGTCGAACTTGTCGTTCAAGCTTTAATCGATAAAGGCATCATCAAATCAATGGATGAAATTATCGCTGTTGGACACCGTATCGTTCAAGGTGGTAAATATTTCTCCCATAGTGAACTCTTCAATAAAGATACAGAAGACAAGATTGAATCATTAATTCCTCTTGCCCCACTTCATAATAAAGCACACTTAGTTGGCTTTAGAGCATTCAAGAAGATTCTTCCTAATGTTACTTCAGTAGCAGTATTTGATACTGCTTTCCATCAAACAATGGAACCACAAGACTATGTTTATCCAATCCCATATGAATACACCAAAAAGTATGATTGTAGAAGATATGGTGCGCATGGTACTTCACATAATTATTTAGCACAAAAAGCCACTGCTTATTTCGGTGGTAAAAACCCAAAAATTATTTCTTGTCACATCGGTTCCGGCGCTTCCATTACCGCGATTAAAGATGGTAAGTGTGTCGCTACATCAATGGGCTTAACACCTTTAGGTGGAATTATGATGGGTACAAGAACTGGTGATATTGATCCATCCGTTATGAATTACCTTTGCAAATGCACTGGACTTAGCGTTGAAGAAATGTATCAAATTTTCAACAAGAAATCCGGCCTTTTAGGTGTTAGTGAAGTTTCTAATGATAGTAGAGATATCGCTAAAGCATGTGAGGAAGGAAATGAGCTTGCTTTACTTGCTGATAAGTTATTTATTAGACGTGTTGCTGACTTCATCGGACAATATTTTGTCCGTTTAGGTGGCGCTGATATGATTATCTTCTCCGCTGGTATTGGTGAAAATAGCAGTGAATTTAGAGAAAAAATTGTCGATGAAATTGCACCAGCTTTACATGTTGAAATCGATAAAGAACTCAATAAAACAATCCATGGAAAAGAATGCTTAATTAGCACTCCAAATAGCGCTATGAAAATCGCTGTTATCCCAACCGATGAAGAGGTTATGATTGCTCGCGACGCATACTCTTTCTATTTAAAAGATAATAAATAATTTAATATTATCGAACCTAGTTAAGAAAACGCTTTCTTTAAGTAAAAGGGGCGTTTTTTCTTTTTTTGTATTGACTAATTTGGATTATCTACTTAACATAAGTTAACTTTTTTGAAAGGAGAAAACGAGTATGAAAAAGAAATTATTCGGAATTGCCCCTGTTTGCTTATTAGCTGTCGTCGGTATGGCTAGTTGCGGAGGCGGAGGACAAGGTGGAGGCAATGAACCAAAGAACTTAAAAGAATTCATTGCACAATTCACTGTTGGACAAGAAATCTCTAGAACAGATGCCTTAAAAATCTTTGCTAGCCCACTTATTGAATCTAATGACGCTAGTGTTACAAATGCTTCTCACACTTATAATTGCTATGAACCATATTGGGCATTAGCAGATGGTCAAGATGAAGAAGTTTATGAAAAGGCTGTTAACAAATCTGCTATTACAGAAGAATTCCACAAATATAATGGCGGAATCTACACTACCGCAGTCGATTATGAAAGATATGGTTATGATAAATCCACAATCGTTGATCCAGACAAAGATGATGGTTTAGCCAAAGAACCAGTTAAATATGTTGGTAATGCTTATATCGAAGCAGATGATGAAAAGATTCAATATATTTACACTCAAAACGAAGATGCTAATGATCCATTCTCCTTTACGGATGAAGGTGACGCTGAAGATGAACGCTTAGAAATGCTTAATGAAGCTGGTGGTTTATCTGGTCAATTATTACAAGGTATTGCTGATGTTAATGAAGCATTTGGTTATTATTCAACTAACTGGACAGATTTAACTTCTAAAGAAACATTCACCGCTGAAAAGCTTGAAAACGGTGGCTTTAGAATCGAATATAAAGGCGATCTTTGCATGAATCTTTATTCTGCTGAAAGACTCTGGGGTTGGACATACGCTAAAGATGATAAAGATTATGAAAATCCATTATCACAAAAGACCGATAGATATAATGGTATCTATGTCGACCGTCGCATTTCCTTCCGTTACTTTGTCGAATTCGATCAAGATGGTTTCATTGCTAACGCTAGAACAATTTACTTCTCTTATTGGACAAACATCTTAAGAGATACAGAATATGATCCAACTGATCCAATTCCAAACTATCCATTAACTGATGAAGAATCCGAAGCATTAAATAAGCCAGGAAGATTAGTGGTTCCAGAATATCTTTACGAAACCGATGAATCCGGTAATAAGAAAGAAATCAAGAACCCATATACTGGTGAAAACTATGATGATTATCTCCCATACGAAGAAGACATCTTCGCAACTGATGGTAAAGATAATGGTGAATTCGCTGGTGAAGCTCCAGACGCAAGTGCTTATCGTCCACAAGATGGTAGTGATACCGGTGCTTGGATCAACGCTAAAGAATTATTCGAAGAAATCTTCTAATTAATCTAATTAAGTTAAGGGGCTGTTAAGAAACCTAAAAGGTGATTAAGCCCCTTTTTAATTTGCGTTTTAAACTTAACAGATAAACTGTTAAGAAACCTTTTTCTTCCTTTGA
>CADAIJ010000010.1 GCA_902787955.1 uncultured Erysipelotrichaceae bacterium
AAAAAATGACCATGTTGCATTTACTGTTGCAATTTTGGCCATCTTTCTAAAGAAAACTTATCACATGCGTTTTGTTGCATTTAATTTTTCAGTTAAGCTCGGGTAGAAAGATTTCCAATAGGAGTAGCTTAGGATATTCTCTATTGGAACCCTAACAAGAAAAGGGGCAGCGCCTAAGCACTGCTCACCAAACTAACAATTAAATTATACCATATCAAAGTAGTAATTCAATCGAAGTGGTCGCTCATGTATATAATTTATTATTTCTCTAATGAAAGATAATATTCTTCTAGTTTTGGTTTTGCCGCTAAATAAAATGGTTCTAAACTCTTATCGAAGTGTTTGCCCATACCATCCATGATAATTTTATTAGCCTCTTCAAATGACATTTTTTCTTTATAAACTCTTTTACTAACTAAAGCGTCATAGACATCTGCAATTGCCATTATTCGAGCTTCTAAAGGTATTTCTTCTCCTTTAAGTTTATTTGGATAGCCTGAACCATCCCATCTTTCATGATGGAAGTGTGCGACATTAACCGCGATTTTCATAAAATTAACATCGTCTGTACCATCTAATATTTGTTTTACAATACGCGCACCTTCGGCTGCATGTGTCTTCATTATTTCAAATTCTTCAGGAGTATATTTACCAGGTTTTCTTAAGATTTCATCATCAATAGTAATCTTACCTAAGTCGTGCATAGGAGCGGCTTTAATGATGTTATTAATAAATTCATCAGTTAGATTAAATATATTATTCTTCTTTATTTCATCTGCGAGAATTCTAACACAGTCACTAGTTCTTTTAATGTGGCCACCTGTGGAATTATCTCTACCTTCAATCATTGTTGCCATACCAAGAACGAGTTTCTCTTGGATTTCAATGACGCTTTTGGTTTTCTTTTCGACCTCTTTTTGAAGTTCATCATTATAGTTTTTAATAAGCTTAATATATTCTTGGTTAGCAGTGTCATCTGTGATTAAAAATTGGTAACCAAGATTAAATTTCCATATAACAAGTCGGTTCAATTGGAATAAATAGACCTTATTATCTTTTTCAATTAAGCGTTTATCATCGCTTTCATCTTCTTTATATTCGTTGATCCAACTAATGATATTTTTATTAACCCATTCATTGGATTCTGCTTTAGAATCGATTACTAAATCTTTTAATTCAGGGAAGATGTTTTTAGCGATATCGTTACTCCCTAAAAATCTCACTTTATTATCAAAGGAAACAAAGCCGGTCTCTCCTTTTTGAATTAAAGAATCCATGACCGCTTCAGAGGTGTTATAAAGTCTTAATCTAGTCGCAATAATTAAGTAGATAATCATCCCTAAATTATATGTAGCGGGTAATATTTCAATTTCATGAGTAATTAATCTACTTCCAAAGAAACCAAAGACTGCGATTGTGACCGCTAAAACGACGAGAAGAAGAATAGTTCTAGGTACTTGTCTTTTCTTAAAGAAAGAATAAACAATAACCCCTACTGTAACTAAATAATATAGTCCTACCATAATGTAAAAGATGGTATGCATAAAACCATATGATTTATTAGTGATATAAGAAGCACCTCCGGCTTCTGCTAAATCTGGGATTCCTTTATAAAAGATATCTAAATGGCCGGTAGTTAAGGTTGTGCAAAAGACTAAGATATTAATGGTTACAATAATTGCTCTTAACCAAGGTGGTAACTTTATCTTACATATATTAAAGATAAGGAACATCGCTGTTATTAAAACAAAGCATCCACCTATATATGTTAGTTTTAGGGCTATTAAAGCTTCTTCAATTGCTTTAGCTTCCCCCATAAAAAGAAATCCCAAATTAATAACTGGGATTAAAACCACCATTATCGTTAGATTAGCGTCAAATCTTTTATTAAATATAAAAGCATAAACGACAATTATCACTAAAGAAATGATAAACATCATATAATAGAAATACATTGCCATTTATTTAGTCTCCAAATTAAGTCTTTATGTTTCTATATAATAGACTAATAGAAATGAATATATCTATCAATAATAAAACATAGTTTTAAGTTAATATACATTACTCTATATAAGGAAAATAATCTAAAAAAGTTTACTTATTTTAAAAATAAGCTCTATAATAGTTAACGGCAAACCCGGAGTAATCCGGCGACGCAAAGCTAGAGGGTCCTTATTAATTAAGGGCAGCCAGTTGCACTATATATTCATCCTTTATATAGTTCTTCTTTCACTCAGTATTGCTTTGCGTAATACTGATTTTTTTTACCCTAAAAACACATGAAAAAAGAAAAGAAACCATTCCGATTCCCTATCAGAATTAAAACTATTCTCGTAATAGTTATTTTTGGTCTTGTTTTAACTGAGATCGCGATGGTCTTCTTTTCCGTAGTAAGTTCTAACGATAACCAAATTAACTATAAAAATGATGCGACTGAATTATCTAATACAATCGCCTTATCTATTGATAAAACTAAAACAAAAACTTTAACTGACGCTGTTATTGCAATCTATAACTCATATGATGAAAAGCCAGTTAGAGAAGAATATGAAGGCACTCCACTATATGAAGAGTATTTAGCAAAATTCGATACCATTAAAGAAACTGAAGAATATAAATATCTTCAAGAATATTTAGCAAGCGTTAAAAGTGTAAACCTTAATACTGAAGGTATTTATTTAGGTTGGGTAGATACCACGCTTAAATACACTTTATATATTGTTTATGATCAAGAAAACGAATTATATCCGGTTGGTGTTATTGATTATTTATATGAAGAAGATTATCCGATGCTTGATAATCCAAAACTTGGCTTTGTTGCCTCTATTTATGACGCTGGTGAAGAAGGTATATTAGTTACCGCTGGCGCACCTATAGTTGATGATAGTGATAACGTTATTTGTTACGCTTTAGTGGATATTGCTTTAGCAACGGTAAGAGCTAAACAAGCTAGCCGTATTATTCGTTTATTCTTCTATCTTTTATCCACGGTTATTGTCTTATGCTTCATTGGTATAATCGTTATTAACTTCATTCTTATTAAACCTATTAAGACTCTTCAAGATGTCACAAATAGCTACGATATTAATGATATTGAAGAAACTCATAAGAGATTCACTGATCTTAAACTTTATGTTCATGATGAATTCACCGATTTAGCGGATAATATGAAACGTATGGAAAACGATATTCATAATAAGATTAATGAATTATCTGAAGTTAATAAGGAATTAGTGGAATCACAAAAAGTCGCTGAAAAGATGACTGAACTCGCTAATAAAGATTCATTAACTGGAGTAAGAAATAAAACAGCTTACGATAACTTTGTTAATAATATTAACACTAAGATTACTAATAAAGAAAATCTTAAGTTTGGGGTGGCTATGGTTGACCTTAACTACTTAAAAGAAATTAATGATGATTATGGTCATGATAGCGGAGACGTAGCTTTAATTAAGTTATGTAATTTAATCTGTGCGACATTTGCTCACTCCCCTGTCTTTAGAGTGGGTGGTGATGAATTTATCATTATCGTTAGAAGTAAAGACTATACTGAATCAGATAAACTTATTTCAACCTTTAACGCTAAGATTGATGAATTAAGTGAAGATGATGAACTTCTCCCAGAAGAAAAAATCTCTGCTGCTATCGGTTATAGCGAATTTAATAAAGCTATTGATAATAATGTCGATGATGTCTTTAAGCGCGCGGATAAAGCGATGTATGAAAGAAAGCATCAAATGAAAAATAAATAATATATAATCCATTAAAAAAGAAAAGGGCTTAATCTATGAGGTGGACCAACCTCACTAGATGCCCTTTTTCTTTCCTTTTCCTTTACCGTTCTTATAAGGGGGTAGGAGGATTAATCTATGACATCATATATTAATCGTTTTCTTTTGCTAATATTAGCGATTATTTAACAAAAGAACGATAAAGTAAGGAATCACCTAGATAAAGCTTAGGATCAATATCTAGGATTATCTAGAAAGAAGAGATATAGCCTTTATAGGCCAAATTCATGTGCAAGGATTCTCTACTTTAGATAACTTAAATATATCTTTAAATATTTAGTGTTTCAATAGGGATTTTTAAGGTAAAAAAGGATCCCTATATTTATTAATAAGTACTACTTCTTATATAGATTATAAACTATATAAATATAGGGATTTTTTCTAAAAATTTTTTGTTAGAAAAAAGAAAACCACCTAGGAACTCCCTTATTTGGGAAAATTAGGTGGTTTTTAAAATATAGGATAATTACGCAAAAGTTGTTCCAGTTAAGGTATGTCCACTACTGAAGGTAACTATACTTCCATTCCATCCTGTAACTGTTCCTAAAAACATTGCTGAGCCATCAGGATTTGTGGTCCAGAATGGAATGTCACCATTAATAACGGTATAAGGAGCAGAAGCAGAAATAATTAAACTATTTGTGCTTAAATCAGTAACATTATCTACGAAATAGTGAATAGTTTCGAGATTACTGCCATTCTTTCTCCATTTCTCAGTGCTAGTGGTAGAAGAAGTAAATTCACCATGATAATAAATAACTAACGAAGTGTCACAACCACTGATAATAGAGTTAGCACCATTCTTAATGTTAAACTTAGATGTAAGTTGTAATTCGGTTAAGCTGGTGCAATTATTAAATAAACTTTGATTGTGGCTTGGGAATAATGCATCGGTTTTAATGAATCTTACAGAAGCTAAACTTGCACTATTTTGGAAAGCTCCTTCGCCTAATGTAATTGAGGTTGTTGTCACAATAACTCTTGTAAGTCCACTATTATTAAAAGCGTTTTTGCTAACGTTAATACTCTTATTTGCATTGGCAACAGGATCTTTAAATGTCATTTCACCGGTTGATGTAATGCTTCCAGTATTTTGGAAAGAACCTTCACCGAAATCACGAAGTTCTGGGAACTTAGAAAAATCAAAATTCGCTAGACTTGTACAACCTTTAAATGAAGCAGAGTTAGCTTTTTGAAGACTACAGTCACCACCATTTTGAGTTGTAACATTTACTAAACTTGTGCAGCCTTCAAACATTGAAGATGAAAAGCTAGTAAGGCCTTCAGGAATAGTAGCATTTACTAAAGAGGTGCAGTTTTGGAAACAATAGTTTCCTGGATTAACAGTAACTATAGAAGGATCATTATCTGGCCAAATGATAGTTGTTACACCAGTGTTTTTAAATGCACTGACATTTATGTTAATTGTGCCTGTAACATTACTTAAGTCGATTGTGGTTAAATTAGTGCAGTTTTCAAAAGCATTATCTTTAATTGTAAACGTAGAAACATCAGGAGCAATAAATGTCTGAATAGAAGCATTATTCTTAAATGACTCTTTACCAACATAAGAATATCCGGTACCTCTTAAGTCAAGAACATGGGCTTCACTACCTCGTGGCGCTGGAGAAGTTTTGTAATTTGTATCCGCTAAAGTGACATCTTTAAATACACCATCAGGGATACCGTTACCAGTATCATTGTTTAACTCAACTGTAAGTAAATTCTCACACCCTGCAGTAGCATATCTAGGCATTTTAGTAACAAGGCCTGCAATAGTGTCTAGATCACACATTAAGTTAGGATAATAATAACCTTCCGTGCCTAAATATAAATATTTAACAGTTAACTCATTGCCTTTAGAACCTCTTGTTCCAATTCCAGAGAATAATGGCTGAGCAAAGACATTAGAAGAACTATCAAGAGTAGGATTTCCTAAAACTAATTCTTTAATCCAATATCCCATCTTATACGCTCCAAAAAGGAATGGATTAGTTCTATATTGACCATTAAATCTAATGCCATTTGTATCATCGGATAAAGCTGCATCGAGAGCAGTTTGTTTGAAATCTGCCTTAGTTCTATTTAAAACCATTAAAAGTCTATCTTTGTTATAGGAATAATCAGTTCCATTAGCGTCTTTTGAATAAATAGAACCAGTATATGTTGGAGTTCCACTAGTTTTAGAAGTGTAAGTAATCGCCTTATAGTAAGCTGATTCATTTCCTTCGGTCGAATTATCACTTCCTAAAAATGTGATTTGTCTTAAGGAAACAGCATTAGCAAAAACACAAGCTTCTTTATATGTTTGAGTGTAATTTTCATAGAAAACGCATTCATATGGGATTTTAAGAATCTTCTTAAGTCCTGAAAAAGCAAACGCCATTTTGCCTATTTTCTCTAAGCTTGAAGGCATACCTTCTGTAGGAGTATTGTTTCCAGTATATGATTTAATAGTGGTAACACCATAAGCTCTCATAAAAGCATAATCGCCAATAGTTTCTATAGCGTTAGGTAGCACGACAGTTGTTAAATCATCAAAAGTACCCGGATTTTTCTTTGGACTAGTATCTTGTCCATCACAGAAACACGCTGAGAAAGCATTATTACCAATGTGTTTAACTGTGTATTCTTCCCCATTTCTATCAGTAACAGTTTCAGGAACTGTGCAAGTTGTTAAATCAGCGGAACCATCATGAAGGTTATATAGATAGTTAGTCATTGTGGCGATATTAGAAGCATTAACAGTTTCACAAACAAAAGAGCATTTATCTTGTTCAACGTATTCTTTTGTGTTTGAACTACCAAGATTAACAGTGGTTATTACCGTTTCGGCTTCTATAACTTGTTTATAATAATGAATTTGATCATATATTTCTAATTCTTGGTTAATTCCAAAAGAATTAAGTTCACCATTATTATCTAAAGTGTATGTATCTGTTCTTTTATTCGTAAAGCAATAACCAATTCTTGCTGGATTATATTTAGCAGAATAATAGTCTTCTGAGCCAATTGTTTTCCATTCTTTAGCTTGAGAAATTGGAGAAGCTAAGAAGTCTAAATTTTTCCAGTGACCACATCTACTATCAGAATAGAAATGTGAGCCAGCCTCATCAGGCATTAATCCAGTTAAATAGATTGCTGCTCTTGAGTTAGCATGGAATGCAAGGTTTTGAATATATAAATCAGTGTATTGATTTGGGAGAACTAAAGTTTGTAAGAATGGCTCGCCACGGAAATCATTACTACCAGCACCGGAGTTACTACCAATTGATTCTTGGGCAGAACTTTGGTCCCCTACACCACCATTTGTACCAACTTGGGTATGAAAAACAATCTTATGTCCAGCCCGTTCTTCAAAAATAATGGTTTGAAGCGATTCGTTAAAAACGAAAGTCTGTAATGGAATAATTAAATCTGTAGTTTCTCCTGAATTCATGCTGCCCTTAAATATGACTGTTCCAAATAAAGAACAACCAAGGAAGGCGTGAGCAGGTCTAGTTGCCTTCGTAGAACGTTCAGCAGGAATAACACTAAAATGGAATGGGTTAGAAGGAAGAGAATTAAATCTAGTTACATCAGTATCAAGCAAACCAAAGTATTTAAATGTTTTAGGGAAAATAATAGTAGAAGCAGTGTGCGGCCTATAAGTTTCATTTTTTGCTAAGGTGCCACCTGTAGTACAACCAAGTCCATAAAAAGCATCAGCACCAATACACTCTAAGCGAGAATTAGCATCACTATATCCCCAACTAAATGTTGTTACATTTGGAAGCGATCTTTTACTCGCTCCAAAAACACCAAAAGCTTCATCACCGATAGCGCGAATCTTGGCAGGAAGACGAAGAGTGTCTATTCTTTGAGTTGTGACACTTGGTTCATTAAACGCAAATGCTCTAATGCCAATAAACTCTAAATCTGTAATGCCACTTAAATCAATTCGAGCAGGAATATCATTTAAAGTAGGATATACACTAGTATCGCTATCACCGGCACAAGCCTTATTATCATCAATAACAAAAATGTTTGAGTAATTATATCTAAACATTAAATTTTCAATTGAAAGTAATGTTGTTGGTAAATATAGTCTTCTAATTTTACCTTTTGTGGTTGTACTAAAAGCATTAGGGTCGATACGAATAACTTTATTGCCTTCAGGAGCCGCCATGGTATCAGGAATAGAAATAAGCCAACCATGTGCTTCATCTGGATCTGGGCCGGTATATTCAGTTAAAGTAACCTCCCCATTTTCATTACATTGATAAACCCAATCAGAAGTGAAATAACTATCACCAGTTTCTTGTCGGTAGGCGTAGCAGTTTGTAGGATCGTCAGGATCTCCTAAATCATTTTTCCAACCCCACTTTTTATGTTTGTTTACCCAAGTAGTAACAGCGCTTTCCTCTCCGCAGAAACGAATATCTAAGTCAGCGTGACAGTAGTTAAAAGCGTGAGGTTCTATACCAATATTATTTCCATCATTATCGAATAATGTTTTAGAAACATAGACCTTTCTTAAGCCAATACAGCCTTGGAACGCTCTTTCACGAACAATTCTAATACTTTGGAAGAAGATGGTTGATGTTAAAGCAGAGCAACCGTTAAAAGCTTCTTCCCCTACTTCTTGAATAGAACCAGGAAGAGAAAGTTCTCTAAGGGCAGTACACTTAAAGAAACACATTGTTGGTATTTTTTGCAAAGTTGTAAAGGTAGCGGATTCGCTTTCACCACTATCATCGCAGTTACAAGTAATCGAACTACCTGTACTAGCAGCGGTACTGTTTTTAAAGTTAGCAACAGCTAAACTTGAACAAGCATAAAAAGCACAATCGCCAATTTGTTGAAGGGAAACTGGAAGAGTGATACTTGTAATGGAACTATGTAAGAAGGCTTCAAAGTCAATGGTCTTAATACCTTCGTGTAAATTGATAGTTGTAGCAGGAGTATTATGGAAAGCATTATGCCAGATTCCAGTAACAGGGATTTCATCATAAGCAGTTGGAACATTAATTGTGCCAGTTAAGGAAGTTTTAACACTATCTTTTAAAGATACATATAGTTCATTACCACCTTTTTTCTTATAGTAATCATAGTTACCGTTAGTAGCATAAAATGTTCCATCTAATAAATAGTGTGGCTTAATTTTAGGTGTATCTTCTCCATTAATGTTACATGAAACAGGAACAACAAAAACAAAAGAGAGCACGATTGCTTTAAGAATATTTCTAATTACATTTTTCATTGTTCTTACTCCTTCCATCTAATCTATCAATATTTAAATATTATTTTTCCTTAATTATTTAATAATTATGGCGTTTCAGGCGCAGGATAAACAATTGGGGTTGTTGTCACGCCATCACCACTAAATAAGACAACAGTTGTGTTATAAATATCCGTTAAGGCATGGTTAATCGCATAGTTAGATACAGCGACATGTTCCATCGCCCCTAACGTGTCCGTTGTTATCTTAAATTTATTGTCTAAAGGATCAAAATAGAACCTTATATTACTTGTTGCATCAGTGAATAAAGAACGGTCTCTATTCGCTAATAAAACATATATTCTCTTACATTCAATATAATTGGTGGCTGGATCATAGCGAGGAGCGTCATCCATAGTAATGTTTGTCGTGGTTACATGAGTTTCTGGATTATAGGTATAACGTTCCACTCTTGTAAAGTCATAGTTTTTAACTTCATCAGCACTAGCGAAAATGTTAGAGGAGAAGTCAAGTTGACCATCAGTTTGACCTTGAGCACAAACGTAATAAATTTTAGCCGTGCCTTCTAAACCACCATCGCGATGTGTTCCAGTAGCAGAACCTAAACAATATCGGCCACGTGGAAGCTTAAAGGTGTGAGCATATAATCTTGTTGTTGGGTGTTCTTTATCATAACCATATTCAGTAACTTGTGAATAAGAAGTACCAACTGCGTCATCAGAAGCATAAGTATTTGGAACGGTTGCGTCAGTATGCACATCTGCTTCTGACCAAGTACCATTTTTATCATAAGTTCCAATACGACCTTTACCTAATCCATCTACTACATAGTCAAAATAAGCAAGATGATCATCAACTGGCATAAAGAATGCATAATCAGGACTTTCAAATGGCTTTTTGTAGTATTTATTACCGTCAACTGTTCCAGTTTCAGCGTTATCCAAACGATATACACCTAACGCGGCTGGTTTACTTCTATCCGCTAAACCGGCAACAACAGTAACGTTAGCAAGAGGTGTTTTAATTTCAAAGTTAACCATGTTAGAAGCAGGATCATCATAAGTAGCGTTTGAAACTGCAATCATTTTTGGTCTTGAAGCTTCAGATGCATTTGATAGATAAGAATAATCAGGTGTAGCAAAACTAGATTCTAGTTTTCTAATTTCACGTCCTAAACTATCACGAAGCATAATACCACTTCGTTTACTATTAGCAGATGCTAGAATCTTGTAGCCGTTTTGGTCTACAAGTTTATTTTCGAAATATTTAGAAAGGAATGAACCACCAACTGTAGTTTTATCAATATCAGAGAAATAGAACCCTTTACCAGCGCGGTAATTATGATCGATTTGGAAACGGAAGAAGTAGTTTTGATAACGATCACGTTCTTCAAAGCTTTCTGATGTCATTTCATCAACACCAGGTAAATGGTAACCAAGGTGGAATGTACTTGGATTATTTGTATTAAATGAATCGCGGTATTTATCAAAAGTAATTCCTTTAGTGCTATCGTATTCACCAGTTGCATAATAAACATAATATTTACTATTAACAGCGGTATTTTCTTTTAAAACAGTGGAAACATTTAAACCGTTAGTAGCGTCATCATACATACCAGTTCCATAATAGTCAGTAGCGATTGTAAAAATACCTAAGTCAGTATTCGAAATAACTTTTTGACGGTTAAAGGAGACTGTATTCGCTTGTTGAGTAATATATTTGCCGGATGAATTAACTCTTAAGAATCTTTTATATTTTTCCGAAGTTGATGGAACATAAGTTACACCATCTTCAAAAGGGGTAGAACCGCTAAAGGAGGTTGGAGTAATAACATCATCATAAACAGTTGAAAAGTCAAGAACACCGATGGATTTACCAATATCAGTCGCACCATCAGTTTCGTTAGCGTTAACATTATGAACAGTGCCACCAATCATACCAATAAGACCGGTATTTGAACCATTCGGCAAGGTGTAATATGTATTACCAGTAACAGCATTACCATTATTCATCTTAAATTCACCATTATTGACATAACAGTGATCCAAAGAACCATCGCAGTGGCCAATAACAAAACCAATATTGTTAGTGTGTTCACCACCTAAAATAACATTTAATGTTAATACTCCTGAATCAGCTTCAGGTAAAGAAATATCAAAGTCTAAGGAAGCAATAACTTTGGAGTGGTCTAAACCATAGTTATCGGTTGTAGAAGCAATTAAAGAAACAGAAGATGAAGCGTTAAGTGGATAATCATCAGCTTCCAAATCAGCCTTTTGTTCTTTAAAGAATTGATAGATAGTTGGTAAATCAAGTCTTACTTCGTTTTCACCGTTTTCCGTTAGGAAGTCACCTGAAATTAACATTTTATATTTGTAGTTTGAGTTAGTAGATGTAAAGCCAATAACCGGATAATCTTCTGGTATTGCAGGAGCGTCACCTTCACCATCCCACGCAAAATAGGCCGAAGCATCAAAATATAATTCTTTTACTTTTTCAGTATCTGATTTAGTAAATGTATCTTCATCTTCACCACATTCATAGGTAAAAGCTGTACCTACCGCGGCAACTTGGGAATTGCCATATAAATCAGCGTAACTAGAGGTATAACCAAGCGCGTTAATTGTGATGTTACTTAAAAATAAATCATGAACAATTGAACCATGCGCTGTATAACCAAATAACCCAGCGTCTTCAGGGTCTGCAAAGACTTCAAGGTTTTTGATTTCAAGTCCTTGACCATCAAATTCGCCATAGAATGGAACAGCTTCTGAACCGATTGCGTTAATAGGTTCATAAGTATAGGTGGATGATGTCATATCAAGGAATGGAACTGTTTCTGAAGTTGAGTCATTTAAATAACAAAGTGGTTTCCCGCTATCATCACCAGCTAAGCCAACTAAACCCAATTGGAAGAAAGTAGGTTCGTTAAAGACACCTAAACCTTGTAAACGAGAAAGGTTATACATGTGTCTTGGTCGAGTAATAACGTATGGATCCCCTGGATCATCAATGCCATTTGTGCCTTTTGGTCTACCTGTTCCACGTTCAAAGTATGAACGGAGAGCAACTTGACCATAAAAACCTTCACGTTCCGCGTCTTTTTCAAAAATAGCAATCGCAAAAGGTGCTACTAAAGCAAGTAAAGAAGTAGCAATTGAAGCGACGAAAGTGATTATAAAAGCTTTTGATTTAAGTAATTCAGTTTTTCTTTTATTCATTTTCGTCACCTCCTTCTTTATAGATTGGAGATGGAGATGGTTCTAATCTTTGAGTTGCGGTAAAGTAGAAACCAAAATCACGGTCAAGATAATATGTTTTGCCTAAACGTTCTTGGTTAACGAAGAAATTTGTATAAGCGTAATCATAATCAATAGCGATATAGATATGGTATGTGCTTTCTTCAAGTGAACCAGGAATAATTGTAGAGTCTGACATTGTTTTACCTTTGACATTCATTTGGATTTCACGGTCAAAGGTAGTGTTATTTTGATATTTTTGATAGATATATTGAGCGTCTTCTTGTTGGTCAGTTTTTAAAGCATGGAAAGCTTCCCAAGCGAAAGTAGGCGATGCATATTTATTCTCTTCCTTAGCAATTACGGAATAGAAAGTATAGAAATCACTAGCGTTTAATGGATTACGATGTTCATCATCTTGATAGCCACGATATGTATAAGCATCAGTTGTGTTATATTTTCCAGTAAAGCTATAAATAGATTGAGCAGAAACTCCTTCACGCATAATTTTTAAACCCGCATCAATATCGATTTTGTTTTGATATTTAACTTCAACATCTAAAACCACCATTGTGTTTTGTTCTTGGATAGCGGTTGAAAGATAATCGGTAATTTCTGGGTATTCTTCTTTATCAACAGAACCGCGATAATCAATTGAAATCTTGGTTGGATCGATGAGGTTTGAACCGATAATTGCGTTATCACCTCTAGCGGTTAAATTGATATCTAAGAACTTATCTCCAGAAGAATTGATGCGATATCTTATGGTATAAATGCCGCTTTCTAAACATTTGATACGATTATTATCTATAATAGCAAAACGAGAATTCTTACTTGTTTCTGGAACTGGTGTCCCATAAGTAAAGTAAGAGCAAGTTGTGTTTAAATTATTAACAGTTCTAACATCGAAAAGGATAAATTCAGAACCTTGTGATAAAACGACATTTTTAACAATCGCGGTTTGATCATCAGTTGGATCATCAGTCGCTACAGGAATATCACGTCTAGAAAATGCGGTAGCGGTTAATGTTGACCAAGGATTATTAGTAACTCCATTAAAAGTACTATTTCCGATGAGATAATATTTAAAGTCTTGCGATCTTTCAAAACTAATATTTGTTGAGGTTTTTTCTCCACCACCGTTACATGTTTGCCCTTCAAGTACAGTGAGAGGAATGGTAACTGTATCGCTTAAGTTTTCAGGAATTTCAATTGAAGAATCCTTAACAACATAACTTTTAACAACACCGTCTCCTTCATAATCAATAAAGTCAGCGGAGTTATTGTAATATGGGTAAACATATTTATAGGCTGAGACTTTGTTAATGTTGATATCTAAGTCTCCAGAGAATGTGTTGATTGATGATTTTGTATTAGCGTTTGCCACAAACCAGGCAAAAGTAATGGAGGATAAAGCGAAAAGATTTCCAATCGTTAGAGCGGCCAAAGCAGCAATCACTCTATTTTTCTTGGAACTAAGTAACTTTTCTTTTAGTAACTTAATCTTACTTTCCTTCATAATTCTTACGCTAATTCGAAATCTAATTTATCGAAGAATAACCTTTCGTAACAGTTGCTATTTCCGTAATCATCTTGTGTATAGTAGCCAGTTTCCTCATCATAGCTATAGTGAGTGCTCACATCGTTAGAGAATTCTAAAGTGAAATAGATAATTACACGGTGACCGCTTTCCTTTTCTGGCATATCACCGCTTTCGATAATATCAATCACAGGTTTTGAAGAAGTTGGAGCAAGCGATTCTTCGGAATATTCAAATACATCTTCTAAAGTATCGTCGGCATAATATGTTCTAAAACCAGTTGCAACATCATTAGCGATTGCTTCGTTAGTATCTCCGGTGCTTGTCACACTGTAGGCGGCACCATAAATATCAATAGCCCAAGATAATCTAACAAATTGACTAACGCTTGTTTTAGCGGCGTCATCCGCTTCATGTCCTTCATTTTCACCCCAATCAGAAATGGAGAATTTTTCAACTTCACTAGATGTAATAACAACAGCAAATGTTAATTTATGAGCAGGCCATAAATGAGTAATATTAGTTGGGTTTGGATCATTTATAACATGACCATCAGAATAATTTATTTTAGTAAATGTGGCGTCTTCGTAAGCAACTTCATAACCAGAGAAGCTTTCAATAGTAGGATTATAATTGCCTAATTTAGTATTTCCTTCTCCATCATCAAATTCGCTTAAATAATAAAGGTCAAAGCCAATAGCTTCTGGGCCAACAACAGTAAAATTACCGGCGGTCGTATTAAACATATTTAATGACTCAAACCAGGCAAAAGTCGCACTAAAAGTGGTCGCTAGTGTGAAAATAGTGATTAATGTAGCGATTGCAATCCTAACTTTAGGTTTTTTGAAGAAGTCACTTGCCATTAAATAAAAATCCCAGTCACCTATAGTTGGCAACTGGCTGTCTTCTCTTATAAAGACCCTATAGCTTTGCGTCACCACATTACTGTGGTTTTGCTTTTGTCTATTTTTAGTTTTACTACTACAAAAAAAGAGTGTCAATATTTTTTTATTTATATAAAAATCTTAATATACGTTGATGGAAATAATTTGGCTAATAGAAGTAATGATTAATTCAAATGTTTTTTCGTCTTTTAGCCATGTTAAAGTGTATCCATATTCATCTTCGATTTTTGAAGAATATTCTCTTAAGACTTCTTTAAAGCAGTTCTCAACAACTACATATGTTTCATCACTAAAAGTTTCGGAATAAAAACCAAAATTTACTGCGCTTCCATCTCTTTCAAATGATGACGACATTAAGGAAACATCCTCGAAAACTGGAATATTTGTTCCAAAGAGATAATTAAATGCGTATGTTGATTGTTCATAATCAAGATCAATTGATTCTTGCATTAAAATGTTGATTGTAAACATATCGCTTTCAAGTGTATAAATTAACTCTAATTCATCTAAGAAAACCGAGGTGTATTTATAGCATAATGAATCGTCATCTTTTGTGTATTGTTCTTTGCTCCAAGAAGTTAACTCATTATCTAAAAATTCATAAATTGTATCAAAAGTTTGACTTGATAAATTATCCCCTCCAATAACTTTGAATGAATATTGGGTATCACCTTCAGTATAAGGATAATCATCAACCTCAATTCCTTCTAACGCTGGAAGAAGTATATTGCTAACCAAATAGAATTCATCGCGAGCTTTCTTATATGATTCAGTCATATTTACTGGAGAATATTCAAATTTCCCATATATAGTCTCGTCTTTTTGGGAAACTAAGTATGTCATTGGGCTTGAAGTTGAGACTTCTTCGTCGTTTATATACCAGCCTTTAAATTCATAATCTTGATTTGGATATGCGTTAAATTGAAGTGTCTCACCATCAAGAATTGCAATAGTGTTGTCGCTAATGAGATCACCATGATATCGCATAGAAACACTACCATTATCATCGCTCAATAAAGTTATAGTTCTATATTCATTTATGCTACCTAAAATGCTAATTACCTTATCGTTAATAGATAATACGAATGTTGCAAAATATTTTTTATCTGATTCTTCAAAATCATATTCCCACTTAACTTGGGTATCTTCTTTTAGAATTGGATCAGAACTTATATAAAGACTAAGATAGGTCAAAACATCATTAAATAGTGTTTCATCACCATTAAAGCAAATTTGCGCTACATGTTTATCGTAATCAAAATATGAACTATCAAGAATCTCAACACCATAAAGTTCCATCAGCAATAAACCGGTTATTTCATGGAACTTATTTCTACCTTCTTTATATGATTCGCTCATTTCTTGAGTAGAAGTAGGCTTAGTCTCAATTTGAATAGTTTTATCAAAGTGAGTTATATATTCACGGTTTAATAGCGTCCATTTAGCGGTTCTTCCATTCTCACTAGTTTCATCTCCTGTTGGATAACCTTCATCGCAATCGCCAATTAATTCTTTAAAGAAATTCTCAAATATTAAATAAGTGTCATAATTTAGTTTAGAGCCAAAAATAAGGGAGATTATATATTCTTTTTGACCCGGAACATATTTAGCAATATACATCTCGTCTGCTTTGACATCATAGACAATTGGTAGTTCAATTCCAGTTACTTCTTTGAACTGTTCCCTACTTGTCACGTATGATTCATATAACACAGGATCTATTTTTCTTTGAGCTGTGTTAATTGCAATCGTCTTAATAGAAGCATCCCAAAATGTTTGATACCACCTATCGTTTCTAGTCCATTCAGCGTATCTATTATTTTCTTCATGAGTGGTTTTATCGCTTTTATCTGGTTCGCCAAATAACTCGATAAAATAGTCTTCAAACACAAAATAATTTTGGTATTTAAGGTTCTTCCCACTTATGATTTTAAAACAATATGTAGTGTCACCCTCTTTATAAGAGTAAGGCTCAACTTCCATATCGCTAAATATTGGTAGCTCCACACGTGTAACTTCATTAAATTCATCTCTCGCTTTAGCGTAACTCTCAGTCATAACAATTTCTTCTGATGTTGATTCGCTTGTAGTTTCACTACTAGAAGAAGATGAACTTGATGAATTACTTGGGTTAGGATTATTTCCGCAGCTAGATATAACAAAAGAGGCTATAGTTATTAAGCCAGTCATTAATAATTTTTTCTTTTGTTTTAATGCCATAACCATATATGCAACCTTTGTATTAATAATATTATATTATTTACTGAGAAAAACGATTAAAAAGAATAAAATTGGGGCCCCAATAAAGGTATCCTAAGCTACCTCTATCAGGAATCTTCACGTTCTTGCCACATCTCAGTTGATATTATATAATGTAGTCAAGTTGTTGGAGGATTCGCGCTTAGGCACGAACCTTTTTTTATCACTTAGGGGACTAGCCCTTAAGCGCCAACAAGGCAACAAGAATCAATCCGAAGAGAATGATTCCAACCAGTGGTTCCACTAGATTTCTCCTTTCGAGATGTTTGGTAAGAAGTAGTGAAGATGATAATAAAATGGTAACCATCGTATTATCCTCCATCACTAAGAGTTCCTAGAAGATTTTTCCTGAGCAAAACCAACTAGGACACCCCTCACCCTATTGCTATTTCAAGCTCGATATCGTAAAATATTATTGTTATTGAGGTGAACGGTGCTCAGGCGCCGTCCATTTTTAATAAGAGAGTGTTAGTCTCTTAAGACCAAAATAGCCAATATTATCAAAGCTAATGCAATGATAAAGGCGAAGTCGCCCATATATTACCTCTCCTTTCTGAAAGGGAGTAACAGGGATATCGGGGCGATTTTCTTATGATTACCATAAAAAAATCCTCCTACTATTAAATAGGGGTAAAAATATACTAAACGTTAAAAGTTTGGGAAATTTTGTCTCAAAGAGGGGACTTCCTATATATTTATCCATCAAAAAATTTTTACATTGGACGATAAAAAAGCCACCCTTACGGATGGCGATAAGTAGATAGGTTTTAAACTCTCCACTATTTGTTTTGTCTAAGGGCTTCGATAAATGTTGATTTATCAAGTGGCTTATAGAAGTGATAACCTTGTAAGGCGATATCTTTAGAAATATCTCTAAGTAAGGCGTATTGATCACTATTTTCAACACCAACGAGGGCGACTTTAACACCGCGAGATAAGGCGACATCAGCGAGGTCTTTAATGGTTTGATATTTATTCTTATCTGTATCGATACCATTAACGAGATAACGGCCAATCTTAATCTCACTAAAGCCAAGTTCTTTTAAGACATCAACAGAGAGGAATGAACCACTGTATTGGTCACAAATAAGAGCAATTCTTTGATGCAAGGATTTAGATAGTTTCTTAAATTCGTCTAAGTGGTCAAAGACTTCTTTTTCCGTAATTTCAAAACCCAGGAATTCTTTTGGGAAGTGATAGGTATTAATTAAGGAATAGATTGTTTCAAAGAAGTTTGGATCAGAGAAATAAGAGAAGTCGGTGTTAATAGTTAAACGATGGAAACCATAAACCTTAAACGCGGTTAAACCAAATTGTTGATATAAATTACCAATATATTCAATTAAGGCGTTAGAAATAAGGGAGATCTTACCATTTTCCGCGGCAACCTTAACAAGTTCATCAGCGTTAAAGACAATCTTTCGATAATCATCAGCGATACGTAAGAGTAACTCAGCACCAAAGATGGCTTTGGTTCCTGCTTTAACCATTGGTTGAAGTAAGACAGAGAAGGTCTTATTACCAAATTGATCATCGATAACAGAGAGCATAAATCTCTTACGAGAGGCACTTCTAGAGTAATCACTATCAGCGAAGTAGATGAAGTCTTTATTAGAAGCGTAGTTACCGCTATCTTTGAATTTCCAAGCAAACTTAATAAATTCTTCCGCTGTAGAGTAGCCCATTGGATATGGGATTGGTAAATAAGTGATATTAAAGCTATTATGAGTTTCGTTATAGATATAATCTTCTTTAGAAGCTTCATAAATAGATTCAATAATATTAACGACGTTAGCTTGACCAACTTCAGGAAGTAGGATAGCCACTGTATAGTTAGAGAAATGGAAGATATTATCTCTTCTAATGCCTTTCTCTTTAAGTCTTTGTAAGAAGCCTCTTTCTAAGAAGAGAGCGCCTTCGCTACCATATTTAGTTATTAATTCTTCTAAGTTATCAATATTAAGAAGTAATAAATATCCATGGGAGTTAACTTTATAGTAGTTACCCATTGAAATAACTAATGAAAGATAAGAGTTAATAAGTAAGTCACGGTCAAAACGATCTTCCACCGCTTCATTATTTTCAAGTAAACGAATGAACATTCTTCTTAAATAAGTGTTCTTAACGTTAACGGATAGAGATGTTTCGATACGTGAACCACTTTCGATTTCACTAACTTTCTTCTTTTCAGTTAGAATTGGACAATCTTTACATGGTGCATCTAAACCATATAAAACTTTGTAGCACTTCTCGCCCCACTTAATATTTGGGAATAAAGTAGGCATATGTTGAGAGAAAGATGTTAGTTCATAAGATTCTGGGTTAACTCTATATAACGCGGTATTAGACGCTTGCAAGGTGGAGTTAATCTCTAAGAATGTTTCACTAAAGGTCATCTCTCTTTGGATATTTAAGATATATTCGCCTAAACGAGAAGTAACAACATATAAAGCTTCTCTAATATATGAATTGATACGGAGTTCACGGCCATTTTCATTAAAGAAATAACACATACCCATGAGTTTTCCGCGGTCTAAAATCATATTATAGAAGCCACTTGTGATATTAATTTTGTCTAAGATTCTCGCTAAAGAAGGGTTAGTGTGCTTTCTTGTGGAGAAATAATATGAACCATCTTCTTCACGAACTTCACTAAAGACTTTTAGAATTTCATATTCAACGATTTTGCCACGGTCAAAGTAGGTATTATTACCGTTTTCAACATGGATTATAGAATCATAACCTCTATGTCTATTTGAAATCGAAACAATACCAGCGCAGTCGATATTTAAGTGTTTAGCGAGTAATTTAAAGGTTGTTTCAATCTTCTCTAAGTTACTTTCATGATCCGCGACACTTAATGGCAAATCATGAAGACATTTTAAAATCTTAGTCATGACATTAAGTGACATTGAAGATTGAAGTATCTTTGAATTAGCGGTGTCAGAAAGACGATTTGGAATATAGAAGTTAATGACTTTACCTTGACGTTTTGCGTATCGAAGGTCACTAAAGATTTCATTAACATCACTATATGGATAAGCGACTAAAGAGAATCTAGCGGGAATAGTAACTAAGCCATCATATGTTTTCTTTGAGATGGATAAAGTTTTCATTAATGTGAAGAGTTGTTCATGAAGACAAGAAAGGGTATCAAAGTTTGGTAAATAAACATATATTCCCTTCTTTTCATCATCATTAATGATATAAAGGACATTTTCATATTCCTTAAATAAACTGATTGCATAAGAAATAACACGGTTAGTTTCTTCCTTAGTTAAGGTATCATGATCCATTTGATAATAGATTTCGATAACCGCGTTTCTAAAAGCCTGCGCAGAATTAATGATCGGAACTAAGTTTTCTTTAAATGATTCTAAGGAAACAATGTTTCTTTCTTTATCTAAGAAATCTAGTGGGATATTTTTATAACCATTAGAGAAATTAAGGAATTCAGTATCGTGAAGTTGAACTTTTAATTCATCAATCGCTTTATTTAGTTCATCTACTTCATTAATTGATACAAAGTTAGAAGTGTATTTTTCAAGACTTTTAGAGGAATTAGTTAAGTTCTTATAGTTTTCTTTAGTGACGGAATAGATTCCACGATAGAAAACTTCAAGAGCGATTTTCACTCCAAAATAGACTGTTAAGCCGAACAAAACAAATAAAACCGAAATAACACTAATTAAGACAACTAATAGAATAGTGTTTGGTTCTTTTAAGTAGAAGAAAGTAAGTGGAACCCCTACTGCAAAGATAGTAATTAAAACGACAAAAGGAATAGCTACCCCGAGGACCGCGGCAACTTTAAGAGATATTGGCTTCTTAAAAAGAAGGTTATTATGTTCTTGCTTATTAGACATTTTCTCCTCCTTTAATAACGTCATTATGAGAAATCTCACCAATGCAGGTAACAATAGCTTTACCTACAGAGGAGAACTCTTGTAAGACTTTAATATAACTATCTGTGGTTGCTGGAGTGTTTAACACTCTTTCAACAACCTTAACTGTAACAAATGGAACTTTATTGATATAGGCTGAGATACAAACCCCAACAGAAGTACAGTCAAAAACTAAATTGTTTTTATGACCAAACATATATCCACCCGTTTCAATGTTAGCAATTTTATTAGATGTATCGATAATTGTGTTAGAAGATATAAAACTAGCGATTTTATATTTAGAGAATGATCTTTTTTCAATAGAAGATGCGACTAATTTCATAATTTCTTCTTCTGATTTAAAGTTAGGTGGAAAGCCAGGAAGTTGACCTAAACGGACATTAGCCTCTCTTATTTGGTCAACGTCTCCAGCGATAACTCGTTTTGATATGGCTATTTCACCAGGTTTAAAGTCATCGTTAAAAGCGACACATTTACCTACCACAAAGATTAAAAGAACGAAGTATTTCTCAATTAAATAGTTTGTAAGCATCGCAGAGATATAAGAAGTATAAACATCATAAACAAGTAAGACTTCTTGGTTAAAAATCTTACCAATTTGAACTTTATAGTTATTCATTACTACTTCTTCTCGACGGTCAGTCATGACACTTTCGAAATATAAAACGTCATCATGAACGCTACCAAGAATCATAATCATAATTAACGTTTACCCTCCTTTCTTTCAAATGGATTAGAAATAAGGAATTTCTCGTATTCTGCTTTTGGAATTGGACGAGAATAATAGAAACCTTGAATTGTATCGCATTTCGCTTTCTTTAAGACTTCAACTTGATCTTTATTATCAACACCTTCAGCGATAACTTCGAGTTCGTTAGCTTGGCAAAGTTCGATTAAGAATTTAACAATCGCACTAGCTTTCTTATCGGATTCAATGTTATCAATAAAGGATTTATCAATTTTAACCGCATCAAATGGCATCTTTCTTAAGTTACCAATGTTGGAGAAACCGACACCGAAGTCATCCATTAAAACACGAATGCCATGGTCTCTAAGTTTACGAATAACAGAACTTGCCATAAAGGTATTAGTTTGAGAAGTTGATTCGGTAATTTCAATTTCAATTAAGGATGGGTTGATATCGTGTTTTTCAATCGTGGAGATAACTGAATCAAGGAAGTTCATCGAGTAGAATTCATGTAAAGAGAAGTTAATTGATACAGGAAGCACTCTTCTACCTTTTCTTTTAGCTTCATTTAAATCTTCACAAACACGGTTAAACACATAAGTATCAATGCTATGGATTAAACCAGCGTTTTCAGCGATAAAAATGAATTTAGAAGGTTCTAATAAACCGTGTGTTGGAGAATTCCATCTAACAAGAGCTTCACTAGAAACAAATCTTTTCGCGGTTAAAGAGAATTTAGGCTGATAATAAACAACAAATTCATTGTTGGTTAAGGCTTTAGTAATTTCATCAATTTCGGATTTAGAGGAATGCTTACGGAAAGATTCATGATAGAAAGTTAAAGATTCGAAGTTTCTTTCACTAACATCACGAGCGATAGAAGCATTTTCAATATCCTCGATTAATGGAGATTCATAGTTAACTTCGGTAACACCAAAGAATGGTTGAACCCAGACATGTAAATCTTCATCCTCGGCGATTCTAAATAAATCATTAGAAATAGCGTTAACTAGGTTTTTAATATGGTCATCTTCATCAGAAACAGTGTACACATAGAATAAACCCTTGTTATACGCGAAGGCACTATCACGATGGAGTAAACCTTTATCTTTATCAAAATAAGAAGTTAAGAAGTCCGCTATTTTGGCAGAGAAACTAATAATAGATTCATCGTGAGAAGTGTTCTCCATGACTGATTGGTTCGCCGCGGAGAAGATAGTAATATATTGTTTTTTCTTACGGTTTAAGAACGATTTTTTAAGAAGAGACACTCTAACTTCAAAAGACGCTAAGTTAAAGAATGTTGTCTTTTTACCTAAGGCGTATAAGTTTTCATTTTCAAGGTTAATCTTCTTTTGAGTTTCTTGAGTAAATCTCATGAAGAAGAACATTGCTGCGGAAATAACAGCAGGAACAAGAATAATTAATAAAATAGCAATAGCAGGATGTTCCTTAAGCATGCCATTAAGTTCAAAAATGAATGAAAGAACAAAGCCAGCAAGGAAAATGGTGCCTGTTGTTATAAATAATGCAAGATATCTTCTACGTAGGTTCATTATTTGCCGCCTTTCTTTTTCATCATTTCATCTAATAATTCTTGTTTGAGTTTCTTTTTCTCTTCTTCACTGAAGCCATCTAATGAACTTGAATCAGATCCTCCTGGCTTTTTATCGCCTTTTGGATTATCTCCTCCACTAGCGCCTTCTTCAGGTTCTTTAACCGCCTTAAATATATCTAAGACAGAAGTGACAATAAGATATGAAGCTGGAATTAAGAGTAAAACAATTAAACCCCAAGGAGTTGTAATGAAATACAAAAGTCCACCTAAAACAGGACTATTTAATATTACCACACCAAAGAGTTCTTTTTCGGTGAAAGTTTGATATTGACCGAATTGGGATTTATAGCCTTCTTTATTAGTGCCAGAGGTAAAGAAGATATATCTTCCTTCGCCAAGAGGCTTAGATTCATCAATTTGAATTTCTCTTAAACGGTGGGTCATTGGATAATTAGTTGGTGAAGTTGGATCACTTGGACCAATTTCCTTATCCCATTTAGTAATTCCGCCAGTAGTAGGAACATATGGGTATCTTTGGTTATCGAAGAAAGTCAAATCAATAGTTTCTTCTTTTAAATACATTTGATAGATAGTTTCACAATCGTGTTTATGAGTAACAATTGCGGTATTTACACCATATTCAGGAAGCATGGAATCAGTTTCAATAAGGAATGTTGAATAACCAAAGGCAACATTGCGGCCATAGTTTTCACCGCGATGAATCATTCCATCAATAACAAAAACACCAGCAAACACAAATACTGCGGCAAAGAAACCAGTAATAACCCATTCGATTATACGACGGGCTTTCGATTTTGGTTTCTTCTCTTTTTTATCAGTAGAGTCTTGAGGTTTAGCTTCATTATTAGCTTCACTTTCAGTAGCAGGTTTTTCTTCTACTGGAGTTTCTGTTTTCTTTTCTTCATCCATAGTTATTCAGCTTCCCCTCCTTCCTCTTTCTTTTCTTCATCTAAAAGTTTTTCAGAACCATCCTCATCGTTTTGTTCTTCGGATTCATCTTCTACACTTTGTTCTTCGGAATCTTTATTTTCTTCTAAAGACTCTTCATCCTCTTCAGATTCTTCAGCAGGAATTTCTTCATCTTCTTCCGCAGGAGTTTCTTCATTTTCATCAGCTGAAAGTTCTTCAATAGGTTCTTCAACTACTTCATTTTCTTCAGTTAAAGGCTCAGAAGTCGCTTCGATTGGACTATTTGTCTCATCCACAGGAGTTTCTGCAGGTTTTTCTTCAATAACTGGTTCTTCAGGAATATCAAATTCATCAGTCTTAGCAGTATCGATAAGTTTTTGTCTTTCTTCTTCGATACGTTGTTGTTCGGCAAGACGAATATCTTCAAGACGTTTACGTTCAGCCTCAGCTTCTTCTTTTTGTCTTTTAGCGATAATATTTTGTACTTTCTTTTCCCAAGCTTTTTGTTCTTTTTCTTTACGCTTGGCGAGCTTCTCTTTTTCAGATTGTTCTTCTTTATTCTTTTTCTTTTGTTCTATCTCTTCTTTGTAGTATTCTTTTTCGAGTTTAGTTGGACGGACTGGGAGATCTTCTTTAACTAAAGAATTAAGATATTGTTGATATGCTTCATCAACACGAACATATTCCACTGGTCCTTTTAAAAGCTCATCATAGATGAATGGCTCATCGTCAAGAGATTTAAGAAGTTTTGGTTTATATACTCTATTTTTAGCTTTGAGTTTGTTCTTTTTGTCTTTAGATTTAAGCGCTAAATAGTTGGCAAACATTACCATATTGAGCTCTTTAAGTTCTTTTTCATTATAATTAAAGACATCTTCATTAACTTTATAAGCAACTCCTAAGTTTTCATAACGTTGAATGAAGTTAAATAATTCATAACATTTATGATATTTTGGGTTCTTTCTTAAGATGTTAGTCATAACGATAGGAGCACGAACATCGTGATCGGTCTTCATCGTTCTCATGAAGTTAGAGTTATAGTAATAAAGCACATATTCTCTAATATTTTTAATTCTTTCGATATATGAGTTAGATGATTGAGCAACCGCGTTTTCAGCGTTAGAACGAACTTTGACTTTGGTTTCTACTTCAACTTCTTCACCACCGATAATGGCTTTAGATTTGTAATATAAAATTTCTTCATCGTGTAAAGGAGCGAAACCTTTAACGAATTCATAACGTTTTTCAACGAAAATAACTAATCTTCTAACAAGTGTAGCGATAAATCTATTTTCGTAAGTATGAATATCAGTTTCGTTAGCGATATTTAAAATTTTAGAAGGAATAACTTGTCCACGTTCATCAACAGTTTTGATGTATTGAGTGTGGCTTGCTAAATGTCGAACTGATTCAGCGTTTGTTTTTCTAGCTAATTCAACAGGAACTAAATTAGCAACTGAAGCGGTAACTTCACGAGGATTAGTAATAATATCACCTAAGTCAAATAAGCAGTCTTCAATCTTTTTAATCCAGCTTAAGTCGAAGGAAGAGGATTCAACTCTATCCATTCTCATATAGGAATTTTGGCCTTCAGAAAGATGTGTCAAAGCTTCACGAGCGGTTTCGTCAGTGAAGAGTGATTTTGTCTTGGTGATATATCTACCAAAGAGTTTTTTGTTACGATTACGAACTGCCATTTAGACCTCTAATTAGATTGATTTAAGTAAGTTTTGAATATAGGCGTGAGCCATTGGGAAAGTATTCTTTCCGTATAATTTATCGAGTTGAACTTCGAGTTCTTTAAGTTCGTCTTTTAAGAAAGCGATATTTAAAGATTCGAATTTCTTTAAGATTTTGTTTGTAAAGATAAAGTCAAAGCCATCGGTTTCTTTACCACCTGTCGCAACAAAGACTGGGATAAAGGTATCGAGTTGTTTTAAGATACGGTTACCAAAGGCGAGTTTGAATTTTTTAATGACGAAGTTATCAAGAGTTTCAAATTTCTTAAGCATAGCTTCGGAAATTGGATAGTTAGAAACAGCTTCATCATACAATGATTTGATTTGAGCGTATGGAACAGAAATAGCTTCTTGGTTTTCTGCTTCAAATGGACGGCCTTTATCATCAAAGAATAAGGAAACCGCACGGTCATAGACCTTATCAGAAATTGTATAGGTACTATCATCGTTGTTCGCAGTGCCAAAGAAGATGATGTTTTGTGGAATTAATAACTTACCATCTTTGAGGTTCTTTGGATCCCCTGCCATTGGAGATGGAATTAAGTCGATTAACCAGTCAGCTGGATCTCTCATTTCCATGACGGATAAGAATTCAGCAAAGTAGTATTCAATACGTGCTAAGTTCATTTCATCGAGGACGATAACGTTTAAGTCTTTACGGTAAGTAGAAACATATAATGCTCTTAAGAATTCAGATTCATTGAACTTCTTAGTGAATTCGTTATAGTAACCGATAAGTTCAGATCTATCTTTCCAAGATGGTTGAACTGGAATGATAGAGGAGTCAAAACTAAAGAATTTACCTAAAGCATAGGCCATGGAAGTTTTACCTGTACCAGAGATACCTTCTAAGATAATTAGCTTAGAAGTGGCCATACCTGCAAATAATTGTCTAATTGTTTCAATTTTATAGTAAAGATGTAATTGGCTTGCCGCATAATTTCTAAAAGCGTTACATAATTCTTCAAGTGATAAGCCTTCTTTATATGGAACAGACATATCAACACCGTTATAGGAATTATCAACACGGACAAGTTTTGGGAAACGAGATGTAACTTCTTCGACAACTTCTTGGTCTTGTTTAGACATTTCACCAGGTTTAACGCCCATATAAGCAGTCTTTAAGTTGAGGATTTTATCTTTTTCTTGAACAGCTTGATAGAGTTCAAATGATAATCTTTCAACTTGACGATAGAGTTCATCTTTTTCAAGTTCTCTTTTATAGAATTTGACGTATTTACGGATTAAAAGATATAAGCCAAATCCAATACCTCCAATTAAACCGATAAATAAGAGGAGGAAAAGAATCCAGAAGAACCAGAACCAGAAATCTGGTGGATTGGAATAATGTTCAAGTAACGAATTATAGTAATTGAAGTTAGCAGGAACATCCGCCCACGGGGAAGCGAAGGCTTTGTTAAAGAAAGTGCCTAGATCGCTAAAAAATCTGATTAATAATTCTCTTAAGTATTCAAAGTATGCACTCATAAATTACATCTCCCTTAATATCTTAAATTCAATTTGAGCAAGGAACTTTGCTCCCATAGTTGTATTAATACAATATAAATCCCAGCCTTCTAAGTATATAGAAAGCACGAATTTAGATGGTACATTTCGATAAACTGGAATAACGATTCCATCATCTAAATCGAATACATTTGTTTTGTCATAAGCCTTCTCAGTTTTGATAGATAAGCCACCTTCTTGAACAGCTTTATCATAATCAAATGGATGAGCATATTCATGTGAACTCGCGGTAAAAGCAGAAAATTTGCTATTTGGAGGTAAAATTGTACCAGTTCCGACTTCACCATAATATGAATCTGAGAAACGTTCATTTAAAACTTCACCATAAATAGTTTCATAACGGCTGCTATTTTTAGTAAAGGTGTCATAGTAAGAATCTTTATCAATATCAAGTCTACCACCTAATAAAGTTGGTTTTGTTTTAGCAGTTTTGTTTGGATTATAAATATAGTAGTTATAATCATCACCGTTATTGACAAGGATTGAGATTCTCATCGCATTCGCTAAATTGTTTAAGCATTCATAGATATCATCTTCTTCGTAGCCACGGAATCCAACATCTTTAGATTCAAATAATTCGTGAGCAATTCTTCTATTCTCATCTATATCTGGAAGAATGGAGGTAGTTTCAGGATTGATGCTGACGTAAACGTCATCATCAGCGATTAAATAAAGATCTTGAGAATAGTAATTATTTAAGTAATCTCTTAAGTTATGATCTTCGTCATAAACTTTATTAGATACTTCCTCTAAACGTGGTTCTTCTTCAAATGATAAAGCAGTTTGATATTCATAGAATTTTGGTTCTTCCGCTCTATCAGCGATTGGAGCAGTTTTATCAAACCATTTTGACTCATACATGGAAGAAACTGGAGAGAAGATTCTAGTGTGTTTTAATTCATTATCTTTAAGTTCGTTTTTAGTGTAACTTTCGATGTCATCGATATCTTTGGTGGTTGAGATTCTTAAATCTCTAGTGGCTTTCATCTCAATATCAATCGTGTCTACATAGGCGCGCGATGAAGAAGCAAACCAAGCAACTGATACAGATAAAGAAATCGTCGCAAGTGAAATAACTGCTACTAAAGTAGAGATAAATGCGCGACGAATATTCATAATTAATCAACTCTATTAATTTGGAAAGTTAATCCAAGATTAAATTTGTGAGAAATCTCCTCATTAACAACATGGTGGTCCCAACCTTCAATGTAAATGGTTAATGTAGCTTCTCCTAACGCACTTACAGTGTTCGCGGTTGTACAAATTTGTTTACCACCACTTAATACACCAGTACCATCATCAATAGGCTTGATGGAATTTAAAGTTTCATAATCTGCTTCAAGTGGACTTAAAGCATCCATGCTATCGTACCCATATACGCCTGGGAAATGTTTGCCAACAAAAGTTGATGGATCAGTATTACCAACTCCATTGACATCAACAAAATCACTCTCAGTTGCATAATATGTTCTAGCAGCACTTGGATTTGTGACATGGCCATAAACGATTTCGTTATCAGAATCATCATGATCGTAGAAACCATCATCATTAAGGTCTAAAAGACCCCCTACAGCATTGGAGGCAGCCCCTCCTTCTGCGGATGGATTGAAGATATACTTTGTATCTCCGTTCACATGTACACGAATAGATTTATAAATCTCGCCATCGGTAAGGATATTCTTTGGATTTGCATCCGCGCCAGAAATCCAAACCTTTTGGTTTCTCGCATAGTAATTTGGAGATTCTGAAACTTCGTTAGTTCTAATGATTCTAAACACAAACGGAATCTGCACATATTGATTCTTTGTAGCAATATTATCGTTTTGTGCATGGCCTGCAATTAAGCATTCGGTCAATGATAAAGTATCACCATAGTGATATTCATTTGATGAAACTGGTCTTAATTCATTAGTGGCATAGCCAGAGAGTTCAAGATACCCGTTAATGGCGTCGGAATCGAGACCTTTACCAGGCTGAGCCCAAGCATACGAAACAGCATCTATAACTTCGGTAGTTAAACCGTAGCTAGATAGATTTTTGTCTGTTTTGATACCTATTTGTAATTGCTCACCAACAGTGACAGATGTTCCAGAATAGGACATTGTCGCTTTAGTGACGTAATTGAACCATGAAATGGATCCAGCGATAGAACCTAAGAAGGTGAACATAGTCGCTGCAATCAAAGTCGTGGTTAATAGGCCCGCTTTTCTTGAACTCTTCATTAGCTATTTCCTTTTTAAAATACGTTTAAAGTAAATAATATTTAATAATTAAAGATTTTATATAAATATAATTAAGACGAATAAATGTAGTATTTACAATACTAAGTTATTGTTATGCGTGGTCGACGTGAGGTTTAACAGCAAATCTCATACCAACTTGGAAGTCGTGGATATATTTAGAGACATCCCAAATAGATTTAGCTGGAGTACCTAATTCTGCCCAACCTTCTAACCAAATGGTAACTGTGAACTTTAAAGCTTGGTTATTACCTTTAGTGTTAGTTTGACCTAAAGCAGTTTTACCATCAACACTGAAGTCTGCAACAGAATCATCAACATCAAAAGAACTTAACTTTCCAGCAACTTGGGTTAAAGTATCATCGCCATATTTTGTAGCAACTGTTTCGTCCCATTCATAACCTGTAGACTTATCATTAGCTGTATCGTTATTTAAATCTAAATAACCACCTAATGTAGTTGTGACATCATCAGTATGGGTAGTAATTAAGTTACCAGTTGTACCATTAGTAATATGGAATCTTAAACCTTTAGCAAAGTCGGCAGCTTGAACACCAGCGCCAGCATAACCTGCACCAGTCTTAGCGTTAGCAGCAACTGTTAAGTCAGCAAGATAGACATCCTTTTCAAGGAATTTTTCTTCAGCCGCACCATTAATGTCTTTAACTCTAAGATAGACATCATATTGTAAATAAGCAGCATTATCAGCAGCCATCCAAGTAGAATAATTAAAATATTGATAAATTGGGTTGCCTTTGAATGATGCTGGAGCGGTTGCTAAATTCTTAGCACGTGCTGCACCTTCGGTGACAGGTTGTAATTTCATACCTGTATGTGTATCGGCGGCAGCGATAATTTGAGCGCTAGTTAAATCAGAATACCAGTTAGTGCCATCAAGGCTTATTTGAAGAGCTTCAGTACAGTGAACAGAAGTTCCCATATAAGACATTGTGGCTCTGGTAGAATATTGGTACCATGCGACAGATCCTGAAAGGGAACCGACTAAACCTGCTCCCGCGAGAAGACCTAACGCACCAACAATGAGTTTTTTATTATTAGTTTTCATAAGCGTTTATTTCAACTCCTAATTTCATGTTTGCACCTTCTGGTGCTTCGAGACTTGAATTTGATTGAGGGTCTTCACCTTCAACCCAAGTCACGATTGTGTAACGTTTCATATCACCTGCATTGAAATTAGAAACTGGAATAGTAGCGATCGTAGTGTCATTTTCGAACTCTTCTGCAAATCCAGGGAATGGGTTAGCAGCGTCCGCTTTTGATAAAGGAATAGAAATATACTCTTTTTGAGTAGGGTTTCCATCCTCATCATAGTTAATGCCTTCACTTCGTTTTGCGTACACGGTGTAATCGTGATCAGTGGAAATGCCATCATTTTCATAGATCATAACTCTAACAAGGTTATCAATGTATCTTCCATCTTTAGATGGTTTGTTTTCAGTGATATTAACCTTAAAGTCATATCTACAAGTAGAGTTTCCTACGTTTTTAAGGAAGAATGTGTACTTAAAGAAATCCATAGAGACGACTTCTTTGTTCTTTGAATCATAGTTAGCACCATAAAGGTAATCATAACTATCATTGTCGATACGAGATTCGTCTTCTCTGATTTTCTCAAAAGTGTATTCCTCGTATGTCTTAATCTCACCAACGTGTAAATAAGATGTAGGATTACTGAAAGATGATTTTTCACTTAAAGCGATCTGAACACCCCCAGTTCCTAAAGTAACTGTGAATGTACCTGTGTATTGACCAAGAAAAGCGACTATCGCTAATGAAGTTACTCCACCTGCGCCAACAAGTGCAATAATAGCGGCAGCCTTTTTTCTTCGGTGCTTTTTCGCATACTCAATTTCTAGTTCTTTCATAGATGATAATAGTGTTGCTCAAATAGCTTGAGCTAAATGTCCCAAAGGAAGGAAATAAAAACCAGTTGCCTATCATCCAATCAATTGGCGGAATATTTCATCCTTTAAGGCAACTGGCTATCTTTTTCAAGACCCTATAGCTTTGCGACCCCATATCTCTATGAGTGTGCTTTTATCTCGCTTACATTATACACACCCCAAAACAAGATGCAAATATTTTTTTAAAAACTTTTTTTCTCAATAATATGTAATCTTTATAAATAAAAAATAGGACTTTCGACCTATTCCTTATTTTCTTCGTTTTGGAGATCCTTGAGAAGTTCTTTTCTGAGAGCTTCTTTTTGTTCTTCACTAAGATCTGCAACTTTTGGAGTTTCTCTTTTAGCAGACTTTCTGACATAGATTACTAAACCGATGATATTGACTGCTAGAAGAACGAATAATGGAAGAACAAATACAAGACCGTAGAATGTTGGATTATTTTGGAGGAATCCAATTAATCCATCTGCTTCTCTAACATCTGCAGGACCCTTACCTATTGTGGAAGCAAGCATAATTATAGAGATAACTAATAAGAATATAGTTAAACCAACATCTAAGGCAATGCCTATAAGAAGTAATATTTTCTTACCAGTTAGTTTTTTAAGTTCCATAAAAATAAATCCCCAGGAGAGAAATCCTAGGGATATATTGTAACATATTTATTCTTAAATCAAGAAATATTTACGCTTGATTAATCAAGAATTTATGCGAGATTTGAAGATAACTATGCAGCGTTTGGAATATTGATGGCTTCAAAGGATAAGTAAGAAACCATTGTATCGTAAATGGTGTCAATAGTATTGACGATATTATCATCAGTACCTTCAAACCATGCAACAACAGTGTATTGTAAGGATACAATAGTTCCAGCTTGTGCTTTATCAAAGTAGCCAAGGAATAATGGAGAACCTGTATATGTGGTTCTAACTTCGCCTGTTAAGCTTTCTGGATTGGTAGCATTAGTGCTATCAATAAGAGCAGGAGCTACATAAGAAGCAGTTTTACCATCGGTTGCAAATGCACCATTGACTGCAGCGGCTCCAACTACGTGTTTAGCAAGATGTTCGCCGCTGATTGGTCTGAAATCAGACCAGACACGTGTTTCGGCATGAGAATTTGTGCCAACAAATGCAAGGCGGAAACCTAAACCGGTATCAACACGATATGGGTTTTTAACATAAACATCAACAGCTTCACCTGATGCACCTCTTGCTTCAACATATGTGGTACAAGCAGCGGTTGTATAGTAAGTACTTGCAGGAATAGCTGTATTTTCTGGGATTTGGAACGCATAAGATAAAGCAGTACTTCTGGTAAAAGCAGTTTTAGCAGAAGTTTCTACAAAACCAGCTTCAATAGCTGTGGTACATTTTTCATCAGAATAGAAAATGCCAGTGCCAACAGCAAAGCCAACTGGAAGTGTAACTTTCTTAGCCATAATTGCTTCATTAGCTTTGAAGAAGAGACCAACGTCTTTTGCAGCAGCGCTAGAAAGAGCTAATTTGAAATTCATTGTAAATGTAAAAGCGGAATAGATTTCTTCATTTGTGTCTCTTTTGAGACCATTAGCGCCAGTAGTCATATCAGCATCTTCTAATGCAACTTTTTTGCCGACTTTATCGCCATCAGCATTTGGTGCAAAGATGTAATGATCTTCAGTAATGTGATCAAAAGAAGCGTCAGTTAAAACTTTGCCACTATCAACAGAAACAATATTGGATTCAACATCTGTTCCAAGGCCTTTGCCCATTTCACAAACGAGGTTATCTTTAGTATTAACAACTGCGAATTCACCAACAGTTGTATTGAATAATCTGTTAGCAGTGAACCATGCAACGGTACCAGTAACGGAAGCCGCTGTGGAAAGTAATAAGACTGCTAAAGCAGGTACTATAATTTTTGATTTTTTCATAATATTTACTCCTTAAACGACAAAATCATTCAAATAATTCGTCTTTTTACTTGAATGGATGATAGGATTAAGATCGCATCGCTTTGTCGCTAATGAGCTTGGGACTTTGCCAACTAGTTTCCGGCTTTGCACCATTATTATATTAAGTTTCTTTTTTTCTTGTCAAACAAAAATGTGAAAGTTTATTTATTTTTATGATTATTTAGTAAGTAATACTTTCTAAAAAATATTGATGTGGTAACATTTATAGTCACTGGGACATTATGAAAAGTAGAAGATTAGTTTTAGGAAGCTGGGCAATATACTTCATTCTATTGCTATGTTTTTACTTTATTGAAATGATCTTTATGAATAAGGATATGAGTGTGAGATTCATGGATTTAACTCACCTTGTTCCTTTTTTTATTGGAATCTTGCTTCTCGCTACTTTGTTCTTCTATTTTGAAAAGAAACATAATAAGGAGAATCTGAATTTACCATTTATCATAATTCTTTCTTCTTTATTCATAATGTTTGCAATAGTTATCTTCCTTTTTCCAGAAGAAAAAGAATTTACGGTTTTAGAAGAATTAGGAGACTATCATCCTAGCTCCCCTACTTTTATATATGAATTAAGTCTTAACGATAAAATCTATTTCATCCTTATGGCGTTTATCTCTTGCTTAATGTCATATATCTATATTGTTCTTCTTCCGAAGAAATATTATTTCACTAGGATTATAAATCCTATCTATTACACTGCTTTAGTGTTCGTGACTGTAGTTATGGTTTATAGCTACATAACTGAATTTAATATGTATCTAGAGTTCCCTAAGAACTTATTTAATCTAGGTGTCGCGGGATATCCTAAACCAAAATCATTCTTCTTAAATAGTAATAACCTTGGTTTTCTTTATTTAGCAATGATTTGTTTTACCTTACTTGTTCATCATCAGCATCCAAGATGGTGGTATTACATGATCGCAGGTATATTACTCGCTAACTCGTTAACAGTGGTTAGTAAAACTAACTTTGCTTTAAGTGTCTTTATTTTTGCCGCCTATTTCATTGGTAGATTCTTCGCCACATTTAAAGAACAAAGGAAGATGAATATTATCGCGGGCTCAATAATTACATCTATCTTTGTCGCGTTAGTTATATCTGTAAGTATTTCTTCTATCTTTAGAAATGAATACTATTTATTCTTTGAAAGAATCTATTTAACCACCTTTAAGTTTGATGAATCTCATTTCTCCACTTTTACAGGGAGAACTTATCTATGGGAGATGGTTATTGATATCTTAAATCAAACATCCTGGGTAGTAGGAGCAGGTCATGGGGTCTTTAATACCTTATTCTTAAAGTATTGCTCCATGTATTGGGGAGAACACGCCACCACGATGCCACATAATGGCTTTATGCAGTTACTTGGTGAAGGAGGAATAATCTATTTAATCGCCTTCTTTGCCTTTATTGGATATGTTATTTATAAACTCGTTAGAATTCAAAAAACCCATAAAGGGTTAGCTATTTTTGAGTGGCCAATGCTAATTGTTATTTTAGCCCATATGTTATTTGAATCCGCCACACCAGTAGTGTTTGCAATTCCAACTGTAGATTCGATGATCTTTGTCTTCTTATTCGCTCTTCCAATTCTTAATACTAGATTTAAAGATAAACATCAGGAAGTTTTAAAAGATATTGCGATAGAAAGTGAAGTAGTTAAATACTATAACTTAAAAGAAAAGCCACTTTATAAAGCTAATACGATTTTATTCTTCTTAACTCCTTTTGTCTCCTTCTTAATTGGTATTACTTATGCCTTATTTGGATTTAATGTTCCTTTATATTACTTTGTAATCATTTTAGGCGCGTTATTTATTTATATATTTATTCCTTATTTATTTAATAGTAATGAGAAATTTAGCGATTATCTTAAGCACTCAGTATGGAAAGTACTACTCCTAGTGTTTGTCTTAGCTCTTTATTATTTCTTATTTACCTTATGGTCTAAATCTGATAAATCTGCACTTATGTTTATCGGCTTCAGCGGAGGAATGCTATATATCTTCCTTATCTCTACGATTAAAGAGCTTCACTTCTTAGCAGATTTCTTATTCATGTTATTCGATAATTTAAATACATTCTTTATTCGCCTATATTCGAGCTTTGTAATTAAAGAGTTAGAACATAGAAAAGCTCAAAGACTAGAATTAAATAAGTAAATTAAAAGCCTCTCATAGAGAGGCTAAAATTTTATTATATTTCCTTTACTTTAGAAGGGCTTCTGCTGGTTCTTTAGGAGCGTCTAAGAAGGATAAGATATCGTTATAAACTTTATCTTTTTCTTTTTCATTTAAGATTTCATGTCTTAAACCTTCATATAACTTAAGTTGAACATCAGTTAAACCAAGTTTGGTGTAGAGTTTTGCTAAAGAAGCTGGTCCTTTACCAAAGGCACCGACTGGGTCATCTTTACCAGCGATAAGTAAGACAGACATATCTTTACGGATTTTCTTTAAGAATTTACGTTTAAATAATCTAGCGTTACCTTTAATGAATTCGCGGTAGAATCCTTTACTTGGAATAAATCCACAGTAAGGATCAGCGATATATTTATCAACGTTTTCTTCGTTAACACTTAACCAATCAAATTCAGTTCTAGCTGGTTTAAATTTCTTATTATAGCCACCAAAGATGATTTTATTTAATAAATCACCTTGTTCTAAATATTTGCGTTTAGGCGCTAAAAGTTTACAGGTTAAATAACCAACGGAGAATAAACCTTTGGCATTTGGTCCATTTGTGCCACAGATAACGACCTTATTAATATGGTCAGTAAATCTTTGGATGTAGTCTTGAAGCATAAAGCTTCCCATTGAGTGAGCAAAGATAAATGTTGGTTTTAAAGAAGCGCGAAGTCTAACCACTAAATTATCGATATCTTTAACTGAACGAGAGAAGAAGGATGGTGGGACTACACCAAGATTTTCGGTATTTCCTGCGGTTAAACCTTGGCCATAATGATCTAAACAATAAACATCATAACCATGTTCATTTAAAAAGTTAGCAAAGTCATCATAACGGATCGCGGTTTCTGCCATACCGGTAACGATAATAACGTTAGCTTTTGGTTCTTTAATTGTCCAAGCGTAACCTCTTTTAATAGATTCACCTATTTGTTGATATATTTCTTCTCGAGCCATAAGTTTCACTCCTTTAATTAATTATTTATCAAAACCTTTTGGATTTTTCTTTTGCCAGTTCCATGAGTCGCGGCAGCTATCCACTATAGTATATTTGGTTTTAAAGCCCATTTCACGGAATGCTTTATCTGCGTTCGCGTAGCTTTGTGGTAAGTCGCCAGGTCTTCTTCCTACGATTTTATATGGAATATTAACATGGTTAGCTTCCATAAAGGCATTGATGAGTTCTAAGACAGATGTACCGACACCAGTACCTAAGTTATAAATAACTCTTCCTGGTTTTTCTTCTAGTTTCTTAAGTGCTAATAAATGACCATGGGCTAAATCGACAACATGGATATAGTCTCTAATACATGTACCATCTGGAGTTGGATAATCATTACCAAAAACAGAAAGCATTGGAAGTTTGCCAACAGCAACTTGGGTAATATATGGCATTAAGTTATTTGGAATACCATTTGGATCTTCTCCAATTAAGCCAGATTTATGGGCACCAATTGGGTTAAAGTAACGAAGAATGACAGGGTTAAATTCTGGGTCATTTTTCGAAATTTCCTCTAACATCTCCTCTATTTTGACTTTAGTTTCGGCATATGGGTTAGTGACATTACCGATTGGATCAGTCTCATAAAGTGGCATTCTTTCTGGTTGTCCATAGACTGTTGCAGATGAAGAGAAAACAATATTATGAACACCGTGTTCTTTCATCTTTTTAAGTAAGACTTCAGTGGAACCAATGTTGTTATCGTAATATAGTTGTGGTTTTTGGACTGATTCTCCAACAGATTTTAAACCCGCAAAATGGATGACCGCGAAGATATCATGGTTAGAGAAGATTTTTTCCATACCTTCTTCATCACGGACATCATATTCATAGAATGTTGGTCTAACTCCCGTGATTGTTTCAAGTCTATTTAAGACTTCAAGTTTAGAGTTAACTAAGCTATCAACAATAACTACTTCGTAGCCATTTTCAATAAGCTCAATAACAGTGTGAGAGCCAATATAGCCAAGGCCTCCAGTAACTAAAATGGTTTTCTTCATGCTTTTTACCTCTTCTTTAATTCTTCAAGTAATAAGTCATTAGTAAGTTTTGGGTTTACTTTGCCTTGGGTTTTCTTCATGACTTGTCCAATCATAAAGCCTAAAGCACGACCTTTACCTTCTTTATAGTCAACGATGGAATTTGGGAATTCATCGAGAACTTCATTAATAACTTTAATGATAAATTCATTATCCGATATTTGTTCACTGATGCCTAGAGCTTTCTTAGCTTCTAAGGCAGTTAAGTTATCGGAAATCATCTTATTAAATATCTCTTTAGCTTGGTTAGATGAGATGGTGTTTTTAGCAACCATTTCCACTAAAGAGGCGAGTTCCTGTGGTTTTAATGAGAAATTAAGCACAGTAATATTGTTCTTATTTAAGTAACCATTGATATCAACATTAACCCAGTTTGCAAGGAGTTTATATTGCTTAGAATATTTAGTTAATTCATCGTAATAATTGCTTAAATCTTTATCGATTAAAAGTTGAGATGCATCGTATTCATTAAGTCCATATTCATTCATATAACGAACTTTTTTAGAATCGGCGAGTTCTGGACAATTTTTAATAGCATCATCTACAAATTCATCACTTAAAGCAATTGGGGTGATATTTGGTTCTGGGAAATATTTATAGTCAACCGCATCAGTTTTAACACGCATGAGAATTGTTTCTCGTTTAGCATCATCATAGCGGCGGGTTTCTTGAGCAATCGTACCACCTTCATTAAGAATCTTAGATTGTCGAGCAATTTCAAAGTCCACTGCTCTTTGGATATGAGAAATGGAGTTAATATTCTTAATTTCAACTTTAGTACCAAATGGTTCAGTTCCTTTTTCTCTAAGAGAAATGTTAACGTCACATCTTAGGGAACCTTCTTCCATCTTACCATCACTAACTTCACTAAAAACAACAATAGAACGAATCTTTTCAACATATTTCATCGCTTCTTCACCACTTCTAATATCTGGACGAGAAACGATTTCGACAAGTGGAGTACCCGCACGGTTATAGTCAAGTAAAGTGAAGGTATTAAAGTGAAGTTGCTTACAAGTATCTTCTTCCATATGTAAGCGTTCGATATTGATACGTTTAGTTTTACCATCAACTTCAATCTCTAAATAACCATCCGAACCAATTGGGCGGAGGTTTTGAGTGATTTGATAGCCCTTTGGAAGATCACTATAGAAATAGTTTTTACGATCAAAATGTAATTCATGATCAATCTTCATATGAAGCGCATTACTCACTCTAATCGCATAGATAACCGCTTCTTTATTGACTACTGGCATAGTTCCTGGGAAGCCCATATCTAAAGGAACCACTAAGGTATTTGGTTCTGCACCAAAAAGAACAGGACCATTAGAGAACATTTTCGATTTAGTTTTAAGTTCAACGTGGATTTCTAATCCAATGACAGGCTCAAATTCCATCTTATTTGCCCTCCTTTGCTACTAGACCATATAGTCCAGTTATTTCTTCTATCTTATTAGCGAGTTGAAGTACTTCCGCTTCATGGAAATCTTTACCCATAATATTAACTCCAAGAGGTAAATCATTTTCAAAACCAACTGGAATAGTAATTGATGGTAAACCGGTGAAGTTACCAATAACCAAATGGTTATCTGCGATTAAGTATTCATCGCTAAGTTTATCGCTAGCATTATCAAATGTTGGGGCAACTGATGGTGCGGCGATAGTATAGATTAAGTCATATTCTTCTAAAATCTTATTAATTTCTTCCACAATACGACGTCTATTCTTTTGTGCTCTTAAGAATAATTCGTTTTGGTTTTCTCTCATTAAGGCGTAACTACCAATAACGAATCTTCTTTTAATAAGTTCAGAGAAACCTTTTGTTCTCGCTTTAGTCATAACTTCTTGATAAGTAGCACCATCATAAGCTGGGCCAAATTTAACTCCATCAAGGTTAGCATTATTTGATGTAGCTTCCGCGCAAGAGATAACAAAATAGGTTGGGAATAAAGTTTCTAAAAGATGACGAGAAACACTAACATAGTGGACTTCTGCGCCTTTATTTTCTAATTCCTTAACAGTTTTAGCGAATAAATCTAATAAAGTTTTATCGCTTGTTGCTTCGTTAATTTCTTTAATAATAGCAATTTTTTTACCTTTGATTGGTTCATTCAGTAAGCGTGTATAATCTTCAACTTCTTTAGTGGAACTTGTAGAGTCATTTAAGTCTCTTCCTGCTAAAACGTTAAGAGTATAAGCACTATCTAAAACCGAACGAGTAAAGAAACCAATCGTATCTAAACTTGGTGCAAATGGGAATAATCCAAAACGAGAAATTCTAGACCAAGTAGGTTTAAAACCAACTAAACCAGCATAGGAAGCAGGTTTGCGTGTGGAGTCGCCAGTATCAGAGGCTAACGCTAAAGGAGTAACGCCATCTGCCACTAAAGCAGCAGAACCACATGAAGATCCACCGACTAAGTGTTTGTGACTTCTATCATATGGATTATAAGTTGTTCCTAAATGACCGGTTGTACCAGTTCCACCCATAGCGAGTTCATCTAATGTAGCTTTACAAATTGGTACTGCTTGGGCTTCTTTTAGTTTAGTTACTACAGTAGCATCAAATAATGGAACATAGCCATTTAAGATATTACTACTAGCGGTAGTAGGAACATCTTTTGTGGACATATTATCTTTAATAATAAATGGAATACCCCAAAGTGGATTATTAACTTCAGGTTCTTTTAAATTTGAAGCAATTTCAAGAGCCTCTTTCTCCATTAAATATTCAATAGCGTTATTTGTGTCTTTTTTAGCTAACTCTAACGCTTCTTTAGTTAATTCAAGAGGTGTTACTTCTTTTTTAACTAATAATTCATGGAGCTCTTTGATGGTGAGATTACGATAGTTTTTCATAATTAAAGCACCACCTTTGGAAGTTTGATTTGTCCACCGGTCTTATTACCAGCGTTTTTAATCGCTTCTTCTCTTACTAATGGAGTTCCAGGGATATCTTCTCTTAAGAATGTAGTCGTACATTCAAATGGGAAGGTCATTGGTTCAAGATTGTCTAAGGTATTATCTTCACCGATAAGTCTCATTTGTTTAGTGATAATATCAAATTCTTCGAGTAAGGTTTGATACTCTTCATCCGACATATCAAAAAGCAAACGGTTAGCGGCGTCTTTTAATACTTCAATGTTGTATTCTTTCATCTTTTTTCCTCGCCTATTTATTCTGTAATTTATTAATAAATTCATCTTCATCCATGGTCATAATACCAAGTGCGTGAGCTTTATCAAGTTTAGATCCCGCTTCACTTCCATAGATAACAATATCAGTCTTAGATGATACGGAGCCTGAAACCTTCGCTCCTTTATCTTCTAAGATATTCGTAGCTTCTTTTCTTCCATAATGGGAAAGTGTTCCAGTTAAGACAACAGTTTTACCATTAAAGAAGGAAGAAGTATCGGTGTTAATAACACCTAAATATTTGAAATTGAGGCCACTTGTGCGGAGTTTTTCAATTAATTCACGGTTATTTTCATCATGGAAATAATCATAAATTGATTGGGCTACAACTGGTCCAACATCAGGTATTTCAAGTAATTCTTCTACGCTTAATTCAAAGAATTTATCAAGTTCGAGATAACGTTTCGCTAAAGTTTTAGCCATCTTCTCCCCGACTTCTTTAACCCCTAAACCAAAGAGTAATTTTTCTAAAGAATTAAGTTTGGATTTAGCAATCGCAGTTAATAAGTTATCAATTGATTTATCTTTCCAACCTTCGATTGCAATAATGTTGTCTCTATATTGAGCAAGATCATAAATATCTGGGATGGATTTGATAAACCCTTCATTAAAGAATTCTTCAACAACTTTTTCACCCATTCCTTCAATATCCATTGCATCACGAGATGAGAAATGAATCATTCCTTCAATCTTTTTGGCTGGGCAATGTGGGTTGATACAAAAGTGCATTGCGTCTTTTCTAATTAAAGGTTCTCCGCAAACAGGGCATTTATCAATCATCACAAATGGAAGTTCTGCTCCTGTTCTTCTTTCTGGGAGCGGTCTAACAACTTCAGGAATAACATCTCCGGCTTTTCTTAAGATAATATAGTCTCCAATTAATAAGCCTTTATCTTTGATAAAATCTTCATTATGGAGAGTAGCTCTTTGCACAGTTGAACCTGCAACACGGGTTGGTTTAATAACAGCGTTAGGAGTGATTTTACCAGTTCTACCAACAGTAAAGATAATATCTTCTAACTTTGTTATTACTTCTTCAGGTGGGAATTTATAGGCAATTGCCCACTTAGGTGTTTTAGCAGTGTAACCAAGAACTTTATATTTAGTGATATCGTTAACTTTAATAACAATACCATCGATATCGTAATCTAAAGATGGACGTTTCTCGGTATATTCTTCGATATACTTAAGTACTTCTTCAATACCGTTACAGATACGTCTTTCTTTATTAGTTCTAAAGCCTAATTTATGGATATAATCAAGCGCGTCACTATGTCTAGTAAAGCCAAGTTCATCCGCGTTAACTAGATAATACCAGAAGGCATTAAGTTTACGAGAAGAGGCAATTGAAGAGTCAAGTTGACGGATAGATCCTGCCGCAGCATTTCGAGCATTAGCCAGCAAAGGTTCCCCTCTTTCTTCTCTTTCCTTATTAAGTTCTTCTAAAACTTTTTTAGGCATATAGACTTCACCACGAACTTCAAAATCGTGGTTTTCTTTAGTAATTGTTGGGATGGACTTAATAGTTAAAACGTTATTTGTAACGTCTTCACCTTCATTTCCATCGCCTCTAGTTGCTGCGTAATTTAATCTGCCATTAATGTAATCAATAGACATAGCAAGTCCATCGATTTTCATTTCGCACATATATTCAACTTTATCAACGTTTAAGACATCACGAACTTTCTGATCAAAATCTCTTAAATCTTTTTCATCAAAAGCGTTCGCTAAAGAAAGCATTAAACGTTTATGAGTAATTTTCTTAAAGGCAGTTAAAACAGTTCCACCCACTCTTTGAGTTGGAGATGTTGGAGTGATAAGTTCAGGATGAGCTTTTTCAATAGCAATAAGTTCATTCATTAAACGATCATATTCACTATCCGGGACAGATGGGTTATCAAGAACATAATATTCATAGTTATATTGTTCTAATAACTTTGTTATTTCTTCAATTCTTGCTTTTGGATCCATATCTTTTAAGCCTCTATCTTGCTAAGCATCTTATGGGTGGATAGCATTGTTTTCTCTCCAACTTCATTAAAGTTGACACGAATCATTGTATCACTAATTACCGCAATAACCACACCTTCACCAAATTTTTGGTGATTAACTTTATCGCCAACTGCCCAGGAAGTTACGTTATTTGTGGTAGGTTCTTCATCTTGGAAAGTTGGGGTATTTTGTGTTCTATTATTTGGAACATCACTATAAAATCCACTACTAGAATAGGAGTTATCGCTATAGTAGCCAGAATTATTAAAGTCAGATAATCTACGTCTATTATTGAGGTTAGAGAAGTAATTATTACTTTGATAACCAGATTTAATTTCAAGTCCACTTTCTTTCATAAAAGTAGATGGAGTGGTTTCTTTTTCTAAAACAAAGCTATAACCAGTGTTACAAGTAACAAATAATTTCTTTTTTGCTCTAGTAAAGGCAACATAACAAAGTCGTCTTTCTTCTTCCATACCATCTTCAGATTCGTCTACAGTTCGATGAGATGGGAAAACTCCATCATTTAAAGAGACAACAAAGACATATGGGAATTCAAGTCCTTTAGCGACATGAACGGTCATAAGTAAAACGGAGTCACCATCATTAATCTCATCTTGGGATGATTGTAAAGCAGCGTTTTCTAAATATTCTTCAAAGTTAGATTCAGGATTTTTCTTTAAGAAATCTAAAATGTTATCAAATAAAGTCTTAACGTTAGCGAGTCTATCATCTGCTTCATCATCATTTTGAAGATAGTTAAAGTAACCAATATCAGTAATGAAATCTTGAAGGATTTGAGGATAGGCTTCTAAGTTTTCCGCTAATCTCTTACGGGCTTTTTCAATATTTTCGAGTAAGTATTTAAGGGAAATTTTAACAGTTGGTTTAACTGGAATATTATCTTTATCCATGTGTTCGATGAGTTCTAGATAAGATAATCCTCTCATTTCTTTTTCCATTTTGAGTTTATCTAAACCATCTTTACCAATTCCTCTTCTTGGAACATTAACAATTCTTTCAAAAGAAAGATCATCTTTAGTGTTATAGATTAAACGGAAATAGGCTAAAACATCTTTAATTTCTTTTCTTTGGAAGAACTTCACACCACCATAGATTTGATAAGGAATGCCTCTTCTCATAAGTTGAGATTCAAATGGCATTGTTAAATAAGCAGCACGATATAAAATAGCGAAATCTTTATAGGATAATAGAGGGTTAGCTCTTCTAATTCTTTCAATCTCATCAATAACGAATTTTGCTTCTTCATCACGGCTATTAAACATCTTCGCTACAATAGCGTCTCCAGTAGCGTTATTGGTGAATAAATCCTTAGGAACTCGCTTCTTATTGTTAGAAATGAGTTTATTAGCAGAGTCTAAAATCGTTTTTGTGGAGCGATAATTTTCATTTAAAATAATAGTTTTTGCGCCTGGGAAATCACGGTTAAAATTAAGAATAATATTTTGGTTTGCCCCTCTCCAGGTATAGATAGTTTGATCTGGGTCACCAACGACAAATAAGTTGGTGAGAGGCGACATTAATAACTTCACTAATTTATATTGAACATCGTTAGTATCCTGGAACTCATCGATTAATAAGTTGGAAATACTTTGTTGAGTTTTTGTTCTGATATCTGGATAGTTTTCTAAGATATAAACGGTTTTAAGTAATAAATCATCGAAGTCTAAAGAATACATACGAGATTTTTCAATTTCGTATTCTTCAAACATAGCGTAGATTTCTTTAGCGGCTTCACTAGCATAATGAGGAACACTAATATCTTCAGGATATCTTCCAGCGCATTTGTTATAAGAAATATAGCTCATCGTGCTTTTGACTATGTCATCATTCTTTTTATAGCCATGTTTAACTGCGATATTTTTAATTAATGTATCAGTGTCATCGTCATCTAAGATAGTGAAGTTTGTTGGGAAATTAATAACATCAATTTCTCTTCTTAAAAATTTAGCGCAGAAGCTATGGAAAGTAGACACTCGAACGCCATTGCCTTGTCCATGAAGAAGAGAAAGAGCTCTATCTTTCATTTCAGCGGCAACTTTATTAGTGAAGGCAATAGCAACAATTGAGGATGGCTTTACATTTCGTTCGCTAATCAAATAAGAAATTCGATATGTTAAAACTCTAGTCTTACCAGAACCTGCTCCTGCAACGATACGAGCAAATTGAGCATCTGTTGAGACTGCTTCATATTGGTTATCATTAAGTAGAGTTTTATAATCCATATGCAAAATTTACCTATAGGTAATAATACCATAAGGTAGACGCTTAATAAAGAATAATAAAACTTTATTTTCTTATTTAAATGTGGAGCGCGTTTCTTATTGGAGCAACCCCAGCATATTGGTTTATTAAAGTCTTGTTTTCAATAACTAATAAAGTAGGAAATCCTCTTATTCCTAAATCATCAATATTGGTAACATTTATATTCATTGCTTTGTTTTCATCAATAACCACTGAAGATGATTCTTGAACAAAATAAATAGTAGGAACTCCACTAAGTGCGTATTCAATGATCGGATTTTTCAGCTCTGCACAGTGCGAACAAGATAAGGAATAAAGGTATACATAATAGTTTGTTGATTCCACTAAAAAGATCTGTGACCAGAATATTTTTAAATGATTTATTTCATTATAGTCATGATTAATGAGGGCACTTATGGTTGTGCTTTGGTTAGGGTAGGATGAGTTATAGAAAGGTATGGTATTAGCCGAGCAACTGAAAGAAAAAAGCGAAAGAAATCCTATAATCAGTGCTTGGCTTTGTATTTTAAAATTGAAAATCTCCATAATTGTGCCCTCACCATATAAGTAGGAAAAAATTAGAAAAAGCGCGCAAAAATTTTCTCTTAATAAACTTTTGTATCTTTGATACAGATGCATATATTAAAAATTTTTCATTATTTAGTTATTTTTATTGTTATTTTTCTAGCTCTTTCTTTATTTATTTTTTAAGTTAAATCACATAAAATCTTTGTAGATATGAAGTTTTTTAATAAGAAAGAAACCTTAATTGAAAATATGACATTTATGGCCATCACAGCTATTATCAATGTCATAGTTTCTTTAGTTGCCGGTTTTTCCGTTATCGCTTCTTTATTCTTGATTATCTTTTTACCACTTGTAAGCGCGCTTACTGAGATAGTTTGTAAAGATAAATATTATCCAATATATGCAGTGGTTGCGATTGGCTTATCCATTGTTACCACATTATGGAATATTGAAACCACTATTTTTTATACAATCCCATCAATCTTAACTGGGTTTATTTTTGGCTTCATTTTGAAGCATAACTTTAAACCATTTTATAGTGTGGTTCTTGCTTCACTAGTTCAAGCTGGATTTGTCATGCTTTCCATCCTTTTTATTAACTATGTTTTAGAGATTGATATTGTTAATACTTTTAAGACTGCGCTAGGCTTAATTGACTCTCCAATAATTGCAATAATTTTCCCATCCGCGGTACTTCTTGCGGGTTTTATTGAAATGTCGCTTGCATATTTTGTTATTCAAGCGGAGGCTGTTAAGTTTGGAATTAGCCTTAAAGAAGAAGGCCAAAATTACATAATTCCAGTCATTGCATTTGTTTCAAGTGCATCCTTATTTGGACTATATTTTTTAGATCTAACCACAGCATATTTCTTTATGTTCTTATCATTATTTGTAATTAGTTATGTTGTAGTTTTAGCTATTGTTCAAAAGGATATTCTTTTACTAATTTTATATGGTCTCTATTTTGTGATAACCATTATTTTATATGTACTATTTGGCTCTAAATTAGCTCCTAATAGTGGCTTTTTATTACTAGGTTCTTTCCCACTATTAGTTTCCTTAACAAATTTAAGTTATTCCTTCTTGAAGAAGAAAGATAACAAAGAATAAAATATTTATACTTATGAAACTATTTCTCAAAACACTAGGTTATGGAGCGCTTTATATTGTGCTATCTCCTGCGATAGCGGCAATTTTAGTGTTCTATTTTATCTATTGTATTGGGATTTTCTTATTCCAAGCTATTAGAAACACTATTGTGTTTTTCTCAGGTGGAACTGTAGGTGGAGACCTTGCTCCAGATGTTGAAGCTAAGAAAATTCTTCTTCAAAAACAAAGAGATAAACTTGAAGAAAAACCTGAGCCAGCCCCACAACCACAACAAAATATCTATGTCTTTAATGGTGCGGTTCCTCAAAACGGATTCCCAAATCCGCAAAGCCAAAACATGCAAAGACCTCAATTAGATCAACAAACACCTTTTGGAATCGAGCAACAAACTCAAAAGCAAATCGCTGAACCACAAAAAGAAGTTCCTAGTGAAGAAGTCGTTGAAGAAGCACCAAAACAAAATGATATGTCTTTTGATGATGCTTTAATGCAAGCTTTAGGAATTAAATCAAAAAGACCAGACATGTCTGATGAAAGTCCAAAAGAATCTCATTCAATGCCTAAATTCAATGAGAATGATTTTGATGATATAACAGTTTCTAGCGAGGAGGATGACGATGAATAATTTATTTATCATTTATGATAAAGTCATGCCAGAAGACGCTAGAAGATTAATCATCTACGCTCTCCTTATTTTAGTGTTATTCATTATTATTGTAGGAGCAATCGGCGCTTTAGTTCGTCATATTATGAAAGAACAAGGTAAACAAGCCGATGGTTTAGTTCATGATGTCGTAGTAACTGGTGTAATTACTTCGGAAAAGAAATTATTCTGGTTTGGCGTTAAGAAAAACCAAAGATTATTCTTTAAAGAAGCCTGGATTCCTTTCTTAATAATGCTTGTTTCTTCTTTAATCCTTCTTATCTTCTGCATCACAAATAATGCTTGGGGTAAGAACCCATTCGGCATGGATCAATTTGGAACAATCTTCCACCACTTCGACTGGGATGGCGCTAAAGGTGAATTCTTTGGAATGTGGATTGTTGTTCGTTGGCCAGAAGTTATTTCTGAACCACATTTCAGTGCAGATGCCTGGGGCTCATATATTTTCGTTCCAGGAATTCTAGTTGGAGGAATTTGGTTCTTAGTGGATGTCCAAGCTTATATTGCTCGCGACTGGAAATTATACAAATTATCAAAAAGAGTCTTTAACAAGACCCTTGATGATTATAATCCTAATGATGCTCCCGCTCAGGAAGCTAATCCGGAAAACCCGGAAAATGAATAGTTTATTTAGTAACTAAAGTAACAATTTCAATAACAATAAAAGCCAATAGGAGAATATCGATTATAAGGAAAAGACCGAAGAACCTATTGGTTTTTCTTTGTTCTTTGATTTCTTTACCAGAAACTTTTTCCTTAGTTAAATCTACTTCTTGTGCCATAAAGTTTATTAATATTTGATTGGATCAGATGTTCTTGGATATGGTTGGACATCACGGATGTTACTCATACCAGTGCAGTACATAAGTAAGCGGTCAAAGCCAATACCGAAGCCAGCGTGTTTACAACCACCATATTTTCTTAAATCAAGGTACCATTCAAGACCTTTGAGGTTGCCACATTCTTCCATTTTCTTCTTAAGTAAGTCATAACGTTCTTCTCTTTGAGAACCACCAACAAGTTCACCAACATAAGGAACGAGTAAGTCGCATGCGGCAACTGTCTTACCATCATCATTAAGTCTCATATAGAAAGCTTTTTGTTCTTTTGGATAGTCAGTAATGAAGACTGGACCTTTTACAACAACTTCAGATAAATATCTTTCGTGTTCAGATTGTAAATCCATACCCCAGAAGATATTTTCGTTATCAAATTTATGACCGTGTTCTTTCGCATATTTAAGTTCTTCAATCGCATCAGTATAAGTCATACGTTTGAAGTCACTATCTCTAACCGCGGTTAATCTATCAAATAAGGTGTTATCAACCCATTGATTGAAGAAGGCTAATTCATCTTTGCAATCATCTAAAGCATAGTTAATGCAATATTTAATACATTGTTCGATACAATCCATATCACCTTCTAAGTCACAGAATGCCATTTCTGGTTCAATCATCCAGAACTCAGAAGCGTGTCTAACTGTATTAGAATGTTCCGCGCGGAAAGTTGGACCAAATGTATAAACATTTCTAAAGGCTAAAGCGAAAGATTCAACATGAAGTTGGCCAGAAACTGATAAGCTAACTGGCTTGCCAAAGAAAGCATTTGGATCTTTATCTTTTGTGACAACATTAAATGTTTCACCCGCACCTTCTGCATCGTTAGCAGTTAAGATTGGAGTGTGAACATACATAAAGCCATTTTGTTGGAAGAAAGAGTGAATTGCCATTGATAAAGAGTTTCTCACTCTATAAACAGCATTAAACATGTTCGCTCTTGGTCTTAAGTGAGCAATATCACGTAGGAACTCAAGTGAATGGCGTTTCTTTTGAAGTGGATAATCTTGATCGACTTGACCTAAAAGTTCCCATTCTTCAACATGAATTTCAAATGGTTGTTTACCTTCTGGAGTAAGTACTAATCTACCAGTAACTTCAATGGCGGCACCGGTAATAATGTGACTTAGTTCTTCATAGTCTTTTGTTTTATCACTAGAATAAACAAGTTGGATATTATTGAAGCAAGAGCCATCGTTTAAAGCGATAAAACCAATGGAACCATTATCTCTATTAGTTCTAACCCAGCCAGATAAGACGAGATTAGATTCTTTAAGAATCTTTAAATAATCTTCCTCTTCTTCATCATGATGGCAGCATTCATGTTCTTCTTCGTGGCTATGGCAGCATTCATGTTCTTCGTTTTCATGTTTATGATGACCACAGCAACATTCATGTTCATTTTCCATCATTGATTCGGAAATGACAGTGTATATGTCTCTTACTAATACTTCATATGTTTCCATTTGCGTTACCTCTTTTATAGTATTCAATATTATATGTGTCTTTTAATGAACTTTCATTAATATTCTTTATATTTATCGATTCTCCAGTTTGGATCACTAGAGATAGTTAAAGGTGCAAAGACCTTCATTTCATATAAGTGTTCACCTAATTTCGCAATCATCGCGGCGTTATCGGTCGTGCACCAAATAGGTGGAACGATTAAATCGATTGGAGAATTATCGAGTCTTTCGTGCATTCTTTCTCTTAAATAAGAGTTGGCAGAGACCCCACCTGCTAAAACGACTTGTTTAATATCATATCTTTCAATTGCTTTATCAAGTCGATCCATCACCATACCAATCGCGGTATCTTGAAATGACTTACATAAATCAGGAACATTAATTTCATTTCCTCTCGCTTTTTCATTATTAACAAGATTAATAACGGCAGTCTTAAGTCCTGAATAAGAGAAATTAAGGCTATCATCATGAAGCGGAGTAGGTAATTTATAAGTGTGTTTACCTTCTTTGGATAATTTATCAATTGGAATACCACCTGGATAAGGAAGGCCAAGAGTTCTCGCCACCTTATCAAAGCATTCACCAATTGCATCATCTTTAGTTTCTCCGATGATTTCAAATTCCATCGTATTTTTCATATATACGAATTCGGTGTTACCCCCACTAACAACGATAGATAGAAGTGGGAATTTAAGTTCTTTTACGTATTCGTTCGCGTAAATATGACCAGCTAAATGATGGACTGGAATTAATGGTTTTTCATATAGCATCGCCAGTGTTTTAGCCATTTGCATGCCGACATGAAGCGCGCCAATTAAGCCTGGACCACGGGTAAAAGCAAAAGCATCAATTTCTTCTAAAGTAACATTAGCTTCTCTAAGTGCTTCATCTAAAACAAATAAGATATTTTCCGCGTGTAATCTTGATGCAACTTCTGGCATTACTCCACCGAATTGTTGATGCATCTTAATTTGAGTAGCAACAACATTACTTAATAGTTTTCCATCACGAGTAATAGCGATTGAAGTTTCGTCACAACTAGATTCAAGTCCTAATATAGTAGCCATAATTAAAACCACCTTCCTAAGTATAAGGCGGTCTCCCCGTCTTTATAGTATCCTGGTTTCTTTCTAAGTTCTTTAAAACCAAGCTTTTTATATAAGTTAATTGCTTTAGTGTTCGATTCTCTAACTTCTAAAGTCATAGTTTCAATAAAGTTTTCTTCGATTTCTTTTTCATCTTTAAGAAGTTTATTGGAAGAGATGATTAAATTAATCATTTCATTCATTAAAGCTTCTCCAACACCTTGTTTACGGTATTCTTTCTTCACTGCGATTTGTGCGATTGTGGAAGAATTAAAGGTAATGTAATAAATAATAAATCCAATAACTTTGTTATTAAGTTCAGCGACTAAGATTCGAGCGAAAGGATTTGTTTGAAATTCTGATTCAAGATTTTCTTTCTTCCAAGGATCAATAAAAGATTCGGATTCTATTTCTAAAATCTCATCAACATCATTTATAGAAGCATTACGAATAATTAAATCAGTCATTATTATATAAATCCTTTAAATAAACTGGATTGAGTTTATAAATATTTTCCACAAGATACTTATCGTTAAGCCCACTTAATAAAGCATTAGCAACATTAAATTTTGCAGATTCAATTCCTAAATGTTCGGTCTCACCACTTACAAGATAGGTTGGGTGATTCTTAATATATTCAAGAACTTGTTCATTCTCTAAAATTTGGTCTTTTTCAATAACTTCATCATCATTATAAACCGCAAAATAAGAACGGTTAGAACGGGCGTTAGTTATGCAAATAGTGGACTTCTGCGGGATTTTAAATAATCCAAGAGAAGAAACAGCATATATTTTAGCTTTCAAAACATAGCCCATTGTTTTAGCGATTGTTAAAGCAATTCTTACGCCTGTATATGAACCTGGACCAATGCCTACCACTATAGAATCAATATCTTCTTTTTTTATATTATTTCTTTTCATGATGTTGTGGATTTCTTCCACCATAACTTCGGATTGTCTTTGCCAAGCGTTATAAGTGATATCATCCACTAAAACACCTTCTTTAGCTAAAGCAACACAAAGAAGACGATTAGAACTATCTAATAAAAGTTGATACATTTATTTAGCCTCGAAAGAATTTAATAATCTTTCATAAGATGGATGAGTGGAAGAAATAACAATTTGACGAGTATTATCATCCACTCTTGTAATTACGATATTTAAATGTTTATTTGGGATTAATGGTTCAATAAACTTTGGCCATTCAATAAAAGCAATTCCATCCCCTTCAATATATTCTTCTAAACCAATATCAATGTTTTGATCTTCAAGACGGTAAGCATCGATATGGTAAATATGAGGAGTAACTTCGAAATAGCACTTTAATATATTAAAAGTTGGAGAAATAACATGGCCTTTATAACCAAGTTCTTCCATAACTCCTCCGACAAAGGTGGTTTTACCTGCGCCTAAGTCACCAGATAATAAAACCACATCACCAACACTTAGTTCGTGAATGAGTTTTTTAGCGATTAATTTAGTTTCTTCTACTGAATGTGTGACAATTACTTTTTCCATAGCGTTGATTATTATAGCAAAAATAAAAAATTATTTTTATAATGTTTTCATTATGAATAGAAATGTAGATGTTATTATTGTCGGCGCAGGCCCTATTGGTTTATACCTTGCTTCCTTATTTGAAAATGCGAATAAATCATATCTTTTACTTGAAGCTAGCGATCATGTTGGTGGTCAATTAGTTAACCTTTATCCAGAAAAAGATATCGTAGATATTCCAGGAATTGAATGTATTAAAGCTAAAGATTATATAGCATTAGTATCTTCTAAAGTTAGTTTTGATCATGTTTTATTAAATCAAAACGTCCTTTCAATTGATGAAATTAATAACGAAGTAATAACAAAAACAAAAGATAATGAATTCCATTCTAAATACGCGGTTATTTCAGTTGGTTTAGGTTTTTCAAAACCAAGACCACTTGGAGTAAATAATGAAGAGGAAGCTAAAAATATTCTTTATTCACTTAAAGATTTCACTTTCTTAAAAGATAAAAGAGTCGCGATTTTTGGTGGAGGTGATAGCGCGCTTGACTGGGCGAAAGCAATCAGTGAACTTAGTGATGACACTCATTTAATCCACCGCCGTTTAGAATTTAGAGGAAATCCAGAAACCATTAAAAATTCTCATAACTTAAAAGTGCATCTTCCTTATGTTCCTAAAGAGATTGATTTTAAAGATGGATTAGCAAGATCTGTCACTATAAGTAAAGTAATTTCCGAAGGTGAAAAAGAGGAAGAAATTATAATTCCAGTGGACTATATACTAGTTAATTACGGAAATGTCCCAACAAATACACCATTTAATTTAGACTATGATGGTAACTTCATTAAGGTAGATGAAAACTTAAGAAGTAAAGGTAACATCTACGTTATTGGAGATGCTTGTAGTTACGAAAATAAAAAGAGGCGTATTGCCCCTGGAAATAATGAAGCTGATAAATTATTCAAGCTTCTAGCTATCTAGTTTTATCTAAAAATTCCTGATACAAACGATAGATCTCGCTATCGACAAACGGGAATTTTTTCTTATCCATCATCACTAAAATATTATCGACTGCGTTAGTAAGAATATCTTTAACATCACTTGGATAATTTAATTCTTCAGCGTGCTTTTTATATTCACTAACATCAAGTAATCTAGTGCTACCATCATGATACTTTTTAACATCTAGATCGTAATCAATATATTTTAGGAAGCCTTTATCCTTAATAGTTGGAGAGGCAACATTAACATAATAGGTAATTCCATCTTCCTTAAGCATAGCGATAACATTAAACCATTCTTTCTTAGAAAGAATCATAAGGGCTGGTTCTCTAGTGTGCCACACTCTTCCATCAGATTCAACAACACTACTTCTAACGGAAGCTACCATATAATAATTATCATTTTCTTCAACAAGAAAACCATGACTCCATTGACGATGAAGTTCACCATTATGTTTATATGCTTGGATAATAATCCAGTTATTATTAGTAGTAGTCATAAGTTCAATACAATAAGAATTAGCCTTGCTATAAGTATAGCGAATGAAAAATAAATTTATAGTTATTTATTAAGTAGTTCGATAAATTTTACTGTCTTTAATAAATCTTCCTTATATTCTTTGTTTGGAGTTGGGTTAAATGGTTTTTCAAGTGGAATAATCATTAAATCATCATCATAACCTAAGCAGACAAAGACTTTACCGTCTCTAATAGAGACCGCAACATCGATTAAGGTGTTATCTGGTTTAATTTGGAATAAGGCTTGTTTAAATTTAGCGTTAACAACTTTATTCCAGTTTTCATTATTTGAATAAACGCTCATCTTTTCATCATCGAAGACAAGCTTAATGTCATCAATATTGGTTGGAGGAATTGATCTCTTATCGCCTTTTAAGTAAACAATAATTTGTTCATCATTATAATTTGCTGGAGCGATAAAGAATTTACCAACAAAGATGGTTTGCATGGATTTACCGTTATTGATTTTGGCGCCAGCATCTGCCACTAGGAAGTTAAGACCATGATATTTAACATCACAGACGTTACGGGAATTAACTTGAATGACATTCTTATATAGATAAGCTTCATCGAATTGAATCTTTTCAAGTGTCTTTTTTGCACCGCCTTCGAGAAGTTCAAGTTCGCCATCAAAATGATACTTATTTAAAGTTTCATATAAGGTATCAAAATATGTTCTTAACTTTTTATTCATTGAGCGACGGACAACAAATGAATAAGTAAACATAATAAGTAAAGATATAGCCGCCATAACAACCATAAGAGAAATTCTTAAGGTGTTATATTCTTCACCTTTAATGATATTTGGAACCCCAATAAAGGCAAAAATCAAAACACCAATACCAAGTAAAGAAACAATTATTTTAATAACATTTTGTTTTTTATAAGCTTGATAAAGCTCTTGTCTAGATTCTTCAATTACATTCAAAAAATCAATAGGAAGTCCATCCTTTTCGTCTAAAACTGGTTCTTCTTCTTTTTGATTAATAACTTCTATTTCTTCGTTATTTTCTTCTGTAACAGGTTTAGTTTCTTCCGTTACTTCTTCATTCTTTAATTCTTTTTCTTCCATAAGCAAACATTTCCTTTAAAAGGACTATAACACAAATTCACTTAATTATTAATTAAAATGATTCTCCATCAGTTGGGAATCTTGCTTCGATCATTTTAATTGGGCCAAGTAAGAAGATAAGGATAATCATCGCAACTCCACCGGTTAATGGAATATAGGCTGCGTTATATGCTAAAGCTGCAGCAAAATCATATTCATAAATAATCATTGAGGAGGCTGTAGAACCGATTAATCTAATTAAAGTTGCTAGAACACAACCAACAATAATAAATAAGATGCTCTTTAAGTTATATAAGGAGCTATCTTCATTAAGAATAAGTTTTCTAAAGAAACCTAAAGCCATAACACTACCAAAACCAATAAGGTAATCAAATGGATAAGTAGCAAAGCCATAGCCATCAGTTAAGCAAGTAATTAAACCAAAGATAATACCACCTGAAACAAAGGCGTGCATTGGTCCTCTTCTAATTGCAATTAAGAATAATGGGAGCATTTGGAAGTTAAATGAACCACCAGTGCTACCAATTTGAACTTTAATTAAGTTAAAAACAAAGGCTAACGCAATTAAAATACCATCTTCTGACATTCCTTTAATAGTCGCGTTATTAAATGAAGACAATGAGGTGATAAGTCCAATTGTGACAAATAATGTGGAGATTGGCACACCAAATGAAACCTTAACTGATTTCATCGTTTCAATTGGATTATAAGAATAAAATTCTCTTTGAAGGATGATAAATACCACCGCAATAGCAAGCACCATTGCAGCAGCACTAGCACATTCCTTTTTTACAAATGAACCTAGCATTAATAAAACGCCACCACTAACTAAAAGGGCTAAATATCCATACATTGCCCAGTTAAATGGTTGAATATCACTAAAGAAGTCCCATAAATAGAGATCACTATAAGTGCTATCGGTATATTTAACAGTTAAGATAGGTAGTAAAAGCGATAAAATCGCTAACACAATAGCGCCTAAACCAATATAAGCGGTACTGTGTTTAATCAAAGATTCATCATTGTCTCTTTTCATAAAAAATTCCTCTCTAGGAGGTGAGCAAAATTGTTACCTCCGCCAGCATTACCTGGATCAGGTTCCGTTTGGTCTACTATAGACTCTTCTCAGCCTTCTGATAGAAAGCACCGGTTGACATGATTAATTATAGTCTTACTAATTTTTCCAATCAATAGGCTTAACACCATGTTCTAATAAGTATTCATTGCAACGTTTAAATTGATTGGTGTTAAACCACCCACCTCTATTTGCGCTAAGTGGCGATGGATGCGAACTTTGTAAGACTAATTTATTAGGATTAGTGATGTATTTAGCGAATTGTTTAGCGAAATTTCCCCAAAGCATAAAAACAATAGGTTGATCTAGATTATTTAAAAATTTCATTAAGTCTATGGCTAGTTTTTCGTATTCCACTCTTTTATGAGATAAGGCATGACTAGCCACTACACTTAAATAAACGTTATAAAGTAGAACTCCTTGTTTAGCTAAATAGGTTAGGTCGCCATTCCTTTTCATCTTATAGCCAAATTCAAGATATATTTCTTTATAAATATTAATTAGACTTGGAGGAATTTCAGTTGTAGATGGAACACTAAAAGATAAACCCATAGCCTGATTTACTTCGTGATATGGGTCTTGTCCAATAATAACGACTTTAAGATTGTCAAGTTCACATAATTCAAAAGCTTTAAACATATTTTCGCGAGGTGGAAAAATAGTTTTTGTCTTATACTCTTCATCTAAAAAAGACATCAGAGATTGATAATAATCTTTTTGTTTTACTTCGTTAAAGAAGGAATCCCAATTTGGCATATAACTATTATATCTTTGAAATAAATGATAACAAAGTTATAATTTTAGCAATGAAAAAAGTTCTATTTGTGTTTAATCACCCTGCTCCATATAAAGTTAAGCTCTTAAACGAACTCGCTAAATACTTAGACTTAACTGTTATTTTTGAACGCGAAAAAACCGGTGGAAGAAATAATGAATTCTATAGCGAACATAAATACAACTTTAAAACTGTACCTATTAAACATATTAGCTTGGGTGATGAAAACGTTATCTCATCCGGAGTAAAAAAACATATTAAGAAAAACCACTACGACTTGATCATTATGAATGGTTATCGTAATTTTGCTGAGATGAGCGCTATTAAATGGATGAAAAAACATAATGTTGAATTTGTTCAATATATTAATGGTGGAATCATCCATCAAGATGAACCTAAGTGGGTTAAAAGAATTAAAACTAAATATATCTCTGGTGCGAAATACTATATGTCTCCAGATGAAAGATCTAATGAATATCTAGTCTATTATGGTGCTGATAAAGATAAAATCTTCAATTATCCTTATAGCACCATCTATGAAAAAGAGATTCTTAACAATAAACCAACTGAAGAAGAAATTGCTAAGGTTAGAAAAGAATATAACTTAAATGCTAAAAACATCTTTGTTTCATGTGGCCAATTAATCGAAAGAAAAAACTACTTAGAACTTGTTAATAAGTGGGCAGAAATAGATAAAGAAAACGAATTAATTATCGTTGGAGAAGGCCCACAAAAAGAACAAATAGAAAGTCTAATCAATGAGAAAAAAATCCCAAATGTCCGACTTCTTGGGTACTTATCTCATGAAAATCTCTTTAAACTCTATAAAGCATCTAAGGCTTTTGTCTTCCCAAGTAAGGAAGATATTTATGGACATGTTGTTAATGAAGCTTTCTCCCAGGGATTACCTGTTATCTGTTTAAATAATGTTAATTCAGGTGTTCATTTAATTCATGATAAGGTTAATGGTTTTGTTCTAGAAAATATTAATTCTCAAAGTTTCATTGATGCGATAAACTATGTTTTATCTCATGATATGTTTGATGAGGCAATTAAAACTGCAAAAGCAAACACAATAGAGAAAATGGTTGAAGCTAACTTAAAAATTATTGAGGAAAACGAATGAATATAGTTGTACTAACTAGCTCTATGGCCGATGCGGACTTTAACGAATTCGCTAAAAGTGCTCGCATTAAACCAAATCCTAGTAACCAAAACTTCTACAATAAACTCATTAAAGCACTTTCATTTTATAACAACGTTAGTGTTCTTTCCTTACGTCCTTTTGTTAAAGGTATGTTTGATGATGATTATTTGGATTCCCGTGATGGTAATGACGGTACAATTAAGTATTATTATCCTTATATAAAAGCTTCTAAATCATTTAAAGTTTCTAAGCAAACCGATGAAATCTTAGGTACATTTGAAAGATTATTAATTGAACAAGGTTACAAAACATTTGTTTTAGTTGTTGATACCTTAAGGTATTCATTACTTAAAGCCGCGAAAGAAATAGTTAAAAAATATGGCTGTAAAGTTATTGGTGTTGTTACCGATAACCCATCTAATATAAGTGGAGCAAGACCAAGCTATATTGCTTCAATTAAAAGATTAACTAATAACCTAGATGGCTATATTGCTCTAACCGAATCTTTAAATAGAGTTATTAATATTAAAAAGAAACCTTCACTTGTTACTGAAGGTCTTGTTGAGGATATTGAAGAATCACCAAAACTTCCTATTGGAGAATATATCTTCTTTGGAGGAGCCTTATCCGAGCGTTTTGGGGTTAGAAGAATGTTAGATGCTTTCCATAAATCTAATTCTAAATTTAAATTTGTTATCGCAGGTTCAGGTGAACTTACAAAATATATTTATGATTTAAGTGATAAAGATAGAAGGATTTTATTCTTAGGTTTACTAGATAAATCCACTTTATATATGCTTGAACAACATGCTGTTGTTAATATTAATCCACGCCCATACGATTGGAGAATGGATAGAGAATCAGTTCCATCTAAATTATTAGAATATTTTGCTAGTGGCGCGCCTGTAATGTCTACTAAACATTCTAAGACTCAAGAGATTTTCTATAACAGTGCGATTTGGTTAGAAGATGATAGCGAAAAAGGACTTCAAAGAGCAATAGAATCTTTAGATCATCAAGATTTCGTCGAATTAAAAAAGCGCGCTATCAATGCCCGCTTAAGAGTGTATGAACTTTATGGATTAAGAAGCCAAGGTGAATCTTTCACTCACTTTATTGCTTCTATTAATTCTTCTTCTATTAAATAAGATATCTTTGTAGCAGTTAAATTCTCATCAAAATATTTCTTATTATTGTTACCCATTTCTAATTTCGTTTCTTCGTCTAAGGAAACGATTTTTTCTATAATTGAGGCGATTTCTTGTGGGTTTTCCGATGAAAACATTGATCCATTAGCTTTACTTAATAAATCTTTTCCATCTCCAGTTAAAACTCCTAATATTGGTCTTCCATAAGACATATATTGATTAACTTTATTTGGAATAGTTTTTCCAACTGAACCTTTACTTGATAAAGACACAACAAGTGCATCAGCGTTATAAAAATAAGCTTCAGCTTTTTCAATTGGAAGCGCACCATGATAAGTAACTACATCACTAAGTTTTTCTTCTTCAATTCTATGTTTAATATGTTCTAGTTCACTACCCATACCAGAGATATGAAGCATGATATCTTTCCCTTTTAAGATTTTCATCGCATTAAGAAGTTCATCAAGAAGCTGGATCTTACCAATATTACCCGCATAAACGATGTTATATTTATTTTTATATTCAATCGGTTTTTCGCTTCTTTTTGATTTAAGAATTGGCTGATTAATATACACGAATGGTTTTTCAACATGAAGAACGTTTTTAAAATAATCCACGAAAGATGGGGAAGAAACGATTATCTTATCAGTCTTTTCGTATAACGCTTTTGACCATTTATATAAGATTTTATAAGGTAGAGAATTCATCTTAAATGTGCCTGTTACTACAGTAGATTCAGGCCATAGATCTTGGCAGAAAAGAACATGAGGTACTTTATGCTTTTTAGCGTATAAGTTAGCGCACGCGATGGAAATAACTGGAGAAATAGAGAAAGATAAAACAACATCAAATTCTTTCTTAAAGCGCCTTACAAATCTTTTAGAGGTACGATGAAAACTTAAATAATTAAAAATAATTGATAATTTACCTCTTTTACGCGCATGTAAATTAACGCGGTGAACTTTAACCCCATTAATTATTTCTTCTTTAACATTTTTGTATTCTTCAAGCTTTTTATCGAAACCACAGTTAGGTTTCCCTGTTATTACTTCAACTTCGTGACCAAGGCGTAATAAACCTTCTGCTACTTCGTTAACAGAAAATCTTTCCGGATAATAAACTTGAGAGGTTATTAATATTTTCATTGAGACAATTATACTCAATCTATTATTAATTAACTAAACATTATGTTCTTTTAAATATTCTTTTCGAGAATACATTAACTTATCAGCGCGGCTAAACACTGCTCTATAAGTGTTATCTTGTCCTCTACGATAAATCGACATTCCCGCGGAAATAATTGGTTTATCTGAATCCACTGCTTCATCAATTTGGTGGTTAAAGGAAGCAAATAATGATTTACGGTTTTGATAATTATCATTTTGTAAAATAACAACAAATTCATCGCCGCCAAAACGATATAAGTTATCTTCACCAAAATATTTCGCAATTACTTTAACTGAATCACAAATATATTTATCACCTGCATCATGGCCTAAAGTATCATTTACTTGTTTTAAACCATTGAGGTCAAATACGATAACACCAAATTCTTTAATCTCGTCTTTCGCGATTAATTTATCCATCTTTTCTTCCATTTCAACATAAGCGTGTTTGTTATGAATATGAGTTAATGGATCAGTATAGGCTAAAGTAATGGCACTACCTAATGCTTCATCTTTAATCTTTTCATTATCTTTAGATACTTTTAAAGCATCATCTAGTTCTTTTCTAACATCGCCCACCATAAAGGCATGGAGAGAACAGATACCTATTAATAAACCCATTGAATAAAGTGGGAGATGAGTATCAAATGTTTGGATAAGAATAAAAACGCCATTAATTAAAGAGAATGAAGAAATTGCAAAATATCTTCTACTCATCTTGTCTTTATTTCTCAAAGTAACGATGAGGGTATAAACAAATAAGATAAAGTAAAAACCAGTTTGAACATAAAGTAAGATATCTCTAGCAGGTCCGCCAACATATTCAGCGGTTTCAAGATTCACTGCAAAGAAAATTGGGGTGAAGAAGTTAATTATAATACAAACTATTTCTGCAACTAAAAAGGCCAAGCCAGTAAGCCGGGCAATTCTAGTAAATACTTTATTCGATTGTAAAAATGTAATAACAAAGTGCATCCAGAAGAAGATTGTTAAACCTGTAAATAAGAAATAGAAAACTGTATCAATATAAAGAGGTAGACCTAATTTAGCTTCTTCAAAAATACCCCATATAAAATCACTTATAAATAAGGATAATAAAGCGGTTAGAAATAACTTAAATGGTCTTAAGATATAAATGGCTTTAGATTCTGGGCGTCTTAAAGAATCAAAGTTAATTACTAAATGAATAGAAATAGCTAATGCAAGAAAGGCCCAATATGGCATAAGCTTCTCCTTGTTCTCTTTAAATAAAATTATAAAGAAATTTGTATAATTATCTAGATTAATAATATTAGAGGGGACTTCCTATAGGTTATTTACTTAAAATTGCGGAGTCAGGTGGCAAATCACCAGCAGTATTAAATTTCTCAAGCAAGTCCTCAATGGTGAGCTTTTGTTTCTCTTCTCCTCTAACATCTAGGATGATATGTCCACCATGGAACATAATTAATCTATTTCCGTATGTTAACGCATCTTTCATATTATGAGTAATCATTAAAGTGGTCATCCCGTTTTCTTTAACAATCTTATCGGTTAATTCTAAAACCTTCTTCGCGGTTTTAGGATCAAGCGCGGCAGTGTGTTCATCTAAAAGAAGGATTTGTTTAGTTAAATCGAACTTAGAAACTTTCTGACAGAATAATCTATTTGCTTCAATTAACTTAGCTCTTTTTTCTTTATGTTTTAACGTTCTATCAAATAAGATAGCGCGGAATTCTTTTTTAAATTCTTGATATGCAGGATTATAAAAATCTTCGAATTCCTTTTTAGCGACATCGTGATCTTTTTCTGAGAATCTAATGTAATCTTTCTTCATTGTGCGGTGAGTTGGTTTATTACGGATTGTCGCCATTAAGAGGGTTAGTGCTTGCCTTTGTCCACCAGACATAACACCAACTTTTTGATTGAGTCTATCTTCTAAACCTAAATCAAAGCGTTTAAGTTCATTAATAAAGATTTGTTTATGTGATTTTCTAAAGCCCCAAAGGAATGGAGAATGTTTTCTTCCGCGTCTATAGGCTATTTCTAGATTTTCTAATACTGACATATCGCCAGAAGTACCAAGCATTGGGTCTTGGAATACATGACCAAAATATGACGCTCTTTGATGTTCGTCTAATTTCGTAATATCAACATTATTAAGTAATACCTGGCCTGAATCAGGTTTAACTGAACCAGTGATAACGTTAACTGTTGTAGATTTACCTGAACCATTACTACCAATAATAGTTACGAATTCACCACTTTCGATTTGAAGATTAATATGGTCTAATGCGGTTCTTAAGTCTTCTTTATTTCCAGTAAGGTTGAAAGTCTTAGTTACATTTCTAAGTTCTAGCATGATTCACTTTCTCCCTTCTTAGTAAATAATCTAACGAAAAATGGGATTATATGTTTCTTGAATAAATCCTTAAATAACGGAATACATAAAGCAGTCGCGATTAAGAAAGCATAGAGTAAGCTCTTTAATTCAGTTGGAAGACCAAGTCTAATCGCAATCGTAATAATTGTGAAATAGAAGATAGCCCCTAACGCAACCGAAATAAGCCAGTTCTTAAAGGATCTTTTACCAAATATAGCTTCTCCCATAAGGATACTTGCTAAACCAATTACTAAATACCCAGTCGCACTTACAGTTGAAACACTTAAAGCATCTTGAACATATAACGCACCCGCTAAACCAATTAAGCCATTAGATATAGCAATACAGGTAATAGTTGATATGTTAGTGTTAATTCCTTGGCTTCTAGCCATCTTTTCATTCATTCCTGTCGCTCTAATGGCCATTCCATATTCAGTGCCAAAGAAGTAGTAGATAAGTAAAATAACAACTAAAACTACTACCACCATAACAGCGGCTTCAACAATCTTATTCCATTCATTCCAAGGATAGAAAACAGAATAAATAGTTTGTTGACCAGCGGCTAAAGAGATAGGAACTTGAGTAGCAAAGATTTGATCTGGACGAGTAATACCCATAATTAACATTGCAATCGACATCGACGCGGTTAAAGTGATAATTCCACTTAATAACTTAGGTATTTTTAATACTCGATTAAGTATTCCAGTTAGAATACCACAGGCTATTCCCACTAATACACCTAATAATGTAGCTAAGAATGGATTCATGCCGTTATAAATACATGAGCCAGTTAAAGCGGCACCTAAAAGGAAACTTCCTTCCGCCGACATATCGGCAAAATCGAGTAATCTAAAAGTTAGAAATACTCCTATTGCAAGTAAGCAACACGGAAGTCCGCTCGTTAAGATATTGAATATTACATTAACTATATCTGGCATAAGTCTTATTTATCTAAATTTTTCCATTCGTGTTTATTTAATAATTCTTCACTCATTGTTAAACCTGAAGAGGCTAATGCGGAAGCACTATAAGCATATGTACATTCACTACTTGCAACAGGAACAACAGGGAAATCAGTTGGTTTCTTTTCGTTTTTAAGTATTTGAGCCGCCATCTTACCAGTAGCAAAACCTAAACTAAAGTAATCAATTGATAAAGTGACATGTCCACCACCTAAAACCATGTTTTCTTCACCACAAACAATTAAGACACCTTTATTAGTGGCAGCATCTTTAACTGCATTCATATTAGCAGCGATATTATTATCAGTTGGTAAATATATAGCGTTAACACCTTCACTTACTAATGCTTCAGCGGTTGCTTTAATATCGCTTGAATTAGAGCAAGTTTTAATAGAAGAGGCCATTCCTGCCGCTTTAATTGCCGCGTCAGCTTGATCAGCTTGAACTTTAGAATTTACTTCTGTTTGAGTATACATAATACCAACTTTAGTGGCATCTTTATTGAATTCTTTAACTAAAGCAATCTGTTCTTCAACTGGGTTAGCATCGGTTGTACCACAGACATAACCAGATGTATTGTCTTTAGATTTAACTAAACCAGCTTGAACTGGATCAGTTACCGCGGTAAAAAGAAGAGGCTTATTATAACCAGCGTTATCTTCTGCACCTTTTAATGCTAGGGACGCGCCTGTACCTATACCTAATGTTAAAGAAGAAGTATCAACTAAATCTTTAGCAAGTAAATTTAAGTCAGCGTCATTTCCGCCAGCGTTACGATAATCGATTTTAGCGTTTTCAAAACCGTTTTCTTTTAAACCTTTAATAAAACCATCACGGGCAAGACCTAACGCAACATGTTCGACTGGTTGAAGAATTCCAATCTTAACTCCTCCATCACCACCACAGCCCGATAATGCGCCAGCGGCAAGGACGGATAATCCTAATACAGAAATTAAATTCTTTTTCATAATAAGTACCTTCTCTTTCAATAAAAATTTGGTGTTACGAGCACCAAATTCCAATTTATTACTTGGTGCTACCTTTAAGCGATAACACCACTAGCCAAAAAGCCAAGATATTATCGATTCCCTCTTGGATAAAAATAGCTATAAAAGTAATAAACGTATCTTTTCATACTTACCTTTTTCTTGAAAATTAATCTATCACTCGGCTGAAAACTTTTCAATATATTCTTAGTAAAGATGGGAATTTTTTCCTAAACACGTCATTTCTGAGTGATTTTTTAATAAATTAAAGCAAAATGTAAGCGAAGAAAAATTTTCATTATTTTCATATTAAAAGGCCTCCACCTAATGATGGAAGCCTTATGTTTAATTTAGATTATTCTTTAATCTTATTTTCAGCGATTACTTTATCAACTAAGTAGTTTGGTAATTCTTCGTAATCGACGAATTCTCTATTGAAGTAACCGCTAGCTTGGGTAATTGACTTAAGTTGTGTAACATAGTCAATAATTTCTGCTTCTGGTACAAGGGCTTCAATTTCTTGATAACCATGTTCTTTTTCTTCAATATTTTGAATTCTGGCTCTTCTTGTATTTAAGTCGGAAAGAATGCTACCAGTATAACGAGATTCAACGTTAACTTTGACTCTCATAATTGGTTCAAGAATAATTGGACGGCATTTCATATATGCATCTTTAAAGGCTAAGATACCGGCCATCTTGAAGGCTTGTTCATTGGAATCTACTGGATGGTATTTGCCATCAATTAAGACACCTTTAACACCAATAACTGGGAAACCTGCAAGTAAACCACTATTAAGAGCTTCAAAGAAACCTTTTTCAACAGCTGGGAAGTAATTCTTTGGTACGGCTCCACCGAAGACTTCTTCAGCAAATTCATTTTCTTCAGCTGGTTCAAATCTCATCTTAACGACGCCATAGAAGCCACTACCACCAGATTGTTTTACGTAACGGCCATCGCCTTCCGCGGTACCTTTAATAGATTCTCTATAGACTACTTTCATCTTTTCAGTAGTTAAGTTGATCTTATAAAGTGTTTTTAGTTTTTCTAATGCGAAGTTAATGTGGGATTCAGATAAACCACCAAGTAATAATTGTTTAGTTTCGTTATTACGTTTAACTTCTAAAGCTGGATCTTCAAGTTGCATCTTTGCTAATGCTGGACCTAACTTAGATTCATCATTCTTATTCTCTAAGATAATAGCTTTAAAGATAACAGCGGTTGGGAATTTAACAGGTTTAAAGATAGTAATTGATTTTGGAGAGGATAAACTATCACCAGATTTAACTTTTTCCACTCTAGTAATGGCGCCGATATCACCTGCGATAATTTCATTAGCGTTATCAAGTTTCTTACCAGTCATGGTGTAAAGCATACTGATTCTTTGGGTTTCACCATTAACATAAACTTCATCACCAACATGAAGAACACCAGAACAAACTTTTAATAAGTTAATTGTGCCTGCATATGGATCAACGATAGTTTTGAAGACATAAGCGGAGAATGGTTGATTAACTTCGGTTGGAACAACCTTTTCGTTTCCATTTTCATCATGGGCTTCAAGAGGTTTAAGATCATTAGGATTTGGAAGGTAGCTAATGAACATATTAAGTAAGGTTTGAACACCAATGTTCTTAGTAGCACTACCAACGATTAACGGAGTTAAATCGCCTGCTAAAACGCCAACACGTAAGGAGTTACGGATTTCTTCAAGATTAAATTCTTCACCATTAAAGAATTTTTCAAGTAAGGTATCATCAGTTTTAGCAACTTCTTCAACGATTGTGTTATGAAGTTCAAGGATTTTATTACGTTTGTCTGGATAGATTTCAGCTTCAACGCATTCTTTTCCATTATAGATATGAGCTTTAAGGTCGACAGCGTTTGCAAAACCATCGAAGCCTTTTTCATGACCAAGTGGATAGCAGAAGGAAATAACTTCTTTACCAAGTTGTTCACGAATATCCGCAAGAACTGGCTCGAAATCAATGTCTTCTTTATCCATTTTGTTAACAAAGATAAATGTTGGAACACCTTTTCTCTTTAGTTGTTTATAGTGTTTTAATGTACCGACTTGAACACCGACAGAGGCATCGATAACTAAGACTGCACCTTTAACAACGCCAGCAACACCAATAACTTCAGAAATAAAGTCATCGTTACCTGGAATATCTAATAAGTTGATCTTGTAACCATTATATTCAAGTGGGATAACAGAGGTTTGAATAGATCCACCTCTTCTTTGTTCGTCAGGTGTATAGTCAGAAAGAGTATTTTTCTTTTCAACTTCACCTTTTTGAGGAATTAACTTAGCAGTGTAGGCTAAAGATTCGACTAAGGAAGTTTTACCACTACCTTGGTGACCTAAGATAACAACGTTACGAATGTTTTCAGTATTCATATAAATCACCTCTACACTCTAAAGTATTTGGATTGATTTAAGGCTTTTTCAACTGTTACTTTGCCTAAAGCGTATAAGACTCTTAATACAACTGTCTTGCTGATTGGAGTTGCAGAATCGATAACGACTTTTAAGACTTTTTCTTTAGCAGGAACATCAAGGCTATTAACTTCTAACATATAGTCAACTTTGCGATAAGCTTCTAAGATTCTCTTTAAAACGAAGCTAACGTAAGGTTCATAATCATTTTCATTATCGTGCCAGCCTTCACTAGAAGCTTTAAAGGCATCGATGTATTCGCCTAAATGTTGTCTCATTAAGTAGGCGATTGCGTAATAATCATCAACATCATAACCGTATTTCTTTAATAAGAAATGGAGTAAGAGTCTTGAGACTCTACCATTACCGTGGTTATATGGGTGAATACACATAAAGTCGAACATAAATGAAGCGATAAGAAGGAGTTTATTCACTTCTTCATCTGCTGCACACATATTGAATTGATAAATTAAATTATCAAGTAATACGACGACTTCTTCAGGTGCTGCGGAGACAAAGATAGTTTTGAATGAGCCATCTGGCAAGGATTCTTGGATATAGTTAATACTATCTTTATAACGACCACCAAAATCTGGGTTGTAATCTTTATAAATATAATAATGTAATGTAGAAACAAAGCTGCGATCTAAGGTTTGATATTTATAAACCTCATCAATTAAATCAAGCGCGTTACGATAACCAGCGACCATATATTCTTGTAAGGTTTGTGGTTGAGCGTTTTTAGAAAAAAGAGCACTCTCGCGTTCGTCGGAAATATAAACATTACCGATTTGGTTCGACATAACTGAACCGCTGCGACGTGCCATCGCTTTTAAGACATCTAATTTTTTGGCTCTATTAACAGGAAGAGTCTTACCTTTGTAAAGCTCAATCGAATTGAGCAATGAAACAATGCTAGGTTTGTTAAGTGCGAGCACTGTTCCTTTTAAATCAAACATTTTCATGGTGATTGCCCTCCGATATACATTATCGTTGAAAGCGCTTTACTTTGCAATCAATTCAGTAAAAAAGTGCAAAAAATACCGAGTTAAAATTTTGAAAGATAACCTTTGCATATATACAACGGATGGCAAAATTTTTCCCAAATAGCTCAAGTTCCTGTATGTTTAACAACAAAAAAAGCAGCCCCGAAGGACTGCTAAAAATAACTTTTTATTAGTTGAGGTTTTCGCCTAATGCTAACACTAACACACCAATAGCATCATCGTTTGCGGAACCGTTTCTTACAAAGATATAACGATCAGCGTTTGTTCCTTGAGAATCACTTGTTGTAGTCATAAGAACATCATTGCCCTTAACTTTCGCAATTGAGAAATTATCTGTAATATATGTACCGCTAACGCCACCTTTAATACCTAAAAGAACATCGGCTGTTGCATCTGTGTGGGCTTTATCATAGTTTTCAACTTCAGTAGCATATAAGCTTCCTTTACCGGTTTCGGTGCCTAATTCCCATGCCAAACTTGTAATAGTGATGTTGTTATCTGTTAAATACTTAGTGAACTTGGCTTTTAGTTCGCCACTACAAGTTGAGTTAACAAACTTAGCATAAAGATGAACGGTTAATGCTGGTAAAACTACAGGTTCGCTTTCGGATGTGGTTTCAGATGTTGTTTCGGAAGGTGTTTCTTCTGATGTGGTTTCGGATGTGGTTTCGGATGTTGGTTCTTCAGAAGTAGTCTCAGAAGTTGGATCTACTGGTTCTGGCCAATCATAATCAACAATACCTTTTAACAATACCTTAAGGGCTTCTAAATTAGCTGTGTTATTTCTAATCCAAATATAACGATCAGTTTTTGTTGTTTCGCCGTTAGTTGTGGACATAGTAACGTTTCCAGAACCATCAGCTTTCTTTAATGTTGCAAAGTTTTTAACGATATAAGAGTCTTCTGCAAAGTTTGCCTTAGCACCTAAAACGACGTCAATTGTTTCAGCTGGATGTGCTGCATCATATGTGCCTAAATCGGCGGAATAATCGGCAACGCCTTCATTTTGTGCGCCGGTACCCATGACCCAATTAAGTTTTGTAACAGCGGCTTTTTGATTGACTAATTCGTCTTCAAATTGCTTCTTTAATGAAGCGCTGCAATCATTATCAACATATCTCTGATAAAGATGAACGGTTAATAATGGATAGGTGACTTCTGGTGTGAATTCAGAGGTAGTAGATGTACCTTCAGATGCTGTTGAGGTGCCTTCAGAAGTAGTTTCTGCGGAAGTAGTAGATGGATTAACTGTACTATCACTTACTGCACCTGGATTGTGGTTCCCTCCACCACAGCTTGCAAGTGTACCAACAAGCATAAGAGCAGAGATAACTAGTAATTGTTTTTTCATTTTATAGTTCTCCTTAAATTTATATTAACTATTTAATAGTTAGTACCATATTGATTATACACGTTATAAGCGACTTCTTTAAGAATTGTTGCATCTCCGTCGCTAACATATGTTTCTCCATAGGTGTTATACGTGCCTTTAACACCATGGTATGTGGCGGTTCTAACATCCGCTCCGGTTAAGGAAGCAAGATGAATTAAACCGGATAAATATGATCCACTAAATGATGGGTGTTTATTATCTTCTACATAGTAGAGATTAATTGAAGAGTGTTCTTGATATACTTTTGAAAATCCTCTTCCAACATAATGAACACCAAGTTTCAATGCTTTAGCGCAGTTCTTATAAGCATTCATAAGCGCTAATTCACATTCAGGAATTGTCGCACCATATGTGCCTACCATATTATTGAAGCCCCATGTTTCATATAAACTAATTTTAGCCGAGGTCTGATAGGTTTTTAGCTTAGTTAATAGCGCGGTCGCACCATTTAAGAACGAGTCATAATTTGAAACTGGAGATGTGGAATGCTCTTGCATAATGATATGGGTGTAAGTGTTATTTTTAATCTTTTCTTCGACTTGTTTACCATACTCATCATTTCCATCTGCAAATTGAGATAAATGATATGCACCACACGCCACTCTATCCGCGCTAAATTTAGTAAAGCCCATTGATTCAGCGAGTTTAGAAGTAATTTGGTCTAAATCATTGTAGTATGTAAAACTATTTCCAATAAATAAGACTTTATATTCCTCATTATAATCGATTGAAATTTCTTCACTTGTTGTGCTTGGTTTAAAGCTTGGATCTTCGTTAACTAAAGAATTGCACCCGATAAGTGCAGGAACCGCTAATAAGATAAGTGATTTTTTCATTTTCATAATTTTACTACCTAAATTTTATTAACGTGAGCTTTAATTGCTTCTTCTTTAACAGCTTTAGCTACTTCTTCATGGACGCGTTTATCCCAGGCATATGGAAGAATGTAGTCCACTTTTAATTCGTTTTCTTTAACACAGTTAGCGATACCTCTAGAAGCTGCTAACATCATTTCTTCATTAATTGTTGAAGCTCTAACATCTAAAGCTCCTCTAAATAAACCAGGGAATACTAACACGTTATTGATTTGGTTAGGGAATTCACTACTTCCTGTACCAACAATAAATGCGCCAGCTTCTTTGGCATCATTATAACTAATTTCTGGAACTGGGTTAGCACATGGAAATAGAATTGGTTTTTCATTCATTGTTTTAACCATTTCTTTAGTGACGACATTGCCAACGCTAACGCCAATAAAGACGTCAGCTCCTGCCATAGCATCTTTAAGTAAACCAGCAACATTATTAGGATTAATTAATTTGGCTAATTCTCTTTGAGGAGCGTTAAATACTTCATCATCTCTAATAATTCCTAAACGGTCAACGACTGTAAGGTTTTTAACACCTAATTTAAGTAAATATTTAGAGATAGCAATACCTGCCGCACCTGCACCATTTAAGACAACTTTAATCTTACTAATTTCTTTCTTCGCAAGTCTTAAAGCGTTAAGTAAAGCCGCTCCTACAACAATCGCAGTGCCGTGTTGATCATCATGAAATACGGGAATATCTAGCTCTTTTTTGAGTCTTTGTTCAATTTCAAAGCATCTAGGCGCGCTTATATCTTCGAGGTTAATTCCTCCAAAAGATCCGCTTAATAATTTGATGGTTTGAATGATTTCTTCTGTATCCATTGATTTAATGCATAATGGGAAAGCATCAACTCCACCAAAGGTTTTAAATAAAGCGCATTTTCCTTCCATAACTGGCATACCAGCTTCTGGACCAATGTTACCTAAGCCTAAAACGGCAGTACCATCAGTAATAACAGGAACAGTATTCCATCTTCTAGTTAATTCAAAACTTCTATTAACATCTTCATGGATTGCCATACAAGCTTCGGCAACACCAGGGGTATATGCTAAACAAAGGTCATCTTTACAACCGACTGGAACACGGGAAACAGTTTCAATTTTTCCCTTCCATTCGTAGTGTTTTTTAAGTGATTCAGTTTTGTAATTCATTGATTAAGGCCTCCTACATTGGAATGTAGCTTACAGAAGCGGTTAAAGACATCATAATGAAGATCATACAGATGACAATCGCTCCTAAGTATGCACGGTTTGTAAATTTAAAGAAGATTCTATTAAAGATTGGAAGAACAAACATTAATAAGACGAGTGGGAAGACCATGTTAATAAATAACCAGACTTCTTGTTGAGGATTTCCAAAATATCCATAGAATACTTCGCCAGTTAAGAAGAAGGATGAATAGTTAATTAAGAGCATGAAGACTAACGCGATAGAGTTAGTAATAGCTCCCACTAAATAGACTTTCCATTCGGACCAGTCTTCTAAGCCGATTGAACAGTTAACTTTAATTGAGTTAGAAATATAGAAGATAAAGAATAATGGGACATACATTAACCATGTTACTAAGTAACGAGGTTGAATTGTGGATGCGCTTATTAACATAAATCTAAAGTCTTGATGGAATAAGGCATAGCTTAAATAAACTGAGCCATAGAACACTCCAAAGAGGATAAGCGCAACAAGTAATGTCTTTAATAAATCTTTAATATTAATCTTTAATGGTTTTAGTTTGGACCAATCATAATATGGTTCGCGGTTTTGTTTCTTGGCTACTATTCTTTCAATTAAGTTTTCTAAACACATAACTCCAAAGAATAAGGCTAAACCAATTAAGCCATTAACAACCGCCCAAAGAAGGACTGCGTTCATCATTCTAGCTGGGAAATAGAAAGTATAGATGTTATTCGCTGCATCAGAGAACATATCCATAGATAATCTTGCTAATGGAATAAAATCAAAGCAGGCGATTAACGCACCAAGTAAGGTTGTTGACCAGAAGATTGTTTTACCAGTGAAGGAGAAACGAGATGGAATAACGCTTTTCTTAGATTGTTCTTGTTTCTTCATATCGGTAACGGATAATCTACCGTCGCGGTGGACACCAACAAAGTCATTACCGACTTGAACAAGCTTACGACCTTTAACTGATTTGAAGAAAGGAATCATAAGGATTAGTGGTACTAAGGAAGTGATGAGGATAAAACCACTTACCAAAGCGATACCATTAGATAATTCCTTTCCTAACCAAGTTAACGAACCATCATAGATATCATTGTTAGTTCTTAATGTTTCTCTAAAGAAAGAGATGGAATTAATGATTGAAGTTGCATCATACATTTCAAAGCAGTGATTAGTCATTTCGCGGTGAACGATACGGTAAGTACCATTATCTGCTCTGCCATATGCATAATCATAAGTAACATGATCAAAATCATTTGTGGTGCCATTAACTTCGTTAATAAATCTTAAGTTAATAACTTCGAGAGATGTTGAGCTTGATTGATATCTAAACGCACCTTCATCATAATAGGCATAAGATTGAGCAGCATTACAATGAAGTGTTTTATATTTATTAGCCGCGCTAACCTTAATATAGCCGGAGATATATATGGATTTTAATATTGATTCCTCGTATGAAGCACCCGCAAATTCGGAAGCAGTTGTAACGACGTTACCACCACCAGCGGAGTGACCGATAGCACCAAATCTAGTTCTATCGATGTAAGGGAAATCATCAGTGTTGTTATAAACATAATGGACTAAGTAATTTAAACCATTAGCTTCGGTTGTGGCACTAATCATATCGCCATTTTCTTCATAACCAGCGTATGTAGTTGCGCCTTGGCTTCCTGGATCGATACAGAAAACAACTGCACCACGTTTTGAGAATTCAATACAATATTGAGACATAGTAGCTTTAGTTCTTGTAAAGCCTGGCATTACAAAGATAACTGGAGCTTTTTCTTCAACTGTAGCGGCTTTAGGTTTATAGATAGTAACGCCATATTTTAAATGATCATCATGAATAACATGGCTATTACCGTTTAAATCATCACTACAATAAACTTCGGTCATTCTTTTATTTAAAGTGAAATCACTAACAATAACAGAACCACCACTAGTTTCAAATAAATGTCCTGATAAACCTGATAAGAGGATTAAAACAAAGCTAATAATTGCAACGAAGAAAGCTGGTCTTTTATAGAACTTAACATCTTCTTCGGCTTTTGGTTTCCATTCCTCGTATTTAGGATTGAGAGTAGTAATATATTTATCCTCGCGGTTATATGTAAGAGCGAGAATATTAAATAATAAAGGAAGAACCGCTATTGCGCTGACAAACAAATTAATTTTTTGTCTTCTTAATCCTTTTTCATCCATAGGAAGTAAATGGATTTCAGAACTTGCTTCGATACCTGAATATAAAGAGACAAGTCCGAAGATTAAGAACATGATGAAGATATATTCATTAATTGAATAGAAAACCGCAAAAAGAACAAAATAGATAAAGCTAGCAATATAGCTTAAGACTGAGGCAGTACGTAAAAACTTAGATTTCGTTAACATTCTTTCTACCTCCTATTCAAAGATGCTATAGAACTCGTCTGAACTAAAGTAATCATAAACGAGTCTAGCAACTGGTTTTTCTCTTAAAAGATAAACATAACGTTTGGTGGCATCACCATAATTCTTATCAGCAGCGTAACGGTCGATATAGTTAACGCCACCTGTGGATTTTAAGTTAGCACCCGCGCCAATAAAGACATCAACATAGCCATCTTCATTAATCTTTCCACCGATTGTACCGACGTCACCTTCATAACCTTTAATAATGAAGTCACTTAAATCTTCAGAAGTTGCACCTTTAGAAACTAAGAAATTAGTTAATAATGGTGTAAGTTTTTCAATACGTTTATCATCAAGGCCAGATGTTTTAATTTTGTTGTACCAGCCCACTACTAAATAGTGTTTTTCAGCGATATCTGTATCTTGAGTAACAAATTGAGAGAAGAATTCAACATTACCGTTATAAGCAAATTTCTTAATATCTTTATAACGAATTAAACCACCTTGTTTATAAAGTAGGTCAATTCCTTTTTCTACATTCCAATCTGAATCGATTGTGTAGCCAGCAAATTTCATGCCTTCGTCAATATAGGAAGGATCAATCTTTGGAAGGATGGCGTTATTAAAAGAATTAACGACACCAGAAAAGATTAAATCTCCTTTAGCTCTTACTGAAATTGTTAGATTTTCTTCTAACCCTCTCATGATCGAGCAAGATGAAGCAGCGATTATGGATAAAAGACCCAAAAAAACGATTGCTATCTTTTTCATAATGAACTCCTTTGATAATCTTAATATAACAAACAGGTATCTATAATAAAAATATAATATTTTAATACTATCCATATCAAAAACTTATATTTAAATTGATTTATCCTTTTTGCCCTATTTATAATAAAAAGTAGATTATGAATTACGGATATTACAACACATTTCTTTATGTAGCGAAATTTAAAAGTATTTCAAAAGCCGCGAAAGAGCTTTATACCTCTCAGCCTGCAGTTACGAGAGTAATCAAATTAATCGAAAAAGAACTCGGCTGTTCTTTATTTGTTCGTTCTAAATATGGTGTTGAATTAACAAAAGAAGGGGAGATCCTATATGAATATGTTAATTCCGCATTTATTACATTAACTAAAGGTGAGGAAATGGTTTTAAAAGCCGGTTCTTTAACTGAAGGTGATATTTTAATTGGTAGTACGATAACTGCTTTAGATGAGTTCTTATTTGAATACCTCAAAGTTTTCCATAGAAAATACCCTAATGTTAAATATCGAATTTTTACTCAATCATCGAACCAAACAATTCAAAAACTTAATTCAGGTCTAATTGATGTGGCATTTGTAACCACTCCATATGATGAGAATCCTAATTTAATAAAGTATGAATTAAATGATTTTGAAAACATCATCATCGCGGGCGATAAATTTAAAAATATATTAAAGAAAAATATTAATTTAAAGGAATTGGAAGACAATCCATTCGTACTACTCCCAAGACATATGCAATTAAGGGAATATACTGATAAGTTATTCGAAGAAAACGGCATGCATGTCGATCCAACAATTGAAGTTGACTCCGCTCACATGGTTGCGCCAATGGTGGAAAACAATTTTGGAATTGGAATTGTTCCTAAATCCTTAGTGAAAAAAGAACTCGAAGAAAATAGAGTATTCGAAGTTAAACTAGATAAGCCATTACCAAATCGAAAAGTTATTGCGTTAGTTAATAAAGATTTCCCAATCAAAACTGCAACTAAAACATTCATTAAAGAAATGAACTAAATGGGAATATTTTTCCCAAAGGGCTTAGTTCCTATATATTTATCTATTAAAAAAGAGGCACCTTTTGCAAGGCACCTCTAGGTTTCGTAGTAGTAATTATCTTTGTGTTTCTTTGGAAACCATTTTTGTTCCGAAGTAACCAAGAAGTAATGATTTAAGATCAATACCTAAGGTTTTGTTTAATCCTTCGAAGATTTGATCACCATGTTGTTGAATTTCAGAAACTAATTTAGCTTCATTGCCTTCACCATACATTGTAATGCCATCGATTTGAGCAAGAGCTGCAGCGATTGGTTCAGAATAGGCTCTCACTGTTTCTGGTAAGACATTGGATTCAAGGATTAATTTTAAGGTCGCAGCATCATTATATGTTTTCATAGCATCTGCTTTTGCTTTGATAGCATCTGCTTCAGCTTGACCTTTTGCTTCAATACCTTTGGCTTCGGCAAGTGCAGCTTCCTTATTGGCATCGGCTTCAATCTTAACAGCGGTTGCAGCTTGTTCACGTGCAGTCTTTTCAGCTTCCGCGGCAACTTTCTTAATTTCAGCTTTTCTTTGCGCTTCAACTAATTCGGCTTCTGCAACTGTTTTTCTCTTATAATATTCGGCTTCTGCGGCTTTTTCGGCTGCATATTTCTCAGCATCAGCTTTCTTGTTGATAGAAGCGGATAATTTCTTTTCGGCTAATTCAACTTCTTTATTACCGAGTTCGACTTCTCTTTCTCTCTTAGAGATTTCAGCATTAGTTGTAGCAACATTAATTTCTTCTTGTCTCTTTTGAGATTGAATTTGATAAGCTGCATCAGCATCCGCTTTAGCGGTATCGGTTTGAATCTTGAGTTCCGCTTCTTTTAAAGCGTATTCAGTATTCTTTTGAACGATAACGGTTTTAGAGTTAACTTCTGCTTCGTTAGCGTCTTGCGCGGCTTTCGCTCTTGCGATAGAGACATCTCTTTCAGCGTTTGCTTTAGCAATCGCAGCTTCTTTAGAGATTTGGGAGATATTATCAATACCAAGGTTTTCAATAACATTATTGCGATCTGAGAAGTTTTGAATATTGAAGTTTACGAGTTCAATTCCGAGTTTGGACATATCTGGAATTACGTTTTCTTGAACTTTTGTAGCAACACCTTTACGGTCTTGAACGAGTTCACGAATTCCAACTGTACCAACGATTTCTCTCATATTGCCTTCAAGAACTTGTTTGACTTGATCGATGAGATCTTCTTCTTTCATGCCTAATGTGGCTTCGAATGCTCTTTCGAGTAATACTGGATCGCTAGAAATCTTTAAGTTTGCCACCCCGTCAACATTGATATTAATGAATTCATGGGTTGGAATTGGTTCACGAGTTTTAATATCAACTTGGAACACCTTTAAGGAAAGACGGTCTTTTCTTTGCAAGAATGGAATTCTCCATCCGGCTTGTCCTCTAAGGATTCTTCTCTTACCAAGACCTGAGATCATGATTGCTTCATCTGGTCCTGCTTTGGTGTAAGAGCATGCTAATAAGATAATTAATAGAAGTACTGCTACTACAGAGACTGGAATAATAACATAGATCATTTTTCTTTCCTCCTTTACTTTAAGATTATGTGTCTAAGATTATTTCTAAGGTTTAGGGGCCTAACTTATTTCTTGGCTCCCTTCACATGAATAGTGAGAATATTTTCCACACTATCCCAAGATGTTTCGAATTGAACTGGGTTTTTACTTAATTCAATACCAAGTTCTTCACTAAGTTGTTTCATTAAGGAAACGGATGAGATTCGAGCAAAGCTTTTGTGTCTTTCTAATTTAAGTAAGCAACTTTCATCTAAATCACCACTTTCGACAATAGCTTCTGATAAAGGTTGAATGACAATATTGTTATTATCATCAATACCAACTTGGACTTTATAGGCTAAGTCGAATGGGTACATCGCGGTAGTATTTAAGGTGATGTTATTTGAATATAAAGTAGCGACACCATTCTTTGCTTTGACATTGATCCATTTAATCATATCTGTCCTCCTTTCAACATTATTATACATAGAAGTACATAGACACACAAATAAATTCGTAAAAATCGTAATACGAAAAAAAACTTAGAAAATCTATAAAAAGTAATTACTTTGTAATTAAGTAGGATAGAATATTTAAGTATTTATTTGTTAATCTAGGTATTTTTCTCTAATTTTTCTAATCTTATCTTCATCTAAGGAGCAACATTCGATGAAAAAGTTATCCATTGAGCCATATACTTTATCAATTTCGATAAATGCGGCATCAAGATATTCTTTCTTTGCTTTAAAGTATTCCCAGAATTCTTTTCTAAAGTCTTTATCTAATGAAAGAGCGAACACTTTATATGAGAACGGTATAATAGGGTGTTCGTTAGTTATTAAATAATCTTTATATATTGTTTCCTTATCTATACCTAATAAAGTAAGAATTATCGCGGAAACAATTCCGGTTCTATCTTTTCCTACTGTGCAATGAAAGTAGATAGCGCCATCATCGTTTTCAAGTAATAATTTAAAAATTTCGCTCCAGGAGTCCCTTCTTTTTGGACTTACTAGTCTTCGATAATAATCATAAATATTAGGTAACTTATGATTTTTAATAACGTTTCTTTTGCCTTCTTTTTCACTACTCGCCCCCATCTCTTCCATAGTGATAAGAGGGAGATGAATATATTTGATTCCTTTAATTACTTTATTTTTCTTATCGTTATGCTCTTGGTTAGTGCGGAGATCTACAACAACTTTAATGTTATATTTCTCTTTGAAAAGCTTTTGGTCTTTTAAAGATAGGTGATATAAAGATTCACCACGAAATAATTTATTCTTTTTAACGTTTTGATAAGCAATATCACGAAAGTTTTTCATATATTAACCATAAAAATTTTATTAGAGTTTTCTTATAATTTAAAATCATTTTATAGTTAAATATTGCGATTTTTCGTTACAAAACAATAAAAAATGTCTCATTTCACTAAATTTCAAAATTTTAAGGTTGTTTCTTTTATATAATAAAGTCTATAATCACTATTAACTATTTAATTGGGCAAATTACATGGAAACAAAGAAGAAAAAAGGTCAAATCTTAGAAACACTTATTTTCTTATTCCCTACTCGCTTAGTGAGAACTCATCACTTTAGCAAGAAAGATGTAAAAAACATTAAGGATAATTTAACCAAGTCTTTTTCGCTTGTTGATTTAATTATCGCTAGTGTTCTACTTTTAATTATTTTAGCTTTATTTATTTTCATGAATATTTCCACGAACGGACATTATGCTGAAAAATATGGTGTTACTGGTTTTATAGCCCCAATTATTCTTCAAGTAGGTTGTTTATCCACGATTATTTTAATTGCCTTATCTAAAATAGTTAAATCTGATAAAACTTCAAAAGTATTAATGAGAATCGGCGAAGACATGTTATATGCTGCTGGCGCTATGTACATGCTTTTATGCGTTTTTGCAGATGCACAAATGGGTTTTACTAAAGAAAGTGAAACATTATCCGCTTCAATTATTTTTGTAACTGTCCTTATTTTAATTCAACCTATGCATTGGACAGATGCTATAATAGCTGACCTCACCACATCAGCTGGAATTATCACTGTCACGATTTTAGGTGCTTCTTTATACAAAATGTCTGCAGTTCATTACTATATGTTAATTGCGGTATTATTCCCATTTACTGGATATTTATTCTATTCACTTTTATTCTATGCAGAATCGCAAAGATACACTCAAGAATTAGAAAATGAACGACTCCATAATAGAGCGTATTATGATTACTTAACTAGATGTAAAAATAGACACGCTTTAAATGAATTTATTACTGAAAATAAAACTCGTTGGGAAACTAGAGATAATATTAACTTGCTTATCATTATCTTCGATATTGATGACTTTAAAAAATATAATGACCAATTCTCCCATTTAGGCGGTGACTATTGTTTAAGATCTATTTGTGATGCAATTAGACATGAATTCCCATCGCCATCTTTAGATTTCTTCCGTTATGGTGGAGAAGAATTCCTATTATTCTTTGAACTAAGAAATCCTGAAGACGCTCCAAAAATATTAAATAGTGTTAAAAATTCTGTTTCTATTTTAGAAATTGAAGCCCCACAAGGTGCACCAAAAAGAATGGTTACTATTTCTGTAGGTGGCTTATTACTTAGAAGCATCAGCAAATTTGATTTCGAAGAAGAAATGAAGGCTGTTGATTCTTATTTATATAAAGCAAAATCATCCGGCAAGGATGTCGTTTGCTATAACGGCGAAATTATTAATTAATTATTTGATAAAGTGAGTATAGGTTACTTCTTCTTTTTCTGGTAACCCATATTTTTCTTTAGCGTCTTTAATTGCTTTCATTAAAAACACCATATTTCTCGCAACAACTCGGGCGTTTTGTGTTCCTTCAAGGTCTTGTTCGACTTGTCCCTCAGCGCGTCCAAAGCCATTATTCCAGTATCTTCCTGAAGCGATTGGCATTTGATTAATAGTGAAGTATTTATTTAATTCATCAAAGGTGGCGGTTGTTCCAGCGCGTCTAGCAATAGCAAAAGCCGCGCCTACTTTAAAACGTTTTTCGAAATGAGAGCTATAGAATAAGCGGTCTAATAAAGAGATAATAGATCCGTTTGCAGAGCCATAATAAACTGGAGAAAGAACAACTAAACCATCCGCTGCTTCAAAGCGTTTTGCTAAATCATTAACATCATCTTTAAAAACACACTCATTATGTTCGTAGCAGTAACCACATGCCATACAACCACGAATGGCTTTTGAACCAATCTGATAAGAATCAACTTCAACATTTTCTTTTTCGAAAATTTTAGTCATTTCTTCAACTAGTCTTGATGAGTTTCCTTTTGTTCTTGGCGAGCCATTAATAATTAATACGCGCATACGTGTCTCCTTTATTCATATATAAAATTAAATTCTTTTTGGTGGTTATAAACATTGCTATCGAAATCTTCCGCTTTTAAAATGCCTTCTTCTGGATATTTATTACTAATTAGCCAGTCCCTTAATATTTCACGGTAGTTCTTATTTAATTTTCCTACATAAGCCCCATTATTATCAGGGAAAAAGTCATAGTTTCTATACTTATTTGTGTGGAATACTAAGAAATCGATAATCGCGACTAAATACTTTTCATTTAGATTAAAGGTTCTATTTCCATCATCAGGGACATAAACGTTATTCCAGTTACAAACTTCATCACGGATTTCTTTACCAGTGATTTCCACTAAATAAATATCATTATCAAACGGGAAAGCTTCATAAATATCGCTATATTTCCAATTGTTTTTTAATAAGTCGGTTCTAGCTTCATTGGTAAACGAGAAGTTAATATCGTAGCCATTAGCTTTAGCTTCATCATAAATCGCCCTACACATTAAGTTAGGTAGTTCCATATTAGAATCGAAATAGCCTTGAGCTTGCTTTGCCATAGTGACATTTGCATATTCATCACATTCTTCGTTATAGCGTTTGATGATCTTATCAATTTCTTCATCAATATAGCCGTTTAAAGCCGCGGTGATATTATCAGAGCTCATTGCTACTGTTTTTCTAGTATTAACCGTTACTTTGCCGTTATTGTAGTTTAAAAAGATATGATTAAGGCTACCGCCATAAGCATATGCTTGATAATAATATAAATCCCCTTCTTTAAACGATTCTTGCTGATGGGAGTGACCACATAAAACAAGATCAACATAATTTTTTAAATTATTTCCTTTTAAATCATCTTGATCGGCATGGACTGCAGCGATAACAACATCGCACCCATCTTGTCTAAGTTTTGTAGCTTCTTCTTTAATAACACTAATATGATCCTTAAAGGCAATATCTTGGACATATGAGGATGTAATTGAAGTGATTTGTTTTTCACCAATAACTCCAACAACCCCCACTTTTAAGCCGTTAGCAAGCTTATAAGTATGCGTTGGGGCTCCAATATCATATTGTTGAACATTACCTATAGTTTTGGTTTCAAAATTATAATCGTATACATTAGCGGCTAAGGTAGGAATTTTGTATCCATTATATGTTCTAGCAGTATTAGCTTTAACATAGCCTATACCCCAGTCAAAATCATGATTTCCGACAGTTCTTGCGCTTATTTTTGCTTCGCACATTAAATCATTAAGAAGTTCACCATGATTAAAATTTGAATATATAGATCCTTGCCAGGTATCGCCTTGATCAAGAGTTAAAACATTTTCTCTTTGCTGTTCCCTTTTTAAATAAGAGAAAAACTTTAAAGCGCCTGTTTGATGATAATCTTCCATTATTGCGCCATGAAAGTCATTAAAAGCGAATATTTCAATCTCTTTTGTACCTGGTTCACTTGGATTGTTGCAAGAACCGATAAGTAATGTAATAACGCTAAGTAGTGTAATAAAGTGTTTTGTCATATTAATCATTATTAACAATTAATTATATTAAGTAAATGTTTTATGAATTTAAGATAACTATATAGGAACTGACACTTTTGGGAAAAATATTCCTAAAGAGGCTAGTTCTTGTGCTTTTTAGTTAGAAAAAAGAAAAGGACCAGATTATTAATCTAGTCCAAGAAATAAAAATGTGGCTCTCACGAGACCACGATAACCGTGACATCGTGGTAAGGGACGAGCCCTAACCACAATACCCAAGTTGAGTTCCTTTTGGCTGGAGGTGCTTCTTGTTGGCAACGTGTTTTGAATTGATTAGCACGCCGGTGGCCAGCTTCC
>CADAIJ010000011.1 GCA_902787955.1 uncultured Erysipelotrichaceae bacterium
TCCTTTCTAAGTAGCATCAGGTATCAATATTTTATCAATTGAAGAGGTAAATAAAACGAGTCGTGAAGATTTGTTGCATTTAATTTTTCAATTAAGGAAAACTATTATTAATTCTTGTCTAACAAAGTATTTATGTTATAATTTGACTTTGCATATGGCTCCGTAGCCAAGAGGCTAAGGCAACTGACTGCAACTCAGTGACCGTGGGTTCGACTCTCACCGGAGCCTCCAGATTGAAATAAGCTTTGATACTAGTAGTGTCGAAGTTTTTTCTTTATAAAATAAAAAGGGCTTTTAACTAGCCCTTATAATCTGTGTTATATCCGTGATTCTCTTTTGGTCTAAGATCATTAGGGAAAGAGATATCGGATTTAATATCATTAATAACTTGTTGGATTCTTGAAGAATATTGATATGGATTATCGATATCTTCTAAGCATATAGCTTGAGTGGCGCTTCTAATATAGACATCCCCCACTTTAAACATGCGGTCGAATATTCCCACTTTTACATTTACCGTAGCGATATCAGGATAGAATAAGAATTTATAGTCAATTCCAATGATTCCAGAACGGACAATGATGCGCTTATTAGTGAGATAATAATTGATGTTTTTATAGCCCGCTAAACGTCTGACAATGTTACCAATATAAAGCCAGACTGGGATGAGATGAATTAAGAAGAAGAATATAAGTCCCACCACAAATGGACCAATCTGTTCGTAGAGGTTATTGGAAAAGATAAAAGAGATAAATATTCCATCAAATATACCCCAAATTAAGGCGAGAGGTAAGCCTTTAAAGAATGATTCAAGCATGAAGACTTTACGGTTAGGAACTAAAGAGACTAAGATCTTTTCTCCTTCCGTTAAAATGTCTTCAACTTTGTTCTTTTTGATATCATTTACATCAAAAGTATTTTCATTAATTTCCATATATTTTTTACACACTTTCTAGTTCTTTGTTTTTAAAGAAATAACACCTTCAGCAGAGATATTATCTCCTTTTAAGGAGATTTCTGCACCACCTCTAGCTTCAATCGCTGCTCTTACAGTTGGAGAAATGCCATTAGAGAAATCAAGAGTTAAAGTCTTCGCATTTTTATCGATACTAAACCAGTCAGAAGTAACGGTTTCACTAATTAAATCAAAAATTGAATTCTTAAATCCATCGGTGGCTTCATTCGTACCAAAATAAACTTTTTCAATACCAAGAACTAATTTATAATCATCGTTTCCTAAATGCTTATCCACCGCATCAATTGCGACTTTAGTTCTATAACCATTAATGGAGATTGACGCAACAAAATAGATGTAATCATTAACGATGTTAGAATAGAAATTATCAAGGGTAATAACGTTATATTTTTTAACACCATTATCTTCACCTGAGAAAGAATAACTATAACCAATTAAATCTTCACCAAGGAAGGAATCATCTAAGATGTTTTCGGAGATATTAGCGATTTCACCAGTGGTTGCAATTGCAAGAGGATCAGCGCTTTCCATGAGTTTTTCTTCGATAGATTTATCAGTGGTTAACTCTTCACCATATCCTTTATAAGCGGTCTTATCGCCAATTTCCAAAGAGGATAAATCTAAGGTATCAATATAGGATTTAACATCCGCGTTAACTCTATCATATCCATAATAGAAATAATCAAAAGCATAGTCAGCGTGAGCTAAATCAACAATATTAGCGTTTAACGCAGCAACTGTTTTATCTTTTGGACCTAAGATTGGATAACCATTTTCTTTATTTTCATCTTCATAATTAGGAACATTATGGAGAGAGGTTAAATCAATAGCGACATCTAAGGCGGTAGTATCATTATGGGAGATATTGATTAAATCAAATTCCACAAAGTTATCAATCATCGCTCCGAAAATAGAAGCGTCGGTTTGATCTGCAAGCATCTTTTTAACATTTTGAATAAGTTCAGATTTTACTAAAGTAATCTTACGGTTAGATAAATCACTATGTGCGGTCATTCCTAAGCTAGAGAACATTTGTTCAATTGAATTATCATTAATCGCACTGGAAAGAAGACCAAGCGCTAAAGATTCAAGTCCACCGAGTCGACCTAATTTAATTGATTTAAGTGTCATGACGATTGATTCATCGCTTCCATTTCCTTCATGAGCAACATTAAGAATTAAATAGACTCTAGTAGTGAAAACTGGAGAAGCAACTCCTACAGAAGCAGATAAAATATAATCATTTCCGCTGATAGAGAAGGAGGTATTATAAATCTTCGCATTTTCTAAATCTTTACCCATGGCTTTATAGACCATGTTATTGATGCTATCTAAAGATAGATTAACGTCAATCTTACCTGTGGAACCGGTATTATCAAAAGCACGTAAGGCTAGATTAGAGATTTCTTTTTCAGGTTCATAACTTGGGTTTGGAGTAAAGTCATTCTTCGATGGATCAAAGAAGAAAGCGTAAAGTAATCCAACTGGAAGGATAACCACCAAGAATAATGGGATGAAGATTCCTAAGAAGATTTTTAGACCTTTATGGGATTTTTTCTTCTCGTCTTTATTGGTTTCGTTTTTATTACCGTTTTCGATTTTCATTATTTAAAATCCTCACTATTGTTAATTATAGAAAAATGTCTACCCTAAGGATAGACAAATTATAGTTAATTTAATAGAGATTTTAAAGAGGACGATAATATTTCCTCTGAATTTCCTTCATCATGATGAGAAGTTTACGTTTTAAAGATTGAGGTTCAACGATATTTGTTTCTTTTAAATGGTTCATGAGGAAGTTAGCAATCGCAGTTTGATTCCCCTTAATCTTAGCGTATAGCACTTTATCTTTATAATAAATAAAGGCGTTTTCTCCAAATGTTTCATAAATTGAAGCGATAACTTTTGGAGTGTCTAAAGTTAGTTCGGCGTTAATGATATCTCCACCTTCAAGATAGATTTGGTTATTTAAGAATTCTTCGATAGAGAAATCTTTCATATCGGAGCTTAGTTCTTCTAGAGGTGTTAACTTTTCATCTTTTAAGGTGAGATTAGTTAATTTTTCAACTTTAAAGATTTGAAGTAATCTAGTTTCTCCTAGATAATTACCTAAAAGGTAATATTTACCATAGTTATTGATAAGATAATATGGAGAGACGATATATTCAAGACCATCATCACGGAGAATCTGGTTCGCTTTCTTATCGTAATCTAAATAATTAAAGCCAATCTTTTTATTAAGTCTAATCGCTGTGTTAATGATTTTGATGTTTTCATAAAGCGAGTTCATATCTTGATCAACAATCTTTTTAGATGAAGTGAGGTTTTTAAATTCATCACGTTCATATTTAGAAAGATTAGACATGATTTTACGAGTGAGCTTATGAGCTTTCTTATTATCGATATTTTTAGAGGAAAAGATTCCATCAAGTAAATAGTAAGCATCTTCTTTAGTGATGTTGCGTTTAATATAGGCGTAACCACCTTTAGAAGATTTCTTTAATTCAAAACCATTTTCTTGAAGGAGTTCTAAAGAATATGAAACTGATTTTCTTTCAAGTGAAAGATTAAATTCTTTCTGGACTAAATCAATTATTTCTTGCTGTGTTAAAAAATGGTTCTCGTCACTATATTCTTCAAGAACTTTTTGAATTAAGATAATCGAACTTTTTTTGCTTTCCATCTAATATAATTGTAACAAAACCTATAAATATTTGTAAATAATAAAGTGTCCTATTTTAGGGACATCGTATTATTCATATAATAAATTATATAAAGACAAGATAATTTAAGGCGTTTAAGAAATTAGTGCAAGAGAAGATAAAACTATACAGTGTACAAAAATCAGTTTTGCCTTCTCCCCCACTTTTCCTTATATTTTTAAGAAATATTTAATCCTAATAAGTCTCATTATAAAAGCCTTTAATAAGATGAAAATGAATGAAAAATTAATCATTAAGCAAAATGCTTTAAATTTATAAATTTATTACGCTATAATTATTGAGTTGACTTCTCGTTAAGGAGCTTACCTTATATGGAATATGATGTAATAATTGTTGGCGCAGGCCCAAGTGGTTATATGTGCGCTTATGAACTGGCTAATAAAAAGCCAGATTTAAAAATTCTTCTTGTGGAAAGAGGAAGAGATATCTACACCCGTAAGTGTCCTGTTTTAGAGCATAAGATTGAAAAATGTCCAGTTAACCAAAAAGGTTATCGTGGCTGTTTTCCAGCTTGCTCTATTACTTCCGGTTTTGGCGGAGCAGGCGCTTATAGTGATGGTAAATTTAATATCACAACTGAATTCGGTGGTTGGTTAACTGACTACATGGATAGTGATGAACTTATGTCTATCATCGATTATGTTGATAAGATTAATCTCTCTTTTGGAGCGACTAAGGTCTTAACTGATCCAGACACTCCTAAAGTTAGAGAAATCGAACATCGAGCGATGTCTGTCGGGGTTAAATTACTCCGAAGTAAAGTTAGACATTTAGGAACTGAAGAAAATATTAAAATCTTAGGCCGTATCTATGAATCTTTAAAAGGAAAAGTAGATATGAAGTTTGCCACTCGTGTAACGGATATCTTAGTAAGTAAAGATAAAATTATTGAAGGGGTTAGACTTGAAAACGGCGAAGAAATTCATGCTAAATATGTCGTTTTAGGCGTTGGAAGAGAAGGCTCTAAATGGCTAAACGAATTATTTGAAAGATACGGCATTGAAATGAATCAAACCCAAGTTGATATTGGGGTTCGTGTTGAATGTCCAAATATGGTCATGGAAGAAATTAACACTAATCTATATGAAGGTAAATTCTTATATAAGACCAGTGTTGGTTCCACAGTTAGAACATTTTGTTCTAATCCAGGTGGCCATGTCGTTATGGAAAACTATGAAGGGGTTGTTAATGTTAACGGCCATAGCTATAGTGATTCCTCTTTAAAATCAAATAACACTAACTTTGCTTTACTTGTCTCTCATCATTTTGAAGAGCCATTTAAAAAGCCAAATGAATACGCCTTAAAAGTGTCTTCTTTAGCAAACCAACTCGCCTGTGGAAGTGTTATCGTTCAAAAGTATGGCGATATTAAGTTAGGAAGAAGAAGCACTCCTAAACGTATTAAAGAAGGCTTTGTTATTCCAACCTTAAAAGAAGCTGTTCCAGGTGATTTAGCTTTAGCCTTACCTTATAAAACAATGAGATCAATTATTGAAATGATTGAAGTCTTAGATAAAATCACTCCGGGGATTGCGACTGAACACACCCTTTTATACGGGGTTGAAGCTAAATATTATAGCGCGCACCCAAATATGGATAATAACTTAGAAGTTACTGGCTTAAAGAACCTCTATGTTGGAGGAGACGGCGCAGGTCTTACTCGTGGCCTTGCTCAAGCTTCTGCTTGTGGGGTTTATATTGCTCGTAACATCATTAAGAAAGAAGGAAAATAAGATGGGAAAATATGTTGGTACTATTTCTCGCGGTATTCGTTTACCAATCATTAAAGAAGGTGATGATTTAGCTAATATCGTTACTGAATCTGTTCTTTTAGCAGCGAAAGATGAACCATTTACTTTAAATAATAGAGACGTTATTGCGATTACAGAATCAGTTGTGGCAAGAGCGCAGGGAAACTACGCAAGCGTGGATGATATCGCTAAAGATATTTCAACTAAGTTTGGTAAAGATTCCACAATTGGTGTTATCTTCCCAATTTTATCTCGTAACCGTTTTGCTATTCTTCTTAAAGGATTTGCAAGAGGAGTTAAAAAGATTGTTTTAATGCTTTCTTATCCGTCTGATGAAGTTGGTAATGCTTTACTTACTTTAGATGAAGTTGACGAAAAGAATGTTAATCCATATAGTGATGTTCTTTCTTTAGAAAGATATAGAGAATTATTCGGCCATAAAGTCCATGAATTTACAGGCGTGGATTATATTGATTATTATGTTGATTTAATTAAAAAAGAAGGCGCGGAAGTTGAAATTATTTTTGCTAACCAAGCTAAAGCAATCTTAGATTACACTGATAAAGTTTTAACCTGTGATATCCATACCCGTAATAGAACTAAACGCATCTTAAAAGAAAGAGGCGCTAAGCTCGTTTATGGTTTAGATGATATTTTAACTAGTAGCATTAACGGAAGTGGCTATAACAAAGATTATGGTTTACTTGGTTCTAATAAAGCTACTGAAGAAAAAGTTAAATTATTCCCAAGAGACGCAGAAGAACTTGTAAACGATATTCAAGCTAAGGTTTACGAAAAGACCAATAAGTTACTTGAAGTCATGGTATATGGCGATGGCGCATTTAAAGACCCTCAAGGAAAGATTTGGGAACTCGCTGATCCAGTTGTATCTCCATTCCACACTAAAGGCTTAAAAGGCACTCCTAATGAACTTAAACTTAAATTCCTCGCTGATAACGAATTCAAAGATTTAAAAGGTGAAGAACTTAAGAAAGCAATTCAAGATAAGATTAAAGAAAAAGAACAAAATTTAGTGGGTAAGATGGCTTCTGAAGGTACAACTCCTCGTCAACTTACTGATTTAATTGGTTCTTTATGTGATCTTACTAGTGGATCTGGCGATAAAGGAACCCCAGTTGTCTTAGTTCAAAACTATTTTAGAAATTATAGTGAAGATTAATTATTTTTTAGTTTAATATGCCAACACTTGAAGAAATAAATAAGAAGAAAGCCGAACTTGAAAGACTTCTTAAAGAAAAAGAGAAGGATTTAAAAGAAGATAACTATAAGCAAGAGATTGCTATTTTAAAGGGCACAATTAGAACTAAGGATGTTAATATCGAGCTTAAAGATGCTGAAATTGATGTTTTAAAGCAAGAAAGAACAATCTTACTTAATAAATACAATAAGAAGCTTAGAATGATGTTTTATATTCTTATTGGTTTAGGAGCTGTGGCTTTAGGTTTACTTGTGGCCTTAATACTTGTATTAGTACTTAAATAAAGCTGTCCGGTAATATGTCAAGCGATAAAAACAGCAAATATTAGTTAATTTCATTTCAGTTTAGAAAAACTGTTAATGATAAAAGGCCTTAAGAGATTAAGGCAAAAATTGTTCTTTGAAAATTATTATGTAGTTAATTACTCTTGTTTGGATTAAAGAGTTGTTCCTTGCTTGCTAAGGTATAAATAAGTCTAACTAGTTTACGAGCAGTTAAAACCAAAGCGCGAGGGTGCTGGTGGATTTTAACTTCAATGTATTTCTTTTGATAATATTCTTTATATTCTGGAACATATAACTTAACCATATTCGCTGCTTCAATAACGTAGTAGCGTAAATATGTATTGCCAGCTTTTTGCATCGGAGTGTTTTCTGAATCATATTTACCAGATTGATCCTTTTTCCAAGACAAGCCGATATATTTAGCTAATGCTGAATCATCATCAAAATCTTTAAAAGAACCAACTTCAGCTAATATACCAGAAGCGAATATCGGTCCAATTCCTGGAATAGATAATAAAGATTTATATTCATTTGAATTATCTAATCCAAGGACGAGATATTCGATTTGTTTATCAATTTCATCAATCTCTTTTTCAAATGTATCAATCAGTCTTAATGATGATGCAATAGCAAGATTAACTGGTTTATAAGCGGCCTTATCTAATCTATAACTTGCTCTAGCGGCAGCCTTTAATGTGGCGGCAACTTCTTTAGGATCACCAAAACGATTCTTACTTGATTTAATAATAAAATCTGTGAGTTTATCAATTGGAGTCTTAACGATTTGTTCTATTGTTTTATATTTAAGTAGCACTTCAACTGCAGTATTAGTAAAACAATTTAAGAAAGTATCATAATCATGTTCTTTGTTATTAAATTCAGAGAACTTAATAAAGATATTTGATATTACATATTGTTTCTCTTTATTGAGCATATCAACAATATGTTTGCGATGTCTTGTTAGTCTTTGTAAAGCAAGCCTTTGACTTCCGCGATAAGGAGTTAACTCTTTGCATCTTCCAACTCGAGCAAAATCAGCAAGAATAAAAGCATCTTTTGGATCGGTTTTAGAAGTATCGATATAACTCTTGGCGTAATTCTTAACCATCTTAGCGTTTACCACATAAACGATGACATCGAACTTAAGAAGTGCGTGAGAAGTAGATAAGTAATTAGCTATATGATAAGAAAAGACTCCAGTCGATTCTAAAACGATAATGATATCTTTCAAATCGTTTTTGATACATAGTTCAACGAGTTTACTTTCTAACTCTTGAGCGCCTTCTTGATTATTTTTGAAGGAGGAATTGATTAATTTCTTAGATTCAAAATTTAAGGCACATACTTGATTAGAATTCTTAGAAACATCAATGCCTACATAGAGAGTTGTCAGTGGTTCTGACATAAATAATCACCTCTTTCTTGGTAACTTTATTTCATCTTAGGTTCCTAGCCACGAAAGACAATAACAACCTCGCCTATAAGAACTTCGCTTATGATGGCCGTAGCAAGCATAGAATCATAAGTCTGATCAGCGTCCGAGTAAGAAATGGGAACATTCGTGCAGGTTTGCAAGCTTTAAGAGCAATCAAGGTTGCAGGGGACTCAAGCACATTACCATTGGATGTAGTTACCATAAAAACTATATCACTAGAAACCCAAGATGAGTAAGATGACCCTACGTGGGGTCAGTATCAATAATGTCAATTTCGATAATTTTTACTGCTCATCTCAACTGACATTCATATGATACGAGGGGCAAAGATATATGAAATTTTCTAAAGGATATAAAGTACCTCATAGTGAGAAGATTATTGAATCCTATAGTGTGCATTCTAATCACATCATTATGAATATTGACGCGGATAACTATGAGAAAGTATTTTTAAAGTTACTTAAAAAACTAAAAGAACCTACTTTCTTTATCTTAGAAGTACCATGTCAAATGGATAAGGAAGTTACTTTAAGAAAGACTAATGACGCACCTTACCATAAGGATGTTTATTATCTAGATAATACAAACTATGAAGCTAGTGAACTTATTCTTAAAAGTGTTGGGAATATCTTAATTAATGATGGCACTTCTTTCTTTGGCTTTGCCTCAATGAACGAAAGAGTAGAAATCATGAAAGGAAGATATAACACGATTTATATCTATAAAGAGGGAGATAAGAAAGTCTTTACTGATGTACTTGATAAACTCGGTATCCCTAAAGATGATTTTGAAATTGACTTAGCAGTTGAAACATTCACTGAAGATGAACCTGGGGAATCATTTAAATATATTGATAAATCAGGAAATGATATTTATTCCATCTTAGAAGAGTTTAAAAAGATTGGAATGTATCTAGACCACACTGAAGAACAATAGATAATAAAGATATAATTAGGAAGCATGATTAAATATCATGTTTTCTTTTTACATTAAGATAGATTAAACTTATTGAGTTTATGAAGAAGATATTAAATTATTTTTCACTATTTGAATGGATCTTATTGCTTGGATCTATTCTAGTTATCGTTTTAGCCTTTATTATATTTCATAATGAAAAATATTATTATCTAGCCGCGTCTATACTTGGAGTTATCTCTTTAGCGTTCCTCGCCAAAGGTTCTCCAATTGGAATGATTTTAACGGTTATCTTTTCTTTAATGTACGCTTATATTTCTTATCAAGCCCATTATTATGGAGAGATGGTTACTTATGTCGGGATGACCGGCTTAATTGCGACGATTACTTTAGTAAGTTGGATAAGACACCCATCTAAAAGGAATAAGAATGAAGTTGAAATTAATGAAGATTTAAAACTCAAAGAATATATCTTCCTATTCTTCCTTTCTAGCGCGGTAACCGTTGGATTTTATTTTATTCTTAGATACTTAAACACAGCGAATTTAATTACCTCCACTATATCGATATTTACTTCGTTCACCGCTTCTTATTTAGCGTTAAGAAGATGTAGGTTTTATGCAATTGTCTATGTCGTTAATGATATCGTTTTAATTGTTTTATGGTCTTTAGCGACAGTCGAAAACTTCTCTTATTTAGCGCTTGTAATTTGCTTTGTTACTTTCTTAATTTATGATGCTTATTCATTTATAAACTGGACAAAAATAAAGAAAGAGCAACAAAAAAGCGAGTAAGAACTCGCCTCTTTGGGAAAATTTGTCTCAAATAATACTATTTGTTTTTAGCTGCTTTCTTAGCTTCTTTTGCGGCTTTTTTCGCAGCTTTCTTCGCTTCTTTCGCTCTTACTTTTAATTCTTTTTTAATAAAGCGATCAAAGAATGCTTGATAACTTTGAATATCTCTTTCTGGGTTATCAGATTTATCGATATCTAAAATTATTTTAGTAGTGTTTTCATCAAGCGCTTCGAAAGTTAAAGAAACTAACGAATGGATATGAAGATTAACTCCTGCTATATCAGCATCAACGCGATAAGAAAGTTTATCTTCGGTGTCTTCCACTACTTTAGCAAATTTAGCACTTGGCCCTTCCACATTTTTATGAGAGTATCTAAGTAAAGATGCTTTATCTAAATTAAAAATAAATTCATGATGAATATCGCCATAACTTGTTGCGGTTGTTGTATTAATTTCTTCCATATTAAGATTTCCCCTTTATAAAACTATTCTAATCTAAGTTTAACATTTTGAAAATTAATATTAGCGCCATCTGAAACCATATCATATTCAGTCAGTAAGGTTGAGTATTTGCCAATTGGAATATAATAATATGATCCTTCGCTATTATTTGTTTTATTAATTGTTTCACCATTATTATCTACGATTGGTTCATTAACATTATAACTATTTGAATATGAGTGAATAGAATCTTGATAATGATCGGACAATATATAACCATTCACATAGAGTGTTGGGTTTAGCATAATGTGAGAGCAATAATAAGAACCATGAGTACGTTGTGTTGTTAGTTCAAGAGCGTTAACAACATGAATGTTTTTAATCGTTTTAACGTTACAAAATGTATTTTCGTGAGTAATAGCCAAATCGTCAGCGAGAATTTTTCCACCTTCACTAGCAGAGTAATGTACTTTACTTTTTTCGCTAAAAGAAGAGATAGCTAAATCATTCTTAGAAACACCTTCAACAAGGTAATCAAAGTCGTGATATTCTCTTAGTTCATCGTATTTAACTCTAATTGTGACTTCATTCCTTTGTACTTCAACAAAACTATTAAATTTTTTGTGTTCATCAGAGTCAAAATCAGCTGTGATAAGACTTAATGATACATAGTCGGTAATCTCTTTATTTTTATTGCAGTAATAAATAGATTGAGATCTTTTAATAGTGGTTCCGGTACCGTTCTTTGTAGTGCCACCTTCATAATACATATAGGACGTTTTTCCTTCGCTATATGTCTTATTGACAAAGGCATAACCATCGCCATTTCTATAGCCAGTAAAGATAGTTACAAAACTATTAGAATAAGAAGTGAAATCATGAAAATATTTGGTTATAATCGCACTATCTTTGAAAGAAGAATTAGATACTGAAACAGAGTATTCATTAGGACCACCGGTAACTCTTCTATATTCTAACATACTATAATCGTTATAAACGATTGAACCGCCTTCTTTTTCAACAGTTCTTTCTTTTAATATTTCATTACTATAGACAGAATCATACTTATGTGTTTTTGTATAGAAGCATTTGTTTTTATATCTTCTTACGGTAGCGTCATATTCTATCCTATTATTTTTTGGATTATAAAAACCAGAAGAATAAGAATTCTTTACTGTGTATTCACTGCTATTTTCTTTAGTATTTTTAAGACATTCATTTAGGATTTCATTACTTTCTTCTTTAGATAATTCATCACCAAAAGTTAAATCATCTAAAGTGGGATTTGGTCCACCACAAGATGATAAAAGTAAAACAAAAAGAGAAACGATACTTATTCTCTTCCTTAATGTCTTAGTATTCATAAAATAATGATATGATATTTTTCGGCTAATATCAAAGTATGATATGCTTTAGATAGAATGAAAGAAAAAGAAGTTAAAGATCTTAAAGTAAGAAGAATGTATTTCACTGTCCACTACCTCAATTTAGCGGATAAGCTTTTACATTCTTTATATTTATCTAAACTTAATGGCTTAATCGTGGATGATCCTGATAATAATCGAAATGAAGAAGAGATTAATAACGATATCCATCATGACTATGTAGATTATATTTATAAGAATAAAGAATATATTAATAATCCACTTGATTTATTAGAGTTTCCTAATGAACTTGGAAGAGGGAAAACACTTAAAAGATTTAAGATATTTATTACTTCTGAAACTCATTATTTAATCTATAAGAAATATTTAGATAAAGAGATTCATAAAGAATATTTGTTCACTAAAGATTATCATGTGATGAACGAACTTACTTATCTTAAGAAGAATGATAAAAAAGGAAGAGTGTTTGCGGAATATCAGTTCATTAGAGTTCCTCAATGGTTAAACTATAAAGAAGTTACTTTTTCAATGTATCTTACTAAGAAAGAACTTAGGAAGTATCAGCACTTTATAGAAGAAAGAGAAGTAAAATAGATTTGGATAAAATTTTAAAAATTTTGTTTCCAATATTGAAACATATTTGTATAATAAAGGTAGCCATAAAACGCTGTATCTATAAACAGCCTCTTTGTATGGACGCTTCAAAATAAGTGGCGAAGAGAAGACCGGGCCCATAAAAAGGTACATCTTCGAACGGTAGAGTATCTAGTAATGGCAATTGGAGCCTGAATTAGTGCTCATTTTTTATTTAAAATATTAAAATATATATCGCTAGGCTTAAGTTTCTTAATAGTTTTTTCTAAATCAGACTTAGGATAAATTGTAACGATTTTATAAATATTTGCATCTTTATTCGTTATTAGACCGGCGCTGCCTTCTATAATGATAATTAGTCTTTCATTCGATGAATAAAGTTGACTAGAAGCAATAACGATTCGATTATATTTTTCTTTATATATTGCACAGGGATATTTTATATTTGATAAAAAATTGTATATATCTGTTGGCGTTAAATTATGGTAATTATGAGACCCAGTTTTTCCTAAAGGTTGCATTAGCTCCCAAAGGGTTCCGGAATTTATAAAGAGATCGTTTTTATAAAATAATTGGAAGGTTAATAGGCTATTTAATACTTTTAATTCAACGTTCTTAATTCTAATATCGTGTAATACATATTTTTTATGCTTAAAACGTTCTATTTCTTTGATAGCTTTCTTACTTTTGATATTAATAACTAGAAACATAATAAAAAGAGAGTTCCTTCAAACTCCTCACCCTATTAAAAAGTTATACCCTAATCAATAAATCCTGTTTTAAAGTCTATCAAGTAAGGCTTTAAGCATCAATATAAAAATATCGAATTAGTCCCAAAGTTTCTAAATTATTAATTAAAATAGATTTGGGAAAATTTAATAAATTTTGTTTCTAATATTGAAACATATTTGTATAATGTAGGTAGCCATAAAACGCTGTATCTATAAACAGCCTCTTTGTATGGACGCTTCAAAATAAGTGGCGAAGAGAAGACGGGGCCCATAAAAAGGTACATCTTCGAACGGTAGAGTATCTAGTGACGGCAATTGGAGCCTGAATTAGTGCTCATTTTTTTATATTAAAAGCGCCCCTACTGGAGCGCTTCTTTCGTAAATCAATATTAATAAGAACAAGCGTAAGTAAGTGTGATTGATCTTACACGTACAGCGTATACGCCATTTGGGGCACCATAATTCTTTGATACAGTTGCTATTGTAATGCCGTCATCTCTTTCATATGAAATATTCATAGAAGATTCTTCTGTGTTTGTTCTATAGTAGAATACTTCTTTATCGTTATCGTAAAGTTTTTCTTCAATAATGATTGAAGCAGAAGAATCCGAATTAGTATCATAAAACAACTCAAATTTCACGCCAAAATAAACACTATCACCGGTTTGGTATTTATCTGTTTCAGCGTAAAATAAACAATCGACACCTTCAACAGTTGTATTAAATGCACAATTTATTCCTGTTAAGAAGCAATTATCTTGATCACTTTTATATTCGTTGCCGATATCTGTTAAACCCGCCATTGTAAACCAATAATAACTATCATCACCAACATACGCATCAACATTATCTTTAGTTAAGTAAATTGAATGGCCTACTCCAATTGGATCCGCTTTAACGATATTAAGGCTAGATGCAACTTTATTTCCAACACTAGCAACACCAATAACCATCGCTATTGATAAGACTGATACTGCGCTAATTAAGACTCTTTTATTCATTTTATTTTCCCCTTTACAAAACTTTAAAAATTTTAATCCTTTTTATAGGTTTATAAAAGCATTTGTTATTTGTTCTCTATTAAGGTAGGTTCTTTTTTTCTAGGCTTAAACGGACTATAAGATTTCATATAGTACTTAAGTAATTTAGAGAAGATAACTTTCGCTCTATCTTTTTCTTCTTTAGTTAAACCCTTAAACATCTTCGATCTTTTAATCGCAAGATTATGGATAACATTCCCAATTAAATCGTAGACGGTTTTAGAATCAGAAAAGAAAGTGAAGATAATTTTACAAGCGAGCTCTTTATCTTCATTTGACATATGAGATAGCCACTTCGTAATAGCCTCTTCATGGTTTTTAGAAAAGGCTGTTCTATCTTTAATAATTAAAAATTCTGGTTTTGAGTTTTTAACTTTCCAAGTAAATGGGTCATGCCCTCCTAAAAGTAAGCCAGTTGCAAACACCACTTTACATTTATCAATCTTGTTATAGATAACTCCAACGATATCATTAGAGGTTAAAAACTTCTGGAATTTAGTTTTAACGCCTTTATAGTTCGGGAAAGACTCTAAGTCGAACTTTGTACCAGGACCATCAAAAGAATAGGCTTTAATGAGCTTATGGTTATATTCCTTATCCATATTAACGGCGACATGGAAAGAGAGGTTACCACCTTTGGAGTGCCCACCTAGATAAAAGTTATTAGTGATATATTTAACGGAATCATTAAAATAAGTTATCGCTCTTAGTTGGCTTGGGAAGGTGTCTTTATAAATCATTGAGAAATCTTCTTCCCAACCTAGTAAAGTAATATCTGTTCCTCTATAAGAGATATAAACATCTTTATTGGGGAAGATAATAGTAATCGCGAAGAATTGTTCTTTGAATTCTCCTTTTAAGAAGACATTAACCGCATTACCGATTTTTAAATCTTCATAGCGTTTCGAATTCTTCATTAGACGAAGTAAGGTTCTATTTTGTTTATAATCCACACTTCCATAGTAGAAAGATTTGGGGTTTTTAACTTCTAGGTTTTTAAGCTTAATGAATTTCCCTTTTGGAGCGACTTCATCAAAGTTTATATAGGCTATTTCAGCGAATATTAAAGAATCAATATCGTTAAAAGGGAGCTCTTCGAAGCTCTTATTTTTATACTTTTTGACATAGCCTATGATATTCATGCCTATATTCTATACTAAAGAGGATTATTTAACATTTTAAAATAGGAAAAAGTTGCCCCGGAGAGATGAAAATGTTTATTTTATAAAAATTACTTATATTCATCTAATCCAGTTAATAGATTTAATTCTTCTGGACTATATATAGTTAAAGTTGATTCTTTAAAATCCTTTTTATTATTCGTTACGATAGACTTAATCATATTAACCTTAGCTACTTCTTCAAGTATAGCGTCTTCAAAATCAGTAATTTTTGAATTTAAAACATATTGTAAATCACTAGGTAATAAAGGAAGCACTTTAAAAGTTTCTAAAATACTCCTTATAATCATTTTACGAGCATTACTATCAGTTATATATTTGCGCAAAATATAATAAATATCGGTTATTTGAGTTGAACAAATATAGCCATCTATAGATTCGTTTGCAGCCTTGATAATTAAATTACGAGAATTTTTAAAGGAAACGTTGCGTTCAGTTATAGCGTCAATAATAACATTTGTATCAAAAAATACTTTCATAATCATTCTCTATCAATATCGTCATCATCTAATGCCTCTTTAGGAAGCATACCAAAAATCTTGTTCCATCTATTAATTAATTCCATTTTTTTAGGAACAATTGTAAAAATAACCTTGCCTCTATGTGTGACAGCTATTTCTTCTTCTTGACCAAGAAGCATGTACTTTCCAAAATTTCTCTTTAATTCAGTTGCAGTAATTTCGCACATATAGTTCGTTCCTTTCGCACATTATATATTTAGTTATCGCACATTTATTGTATATAAAATGTTCGATATAAACAACTACAATTGAGTTTAAGCTAAACAAAAAATAGGCTAAGCTTAAAAAATAATTGAAAGTATTATTAACTAGCGACTATTTTACTCGTCTTCCCCAGTTGGGTTAACAATAGAATAAGCAATATTAACTAAGTGGTCTGCAATTCTTTCGAGTTCAACGATTAAAGATGAGATATATGGGGTCATCTTTTGTGAGCATTCATCTTTAATAACTCTTTCGTAATGAGAAGAATAGAACTGGGTTTTAAGTTCATCAGTCTTTTCTTCTTCAGCGTGGAGTTCTTTAAGTTTAGATGTGTCTTTATTAATAAAGATTTCTCTAGTTCTAATAAACATATCTTGGATAATCTTATCAAGTTCTAAGATCTCTTCTTTAGCGGCAGGAGAAAAGCTTAAATCCTCACTATTCATATTTTCACTAGATTCATGGAAGTTATAAGCGTGGTCACCGATACGTTCAATATCGTTAATGACGTGGAAATAAGTACCTACTTTAGTTTCATCTTTTGATGAGGCAACGTTAGCAAGTTTAATTAAGAAGTCGGTAATTCTTTTATTTAAGTAGTCAGTTTGATCTTCTAGTTTAATGATATCTTTACTGTGTTCAGTAGAATAATTAACAATCTTTTTAATCGCATATTGATAGTTAAGGAAGGCAATATCATACATGTTAACGATTTCTTTTCTAACTTGCATAATCGCGATATCAGGAGATTTAAGTAAGTTATCATCGATAAAGTGAACAACACTTTCGATTTCAGCGTTTTCTTTCTCTTTAACAATCTTATTCATGAGTTTAATGATTGGTTTAAGGAAAGGAATCATTAAAGGCATAAAGATTAAGTTAAAGAGGACGGTGAACATCGCAAGTGGGAATTCGTTAGATCCATTAATCTGGAAGATTTGGAAGAAAGAGACGAGATATTGTTCAAAAATGATAACAATAATTAAACCAACGATGGAGGTTGAGGCTTTAATTATAAGCGCACTATAAGCGGTTCGTTTACCATCTATTGTTCCATTCATAGAAGTTAATAATGTATTAGCGACAGTTCCAAGCATCGCTCCTAAAACGATAAACATCGCTTCCCCTAAAGTTAAGGTTCCCCCACCAACCATAGCGATAACAATACCAGTAACCGCGCTAGAAGATTGAACAAGGGCGGCTACTAAAACCCCAATTAAGAATAATAGAACTGGGAAATTAATATTAGCGAATAAGCTAGAGATCGCGTTTCTAATTGTTTCATTATCAAATGATGATTTCATCGTGGCTAGACCAAAGAAAAGGAAACCAAGACCACAGAGGATTTCACCGATATTTTTAACTTTATCGTTTTTAAAAAACATCATCATCACCATACCGATGAAGGAGAAGATGAGTAAATAGATAGAGATTGGTAAAGAGGAGAAGGAGGCTAAAACACCGGTAATTGTAGTACCAATATAGCCACCTAAAATAATGGTGAGACCTTGATATAAGGTCATTGCACCTGCATTAATAAAACCAATAACAAGAGCAGCGGTTGCATCACTAGATTGAATAATCGTAGTGACTGCGGTACCTATTCCCACCCCTACAATCGCATTATTCTCAGTCTTTTTAAAGAAGTTACGTAAACCTTTACCGACGGTCTTTTTTAAACCGCCTGACATCATCTTCATGCCCACTAAAAGGACGGAGACTCCGACAAGTAGATAGACTATAGATTTAATTACTTCAGTATCCATAGGATTAATACAAGTTAATTATAAAGATATATATAAATGAATTCTAGATAAAAAGTGATGCATTTAGCACCACTTCTTTGAATAGATTAAATATTATTTATTTGGTTTTCTACTATCGTAAACGACAGATTTATCTTTACCATCAATACCAATAACGATGAAATATGGTTTTTTCTTTTTAGCTGGGGTGATGACATCAGCTTCTCCACGAGCGCGGAAGCCACGGTTATTTTTAACTTCTTGTCTTAAATTTAAACCAAACTTAATGGCCTCATCTAATGTGGCAAATGTATCTTCAATTTCTTCGATACGGCCATGTGGGTAAGTAAATGATACTTTGTATTCCATAAATAACACTCCTAATACTTCGTTATAATCTTAACATTTTTTAGATTTTAGTAAAAATATTTATTTATAAAGTCGTTACCATTAATGATAGGCCTAAGGGTTTCATAATTTTTAATAAGGTCTCAATATTTGGTTTAACACTACTAGATTCGATTCTAGCAACTGAAGATTGAGGCAAACCACAAATATGGGCAAGTTCACGTTGTGAATAACCTAATTCATTTCTTCGAGAAATAATAGCACTCACGATTAAAGCAAGTGTTTCCATCTCTTCGATATCATTATTTAAAGATGGATCAATTTTCTTTACGTTATCTTTGAAGTTCTCCCATGTTTTCATACTGATTATTCATTTTCCTAACGGATTTATGATAGCATTTACGCTATCAAGATGTAAATAATAATGATAATGAAAAATCGCCATCTTTCAGGCGATTATCTTATAGATAAGAATTAAAGTGGTAAGTCTTTCTTAATAAATCTTCTTCCACCGATATAGGCAAATACTAAGCCTATCGCAGCGAGGATAACTAACTCATATATCCATTGGAAGGAGAAGGAAGTTAAGTCCACATCTTTAACAAATATTGCGTTACAGAAGTTAGACATAGAGGCGGTATCAATTAAATAGAACATTGATAGATAGTTAAAGAAATACATTGATCTAACACCAATACCGACGGCGACAAAGGCTTCGTTACCAAATAAACCTAAGATACAGCAGATAAAACTAAGAACACTAATACCACCACCAACGGCTAAGGAATGGTTTTGTTTATTGAAGAAACAAGATGCACCAAAACAAATACCAGATAAACCAAATATTGCGAAGAATGAACCAACGCAGAAGAGTAATGTTCTTAAAGGAATCCATCTAACTTCATTACCGCTAGATTTAACAATTAAAGTGGATATACCTTCACTAGCTATAGCACTCACTGTAATAGCGATATACATAGCGACAATAGAGCTAACTAAGAATAGATACTGCGTTCTAATAACGGTTTTACGGTTTGTCGGGGTGGATAATACATACGCCATTGAACCATCATTTACCTGAGATACGACTAGTTTATTAGAAGCGATAATAACATAAATCATTGGTAAAAGAACACCGGATATCTTATAGATAAGTTCTGCTAAGATAGAGTTTAAGTCCATCTGAGACATCGCCTGTATCCTAGTTAAGTTAAAGCCCATGGTTTCAAGTAAACCTAAGACCGTTAACCAGTTTAAGTCTTCATCTTTAACATAAGTAGAGACTGCGTTCATATCGATATTAGTAAAGATATTTTTACTGCCGATTGCTAAGTTAATAATAATAAAGATTAACGCAGCCCCTGCGGCTAAAGTAATCCAGATGACGCGGAGAGATTTAAAAGATTGATTAAAAAGCGGTTTAGAGATAAATTCTTTTTTCTTTTTAGTGTTATTCATGACTGCTTCCATTTTCTTTTCCTCCTTCCACATGTTCTAAGAAATATTGTTCTAAGCTATATTGTCTTTCTACTATTGACTTGATGTTATGCTTTCTAAGTTCTCTTATCATTCCATCCGTCTTAGCTAGTTCTATTTTAACAACTAGCTTCAGTTCTTTTTCGTTTTTATCTAATACTTCTATCTGAGATGTATCACTACTATCCATATCCTCTTTATCAAAGAAGGTTATTTCATATTCTCTAAATGGACGAGAATGGATTTCTTTCATATCGACGATATCGATTATTCGACCATCTTTAATAAAGGCGACATAATCACATGTATCTTCAAGTTCATCAAACATATGATTAGACATAAATATCGTTGTCCCTTTTTCTTTTTCTTCTTTAATTAAGTCGATAAAGGCTTTTCTCATTAATGGGTCTAAACCAGTTGTAGGTTCATCAAGGATTAAGATATCTGGTTCTTTCATAAATGCGGCGGTTAAGGCGGTTTTTTGTTTCATCCCTTTAGACATTCTTTTTAAGTTAGCGGTAGGATCAAGTTGAAGCATATTAATAACTTGTTCCGCTTTCGCCATTGATTTAAGGCCTAGCATTTCGGCTTGAATATTTAAGAAAACTGTACCAGTTTCAACTTCAGGGAAGGCTATTTCACCTGGAACGTAACCGATATATTTTTTAATTTCTTCACTATCTTTCCAAGCATCAAGTCCATTAATAGTGACACTTCCTTTATCAGGTTTAATAAAGCCCATCATATGTCTAATTGTTGTGGTTTTCCCACTTCCATTAGTGCCGCAGTAACCGAATGTTGAACCTCTAGGGATATCAAAGGAAATATCAAAGATACCACGGTTATTCCCGTAGTCTTTAGTGAGGTTTTTAACACTTATAATAATGTCTTTTTCGTTCATATTACTTATTTCTTATTTCCTTTAACCCCTTCTAGACCACCGAATTCTTTTTCTTCTTTATAAAAAGACATGAAGTAATCTTGTAAGGTAAATGGTTTTTCTTCGAATTCTTTGATTTTAATGCCATATAAAGAATCGAAGAACTTTTTATAATCTTCCTTATTAAATTCAATTGAAGCGGTTAGTTTCTTTTCATTTGATTCAATTAAATTAAAGGTATTTCTTTCTTTTAAATAAGTATCCATATTTCCTTTATCTAAAAAATGAAGGATATAGGTTTGTTTAGAGGCGTTTTTAAGGTCATTCGCTTTAAAGGTTGAGACGTGTTTACCATCTTTAATAATTGAGATAGTGTCACATGTTGCGTCTACTTCAGAGAAGATATGAGAAGAAAGTAAGATAGTTTTACCTCTTTTCTTTTCTTCTTTAATAAAATCAATGAAGACTTTCTGCATGATTGGATCTAGTCCAGAAGTAGGTTCATCAAGAATTAAGACATCTGGATCATTCATAAATGCTGAAACAATTGCGAGCTTTCTTTTATCCCCAAGTGACATTGATTTAATAGATAAAGATGGGTCAAGCTTAAAGATATCAAGAAGATGCTTAAGCATTTCTTCATTCTTTTCGCCTCTCATCTCCTCCATCATCTTTAAAAATTCGTTACCATTCATGTATAAAGGTAAAGCGGGTTCACCTGGAAGATAACCAACTTCTTTTAAGATCTTATCGGTGTTATTAAATGTTTCCACGCCGAAGATTTCAACTTTACCTACGGAAGTTTTACTAAAGCCCATTATATGTCTAATAGTGGTAGATTTACCCGCACCATTAGGGCCTAAATAACCATAGCATTCACCTTTATGGACTTTAATAGAGACATCAAAAACCCCACGACCATAGCCATAGTCTTTGGTTAAATGTTCTACATTAATAATGACGGGATTAGTTTCACTCATTTCTTTGTTAATCCTAGTTTTAAAACGTGATAGTCACGGTATTCTAATCCATTATGGTCATCTTTAAAGTGAGTATTAATTTGTTTAATATCATCTTCAGTTGGATGAGAACCGACTGGATGAGGACCTTCAGGAGTGTTAATTGGATTTGGATCAGTAAAATCTAACATTCCTAAATCATAACCATACCAATAAAGTTGGAAGATTAAGTCAGCGGAAGATACTGGAAGGAAGAAATTAACATAGTTAGATGATATATTAGCGACAAAGATTAAGTCTGTGATTGTTTGAGGGATTTCGAATTCCCCTAAGATAGAGACACCGATATTTAAACGGGTTTCATCATAGATCTTTTCTTCTTCATTTACTTTATAAAAACCAGTAATTGGGTTAAATTCGGAGATGAATTTCATGATATCGATATCACTATCATCTCCTTCACCACTTCCACCTTCTTCACTTGTATTAGTGGATGTAGTGTCACTAGTTAATGATGTAGTTTCTTCACTAGATCCATCGAATAGATTAGTAAGAGAGGTAGCTGAGGTTTCACTAGTAGGATCAGATTTAGCCATATTTAAGTCGAGGTTAAGTTCAAAGTTTTTACCTTTATCTTTATTAGTATCATCATAATAAGTATCGAAGAGTTTTAAAGATACACCCATGTGGGTACCTTTTGATTTTCCCATTTGGAAAACATATTCACCAGCGTAACCATTATTAGCGCAGCTCACTAATAAAGGTAAGACGGAGGCAAATGATAATAATTTTAGATATTTCATAGGCTAGTCCTCTACTTATAACTTAAATATGATAAAAGTGTAACATATGGCGTATTTTTAAGAAATATTTATTTATTAAAGATATAGATATATTAATAAAGAAAACCCAAGGTAGATATGTATCCTCGGGTTCATTAAATAATGTTAAATGAATTATCTAATCTTTTCATTTATGCAACCTCATGATAGCAAATTCAGCAGTTTCAAAATCAATAATCCCGTCATCATATAATTTCATTATTTCTTTTGCCTTGTTACTTGGTTTATTTGAATCGACAAAACTAACGTTTTCTGCGAAAGAAATAAGGTCTTCTTTTTCAGGAAGAGTAACTTCAAAAGGGATACCTTTTCGAAGAGTAACTTGATTTAAAAATAGTGTGATTGCATAGCTAGTTGTGATTCCTAATTTAGAGAAAATATAATCGCATTCTTCTTTAACTTCTGGAGATACACGTGTATGAACTATTGAACTCTTTTGCATTTTATTCACCTCACAATATTTGTATCACAATAGTTATACATTTTTAAATAATTTATATCAATTCTTTTTGCTGTTTCTTTAAAGAAAACCCAAGGTAGATATGTTTACCTCAGGTTTAGTTTGTTAATTAATGGAATCTATAAACTAACAAGATTGTCGAATAAACTTAATTCATAGATTGATTCTATCGTTTTAGGTCATTAGAATCACATCCTATATTTCTCGAAAGGATGAGAAATAAATATATAGGAAGTCCATTAAATTAATATAAAGAAGGTCAACCTAAGTAATAGATATTTAGGGGTGCACAGAACTTACTTTATATTAGAAGGATTATCTCCTCCTCTACCCGTTCTCTACATCTTTTCCCAAGAGCGGATAAAGGAAGAGACTAGGCGGTCAAGACCTAGTCAAATCCTATAGATTATTTATTAGTTATTTTCTTTTCTTCTACGGATAGCGAAGTAAGAAGAGACTGCAATCAATGTGATAGCAGAGATAACGATGATAACTAATGTGGTTGAATTATTAAGAGAAGTATTTGTATTATTAAGCTCGTAGATATTTGGGTTTGTTCCTCTTAACGGATTTGTTCCGTCAACCAAGAAATCATCAGCCGCACAATCATCGTAGTGGCTCACACAATATTCATATGTTTTCATTGCTCTTTCTAAGCAATATTTTTCATCAGAATCGTGCGATTCATTCCAAACTGCTGTTGCGTTCGCAATCATTAATTTAGCATAAGCTAATTCGGTCGCTTTTGAAGATAAGGAAGTGGTCAAAGTTCCATAAGCAGCTTTTGCGGTCGCCCAGCCTGTTGATCTACTTGCTTTTGTTCCGCTGCAAACATTTGTTCCATTCATCGCAGTATTGAATGCTTGTGCAAATGTAACAACAGCTGTTTGTGCTTGAACATGATCCGCACTATTTTCTAAATGTCTTTCGCCTGTATAAGTAACTTCGACAGATTTAATGAAGATTGCCTTTTTATAGTTGCCGGCTTTATATAATTTAACAACTATTTCACCAGCTGTTTTAGAGCCTTCAAAAGTATAAGCTGTGTTTGTTGTTGTAATACCAGTTTTTTCTGTGGCTAAATCGACACCACCTACTGTACATTTTAATTTTGGTGTATTGTTGCCAGAAGCATTAACAACAACTTTTGTAACTGTTCCGCTGATATCGCTTGTATTTAATTGAATATAAGTTACTGAATCACTGCTTGTACCATAGTGAATTCCTCTATCATCATCAAATGTTGATTCACTAGCATCGGATGTAACAGTCCATTTAACCCCATCATCAGCAGTTCCTTTTCCGTTACATTTAGCAGTAAATGTCAAATTAGAAACAAAGTTTGTTTTGATAATAGCATTTAATCCTTGGTAAACAGTAACGGCACAAGTGGTAATTTCTGTGCCACTATTTCCTCCATCTTTGAAAGAAACTGTAACAGCAGAATCTGTCTTGGCTGCAAAATTTATTTTAACTGAGCCGGACCCATCAGAATATGTTAAATCACTGATTGTAACTTTGTTTGTATTACTTGAAACAACGCCGATTGAGATAGGATCACTTGTTAAATTTGCATAAGTGAATGTAATGGTTTCATTTGAGCCAGAATAACCAGACAATGTACTTTTTGACAATACAATTGTTGGACTAGAACTAGCAGTATATGAAAAAGCTATGGTAAAAGATCTAAACCTAATTAGTTTGGTTCCTGAAGCCACTTTTATTGCTAAATCATCTGAAAATTTAGAAAGCGCTTCGTCTTTTGTAACAGTATAGATAGTGTTGACAAATGAAGAACTACTTGGCAACGATCCTGTTTGGGTTGCAGTAACTTGAGTGGTTAAAGCACTGCTAGTATAAATAGAGAATTTTGAGCTTGAAGGATTGGTACCATTTCCATAGCATGCGACATCAAGAGTTATAACAACATCTGAAGTAATCGTTTTTCCTGTAAAAATATCGGCAACTGTAGCAATGCAGTTTGATGAATCTGATGACTTCCAGTATGATGTAGCATCTTCGAAATTAGTTTCAGTCCAAGAAGTTCCTGCATCACTATATCCGTAAGTAGTATTGAATGAAGAATCAGCACTTGCCATTCTCGCTTCAGTCTTTACACCTGCAGCTACCCCTACTCCGACCGCCATAGTGATACCGATGAGGGCCATGGAGATCCTTGTAAATAATTTGTTCATAATTTTTTATCTTTCCTTTCTTTTTTAACCCCTAAATGACTATCTTCTTTTAGTGGGTAGTTATGAACGACATATTTAGATTTTTATTAAGGGATATAACTATTTATCTTTCTCTATTTTTCTAAAGGGTTGTAAGTGTTGGAAGTCTAACTACTCCCTAATTCCCTTAATAGAGAAAGAATATAAAGTATCCCTTCTTCTAAATATGTATGTGTCTTATTAGTCTCCTTGTTATTCCTTTATTCATTTAAAGAAGTAATAAGTCTATAAGAGAGATAAAAGACTATCATGCATACATATTCTTTTAAGAATCTCTTATTCCTATTCACTTATTAACTAGATAGGTGAAATAGAAGATTAATAAGATTGATGAGGAGATTATTTTCTTTATTTATGAATAGTGAAGAGGGATTTATTGACCACTTAAATCCTCTTTTCTAATAAAGAAAAAATCTCTTACTATCGTATTTAATGATAGAGAGAGAGAGAGAGAGATGCAAGCACTCTTTATAGGAGAGTGCTAACTTATTTACCATGTAAATAACTAATTAAAATCAATATTGTGAAGATGTGCAATAATATAGTTTTCTGCATTTTTCTTGCAGGTGACTATATTTATTGATATTATAATCTCACGAGGTAATGGAAATGATTTGTAAATTTAAAGTGACAAATTTTATGGCATTTAAAGATGAAATTAATGTTGATTTTAACGCGGATGGAAGAATTAAAAAGTTCTTATGCAACTGCTTTGAAGTTAAGGGAAAATACTATATTAAATCTTTAGGGATATATGGGCCAAATAATACTGGTAAATCATGTTTGTTTTTAGCGTTCCACGCTTTTATATCGCTTTTAAATCCACATTTTTTAAGAAATACAAATTTCTATAATATGTTTGGTAGTAACACCATAACTGATTTTGATGTTCAATACTTAGTTAATGATAGGAAATACCGTTATAAAGTTTCTTACGATTCTAAGAAAAATATTTTTATTAAAGAGAATCTTTTCTATATCTATGAAAATCCAGCTAATCCAAGCGATAAAAAAGAAACATCATTACTCGAAAAAACTAAAGATGGAAGTATTTTAGTTAGAGGGACTAAACTCGATGAAAAAGCCTCTCCAATTTCTATTAAAGATAATGGTTCAATTTCAATTTTAAATTTGTTTGCTTTTAATGATGAAGCCCTTGCTAGAGCAAAGGTTGATTTTGATAAATTTGTTAACTCATTTGTCTTTATCGATATGAACATGCCTGTTCCAATCAACATGACAATTGATTTAATGAAAAAAGATAAAATTGGTGCAGAATTTGTTAAAACATTTGTTAAAGACTGCGATGTTAATATTGAGGATTTACTTTATAGCGAACAAATATTAGTGGATAAAGTAGCCTCTGATAGCGTGGCAAATTATATCAATAAACACCCAAATAACGCCCACTACTTACAACTTAATACAAAACATCACGGGGTTGTTTTACCATCATCTATCATTGATTCAGCGGGCACAAGACAGCTTATCGCCTTGAGTTCATATATTTATTACGCTTTAAAAGATGGAAAAATCCTTGTAATTGATGAAATTGATAGATCTCTTCACCATATTATTACTAGAGCAATTGTTTCTTTATTCAATAGTGTTGATAATACAAAGGCTCAACTTATCTTTACCACTCATGATTTGATGCTTTTAAATATCAAAACTCTTTTAAGAAAAGAACAAATTATCTTAACTGATATTGATAAAGAAACTAAGTTCTCTACCATCACTCAATTCTCTAAATTTACGGCGGATGAATATGGTATTAGAGGCAACGAAGATATTACCGATTATTATTTAAAAGGTCGTTTTGGCTCAATTCCTAATCCTGATCTTTTCGAATGCCTTAGAAAGTTAAAGTAATTATGAAAAAGTCGATTGCGCTTATTGTGGAAGGATATGAAGAAGAAAGCTATTTAGCTAGACTCATCTCTTTCAACATATTCGCAAAAGACAACGAAATTAAAATTATAAACGCTAAAGGAGTAGGAAATATCTTTTCTCGATATCAAAATGCATATCAAAGTAACAGATATGATGAAATATATGCCTTTTGTGATGGAGATAATTGTTCCTCTACTATTTTAGAACTTAGAAAAAGAATCAACGAAGATTTATATGGTGAGGATGAAAATGAAAGTACAAATCATATCATCTTTGCTAACCCTGTAACTCTTCAGATAGTATTAATGCATTTTAATTATGTAATTCTTAAAAACGTTGGTAAAAAGAGCAATGCTTCTATTATTGAAGAATTAACCGGGATCAAAAATTATAAGGCTAATGATGATCAAATAGATGAGATGATGAAGCTCATTAAATATTCCTCGTATGAGGTTATGAAAGCAAACCTTAAAAAGTTAAGTAGCGATATTAGTGTTATTCCAAGTACGAATTTCTTATATTTATTAAGTGTATTAGAAAAATAGATTGATATATAAAGAAAACCTAGAGGATGCCATTCCTTCTGGGCTTCTAGTGTGATTACTAATCTAGATTTGGGAATGTCACATATGTTACAAACTCAAATTCGTTATTATAATAGCAAGTAAAGGTTAATAGTTATGAAAAAGACAAGCATAGTATTATTAAGTGTTTTAGTGGTTTTACTTTCTTCGTGTGGAACAAAAGAAATAACTGACCCCCATGAAGGTTATAAAGTAATTGAACAAGTAACATTCAATCTAGTTAAGCTTTCTTCGTTAACTTTTAAAAGTGTGAGTCATTCTTCTAACCATATTGATTATGAATACATAACTGAAACAAATACGAAAGTTGAATTCTATTCTAATAACGCCCTTTATAGGGTGAGTAAGATAATAGGCCTATATGATGATCAAAGAGGTAGAGGGATAAAAGAATATAATAACGAAGCATATGCTAAACTAGAGAACGGCTATATCACTGTCTATAGTGTGAACGATGGAGTCTCTTCTAAATATGTTGGAGAATATAAAGGAACAATTGATGAACTATATCTTAGTTATTTCCCTGAACACATACTTATTGGAGAAGCAGACACTATTTACGAAACTTGGGATGGATATCTTTTTAATAGTAAAGAAGAAGAACATAAAGAGTTTACTTTTCCAAATATGAATGTGGAAGAGACATTAATCCAAGATATAAAGAGTGAATACAATCTAAACGTTAATAAAGGATATCAAGCTATATCCGCTTCATATGATAGAAAGCAGAAACAAAACTTCTATACGGAAGAGACAGACTATATCATATTAGACGAACTAAAAGTGGAAAGTAATTATAACTACACGATGAACATAGAATATAAAGAAAGAACTGAAGATCACGAAATTATTAAAAGATTCGAAGGTTGAGATAAATAAGTAAAAGAAAACCCAGAGGGTGGTCATTCCTTCTGGGTTTTAGATAATTATTAGTTAGAGATTAATTAGTTTTCTCTACGTCTTCTAATTACGAAGTAGCTAGAGACGGCGACTAATGTAATAGCTGTAATAACTATCAAAACGATGATATGTGTATTATTAACAGCTTTTTGAGAATTAATATTCAAAGAACCACTTGAAAAAACGCTCATAATATCATATGAAGAACCATGATTAGTAACGATTAAGTAATATCTTTGTCCAAATTCTTTCATCTTGTCTGTTCCATAACTTTCGGTATGGTTTTCAGCAGCAGATTTCAAAAGATTTTTGCTTGCTGTAGAAAGAGCTGCATAAAGAGATTCAAGTTTAGCGGCTGAATAATTGGCGTTGTATGTTGGAGCAGAAGCACCTGTACCAGTGCCGCAATTAAATGCAGCCAAATAGGTATTTGCAAAATCCAATGCAGCAGGTTCTCCAGTCATAATTTTTAATGAAGTTACTTTCTCGGTGTTCCCAGTTCCGGTAGCTTTAAAATATTTATATGTTCCTGCTGTTTTAGGGATAAAGTATGTTGTCTTATCAATCGTAACAGTGTTTGCATCGACACCAGTTGATGGGTTAGGTGTATCTTCAGAGAATTTGATTGTAATAGCAGATGAATTATCATAATAATCAGCTCTTATTAAAGCAATACCGTGAGTGAATGGCGAATCATTGTATAATACTCCAACATTAGAACTTGATTTAAATTGAAGATAATAATTTGTGGAATAAGACGCCTTCATTACGCAATCAGCTGTGATTCGATAATAATTTATGGTTCTAGTTCCGGTATAATCAGCATAAGAATTTCCTGATTTTCCATCTGCTTTTGGAAACTCGGATCCAATAATATTTATGGATTCACCACCATAAATGGTAAAGGAAGAGGAAGTTGCAGAAATATAACCTTGTGAGGATGGGGATTCCGTATTACTAGCAGTAAAAGTACAAATGCCAACCGCTTTTATGGTTATCTTTGCAACGCCATATGTAGATGTTGAGGCAATTGTTGCAACACTAGTATTAGAAGAAGTCCAAACAATACTTTCATCAGGTGTGCCGCCATTAACTGAAGTATATGTCGCAGTTGCAGTTATTTCAGCTTTAGAAGTTACGCTTTCGGTAGATGAACTTAGGGCGACACTCGAAATGCTTGCAATCTTGTTTGAAGCTGTTCCGGTATAAGACACAACAATTGAAGTGCATCTAACTTGGTTTGATTCAGCTGTAAAAACGATGCTATTACTTGTTCCAGTCCATGTTCCAGTAGGGCCATCGGATTCATATGTATAGCCAGAAGCTGTTGTGAAACATCCTGGGCCATATTTATCGGCTCCATTAACTGTACAAGTAAATACAACACTCGTAATATCATCTGTTGATGAAACGGTAAGTGTTTTTCCTTTAAAGACTCTAATTTGTTCTGCTGTCACAGTACTTGCAGTAACAGAAATTGTAATGCTTCCTTTAGTTAAAGAGTAATTATTATTTTCGGTAGCTGTAAAATCAGAAGGTAAAAAAGTTGTATCAGTGGCTCTCACCATCATTGCTTCACTCTTGTTAACACCAACAGCGACACCAACTCCGATTGCCAGAGTGAGACCTAAAGCTGCACCGACAATCTTAGTTATAAATTTGTTCATATTTAATTTTCTCCTTTCTTTTAATCTTCTCTACAAAAGCAAAATGTGTCTACCTAAGTAGAGATATATGAACAAGTGATGAACTTAATATTAATTTATCTTTATTTCTTTCCTAGATCCCTCTATTGGATAAAGTACTTAAAGATAAAAGATAAAAATAATAAAAGAACATCGAGAATAACGTTCATTATTATTAAAGAAAGATGTGCACCGACCTTCTTTAAATACTTGTTGAAGTTATTCTTACTTATATTAGGGGTTTATTTATTATCCTAAATTGACCAGAGATAGGATAAATAAGTAGTCCTCCTAATATGTTCTTTATTATATAAATAAAAAGATATTTAAACAAGGAGAGAGGAAAAGAAAAAAATGACACTTTAGTGTCAATTTTCTCTCTATTCCCCACTTCTACTTATATAAACATAGAATATTAGTAAACATATAGGCAATATAGAAGCTGATTGCTATAATACTTTTAGATAGAAAGAGACTTTAATCTAGTTATGATTAAGATTAAAAAACTATTACTAGTTATCCTTGCTACATTTTTAATTTCCTCATGTGAATCTAATGAAACCAGGTTATTAAATCAATATAAAAATGAAATTGATGAAATAGATGCGTTATTTGCTGCACCATGCGTAGACGCAACACTTTCAACCGAAACCCCTATTAAAACACAAGAAGTTATAAATCTATTTAAAGATAGTGAGTGCATTAAGATTAGTTATTCAAAAAGTTACAGCGAAAACTATGAAATGTATTCAAAAGATAAAGCTTTCTTATGTGGAGACAAATATAAAGTCAAAATTTCCAGTAATAACTCAGCTTTGTTTTCTAAAACTAACGATTTTTCAATCCGTGATTACATTAAAGAAGTTGATCCAGTTAGTACATCTAACTCGCTTCTTTTAAATCTAGATGGTCAGAAACTATATTCCGCCTCGATAGATTCAATAATAATGAGCACATTCGTGGAGGCACTTAAAAGTTCGAAAATTGATCCCCCTACGCTTCCTTTAGAAGTAACGTTTAAAGATAACAAAATAACTAGAATCGATTTTGTCTTGGATAGTAATTATATAAATGGAGGGGAACTAGTTAAGTATCGTTCTAGACTATTTTATAAAGTTAACTACTATAGTAAGGAAGAAAAAACGTACCCTAACGACTTTAACGATCCGTCTTATTTAGAAGTTGATTATCCTACCTTTCTTCTAGTTAGAGAGAGTATTGAAGCCTACGTTACAAATGGAAGAGGACTCACCTGCAAAGCAAATGAGGAAGCGTATTATTTTAATGTCACTCCTCAAGACGATGATGTTATTGCCTATTTGTATCTTAATAACGATATTAAAAGAGAAGTAAGATATAAAGAAGTTCAATTAATAACCACTTTAAGTGGGGAATTCCGTTTCTCATACACTTTCGCAGGGAAAAGTTTCTCCTTCAGTGTGAGACGCGCTAATATTGATTGCATTTTACCAAGTGAACAATTTCAATTTAGCACTACATATAAAACGGGGGATCTCCTTTATGAGGATAATGATTTAGATCGCGTCTTCATGTTAGAAGGAAACTCTTTAATAATGCTTTCAGAGTTAACCTTAGAAACAAGAAAGATATTTGAACTAGAGAATTTTACTATTAATCGAATCCAAAGATTTGATGATGTCTATCATATTACTATTGATAATAAAGACTATATTCCAAGGAAAAACCCTGAATTATTAGAAGGATATATTTATATCTACGATGTTCATCACTTTGAGGTAAAAGAGGTTATTAAGTTAGATTTTGCTCCTTATTACACAAATGTTGATAAAAGGGGAAACATTGGAATAACTAACAAATATTCTTCGAATTATACCTTACATATTTTTTATAAAGAAACTAGCGAAATAAAATCCTTATCAATTGGAGAAACAAATAGAGGAAAATCATACGTCGATTATGATAGTGAAAGAGATGCTTTTATCACTAACTGCACCGAGGCTGGTGGCATTAATCCTCGATTCTTCTTATATGAAAATGAAGAATATATTTATAGAGAAGATTATTCATATAAACAAAGCTACAGTTTTGGTTTAGTACACTTTAAATTTGGGGATTATTTATCAACTGAAAGAGGTGTATTTAATGTTAGTGATTGGACTAAGGTAGTTGGATTCAATATTTCCGATTCAACTTACTGTGGCAAGTTGCTATTTACTTTTTCCAGTAATCAAAACACTATTTATTACTTTTCAAAAGGACTTTCATCTGCTGAAAGTTATTATTCTGTTTTAACGCAAGCTACGTTTAATGATGGAAAACTAACCACGACAAGGTATAACTTAAATGGAAATGCCGAAAACTATGCTTTCGGTTTCGCTTATGGTGGTGGAATTTGTCTATATAATAAAGTAAATGACACTATAGATAAATTTATCTTAAGAAAAACCACACCTTACACTGGGTATTAATAAGAAAAACCTGTAGTAATTCATGATAAAACCCCTCCAGTTGGTTGCCCAACTTTTGGGGTTCATATCACTAGTTATCTAATACTTTATAAAATAAAAAGCCACGACTCTCGCCTTGGTCAAGGGGTCATAGAGGAAGTGGCTTTTTATAAACTACCCTAATTAATATAGGTTAGCCATGGTCTCTAGCTGTTCATAAGTACTAGATAGACTTAACTATAAATAAGTAAGTCACAAATCATTAGGTAAGGTATCGATTGGGATACACTTTTTGATAACTTCTATTTGTTTAGAAGAGAAAGGAAAACCTAATGAGTTTGCCCAAACTATTAGTTCCCTCACTATCCTTATATATATTTATTAATAAAGAATAAGTGAATGCATCGGAAGATCTAATAGTTTAGAGGATTGATTCTCCTCCTTTATAAGTTCTAAGTTTTAGAGCCCATAAAGGAAGAAGGAACTCCCTAGTGGTCAATGCCAAAGAGTTCCTAAATCCTATATTTTAAGAGTTATTGTTCTTTACGTTTTCTTAAGATTGCATAACCCACGATTGCGGTTAATGAAACCATAGAAACAATGATAATGATTGTTGTAGCGCTTGAATTCGTAACGTTTGAAATTAAAGCAACCTGCGAAGAATAGGATGGATTAACTTTGCCTTCACCAAATCTTTCCATAAATTCATTAGATCTTAATTCAGAATGGGTTCTAATTGCATGGTCATATCTAGCAACGGTGTGTGCAACTGAATATTCAGTACTGCCATCATAATCTTCTGGAGAATGAGTCTCTTCCGAAGAAAATAGTTCTTGCGCTCCATTAGTCAATTTACCAAACGCAGTTCCTAACGATGACCATGAAGAAATTGTTGCTGTACAAGTTCCTGCATTTTCGCTTCCTTTGATAAAAGTTTCAGCATAGGATTTTGCTTCATCAGTAAATTTTTCAAAAGCATAAACAGTAATAGCAGCTTGCCCTTCACTCACATAGCAAGAAAAGATGCTGCTACTAGAGTTATAACGAACAAATCTTCTAGTACCAGTAATGTTTGCTTCAATTGTCCAATCGGTATCACTAACTCTTGTAAAAGTGAATGATGATCTATTTTCTATAGATGACAAAGTTGTTAAATAATTGCTGCTTGAAGCGCCAGTTGCGGCCAAATAACAATCATCATCATATTTTAAGGCAAACGTGCCTTCACTAACGCCTTTCACTAATTCAAGATCAAGAGCGTTTGTTTTTGTAACTAAATTGTTGGAGTTTTCGACATACTTTGCGCCTTCGCCTTGTGGACAGTTATTGCCGCTTTGTCTGTTTAAAACAACATCAGTTGCTCCCGAGGCAATGACAATATGCGCACCTTCAACAATATCAGAAGTTGTGGCTAAATGATATTCACCTTTTGAAGAATCAAAGACATCAACAACTCTAACGGAATAAGACGCTGATACGCTACCGCCATAGGTGATAGTAATGGTATAAGTGCCTTCTACACCTTTTTTAAATGCACTAGAATTAACTGTATATCCGCTTGCTAAGATTTCGGTTGTATGTGGTGTGCACCAATCATCATATGTTCCTGTGACAGTTCCGTTGAACTCAAAATCATCAGTGAGAGCAAATTTTGTTTTTTGACCGCTTAATGCAATGGAGACAATATCGGCATCTATAACGCTAGCTGTGATTACAACATCATCAGAAACACCAGTCAAAGATAAAATATTGCCGTTTAATTCATAGGAATCAACATTTGATACACTTGTAATTGACCCTTTTTTGCCGCCTGCTGTTGTTAATGTTACAGAACCAGTTGTTCCAACTTCGTCATCACTGAGAGTAATTGCATCAGTAGAAACGCTAATGTTGAATGTATTTGGTCTAACTAACGAAGTAAGATAGTTACCGCTTGAAAATTCATAAACAGAATTATTGTAAAGAGTGATATTACCATAAACAGTAACTTCGTAACCAACAGCTAAATCACCAATAGCTGTAAAATTGGTGTTATTCACATTTTTGCCTTTGAAAACTTCAAATTGATCAGTTGTTGTTCCATCATCACTAATCCAATAAGTGATTGTGTTTGATTGATATGAAACGACTTGAGAAATGATTCCGTGGACATAAACACCAGACCTATCGGCTGATTCGCCATCATCGATGACTGTTTTTGCCTCAGCAACTGTAAATGGGCTTTCAGATGAGGAAGCTTTCTTAACAGATATAGAAACAGTTTTTGATGTACAACCTGTAACTGAAATGGTCAATGTGCAACTCGCGTAAACAGCTGTTCCTTTTGGAGCAATCGTAACAGTTGCAGTGTTCGCATTTGTTAATGTAACACAATCATCACCTGCAGTTCTGCTCCATGAATATTCTGCCTGTGCAGAAACGTATTCGTTTGGAGTTGCAGTAACTGTTGTTGAAGAACCACCTAACGTTAAAGCTACAGAGTTCTTATCTAATGTGAAATCTGGCGATGTAACGACTGGTTCATCGTAAGTAATTGTTGCTGATTCGAAGAATAAAGAGTTGACTGTAGCACCAATTGTTAAAACGATAGTTCCATTGGTTGCGACTGTTCCGTTTGTAGTCCATGAAGGGGTAACTGTCACGAAATTTTGACTCCAATTACCATACCATGAAGCATTATTGAAAGCGACACCGCTAGATGAGCTTCCAATGCTTGCCATAGTTGTTGAGCCGGTAACAAAAGACATATAACCAGCACCGGCTGATTTGTTTGAATGCATACTTAAAGTTAAGCCTTTGATAGTGCATCCATCATATCCAGATAAAGTTAATGTGAAAGAATTACCGCTCGTTGCTTGCTTGGCTGTATTATATGTTTGGCTATACGAGACAGAAGAACCTGTTGGGGCAGTACCTGCTGTTTTAGTTGCAGACGTCTTAGATTGAACAGTATACGTAACCGAAACATTATTTGCAGCATGTGCAGGAACAGCTTCTTTGTTATTAGCAACAGCCACACCTACTCCGACTGCCATAGAAATACCAACGAATGCCATGGCGAGTCTTCTTATTAATTTATTCATAACTCATTTCTCCTTTCGATAGATCTCCTTAGAATAGTTCTTTATAACTACTTAAGTGAGACATGAATAAATCTATAGATATATTGGTTAACTTTAAGTCTTTCTTTTAACTTGTTAAGGTTTTCTATATCCACCTCTACATAGTTAAAAGTAACTTGTTAACCAGATATATGTGTGAAACGACTTGTTACCGATTTATATATCCCTAAACTGGACAAATGGTAACTCCATCGCACTTGTTTATAAGTTATTTAGAATTTTATTTAAGAGTCATGTGCACGAAGATTCTTGTTTTAATCCTACTACTACTTATAAACATAGGGTTCGTTTATATAAGAAAGCGTTATTGACCATTCCTCTTTCTTATCTCACTCACCCATTTTTATCACGCTCTTTATTTTATAAAGAAGAAGAAGAAGAAGCAAGCACTCCTTATGGTAGAGTGCTAAATACTACTTTGTAGTATATTTCTCATTTTTCTTCATTTTGTGAACATGAAAAAGCTCTTTTTAAAAAGAATGGCTTTGTTATAGATGAAAGCTATTACTATTTGTTATTCTTCTATTTCTAGCTCTAAGGAAGTTAAAAGAGATTCGGTTTTAATATTTAGTGCTTTAGCGAGTTTAAATAAGGAAGATACTTCTACTTTAGCGATATTTCTTTTGTTATACCTTAAAGCGTTTATTGTTGAGAAAGGGATATGGCTAATAATACTTAATTCATTAGAGGATATACCCTTCTTCTTCATAATATTATCTAGATAAGAATAAGGGACTCTACTTTTAAAGACTTCATACATCTTTTTATAATCCATCTCATGATAGACTTTATAAAGATTTAACATATCTTCAATAGGGAGAATGATAAAGATAAGTTCAAAGGTTATCTGAAATTCTAAGAAGAGATGGAAATAAATATATGATACCCAAGCATAGATATTATATGGATCATAATCAAAGAGCTTATTCTCATATTTAGGGAATAATTCATAATATAGTTTTTCCATCGAAGTAAAAGCGATAGTAGTTATGTTAGAGCGTTCTAATTCATTTATAAATGAAGAATAACTAATTACTTTTTCAATATAAGGTAGAGAATAGCCTTCATAACTAGCACGAGAGATAAGATAAGAAAAAGAATCGATATATTTAGTGAAATAATCATCAGAAAGATAAATCATAACTATTTACTCTCCTTACTTTCTAAAATATCTCTAATCCTAATTCCTTCTTTATCTTTATCTAATTCATCGAATCTTTTAGTAGCAGTTCTAACTGATTCAAAGTAACGATTTATATATTTTTCACTAGAAAGAATAGACTCTTTATATTTAAGTCTAGAGATAGCTTTATCACTTATTAAAGCGTACTGAATTCCAAGGTTACCAAGATTAAATGATTCCTCTAATTGTTCTAAGGTAAGATTACCTCTTACAAAATCTAAAGGAAAACGGAAATAGGCGTCGTCAGCGCGGTATCCCTTAATAACATCATAATTATTAACATCGATATAGAATCTTTCTTCTAATATATTAAGACGATTACTAAAGGCTCTTTTAAAACCAGGATCAAGGCTTCGAAAATGGAGCAAGATTGTTACCCAGTTAAGAACACTATATTTAGTTTTATCAGTTAAATCTAAGACCTTTAAGTTAGTAATATCAAATTCATAAACATTGACATAACCAATTGAGTTATTTCTAGATGCCCATTCATGAGCGCTTTCTAAATCAAGCGTAAGATAAAAAGCGGGACCATAATCATTATCTGGTCTTGATCCTTTCGTAGTTGGCTTTTCAATTCTTTGTTTACTTCCGTGATATATTTTCATGCCTTAATTATAGCGGTTTTGTACACTACAGTAAACAATTTCGCATATTTTTGAAGTCAATTAGGGATGGAAAATATAGAGAGGATTGCCTATTTTTCCTAAGGTTTAAAGATGGTGGGTTAGCCTTCTAAGATAACCCCACCATTTTCTTAGGCTTAGTTATAACTAAATCTTACTAAATTCCTTATTTTTCTATATTTTTAATTCTTGGGGAAGTTCATTGAGAATATAAAGTGCCCTATTTAGAAAAATAAGGCCCATCTAGGCTTAAATTAGATCCTTTATTTGTTTATATCCCTCTTCTTACCTTTATGGGCTTAGATGGCTTATTTTTCCATATAGATAAAAGAAAAGATAGCATTACGCTACCTAATCGTTCAATCGTTCATCATTCTTTTAGTAATTGTTTAAAAGAAAGGTTATGGTCAACAATATTCCATGAGTTTTATAGTTTTCATTCCGTATGATTTTTAATTTTTGACCAGTGAGTTTTAATCGAGTAGATAGTTCAGTTTTCTCGTCAATGTATACTCTAAATTTTCTATTAGCGTGCCTCTTGGCAGAATCGTAAATAGAATTCTTTATATGGTTCAGTTTAAAACTCCTACAGTTTAGCGTATGAATTTTCACATTTTTGGTTAAATTCATCCATTATTAAGATAAATGTATATCAACTTTTCCAAGTAAGAAATCAATAATATGAGTCTTTTCAAAAGTATCTTTTCTTAAAGAAATACCTTTGGCTCCGTAGTAGATAAATATTTTTTCAAAAGTTAGTTCTTGAGCATAATCTGGCGCAGGAGTGTTGACTATGGTCGGAAATCCATTTGCTAAAATATTATTTAGCTATCAAAATAATCAATAATTTTCGGAATTATCTTTGCATTTTGTTCGGAATTTTCCAGCACATTTAATCACGCTATTACTTCAAAAAACCTCTTTTTAAAAGAACATGCTTAGATAATAGAAAGTAGGAGGATATCTATTTATTTCTTTATATATAAGGATTTATAATTTAAAAAGTATGTCACGAAAGACCACGATTTATGATATAGCTAGATATTTGAAGATTTCCCCTGCTTCTGTTTCTTATGTTATTAACGGAGTCGATAAAGTCTCAAAAGAAACAAAGGAAAGAGTTTTGGCGGCGATTAAAGAACTAGGCTATAGCAAAGACACGAATGCGGTTTATCTTTCCACTGGTAAATCTAATACAGTAGCGTTATTCCTTCCATCTGATGATCTTTCTATCGCCTTCTCCCAAAACCCATTCTATGGTGAGTTTCTAGGTTCTTTTATAAAAAGGATTCAAAGAAAAGGGTTTGATTTACTTATTGAACCATTAATTGAATCTAAAGACTTTTCAAAATGGCTTAGAGGAAAGAATCTAAGAGGAATTATTACTTTAGGTAAGTTCCCATTAGATTATTTTAAAGCGATTAAGTCTTTAGATATTCCTTGTGTACTTGTGGATGTTTATGAAGATTATGCGAGTGAATATACTACTTTAAGAATTAATGATAGTGATGGAAGCTATATGGCTACTGAATATCTAATTAATAATGGTCATAAAGATATTGCCTTTTTAGCGGGCAATATTGAAACATCTGAGATTGATAATAGAAGATATCTAGGTTATAAGGCAGCGCTTAAAGATTATGGGATTGAACTAAAAGAAGAATATATCTTTAAAGCGGAAGCAACCTTCGATGGAGGTTTAAAAGCTTCTAAAGATATTATGGAAAATAAGAATATCACCGCGTTAGTTTGTGCGGCGGACATTTTAGCGATGGGAGTAATGAAGGGATACTATTTAGAGAATAAGAGGATTCCAGATGATTTAAGTATCATTGGTTTTGATGATATTAACTCCGCAGAACTAGTCTCCCCTGCTTTAACGACAATTAAGCAAGACATTATGGAAAAAGGTCGTTTAGCGTCAAAACTACTCATAGATTCCTTACTTTCAAACGATACTTCAATTAAACACTTAGTTATTCAACCAACCCTCATCGAAAGAGAATCAGTGAAGAAAATAAATTAAGAATTTTTCTTAATAAATAAACATAGTTTATTAATTGGTTAACAAGTTAACCGGTTAACTTAATTCCTTGTTTTAATTTTTTTGTGCTCCATAATTTAATTAGCGATATATTCGAGGAATTTTTATGAAAACAAGTTTAAAAAAGTCTCTTCTTTTCTCTTTATTATTTTTAGTAAGCGCTACCACGAGTGCGTGTGGAGGAAATAATCCTTCTACCCCTACTAGTTCTGATAGTTCTACTTCTTATATAGAGCCAGAACCATCAGATTATTATAATGAAGAGAATTTTATTAAAAGCACAAAAGAAGTTAACCAAACTAAACTTGTTACATATGAAGGTCCTTCTATTTTAAAAACTTCTTCTAAAGTTGGAGTTAAAGTGGAAGGAGAAGAGTTATTTGTTTACGAAACTAGAGTAAATGATCGAAGAAAATTCTCCTGGGATGTACCAAGTGAAAAAGCTCCTTATGTTATCTTTGATTTTGAAGGTAAGGTTCATGTTAGTGTCACTATTAAAGAAGAAGTTAGTATTGAATCCGCTGTAGTAAGACCACTTGTATATGGAATAGTCCCAGTTATTAAAGAAAAGACTATCGAATTTGATCTTTCTTATAATGGAAATTATGTTGTGGAATATAACGATGATTATCACACCGCTTTACATATCTTTGCTAACCCACTTGAAACAGAGGTAATGACCAAAGAAGAAGCAGACGCTGATCCAAATAAGATTTATGTTGGTCCTGGTGTTTATAAAGCGGGTGCCTTCCCTATTCATTCTAATATGGAAATCTATTTAGCGGGAGGAGCTTATGTTTATGGTCAATTCTCCGGAGAAGATTTTGAAAATGTGAAGATTTATGGACGCGGTATTGTTTCTGGAGAAATCTATCAAAGATTAACTCAATCTCAATACACTTTACCAGCGGTCTTCCGTAACTGTCAAAATATTGAGATTAAAGATATTATGTTTGCTGATCCAGCTGGCTGGGCTATTACTTTATATAAATGTAAGAACTCGAAAGTTAGTAACGTTAAAATTATCACTGCGAGACAAAATGGTGATGGTATCTCTATTCAATCATGTGAACATGTTGAAGTTAATGGTGGATTTGTCCGTACTTGGGATGACTCTTTAGTGGTTAAAAACTCCGACAGGGGCACCACTAAAGACATCAATATCCATGATGTTACCGTTTGGACTGATTTAGCGCAATCTATGGAAGTTGGTTATGAAACTAATGGCATCACTATGCAAGATATCACCTTTAATAACATAACTGTCGTGCATAACTTCCATAAAGCGGTTATCTCTATGCATAACTGTGATGATGCGGTTATTTCTAATGTGAAGTACACCAATATCACTTTAGAAGATGGACAAATGTTAGGTGATGATCGAACTGACTTAGAGAATGATTTCTTAATTGATTTCACTATTGCTTATAACTCTGATTGGACTAAGTCTGAAGGAGATAGAGGTGTTATTAATGGAGTGGAAATCTCTAACGTTAAAGTCTATAAGATGCTTGATTCAATCAGTGCGAGATTTTTAGGGGAATCTAATACTTCTAAGATCTCTAATGTTGCTATTAAGGGATTAAATATTGAAGGAAGAGATATTGCTAAACTTGAAGATTTAGATACTTCTTTAAATGAATATACTGAAAATATCACTATCGAGACTAGTCCAAAAGTCTTAGGTAGATACTTCACTCTTCCATACTTTAATAATATTAATAAAGAAAAAGAGGTTATTAAGAAACCTAATATTGCTCAAGATGGGATGCTTGTTCCAGAATTTGCTTATCAACAAGGTGGCCTACCATATATTGGACCTAAAGGTAATATAACTACCACTAACACAGTCACTCATGGTGCAGGTACAAAAGTATCCACCCCTGTTGATGATGGAAGTGGAGAATATTCGAAAGATAATTATCCAAGCACAAACTTAACTGATGGTAATACCTCTACTCTTTGGACACATAAAGACTTTAAGGGTGAAGAGAATGAATTTGTTGGTCTAACCATGGAATTTGCAAGTCAAGCCACCATTGGTAAACTCCGTATTAAAGGTGACTTAAATAATAGCTATTACTTAACTTATTCCATTGAAATCTGGGTTAAACGACTTAAATCAGATGGTTCAATGAATGATAAATATACCCGTGCTTCTGGCGCGAAAGATTATGAAATCTCTCCAGTTAACGGAAACGCTATTGATATTATTCTTACCACTCAAGTTTATGGAGGTATCCAACTTCGCTTATTTAGAAGTAACGGTTTATCCGCTCCTAAATACTATGTCATTTCCGAAGTTGAATTCTATCCACCTTCTTTAACCACTAATAAAGCAGTTGTAGATTCTAGTGAACATAATGATGTTTATAACGTTGAGAAAGCTGTTGATGGTGATCCAACCGGTACATCATATTATGAATCTAAATCTTTACCTGCTCATATCGTTATTGATTTAGGTGATATATATCAAATTTCCACGATTGTTTTATGCTTACCTCCATCTTTAAACTGGGCCGCTAGAACCCAAAATATCGAAGTATTAGTAAGTGATTCAAATGTCGCTTATAGTGCTTCTACAACAACATTTACCTCAATAGTAGAAAGAACAGATTATCTCTTCGATCCACTTCAAGGTAATAGAGTGACAATAGAGGTTAATCCGACAAATTGTCGCTTCTTCAAATTGGTTATTAATTCCAACGATGTTAAGGCCGGATATGGTGCGCAATTATCCGAAATAAGCGTTTATGGAATCTAATAAATAAATAATAAGAAAGGATATTGTCATGAAAAACAAATCACTATTTCTATTACTTGCTACCTCTGCACTTGTTCTAGGTGGTTGTGGCGGTAATAACCCAGATTCTTCTTCTACCACTCCAAGTACTCCTAGTACGACAAGTGAAACCACTAGTGAAACCACAAGTGAAACAACTTCTGAGACATCTACTACTTCAGAAGGAGAAGTGATCGAACATCAAACTCCATTTGTTAGCAAGATTGAAAATCCTTCCGCCCTCCGTAATTTTGATGAAAGATTCGATGAGATCGCGGATGATTTCACTGCCGAACAAATTAATGGCACCACTACAGGTACAGTTACTACCGAATCGAAATTACGTGTTTTAGTCGATTCCCAAGATGAGTATGAACCAAATACTCCTGATCGCGCAATTTATAAGATGGGAACAGGGTTCTATGACCTTCCTACCTATGACGCTATTGGTTTCCGTATTAGAATGGTCGGAAACGGCGCTTTAAAATTATCTAACCTTGTCTTAGCGTTAAGAGGTGGAGATGATTATAAAGTTTATGAAATTAAATTAAGTGAAGCTCTTGATCAAGATGGTGACGCTTTACCAGCCTTAAATGGAGAATATCAAGACTTCATTATTTCTCCTCAACAATCAATCGAAGACGCTAACGCGGTCTATGAAAATAAAGACGGTAGCCCAAGTGAAGTTAAAGTCTTAGATACAATTGTTGGCTTCCATCTTTATGCATTAAGTGAAGAATGCTCAGCAGTTTTAGAAATTAACGAAGTATTCTTAGTTAAAGGTGGAGATAGAACTCCTATCGATATCTTTGACCGTGAAGCTATTAATAAAGCTGATGAAACTTGCTGGTGGAGAGATTCATATGGTTTCATCGTTCAAAATGGTGTTACTTTAGTAAACGGTCAATCCTATACCGCTCCAAAACCAGTAGGTACATATTCTAGCTTAGTCCTTAATATCTTAGGTGATACATCTGGTACCGCTTTAAAAGTTGGTAACGGTGTGTTTGAATGGGCTAAACTTAAAGACACAGAAAACGCTGCCGTTTCTAGCGCAGTTAACGGTGCTTTCTATCATTTAGTTATTAACTCCACTAATAGTGAGCTTGGTGCGTTAACTGAAGGATTCACAGTTACTTCCTCTACTGAAGTTACTATTTCTCAAGTCTTCTATACTAATATGGAAGTTCCTGCTCCAGCTCTTAACTATCCAACTTTCGATATGAATTCCTTATTCATGTATGATAACTTTAATAGAGAACAATCTGGCTTTAATGGTGATTATGACGCTGCAATAGTTGATCAAAAGACCATTAATGCTGGTTTAACCTACCAATTATCTTATAACAATGGTTCTATGGTTAAAGTTAATGGTAGCGCTCTTGAATTTGACGCTAGTGAATTAGGTGCTACTGATTATATTAACTACAAAGCTCTTAACCTTAATAACCCATCTAAAGATCGTGATTACATGATTATGGCTCTTAAAGCCGAAGATGGTGCTACATTAGATAATTTCCGCTTCAATATCGGTAACGGTGTTAAGTATATTAACGAAATGTATTCAGGCGAAGGTCTTAAAGTTGCAACCTTAGATCAAGCTGACTATCCATATATTAAAGATGGTTATACTTGGTTAATTATTGACTTAAAAGTTTCTAATATGGCTATCGGTAATGAACCATTTATTGACTACTATTATAGTGGTACTGGTAAGTTACTCGTTGACTTCGTCGCATTTGCAGACGCTCCAAAAGATGAATACAAAGATACCCTTTATGTTGAAAAATCATATGCTGACCAAGCTGGTTATGAATATGCTGGTTACGTCTATTCCCCAGCTACTTCTAGATACATTAAGTTAGTCGCTGAAACTGAAGGCACTATCGATAGAATTAGATTTGGTGTTGATGGAGTTGGCGAATTCTGGTTCCACGAAGACAAACTTAAAGATGAAAGTGGTAATGTTATTCCTGCTACTTCAAGCGCAGGTACTTACATCATTGACTTAGTCGCTTCCGGAATGAAAGAAGAAGGTAAAGAAGTCGGTATCCACGTCCACGGTGATGGCACTAACGGTGCAATCTCTATTAAGGTTTATTCCCTTGATCTTAAAGAAAAGACCAAGGATACATTATATGTTGAAAAAACATATGCTGATGAACAAGGCTATGATTATGCTGGTTACGTTTATTCCCCAGCTACTTCAAGATACATTAAGTTAGTCGCTGAAACTCAATACACCATTGGTGATATCAGATTCAGTGTTGATGGACTTGGTGAATTCTGGTTCAAAGATGGCAAAGTTATCGATGATAAAGGTAACGCCATCTCTAAAGACGCTCCAGCTGGAACATATATTATTGATACTGTTGCTTCTGGAATGAAAGAAGAAGGCCATGAAGTTGGAATCCATGTCCATGGTGATGGTTTAGTGGGTGGAATCGCTATTAAAGTTTATTCCGTCGATCTCATTCCTGAAGTCCAAGAAGTCACTTCTATTGAAGAAAAAGGCTTCAATTTAGCTAACTACAATTATGGTGGCGAAATCCATAACTACGGCGCTAAAACAATCGTCTTAAACATTCAAAGTCCAGATGAAGGCGTTAATTTACGTAGTTTACGTTTTGCTTCTGATGCCGGTGAATTCTGGTTCAAAGATGGTAAGCTTAAAGGCTTAGACGGTGAACCAATTAGTGGTGAAACCGAAGTTACTTCTTCAGGAATTAGACTAATCATCGATTTAGAAAAGACTGGTTTAACTGATAGAGTTATTCACTTCCATTTAGGTGGATTTGAAGGATCTACAGGTACGGTCTATGCTAGTGTTTCATTAGAATATGATGTTAACACTGTTGGCTTTATCTTAGCCGCTATGTCTAACTAATATCTAACATACTTATAGGGGGAGGGATTTCCCTCTCCCTATTTAACTTAATAAGGAGATCCAAATTTATGAAAAATAGTCGAACAAAAGTAGTCTTATGTTTAGCGTTAACTACTGTCTTTACTCTTACTGGTTGCCGCTTCTTTGGTGGAGATAGTACTGGTAGTAGCGATAAGATTCAATTGAAGATTGGTTTCTGGCCACAAAGCTCCGATAAAACAGATGTCGGAATGTATACGGAGTGGAAAAATAAATTTGAAGAAGATAATCCTCAATATGAAATCATTGGAAGTCCTTATATTTATTCCAAAGAAACAATAGGTCCAAAGCATGAGACTCATACTTTACCTCATGTTTATCAAACTTGGTTTACTGAACCTGAAGGTTTAAAGAACTCTGGATATATTAGAGATATCACCTCTATTCTTAATGAGTTTGGTTGGACTGATAAGATTGATGACGAGATGAAAGCCACTTTAACTTTTGATAATAAGATATATGGCGTTCCTCGTGATGGTTATGGTTTAGGTTTACTTATAAACACTAAAACACTTGGAGACTTAGGTTTACTTCCAGAAAAAGAAGGTAAATACGTTTTATATAATGATGATGGCTCTCCAGCCTACCCTACTACCTTTGATGATTTACTTAGGGTAAGTGAAACAATTACCGATGAAACTGAAGCTAAAGGTATGTTTATTTGTACCTCGAATAAAAATGGCGGATGGCAGTTCTCTAATATGGCCTGGAACTTCGGCGCCACTTTAGAAGTTAAAGAAAATAATAAATGGAAAGCTAATTTAGATTCTAATGAAGCTGTTAACGCTTTGACTTGGTTAAAGGAAATGAAAGAAAAAGACTTAGTCTACCGCGGTATTTCAATTGCTTATGATGATTGGCCAAGTGCGATTGGATCTAAAGTAGGTATGGCTATTGTTGGTAGCGATATCCTTCATTTAGCGAAGACCACTGGTTTTGTTGATATGTCTGATTTAGCTTTTGTACCAATGCCAACGGGAGACGGCACTCACCATTATTCCCTTTATGGTGGTACACCATTTGTCTTTGATAGTGAAACAAGTGATGAACAAGTCCGTGGCATCTTAAAATTCTTCGATTATATCGGAAGAAGCCCTACCACAAATAAGACTAATATTGATGCGATTAGAAAAGGTTATCAAGTCGCTTTAAATAAGAATCAACCAATCTTACCTAAGATTATGCCTTGGAAGAACGCTGATTATTTAAAAGTAGCAAAAGAACTTGAAGAAGAATATGTTTCAGTTGATATGAAATATTACTCTCCATTCTTCTCGACGATTAACGAATATAAACATAGTGAAGAACCAATCGCCACCCAAAAGATGTATGAAATCTTAGATGATGCGATTCAATCTTTATTCCAAAATCCGGAGAGCGCTAATCCTAAATCTTTACTTAGCACTGCTAACTCTAAACTCCAAAAGATCTTAGATGAATTAAATTAATAAATTTAAACTAACATGAAACTAAAAAGGAAAAACCATCGCTTTGACATATTAAAGCAAAAGATTAGAACGAATATTTTTGCTTGGCTCATCATGGCCCTGCCGCTTCTTTTATTCGTCTTTTTCGTTTGGTATCCAATTAGTTTCAATGTTGTCTTAAGTTTCTTTAATAATGAGAAATTTGAATCTTTCGTTGGGTTTAATAACTATATTGCTATTTTCCAAGACCAGGATTTCTTAGACGCTTTAAGGAATACTTTCCTATATATCTTCTGGTCTTTAATTATTGGTTTTTTAGTACCACTTATTTTAGGTTTTATTCTTTCTGAAGCCTTCCATGCGAAAGGATTCTTTAGAATCGCGATTTATCTTCCATGCATGATTAGTGGGATGGCAGTTGTCTTCCTCTTTAAATCAATGTTTGGAGATAACTCCTGGGATGTTATTAATGTCATCTTAATAAGATGGTTTGGAATGAAAGATGGAGTGGAATGGACAAAAGACTACCATATTTTAATTCCAGTTATCGTTTTTGCGATGACTTGGAGAGGCGCGGGAGGTACCGCGTTAATATATCTATCTAACTTCCAACAAATTGATGATGCGATTTATGAAGCCGCACGTATTGATGGAGCCTCCCCTACTCAAAGATTTACGAAACTTACTATTCCAATGATGAAGACCACGATCTTTATGCTTCTTATTTTACAAGTAATCGCAGTCTTCCAAGTTTTCTATGAACCGATGGTTATCGCTGGAGTGGATAATAATAATGCGATTTCTTTAATGCTTCTTTCTTATAGTTTTGCTTTTGTTAAGAAAGATAGTTTTGAAAGATTACAATATTCAAAGAGTGCGGCCACTAGTGTTGTTTTAGCTTTAATCATCTTAGCCTTTACTCTTTTATATTTCGGACTTACCCGCTATTTCGAAAAAAGAGCGGAAGCCAAAAGTGAGGGTAAGTTATGAGATTAGTGCGTAAGAATCTAGCTAAATCTACCCGTGGGCTCCACTCTAAACAAAATGGTTTGCTTAATTTTAGTGACTATAAAAAGAAGAGAAATGTCTTTTCTTACTGGGCTTTAATTGCCTTACTAATCATCTTTGTTTTAATCGCTTTACTTCCAATCTTCTGGCTATTTGTGTCTTCGTTTAAGGCTCCTAATGAGATTAATTCCGTTAACTACACCTTATTCCCAAAAGAATGGAACTTTGCCCAGTTTATTGAGATTTGGGAGAAATGTGGACTTACTGATGTATTCTTAAATACTTTTGTAGTTGTTATCGGTGCGGTTATCTGTGGCGTGGTCTTTAATTCCTTATTAGCCTATGTTATCGCGATTTTAAAACCATACGGCTATAAAGTAGTTCATACCTTAGTTTTACTTGCTTATATGATTCCAAGTGCGTTAGCAATCTATCCTCTTGTTAAAGCTATTGATAACGTTCATTTACTTGGGACTTATATTCCTCTTTGGTTTGTCTTTGGAGCGAACGCTTATTACTATTTACTCTTTAAAAACTACTTTGAAAAGATGCCTAAATCTTTAATTGAAGCAGCCAGAATGGATGGCTTATCTAACTTTAGAATCTTTATGAAAGTTATCCTTCCTTTAGCTAGACCAATTATTGGGGTTGTCGCTATCTTTGCGATGACTGCGGCATATAGTGATTATCTTTTACCATATATGGTAATTGGTAATCTTAAGAGTGAGAACTGGACTTTAATGGTGGCCATCTTTAACTTCTCAAGCGATAAAGATGTTGCCCCTCATATCTTACAGTTACTTGTTTTATCAATCATTCCACAGGTGATTATCTTTATCATCTTCCAAAAACAAATTATGAATACATCCGTTAATAGCGGAATGAAGGAGTAATTTTATGGTTAAAGTATCACAACAATATTTAGAAGTTGATCCATATAAAATTATTGAAAAAGGCTTCCATAAAGAAAGAAATGAAGTGAGTGAATCAATCTTTTCTTTAGCGAATGAATATATGGGAGTGAGAGGCTTTTTAGAAGAAGGCACCACTCTTCCAAGTTTAATCGGAACTTATTTTAACGGGATTATTGAATATTCTTTAAAAGACACACCTAGCGCTTATAAAGGAATCGTGAAAAGATCTCATTTCACCATCAATAGCGTGAATTTCCTTAAATGTAAGATCAGCGTGGATGGCGAAATCCTTGATTTAGCTACTTCCGAAATTTCTGATTTTATCCGTGAACTAGATATGAGAAATGGTTTATTAACCCGTTCTTTTAATTGGTATATTAAAGACACAGTTATCAATATTAAGTTTGAAAGAATCTTAGATATGCTTACTTGTGAAAACGCCTATCAAAGAATTACTTTTAAAGCGAATAAAGATGTTAAACTCCATTTAGTGATGTATTTAGATTCTAATGTCCTTCATTGGAGAGATCATTGTTATTGGGATAAAGATAGCACTTATAAAAAGGGCAAAAACGAATATGGTTTAAGTGTTAAAACTCCTACCACTCATCAAAGCTTAGCCGCGACAATGATTATAGATTCAAATGAGAACGAACATTCTTATGTCTCTAAAGAAAAAGAGATTAGTGTTCATTATTATTTAAATTTAAAAGCAGGTGAAGAAAGTGTAGTTACTCGTTATGTTTCGATCTTTATTGATAAAAAGAGCGATGAACACATTGATAAATTAATTGAAAACTCCCGTACAAGCGTTAAAAAAGCCTATTTAGAGGGATTTAATAAGGTCATTGAATCAAATACCCTCTACTTTAAAAAAGCCTTCGAAAAGAGCGATATTAAGATTGTTGGAAACGATATCGACCAACAAGGAATTAGATATTGTTTATTTGAACTAGAACAAAATTATCATGGTTATTCTCCTGATAATAATATTGGAGCGAAAGGTTTAACTGGAGAAGCCTATAGTGGGCACGCCTTCTGGGATAGTGAAACTTATTGTTTACCTTATTATCTTTTCTCCAATAAGAAAGCAGCGAAAGATTTATTACTTTTTAGATATAACACTCTCCCTCAAGCATTAGCGAGAGCAAAAGAACTCGACTGCGAAGGTGCTTGTTACCCAATCGCCACCCGAAACGGAGAAGAAGCTTGTAATTTATGGCAGCACGCTTCAACGCAGTTCCAACCAACCACCGCGGTGGGTTACGCTATATATCATTATATGAATATCTATCATGATGATAAATTCATGCAGGATTATGGTTTAGAAATGATATTAGAGATATGTAAGTTCTTACTTTCTCGTGGGCAATATTCTAGCGATAACAAGCACTTTGGTTATTATGGGGTTATGGGACCAGATGAATTTGAACTTATGGTAAATCATAATACTTACACGAACTTTATGGCGAAGAAGATGTTTAATTATCTTTTTAGCTTACTTAAAGAAAAGAAATATGAGACTCAAGAATTACTTCATAAATGTGGCTACACTGATGAATTATTAAAGAGGATGAAAGAAGCATCCGATAAGATGTTAATTCTTTATGATCCTAAGACACTGCTTTATGAACAGCATGATGGATTTTATAAGCTTCCTCATATTGATATTAATTCCATTCCAGTCACGGATTTCCCACTTTATTCGCATTGGACATATGACCGTATCTATAGGAACGATTTAATTAAGCAACCTGATGTTTTAATGTTTATGTTCCTTTATATGTCTGAATTTGATTTAGCTACAAAGAAAGCTAATTATGACTTTTATGAACCTAAATGTTTACATGAATCATCCTTATCCCCTTCTATTCACTCAATATTCGCGAGTGAACTAGGTTATGAAGATGAAGCGGATAAGTTCTTTGGTTTCGCGACTAGACTTGATTTAGATGATTATAACCGTAATACATGTGAAGGATTACATATGACTTCTATCGCTGCGGCGTGGATGAACATTGTCTATGGTTTTTTAGGACTTAGAAGTGATAAGGAAGTTATTTCTCTTTCTCCTAAACTACCAAAGAAATGGGAATCTTATGAAGTTAATTTATTAATTAATGATACTAAAGTTAAGGTTAATGTTTCTAAAGAAGAAGTTAGCTTTACTTTAGAAGAGAATAAAGAACTTAACTTAGTAATTTATAACAAACTTGAAACCATTAGAAATAATACAAAGATTAAAAGATTATGAAATTAGTGAAGCAAGGATTTAAGAAAGAAAATATCGTTTCCTATGGAAATATGTTTTTACTTGCGAATGGTCGATATGGCTATCGTGGCACATTAGAAGAGTATCGTAAGAGCGAGATGACTTCCTTAAATGTCCTTGGTTTATACGATAAATATTTAGATAAATGGAGAGAATCAGTTAATCTTCCAAATCCTTTCTATGTCTTAGTTAAAGGAAAGAATAAAGTTTATTCTCTTTTAGAAAGTGAACCAGTTAAACATGAGGTTAGTTTAGATATCACTGATGGAGTGTTTACCAGAGAAACAATTTACGAAGATATTGAAATTAGTTCCACTAGATTTGTATCTTCAAAGGATAAAAATATCTTAGGAACTAGATACTTAATTAAAGGCATTAAAGGAACTGAACTTAAGATTAATTTAGGTTTAGATTTAGATATTTATGAAATTAATGGTCCACATTTTAAAGAAAAGAAGTGCACTTATGAGAAAGATTTAATTCTTTTTACAGGAACCACTAACGAAGGAAAAGAAGTGAGATCCTATACGAAAATTAATTCAAATAAGGCTCTTAATTCTACTAACTTAGTTAATGATATTTTTGGGTATGAAATAAATTCTATTATTCATAAAGATGAAATAATTCAAATTGATATCATTCATGAAGTTAAAGAGAAAGAACATATTAATGATGGCTTTGATAAGTTAGTTGAAAGACACATTAAAGCCTTTAATAAACTATGGGATAACGCTTATTTAGAAATTATTGGCGATAAAGACGCTAACTTTGAACTTCAATATAGTATCTATCATCTTTTAATTTTAGAAGATAATACTTCCTATCATTCTGTTCCAGCGAGAGGTTTAAGCGGAGAAACATATAAAGGTGCCATATTCTGGGATACTGAAATGTTTATGATGCCGTTTTATGCTTTCACTAATCCACGCTTCGCTCGTAACACTTTAGTGTATCGAATTAAAACCCTTAGTGGAGCGAAAAAGAAAGCGGAAAAATATGGTTATAAAGGCGCCTTTTACGCTTGGGAAAGTCAAGATGATGGTGTGGAACAATGTTCCGATTATAATGTCACTGACCCAATTACTAATCAGCCAATTCGAACCTATTTCGCGGATAAACAAATTCATATTTCAGGTGATATCGCTTTAGCGATTATGCGTTATATCTTTTTAACCAGTGACACTTCTTTATTATATGAAGGTGGATATGAAGTTATTTATGAAGTTATTAAATTCTATGATTCATATTTAACTAAGAAAGATAAATATCATCTTAATGATGTCATGGGTCCTGATGAATATCATGAAAGAGTGAATGATAATGCCTACACTAATCTATTATTTAAAAATGTTCTTAAGCTTGGCATAGAGTATTATGATGATTTTATTTATACAGTTAAAGAAAGAACCCTTACTAAAGAAGATCTTAATGATATCTTAACTAAACTTTATATTGTTGAGCCTAATAATGATGGTTTAATTGAACAATTTGAGGGCTATTTTAAATTAGAAGATGTCACTCCTAACATAGTTAAAGCTCGTAAAAGAAATGAGAAAGACTATATGGGTGGAGAAAATGGTGTAGCAGGTAAAACTAGAGTCATTAAGCAAGCTGATGTTCTTTCTTTATTAATCTTACTCGAGCATCCATATGATTTAGATATCTTAAGAAAGAATTATGATTTCTATTATCCATATACTGAGCACGGTTCTTCTTTAAGTGCCTCAATCTATTCTTTAGCAGCCTCAAAACTTAACAAACTTGATGAAGCTTATAACTTATTTAGAAAATCAAGTGGAATAGATTTAGGAACTGAGCAAAAGATGTATGCCGGAGGAATTTATATTGGAGGAACGCACCCCGCTTCTAACGCAGGAGCGTATCTATCCGTTCTTCTCGGCTTTATGGGTTTATGGATAAATAAGGATGGATATTCGATTAATCCTAACCTACCTCCTTCTATAGAAGGAATAAAGGGAAAATTCATCCATAAAAATAAACAATACTTAGTAAATGTTAAGAAAGATAACTCTTATACAATAAGGGAGGTAAAACAAAATGATTAAAGGAATTATATTTGATTTAGATGGAGTAATTATCTCCACGGATAAATATCATTATGAAGCCTGGAAAGCGATTGCGGATAAAGAAGGTATTTATTTTGATGAAGAAATCAATAATCGTTTACGTGGTGTCTCCCGTATGGCTTCTTTAGAGATAATTTTAGAGAAGGCAAATAAGATTTACACTGATGAAGAAAAACAAGCTTTAGCGGAAGAAAAGAATAATATCTATCGTTCTTTACTCTCTAATTTATCCCCGAAAGACTTACCAAAGGATGTTAAGCAAGCGATTAAAAAACTATATGAAGATGGTTACCATTTAGCGATTGCTTCATCTAGTAAGAACACAAAATATATATTAGAAAGACTCGATATCACTAACGCCTTCGATATTATTATCGATGGCTCCATGATTGTTAATTCTAAACCTGATCCAGAAGTATTTTTACTCGCTCAAAAAGGATTAGGTTATACAAGCCGAGAGTGTATTGTTGTTGAAGACGCAAAAGCTGGGATTGATGCGGCTAAAGCCGGTAACTTTTTAGCGGTCGGTATCAGTGACGCTTCTAAGTATGAAAAGACTGATTATCCTATAAATAGTCTCCTCGATTTATTTAATGTTATTGAAGATGCGAACAAAAAAGTATCCCATAAAATTGATATTGAACACGTTGGTAAAGTCTATAATCAAGGTAATGTCCGCGCGGTTAACGATTTTAATTTAACAATTGATGATGGCGAATTCGTTGTCTTTGTTGGCCCTTCTGGATGCGGTAAATCCACCGTCTTAAGAATGATTGCAGGCTTAGAAGAAATTACCGAAGGTGAAATCTATATGGATGGTAAACTTCTAAACTACCTTGATCCAAAAGATCGTAACACGGCGATGGTTTTCCAAAACTACGCGCTTTATCCTCATTTAACGGTAAGAAAAAATATCGCTTTCCCACTTTCACAAGCCAAAATTCCCCTTCGACATTTCTTTGATTTTAAATATCGTAAAGAAAGAAAAGAACACATTAATACTTTGGTGGAAGAAGCAGCGAGTAAGATCAATCTTACTCCATATTTAGACCGTAAGCCTGCTAACCTTTCAGGTGGACAAAGACAAAGAGTGGCGTTAGGTCGAGCGATTGTTCGTAACCCAGAAGTATTTTTACTTGATGAACCTTTATCTAATTTGGACGCGAAGATGAGAGCCCAGATGAGAACTGAAATCACTAGATTACATAATGAACTTAAAACAGTCTTTATCTATGTTACTCATGACCAAGTTGAAGCGATGACAATGGGTACGAAGATTGTTGTAATGAAAGACGGAGTAATTCAACAAGTAGCAAGTCCAGATGAACTTTATTTAAATCCTACTAATATGTTTGTCGCGGGATTTATTGGAACTCCTCAAATGAACTTTATTGACGCTGTTGTTACTAAAGTAAATAAGAAATATTTCGCTAAATTCTTAAATTCTAGTGAAGGAGTTGAGATTCCTTTAGCTAGAATGAAAACATTTAATGAAGAATATCTTGATACTCCTATTATTATGGGGGTTAGACCAAAAGCTATTTCAATTAAAGGTGATTTAGCGTTTAAAGAGCAAGGCTTTAAGGCTAAGGTCAATTTATTTGAAAAACTTGGCGATAACACGATTATTTATGGTTCAGTTGATGGGCTTGATAATGAACTTATCGCTTCGATTGAAGGAATCAAATCATTTACTGTTGGAGAAGAAGTTGATATTTCCTTTAACTTAGATAATGTCTGCTTCTTTGATAAAGATAAACATAACACTATATTATGAAGAATAAAAAAGTAGTTGGATCTCTATTAGTTTTATCTACCTTTATTCTTTCTTCATGCATTAATCCCTCCCCTACATCCCTTTCTTCAAGTATAAGTGAAGATACAAGTGTTACTTCTATTAGTGAGGAAACAACTTCGGAAACGTATGAGAAAGATGAAGATGGATTTTATATCTTAGAGGATGACTACTTTTCTTATAAAGAAGACACAAGTGACACTAGAAAAAGGAATAAAGTTTTTATTTCTGACGCGGTTAAGGAAAAAGAACAACTTAAGTGGGCGAGAATGTATATCGGAGATAAAAGCGTTCCTATTTATAATGTTAAAACTAACTATTCTCATTCCTGGAATCCAGACGCTCCTAATAGGATGAATAATGGAGTTACATCCATTGGTTTAGAAGGAAAAGTTGAGATCAAAGTTCAACTTAATTTCAATACTTTAAGACATCTTAAAATTAGTCCAGTTTCAAAAGGAATTAGTTATGACTACGATTTTAATCGTAGAGTGGTTACTTTTACTATCACTAGCACTGGACAATACACCATTGAATTTACGAATGATAGAGTGATTCATCTTTTCGTTAACGAGATGGCTAGTTACACCAATCCATTCACGGATGCTATTGTCTTTAAAAAGGGTGTTCATAATAAAAATAACGACTCTAGAATTAACTCAAATAACCAAATCTATCTTTCAAGCGGACAGAAAGTTTATATTGAAGCCGACGCCTTTATTGAAGCTAAATTTATTTCTAATAACACTAGCAACATTCAAATAGTGGGTCCAGGTTATATTGATGGTTCAGTATTTGAAAGAAGCGCCACCACTAACAAGGTTTTAGTGCCTATCGAATTTAATTATTGTTCAAATATCACTTTGAAGGATTTTGGAGTAATTGATCCTGCTGGCTGGTGTTTCAATATGTATTTTAATAACGGACTTACAATTGATAACTGTAAAGTCATATCTTCTAGATCAAACGGAGATGGAATATCGATTCAATCATGTCAAAACGTTAATGTTTCTAACTCATTTATAAGAAGTTGGGATGACTCATTAGTGGTTAAAAACTATCCTCGTTGGGATAATAGAAGTATTGAAGGAACTACCCGTAATATCACTTTTGATAACTGCATTTTATGGACTGATTTAGCCCAATCAATGGAAGTTGGATTTGAATGTGTTGGAGAAATAATGGACACGATTACTTTCCAAAATATCACTGTTATTCATAACTATCATAAACCAGTCTTTTCCATCCATAATGGAAATAACGCGAACTTGAAGAATGTTACATTTAAAAATATCACTGTTGAAGACGCTTCGATGGGGCGTGGAGATGGTACCTCTACTTTAGTGGAACTTACTGTCTTATATAGCTCTACTTGGTCAGATCAACATAAAGTAACAGGACTTGGTTCAGTTGATACAGTTGAACTAAATAATATCAAAGTTATTGATGGCATTATTAAGCCTAAAATTAATATATCTGGGTGTATCGATCCTCGTAGCGGTTATTCGAAAGACCCACATTATGTTAAAAATGTCACATTTAAGGACTTTAAACTCTATGAAGATGTGTTAACGAGCACTTATACTAACTTAGAAGAAAACTACGCTCAAAATGTCTCTTTTTCCACTGGTGGAAAAGAAATCACAGGACATGTCTTTAATACTAAAGATATTTCTGAATACGGAAATAACATTGATTTTTTAAATTAAGATAAAAGCATAGGAACTGACACTTTTGGGAAAATTATTCTTAAAGGAGCTAGTTCTTGTGCTTTTTAGTTAGAAAAAGAAAAGGACCAGATTATTAATCTAGTCCAAGGAATAAAAAATGTGGCTCTCACGAGACCACGATAACCGTGACATCGTGGTAAGGGACAAGCCCTAACCACAATACCCAAGTTGAGTTCCTTTTGGCTGGAGGTGCTTCTTGTTGGCAACGTGTTTTGAATTGATTAGCACGCCGGTGGCCAGCTTCC
>CADAIJ010000012.1 GCA_902787955.1 uncultured Erysipelotrichaceae bacterium
GAAAAAATGACCATGTTGCATTTACTGTTGCAATTTTGGCCATCTTTCTAAAGAAAACTTATCACATGCGTTTTGTTGCATTTAATTTTTCAGTTAAGCATTAATAATAGTTTTTCTTTAATATTATCTTTGTATTTTACTTTATGTAAAAAGAGAACTATATTATAGATAACATAAATGTTTGGAGGCAAAAAATGAATAAACACTCAAAGAAATTTTACCTTGGCTTAGCCTTGGTACCTTTTATTTTGTCTGGCTGTGGTAATAACATAAGCCCAACTAATCCATCTCAAGTAGATCCATCTACCACAAGTGAAACCACTTCTGAAGAATATATTTATATCGATGAAATGATCAACTTTGAAGATAAAGAATACACTTACGATGGTAAGACCCATTCCTTAAAAGTGGATGGTTTACCAAAAGGTGTCACTGTAACATATGAAAATAATGATAAAGTAGACGCGGGTACATATACGGTTAAAGCAACCTTCACTGTTCAAAAAGGTTATAAATATTTTACTCCAAATCCAAAAACTGCAACCTTAACGATTAAAAAAGCAGAAGCTAACATCACTTTTGAAGATAAATCCTTTGATTATGATGGGGAAGAACACTCCTTAGAAATCACTGGTACTCTTCCAACCGGTGTTAGTGTTACATACGAAAATAATAAGCACGTTGAACCAGGAAGTTACGAAGTAACCGCTAAATTTAGTGGTCATAAAAACTACGATATTCCTGATGAACTTAAAGCTACATTAACCATTAATAAAGCCGCGAGTGAAGGCTTACAATTTTATTATTCATCTCAAAAAGGTGGCTATATTTGGTCTAGCATTGGAACATGCACTGATGAAGATATAATCGTCCCAGATTACACTCCTGAAGGTGAAAAGATTATCGCTATGGACGTTTATGACGCTAGTAGTTCAAATGCCAAATCAATCACCTTAAATAGCTTTATGGGTGAACATATTCAAGACTTCCAATCTTGTGGCATTAATAATTTTAAGAAATTAATTAACGTTTACGTTAAAAATGGTAACCCTTATATCGATTCCATAAGCGGTGTTTTACACTCTAAAGACCATAAGACTATTATTTTCTATCCAAATGGTAGAGAAGATGAAACTTATACGATATGTGAAGAAGTAGAACATATTGCTTATTATGTTTTCTCTAACAATTATTTAGTTAACTTAAATCTTCCAGACGGTTTACTTTCCATTGATGAAAACGGAATTTATGGTAATTCACTTAAATACAATGAGGACGATGATCCAAACCGCAAATACTTAGGCAATGAAAATAACCCTTATTTAGCGTGCGTTGAAATTAAAGGTAATAATTTATCGACGCTTATATTAAACGAAAAAACTAGAGTTTTAAAGAATAATCCTTATGGTCGCTTTAATGGCTCAATTAGAGAGCTTACTTTCCCAGCTTCCTTAGTAGCAATTCCTCAACTCTGTTGTTATTCATTTGCAAACTTACAAAGTGTCACTATTCCTGAAAGTGTAGAGTATATCTTTGCTAGTGCCTTCTCTTATTGCGATAAGATAACTTCTATCACTTTACCAAAGAACTTAAAATATATTGGTTCATACGCTTTCAGTAGAACTAATCTTTCTTCAATTGAAATTCCTGATACAGTCGAAACTATCGAAAGTGGTGCGTTTTATTATATTAGCACTTTAGAAACAGTTAAGTTCCCAACTAGAAAAGACGATGAAAGCTTATTTATTGGTGAAGAAGCCTTTAGTTATACAAATGTTAAAGAAGTAAGTTTAAGCGGTAAAGTCCATATTGGCTATCAAGCCTTCTACTCTTGTTCTTCTCTTACCTCTGTTACCTTTGCTCTTAACGGTGAAGTCTTATTAGAAAACAATGCTTTCATGAACTGCGACAAAATCGAGACATTTGTTTTACCTAATAACATCATTGATTTAGCTAACCTTGAACTTAATCATGATGTAAGTTCCACCAATTATTTAGGCGCAGAGTATTTAGGAAACGAAACTAATCCATACCTTGTTTTATCTCATACGAAAGAAAGTTCACTTGAAGAATTAAAGATTCATGATGACACTAAATTCGTTCTTCAAGACGCTTTTGATGATGTAACCGTTAATAAGATTACCTTTGGTAATAGTGTTGAAGTAATCTATGATTGCGCTTTCGAGGTTCGATTCCTTCATTATGATATTACTCTCCCTGATAGCTTAGTTAGAGTAGGGAAGTCCGCCTTCAATTTAAAATATAGCGATGGTGTAGCTCTTTCAATCGGTAAAAACTTAAAAGAAATTACTCCATCTTCCTTTGATGGTACATTTACGAGCTTTAATGTAAGTGAAGAAAACCCATATTTTGCTTCAATTGATGGCTTATTAACTAGTAAAGATAAAACTATCGCGATTAGAGCGCCTCGATATTATGGTGGCTTTAGTGGTGGCTACGTTATTCCTGAATCAATCACCGAGATCGCCGTAAAATGCTACTACTTAAATGACAGAATTGAAAAACTAACTATTCCTTCTCGTATCACTAAAATTGGCGAATATGCCTTCTCTTCTTCATATACATTAAAAGAAGTTAATGTTGAAACTACCGCGATAAGTGGAGTTGAAGGGGTATTTAGTAGTTTAACCGGCTTAACAAAAATCACTCTTTGTGAAGGAATTACTGAGCTTGGCGAAGATTCGTTCTACTACACTATGGAGTTAAAAGAAATTAATTTCCCAGCTTCTTTAAAAGTTATCCGTAATAGTGCGTTCTCTTATGGTGGTTTAACTAAAGTTAATGTTCCTGCTACAGTTGAAGAAATAGGTAGCTTAGCCTTTGCTAATAATACTAACTTATTAAGCGCTGAAATTAGAGCAAAGAAGATCTCTAATCAAATGTTCTATGGTTGCTCTAACTTAGTCCAAGTAATTATCGGTAAAGAAGTAACTGAACTTCCAAGAAATGGTGATACAGTCTTCGGTGGCACTTTGTCCGCTGACTTAAAAGTCTACTTAGAGAAATCTCCAAGTGAAATGTATCCATATGCTTTTGGAGCAAATCGTACTTACTATTATAGTGAAACCGAACCAACTGATACCGATTATAAATATTGGCATTACGTTAATAACGTTCCAACTATTTGGTAAGAATGTATCGACATTCTGGGCTGGCTAATAACCAGCCTTTTTATTTAGTTTAAAAAATCTTGCACACACATATACGTTATGCTAATATAAAACCAAGAAAATAGCACAGCCACAGCGATGTGGTGCCGCAAAACTATAGGGTCTAATTAAATTAGATAGCCAGCTGCCTTAAGGAAATAACTTAAGAATCAGCTGGTTTTTAATTTATATCTCCTTAAGACCTATTAGGAGGACTAATAATGAAAGCAAATAAGAAAATCATCTTAGCAGTTGGCTCAGTTATGACTGCCGCTAGCTTAGTTGGTTCTATCGCTGGATCTGTCGCTTGGTATCAATATTCTACAAGAGCGACCATGTCTTATACTGGTACATCAGTTCATAACTCTGAAAACATTCAAATCAGTTTAGACAAAACAAATTGGAAAGGTGATTTATCCATTAGTGATATCAATACCTACTTAACAACAACTTTAGGTAGAGATGGAACAGGTTTAAGACCAGTTACCACTAGTGAACAAGCTAAAGATGAAAAGCTTAACACCTTATACAAAAACCCTATTTATCAATATAACGAAATCAATCAATGGGGTAAGGCAAGTGTCGATAAAGATTACATCACAATTCCTCTTTACTTTAGAGTGTTAGATGTTAACGGTGCTTCTTCTTCTAGATTTATCGCTAAAGACATTTATCTTAGTGATGTCACTATGGTTGAAAAAGTTACAAGTGGAAAGAAAGACATCTCTAACGCCTTAAGAGTTCAAATCCATACCGACACTCAAAACCGTTTAATCTCTAAACAAGGTAATAGTGTTGAAACTCATGGTAAACTCGACCTTAATGGTGATGGACTTAACGATAAGAGCGTGGGTTATGAATGGGAAACCACTCATGAACTCGACTATGGTATGACTCCAACTAATGGTAGTGTGGCAGATAATGCTCATTTACCAGCTACACCTCATGATGGTGATGTCTACTATGTAGAAGACGCCGGAGTTTATAAAAAATATAACGAAACCAATACCTCTTGGGAAGAATATTCTCCAGTTGCAGAAAGCTATTCTAATACTGACGCTGAAGCAATTTCTGATGATTCTGATCCACTTAATATCACCGGCGCTCCTCGTTTAGGAACAACTGATAACGCAGTCAATGCTTTAGCAGATCTTCCAGTAATTAACGAAGTTCGTAAAAATAACGGTGATAACAAGAACTATAAGTTCAATGGTACTGCTTGGGTTGAAACTAGTGATGCAACCACAAAAGGCGCTGTTTCTAGCTTAGCTGAACTTATCACTCCAGCGGTTAATGATGTATTCTATGCAAACGATACCGCTAACCAATATAAATGGACCGGTACAGCTTGGGTTGTTAACGCTGATGAACAAGTCGCAGCCTTACCAGATGACTTAGCTTCTATTGGTGATTCCTACCATAACACTGATTCTGATTTAGATGTTATTTGGGATGGATCTGCCTGGGTTGAAGGTGGAGACGGTGCTTTAGGCGATAAAACTACCGCTGAACTTGCTGACTTAGTCGTTGCTTTAGATCATAGCTATGAATTAACTACTGACCATAAGATTTATCTTTGGAGCGGTGATGGTAATAACTTCAATCTTAAAGAATTACTCTTTAGAGTAGATGTTACAATCTATCTTGAAGGTTGGCATCCATTCGCTACTAAAGGTGATGTTGCTTCTAAGACTGCTTTAGAAGCTAACTACTTAGCCACTAACGATAGCTATCACGTTACTGATCTTGATAAGAACTACACCTTTGATGGAACTAAATGGGTTCTCGGTGGTGATGGTGCTAAAGGTAACGTTGCAACATTTAAAGATCTCCGTATGCCAACTGACACATTCCACGCGCTTGATGATGATAAGATTTATATCTATGATGGAAGTGCTTGGGTCGAGAATAGTGGTTCTGCTATCTGGGATGATTCCATGTATGTTGGAGCCCAATTCAATATTGGTCTTAGATTCACTTCTGAAGCCCATACTGATCATTAATTTCTAAACTTAAATAATTAGGCTGGTTGTCCAGCCTTTTTATTATATTTATTTAATAAAGAATAATAGGCATTAATTATTTATTTTGTTATAATCAAAAAGAAGTTATGGATGTTTCAATAATTATTCCAACCCTTAATAATGAAAATACAATCGGAAGAGCGATTATGTCTTTGATTAACCAAAAGACTAATCTTTCTTTTGAAATCGTTATTATTGTTAACTATAAGGGCGAGAAAACATTAGAAATTTGTAAACAATATGAAAGAGAGTATGATTCAATCAAAGTTTTAGTCACAAAAGAATTCACTGCAAAAGCTAGACAAGAAGCAGTGGACTTTTCTCATGGTGATTATCTCATGTTTTTAGACGGAGATGATTATTATCACGAAAACATGATTGAGCATATGTATCACTTAATTAGAGATAATGACGCGGATATCGCTCAATGTGCCTATTATTACGTTAGAGATAAAGGAACTAAGCCTACAAAGTTAGCGAAGAACAAAGTTCTTAACCAAGCAGAGGCAATTAAATCTTTAATGAAAGATATCTATGTCCATGGCTTTATGTGGAATAAAATATATAAAGCTTCTTTAATGAGAAACGCGAATATTACTTATCCTAACGAACTAATGGTTAGAGAAGATGTCTTACTTAATTTTAAGTTATTCTTAAAGATCAATAAGTTTGTGATGTCTAAAGAACCACTTTATTATTACGATAAAACTGGTGGTGGTATCACTAGTTCCATCAATAAAAGAAGAATTGAATGGTTCTTAATTATTATGGCCTTAGAAAGACACTTTATTGAAGAGAGTAAAAAAGAAGATCTTCTTAAAGCCTTTAGACAGGTGAAGTTATACCGTAAATTCTTAATTCTTGGTGATGAACTTATTAATAAGAAGGGCTACACCAAAGAAGAATATAAAGCTTTAAAGAAAGTTGACCGTAAATTACTTAAAATTATCAATTCTAAAGACCCACTTCCTTTAGAAAATATGCCATGGTCAAATTATCTAAAATTATAAAATCTATAAATAAAAATTAATTTATATTATAATTAATTCATAAGGAGAAAAATTATGGTTGAAAATAACGCCAATACACCTCTTACTGATGAAAACCTTCCTATGGAAGAAGAACAAAAACAAGTATCATTTTTAGAAAAATTACAAAACTTCAGATTATTAGTAATGGTAACCGCAGGGATCTCCCTTTTTTCCATTATTTCTTTAGTTTTAACTTTTGTTTTCTTTAGCATTGATCGAGTCTATTATAACGGTCCAGAACCAACTAGTGCTCAAATCCATTATGAGAACCAATTAGTTGGTGGTATCTTCTTTACTTTATTAGTCTTTGCCTTAATTATGGCAATCGCGACTATTTATTTTGGACTCCCATTCATTCAAAACAAATCCAAATTATCCCCAACTAAAGTAGTTGGTTATCTCGTATTAATTACTGGTGGATTACTCGGTGTCGACGCTATCTTTGCTTTCCTTACTCTTGCTTTAGCAGAAAATCCAAGCCCAGCTTTATGGGTTGTCTCTGGCATCTTACTTGCTATAAGTGCAGCACTTTCCATTTTTATCTTCTTTAGATATTTAAGTGTTAAGCTTTATATGCCAAAGCCAGTCGTTAAAAAATAATCTAACAAAATCGATAGAGGTGGCCAAAAGGTCACCTTTTATTTTTCCTCCAGAAATCCATCGGATGGGACAAATTTTCCCAAAAGTGCCAATTCTTGTTGATTGTTTACATCTAATAACTTTTGTTTATTATCTAGAAAGCGTAAAATAAAGCCATGAAGGCTTATAAAACTCGTTTAGGAATAATTGCTCTACTTACGCCTTTTCTTATGGCTAATTCGCCTGCTCCTATGCCAAACATTAATTATGATTATGAATATATTGATGTAACCTGTGACTTTAAATCTTATACAAGTGATCAATATTATTATGATTTAACAATTGAGAATTTAGGCGAATCTTATATTTTTCTTAATGGATTTCATGGTCGTCTTATATACAATCAAACTTATGTGCATTTTGATTACAATGACGCTATCTTTGAAAACGAGATGCTTCCTCCTCATGTTAAGCGCACTTTTGATGCATCAAGCTTTTATGATTATAGGGACTATGATACAAAATCTTATTGGAAAGCATCATATTACTCTATTAAAGATGATATCGAAGTAAAAAATATTCAATTCCGTAAAACTAACGATAAAGAATATAAATTGTCATATGATAAAACAAATTTTGGTGATTATTATTACGCAGCGGTAGTGGATGTTACTTATAAAGGCGAACATAGAGCGTTTCATACTGGTTTATACGCTGATAATGTTCCTGCTCCTATAACGACTAATGAAGATCTTGATTTAAATCAGTTAACAATTGAAAGCATTACCTTCTATATAAGTACTTATCACACTTACCATGGTGGAGAAATTCTTACATATATCCTTTATTTCTTTATAGGTTTATTAATTGTTGGAGCCTTAATTATCCCGCCTGCTATCATCATTCCTGTTTCGATAGTTAAGTATCGTCACCGTAAGAACAAAGGCGTAACTAAATAAATAGATTGATAAGAATAGTCCTGTCACAACATACAGGGCTATTTTTGTTTCATATAGTCCGGTTAAAGATAATAAATAGCCTAGTAAAAAGGATGATAGATTAGCGATAAACGCAAATAAAAGTACCTTGAAGTACTTGAACTTCATAAATAGATATATAACTGTCGCTTCAATTAAGGTTGTCGCTACTTCAGATAAAGATAAGATCAACCAATATAACCCTGGTTCAGTTACATAACTTAAACCGATATTCATCGATAAATTAAGGATGATATTTAGTAAAGAAGCGATAGCGAAAAGCTTCATATCTCTATGCTTTAAAATCATATAGATAGGAACTTCAATTGCTAAAGTTATCGCTAAAGAAAGAATGATATCCATTAATAAAGATCAATTTTACCACTGGTAATCTTAATATCTAATTCACTAAGTCCAGTTCCAAATGTATAAACTCCATCAATAATATGATAGTTTTCGCGGTGGACATTAATTGAACCAGATGTTTTACTAGCTCTAACTTTTCCACCTTCATCTGGTAATTTAACGGAAATCTTTCCGCTTGTAGCTTCAATATTTCCTTTTCCTAATGTATCAAATTTAACATTAGCGGTGCCGCTAGTCATTTTGGCATTAAAAGTTAAGACGTTTGCTTTTTCAACGCTAAATCTACCAGAAGTTAAATGAGCGGTGGCTTCTGAAGCATTTAGTTCATTTATTTCAACTTCTCCAGAAGTGACCTCACTCGTAAAATGTGTCGTATTAATTTTATTAACCTTAACTTTTCCACTTGTGATTTCAAGTGAAACACTAGATGCGTTAATTTCATCTCCTTCAATATAACCACTAGTTAATTTAAGGGATACAGAAACTATTTCTTCAGGATTATAAGTAATTGTTAAATGTTTCTTACTAGAATCAAAATTACTAACATAATAGTTCGATTCAAAGAATTTTACTGATAAATAATTACTAGAAGTATCTAAATATGAGTGAACTCTTTCTTTATCATTTAAGCCTTCGCTATTTTCTTCAAGTTTAACTCCATTTATATCGATATCTTCGATTAAAGTAACTTTTCCACTTATCCAATGAACATCTAAATAAGCAATATTTGTGTCATATTCTTGATTCCCAATTAAATATTTTTCACTATCTGGATAATAAGGCATCCTAAATGAGTTACATCCACTAAGTAACAGAGTTAAAGCAGGAATAAAGCCTAATAAATGACGTGTTTTCATATTAAATTAACCTCTCGAATAATAATTATCGTTTTCCTTTTTCATATACTTCTCCAACTGTTTTAGGCCCAACATTCTTTTTGCTTGTAAAGACTAAAACAATTAAGCAAACAATATAAGGAAGCGCTAAATAGAAGTAAGAAGATATGCCTAGATTTGCTAAGAAATCAATAGAAGGATAAACCACTGATAATGTCTTAAATAAGGAGAAAACAAACGCTCCTAAGAAGATATAAAGTGGTTTCCATTGACCAAAGATTAAAACTGCTAAAGCAAGGAATCCAAATCCACTCGCCCCGTTAGCGAACTCCCATTCCGCGTTCATTGTAATTAATAGTAATCCACCTAAACCAGCAAACACTCCGGAAAGAAGCACGCCAACATATCTAGTTTTATTAACGTTAATTCCAAGAGAATCCGCCGCGGATGGGTTTTCGCCACAGCTAGTAAGTCTAAGTCCATATCTAGTTTTATAAATAACGATATAAACAATAGGAATTAAGACTAAAACAATAAGGATTAACCAGTTAACTCTAACCCCTTGTAAACCAAATAAATTCACATTAAAGATCTCGTAGAATCTCGTGTAATTAAGTCGAGACATACCAACTGGTAAAGCCTCAGTTTTCGTCGCCTGTTTGACCATAACTACCGCTAAAGCGGTACTTAAAATATTAAGCGCTGTACCAACTAAAGTTTGATTTGCTTTAAATGTGATACAAGCAACTGCTAATAATAATGAATAAAGTCCTGCACTAACTAAGGCAACTAATATAACAATTAAAGCGCTAATAGGATCAGGGATAGAACTTGGTAAAAGATACATGGTAATACCTGAAGCAAACGCTCCAAAAGTCATACATCCTTCAAGTGATAAAGCTAATGTTCCGCTCTTTTCACTAAACATTCCACCTAAAGCGGTGATAGTTAAAGTGGCAACATAAGCAAGAAGGAAACTAATCGTGGATAAAACTATAATCATGCTGTCTCCTCCTTATCTCTACTTAATCTAGTTAACTCATCTTTTAAGTCGTATCTTCTTAAAATCTCTTTCACAAAGAAGACAAAACCAGATAGATAAATAATAACGGAAGTCATAATGGAAGCGACTTCTGGGGAAAATCCTAAGTCAGTTATCATTGATCCACCTTCCGTAATATGAACGATAAAATAGGATGAGAAAATAACTCCAAGAGGATGAAGTCCCCCTAAGAAAGCGGAAGATATACCTAAAAATCCAATATCTGGAGGTACCGAAGATAACTTCCAGGATGTGAATCCATTTTGCATATTAAGTGACGCTGCTAGACCCGCTAAAGCACCAGATATAGCGGTGGCGATTAAGATATTTTTAACTTTATTCATCCCCGCGTAATCCGCAGCATCTTTATTTAAACCAGTCGCTTTTAGTTCGTAACCAATCGTGGTTTTCTTAAATAGGAAAAAGATAATAATAGCGATCACTAAAATAAGGATCATTCCTAAACCAACGATATCGTTTCCAGCAAAGAGTTTATCAAAACCAATCTGAGGAATATAAGCGTTATTTCCACTTTCAATTACAAATGCTTCACTATGCGCATTATCCCAAACTAATGGGTTACCGGATAATATACCATTAACTAAATATAAGGCTATCCAGTTCAGCATGATTCCGGAGATAACTTCATTTACGTTAAAGAATGCTTTTAATGCACCTGAAATCATGGAATATAAAGCGCCCGCAACCATCGCTAAAATAATAACTAACCACCAAGGTAAATTAAGTCCAACGCCTAAGAAAGAAATAACTAAGACTGCAACTGAATATTGACCCGAGGCACCTAGATTAAATAAACCCGCTTTATAAGAAACAAGAATTGATAAAGACATCGCAATAAGTGGGGCAGTCTTTGCTAATGTCTGTCCAAAATAATTAAGTTTATCCGCTGGATCAGTAAAGACTAGATAGTTACCTAAAACAGAAGACATACCATAAGTAGCTTCGCTAGGATTAATCATAAGTAAGATAAAGAAACCTAAGATTAAGCCTAATAGAGCGCACCATAAAGATGTAAGCGCGGTCTTCGTGCCATCTTTTTTGATTAGCTTATTGAAGAATGATTTAACCTTATTCATTTTCATTCTCCTTAATCGCGTTAACTTCATCTTTTTTAGCGCCTGACATATATAAACCTAGCTTATTTTTCGTGATTTCTTTTGGCAAAAATTCTCCAACTATTTCTCCTTCATACATAATTAAAATACGGTCGGAAAGAGAGAAGACTTGATCAAGTTCAGAAGAAACTAGAAGAATCGCTTTATCATTTTCTCTTTGTTTCAAAATGAGTTCATGAATTCCTTCAATCGCTCCGATGTCTAAACCTCTAGTTGGTTGAACCGCGATTAATAAGTCTTGGTTTCGTTCTATTTCACGTCCAACGATAATCTTTTGTTGGTTACCACCAGACATACTTCTTACATTTGTGTTTCCATCACCACTAGAACGGATATCGTATTTTTCTATTAATTCATCCGCGTACTTTTTGATATTCTTTTCATTTATAATGAAACAATGTGAGAATTCTTTTTCATAATAACGATCTAAGACAGTGTTTTCATAGATTGAAAAATCTAAAATAAGACCATGTTTATGTCTATCTTCAGGGATATGAGAAATACCCGCTTTGATCTTTTCTCTAATGGAATAAGTGGAGATATCTTTCTTAGATAAAAATATCTTTCCATCATGGATTTTTTTAATCCCGGTAATTCCATATATTACTTCTTGTTGTCCGTTTCCATCTATACCCGCTAAAGTGACAATCTCACCTTTACGAACATTAAAGGAAACATCATTAACAACTCTCTTTTTGGAGAATGGATCAAGCATCGTTAAATGTTCCACTCTTAAAACTTCTTCATGAGGTTCTTTAGGTGTTTTTTCATTAAAGCCATTAATCTTTCTTCCCACCATTAAAGAAGACACTTCCTCTTTTGTAGTGTCTTTAGTAACTAAACTCTTAATGAATTTTCCTTTACGAATAACAGTAATTTCATCGCTAACTTCAAATACTTCATTAAGCTTATGGGAAATAAAGATAATTGATTTACCTTCATTCTTAAGGTTTCTTAATATATTAAGAAATTCTTCGATTTCTTGTTCAGTTAATACTGCGGTAGGTTCATCAAATATTAAGATATCATTTTGACGGTAGAGCATCTTAATAATCTCTACTTTCTGCTGCATATCAACGGAAATATCTTTAATCTTTTTATCTAAGTCCACTCTTAAATCGTATTGGTCAATAATCTTATTAATCTCTTCTCTAGCTTTCTTATAGTCGATAAGTTTAAAGACATGCTTATTAAGATAATTAAAGGCTTTCTTAAACAAGTTTAAGTTATCTTTATATTCAATAAGAGATTCATCCCCTAAGATGATATTTTCTAAAACGGTAAAGGTATCGATAAGCTTAAAATGCTGATGGACCATACCAATATTTAGTTTAGTCGCTTCATTAGGATCAGTAATTCTTACTTCTTTTCCATCTTTTTTAATGATGCCTTCATCTGGTTCATATAAACCAAAAAGGATGGACATAATTGTAGATTTACCCGCGCCATTTTCACCGCAAAGAGCTAAGATATGGCCTTTTTGAAGTCTAATATCGATTTTATCGTTGGCTAAAATATTCCCAAATTTCTTGGTAATACCTAGCATCTCAATCGCATAAACCTCGTTCATAACTATTTAATCTTCCCTTGGTAATTAACGCTTACATAGTTTGTATCAATAAGAGGAGGGTTGGTGATATCACTACTAATCACTCTTTCTCCATCAATAATTTCTTTTAATAAGGCTTTATATTCATCAATTGAATAGTTATTAAGTCTCCAGTGATCTAAAGCAAGTTGAACATAGTTATGAGATGGATCTTCACTAGAAACTAAGCCAAGATAATGCATTCCTTGTTCCCAATTACTTTTATCTTTATATAAAGCATCAAGCTTATCGAAGACAGTTTGCTTCATCCCCTTCATCGCACTAGTGATACAAATTCCTTCTTTATAATCTTTATCAATAATAGGAGCTTGATCACTATCAACACCTATCATATAGCCGTTATTTTCTTTCGCGGCAAGAGCAACTGAAGTATAAATACTTCCTCCACAAGAAAAGACGACTTCGGTTTTATTTACTTTATACCAGTTATCAATGTGTTTATAGATATCGCTATCGCCAAAGAACTGTCCGCCATAAACGTATTGAACATCAACTTTAGTTTCTTTTTCAACTGCCGCAGCGTTAATTCCTTGGACATAACCATAACCATAATTAATAACGGCAGGGGAATCCATCCCACCTAAAAACCCGAGTCTAGTGTAACCGTCTTTAACTGCAGCATAACCCGCTAAATAGCCAGCAATCTCTTCGTGATAGTTATAGATAGCGATATTATCAGTTAAAGTAAATCCTTCAGGGAAATCACCTTCACTAATATCTAAACCAATAAATTTAACATCAGGGTGAAGTGGGGCAACCTCAGCGATGGCTTTTCCCGCGGCAAAACCTGGACAAATAATGACGTTATAACCTCTATCAATTGCGAGTTTAAATGATTTAACTCTTTCCGCTAAAGAATTACTTGATGGTTTATAGTAATTAAATTTAACGTCACTTCGATTAGACCATTCTTTAGCGCCTTCATAACAAGCTTGGTTAAAAGAAGCATCGTTAACATCAGCGATATCAGTTATCATTGCCACTTGAAAATCTTCATGTTTTGCATTTGCTAAATTTCCAAGCGAAAAAACAAGACTAAAAAATATAGCAGCGCTTATTAAAAAGGCAATGACGAATTTCTTCATGAGTATAATTGTAAAACAATTACGTTAGTTTGTTTAGTGATAAAAAAAGAGTGAAGATTACATCATTACTCTTATCTATAATTATTCGTAATAATAAGATTGAGGGATATCAATCGTCGTTTCAAACGATAATTTAATTTCAAAGATATTCATTCCAAGCGCGTAAAACATATAAGTTAGATAGCCACCTTGGAATTTAACGTTAGAACCAAAAGTATAAGTTAAATATCGATAAGTTCCATCATCTTCATCATATTCGTAATCTTTAAAATCAAACATATGAAGATAAACTTCTTGAGAGAGACGATAAGTGTATTTATCTTGGAGGTTTAAACTAGTTTCTTCTCTTAAATAGCCTCCACTTAAATATTCATAAATATAGAAAGTAGAGCCACTTTTTCTTTCATAATAAAGTTCGCCATAGTTAGAACGAACATAATATCCGTTTTTAGTGAAAGCTTCGACTGTTTCCACTCCTCCAGAATAGGATCTAAAGGTGTAATTATAGTTATTATTAAATATGGAAGCGCCACCGTTTTTAAAAGAGTTCCAGGTAGATTCAGATACCTTTTGTCCTTTGGAATTAACATTAATTGGAGGATTAGAGTCTTTTAAGGTATGCGCTGGGACAATTTTCTTCGTTGGACCAGTACTTGTTTGACTCGTTGTGGTGCTAGTTTTAGAAGTAGAAGTTTCCGTTGAAGTAGTAGAACTATCTTCACTAGTTATTGAAGTTTCGGAAGTAATTAAAGATTCTGAATCTAATTCACTAGAAGGATGTGCATTATTCTCTCCACAGCCACCTAAAAGAAGTAAAGATATTAAAGGTAATAACACGGTTTTCTTTTTCATAACAAAAATATTTTAAAGAATAAGGGTTATTGTTATCAATAAAAAGTGCGATATATTCCTAGAAATCCACTCTTTCGAGGAGTTTTGAAGACGCTCTATAAACAATAATATGGAGAAGGACAGAAATTATTATCGCTCCTCCTAATATTCCAAATTGAATTCCGATATGTAAGTTCATTAAAAACTCTAATCCTGGAATATAAGGTACACCTAAGGTAACCCCAAAAATATAGATGATAAAACCGATAATTGTGAATAAGAATGACATTACAATTGAACGGCCTTTACGGTAATAAATTGGGAAGAAGATTAAATCTGCTAAAGCATAACCAACAAGAGCAATTCCTAAAACAAAGACATAGCTATTAAGTCCTAAACCAACGCTTTGAACTTTAGATGGATCTGGACTATTTGTAATGACTAAATCGTTAATCGTTAAAGCAAGTGGATAAAGTGCGGACATAATTAACATAAATGTTACTTGAAGGATAATAACGGTAATAATTCTTGCTAAAACGATATCTTTTTTACGAACTGGAAGTAAGGTGGAGTAAAGTAAATCGTTACTTTGTTGACCTTTATTTGCTCCTAAAAAGAGAATAGGGTAGGCACTTAAAATATAAATAAAGCCAACTCCTAATGGATAAGAAGGAATTAAAATCATTAAAGGAAATAAAAATACAAAAAGGTAGCAGATTGGATGAACCGCTAAACGGAATTCTTTATAAATTAAAGCTTTCATTTTCAGTTTTACTCCTTTCAATATAGACCATAATTTGTTCTAAGTCTGGTTCAAGAGGTTCAATCTTATTTTGGATAAATAAATCTTTCTTAGACACATCGATTAAACCTTCAATATGGTCATCAAATTCTTTATAAGAAATATATTCATTAAGTAAGTTTTTATTCATGGATTTATCTTTGATAAATAAGTATGAATTAATAAAGTCAGGTTTAGTTCCGGTATAGATTAATTCTCCATCATGAATATAGCTGATATCAGTCGCACATTTATCTAAGTCAGAAGTAATGTGGGTGGAGAATAAAATCGCTCGATCTTTGTTTTTCACGATTTGACGGAAGATATCTAATATTTCATCACGAGAGACTGGATCAAGACCTGAAGTTGGTTCGTCAAGAATTAATAGTTCAGCATGATGAGATAAGGCGATTGCGACGCTATATTTAACTTTCATGCCGCTACTAAGTTCTTCTAGTTTCTTATCAATATTTAAATTAAATAAACGACAAGCTTCGTTAAATTTCTCATCATCGAAGTTTTTATAGAATCTTTTAGTGACATTCATGAGCTGACGAATAGTTTTATTAGGGTAGTAATTGAGTTCGCTTAATGCAAAACCAATTCTTTGCTTATTCTCTAATTCGTTTTCGCTCATATCAGTATCAAAAGCCGAGATCTTGCCTTTTTCATAATGGACAAGATTCATAATGCATTTTAAAGTGGTGGTCTTACCCGCGCCATTACGACCGATAAAACCCATAATCTGGCCTGGTTTTACTTCAAAAGAAATGTCTTTTAAGGTAAAAGAAGGATATTTTTTATATACGTTTTCAAGTTTTAATAATGTATTCATTTTTTGTTGTTCTCCATTACATCATAAATAGAGTCTGCTTTTAAAATAGCAATTCCTCTTTGTTTATCACCTAAAACAAACAGGGTATCACCTTCTTTTATATCGAACATATCGCGAGCTTCTTTTGGAATTGTAATTTGTCCTTTAGGACCTACCTTAACGCTTACGATAAATTTATCTTTCATTACATCGTCCATATTCTTACTTTTCTTACCTTTCTTACATTATTATAATCCTTTTTACATAAAACAAAATATAGATTTTTGTAAACATTTTAAAAGCGAAGTTTAGGAGAGACAGAAAAAGAAAAAAGCGCCAATCTAATGGCACAATAATTAATAAATTAATTAATCTTTTATAGTTTTTCTAACTATTTTATATGAACCAACAGCTTTAGAAGATGTGATATGTAACTTAATCTTGTTTCTTTTTTTAAGCGGAATCTCATAAGTATTAGTATTAGGGTTATTAAAGCTTGTAACCTCGTTTGTCATTAAATCAGTAAAGGTGAAATCGATTGTTCCGCCATTATTAGTGACGTTTAAAATTATTGATTCATCGTATTCCTTATGTGCATCAATAATCATTGTTCGATTAGTGTTTAATAAGTAATAAGATCTACTTTGAAGTGTTCTTAGCTTTTCCATATATCCTAATTTATCATAATCAACCAAAAAATAAATAAAAACACATAGGTTCTTGCCTCTTTGGGAAAAATATTCTCAAAGGCGAGACTTCTTATGTGCTTTATTATCAAATAGAATTTGCTTTATATTTTCCAAATCTTACAAACATAAAGACAATAGTTATAACCATTATGATTTCGTTTCCTAATGGAAGATAATCATTAATAGTTAATAAAGTGATTTAAGCGGAAAAGATTACGATATTTCTCGCCTTAATTCTTTACCCATAATTATTTAATAAAATCAACGATTTTCTTTATCTCATCCTCATGTGTTTTAGGTTCTTTTAAAACAACATAAGAATAATTTTTAAACATCTTATCGATGCGCTTAAGTACTTTAGGTGTATCTCCACTTCCTGAATAGAAAATGAAGGATAATTTCTTATTAGTTAAATCTGTTTGTTTAAGGACGCTATTGATAGCAGGAGGGAAAAGCCCGTTCCAAATAGGACTACCAATAATAACTTCATCATAGTCGCTTACGTTATTATCATAGTTAACTAATTTAGCTTTGAGTTTAAGTCCAGCACGGAACCCACCAAATAAGACACGGAAAAAGAAAACTTTTGGAGCTTTCTTCTTTTCAATTACTTTCCTAGTGTCAAAGCCATTTTCTTTTAAATAAGTAGCGACATAATCACCATTCCCAGTTAAGGAAAAATAGATAAATATTTTATTCATAATTAATAATATAAGGATAATAAAAACCGGAATCAACATGAATTCCGGCCTAATAATACTAATTATCTTTATCTCGTGTAATTCCAAACAACTTGGCAAGGAGTAGGATTCCAACTAGATTCCCATCCTTCTGGTTTAGCGTCTACTTCACAACTAATGACACAATCCTTGCTACAGTTTTGGAAAGCATAGTTTCTAATAACACTGCAGTTTAACGGAATAATGACAGATCTTAAAGAAGTATTACCTCTAAACGCATAACCATTAATTTGGTTAACGGAATTTCCTAAATCAATACTCTTAATAAGAGTGTTTCCATCAAAAGCGTACGATGCAATTTTGATATTAGTAATGCCTTCTATTTCATTTGGAATTACTAAATCAAGATTCGTAGATTCTTTAGTTAAACCAATAATATAGATTGTTTCAGTAAGTCCATCATCGGTTTTCGCGTATCTAAAGTCCCCAACTACTCCAGTAGAAACAACACTATAGATAAATGTTTTACTAGAGGTATAAGAACCATACCAATTAGAGGCCCAGCCTGGTTGATTAATATTTGATTCAATTAAGAAAACGCATCTTCCTGTATCATCAAAAGCATAGCTTCCTATCGAAGTAACGCTAATTGGAATGATAACTTGTCCTAAAGATGAACAATAATCAAACGCGCTATTACCAATCGTAGATAAGCTATCAGGTAAAACAAGTGAAGTTAATTTATTACAGTTATAGAAAGCATTATTCCCGATCGAAGTTACATCATGCATAATAACTGTTTCTAACTTAGTGCAATCTCTAAAGCATAATTCAGGTACTTTTGTAACCCCGCTTCCTAAATCAATAGACACTAATTCAGTAAAGCCTACGAATAAGCTTGATTTTAAACGAATGTCACTAATTCCTTCAATTTCATCAGGAATAACGATATTTTTCTTCGTTTTTGCACTATCTTTTAAACCGGAAATGGTGACGTAACTATCACCCATATAGGATTGAACTACATAATTAAAATCATCTAAATCGCCATTAGAAACATAGTCATAGAAGATTGGTTGACTTCCTTTATAGTTACTAGCCCAACCAGCATTATTACTGTGAGCATTTGTATAAATAATTGACTTATTACAATCATCAAAAGCGTAAGCACCAATAGTTGTAACCGTTTTTGGAATATAAATATAGGTTAAATTTGAACAAGCATCAAAAGCAAGGCTTTGAATTTCAGTAACGCTTTCTGGGATTTCCACTCTAGTTAAAGAAGTACAATATCTAAAAGCATTACTACCTATAGTTATAAGTGAATTAGGGAAGGTAATATTTGTTAAACTAGAGCAGCTATTAAAAGCAGACTCATTAATCGTAGTTAAAGAATTAGATAATTTTACAGTCTCTAAGTTTGAACAACTAGCAAAGGCGGACGCACCAATAATAGTGACACCAGTTAAATCGATATTACGGATATATTTGTTGTTATTAAATAAGACTTTACCCACTCTAATATCGTTAATACCTTCGATCTCGGTAGGGAAGGTATAAGTTTGTAACTTACTAAGCTCATTATTAAGTCTTAAAACATAGACACTTAAATCACCATAATTAGACTTAATAACATAATTATAATCTTCGCCTTCAACTAGTTTAACTGATTGAACATATGTTGAAGCAGTTCTCCAGTTAGTTGGCCATCCCGTTGGAATAGAATCATGTTCAATGCAGATATAGGCTGCGCTATTAATGGCATCGAAAGCGTATGTTCCCATGCTATTTACGGAGCTAGGAATATAAATATGATATAAAGCGCTACTTCCATCAAAAGCAAAGTCTCCAATTGAAGTAACTGTGGAAGGAATAATAATCTTTTCTAAAGCTGAATAACGGAAGGAATGATTACCAATTGTTAGTAATCCTTCGTTTAAAGTAACTTCTTTAAGGTTAGTGTTACTATAGAAAGCGTAATTAGGAATTTCTTTAATTGTTCCTGGAATTGTTACTTTAGTAAGTTTGGTATTATTTCTAGCAAAATCCGTTCCTAAAGAGGTGACTGGAAGTTCGTTATAAATAGAAGGAATAACAATCTCAGTGGCCGCTTTACCTAAGTCAGTTAATTCCACTTTATATGAGGCATTATCATCATTTAAAGTAAAAGCAAAATAACCATCTCCCCATTTAGCGGTAAGAACACTTACATCACTATAAGTCCAAGTTCCAGAAGTAGGGACGATGTTTGTTTCATCTTTAAACCAACCTAAGAAGGTAAATCCAGTATAAAAAGGAGTACCTAAATCATAAGCTTCACCATAGGTGACATTAATAACTTGATCAGCTTCACCATTATTAGGTTTTAAAGTGATTTGTTTACTTATTCCTGATTCAACATAAGTAGCTTTAACATCAATTGATTTAGTGATGCATGAAATATCTTTATCCCACCCTATAAAGGTATATTTATGAGTGGAACTAGAAGGTTTAGTTGGAGTGTCCCCATAATAAGAGGCGCTTTCTTTATAGTAAACAGTGTCGGTATAAAGTAACGAATTATCGTAATTATAGAATCTAACTGTATATTCAATATTTGTTTCAGTGTATTGGGCAATACGGACTGAATCACTAGTGATATTAGTTAATGGTAAATCCCAGCCAGTAAAAGTATAACTATGTTCACTAGTAGAGGCTCTTGTAGGGGTTGGACCGGTATATGTTACCGATTTTCCTTCTTCGACATTAAGCTCCTCTAAGATGCTACCATCATAGTTTTTAAAAGTGACTGTGTAGACCGGAATAATTACTTTTTTAATTTCATTAAACTGAGCGACGAAAATCGTGTCACTAGTGATATTAGTTAACGGATGATCCCAGCCTTTAAAGGTGTATTCATATTCATTAGTTTCCGGTTTAGTAGGGGTAGTTCCTTGATACACTACCGAATCACCTTTATTAACGTAAGTTTCGTATAGTAAAGTGTCATCATAGTTTTTAAAGCTAACCGTAAACTTAGTTTGGGTTTCATTAAACTGGGCGACACGAACTGAGTTAGAGGTAATATTTGTTAATGGTAAATCCCAACCCGCAAAAGTATAAGTATGAGTAGGGGTGGAAGCTCTAGTAGGTGTAAGTCCGCTATAAATAGCGGTGCCACCTTCAACTACTTGAACTTCTTCTAATAGATTTCCATCATAGTTTTTAAAAGTAACCGTGTAATAATTTGTGACTGGTTTTCTTGTTTCAGTAAACTGCGCTACTCTAGAACAATTCGAAGTGATATTTTCAAGCGATTTATCCCAGCCTTTAAAGGTATAAGTAAATTCGCTAGTTTCTGCTCTAGTAGGGGTGGTGCCTTCATAAACTGCGGTTTCACCTTCTTTTACAGTTGATTCACTTAACAAAGTTTCATCATAGTTTTTAAAAGATACAGTGTAAGTAGGGGTGGTGTGAGAACAGCCACATCCTGATAAAATAAGAGATCCAAAAGCGGATAAAGTTATTAATATTGGAAGTTTTTTCATAGTTTTTCTCCCTTTAAAACTATTAAACATATAATTAATATCATATGTTTTACATAATTATTGTATAAAATGAAGTCAACTGTTTAATATTTGTAGTAAACTTTAGTATTTTTATACCATAAATAATATAAAAAATAATTCCGATTATATCGATGTTTTTGTTGTTAAATTATTGTTTATGTAAAAAATATAATCAAATTAATAAACAAATCGCTATTTTTAGCAATTTTTATAGGTACTCGTTAATCCATTTTTTAATGAATTTAAGTTGACCAGGAGTGTGAAAATAATGCTCACCATTTTTCATTATTGTTAAAGAAGCATTATGTTTAATAACAAAGTTAAAGATTGATTTTTGATCAACTATCTTATCTTTTTCACCATAAAGAATATGGGTTTTTGTGTTCCAATTATCCTTTTGATTTAGCGATTGGTAAAAATCGTATGAAAGAGTTTGTTCATCATTAATTCTGATTATCTTTTTAGTCTTAAGGTCTTCTAAGGAAATTTTATTTTGTTTCATTATTCCTTCGATAACTTCTTTCATATTTACAAGTGGAGAAATGAAAAATGCTTTTTTGATTTTAAAATCCATTAAATATTTAAATGTGTAAAACGCTCCAATAGAGTTTGCAATTACATATACATCTTTATACTTTTTGGAGATTTCAGTTAATTCTTGGATGATTTTATCTTTTACTTCCCAAGGGCTTCCATCTTTATAATCAAGTCCAATCACATCGTATTTATTCGAACAAAATGTATAAAACCTTGATTCTAATGCACTCCCATATAAACCATGAATATAAATAATGCATGAATCGTGATGTGGCTTTTTTGTTTCTTCGATTGAAGTATCAATTGATCCAATTTCTTTTTCTGGATCATCGAATAAGTCTTTGGCATCTAACATATATTCTTTAAGAAGCACTAAAATCTTTTGATAAGACATATCTTCTTGACCTGATTCAATTTTATTGATTGTCGATTTATGAGCGTAGCCCAAAGAATCCGCGAACTCTTGTTGAGTAAGTCCTCTATCTTTTCTAATCTTTTTTATTCTTTGTCCGAATTCATTCTTCATATTGATTTTTTTAACTGTTTTTGATTTAATAATTTTGCAACCGGTACGCGTTGACTCCTTGTGGGTTCATCGGTTGTTTTTTTATTTTTTAGAGATGAAGCCTTAACTGGTATTTGTTTAGACACATATTCCACTCTATCATAATTCTTAATAGACAATTTTCAAGTTTAAAAATATTAAATATTTTGACAATCTTATCGCATTATCTTGGAAAAACTACAAATTTTTTAAGTTTTTCTAAATTTATTATTCTTTCTTCTATCCTTTTTTGAGTAATTTGACAGCACTTTTTTATATTAATCCGGTATTGCCTCTTTGTAATTAAAAACGACATCCTGTATATTCTACAAAACGTCGACTTTTTGTGATTGGCCTTTTAAGACTATCTTGAAACATCAGGACACTGTTAGAAACACCCAGACAAAATCCCAAATAGCGGGACAGGAAAAATTTTAATTAATCTTTTATAGTTTTTACATATATCTTAATTTATCATAATTAGCCAAAAATTAAATAAAACACACAGGCTCTTGCATCTTTGGGAAAACTATTCTTAAATGCGAGACTTCCTATGTGTTTTATTATCAAAAAGAATTTAATTTACATGTAAGTTTGTGGCTTTTTAAAGTGGTAACCGCAGTGAGGACAGACATAGTTATAATAATCATCGCAACTATTGCCATCAATTAGTCCGCTACAAAAGATTCCTTCCCAACCATGACCGTTGCGGTAAATTGGCTGTTTCTTTTTATCATGATGCCCTCGATAAGTGGCTCATCGAACGAATATCTTTACGTTTAAAACTTATCATTTCTTTCTTTGATATATTGTATTAATCCTTTTCCAAGACACATAACTAAAATTATTTCTCATTGAAATTATAGATAAAAAACCGACTAGGCGGTTAGCCTAATCGGTCTTAATACTGTTCAAGTATCCTTATTTATTAAATAGCAACATCGCCATCAGTGCAGTGAACAATAGTTGCACTATGATAACACCAGTTATTTTCCTTGCTTACATTCTTCCACTCTTCCACAGTGCCTTTGAAATTTAATTTTTCAATAGTGCACTCAAAAATAGAATACATTTCAATGCTCTTAAGTGCTTTTGAAAGCCATAATGCTTTTAATGAAGAGCATTTATAAACACTATAAGTTTTAATAGATTCAACTGAATTTGGAAGATCAAGTTCTTCTAAAGCGCTCAAATCTCGGAATGTATAATCAACTACTGTAAATTTACTTGTCTCGGCAAATTTGATTGTTTTTAATTTTGGGCAGCTCTCAAAGCACGCTTTGCCAATACTTTCTAATTCGTTACCTTCTTCAAAAACAGCCGATTCAAGATTATTACATTCATCAAAAACTCGGTTGCCAAGTGTTTTAACTGATTTTGGTAAAGTAACCGACACTAATGATACACACGCTTGGAAACCGTAATCTCCAATACTTTCTAAAACACTATTTTCTGCAAAATGAACTTCTTTCATATTTTCACAATCATAAAAACCGTCATTTCCAATGGTTTTAATGGTGTTTGGAATAAACACTTCAGTGATGTTAGGAACAGAAAAGAAAGCCTGATTTGGAAGCGTTGTAACAATACCTTCTGCTTCGCCTTCACCATATGTTGATGGAATTTTTATTCTGCCAGTAGTTTCATAACTATCTTTACATTTAACAGAATAAGTGCCATCCCCATTACTAGTAAAAGTTAATTTGCTTAATGTAGGAAGTGATTCAATAACAACTTCTTTTTCTTGAGCTACAAATTTTTCATTTTCAAATGTTGCGGTATATTTACCTTTTCCATCTGCTTCTTCTGTTGCAGCTTCTAATTCTTTATATGTGGATTCAACTGTCTCAACGATTGTATGAGTTGAATCATTTCCACAAATCACGGTAGCAGTGCAAGTTGTATTGTCTTCGCTCCACTCGTATGTTGGGTCACCATATGCATGACCAATTTTAGTTAATACTTTTTCTTTTGTGTCAGTATGAGTGTCGTATGTCGCTGTATAGACTTGGACGCCATCTTCCTCACAGGTCGCTTCTTTCGTGACTTTGCTTGTGACTGTTGCATCATGCATTTCAACGTGCTTATTGTCACGGGAACAGACGTATTTAGCTTGTGCGGTATAGTCGTCGGCCCAGACGAATGAGTTGAACTTGTAATCATGGCCTAAAGCAGCGATTTTTAAAGCTTCTAATGTTGTTTCTTTTTTGTCTTCATCAAATAACTTATCGCATCCTTCGCAGGTATAATGAGCGTGAACACCAGTTTCAGTACAAGTAGCAGCAACTTCATTAACTAATTTGTAAGAGTGTTCATGTCCACAACCCGTTAAAAGAGAGATAGCCATAAGAGCAGACGTCATTAAGACTAATTTCTTTTTCATATAAATTTCCTTTCCTTTAATGACGTGAATACATTCATTCACAAATTTAATTAATCATTTGAACGAAATATAATCAAGAAGAACAAGCCTTAACTATACTTTCATATATCCAAAGTAAAGTTATTGATGTATAATAAGTAAAAATAAACGTAATATATAAATATGGGAAATCCAGATAAA
>CADAIJ010000013.1 GCA_902787955.1 uncultured Erysipelotrichaceae bacterium
TTCCCGCGTCGGTGTCAGGCCTAGTTTTGAGGTTATTAAGTAATTATCATTACTTAATTCTCACTCAGCTTTATCGGCTAAGTGATGATAAGTATATTACTATCAAAAACATGTGTCAACACTTTTTTTGAATTTTTTTATTTTTTTGTATATTTTGTTCTTTTAATCCGTAGGATTAACTTTTTTATAAAAATTTTATTTTAATGAAAATATCTTATTTTTATTAATATTCTAAGAGGAACGCGCGTGTATATAAAGAAGGATATTGAAAAACATTTTTTAAATAATTTTTTATTTTTTATAATGAGTTTAGATATATGAAAACAAAAAAGGGGAAAGAATTTAAAGGTTGGACAAGATTCTTTTTCGTTCTCTCCTGTATTGCTTTTAGTGTTTTAATTGTTTCTTTCTTTTCACCAGTCTTGATCTTTTTAGTGGGATTATTTTCTACTATTGGTTGGGGATTCTTTATTGTATTTGGATCGATATTGACTTTAGGCTTAATGTGGATTCCTGATGAAACAAAAGAATTCAATCAAGGGTGGATAGACTTTAATGATCGTTTATTTAATTCATCAGATGCCACTCAGCAATTTGTATTTGGAATAATACCTTATATTTCATTTTCTGCATTAGGGATATTCCTTATCTCATGGCTCTTTATTATCGTAGGTTTAAATAAAGATAAGACACACAAAAAATTCTATTTTTCACACATGATAACAATGATAGTTTTATCAGCTATTTGTATCCCTTTTGCGATAATGTCTTTAGTGATGTATTACACGAAATAGATACAAAAATTAAACTGAGTTTAAAAAGTTATTTATTCACGTAGAAATTCGTAACTTCTTGATCGATATATTGATAATTATATAACTTAGAGAAATCGTAGTGACTATCATCAATTTTTGTAACCAAAGATTTATCAACTTTAACACCGAATTCAACCTCATTATTATCATTGCTTAAGAAGTGAACCGGAGATGATAATCTAACATATAATCCTTCAGCAGTAATTGCGTCTAAAACCGCACAGCAACCACCACCAGAATTATCGCCAATAACCATAATGCCATTGTCTTTTGCTTGGGTTGGCAAAATATTTCCACAAGAGAAAGAAAAAGCGCTAGTTAAAATAGCAAAGTTAAATGGATATTTTACTTCTTTATCTTGTTCGTCAAACTTGCCATCAAAGTTAGCATCAAAATCATATGTGACTGAACAAATATAATCGCCAATCATATCGCGGAAATGGAGATAAGATTTTCCTATCATTAATCCCATATAAGCACTAACGACATCACCATATCCACCACCGTTGGTGGTGATATCAACAACAACGTTCTTGATATTAGGATTTTCTTTATATTTATCGAGAGCTTTTCTAAATGAGCCAACTGTGTCGCTTGGAAGTCTTTCTAAGCCTGGATTTAGGTAATAATTTCTCCATTCATGAATATCAAAATCAAATGAATCAAATCTGAAGAATAAAGTGTTACCGCTGACAACTGTGCCAAGATTACTATTTCCTCTATTTGCCATAGCGTCTCTTAATCCCATAATATAATAATCGTCAGCGTTTCTTTTTGCTGCAGTTTCTCCTGCTCGATAAGGAATATCATCCAAAACTTGTAGAACACTTCTCTGCAAGGAATCAGTTAAACCCGCAAGGCTATAAGCACCATATCCAGTTACGGAATGACCGGCATCAGAGAAGAAATCATTAAGCATATAATGGCCAGCAAGATATTCTGCTTCGTTTGTAGATAATAATAACTGACGAGCTTTTCTTGTGATATCGTTAAATTCTTTTAAAACTTTATCAAGATCTTTATTTTTTGCATAAGCTTCATGAATATATTCTCTTCCTGGTAGACCATGGAAAGTATCAAGATAGAAACAAAGTTCTCCATAGGAGAATTTAGCTTCATCTATAGTTCTTTTTCCATTATTAAAGAACTTATTAACTTTTTCATAATAGTCTCGAGTAGTGAATTTACCTGTTGAACAAAGTGGATCATTTGGATCAATAAAAATAATTTCATCTTTGTTATAGAAACAGGTAATCATTGTTGCCCCTTCGAAAAGGTTAGAGGCTGTAACTAATGGAAGAACAATATCGTCTTCTCTACCGAATAAATTAATTCCGTATTTTTCGAAATCAATAATGGTTTTTCGTGGCGTTCTATCTTTTTCAACTTTATTAACACGGACAAATGGCGCCCCATCAAAATAGACGTTAGTGATGTTATCTTGTCTAAAGATAGCTGAGGAAATAAAGTTTTCTAAATCAGCACACTCTAAAGTGTTTGCTTTAGTGTTGATTAAGGCTTCTTCTCCATTAGGAGAAGTAATTTTATATTTATCAGTTTCAAGTTTAGTAATAGTGAGATTTTTACCGATAAGTAAGGAATAGAAAGTCTTTAAGGAAATATATGGAAGTTGAGTTAATTTATCTTCACGGAAAAAGACATTAGTATGTCCAGTTTGACTTGTTGAATAACGGAACGTCGGCATCGTTTTACTTTTAAAAGTAACGCTTGTATCATCTTCCGTTCCTTTAGAAAGTACATCAACTGTACAAACCGCGAATATTTCTTTATTACTTACGCTTCTTACTTCTATAGAAGTAGAGCCTTCTTTAATTGCAGTAACATAACCTTTATCCACTGTCGCTATGGAAGTATCTTTAGATTCCCAAGTTAGTTCTCTATTTGTAGCGTTTAATGGTTTCACTGTGGCGCTTAAGGTAACTGTATCACCTTTAAATAAAGATAAGCTTTTTTCGTTTAAGGTTATTTCTTCAACATTAACACCTTCATCAGTTGGTTCATTTTGATTATTGCAACCAGCTGAAAAAACGATGGAAGATAACGCTAACAAACGTAAAACATAATAGCTAGTTTTCATTGGTTATGCCTCCTGAATATATAAGCAATAACTATAGTTATTTATTTTTTCTTTTCATCTTATACATCGATTTATCACTTAGATTAACAGCAGCTTCGATAGAAACATGATCACTCGTAATCGTGTAACTACCGACTGATAATCTTAATGAGAAATTCGGTGTTTTATATTTACGGGCGTTTTTCGATATTTCTTTAACGAGTTTTTTCGCCGCGTAATTAGTTAAGTTAGGAACAAGAGCGATGAATTCATCCCCACCCATTCTAAATAAAATAGAGTTATCTGGTAAAAAGTCGTTCATTGCGTCGCGAGCAAAACAAATATATTTATCACCAGCGGCGTGGCCGTATTTATCGTTAATCTTTTTAAGTCCATCACAGTCAGCGGAAATAAAAGTTAATGGGTATTCAATCTTATCTTTTAACCCGGAAATTATTTCTTCGAAATAAACACGGTTAAAGACTCCAGTTAATTGGTCTGTAATTGATTTCTTTCTAAGCTCTTGTCTTAAAAGTTCACTATCAGTAACGTTATTGATAATAGCGATAATACCGGTGACATTATTGTTCTCGTCTTTAATTGGTTCTTTAATGATTTGAAGATATTCTAAGCCTTCATCATCTTCTTCTTTGATCATGTAAGTTGTGCCTTTACCACTTTCAACGACTTTACGGTCGTTTTCTTGAGCGATTCTAGCGTTTTCTTTACTCTTACGAATATCAAAATCAGTAAGACCTCTTATGGATTCGTTAGGTTTTCTTAAATGATGCCATCTTTGTGAACAGAAAGCATATCTTCCTCTTTTATCTTTAAGATAAATTAAAGATGGAAGATGAGTAAGGGCATCGGAAAAGTCATCAAAGCTAGCAGAGTTGGAAAATTTAATTGTGTTTCTAATTCTTTGTAAAACAGTGCGTTTAGTTTCACCTTTAACAATCATTCCAACTACTAAATCTGATAAAAATTTATCATCTTCTTCCATCATTGATAATTCAGTTAAGATAATGATTGGAAGAGTAAACATAAAGCTATTTCTTTTAGAAACATAATCAAATAAGCGACCAATATCGTCTTTATCGCTTGGATGATCAATAATAAGGGCCTCTAAAGAGTCATATGATTCATGAAGAATATTAGTAATCTCTTCACAAGAAGAAGCAATAACTAAATCAAATTCATCTTTAAGAATGTTGATTAAATATTCGCTTCTTGGCGATTCTTTAGTGTAGGCAAATACGACTTTATTTTTATCCATGTCTAAACCGTTGTAATTCAATTATAAAAAATTAGTGGATTAAAGACCACTAATCTTTAGATAAATTCAAATATTAAATTATTCCTCTTCTTTGTTTTTCTCTTTTTCTTCATCTAAAAAGAGGAGCTTAATGTTTTTATATGGACCAAATAAAGTGAGGGTGTCGCCTCTTTCAATAATGGTGTCTTTCGTAATATAAATGTATTCGTCTTTGCGTTTAATAATGCCAAGGGTTATGTTGTATTTTCCACTTAAATTAGCATCTTTAATTTTGGTATTCACTAATTCTTCTGGAACTTCATCAACATAGACTTCCACTAAAGCGTTTGTTCCATAGTTATTAACTAAGTTAATCTCATTAGATTTATCCACCACAATAACTTTTTCTTTACCGCTTATTGAATTGATGAAGACAGTATTAATATCGTTAATTAAACCATAGATAATTAAGACATCACCTTTGATAAACATTGTGTCTTTAGTGACATCAATAATTCTTTTCCCTCTTTTAATGGATAAGACATTGATTGAATAATCTTTATTTAAACCCATTTCATAAAGTGGGACTTCTTTTGCAAAATCTGGAACTCTATTTAAGATAACTTCCGCGATAGCGTGTTTTCCATACATATCTAAAACAGTGATGATATTAGTGTTTCTACTATGTTTAGAAGAATTAATCGCGATAGTCTCAAGTAATTTTTGGAAATGCTTATTGATTAAAGGAATCTTAAGAAGAAGCATTAATAAGAAGAGGCCTAAAGCGATGTAGAAAATAATAAAATACCATTCGGTAAATGTTGGGGTTTCATGACCAACTGAAATAGAAAAACCAATGGAAACAAAGACGTTAATAACTAAACCCATAATCACAACGGAGAAAATATGGCCAGTATAAGCACATCCGATGGCAATTTTTCTTCTTCTATCATCGCTAGTAATGAGTTCACTTTCTGAAGTAGTAAAACCAACCCCAGTGAATAAAGAAGCAACTTGGAATTTAATTTTATTAGTGGCTAAACCTGTTAACTTAAAGGCGACAGAAAAGATTTCGATAACTAGTAAATAAGCTGTCGCAACACCTAAGATAAGAGAAATAGCTAACCAAACGTTCATATAAAATACTTATATATTTTAATAACAAACTTTTAAAAATCATAGAAAGAATTAAAAGACTGATTGTCTTTTTGTTATAAAAGGTAGATAATCTTCATTTGGCTATGATACCTGTTGTTATTATTTCATCTATTACATTTGTCCTAGTTATCTTATCAATACTACTATTTCCTCATATTAAAATTGGAAAAATTAAACTAGATACCTATTGGATGATTGCTCTACTTGGTGCGATTATCTTATTAGCGTTTTCGTTCGCTCCAATTGATGAAGTAGTTAAACAATTATTTAGTAATGATTCAATTAATCCGATTAAGATCCTAGTGTTATTTTTCTCAATGACAACAATTTCAGTCATACTCGATGAACTTGGTTTATTCCATTATCTTGCGAATGTCGCTAGTAAGTATGCGAAGAATAACCAGATATTATTGTTTCTATCCTTCTATCTATTAACCTCGGTTTTAACTGTATTTACTTCTAATGATGTTGTTATCTTAACTCTCACTCCTTTTATTTGTTTCTTCGCTAAAAGAAGTAGGATTAATCCAATCCCATATTTAGTCGCCGAATTTGTCGCTGCTAATACATGGAGTTTAATGTTTATTATTGGAAATCCTACCAATATATATTTAGGTACTTCTAGTGGGCTTGATTTTATTTCTTATTTCAAAATAATGGCAGTTCCTACTATTATTTCGGGTATTTTTGAACTTGGTTTATTACTTTTAATCTTCCTTAAAAAACTTAGAGAACCTTTAATTAGTAACGAAGAAGTTGAACCACTAGAAAATAAAGTTCAAGTATTTGTAGGAGTGGGCATTTTATTTATTTGCTTAGTCTTTTTAATTATCTCAAGTTATATCAATTTAGAAATGTGGCTAATCGCTTTAATCTGTGCGGTTATTTTATTGATATTCATGTTAGTGTATTCATTATTTAATAAACCAAATTTTGATCATCTTATAGAAACCGGGAAAAGATTACCTTATCAATTGATCCCATTCTTCTTATCTATGTTTGTTATTGTTGTTGCGATAAACACTCAAGGGATAAGCGCTAAAATCGCCGAGTTACTTGGTAACACAAACACTATTTGGATATATGGTTATACTTCATTTCTAGCAAGTAATTTAATTAACAATATTCCAATGAGTATTTTATTTACTAATATTGCCTCTTCCTTAACTGGTGAAGCTTATTTAGAAGCAATTTATGCCTCAATTATAGGTAGCAATATCGGAGCGTTTTTAACTCCAATTGGTGCTTTAGCAGGCATTATGTTCTCCGGATTAATTAATGAAAACAATGTTCGCTTCACTTTTGTGGACTTTATAAAATATGGCGCGGTAATTTCTATTCCAGTAATTACCATCGCTCTTGCTATGACTAAGTTATTTATATTTATAAGTTAGGCTAAGAAAAAGATTGAAAACGCGATTAGAAATTGCGCGACATAATAAAACACTGAATATATAGCGCGATATGCTTTAGATCTTTCACCATCTTTAAAGTAAGAACCGGTAAGCATAAAGTCACTACAGACAAAGTTTAACGCGCCAATAAGGAACATTACTAAAGTGGTCATTGAGAAGTTATGTAAGATAGTCATTGATAAGGCTGAAGAAAACATTGAAGTTAAGCAATAGATATAAAGGAAAGCAAATGGAAGCATTCCGTGTCCAAAATTAATTCCAACTTTCTTTGCTATAAACATGTATCCAGCAATAATTATGATTGGTAAAGCGAAGGCTAAAACAAGATATAATGGGTTTCCTGGAACATAAAAACCGATAAGAAGTCCAATCAAATAGAAAACATGGCCAAACATAAAGGCAAACATTCCAAGCATTATCCAAATCTTTTTAGTTTTAGTAGTGATGTATTTAAAACCTAAGAAAACATCACCTAATAAACCAAAGAATAAGCCTAAGACGGTAAATAGTTTAAAGATAAAGTATCCTTCTCCAGAAAGGACAAACGCAACAATTGCTAAAGCAAGGAAAAATAAAGAAGCGATAGTTTTAAAAACAATAGTTTTAAGGGAGTAATTAATAACTTTACTCACGATAAAAACAGTCGACATAATTATTCCTAAAACAAGAAGAATTATTAATGCAACCATACTTGTAATTTTATTTTATAACAACTCATATCTTTTTGTCTTTTATTTCTATAAAAACACTTTCGAATTCTTGTAAACAAAGTAAAAAACACCGCAGAACCGCGGTGTTTGGGAAAATTTTATTATTAAGCGCTACGTCTATTATTCCCTAATTTGGAATAATATGCGGCTTTATTGGCATACATCATTGCATCGGATTCTTTGATCATTTCTTCATGGTCTTTTGTTCCAGCAGGGGCGTAACAATATCCGATTGAACAAGAGTATTCTGTTTCATCAACATAACTTTGAATCTTTTCGATTAATTCTTCTAATTGTTCTTTCGAAGTTTTATGGCAAATCATCATGAATTCATCGCCACCGATTCTATATACTGATTGTTTGGCTTTTGAAGCTTTTGCAAAGCAACGACCTAAAGTATATAAAGCTTCATCGCCTGCCACGTGTCCTTGATTATCGTTAATTGCTTTTAAACCATTCATATCAATAGAAATAAAGGCAGTGATCTCTTTATTCTTTGTTACATCAGAGTAATAAGCTTGACGGTTAAGTAAGCCAGTGAGCGCGTCTTTTTTCGTTAATTGTAAAATTAAGAAAACGTAATAAATGAATAACGCTACCCCGATTGTAGTGCAGAAGATCTTTGAATAATCTTTTCCTAAAAGAAATGGGAGGATTAAACCAGACCCTAACGCTAATGCTAAAAAGGCAATTGGGAAGATTTCTGAGGCTTGCTTGTTACTTTGTTGATATAAAACAAAGATTAAAACAACGCTATAACCGCCTACAGCAATATATGGTAAGTAGCCAAGTGGTCCTCTTACTAATTCGCCAGCTTCGTTAATAGAGAAAACAATTCCAGTGAAAATCGAAATTACATTAACAATTGCAAAGGCAAGCGCTGGAAGAATTACATACCAACGCATCTTTCTAACTAAAGCATAAAGAATTAGGGCGATTATGATCGGCGTTGCGCTATAACGTATCGCCATTATGGCCCTTCTTAATTCAACATACCCACCTATTTCCCCTAGATGGAATTCAATATAAACGATAATTGATAAAACAAAAACAGAGGCAATTAAAATAGACATACGAATTATTGTATGTTTATCAAGGAAGATAGTTACTTTAAGCATAATAGCAAATGCTATTAAGACAAGTAATAAACCCCAGTTTTGAACTAAATACTCAATGACGGTCTCCATAATTATTTAATAATTATACATAATTTATTCAGTTATTCAACCCAAAGAAAAACCCCACATAAGTGGGGTAATCTATTCTTATAATGATTTAATAAATGTATCTACTGCGTTTGGATCATACCAGTTACCATCAGCGTATGGATAAGCATAATCCAATGTAATACCGGAATCGTTTTGGACGTATTTTCCGTTTACTTTATAAAGCATGTCGTAGTGGTTAGATAAATTGAAGTAGGAACCTAAGGCATCAAAGTAGACACCAACTGGAGAAGTTCCACCACCACTAGTTTCGCCAATAATCTTAGCGCCAGCGTCTTTAGCCATACCTGGTAAGCAGTTACCGCAAGAGAAGGAGAAGCCGCTAGTTAAGACATAGAAATTAAATTTATCTTTATATGTATCACCTGCGCCACCATAGACACCATCGCCATTTAAGTCGACTTTATAGTGATATTCTCTAATAACACCATTATTAATATCTTTCATAACAAAGTGTGGATCATCACTAAAGAAAGCAGAGAGATAAGCCATTGTAGCAATTGCACCGCCACCGTTAGTGGTTAAATCAATAACAACATTTTTAACAACCTTATCAGTCTTATTAATAATGTCTAAAATCTTGAAGGCTTGAGAGAATCCATCTGGAGAAGAGTTAATTAATTTAGCTCTAGTTTGAATGTTATAGTTATTTTCATCAATGGAATAATCATCTGGGAATAATTCCTTCATGTTCTTAATTTCATCAAAGTTATGTTGGAAAGCATCAAAGGCAATAATTGCGGTTTGTTTATCATTAGAGAACTTAATACCTTGATAATATGTTGGATCATTAGGATTTAAGTCATCAGGATTTAGTTTTTTAGCCATCGCCATTCTACCAGCAATATATGTTTTATATTTACTACCAAGACCACTAATTCTTGGACCAGACATAGAAGTCTTTTTATAAGTATCAAAGTTATCAAGTTCATCCATTCCGGAATAATGAGATAAATTAGAATAAGCGGTGTGGCCATCATCAATATAGCCAAGTAATTTACCAAAGGCAGCGTTATATTCGTTTATTTTATTGGATTTTAAGCCATCATCAACGCCAGCTTCTTTAAAGAAGGCGGTAGCGTCTTTGTAACCTTTGATATCTTTTAATCCATAGATAGTGTCAAACATAAAGCGAAGAGTGTTGTAGTTATATTCACTAACTTCTTTAGAAACACTATTGGAGAAGACATTAGTTTTATTTAGGTGAATTTGATAATCGCCTAAACCTTTTCCGTTATCTGAAACACTAACTTTTAAGATGTCACCTTTTTTAGTCCAAAGGTAGCTATAACTAGCTTCAACATCTTCGACTGCTTTACTTGGATCAAGTTCTTTGCCTTTACAAAGCATTGAATAGCCTGCGCCATCTTCACCAAGAACTAAGAATCTGGTGTAATCTTCATATTCGGTTTGACTACCTTCTTTTAATTTTTGAGTTGGGGATTCAAAGCGATAGGCTTCACCTCCGGCTTTAGACTTACTTGGAGAGTAAATACCACTAGCGCCATGGAAGTAGCCTTCGGAAGAATAAATTAAGGAGCCTAAGAACGAACTATTAGAAATATTAGAGAAGTATTCACTTCCGTTATAGGCTAAGTCAATACTAATATCTCTAAATAAAATTTTGGAGAACGCTTCAATTGGAACATAGCATTCATTATCTTTAGTAACGATATCAAAATTGTATTTTCCAAAATCAAAGGTATCGTATTCAGGAGCGGCACTTCCATCTTCTTTATAAACTTTAGTCTTATCGCTTTCTTTAATGGAATTGCCTCTAAAATTAATATAATCTCCAGCAATTCCGTTATTTTCGTTAAGAATTGGGGCGCCAAAATATTGTCCGTTTTTGAGTTTGATAATATCTTTATCAGCGTCGATAACGAATTCACCTTTCTTGTTTTGAGAATATAAATGGAATCCGTCAGATTTATTTTCAGTTGTCATGCCTGGTGCAATAACAAGTTGTAAAGCACTTCCGACAGCGGACGCTAAATCTTTAACGCTAACATAAGGAACATCACCTTTATCTTTATGATGATAAGTAGGTAGCTTACCAGTAAGGATATTTTCTTCAAGCATTGGAAGAGTTTGTGATGGGTTTAACGGATCTGGTTTTGGTGTACCAATTAATCTACTATTAGCGTCATATAACTTAATTGTTTCATTAGATGGTTCACCACCACCTCCGCATGAAACTAAAGAAGTGATTGCTAGAGGTATAATGAATAATAGTTTTTTAGTGTTCATATTAATCTCCTTTATTTATGGGTTAATTATAGCATTTTTTTATATGATAAAATATTCAAAATTTTGCTTTGATTTTTTAAATGAAATAATTATTCAAATGTTAGGTATGAAAAAACCACCCGAAGGTGGCTTAATCAATAATGCTTTAGCAATTAGAGATTAACATCTCCATCAGAACAATGAGCAACAGTAGCAGCGGATTCTTTGCGCCAAGTACTTCCTTTGGAAATAGCGTTAAATTGTTCGACAGTTCCAGCGTAACGAAGATCCGTAAGTAAAGTTGTTTTTTCTAATACAAATCTTGGTAATTCATTAATAACAACAGGAAGTACTAAACTTGTTAAAGATGAAGCACGAGAAAAGGATTGAGTATGTAATGTTAAATTTGTTTCAGGACTGAAAGAAATAGTATCAATTTGCGAATTCCAAAATGCAGCTGACTTAATTTCTACGGCTGAAGCACTAAAAATGAGTTGTCTACTTGCGAGATATGTTCCGGAGAAAGCAAATTCTCCGACAAAACTGACTTTGCCTACATTTAATGTTTTACTTTCACCTAGAGAATCGCAGTTTAAGAAAGCATCATCGCTAATGTAGGTGACATTATCTAAATTAATAAATGTTAGTTTTGAATCATCGCTAGAATCACACATAAATGCTTCAGTACCTATTTTGGTTACTGTATCAGGAAGTTCTACGCTTACAATATTTTCATTTCCATATGCAGCTTTAAAACCATCAGCAATTCCTGTAACAGGTAATTCGTTGTTTTCTCCAAGAACAACTTTTCTAGGAACAACTAAATTTGTTTCTGAACCGACATAAGATACAACCTCATAATGGTCGCTTACTTTTCGTAAATAAAAGTCATTAACAAGAGCATAAGGATTATCAATCTCTTCACAAGAATAAGTAAAAGCTATTGAACCAAGCCCCATCTTATCAGAAGCACTCCCATTAAATTCGATTTTAATGTAGGAGGGGTTATCAGGTAACGAAAAGTTATATGATTGGGGATCTTGGGTATAAGCAACATCTTTTTCTATATAACTTACATAAATGCCTTCTTCCCATCCATAACTAACTTTCAAATCTCCACTACTTTTGATAGTAGAATTAAACTGAATGTTTCTAACACCGCCAAGTCCGTGTATATCTTCATTACTTAAGATTTCAATGTATGAACCATTTGACATCGTGTTGAACCCCGATTGAACACCTTTATCAAAAGCTTCAAATGGAGATAATTTGTTATATTTAATTTTAATATCAGTGCCACTTGTGGTTTTAGCTGTAGTATATCCGACTCCAGAAGTGCCAGCTCCCGTATATAGAGATGAGTTGATTGTTAAAGTATATGTTTTGTCTTCCGCTTTAATGATAGCAGGATGGTCGCCTGTGCTATTTTTAATAGCAAGACCAGTAACAGTTACACATGAAATAACACATACAGCAGAAACGAGGAACATTACTAGTTTTTCTTTCATTTTTATTCTTTCTCCTTTAAAAATTTACAGTTTCCAAAAAACTTTAGAAATGATAGCACATTGAAGCGCACAAAAGTGCCACACTTTTTAAAATAAATTTAAATAAGGAGATTTATACATACAAAATACTAAAGAATAACATTATAAAAAAGATGTAAAAAAATTGGAAAAATTGTCCCAAATAGTCGAGTCCCTATATATTTATCTATTAAAAACGGCGCCATATATGAGCGCCTATATTTCTAATAAAGATAATTTAGTTACATCGTGCCTTCCATTAAAGTAGCAACTGGTTCTGTTAATGATGGGTCGTTAGGAGATACCCCACAATAATATTTTGAATCTTCATACGATAGCCAGAATTTATATTCGTTATTATTTTTAAAATAGCCATCATCAATAATTTGATCAGTAACTTTAAAAGGAAGGAAATACATATTTTTTTCCTTTGTTATTGGTTTTGCTTCAAATCCAATATCATAAAAATCGACATGATATGAAATGTTTTGGATTTGTGGTTTTAAATCATTATCAAAAATTAAAGCAGCACCGCCATCGAAGTATCCAGCAACTACAACACAGCAGAAGTTTCTATTTTTAAAAGCGTCTGGTAAAGTTACTTCAATATCGTTTTTATTTTCTTGATTATTGCATGCACTTAAACATCCTAAACCAAGGATTGACAAAGTTAATAATGGTAAAACTAGCTTTTTCATAACAAATATAAAGTAATTGTATAATTTTGGTCGCAAATACAAAAAGTGTTTTTCAGTAAACTTTTAAAAAATTTATTTATTTAGGAAAGATTTAATTAAAGTTAAGATTTTTTCGTAACTTTCTTTTAGTTCATTAACTTCAGCGTCAACGTTAACCGTTTCACCTTCATTAAGGTTTCTAACTTTATCGCATAAAACTGATGCTTTTTCATATAAAAGGGTTAAGGAAAGATTACCACACACTCCTTTTAAGGAGTGGCTAGCTTCGAATATACCTTTCATGTCTTTATTTTGATAGGAAATAATAATATCTTCATAAGAATTCTTTTCAATAAATTTAGTGAGCATACGACTTATAAAAGCGTCGTTCATCATAGTTTGAACCGCTCTATTATAGTCGCCACCAAAAGATTCATACAATTCTTTAACGCTCATAATCTAATTCCTTTTCAATTAATTTATTAAAATCATCAACTGGTAATGGCTTAGAGAAATAATATCCTTGGATAATATCGCAGCCATTATCTTTTAAGAAATGATAATATTCTTCGTTTTCAACACCTTCTGCAACACTTAAAACTTTAAGACGCTTACATAGATCTAGAATCATCTTAACAATGTCTTTATTCTTTTCATTTCGATCGATTTTACGGATGAAACTGCCATCAATTTTAACAACGTCAAAAGTTAATTCGGTTAAAGCGCTTAAGGAAGAATATCCGCTTCCAAAGTCATCAATTTCGATAAGAAATCCCTTATTTTTAAGTGAAACTGTTAAATCAATAACTTCTTGGATATTTTCAGAGAAGGCACTTTCAGTGATTTCAATATAATACTTATCATGAGGGATATTATATTTATCCACTGCTTCAATAATTTCTTTTTCTAAATCTGGGTTATAAATATCCACTCGTGAGACATTAACGGAAATTGGCAAATAGAAATGATATTTCTTAAACCATTCCGCCTGTTGTCTAGCTACTTCATTAAAGACATAATTATCAAGCTTTTGGATTAAGCCGTTTTCTTCGAAAAGCGGGATAAAGATTCCTGGAGAAATCATCCCATGTTTTGGATGAATCCATCTAATAAGAGCTTCGGCGCTAGATAAAACATTTCTTTCACCTTGAATTGAATATTTAGGTTGATAGAAAACATGAAATTGTTTCTTTTCAATTGCTTCATCAAAACAGTTAATTAATTCTTCTTCAAAGAAAGCTTTATTTTGAGCTTTTTCATCATAAAGCGCACTGACTTTATTTAAGTCTTCTTTAATGCTTTGTTGAACACTTATGACTCTACCAATCGCGATATCTTTATCTAAATCTTTATCAACGTTTGGATAGATACCAACATGGACATGAATTCCAGGATTATTGATTGCTTTAATAATACCTTTAATAAATTCGCTATAATCATCATGATGTAAGCAATAGACTACGAATTCATCCGCGTCCATTCTACAAGCGATACCTTTGGTAACTTTAGTGATATAAGACTTTAAGTAAGTAGCAATATTAATTAAAACGATATCGCCATAATGATGGCCATATAGTTCATTAACAAGATGAAATTTAGCAATATTAATCGATAAGATGTCTTTAGGAGAGTTTTCTTCTAAAATATCGAATTGGTGAGCGAATTTCTTAAAGAATTCTAAAGAATAAAGATCTGTAAGTTTATCTTTTTTAACTTCTTTAATGATGCTTCTATCTTCATATAATTCAATCATTCGTTTAACACGAGCGATGATTATTTCTGGGTTATCATAAGGTTTTTTAATGAAGTCATTCGCTCCGATAACTAAGCATTCTTTTTCAATTTCTCTTTCACTTGTCATAATGACAAATGGAACCTTTCTTAAATCAGAATCTTTTTGTCTAGCTTTTAAAACTTCAAAGCCATCCATAACTGGCATAAAGATATCTAGTAAAACTAGATCGATAACATCATTATTTTGTTTTAATAAGTCAAGAGCGTCCTTTCCATTAAAGGCACGCATGATATTAAATTCCGCTTCAAAGAATGAAGATAATATATCTCCATTAATTTCGTCGTCATCCACGATTAATAACGTGTGATGTCTTTCAAAATCTTTATCTCTATTTTCGTTCATTTTATTTATCTTCAAAACTCCCGTATTGCTCAATTGCTTCATCAATAGTTAATTGTTTTCTTCCAACTCTATAAGAAGCCACTCTAATTTGGATAGAAAGACCATCTTTAACACCTAAAACTTCAGGTAAAATAGTGTGATCAGAAGAAACTTCATTAAATGGAGCGTAGACTGGGTCAAATGTCATCTCTTTGGTTGGAGTAACTAAACGTTTTAATGACGCCATATTGCTAAGCTCTTCTTTAGTAACTAAGAATCTCATAAATTCATTAGTCATATCTAAGTCATTACAGTTTTTATTCACGGAGAATTCAACTGATGGACTATCAACGAAATAACCACCCTTATCGGTTAATGGGATTGGATGATATGTATAAGTAAATGGCGATTTAGTATAAGCTTCGGATTGGCTTTCACGTTTTTTAGTTCCTGAAACTGTATCGCCAGCGCAGATCATCATTGGAACATCACCTTCAAAGAAGCGCATGATAACTTTAGTATAGTTATCGCTAATCTTATCGCATTCTTCAAGATTAATACGTTTAGAATCAATGAGTTGTTTCACTTTTTCAAGTGATTCTCTCATATAAACTCCAGCGGATTGTTCAAGATTATTAGCTTTAGCAAATGCTTCAGGGTTATCTTTAAGCGCGGCTAAGAAAGCTGGATACGCAACGGTATTCATTAAAGAGCTGGATGTTTTTAAACTATATCCCATAAGTGGACTAGTGTAGCCTTTTTCGATAAACGAATCACAGACACTTAATAAGTCATTCCATGTTTTAGGGATACTTAAGCCTTCTTTCTTAAATAAGTCATTATTAACTAATGTTCCATATGTTCTAGAGAAGACTGGAACCATAAAGACTTTATTATCTTTATCACGAGTAAGAAGACTTGGACGGATTGAGTCTAAATTAAGTTTTAAATTAGAATCTGATAATTCTTCCATATGGTCGAAGACTGATTTGTATTTATCGTTTCCATTCATCCAAGTATAAGAGAAGAAAATGTTTGGCTTATCTTCTCTTTCTAAAACAGTTGCAAGGTTATTGTTATAACCATCAATCTTTTCATAAGCGAGATCAACGTTTGGATAATATTCGTTAAATCTATCAAACTCTTCTTCTAACGCTTCAAAGTTACTATAGTCTCCAATAACTTTGATTGAACATTTAGTTTCTGGATCTAAAGTAGGCTTAAATCCTTCAGTGGTGTCTCCCCCACTATTTCCACAGGAAACAAGCATCGCTACTGCGCCAATACTTGTTAAAATGTTGAATAACTTCTTCATAATTTAGATTCCTCCTTGATTTTTTGAATCACTTTCATGACAAGTTTAATATCTATTGGTTTCGCTATATGAGCGTTCATACCAGCATTTAAGCATTCCGCGACATTTTCAGAGAAAGCATCCGCGGTCATCGCTACAATTGGAATATCTTTAGCCCAATGTTTTTCAAATTTACGTATTGTTCTTGTGGCCTCAAGACCGTTCATCTCAGGCATTTGAATATCCATGAAGACAAGTAAATATTTATTTTCTGGGGCTTCTTTAAGCTTTTCAACACAGACACGGCCGTTTTCAGCGCGTTCTGTATTAATTCCATACATTGAAAGTAAGGTAGAAATAATTTCCCAGTTAATTTCATTATCTTCAGCGATAAGAATATTGCTGCCTTCTAAATCACTATAATCATTTTCAGCTTCATCAGATTCAGTTTGTTTTCCTAAAATTTCACTTAATTTATCATATAAAGTGGAACGGAATAGAGGTTTAGTTAAGAAGCCATTAACGCCAACCTTTTTAGCGTCTTCTTCGACATCAGAATATGAATAAGCGGAGATTAATAAGATTGGGACATTAGTTTTGATTTCTTCACGGATACGTCTGATTGTTTCAATACCATCAATATCAGGCATCTTTAAGTCAATGATGACTATGTCATAGTTCTTGCCAGTGCTTTCACGATGCTTAATCATACCAAGCGCCTCTAAGCCACTGGAAGCTTCTTCTACTTTTAAGCCTAAAGATTTTAAGGTATCGGATCCAGTTTCAAGTAAAACTTCATCATCATCAACGAGTAAAACATCCATTTCTTCGAGTTTCATTTCGCCTCTTTGATGTTCACTTACTGGAATATCTAATGTAACGGTGAAGGTTGTGCCTTTGCCTTGTTCACTTTCACATTCAATCGTGCCCTTCATTAAGTCCACCATTTGTTTAGTGATAGCAAGACCTAAACCAGTACCTTGAATTTTATTAACTCTACTATCGGTTTGACGAGAGAATGGTTGATATAGGTGTTCCATATATTCTTTAGACATACCAATACCGGTATCGGAGACACGATATGTAAGTTTAACTGAACCTTCTTTTAGACTATCTTCTTCTTTCATATCCACAGTTACGCTTCCACCTGGTTCAGTGTATTTAATCGCATTAGAAAGGATGTTGATATAGATTTGATTTAATCTAAGTTGGTCAGCGTATAAATGCTCTTTGTCCATACGACTAATATGGAAACTAAAGTTAATGTTTTTATCTTTAATCATTGGTTGAGATAAGTTCATTAAGTTTTCAACTGTCTCAACAATAGAGAATGATTGAGGGGTGAAGTTAAGCTTACCACTTTCAACTTTAGATATATCTAAAATATCATTAATTAAGGTTAATAAGTGGTTAGAAGCAGAATTAATCTTGCGTAGACTTTCACTTACGGATTTCTGGTCGTTAATGTTCTTCTCTGCGATTGTAGTAAGACCAATAATCGCGTTCATTGGGGTACGAATATCATGTGACATTGTCGATAAGAAATCAGTTTTCGCTCTGCTAGCAGATTCCGCTTCTTTGGCGGTTAATTTAAGTTTCTTATTTAAAGAAAGCATTACTAAGAGGTCAAAGATGAATAAGACAAATAAGCCCGTAGTGATAACACCAACGAGTAACCAGTTTTGAGTGGATAAATTTAAGTTTTTAATAGGAATTAAACTGATAAGAGTCCATCCACCAGCTTCATCAAATGGGGTGTACGCGACAATACATTTCTCGTCTTTAGAGTTAAACATACTAAATGAACCTGTAGATGAAATGATTTTATTGAATAACTCTTGTTGGGCGACTGGTTCTAATTTGTTATATGATTTAAAGAATTCAAAGAAACTAGAGTTCTTAAAAGACTGACCTTTAATGATGTAGTTTCCATTAACATCAATGATAGAAAGTTCTGCAGTTTTAAATTCTTCCAAATGGAATAAACATTTTTCCCTTAATTCAGCCTCTGGAAGAACACGAAGTAAGATGGCTTCTTTATCAGTTCCACCTTCATGAAGAGTGACGAAATTGCAGAAAGCGATTGATTGATCACCACTAATTGAGTCTGTATACGCTCTAGAGATATTAATTGAGGTTCCGATTTCATGAATCCAAGAGAGGTCTTTTAGAAAATCAAAATCCTTATATGAAACGTGGTAATCATCAGTAGTGCCTTTTCTTGGCTTAGTAGATTTACCAGCGAGAGTATCATCTTTATAAATAATGTGAGCAGAAGCAGATTTTAAAACGTGAGAAACACGAATAAAGGAAATAGCATCATCCATCGTCATATCTTGACTATTGATGTAGTGAGCCCAGACATCACAAATACGTTGTTCACCTTCTAAATAGTTTTCGGTGACGCGTTCCATTGTGACAGTGGTATTTTCAAAGTGTTCAATTTGGGTTTTTTGAATGTTATTTGCTTCAAAAGAAGAATAAATAAATACGAAAACAACCATCGAAATGATGATTAATATATTCGCGACAATAACCCAAATTCTTTTCATCATATTCTTAATGAATAAATAAGTTGATACTTTATCTTATAAGATAGTTAGTGCTAAATTCAACCCTAAATAATAATTTTATAGCGGTTTATTTGTTAATTTTATTCACAAATATTTTAAGATAAGGTATTAAAAAAGCTACCCATTTTACTTAATTTAGGTAGCTCTTTTTGTTTATAACAAAATTATATTATCTAGATGGTCCTTCACGGAGAAGTTTACCGCATTTAGCGCAGTAATATTTTCTGGTGTAGCCATTATCGAAATAATTTGTTTGATAACAACCACAATCTGGACATGCACCACTATCACAGTTACCGCCACTAACTGCCTCTAATTGTTCGTTTGATAATTCAACACCTTCATCTTTGGCAAGTTGAAGCAAATCTCTAGCGTTATCAATGCCTTTAATTTTGGCGATTTGTTCTTCACTTAGGCCTTTCAATAATTCTTCTCTCATAAAAATTATTCCCTTTTTGTAGTTATATTGTAGAACAGTGACTGCCACAAATGTGCCACACTTATATAAAAAAGAGATCACATTTTCAAAATGACCTCTTTAACATACTTAATTAGATTTTATCTAATTCTTCTCTAATTGCTTTCTCATCAAGATTTTGACCGATAAAGACTAATTTTATTAATTTGTCTTTATAAGTGTCATCCCAGTCGTGAGCGTAATTCTTATCGGTTTTGAGAAGATTTTCAATTTGTTGCTTACTAATTCTTTCTGATAACCATTTACCACGGCAGGATAACATTCTTTGTTTTCCAGCGCTTTCATAGATGTATAAGTTTTCTTCATCATTAGAGAAGTAACAAATACCTTTCGCTCTTATGATTTTATGTTTTAAGCAACCTTTAGCCCATTCAGTAAATAAACGATCATCAAATGGTTTTCTACGGTAATAAACAAAGGTAGTGATATCGTATTCTAAGGCTGTGCCTTCTTCTTCATTTTCTACACCGTGATGGTGATGGTGATGTCCATGATGTTCTTCATGTTCGTGTTCATGGTCATGATCATGATCGTGTTCATCTTCATCGTCGTCATCGTCGTCATCCTGATGATGCTCTTCACTATGATCAACTTCGTTGTCCCAGTCTTCAAATTCTCTAATCCAAGCAGCACTTCCCGCGGCTTTTTCAAAATTAAATAAGTGGTTATCAACAAGTTCATCAATATCAACATCACAGTAATCACATTCAATGATTTTTGCTTCTGGTTGAATTGCTTTAATTGCGAGTTTAACTCTTCTTAATTCTTCCTTGGTAATTTCACTAACTTTGTTTAATAAAACAATGTCGCAGAATTCTAATTGTTGAATAACAAGATTTTCAAGGTTTTCTTCGCCTCTTTCAGTTTCGTTTAAAACTTCACCACATCCGAATTCATCTTTAAGTCTTAAAGCATCTGTAACGGAGATAATTGAATCTAATGTATAGAACTTAGGAAGTTTTTGTCTTTCAAATTCACCTTCCATATAAGTGATTGTTTGAGCAATTGGGACTGGTTCACAAATACCTGAAGCTTCAATAAGAATGTAGTCAAACATATTTGAATTAACTAAATCAGCGAGTTGTTTAACTAAATCTTCTTTTAATGTGCAGCAGATACAGCCATTTGAAAGGGCCACTAAAGAGTCATCTTGTCCAGATACCACACCACCTTCAGCGATTAAATCCGCATCGATATTTACTTCACCGATATCGTTAACGATAACAGCAATTTTATGGTTTTTAGCGTGCTTTAAAATATGGTTAATTAAAGTAGTCTTCCCACTACCTAAATAACCGGTAACTAATGTAATTGGTACTGTTTTGAAATCCGACATAAAATATCCTTCTTTCCAATATATTTTATAGCAATAAATTTAACATAAATAAGCAAGAAGTCCACCACATCGATATTGTGATAAGCAATCTTTTTCATCGATGGTTAGCTCTATAGGTGGGGGATGAATTGCTCAACAACTTATTTGATATATAAATATAATATCTATATCATATTATATAAACTTAAGTATTTAGTTATATTTATATATCAGTCGTAATAAAAAATAATATTGTCGTAATCTTGTTTTATATAATTATAAATAATGATATAATATAGATGTGGAATTAAGGAATAATAACCATTCAGTATTCAGTATTCATTTTCACCTTATTTTGGTAGTTAAATATCGTAAAAATGTGATAAACGATCAAATATCTGAAAGACTCAAAGGGATCTTTGAATATATCCAAGATAATTACAATATTGTCTTGGAAGAATGGAATCATGATATTGACCATGTTCATGTTTTATTTAGAAGTGAACCAAATTCAAAT
>CADAIJ010000014.1 GCA_902787955.1 uncultured Erysipelotrichaceae bacterium
TATTAAGGCCGCTCTTAAGAGTGGATATTTATCTCGCCACGAATTAGAAGTCGCCGCTGCAGTTGTTTATAATCTAATAAATAGATTAAAACCATAAATAAAAAACTAATATTTTCCCTTGTTATAAGGAAGAATGTTGTTTATAATTTACTACGCTGACTAAATGCCTCCTTAGTTAAGTGGTATAACGGATCCATGGTAAGGATCTATTGGTGGTCCGATTCCGCCAGGAGGCACCAAACGATATGAACAGACTTGATACTCATTATCAGGTCTTTTTTCTTGCATTTTTACCCATTTTTAATGTTTTTCGATGGCTTTCATAGATTATGGTGGATAAGCAATAACTGAAGAATATGTATCAAAATCCTCAATTGCTACACCATTGATGAAAGTTTTTAGATTGCTGACAGGACTTGAACTACCTTAGATGCACGCTTACGATACATTTGATCTATTAGTCTTTAGTAGGCTTATAAAAGTGTGAAAAAGACAATCAAGAATTAATTTAATATAACAAAATAGAACGAAGTACACATATGTACTTTTTCTTAATAATCCCATAAAAAGAAGAAAAATTAGCAATCTAGTTGACAGAGTGCTAAAAGTTGGTAAAATCATATATGTTAGCAGTTAAAGAGTTCAAGTGCTAAAAGGAGGCTAGTTTATGAAAGAAACAAACTTGATGATCAATTCGATATATTCCAATTCCGAGATCTTTTTAAGAGAGCTCATTTCTAATGCATCTGATGCGATTGATAAAAGAAAATATCTCGCTTTAACAAGTAATGGCAAGGTAGCTTTAGAAGAATATAAAATTGACTTATCTTATGATAAAAAAGATAGAACCATCACTATTAGTGATAATGGTATTGGCATGAATAAAAGCGAGATGATTAAAAATCTCGGCACAATTGCCAGAAGCGGCAGTAAAGAATTCGTCAAAAAGATGAAGAATAAAGACAAAGAAGATGTCGATATTATCGGCCAATTTGGCGTTGGCTTTTATAGTGCCTTTATGGTTGCGGAAGAAGTAGAAGTAACTAGTAAAAAAGAAAATGAAAAAGCCCATAGATTTATTTCTGATGGCAAAGAAAATTACACAATTGAAGAATGTGATAAAGAAGATGTCGGCACAACCATCACCCTTCATTTAAAGAAGAACACAAAAGAAAATAACTATGATGATTATTTATCTGATTACCGCATTAAAGAATTGGTGAAGAAATATAGTGATTATATTCGTTATCCAATTATGATGAATGTCACTAAATCTAAACCAAAATTAGATAAAGATGGTAAAGAAATTGAAGGCCAATATGAAGAATATAAAGAATTAGAAACGCTAAATTCAATGGTCCCACTTTGGAAAAAGAATAAATCTGAAGTTAAACAAGAAGAATTAAATGAATTCTATAAGAGTAAATTCTCCGATTATGAAGATCCATTATTATCTATTCAATTAAACATTGAAGGTAAAGTTGATTATAGCGCTTTATTATTCATTCCTTCTCATCAACCATATAATTTATATAGTGAAAACTTCGAAAAAGGTTTGCAATTATATTCCAAAGGAATATTCATTAAAGATAAATGCCCTGAATTAATCCCAGATTATTTAAAGTTTGTTAAAGGTTTAGTGGATTCAGACGCTTTTAATTTGAATATTTCCCGTGAAATCTTACAAACTTCACCAGTTTTAAAAACTATCGCAGATAACGTCGAAAAGAAGATTGTTGATAAATTAAAAGAATTAAAGAATAGCGACTTTGATAAATACCTCAAATTCTGGTCATCGTTTGGTGAGCATATCAAATATGGTATTTATTCTTCCTATGGCTTTAAAAAAGATTTATTAAATGATTTACTCATCTTCCATTCCTTAAAACAAGAAGATAAATATATCTCCTTAAAACAATACGTGGAAGAAATGGGAAAAGATCAAAAATACATCTATTATGCTTCTGGTAGTAACCTCGACAGCATTAAGCTATTACCGCAGATAGAGAAATATAAAAAGCAAGGAATCGATGTCTTATTATTTGATAACAAGATTGATGAATTCGCTATCATGATGGTGCGTGAATACGATAAGAAAGAATTCAAATCTATCGCTAGTGAAGGTAGTGATGAATTAACTAATGAAGAAAAAGAAAAAGTGGAATCCGTCACCGCAGAACATAAGAGATTATTAGATAATCTAAAAGATTCTCTAAAAGAGAATGTTGATGATGTCATCATCTCTTCTAAACTCGTTGATTCTCCTGTTTGTATCTCCACAAAAGAAGGATTATCCATGGAAATGGAAAAGACAATCAATGAAGAAAAAGGTGAGGGAGAAGATGTTAAATCCATCAAAGTTCTCGAACTCAACCCAGAACATGAATTATTTAAAATTTTCGCTAGTATTGAACAAGACGATGAGATGGTTAAGAATTATGCTTCTGTCTTATATGATGAAGCCTTGCTATTAGAGGGATATGATGTTTCTAATAAGCAAGAATTTGTCAAAAAGCTCAATTCTTTAATCGTCAAAGCTTTTGAAAAATAAAAAATAATCCAACTAACCTTAATACCGGGCCGATAGGTTCGGTATTTTCTTTATTTTTCTAGACAAGTGCAAACAACAGTATTGATAGTCAATGTCAGTACTGTTTTTTTATAATTCTTTTCAAAAATACAAAGTAACAGGGACAATAAATAAAAGTAACAATAAGTAACAAACATATTATTGAAAAAAAGCTAAAATATAAATGAGCTGATTTATGGAATTCAAAGAAAAACTCAAAAAATTAAGAACTGAAAACGGACTAACACAAGAAGCTCTTGCGGATGCTGTTCATATTTCTAGATCCGCTATTGCTAAATATGAAAACGGCAATGGAAATCCAAGTGAAGAAACTTTAATGGCTTTAGCGATTTATTTTGGTGTAGAAGTTAACGACTTAAAAGATGATAGTGAAATAAAGCGCAAAACAAACAAGGCTACAATTAAAACTGCTGCAATAATAGTGACCTCAGTCATTGCATTAGGGGGGATAGTCACGGGAACAACAT